>CAVPUC010000001.1:0-275445 GCA_963708865.1 uncultured Gammaproteobacteria bacterium
ATTAGACTAGCGCCCGGTTTGGCTGTTCAGTCGCGCCTCGCGATCCATAAAATCTCTCGGATTGTCCCGCAACGTTTGGCGGACGGCGGGATGCTTATCGAGATAAGCCCTCAGATCTGGATGATGGTCTAGGTACTCATCACGTAGAGCCAGTTCCGGTCGGTGCATCAGATCGCTGCGAATCTCTGGATGTGAATCGAGGAACCAGTCGAAATGCGCGAGCTCGCCGCGCCGCGTGTCACCAGAGGTGAAGTCACCATTATATTGTTGAAAGTGCCGTTCCCGATCCATAAACCCATCGGGATTCTCACGTAAAACATCTGCTACCTGAGGATGGTCTCGAAGCCAATCGCGAAGCTCGGGATGATCGTCGCGGTACCGGGGATCATTGACGCGTCCAGGTCGTTCCGACAGTTCGCGGGCTATACGTGGGTGTTCTTGGAGAAAATGGTCGAACCTGCGCAACTGCTCCATTGAAGCTGACTCGTTCTGCGGCGAAGCAAATTGGCCGAAAGCACCGCCTATTGCTTGTCCTAGTGCTTGTCCAAATGATTGAGCGTGGGCACAAGGAACCACCAGTAACGTCGATCCAGCGAGTATAAGCAGAGAAAAGATTGTTTTCATGTCAACTCCTCTAACAAAGGGAGCGAACTCGCCGGGCGGGAGCTTTCCCCTTTAGTAGCTATAATATCTTTCACGTTTCGCGAAGGGATTAGGCGCACGCCGGTTTTTTTGGAAAGAGCGCTGTATTTGCCGTAGGCATCCACTGGCTCGCGCTGCGGCGATTCAAATGTCCATCCGCTCCTACAAACACTCTAGGAAGACACCTATTGCACGTGGCGCAGCTGACCGGGGCCGTTAGATACCGCATCTGCGGCGCAAATAATCCTGTCGAGGATCTGATAAGCGAAACAATTTGAGCACTGGAATGTTTCGCGCGGCGGGGGCGATGCGCAAGGCAGCGAGCGAAGACTCGAATACGACACGCCGTCCGGAAGGTTTGCGCAGTTCATCGAGCGTGAGGTGCTGCCGCAGGTGCAGAAGCGCTACGGCGTCACGCTGTCGCACGATCCGGACACGGGTGGCCATGGGATGCAGCTCCGGTGCGGCGGCGGCGTTCACCATGGCGTGGTTACATCCCGAGGGGTACCACCGGTGATCAGCTACAGCGGGACGTTCGTGAACCAGCAGTGGCCATTCAACCCGGGCGACGCAGGCGGCGCGTAGGGCTATCACGAGAGGCTGATTCGCGGTTCACCCGCCAAGCCCATCCGGATCTGGATGCAGGTCGGCGATCGCGACCTGTACAACCCCAACATCATGCGTAACGCCATGCATGATTGGGTCATCGCCAATCACCAGATAGCGGCGGCGCTCAAGAGCAAGCACTACGCCGTACATATTCGCGCTGGACGTCGGGCACTGCGATCGCCAGGCACGGGACCAGATTCTCCCCGAGGCGCTGGAGTGGGTTTGGCGCGACCATCGCCCCAAAACCGCGGTAGGACCCGAGAGCGTCAGCGTCCCCAAGAACCCCCTTACTCCTTCAGCGTTGAGAGGAAGGCGATGACGTCCGCGCGCTGCTGCGGGTCGGTCAGGATCCCGGCCATCGGCGTACCGGGCACCTTGGCGCTGGGGTTGGTCAGGAACTCATCCAGGGTCTCGGCACTCCAGATCACCCCGTACTTCTTCATGTTCTCACTGGGGCCCAGGAGGCTCTTCTTGGTGCCCGCCTGCCGTCCCACGACGCCGACGAGATTCGGACCGACCTTCGAGGTGTCGTCCTTGGTGACCGCATGGCAGGTCGGGCAGGAACTCGACATAAAAAGAGCTTTGCCGGCGGCGGCATCGCCCTTTAGCCCGTCGGCATAAATGGCCGGTGCAGCCATCAGGGCGGCCAGCGCGAACAGGCAAGAAGGTCGGATCCAAGACATGGGCGTGGGCTTCTCCCGAAAACGGGGCCTGATTCTAGCAATTCGGGCCCAGTTTGATCTCTCAGGAGTCTCCCTGAGGCGCGCGCCCTGGCGGGCAGGTCGCCCTGAGCAGGTGCGGCGTTCGTCGAGAGGGCGAGCCTTCCCGCAGAAGGCGGTCGCCGGTATAGCCCGGCGTCGGGAAATCAGCTTATCCTGTGCCTACAAGATTCGGCATCATCTGATAATTAGATAAGAGGGGACCACGCCATGAGGGGACGATATCGCCCGTTCGGTGTTGCGCCGCTGCTCGCAATATCCGGCCTCGTCATCATGTTGGCTTTCCAGGGAGCCCCGGAGGCGAACGCACAGGCGAGTCAGCAGTCGCGCTGGTCCGATCCGGCCACCTGGCCGAATCAAAAGGTGCCGGTAGCAGGCGACAAGGTCACCATCGGTCGGGACAAGGACGTCGTGCTGGATGTGAGTCCACCGCCGCTGGATGGTCTGTCGATCGACGGCAAGCTGAGCTTCTCGGACGATGCGGATCTGGAACTGACCACCGAATGGATCATGCTGCACGGGGAGCTGGCCATCGGCAGCGAAGGACGCCCCCACACGCGCAAGGCGACCATCACCCTCACCGACCACGTGAAGGGCGAGGACGTGATGGGCGGCATGGGCGACCGCGGCATCATGCTCTCGGGCGGCACGCTGAACCTGCACGGTTCCACCACCAACAGCTGGAGCAAACTGTCCGCCACCGCTAAGGCCGGCGCCACCTCGATCCAGGTGCTGGATGCCAAGGGCTGGAAGGTGGGCGATGAGATCGTCCTCGCCTCGACCGATTTCGATCCACGGCAGGCCGAGCGGCGCACCATTGCCGCCATCAGCGGCAACAGCATCACGCTGGACAGGAAGCTCGACTTCATGCACTTCGGCAAGATCACCTTCAACGTGGATGAGCGCGGCGAAGTGGGCATGCTGACGCGCAACATCAAGATCCAGGCGTCAG
This sequence comes from uncultured Gammaproteobacteria bacterium, assembly GCA_963708865.1. Lineage (GTDB taxonomy): Bacteria > Pseudomonadota > Gammaproteobacteria > Steroidobacterales > Steroidobacteraceae > DAIDKA01. The sequence goes on from CAVPUC010000001.1 coordinate 2,923, forward strand.
AAGATGCGGCGCAGACGTTCTTCGGCGGCCATATCATGGCGATGCCGTCGAGCCACATGTATGTGGAAGGCGTCGAGCTGAACCGCATGGGCCAGAACCTGACGCTGGCCCGCTACCCGATTCACTGGCACCTGGTCGGCGATGCGAAGGGCCAGTACATCAAGAACTCGGCGATCCACGACACCTACAACCGCTGCGTGACGGTGCACGGCACCAACTTCGTGCGTGTCGAGAACAACGTGACCTACAACATCGTCGGTCACTGCTTCTTCCTCGAAGACGGCATCGAGCACGGCAACCAGTTCGTGCACAACCTGGCCATCCAGATCAAGTGCCATACCTCCAAGGCCTGCGTACCGTACAATCTCGCCCCAAACGGAGAGCTCAGCAGTGCGTACGAGAATCGCCAGGCCATGAGGCAAGCCAGCGTTTCCGGCAAGGACACCCTGCTGCCTTCGGACAACACGGTGTCGGCTTTCTGGATCACCAACCCGGACAACATCTATATTGACAACGTGGCAGCGGGTTCCGATGAGAATGGCTTCTGGTGGTCGTTGCCGGAGCACCCGCAGGGTCAGTTCGCAGGCGCCGAGATCAGCCAGACGATCTGGCCGCGTCGGACCAGGATGGCGGAATTTAAGGGCAATGTTGCCCATTCCAACTTCGACGGGTTCATGCTGGACCGGAACATCAATCTGGAAGGCGTCTTCGGGTTGGCGGGCCCCTCGCACATCGCCAAGGAAAATCCCGCTGATGAAAACAGCAAGAGCGTGGAATCGCTGCTCGAGAATCTCACCGCTTACAAGAACCGCAATGGCGGCGTCTGGAGCCGCGGCGAGCTGCACGTCTTCCGCAACTTCAAGGCGGCGGACAATGCCATCGGGTTCACGAGTTCAACGGGTTCCTTCGGCGCTGACACATTTACCTCACTGGTGGTGGATTCGCTGTTCGTGGGCGAAACCGACAACATCGGCAACCCCGTAACGCCGGAAGAAAAGGCCTACGGCCGCAGCCTGCCGAAACCCCTGATTCCTGACTACCCGATCCACGCCTACGAGTACTACGACTATCGCCATGACATAATCAACACGACATTCGTGAATTTCCAGGACAACAAACAGCGCGGATCAGGAGCGCTTACCTGGCTGTTGTTTACGGGCGCCGGGGTTACCACCGAAAACACCGTCACGCGTGCGAAATACATCAATGCGAAGCCCGTGTATTTCCCGAAGATCGACCCCAGGTTCGACAGTGACAACCGAAGTGGTTCGGCCTACCGGACCGCGGCGATCCACGATCTGGACGGATCGACGACCGGCATCCCTGATTCCTATGTTCTGATCAACGACGGCGAGAATGACAGCGTCGCCACGGACGACACCTGCGAGATTCATCCCACTTGGAATGCCTCGGTGTGCAAGGGCGACATCGGACGCATGCAGTTCAGCCTCAGGAGGCCCGGACCCACAAGCGGTGCTGGTCTTGCGCTGAAAGATGTTGCTTTGCGGGCGCCTGCGCGGGCGGCTGCCCCTGCGCCTACGCGGGCGTTTGCTCCTCAACAGCCTATTGTCCTGAGCCGCAATGGCAAGGACTTCAAGATCACGGCCAATCAGAGCACTGTGCGCGCCGGTACCGAGATCCGCGTGAAGACCGAACGACCGGAAGTTGCCATCAGTTTGTCCGAAATGGCTAAAGGCTCATGGGTCGTGTTCGAGCTGCCGGGTTTCGCCAACGCGACCTCCGGGAAGCAGCAGGACAGCATCGATGCCGTGCGCAAGGCGACCGAGACTTCGTACTTCAAGGGTCCGGATGCCGTCTGGGTGAAACTGGTAATCCCGACCGCCCCCAAGGGCATTGGCATGGATCAGTTTGGCCCGTCGGATACTCAAGCCAGCATCACGGTAAGCCGATAGGCAGCATCTTCGCGAGTGGAACAAAGCCCCCTGCGCAATCCGGGGGCTTTTTTTGCAAGGCGGATCGTCGGTTCAAAGCATCGAGGCGTTACTACTTCTTCGCACTGATCAGCTGCATGCAGTCGGCCTGGGGTGCGCCGTCCATCAGCTCGCCGAGCTTGGCGAACATCGCCTTTGCCCTGCGTCAGAAGTACGCGGATGTGCTAGTCGATAAGTTTAGCCTTGCAGATGTCGTCATTACGTTCTGCGAGATGCGTCATTTCTCCACGTCTGCTCGCGTATCAGATGCGCAAGATGTTGCGAGAGTTTACTCGAGAGGGTCGACGACCTGAGACCGACGCGGCCCTCGGACCGGTACATTGAACCCGTCCCCATGGGGATCGTCACAATTGAAGTCGCGATCCCCCACAGTGTACCCAAGCCATCTTGGGACGCGGCAATACAAGGGGAGGACGCACAAGGACAGGTTTTTCGCAGAATATCGAATGATTTCTGGACGATAGGCGACCTGCAGGGAGGTCGAAGGCAGGGGGCTTGGCGCCCCCGGCCGGAGTTGAACCGACGACCTACCGCTTAGGAGGCGGTCGCTCTATCCACTGAGCTACGGGGGCCACGATGCAAAGTTTACCGCGACACCGTGTGTACGCGAAGTCATTTAGTGGACATTGCGACAACCGCACAACGTATTTGCGGAGGAGCCGCGGCGAATATCGCGATCGGCACCGCCTTCGGTGTCGCCAATCGGCGGCTGTTTCGTGTCTGGACAGATGGGATTTCGGAAAGCCACGCGGCCGAGTTGCAAGCGCGGCCGGCGTTGCTCGGACAGCGCATCCAGGCCGCCTAGCCTCAACGACCCTTGCGCCCTTTTGCCGGGCCAGTGGGAGTTGCCGCGGCTAAGCGCGGCGAGCGGCGAGTGATGGCAATCACCGATGCACCGATCTCGACGCCGGGGTTTTCTTTGCCTGCTGTGGCGGGTTTCGGCGCATGCGAACGCATGAGCTGATCAAGCACTTTCAGTAGTCGGTCGGCGCGCTGGCCGAGCTGCACCTGGAACCGGGGCAGCTCCGCCGGATCCATCGTGCCAAACAGCGCCCGCACGGGCAGTTGCTCCGCTGCAGGCGAGAACATGTTGTGCTCCAGGGTATTGAGCAGATCTCCGGCCATCTCCCCGGTGCTCAGCACTGTGTCGAGATTGGCCCCGCCGCCGACCGGCGTACGCCGCAGGGCACGAACTCGCTTTGCGCTGACGAGCCGGATGGCGCCCACGCGCTCCAACTCCGAGAGCATCGTCCGGTGATAGACGCCGCCGCTGTACAGATCGACCAGCTGGCGGAAGCTGTTGCGGCCGCCGTCGATCGGCAGTACCGCCGGATCGCCCACGCTGGTCTGGAACAGCTTATCGTCGTGCCAGCCGGCCAGTACCCGCGCGGCGCGGTGCAGCTGGGTATGGCTGCGCGGTCGGAATTCGTCGTGCGGATGGGCCAGAATGGCCGGCAGGAAGGCACGGTTGATGCCCGTGATGACGGCGAGCTTGGAGTACGTGACGCGCTCACCCTGCTCCGCCAGGTATTCAGATCCGGCATGGGCGTAAACGCTGTCCACAATGGCCTTGAATTCTCCGGCGCTGACGCCGAAGCGCACCAGTATCCGCACCAGGGGGTGCAGGACACGGCGGCACATCACACTTAAGGCGGAGCGGATATCCGACACAGCGCAAGCGTACCGAGGTTCGCGCTGCCCCGCAGCTGCTATTTTTGTGACAAGAGTCTGGAAGCCGTAGAGAGCAAACTGGCACCGCGCCAGCCAGCGATTTAGCGAGCGCCCGCCTCAGTGCTCGGAACAGGACGTCCCCCTCCCGCAGTAATGGCGCTGCCATTGCCACCGAGGACCGGGCGCCCGCCTCCCGCAGTGATAGCGCTGCCATTGCCACCGAGGACCGAACGCCCGCCTCCCGCAGTGATGGCGCTGCCATTGCCACCGAGGACCGAACGCCCGCCTCCCGCAGTGATGGCGCTGCCATTGCCACCGAGGACCGAACGCCCGCCTCCCGCAGAACGCCCGCCTCCCGCCGTGATGGCGCGCGCGTTGCCCAGGCCAACCGGCGCAGCGCTGCTGAAAGCACCCTCAATGGCACCGCCGATGATCACAGGCAATGAGCCTGCACCGGATGCTGTGTAGGCAAAGGCGTTATCGACGACACCCGTCTGATCGGCATCCTTCGCGACCGCAGAGAACGAACCGGCGCTAACTGCTACGGCAGCTGCAATGGTCAAAATCTTCATTTTGAATTCTCCGATTTTCCTTGGTCACTCTTCGTCGTACTAACGCAGCGTCTTCGTGCCGGATTTGAAATTCCGCGGCGCCACTCTTCGGTGCCCCTGGCATTAAAAATATACAGAGACACAAGATAAAATATTGCGTCGCTGACTAAACGATATGTCGCGTCGAGCCTCGCGAGCATGACATAAATCTATGTATGACAATCGCCGCGTGTCAATTGCAGAGCTCGATATATTATGTCTTGTCGGCTTGATTCAAAAGTTTTTGATAGCTTAATCAAGCAGTTACGGGAATACAGGATACGGCTGATGTCTGGATCAAACGACCTTTGGTGCTCGACGATGGCGTACCGGTCGGCCATCCCGCGATGTAATCGCCGACTGCTTGCGCACGACAAGTTGCCCCTGACCAGCGTACTAAGCGACGCGAACGGACAGAAATGCGCCGCTACAGTGCGCCGAAGAATTCATGAGCTGGGGATGTTGTGTACGCGACAAATGCTCGAAGGGCTCGCGTTTGGCAGCGGCCTCACCGTCATGCCATAACACCTCCGCTAGTGCACACGGCCGTCGTGCAGAAAGGTCGGATACTTCTCTCGACTGAGGGGATGAACAGCGCCTGCAGCTAACGATCCGCGAATCGGTCCCAGAATTACAACGAGCCTACACACCTGCGCCCTACTGAGACGGCTCCTCCCCGCCCACGCTTGCCAGGTACGCCTCGCGCAGATCGAGTTCCCGCTCGACGCGCCGGCGCGCATCATCCTTGAGGTCGCCATTTCGATAGTTCGCGTTGATATGTTCGCGCTCCACCGCGATCAACCGCCGCTCCACGGCATCCCGATCGCGAATCAATTTCGTGTGCGAATCATCCGCATCAGCGCGATATTCCACGTGGCGCAGTCGCTCGCGGTACAACTGCCGCACCGGCGCCAGCACCTCTTCACTCACTTTGCACTCGAGCGTCAGCTCCTCCAGGCGCACCAGCGCCGCCTTGATGGCGGCACGGCGGGCCTTGTACTCCTCCATCTGGTCGCGCAAGCGCTCCCGGCGTCCCGCATTGGCGAGCCCCAACCAGGTAATGACGCCCGGAAGGGCCAGTCCCTGTCCGACCAGGGTCACCAGGATCACCGCGAACGTCAGAAACAGGATGAGATCGCGACCGGGAAACTCCGCGCCATTGTTCAAGAACACGGGGAGCGCCAACGCGGCCGCGAGCGACACCACGCCGCGTATGCCGGTGAATGCCAAGGCAAACGCCCGCTGCCAGGAGATCGAATCCTCGGCAGCGGCGTCGGGGTGACGTCCCAGCACCGTCAGGTACGCCGCCGGGAATATCCACAGGAAGCGCGCACCGATTACCACGACGCTGACAATGCCGGCCGCCAGCGCCAGCGTCGCGGTCGTATAGCCGGCAATGCCTTCGACGATGGCCCGCGCCTGCAGCCCGCACACGAGGAACACCAGGCCTTCGACGATGTAGACCAGAAAATCCCAGAAGAACACCCCCTGCAGGCGGGTCGCGGAGCTGATCAGGCGCTGGCCATTCCAGCTGACGTACAGGCCGCAGGCCACCGTGGCGATCACACCGGAGCCGCCCAGATGTTCCGGCGGCCAGAAGGCGACAAACGGGGTCAGCAGCGAGAGTGTGACTTCTATATGGGTATCGCGAGCCCAGTGCCGCAGATGCAGCATCAACCAGCCCACTGCGATGCCCCATAGCACCTCGCCTACGATAATGAGCGCAAACAGTGACGAGGCATGGCCGAGAGAGATGCTGCCGGCACTCACCGCCACCACCGCGAACCGGTATAGCACCAGGGCGGTGGCATCATTGGCGAGCCCTTCACCCTCCAGGATGGTGAGAATCCGGCGCGGGATCTGCATCCGCCGGGCAATGGACAAGGGCGCGACGGCGTCGGGCGGCGAGACGATGGCCCCGAGCGTGAAACCCACCGGCCAGGACAGCTGCAGCCACCGGTGACAGGCGACCGCCACGAGGACCGTGGTGAACAGCACACAGCCGACGGCGAGCAGCGAAATCCCGCCCAGGTTGGCGCGAAAATCCTTCCAGCTCATGGAGAAGGCTGCCTGGTAGATGAACAGCGGCAGCACGACCAGCAATACCAGCTCCGGGGCAAGATTCACGCCGGGGAGCTTTGGAATCAGCGCCAACACCACGCCCGTCAGGACCAGCAGGATGGCGGACGGCACTTTGAGCCGTATGGCCACCGCTTCCACGGCGGCAATCACGGCGAGCAGCACGACGAGCAATTGCAGCGTCTGGATCATAAAGTGTCGGTAGGCAACTCAAGCCAGCATATCAGGCGAGTGCCGCAGGGTAAGCGGTGGGCCGGACCGCCCGTCAACCGTCTGCGCACCGGTACGTTATTCCCATGTCGGGCGGTGACTTTGCGAGGAATCAGTCATGAGCAGATCCACGGTATTGGTTTTCATTGTGGCGGCGGGCGTGACGCTGGCAGGCTGCACTGCCATTCCGGTGCGCACTGATCAGGACAGCCAGCTGCTGGCCACGGTGCACTGCCAGTCCTTCGGCTGGGCCGGCGGCTTCAAGGGTGACAGCCCGCTGCGCACGACCATTGCCAATCCCTTGAATGAGTCGCGGCTGCGCGATGCCATTGCCGCCAACCTGCAGACGCAGGGCAGAACCCTGGTGACGCCATCGGCCCCGGGATCCGCGGGCAGCCCGCCGGTGGGCGCACAGTGCCTCATCGGCTACGGCATCGGCATGGAGCGCGAGGTGGACGCCGTGTATCCGGACGGTTGGGCGTATGGCGCCGGCGCCTGGGGGCCGCGTTGGGGACTGGGTTGGGGTTGGGGCTGGGGCGAACCGTATATCTACCACCAAAGCTTCATTACGCTCGACCTCTATGACGCCGCGTCCCGCAAGCCGATATGGCATGCCTCGGCCGAGACCAGCCTGACCGGTCTGACAGGGGATGCCGCCAGCAAGCGCATCCGCTCCGCGGTGGACGCCATCTTCCAGAAGTTTCCCAAATAGAGCCGCTACTCCCCCCGCAACTGCACCGTGCCGACCAGCAGGTCGGCACGATCGGCTCGCGGGCCGACCAGGATTTCGACAGTGCCGGGTTCGAATACCGGCGCCAGATCGCGGCCGAGGATCTGCAGCTGCTTGCCGGGTACCGCGATGGTGACGGTGCCGCTCTCACCTGGCGCAAGCGTCAAGCGCGCAAATCCTGCGCAGCTTCAGTAGCGGCGGGGCGACGCTCGCCACCACATCATGGGTGAACACGAAGACCGTCTCGCGGGCGGTGTGTCGGCCCGTGTTGGTGAGATCCACCTCCACCTGCACGCTATCCGTAACGCTCAGCACCGTCGGGGTGACCCGCAGATTCGAGTAGCGAAAACGCCCATAGGTCAGTCCGTGGCCGAACGCGAACAAGGGATCATTGGGTGAATCCAGATACTTGCTCGTGAATCTGTCGGCCGGATTCGCGGGCCGACCGCTGCGCCGCTCGCTGTAAAAAATCGGGATCTGCCCGACGCTGCGCGGCCAGGAAATCACCGTGCGCCCGCTGGGGGAGACTTTGCCCAGCACCACATCCGCCACCGCATGACCGGCCTCGCAGCCGGGGAACCACGCGGCAAGCAGCGCATCGCTCTCCTGCACCAGCTGCGGCACCGTGAGCGGCCGGCCCGAGAACAGCACCACCGCGCAGGGCTTGCCCAGTTCCCGGGCCCGCGCAAGCACCGCACTCGCCAGCGCATCCTGCATGCCGGGCAGGCCCAGGTGCGCGCGACTCGCGGCCTCCCCGCTCATCCCGGCGGCCTCGCCGAGGCACAAGAGGATGCTGTCGGCCTGGTCGCACACCGCCAGCGCCCCGGCAATACCGTCCGTGTCATCGCCCTCGAGGGTCACTCCCGCCGCGTACAGCATCACCGTATCCGGCAGCGCCGCACGCAGTCCGCTGAAGACGCTCACGTGGTTTTCCGCGACGCCGGCCGCCGACCAGGGTCCGCGCATCTCGGCAGCCGCCTCACTCAGTGGCCCGATCACCGCGAGGCTGCGCAGCGATGGCTTGAAGGGCAAGACGTCGTGGGCGTTCTTGAGCAACACCAAAGACTGCGCCCCCACGCTGCGCGCCAGCGCCCGCCGCCGGGCAATGGCCGCCTCGGCCTCCTCGGTGCGGCCACGCCCATACGGGTCAGCGAAGAGTCCGAGCTGCTCCTTCAGCCGCAGCACCCGGCGCACGGCGGTATCGATCTGTTCCATGCTCACCAGTGCGCGCTCAAGGGCCACCGGCAGCCCCTGCCGATAGCCATCGGCCATCATGTCGATGTCCACGCCGGCCTTAAGGGCCAGGGCTGCCGCCTCCGCCAGATCCGCCGCCACGCCATGATTGAGCAGTTCACGAATGGCGTTGTAATCACTGATGATCACGCCATCGAAGCCCATGCGTACCCGCAGCCAGTCACGCAGCAGCCCGGTATGCGCCGTCATCGGAATGCCCGCCAGATCCGTAAAGGCCGGCATGATGGTGGCAACACCCGACCTCAAGGCGGCCTCGAAGGGCGGCAGATGGACCTCGTGAAGCGTGCGTTCGGAGATGTCCACCGATGCGTACTCGCGACCCGCCGTCACCGGCGCATAGGCGCAGAAGTGCTTGGCACAGGCCGCCAGCGCATCAGGCGCCGCGAGATCTGCGCCCTGAAAGCCGCGCACCTTGGCGCCGGCCATCTGTTCGGCCAGCCACGGATCCTCGCCGGACCCCTCGACGGTGCGACCCCAGCGCGGATCGCGCGACACATCCAGCATCGGCGCAAAGGTCAGCGCGATGCCGTCGGCGGCGCCTTCCATGGCGGCTTCGCGCGCCGTGGCCTCCCACAGGACCGGATCAAAGACGCCGGCCTCGGCGATCGGCACCGGAAACAGCGACCGGTGGCCGTGGATGATGTCCAGCCCGATCAGCAGTGGAATCTTCAGCCGTGACTCCTCCACCGCCAGGCGCTGCATATCCCGAACCGGCCCCGCGCCGACCAGGTTCAGAAGGTTGCCGATGGCGCCGCTGCGGATGGCCTCGGTGGAATCCCCCGCGATCACCGGCCCCGTCACGGTAAACGAGCAGGCCGTCATGGTCAGCTGACCGAGCTTTTCGGTCAGGGTCATGCTGGCAATGAGGGTTTCGATCCGGCTCATGAATTGCACACCACGGCATGCAGTAAAATAAGCCGTTAGGATACAGGATGCCCAGCGTGCCCAAACCCCCCGCCGCCCAACGCCCGCGCAATTTGAGCCCGGCCAAGCTTGCCGCGCTGCCCGATGATGAGCTGCTCGAGCAGGTGCAGCGGCAGACCTTTCGCTTCTTCTGGGAGGGTGGGCATCCGGCCAGCGGCCTGACACCGGATCGGCACACCACGCGCGCGGATCCGCCGAATGACAAGGTGGCCGTGGGTGGCACGGGCTTCGCACTGATGTGCATCATCGTTGCCGTGGAGCGCCGCTGGATCACGCGCGCCGCCGCCCTCGCCCGGATCAGCGCCATGCTGGAGGTGCTGACCCGCGCGCCGTGTTATCACGGCGCCTTCCCGCATTTCCTGGATGGACGCACGGGCGCAACCATCCCCTTCTGGCGCAAGGATGACGCCGCAGACCTCGTGGAAACCTCCTTTCTGTGTGTCGGCCTGCTTTGTGCCCGACAGTACTTCGATGCCGATGAACCCGCCGAGGCGCAATTGCGGGGACGCGTCACGTTCCTGTGGGAGGAGGTTGAGTGGAGCTGGTTCACCCAGGATCAGCGCCGCGTCCTCTACTGGCACTGGAGTCCCAACAACGGTTGGGCCATGGACCACGAAATCCGTGGCTGGAACGAATGCCTGATCACCTATGTGCTGGCGGCAGCGGCACCGCGCTACGGGGTGGACCCGCTCGTCTATCACAAAGGCTTCGCCGCGGGCCGCGATTTCCTCAACGGCAAGTCGTACTACGACATCAAGCTGCCATTGGGCATGCCGTTCGGCGGACCGCTCTTCTTCAGCCACTACTCCTTCTGCGGCCTCGATCCTCGTGGCCTGAAGGATGCCTATGCGGATTACTGGCAGCAGAACCTTGCGCAGGTGCGCATCAACCACGCGCACTGCGCGGCCAATCCGCACGGACATGCCGGTTACAGCGCCGAGTGCTGGGGCCTCACCGCAAGCGATGACCCGGACGGCTACGCGGTACACGATCCGGCCCATGACAATGGCACCCTTTCGCCCACCGCGGCGCTGTCGAGTCTGCCCTACACGCCCGCTGAGTCCCTCGCCGCCATCCGCCACTTCCTGCGCCGCTATGGCAGAAAGGTGTGGGGACGCTACGGCTTCGTCGACGCCTTCTGTGAACAACGCGACTGGTATGCGGATACCTTCCTCGCCATCGATCAGGGACCGATCATCATCATGATAGAGAATCAGCGATCGGGCCTCTTGTGGCGACTGTTCATGGCGATTCCGGAAATCCAGAACGGCCTGCGAAAACTGGGCTTCAGCGGCCCGCGACCGCGCGCGCGCCGTTGAACACCGAAGCTGGCAGCGAGCCGCGCCCGAACTTTGGTCTCGAAGCGTGGCTGGAGAGTGAGTACCATCACTGCGCACACCAGATGCTGCGCGGCATCTCCGCCACTGACATCATCAAGCAGCGCCCCGGATTCGGACAGACCATCCAGGCCCATGTGGGTTCGGTCGTGGCCTCGCCGGTGCTCGCCTCATATGACCCGGATCCGGACTATTTCTTCCATTGGTACCGCGATTCGGCAGTGGTGATGGATGCGCTGCGCATTCTGTATGAGCGCGGTACGCTGGGGGATGAGGCCGTGCAGCTGTTCGAGCAGTTCGTGCACTTCAGCCTGAGCCTCGATCAGCTGGATGGCCGAACGCTGGTGCAGCACCCTGAATGGCGCGCGCGCGTTCAGCCCGACTTCGTTCAGCATCTGCGCCCGGATACGGAACTGGCGCAGGCGTATGGCGAACGCATCCGCAGCGAAACGCGCCTCAATCCCGACGGCAGCCTCGATATCTCCAACTGGGCGCGGCCGCAGCATGATGGCATCGCCACCCGCGCGTTGACGCTGATGCGCTGGTTGCACCAACCGGCACTCGATCCGGCCCTGCGCGCCAGCGCCACGCGACTGCTGGATGCGGACCTTGCCTACACGCGCCGGTACTGGTCGCAGCCCTGCTACGACATCTGGGAGGAGGACCTCGGCATGCACTACTACACCCTGTGCGCTGCTGCGGCGGCACTGGGTGATGACCCGGCCCGCGCATCGATCGATGCGCTGCTCGATGGGTTCTGGGACGACGAGGCGGGCTACTACCATTCGCGCACGCTCGCAAGCGGCGCCGCCTCACCCAAGCAACTCGACATCGCGGTGATTTTGGCGGCGGTGCACACCGATCTGCCCGGCGTGCGGCACTCCCCGGCAGACCCACGCATCCACGCGACGTTGCTGCGTCTTGAGGAACTGTTCGCGGCACAGTATCCGATCAATGCGCAGCGCCGCGCCGGTTGCGGCCCGGCCATGGGCCGCTACGCCGGGGATGTCTACTACTCCGGCGGCGCGTACTACTTCTCCACGCTCGGGGCGGCGGAGTTGTGTTATCTCGCCGCCCGCCGCCTGGCACCCGAGGCGGCACAACCGTGGCTTAAGCGCGGTGACGCGTTTCTCGAAACGGTGCGCGCGTTCACCCCGGCAACCGGTGATCTATCAGAACAGTTTGACCAGAAGAGCGGCGCGCAGAGCTCTTCGCGGAACCTGACATGGAGCTATGCGGCGTTCATCACCGCGGTCGCCGCCCGCGCCCGTGCCATGGCCGGCAACCTTACAAAATCTTGAACCTTGCCCGTGCACGATCGGGCCGAGCCTGCGTTTAATGGATACGAGGCGCGCCAGGGGTGCGCCATGTCACATTGAGGTCTCTCATGCGAAACATCGATATTCGTGTCCGCAACCTGGTCTTGGCGGCTGCCGTGGCGTTGACCGTCAGCGCCTGCGTAGTGGTTCCGGCCCGGGGTTATTATGCCGGCGGCGGTTACTACACAGGCGCCGTCACGATCGAGCCGCCTGCTCCGCAGGTGGAGGTCTACGGCGCACCCCCGGCGGCCGGGTATGTGTGGCTGGGCGGTTATTGGAACTGGGTGGGCGGCCACCACGTCTGGGTGGCCGGTCACTGGTCGCCCCCGCGCGCCGGATACCGTTGGGAACCCCATCGTTGGGAACGCCGCGGTGATGGCTGGCACATGACCGGTGGTCGCTGGGTGCGTCGCTGAGCCAAAACCTGCCACTAAAAACCGGGGCCTGATGGCATATCGGGCCCCGGTTCGATACTGACCCCCACTTCCTGATGCATTATACGGCCCCAGGCAACCCACCCGGCCAAGGCAGACCGTATAGCGACGGATGGACCAACCGCAGCACAGTGACAAGGACCACGCGGATACCAACGCGGGGCTGGTACCCCAGCTCCTCGCGCTGACGCGCGCCAATTTCGCCGGCCGGGTCGGCAAGGCCATCATCACGCTCATGGCCTCAGCCTTCGTGATCATCGGCGTCACGGCCTATGTTCAGATCCGTCTGAACATCTGGAACAAACCCTTCTACGATGCCCTGTCGCGCCGGGATCTGCACGATTTCCTGGTGCAACTGGGCGTGTTTTTCATGCTCGCAGCCTGGCTGACCATCCTCAATGTGGCGCAGCGCTGGGTCGGTGAGATGCTGAAGCTGCGGATGCGTGAAGCCCTGGTGCAGGACCTGCTGACGCACTGGCTGCAGCCGCGGCGCGCCTTCTGGCTGGCCAATGCCGGCAGCATGGGGGAGAACCCGGATCAGCGCATGCATGAGGACGCCCGCCACCTGTGCGAACTCACCGCCGACCTGGGCATGGCGCTACTGCAGTCCACGATTCTGCTGATCTCCTTCTCCGGGGTGTTATGGGTACTCTCCAGCGCATTCGTGTTCCGGATCGGAGAGCATGATTACGCGGTGCCGGGATTCATGCTCTGGGCGGCGATCATCTATGCGCTGACAGCGTCGCTGCTGACCTACTGGGTGGGTCGCAGCCTGGTCGCACGCAACGCCTTCCGCTATGCCCGGGAGGCGGACCTGCGGGTCGCGATGGTGCGGGTGAATGAGCATCTGGATGACATCACGCTCGCCGCCGGCGAAGCGGATGAACAGCGTCGGATCCAGACTCACCTGACCAATGTCCTCGCCGCCACGCGCAAGATCGTCTCCGGGCTGACCAACATCACCTGGGTGTCGGCAGCCTTTGGCTGGGTGACCAATATCGCCCCGATCCTGGTGGCCGCGCCGCTGTACTTCACCGGTAAGATTTCCTTCGGCGGCCTGATGATGGCCGCCGCCGCCTTCACGCAGGCGCAGTCATCGCTGCGCTGGTTTGTCGACAGCTTCAGCAGCATCGCCGACTGGCGCGCAACGCTGCTGCGCGTGGCGAGCTTCCGCGACGCGCTGCTGCATCCGCGCGTCGTGCAGCCTCACGACTCCAAGATCCAGTACGTGGACGGCGCTGCCGGGACGGTCATGTTCGACAACCTGGTCGTTGAATCCAGCGCCGGTCAGGATGGCCTCCAGGAGTCGCATGTCGCCATCCATACCGGTGAGCGCGTCATCATCGAGGGGGCACCGGGCACCAATCGCACGCAGCTGTTCCGTGCCATGGCGGGTCTGTGGCCCTGGGGTCATGGCCAGATTACCCGGCCGAAGAACGAAGCCGTACTGTTCGTGCCGCGCGGCACGCCGTATCTGCCCCGCGGCACGCTGCGCGAGGTGCTCGCCTATCCGCTGAAGGTCACCGAATTCAAAGCCGAGGCCTTTGAGCAGGCACTGCGGCGGATGAAGCTGCGGCGCCTGGTACCGATGCTCGATGAGGTGCACCGCTGGGACCGCGAACTTGCCCAGGACGAGCAGACTGCCGTCGCGCTTGCCCGTGCGGTGGTCCATGTGCCCAACTGGATACTGATGGACGGCACCCTCTCCTCGATGCCGGATGATCTCTTGGAGCGCGTGGCGGACGCCTTCGACAATGAGCTGCGCTACAGCTCGGTGGTGCATATTGGTCCGGTGGGACAGCTGGTGGATCATCTGTTCGGCCGGGTCGTTCACCTGGTGAAGCTGACGGACACAGGCCCCGCGCAGACCGCGGAAGTGCAGGCGCTGACGCCGGAGGCACCGCATGCCGGTTGAACACAAGGCCTGGGGGAGGCTGCGGGGCGCACTGCAGGCGCTCATGGCGATACTCGCGCTGACGCTCGCGGCGGCGCCGCTTCGCGCGCAGGATCTGGACTTCCACGCGCCGGCGAGCACCAGTGATCCGGGCCTTGCTGCGGCGATGCGCGACCTCGCCGTACGGGTGCTGCCGGTATACCAGGAGGCCGACGCCAACAAATACCTGAACAATCTCTCCGCACTGCAACTGGTCGCGGGCAGCATTGACTCGGCATGGAACACCCGCCAGTCACTGCTGGAGCGGCGTCGGCCCCAGGAGAGCGGCAAGCCGGTGCGGCAGGCGGTGATATTTGATCTTTATATGCGCGCGCGCGGGCTTGCGGCCCAGGGATCGCTGCCCTTTGCGGAGGCCTATGCGCGCGCCTATCAGCAGGTCGTGCCGCCGCTCTCCGATCTGGATGCCTTCACCCTCAATCGCTGGCTTGCACGCCCCGTGTATCAGTTCCGGGACGCCCTGCAGCACGCCCTCGATCAGTACCGCTCGCAACCGCGCATCAGCACCGACCACGCCATCGACCTGATCTGGACCTATCTCACGTTTGATGCCTATCGCACCTTCTCCACCGCGGCAGCCGGGTTGATCCGGGCGGATGACCAGCGCCGCTATGTGATGGATGACAAGGTCACCATCATGACGCCTGACGGTCCGCAGCTGGCGGCGCGCGTGATCCGCCCCCGCACCGGCCCGGCGACCCTGCCGACGTTGCTGGAATTCACGCTGGGCGATGATCCCAACAGCGACCTGCGCGAGACCGCGGCGCATGGCTACGTGGGCGTGGTGGCTTACGTGCGCAGTCCTGCCGCGGCCCAGGTGCTGGTATTCGAGCACGATGCGGCGGATGCCACGGCGGTCATCGCCTGGATCACCCATCAGCCCTGGAGCGATGGGCGTGTCGGCATGACGGGCACGCGGTACAGCGGCTTCACGGCCTGGGCGGCGCTGCGCGACATGCCTGCGGCACTGACGGCGATCGCCACCGCCGATGCGACCGCCCCCGGAGTGGACTTCCCGATGCGCAATGGTATTTTCCGCTCGCAGGCCTATCGCTGGATCCTGGATGCCACCAATTCCGAGGTGCCGGATTACTCGAGCGAGAGCGAAGATGCCTCATGGCACCAGCTGGACAAACGCTGGTATGTCAGTGGCGAGCCCTATCGCGATCTGGATCGCCTCGCCGGGCACCCGAGTCCGATATTTCAGCGCTGGCTGAGTCATCCGAGCTACGACTCGTACTGGCACGGCATGGTGCCCTTCGGAGCGCAATTTGCGCACATTCGGATTCCGGTGCTGAGCATCACCGGCTATTACGCCTCGGGTGAACTCGGTTCGATCTACTATTTCAATCAGCAGCTGAAGGCCGATCCGAAAGCGAACCACACCTTGATCATCGGGCCCTGGACCGATGGCAGCATCGACAATGGCCCGATGCCCGACCTGCGCGGCGTTGCCGTGGACCCGGTGGCGCAGATGGATCTGGATGACCTGCGCTACCAGTGGTTCGACCAGATATTCCGGCGCGGCCCCTGGCCCGCCTTCATCAAGGGTCGCGTCAACGTCCAACTCGCCGGCGCCAATGAATGGCTGCATGCTGCCACCCTGGATTCGCTGGCCAATGGCAGCGTGCGCTATTTCCTGGATCCGCAGAGCCTCGATCCGGCGCCGCCCAAAGTCCCCGGGCGCGCTCTACCTGCGAGCGGCGGCCGGTACGGTTTGGTCACGCGACGCAGTCCCCATAAGCAACCCGTCACGCAACTGATCAGACTGGCGGACCGCAGCGATGCCGACTGGACGCCGCCGGCCTCGCTGGTCTCAAAGACCCTGAGTGATCGCAATACGCTCATCCTAGTCAGTGAACCGCTGACCCACACCATGGACCTGGTGGGCACCCCGAAGCTGCATCTGGACGTTACGCCCAACAAGTTCGATATGGACCTGTCCGTCATGTTCTATGAGCAGTTGGCCAACGGCGACTATGTCCAGTTGTACGATCCGCCGTTTGAATTCCGCGCCAGCTATGCCAACGACCTCGCGCATCGGCACCTGCTGCGTGCCGGGGAGGCGCAGGAACTGGAGGTGACCGTGAGGCGCGTCCTTGGCCGGCGCCTCCAGATCGGCAGCCGGCTGGTGATCGCCATCGGGGTCATCAAGCGGCCCGACCGGCAGATCAATTACGGCACGGGCGGTGATGTCAGCACCGAATCGATCGCGGACGGCCGGATACCGATGCGGATCCGCTGGGGCAGCGGCACCTATTTCGACCTGCCGGTTCACCAATAACGTGACTGTCATGTTGGAATGCCCGCAGGAGCGTACAATCCCGCCCCCCTTTGTCCCGAGCACCCTTAGCCAGTGACCGATGAGCCCAACACCACCAGCTTTCAGGAGCTGGGACTTCCCGACTTCCTGCTCGAGGCATTGGCCGCGGTGGGCTATGAATCCCCCTCGCCCATCCAAAGCGAGACCATTCCGCGCATGCTCAAGGGCGACGATGTGCTCGGCCAGGCGCAAACCGGTACCGGCAAGACCGCCGCTTTCGCCTTACCGATCCTGGCCCGCATCGATGTGTCGCAGAACACCCCGCAAGCCCTGGTCATGGTGCCCACCCGCGAACTTGCCATCCAGGTCGCCGAGGCGTTTCAGAAGTACGCGGTGCGAATGCCGGGTTTCCATGTGCTGCCGATCTATGGCGGCCAAAGCTACACGCCGCAACTGAAAGGCCTGAAGCGCGGTGCGCACGTCATCGTGGCGACGCCGGGTCGGGTCATGGACCACATGAAACGTGGCACGCTGGACCTGGCGACCCTGCGTTTCGTGGTGCTGGACGAAGGCGATGAGATGCTGCAGATGGGCTTCATCGATGACATCGAGTGGATCCTGACGCAAACGCCCCCGGCCCGCGAAATCGCGCTGTTCTCGGCCACGATGCCCAGTGCCATCCGGCGTATCGCCTCCAAGCACATGCGCAACCCCGTCGAGATCACGATCCGGCAGCAAACGAGCACCGCACCGCTCATCCGCCAGCGCTACTGGCTGGTCAGCGGCCTGCACAAGCTGGACGCCCTGACCCGCATGCTCGAGGCGGAACGGTTCGATGCCATGCTGGTGTTCGTGCGCACGAAACTTGAGACCACTGAACTTGCCGAAAAACTTTGTGCCCGGGGCTTCAACGCCGCGGAGCTCAACGGTGATATTCCGCAGGCGCAGCGCGAACGCACGATTGCCCGCCTGAAGAACCGTCAGCTGGATATCGTGGTCGCGACCGATGTGGCCGCCCGCGGCATCGACGTGGAGCGCATCTCACATGTCGTCAATTACGACATTCCGTACGATTCGGAAACCTATACCCATCGCATCGGGCGCACCGGCCGTGCCGGCCGCAACGGCGACGCCATCCTGTTCGTCGCGCCCCGTGAGCGCAATATGCTGCGCATCATCGAGCGCCATACCCGCCAGCCCATCGAGCCGATGAATCTGCCGACCATCAAGGATGTGAATGACCAGCGCATCGCACGCTTCAAGGAGCGCATTGCGACCGCCCTGCAGAACGGTGAGGCGAAGGCGTTTCAGCCGCTGCTGGAGCAGTTCGAGACCGAGCAGAATGTGCCCGCCATCGAGATCGCCGCCGCCTTGGCGAGCCTGATGCAGGGAAACACCCCGTTTCTGCTGGAAAATCGGCCTGAGCCGACAGCGAACACGAACAGCGAGCGCGGCAACCGCGAGGTCGCGCCGCGCGAGCGCTCAGAGCGCTTTGCGCGTGAGGAGCGTCCCGAGCGCGGCGCACGCTTTGAACGCGATCGTGAATCCGGTGGCCGCGGTCGGCGCGAATCGGCGCCGCCGCTGGAAACCTTCCGCATCGAGGTCGGCACGGCGCACGGGGCGCTGCCAGGCAACATCGTCGGTGCCATCGCCAATGAGGCGGGCGTCGACGGTCGCCATATCGGTCATATCGACATCCGCGAGGACCACAGTTTCGTGGACCTGCCGCTGGGCATGCCGGATGACATCTTCCAGGAGTTGCAGGCGGTGCAGATCCGCGGCAATCCGCTGCGCATCAGCCGCGCCACCAAGCCGCCGCGCCAAGGCGCCGCTCCGGCGCATGCCACGCGGCCCGAGCACGCGGGCGCCGCCCGTCCGGACCGACCGTTCCGCCCTGCCGCGCGCAAGCCGGTTGGACCCGGGGGTCCGCGCAAGCCGCATCGCAAAACGCCGAAGTTCTAGTCGAATTGCCCGACCAGGGCGCCGATGCCCAAGGTCAAGGCCATCGCGAGCGCGCCCAACAAGGTGACCCGCATGGCGCCGACATCCTTGCGGGCACCCCCGACGTGCGCGGCGATGGTACCGAGCAGGGCCAGAAACGCCAGCGACAGGATCGCGATCGCGGGGATCCGCACCGCCTGCGCAGCGAGTGCCGCAACCAGTACCGGCAACGTCGCCCCGCAGGCGAACGAAATTGCCGAAGCGAGTGCCGCCTGCAACGGACGGGCGCGTACCCGATCCGAAATACCCAGTTCGTCCTGCGCATGCGCCGCCAGCGCGTCCTTGGCGGCAAGCTGAGTCGCCACCTGATCCGCCAGAGCCGGGGTCAATCCTCGGCCGACATAGATCGCCGCAAGTTCCGCGTGCTCACCCGCCGCATCGGTCGCCAGTTCCTGCCTCTCCTTCGTCAGATCGGCCTCTTCCGAGTCCGCTTGCGAGCTGACCGAAACGTACTCGCCGACGGCCATCGATGCCGCGCCAGCTGCAAGGCCCGCGATGCCCGCCACCACCAGCGCGTCGCGGCTACCGTGTGCGGCCGCCACCCCTAGCAGAAGGCTGGAGGTGGAAAGGATGCCGTCATTAGCCCCGAGTACCGCGGCCCGTAGCCACCCCAGGCGCGCGCCTTTGTGTCGTTCCCTGCGATGGTGCTGCATAGCTGTCCAGTATAACCACGCATTGCCCGAGGCCGATCCGCCCACTAAATCCGGGAAAAACTTCGCGTTGCATGTTGGCCACCAGCATGAGTACAATGCGCGCCCTCCTGGTGCGGGGTGGAGCAGTCTGGCAGCTCGTCGGGCTCATAACCCGAAGGTCGCAGGTTCAAATCCTGCCCCCGCTACCAACTTGAACCTATGTGCTGGACCGGGCAACCTGCTAGTTCCAGATCGCACGATAGTAAATCGACGCTCGCGTTTACAGGTCAACTGCCTTGAGGCCCGCGTGCAAGGCAGCCGTGCGCATACGCGCATCGTACGTGACGATGTGCGCGGCCGAGCCGTGCAGCGCCAGTGCAACATGTAATGCATCAAGCGTCCGCAATGCCACTGAGTCGACGTGGAGCAACAGGCGTTCGGCCTCGCGGTGAACCAAGGGACTCAAGTCCAGGCGGCAGAACGAACCTGAATCGGCGTCGGCCAATACTGCGTCGCGAATCTCTAATGCCTGAGACGCATTGAGCATGCCCTCGCGTCGTTTGCGGGCGACCGCGGATAATACTTCGGTGATGACGAGTTCCGATATCAAGAGATCCCGTCTGCCGCGGAGGAAGGCATCGAGCCTATCGCTCTCGGGTTCCGGCACGTATAGCTTCGCCAGAGCACTGGAATCAAGATAGATGCCGGTGTCGGCGCCGACCGAGTCCTGAACCACCAAGTTTTCAGCCGCGCTCGGCTCGCTCCTCGGTGATCGTTTCGGTAAGGGGCACCGGCAGCACCGGCATTCTGCGGCGAAATTCGGTGCGGCCCGTAAAAGGTTTGGCTCGCTCGGGTCGGGGTGGAACGAGCCGTGCAACGGGCCGGCCACGATCAGTGATAGTCACCTCGTGTCCCTTTCGGACCTCATCAATGAGGGCGGTAAGGCTCTGCCTCGCCTCACGTATGCCTGCCTCTTTCATTCTCGTATTGTGCTACATGTAGCACAAATCAGCAAGCCGATTGTTCCGGCGTGAGTGTGGATCACTTCAGGACGACGGCCATTCCTCAATCTTGATCCGTCCGATGTCCAGGGCACCTCCGTATCCATCCGGCCGAAAAACCAGTGCCTCCCCATCGGCCAGGCCCAGAGCGTCCTTCGCAAAAGCTTCGTTCACATTGGGGAAGTGAGTCACAATAATCGTGTTCGTGCCCGCCGTCGGGGGCTGTGCAACCTTTTCGCGCAGCCATGTGGCTCGTGTCCCGGTGGGATCTGCTTGCATGCTTTGACCGCCATCGCCAAGTTGCGAGTAAGTCTTTGGCTGCCCCAGCTGAGCGAGTCGTACTGTCTCCAGCGCCCGGTATGTCGGACTGGACAGGACCTGCCCGATGGGGATTTGCAGATGACGCATAGCCTCCCCCATAGCGCGCGCTGATGCGCGACCCTGATCGTCCAGTTGCCGCTCGTGCTGAACATTGTCGGTATTGGCATGTGCTGGATCCGGTGGCGTGCGCGGCGAGCTTGCGTGACGCATCACAAGAACGTAACCGCCACTTCGCAGGGCCGTCGCCAGAGCCTTTCCAGAGAGGGATTGACCCTGGGCCATGCCCACGGCGGCCAGCACGCACAACATGAGCGGTGGCTGAAATCTTCGTGCCAAGCTGGCTGACATTCTTTTGCGCATAGCGCTCTCCTTATCCTAGGGCTAGCTACGGTCCGACCGCGGCTTGCAGGGACATGGGGTCCGACGGGACTCCCGGCGTTGTTGCACCGAGGGACCAGGCAACTGGGTGTTCCGTAGAGTCAGCATCCTGCTTGCCGCAGGTCCAATACAGACCAAGATAAGCATAAGTCTCTGACTGGCCGGTGGCGCTGTGTCCAGGTAGTCGCCTACAAGGACGATGTCGCCGGTTGTCGCTCACGATCGCGATGGCAAGCAGCTCTAGTGTAGTGTTCTGCCGCGTCTGCAGGTCACTGTAGCTCTTGTTCTCACACACATCAGTGACCCATGCGATCGGGTGAACGGGCGCTCCGCCCGCGTGCGGCTGCCCATAAGTGCTTGTTATTGAAAGTATGTCCGTTCCGGAGGGCCAGGCTAGTGCGCTGTGCAATCCCTTGCTGTGCTCGTTTTTCAAGCGGTATGTGCGCTCAGCCGCATGCCAAACGCGCCGACGATCTTCGCCACGGTCTCAAAGCTCGGATTGCCATTTGGAGAAAGCGCCTTATAAAGGCCGGCCCGGGTGATCCCGGTTTCCTTCGCTAGCTTCATCATTCCACGCGCTCGTGCGACAACACCGAGCGTGTGAATCAGCATCTGCCGATCCATCGGTTCTTCGAATACGGCCGCCAGGTAGTCTTTGATGTCCTCTTCGGTCTTCAGGTAATCCGCGGAATCGTATCGTGCCACCTTGATCTTAGTGCGCTTAGCTTTGGTTGCCATGGTCACTCCTACTTGGCCGGCTTTTTCGCCGGTGGGTTCAATAGTTTCCACATCGCGTGCGCGCTTTTGATGTCCGCATCCTGAGTGGCTTTATCGCCACCGCAAAGCAGTAAGTAGAGCATGTTGCCGGCTCGAGCGTAATAGACGCGGTACCCCGGACCAAAATCACTGCGTAGCTCGCTCAGGCCTTCGCCGATAGGCTCGACATCGCCAGGATTGCCATTTGCCAACCGGTCAATGCGCACCTGAATCTTCGTGCGTCCCTTCGAAATCCCTCAGTCCTTTGAGCCACCTATCAAATATGTCGGTGCGCTGAACTTCGAACATGAGGCAGTGTATACCATAGGAGACAGTGTGTAAACTATGGGAGACGCTGCGACCGTGCGACGACCCCGCAGGTGCGCGCCGCGTATTCGTCGCCCGGACTGGCACCCTAAGCGCACCATCTCTTTACGGACGATGCTTTGACATATCCGACTTGCCTGGATCAGTGGCAGGCCCCCGCTACCAATCCAAGTAATGTCTATACCGGACAGCTTGCCACGCTGCTATTGGTCGCAGCCCTTTCAGTCGGTGAAGGTCGTTCGCGCGACAACGCCTTTGTTCAACCTGCCAGTTTGGTCTCGGGTCGCTTCCACGATGAGGTCGTTGCCGTGGACAGGGCCGAGGCGTTGTCCCAGCGCCAGGTGTTGCGGCCGCCCCGCTTGGCTTCATACAGCGCCAAGTCGGCCGCCTTGTGGAGTTCGTCGGGCGTGGTGGCGCGCCCCCGGATGACCTTGGCCACGCCAATACTCGCACCGATGGCGACGATACGGTCGGCCAATGCTATGGGATCGCTCAGTTTCTTGATAATTCGGGCGCATGCCGAATCCACAGCGGCCGTGTCGCGTGGCTGTGCAAGGATCACGCAAAACTCATCACCGCCCAGCCGTGCCACCAGGTCGGTCTCGCGGATCAGCGTGCGCAGACGCCCGGCGACCTCGACCAGTACTGCGTCACCCGCACCGTGCCCGACGGTGTCATTGATGGCCTTGAAGCCGTCTAGGTCGATGAGCAGCAGTGCAAAGTCGCCGTGACCACGCCCGCATTCGGCGATAAACCGGCGCAGATCGTCGTTGAATGCACGGCGATTCGGCAGTCCCGTGAGGACGTCGAGATACGCCATTTTTTTCAGATTTTCCTGATTGAGCTGCAATTGCGCAGTGCGCTCGGCGACGATGCTTTCGAGCTCCCTCTGGCGACGACGCAACAGCGTTGTGCGCATCCGCACGAATCCAACGAACAGCAATAACACTGTGATTGCCCCGAGCGCGCGCGCCACGCCATACTCGTACCAAGCCGGTTGGACATGCACCGCAACGTCGAGCGGGGTGGACCGTCCGGTGCCGGCGGCAACGCTGCGCAGCTGAAGAATGTAGTCGCCGGGCGGCAGGTTCGTGTACGAAGCCACGCGCCGCGAGGTCGGCGTCTGCAGCCAATCCTTGTCAAAACCCTGTAGTCGGTAACTGTAGTGCTGCAGTTCCGGATCGGTAAAATCCAGGGCGGCGAACTCGATCTCCAGGCTGCGGTCCTTGGAGCCGACTGTCAGCCCCGAGGCCAAAAGAGATTGTGACGGCGCCAGATTTCGCCCGCCCACGCGCACATCCGTGACGACGATGGGCGCTGCCTCGGCGGCAGCCGTGAGGCGCTCGGGATGCACCACGATCAGACCGTTCAGACCCCCAAACAGTAGCTCGCCGGCTGGCGTAGTCACCGCATCACCGGTGAAGAACCCGTCAATGCCGACGCCCTGGCCGGTTCGAAATGCGCGGATGGCAAGGCTGTCGAGTTCGATGTGCGCCAATCCGCCGTCGGTGCTGGCCCAGATGTTGCCATCGAAGTCCTGCAGCAGGGCGTCGACGCTGTTTTGCGGCAGTCCATCACTTTGCGTCAGTCGCTGAAAAACCGGACGGCCTGGCGCGTCGTGCGACTGCTCGACCTCGATGCCTCGACCGAACGTCGCCACCCACAGCCGCCCCTTGCGGTCGATCAGCATTGAGCTGATGTATCCGCCTGGCAGCAGGCGTGGATTTCTGGGATCGCTCGTCAGGCGCGTCACCTCGCCGGTCGCGGATTGCAAATGTGCAACGCCGCTTGCCGTGCCTATCCAGATATCTGCATCCCGGCCCTTGACCACGGTGCGCACGCGCGGATCCCCGAGTTCCTTGTTCCATCGGCGCTGCAAGGCGAGCGTACCCCCAGGCAGACGTCGAGCTTGGAGAGTCCATCAAGGCCGCCGAGCCACAGGTATCCATCGGCCACCAGCAGTGCACGCACATCGAAGGTCTTGCTCTGCGCGGGCACCTGTACGCGCACCAGTGATCGTCCGTCAGGACTCGCGCGGTACAGCCCCGCTGCCGTGCCCAGGAAGATGCTCCCGTCCGCCCAACGCGCCATCGCGATGACCTGGGCATTGGGAAGGGCGCGGTCGGGATGATCCGGCGCGGCGTAGATCGTCGCGATCGGGCCGGCGACTGGATCGACGATTTCTACGCCCCCGCCAACCAACGCAAGCCAGACCCGGCCATCTGGCAGCGCCAGCATTGAGCTGACAGCGTCAGCCTGGATGAGTAAGGCCGGACTGCTGCCCCCGTAGAAGGTCTGGATCAGGTGCTGGCGCGGGTTGACGTAGCTCAGCACTACCCGTGTGCCCACCCACATCATTCCGGCGCGATCGAGAAACAGCGAATCGATCTGATCGCTCGGCAGACTGCGGGATCGCGTTAAGTCACGCTGCTCGCGCAGGATCTTCCAACTCCTCGTGTCGACGCGCACGATGCCGCTTTCGGCTGTTCCGAGCCAGACCTCTGACTCGTCAACATCACAGATTGCCGAGATATTGTCGATCAGTGGCTTACCCGATCCCGGTGCCTCCAGCAGGCGGCGCGGCGTGTCGGTGCCGGGCTCGACGATGAACGCACCATTCAAATCGATGCCAATCCAAATGCGTCCGGCCTTATCCTCGTGCAAGGCCCTGATGACCGGAGCACTGCCTTCGGGTGCCGGCAGGGGATATGGCTGGAACTGGCTGTCAGCGCGCGCGCGGCGCAGCAGCCCCTTGCGTGTTCCACCCACAGCGCGCCCGCGTGGTCGAGCAGCAAGGCCGTGATCGTGTCTTGGGGCAGATTGGCAGCCACTGGATTGATGCGCCCAGTGGCGCCATCCAGGTGGTCCATGCCGTGTCCGGTACCAATCCACAGACCGCCCCGGTGATCGGAGATGAGCACCGATATGGTACCGTCGCTGGTACCCTTGGCACCGACTGGAAAGCTGACAAAACCGTCGCTTTGCGGGTCGTATCGGCTTAGTCCGCCCGAATTGCTGCCTACCCAAAGCTGACCACGGTCATCGACGAGCAGGCTGCGAATGAAGTTGTCCGGCAGCGAGCCTGCGGTATCCGGATTTCTCGCATACGTGTGCAGCTGGTATCCGTCCCAGCGCAGCAGATTCGACTGGGTGCCAAACCACAGAAACCCCTGCGCGTCTTGCGCGATCGCCGTGACCGCCGAGGTGTCGAGCGAGGCCATGCGCACGAAGGCCATCTGGCCATCGAGTGACCAGGGTCGAACAGCGGCGGCTACCGCGTCCGCGCCTGCAGCGAATGGGCTCAGCACGCTCAGGAGCGCGATTCCAAGGTGCAGCCGAATTTTCACTTTTCCCCACTTTCGTGCCGACAGAAAACGCAGCGAGTCGGCAACGCAGGAACGTGGGGATTGGAGAACACGGGCGTGCGGGTGATGCTTGTCGGCAGCGGGCTGCCCCCATCAGAGGTGCGCACTCGCTCAGGCAAAACAGGTCGGTGGAGGCGATTCATGGACGCGTGCTGCCCAGTTTTTGCACCAATGGAAGTGTGCTTACTTAACGATCGTGGCCAGTTCCGTACCGCACCTTAACGGCCTAGGCAGTCAAGGCGCCGCCCATAATGGCCGTTCGCGCACATCGCCGGCGTGTCGTGTCCCTCACTAATCGGCCACGAAGTCGCGACAGCCTGAGCATTTTCGGCAATTCCCGGGCCGCGCACTTACCGGCTCAGGAGCAAGCGCAGCGGCAGGCGCGATTCGTTTCACCCCCTCGGGTGCATGTCAAGCATCCACCCTTTCCAAAGACCAAAACGGCCATCCCAAAAGGTAGTCCAGCGTCAGATTTGTCTGTCGCTCGAGGGATAGTTTCCTTCACCTACTCTCGGGACCATTGGCCGATAGTGCCAAACAGGCTGCCGACTAAACTTGCGTGCGCCAGTGGCGATCGTCAATGACTTCACCAGGAGCCTCGCTATGAGAACAGCATTGATTGCTTCACTTTTGCTTGGAATGACGGCAGTTTCGGCCAACATGCAAGCTCTCGCCGACGACCGATAACCGCGATAACCGCGATAATCACACCTACGTCCACCATGATGAATGGAAGAGAGGGAGGAAAATCCGTGATGAAGATTGGCAGCGCGGCGAGCACATCGATTACAAAGAGCGACATCTGCGAGCGCCGCCGAATGGCTATGAATGGCGCGAAGTAGACGGCAACTATGTTCTGGCGGCGGTCGCCACAGGCGTCATTGCATCGGTGGTAGCGGCATCGATTGCCGCGCACTGAGGCCACTCACATGGACCGAAGTTGGGGCCGAGTTCGCTAGCCGCAACTTTGGCGCGAGTTTGTCTGAACGCCGCGTTGTGCTCTATTGCCGCGCGGCGGTTTGTGCATCCTCGGCCAGCCTACAGCGTCTGGCGCTGTGGAATCTCGCGACGATGACTGCGGCGCCATAGACCGGATATTGCGATCGCGAGGTCCCAGTCGTCACAGACCGGACGGCCTGTCTCTCGGGCCACTCGCCCTCCTTTCTCCCCGCGCGGCTACTTGCCCCTTCCCGGAAATCTGAGCGCCATCTCCTTCCGAATGTGCGCGACGATGGGCTCCGGAACCGCCGCAGCGTGACTCGGGCTCCCCGCGTCCTGGTAGTTGCGGATGAATATCTCTATTCCGGCAATGGTGTGGCGTACGCCGGCAATGTCTCCGTCGCGGAAAGCATTGGTCTGCGTGGTGGAAAGTTCATCGAAGAGCTCCTGCCAAGTCATGCTATTTACCCCTCATTGGCCGCCGCGCTGACGGTACAGCGCTCGCAATTAGGCTACCAGTTTGCAGACAGCCTGGGGAGCGATGTCAGTTCGTGCGGCACTTTAGGAGAATGCCGCCACCATGGACACGTGTGCGGCAACGATGCGCCAGCCTAACTTCATCCGTACCCAGGTTTGGCTCTGCCGACCGATCTGCGCAGCATTCACGCGCACGAACTCGGTGTTTGCCGTGCCCAGATCGGTACCGAAGGTGGTGATGATCGTATGGCGCAGTGCGCGCTGCGGGGAACCGCCGACTCGGTTGCGGCGGAACGCCCGGATGGCATCGATGCCCAGCAGGCTTTCGCCGACACCATACCGAACTGTGTGCGGGGAATCCCAGAACAGCGCGTCGAGCGCGGTCAGATCGTTGTCCATTAGGGCCCGTTCGTACTGTTCGAAGGCTGCCGTTACCTCGGCCAGGGTGGCCGCATCATTGATGATCATGCTGGCACTGCCGATGCGACGATGTTCTCGCGCTCCAAGTGTGCCGCGATGCGCAGCGCCGTGCCCTCGCACCACGGCGGGGTGATGATCTGTACACCGATGGGAAGATTTCGGTTCGTCCATACCGGGACGGCCACCACCGGCAGGCCGATGAAGCTGATGGGCTGGGTGTACAGGCCGATGTTCGGTCGCGCAGGAGCCAGCTCCGCGCCCAGCTGCAGGGTCTTCTGCCCCAGCACGGTGGCGACCACCGGTGTTGCGGGCGCCAGCAGTACGTCGACCCGCTGGAACAGCTGCGCAGCCTCGGCGGCAAACCAGCGACGCAGGCGTTGCGCCTGAGCCAGCACCACCGCCGGCAGCAGCGCGCCGGCAAAAAGCCGATCGCGGACCGTGGGATCAAAATCCTCCGGGCAGGTTCGCAGGTGCTGACAATGCAGCGCCGCCGCAGCCGCAGCGGTCAGGCAGTAAGCCGCCGCACGCGCGCGTCGGGCCTCGCGCAGCCGCACGCGTTGCACCGCCGCAAAGGCGGCCGCAACGCGCTGCACGGCTTGCAGCGCCTCATCGCTGGCACCGTACTCGAACCACTCCTCCAGCACGCCTACCCGTAGTGCATCGATGCCCTTGTCAAGGTCGGGCAGCGCCGGCTCCGCGACGCGGTCTGCACAGGCGGGGTCAGCGCGATCAACGCCCTGCAGTACATCGTAGGCCAGCGCCAGGTCCGGCACGTTGCGGGCGAACGGTCCCAGATGGTCAAGGTCATGGACGAAGGGATAGGTGCCGGTGCGCGGCAGTCGTCCGAAGGTCGGCTTTAAGCCGAAGATGCCGCAGAAGGAAGCCGGCACGCGGATGGAACCATTGGTGTCGGAGCCGAGGCTGATGGCCACCATGCCGGCCGCCACCGCCGCCGCGGACCCTCCGGAGGAGCCGCCGGCGCTGCGGGTCGGATCATGGGGGTTACGCGTCGCACCGTAGTGCGGATTTTCGGTGGTGAAGCCATAGGCGAACTCGTCCATGTTCTGGCAGCCGAGCAGCACCGCCCCGGCCGCCTTCAGGCGGCGCACCAGCACCGCATCGGCGGCGGCGGGCGGCCTGTCGCGGAGGATCTTCGAGCCCGCAAGGGTCACGACCCCCGCAACGTCGTACAGATTCTTGACCCCGACCGGGACACCGGCGAGCGGTCCGGGATTCTCGCCGCGACGGATGCGTGCATCGATGCCGCGCGCATCCTGCAGTGCCTGTTCACTCAACAGCCGGGTGAAGCAGTTCAGCTCGCCATCGCGTGCTGCAATGTCAGCCAGTGCCGTGGCGGCGACGGTTTCCGCAGAAAGCTTTCCGGCACGGACGCTGGAGGCGATCTGGTGCGCGCCCGGCGGCGAGTGCTTCATGGCCGCCAGACGGGCGCCGGCTCGATGGTCTCATCCAAGTCCAGCTGCAGCACCAGCCGCGCCTGCAGTTGCACGGCGGCCCACTGGATTGCCACGCCTTCAGCATACTGAGGGGCGATCTCAAGCCCACTCAACCGGGCCAGCGCCGCTACGTCCGTCACGGGCAGCTCCATCCACGCACTCCTTGATGCTATCCGGCGGATCCCGCCGCGATGATTTCATCTTCGCCCGACATCGCGTGCGGATGGTGGATTTCCTTGGGTTTGGTCGCGAGCGTGGCGTACTTCGCCAGAACCAGCAGCACCACGGCGATAAACAGATAGCCCGCCGCCACCTTTGGCGTCATCGCAAAGCCGATGGCGTCGCTGTGCATGAGTCCGAAGAAAGTGAGGATGGCGCCGACGGCGGCAAACGCCGCGGCCTTGGCGAGCTTCTGGTCGATGATGAACACGGTGACGGAACCCAGGATGATGCCCACCAGGGTGGCACCCCCTCCGAGGGTGCTCATGCCGTCGTACAGCACGCTATTCTGGGTAAGGGTCGCGATGCCGAGCTTGGCTGCCGAGGTGCCGGCGGCCCCGAGGGCGTTATCGATCTGCGATTTGGCCCATGAAGCGATCTGCGGCACCAGCGCCAGAATGATCGCCGGCGCATGCCGGGCGGGAGTCTCCTGAAAGGCCTGAGAGCCGATCAGCATGCCGATGTACAGCAGGATAGGCAGAATGGAGATTACCGGCACCAGCGCCGTGATCGTGGCAAGAATACCGAGCGAGCACAGCACCAGCATCACGACGCCGGTGGCGGCCGAGTAGCCAAGCCGCCCGCCCATTGCCTTCCAGCCCGGATGACCGATGTAGATGGCGTTGATGAAGGGATTTCCCATCAGACAGCCGAAGAAGCTGATGACGCCGTCGGCAGTGAGCACGCGCGTGGTCGGAAAGGAGTCGCCGGCCGCGCTCGCGCTCTCGACGTTGTCCATCGCCTCCACCAGATCGTAGATGCCGAACGGAATGGCGGTAACCAGGATGACGCCCAGAAATTTGAAACCGGAGAACACATGGCCGACTTCGGGTATCGGGAACGAAAAGCCGAAATTCGTGAAGGACTGAACCACAGCGGAATGGGTCAGGCCGCCGTAGTTGAGGCCAAGGAGATTCGAACCCCAGGCGATGATGGTGCCGATGATGAGTGCGACCAGGCCTGCCGGCACGCCCATCGGATAGCGCACACCGCCAAACCAGCTGGCGAGAATGACCGCGAAGCACGTCAGGCCGATGACCGGAGTCTGGAAGATCTGCATCGCCGGCGAGAGCGAGATGTACGTGATCGATATCCCGGCCAATGAGCCCAGCAACGCGGCGCGCGGTGTGATGCGGCGGACAAACGGCGCGAAGAAACCGCCGGCCATGAGCACGAAGCTCTGCACGCACACCCAGGTAAGCCCGGCCTCCCAGGCTTGCACCGGATCATGGGTCTTGCCGAGAATCGGCGCCATGATGACGAAAGTCACCACGAACATGTGCGGCACGCTGATGCCGGAGGGCAGCGCACACACGTCGCTGCGGCCAGTCTTCTTGGCCAGCCGGTAACCCAGCCAGGCGTAGTACATCGTGCTGATGAACAGCATCGCGCCGGTGGCCGGGAGGATGCGCCCGAAAACCAATGAATCCGGCAGCTGCAGCGCACCGCGCAGCAGCCCGGTGACTACCAGCAGGTTGACCAGGATATTCGTGCCGAAACCGAAGAAGGCATTCAGATCACCGGCTACCCATAGTTTCGGCTTGAACCCTGTTGTGGTCGCTGTCATGACACGCTCCGTGTGCTGGTCGATCTGGCGGTAGAGCTGTTGCCGAGCGCCGCGATCAGCGGGTCGCTCGAACCGACCCAGCCGAAGATGCCGCCCTGCGCGACGATCATCTCCAGGGCGGCGTCGTGAAAATCGGGAAAATAGGAGGCCGAGCAATCCTCGAGGATGAGGCAGTCGTAGCCGCGATCATTGGCCTCACGCACCGTCGTGCTCACACACACTTCGGTGGTCACGCCGCAGACCAGCAATTGCGAAATGCCGCGGTTCTCCAGGATGGCGTGCAGATCAGTGGCGTGGAATGCGCCCTTGCCGGGTTTGTCGATCACCGGTTCCCCGGGCAGTGGATACAGCTCCGGAATGATGTCGTGTCCAGGTTCACCGCGGATGAGGATGCGACCCATGGGACCCGCATCGCCGATGCCGGTCGCGAAGCGCCCGCGGGCCCGCTTGGCCGGCGGCAGGTCCGAGAGGTCCGCGCGATGGCCTTCGCGCGTATGGATGACCAGCATGCCGGCCGCCCGCACGGCGCGAAGCAGCGAGGATGTCGGCCCGATGGTCCGACGCAGCAGGCCGACATCGTTGCCGAGCATCGCGCCAAAGCCGCCCGGCTCCAGGAAGTCGCGCTGCATGTCGATGACGAGCAGCGCGCACCTTTCAGGTGTGAACTCGAAAGGATAG
Source organism: uncultured Gammaproteobacteria bacterium (assembly GCA_963708865.1). GTDB lineage: Bacteria > Pseudomonadota > Gammaproteobacteria > Steroidobacterales > Steroidobacteraceae > DAIDKA01. The sequence continues at coordinate 34,172 of CAVPUC010000001.1, forward strand.
GGTCGCGCATCTACCACCACGTTGTTCCCCGCGCCCACACGAGCAGTTTTTTGGCGTCAGGACAATATGACGCCAATGGCCGCCGGCCTTCCTATACTCAAAATGACTTAGTCGCTGTTGGTGCACGCTTGGCAGCGCCGCCCATCATTGTGGCTCAATTTTGCTGCGAGTGAACATGAGACCTGCCGCACAAATTGCTCGGCCGCTGAGTTTCGCCTTAAGTAAACCGTGAGTTAGTCGATACAGCGACCTACGGCTAGCCCCGCAGGCTAGCGTCACATTTTGGAGGATGTCATGAATACTTTGATCAAGCGCGCGATGATTGTCGCCGGCATCAGCACAGCCATGGCGCTGCCGCTGTCGAGCCAGGCTTCAGATGGAACGATCACGTTTACCGGCGCTGTGACCGCCAACACGTGCACCATCAGTGTCACGAGCAACGGCGTCACCACCGCCAGCCCCAACGCCACCGTGGCACTGCCTACGGTAAGCACCGGAGCGTTGACGAACGCGGCGACGAAAACCACTGCCGCGGGCACCTTCTTCAATATCGCCTTGACTGGCTGCACCGCCGTCGCTGACATCGGGGGAAATACCGCCCCGGCTTCGGTGGGGGTGTATTTCGAAGCGGGCCCCAATGTCGATACGCTGACCGGGGGCCTCATCAACGCCGCCGGCACCAGTAACGTCGAGGTGAACCTATATCTGGCTTCCAAAGCCGCCGTCGTCACCACGCAGGTCACGCCGGGCAGCAGCGTCGCTCAAGCGCCGGTGATCACCCTGCCGGGCACCGGTACGCAGTATTTCTACGCCGGATATTCGACGGCGGCCTCGGGCGGCGCTGCCGCAACCGCCGGCTCCGTGAGCACTTCAGTCACGTATTCGCTCGTCTATCTATAGGTGTCTGCGACCCAACGTGCGCAACGGCCGCCGCGGCCGATGCGCACGGTTTTCCTGAATATTGATGATGTCTAAATGCCAGGCAATGTTCGGGCTACGCGCAATTAAAGTTGTTGCCATCGCGGTTATCGCAACATCCTCTTTGACGGCAGTGCCCTACGCTACGGCACGGGTCATCGTCGATGGCACCCGGGTGGTGTATCCGGCGCTCAAGCGCGAGGTCACGATCAACATTCACAATACCAGCGATGTGCCGTCACTGGTGCAGGCGTGGCTCGATGCGGGTGATCCGCTGGCAAAGCCCGGTGAGTCCAAGGTTCCCTTTGTTCTGACACCCCCGTTATTCAGGCTCGATCCGACCAAGTCGCAGAGCCTGCGGCTGGTCTACACCCACGATCTGCTGCCGCAGGATCGTGAGTCGCTGTTCTGGTTCAATGTGCTGGACATCCCGCCGCGTGCCGCCACGAATCCGGATCTGCCCAATCAGCTGGACATGGCCTTCAAACACCGCATGAAGGTGTTCTTCCGGCCGGCAGGCCTTTCTGGCTCGGCCGCCGACGCCCCGGCGCGATTGACGTGGAAGCTGCTGTCCAAGGGCGGCAAGCTCGTGGGTATCCAGGTCAGCAACCCGACTCCGTATCACGTCTCGCTGTCGCAGGTCAGCGCGATGGTGGGAGGTCACGCTGTGGTTGCCAAGGCGGACATGGTGGACCCGTTCGCCAGCCGCAGCTTCGATGTGCCCGATCCGGTCGCCTCGCCGAGCAGCATGGTTGCCATCAACTACTGGTTCGTCAACGACTTCGGCGGCAGCGCAAACGGCACCTCTTCGGCGTCTTCCGCGCCCTGATCCGATGATGCCCCCGTGGCCAGCTGCGAGGGGATTCCCCAACCGAATTTGACAAAACTCCGCGGTTGCGGCGCTGCGGGCTCTATCGTCGCGGTACTCGCACTGTTCGCGGCACCTTGCCGGGCCGCAGAACCGCAGAGTTCGCCGGTGGAGTTCAATCCAGCGTTCCTCCAAGGCGGATCCAAAGTCGACGTTTCCCGCTTTTCACGGGGCAATCCTGTGCTTCCCGGCGACTACTTGGTGGATCTGCAGGTCAATGGCAAGTGGGTGGGCCGGATTGCGGTTCGCTTCATGGCCCAGCCCGACAGCGACATCGCCCTGCCGTGCACGGACCGCGCGCTCGTCGCACGCATTGGGTTGGACTTCGAGAAACTGCCCCCGTCCGCAGCGGCGCAGCTGCGCAAGACCCAGTCCGACGGCTGCGTGGATCTGAAAGCCATGGTTGCGGATGCCACGGTGTCATTCGACCTGTCGCGCCTTGAACTCGAGATCGACGTGCCTCAGGCGGCGATGCTCCACAAGCCCCGTGGCTACGTCGGACCGGAGTTCTGGGACAGTGGCGTACCTTCGGCCACTCTGGGCTACAACGTGAACGCCTATCGCTCCACGGCAGCATTTGGAGCGGACAGCACCGTGGGTCATCTCGACCTCACCGCCGGGGTCAACTTCGGCAGCTGGCACCTGCGCCAGCGATCCTCGGTCGATGTTGGCTCAGGCGTGTCCGCTAGCTACCAGAATATCGCCACCTACCTGGCTCATGACATCCCCTCGATCCGCAGCGACCTGACGGTGGGCGACAGCTTCACGGACGGCGCGGTGTTCGACAGCTTCGGCTTTCGCGGGGTCTCCCTGGCGAGCGATGATCAGATGCTGCCGGACTCGCAGCTTGAATATGCACCGGTCGTGCATGGCATTGCCCGCACCAATGCCCGCGTCGTCATCAGCCAGAACGGCAATACCATCCTGGAAACCACGGTGTCGCCCGGCGCGTTCGAGATCGGTGATCTGTACGCCACCGGCTACGGGGGTGACCTGCACGTCACAGTCTATGAGGCCGACGGCAGCCAGCAAAGCTTCACGGTCCCGTATGCGTCCGTGGTGCAACTGCTGCGCCCCGGTGTCTGGCGCTACACCGCCGTCGCCGGGGAAGTACAGCAACCCTCCCTCACCGGGACGGAGCGTTTTACGCAGCTCACGCTGCAGCATGGCTTCAATAACTATTTGACGGGTTACAGCGGTGCCATTGGTGCCCAGCACTACGAGGCCGGGCTCCTCGGCATTGCCCTCAATACCGTGGTGGGTGCCGTGTCGGCCGACATCACCGAGGCGCGATCCGCGATGACGGATACCTACTCCACCAGCGGCCAGAGCCTGCGCATCACCTACAGCAAGCTGATCCGTCCGACCCAGACCAACATTGCCGTCTCCTCGTATCGCTACTCTTCCAGTGGCTATTATTCCTTCAGCGAAGCGCAGTCGGCCCGGCAGGCCTCTGACGCTGGCGCAAGCCCTGAGGTCGCCGAACACGCGCGCAGTCAGTGGCAGATCAACATCAACCAAACCTTGCCCGGGCGCTGGGGTAACTTCTATCTCACCACCTCGGTCGTGAGCTATTGGAAAGCCGCGGGCACGACCACGCAGTTCCAGGGCGGCTACGCCAATCACTTCCAGCTGGGCGGCACGAGCCTGAGCTACAGTGTTTCGGTGGCCCGGCAGAACAACGTGCTTACCGGAAAACCCGACAACCGGATGCAGGCGAGCTTCTCGCTGCCCCTCGGGCACTCCGCCCACTCGCCCATGCTTGCCGCCAGCTTCAATCAGGACAACACCGGCGGCGTGCGCACCCGCGGCGGACAGGAACTGCTCAACGGTGCCTGGGGCGCCAACAGTCAGCTGACCTACAGTCTCTCGGCCAGCCAGGCCGCAGGAGATGAGGCCTACGCCGCAAGCGGCCAATACCGCGCCGCCGATGCCAGCGTGTCGGCCAGCGTGAGCGAAGGCAGCGGCTATTCCCAGCAAGCCCTGGGAGCCACCGGTGGGATGGTGGTGCATCCCGGCGGCATCACCCTCGCCAACCAGATGACCGACACCATCGGCGTGGTCGAGGCCATCGGAGCCGAAGGGGCCCGCGTGACCAACAGCATCGGCACGGTCATCAATCACTCAGGCTATGCGGTGCTGCCGTTCCTGACGCCTTACCGACTGAACAGCATCAACATCGACCCGGACGACGCCGTCTCTCCCGATGTGGAATTCAAGAGCACGAGCGAATCCGTCGCGCCGCGCCTCAATTCCGTCGTCATGATCCGCTTCCAGACGGTGGGGGGCCGGGCTATCCTGATCACCGCTCACCTGCCGGATGGTTCAGTGGTGCCTTTTGGCGCCAGCGTCTACGATGAAAAGGGAGGGGAGGTGGGACTTGCCGGCCAGGACGGTGGCATTTACGTGCGCGGTATCGCCGAGGCCGGCATGTTGACGGCCCGCTGGGGCGATGGCTCCGACCAGAGGTGCGCCTTACGGTATGCGCTGCCTGCGAAGACAAAAGGGCGACGGTCCCTTCGTCCGTATCGTGGCGGCCTGCGATCCCGAAGCGCCGTCGTTGAACACGCATAACGCCCATGGCACGACCGACCTGAACAGCATCATAGGACAGCGTCAATGATGATGCGGCACGATACGGGGGCGGCAGATCCTGCTTGGCTGCGCCGCGATCGGGCTGCTGCTCCTGGCCGGCGGACCTGCGGCTGCACAGTCGGTGACTTTCTCACCCGCCACCCTGTCGTTTTCGCCCGCAGGGCCCTACTCGGTTCCGCGGGACGCCGCGGTGGGTAGCCAGGTAGCCCGGGCTGCCTCCGTCGCGAGCGCGAGTGGCATAGGCTGCGCATTGATTCAGACGGCCACCATCAATGGCACGGAAATCGCAGCCGGCAGCGGTGTCTATCAAACCAGCGTAAGTGGCATTGGCGTCAGCTTCTATGTCGTCAACGGCGCCAGCCAGACCCTGATCACCTCCACCGGCGGCGGTTATACCTCGGGAACCCTCGGCGCGCCTGGCAACGGTGCGCTGCCAGGGATTGAAGCGAATCTCATTGTCACGGGGCCAGTGGTTCCAGGCTTCGCGCTATCGGGGCTGCCTACGGTTACCGTGACGTTCACCCCAACAGGCGCCTGCGGCTGGACGACGGGAATCACCAATACCCTGCCGACCAGCGCCGGCAACAGCGCAGTCGTGCCGATCACCTGCACGGTCACCACTCCCACGGTCAGCGTGAACCTGCCGGTGGTGTCGCTGAGCACCTTGAGCACCGTCGGGGACACGGCCGGCGACACGAGCTTCCCGATCGGGCTGAATTGCGCCTCCGGCGCCAATGTCTATATCACGCTAAGTGACGCCACGACACCCACCAATACCTCATCGCTCCTCACGCTGGCCTCGAACTCAACTGCCCAAGGCATCAAGCTGAGGGTCCTTAACAGCATGGGCGCGGTCGCATTCGGACCGGATTCGGCTGATGCGGGCACGACTCACCAATGGCTGCTCGGCAGCTCGAGCAGCATCGACGGCGTGCCACTCACGGTGCAGTATTACCGTGATGATACCAACCCGGCCGGCACCGCCCCGGCTACGCTATCGGCGGGCAGTGTGCATGCACAAGCCACCTTCACCATGAGCTATCAGTAGCGACGGGCGCTTGGCGACGGCATACCATATCACCCAGCTTGTTGTGGTGATTGCGAGGACCATCGCTCATGCGCATTCGAATACTGCTGCTGTTGTTGGTGGTGACTGCGGCCGCCTACGCGAGGACCGCTTTGCTTGAGCATGTACCGCTTGAGTGGAAGCCCACCTCTGAACTGCAACTGGGCACGGCGCAGATGTCCCAGATGCCGATCCAGTTCGAGACGTTCCAGGATGCCCGCGACAACAAGCAGGCCATCGGTGAGAACCTTGAGGACAGTGCAGCGAAGCCGGTCACGACCAATGAGGATGTCGGCGCGTTTGTCAGCACTCACCTGCGCGAGCTGTTCGATCATGCCGGTCTGAAGACCGTCGATAGCAACGGCGCGATCATCATAAGAGGCGAAGTGAAGGAATTTTTCGTCCGCGAGACGAGCACCTACAAATCGACACTTGCCGTGCACCTGACGGTCATGGACCGCGGTGGCAAGACCCTCTGGGCCGGCCTCGCCTCCGGTGATGCCACCCGCTTTGGTCGCTCCTACAAGGTGGAGAACTATTACGAGGCGCTCTCCGATGCCATCGTCAATACCGCAAGTTCGATGTTGCAGAGCGAGCCGTTTCAGAACGCGCTGTCGGGCCGATCGCCGTGATGAAGCCCCCTACCCTGTGCGCAGCAGCGTCACTGATGGTGGCCTTGCTGGCGATGCGCACGCCCCCGCCGCCGAGCTGCTGGTGCTCGAGAAGGGTTCAAACACCCTTGCCATCATCGATCCGGTTGCCCTGCGGGTCAGTGCGCGGGTCACATCCGGCCCGGATCCCCACGAAGTCATTGCCTCAAGCGACGGCCGCCGCGCCTACATCTCCAATTACGGCGGCGAGGGCAGCGATCTCAACTTCATCTCGGTCGTGGATCTGTCGGCCCGCAAACCCTTGCCGCGCATCGATCTGGGCGCCTTGCACTCGGCTCACGGCCTGGACTTCCAGGGCGGCAAATTATATTTCACCGCGGAAACCAACAAGGTGATTGGGCGCTACGATCCGCAGACGCAGAAGATCGACTGGGTGCTGGGCACCGGCCAGGATCGAACCCACATGATCCTGGTCGCGAAGGACCTGGAGCATATCTATACCTCCAATGTGACCTCGGGCACGATCAGCATCGTGCGCAGCCAAATGCGTGCCCAGGGGCCGCCACCGGGAGGCGCGGGACCCCCTCGAGCTCCTTCAGGCTCGCAGCCCCCGCCCGGCTTCGCACCACGTAAGGTGTGGGAAGTGACCAATGTTGCTTCAGGCCGGGGCTCGGAGGGTTTTGACATCTCCCCCGATGGTCGGCTGATCTGGGCAGCCAATGCCCAGGATGGCACGATCACCGTGATAGACGTGGCGAGCATGAAGGCACTGGAGACCTTTGCGGTCGCGGTCGCCGGCGCCAACCGCCTCAAATTCAGCCTCGATGGTCGCTATGTTCTGGTCACGGGCCTTGGCGCATTCGGGCCAGCCGAACCCTCCAGCAGCAACAACCTCGTGGTGCTGGACGCCGCCTCGCATAAGCTCATCAAAGCATTTCAGTTGGGCGGCGGCTCGGCGGGCATATTGATGGAGCCGTCCGGATCGCGCGCTTTTGTCGCCGTGAACCGAGGCGGCAAAGTCATCGTCCTCAACCTACGCACGCTGCTGATCAGCGGTGAAATACGCGCGAACCAGCCCGACGGCATGGCATGGGCTGAAGGTTCTGCTGTGGGACATCTCTGACCGCGGCTGATGGATTCGCGTGACAGTCGCATGCCGCACCCGTAACGATACTGTCAGCCTCTATTCTCATTGCAGGCGACGCCCATGAAAGCGCTGATGGTTTCAATAGGTCTGCTGGGTCTGTTATCCGGCTGTATCAGCAGCAGCAACCCTCCACCCCCGCAGAAGACAACCGTCGTCGTCCCTGCCGGTTCGAGCACGACCGTTGTCTGTCAGGATGGCACCAAGCCCCCCTGCAATTGATTGGCATTCAAGGCGCCATCGGGCGCAGTGGGCGCTGGTGCGCGATCCTGCGCACCTGCCGCCACACCTGTCCGGAAAACTCCACGGCGAAGCTGCGAATGGGCAGTCCGGCTGCCTTCAACCCCTCGGCCGTCCACGTGTTGCAAGTGTGCAAACCCGAATAGCGGGCCGTCGCCGCGTAATAGAAACTGTCCGCGTAGGGGCCTGGCCCTAATACGCGGACAACGCCTTCCGTCGCCGCAAGGCTGTTCCAGACAAACGCTTCGAGCCTGCCGGCCTCACTGGGGTTCAACGTGAGTCGAATGACCCCTGCATCGCCAAACGCCTGCTCCGGCGTTCCCGCCACACCGGTCATCAGCACGACTCCTGCGCCTGGCCAGAGCGCACCGGCCAAGCCGCCGACACTGCCGACGCCATGGTTCAGCAGATAATGTCGATCACCAAACCCAAAAAAGACATATCGCGCCGTGGGAAGTCTCAGTATGAGGGCCGCGAGCGGGGCATGAAGGTCGGCTGCGGCCCACCCGATGTCGGTGTGCCAGCCGCGCTTTACGACATAGACGACGACCGGCGGCCCCGACCGCCTCTTCGGCAGCGCCAACCGCCGTCGGCCGGCGAGCGGTGGCGCAAGCGGCCAGGGCCAGCATCATCGCCACGACAATCAGCTTAAGATAATTCAATTCCCTTGACCGGCACACACCGCCCCGAGCGCTAATCCGCCGCTTCGTTGTTACGGGATTCCTCCACGAAACCCGGCTCTACCGCCGCCATCGCTTCCATCAGGTGGATGGTCTTGTTGAACAACACCAGCTCCCGATAACGGCCCGCGCGCACCTTGTTCACGAAATCATTGTTGGCGATGTGCATGCGGCCGACGCCGACCAGATCCACCGTGCCGCGACGCACGCAATCCGCCAGGCGCCTCAGATCCCGCTCGAGAGTCAGCTCGGAGGGCTCCTCGTCGTCGAACAGATTCGCGAACATCTCCACATTCAGGCCGACACTGCCGCAGGTCATGACCACCGCATCCGTCATGGATTTGACCCACTCGGCGATCGTGAAATCCGGATGTTCGCTGTCGGGCCATTCCGGTTTGTGAAAGCGGCGTGAGGAGACATTGAAAAGGTCCACGCCGCTGGAACGCAGGAGAGTCAGCATGCGCCCAAATCCGCAGGACTGTCGGCCACGACGGCAGCGTAGTCGACCTCCTTGAACTGCGAAAAACGGTACGAGATCACGAAGTTCGCTCCTACAGCGGCACGAATCGCAGCGACGATCTCGGCCGAGTACCGCGCGCGATCGGCGAGGCACGCCCCGCCATACTCATCCTCACGCCGGTTCGTCTGTGCCCACAGAAACTGGTCCAGAAGATAGCCGTGGGCCGAATGCACTTCCACGCCATCAGCGCCGAGCAACTGCGCCTGCTGCGCGGCAACGACGTAAGCCCGTTTCAATTCCTGAAGATCCTGCCGCGTCATGGCGTGACCGTGCGGTCGGCCGGCCTGAATCAGTCCGGAAGGACTCCATGCCGGGAAGCCCGCCAGCGGATGGCCCTCCGCCACTTTGCGCATGGCTCCCGGGTGCCATATCTGCAGCAGAAAACCAGCGCCTTCGCCGTGCACCGCCTCAACCACCGCGCGCCATGGGGCGAGCGTTGCGGATTCCAGGCGCCCCATGATCGGCTGCCAGTACGCCGAGGGGTGATCGGGGGAGGTGGATTCGCTGATGATGAGACCGACGCCGCCGGCCGCACAGCGGCGCATATAGTCCACCATCTTGGGCGTCGGGGCGCCGTCGCTCATGAAGCCGCGCTGCATGCCCGGCATCACAAAGCGATTGCGCAGCGCGAGGCCACCGATGTTCAGCGGCGCAAACAGGCTATCGAGTCGTGGGGTGGTTTTTGGCGTCATCGGGGAATTTGCACGGTACAACTTTTCGCCGGCGCCGGCGAATTCTTCTATTCCGCGAATTTGCGCGCACGGGCACAAGGCGCGCAGCACCTTCAATCATGATGAGACGAGCGCTCAGAGGCGTCGTCCTGGCAGTCGCGGCGGCATCCGCGCTCGCCGCCTGCGCCGCAACCAGTGCCGGGCAGCTGCGTCGGGTTTAGGTTCGTCGCGCCAGCCCTTCAACACCCGCCGCGGCGGCGCCCGCGAAGGATATGAGGGCCGCCCACGGCAACGAACTGAGCCCCGTGCGCGATGGGGTAACCGGACCGGGTCAGTCCGCCTCGTGCTCCCGCCACCACGAATAAAAATGCAGAAGACCCGACAGGGCGGCACTCACCACGGCGATAGTGGTAAAACCTGCCGCAATCTTCACGATCAGCGGCTGCCGGGCAAGATGCAGGGAAACGGCCAGGCCACGCAGGCCGTGGGGCGCGGCGCGCGCGGCGATCACCCCCGCCAGAACCGAGAGCCCGCAGGTAAGGCCCGCTATCGCGCCGGTGGTTTTGGCGAGTCGCGTATGGTGCAGGGCACCCACTCGCCGTGTGGCCGGTACTGCAGTGGTCATTGACTCCATCGCGCTCCCCGCCGCTCAGTCTGCGCTCTTATTGGTATGTCATTGTGATTCAGCCGGGTGGGCTCCGTGAGGCGCTCCCCCGGGATTCAATCTTGCTCTTGGGCCCGTAAATCGGCAAGAACCGGGGCCCGGGCACGAAGTGATAGCAGATGCACAGTTCCGCAGGTTGATTCTGGGTTTTGGAGCCTAAAACTGGGAAACTGGCGCCGCCGAGAACTCCCGCGGATTGCGCTTGGATCGTCAGGAAATCGAGCCATGACAGCCCTCATCATCACTGCGTTCATCATCGCCGTCGTGGGCGGTTATGCCGTCACCCTCTATAACGGCCTGGTCAGGGTACGAAACGGGGTAAAGCTGGCGTGGTCGAACATTGACGTTCTGCTGGTCCAACGCCACGACGAACTGCCAAAACTGATCGCCGTCTGCAAGGGCTACATGCAGCATGAGCGCGAAACCCTGGAAAGCGTGGTGCGCGCCAGATCCAATGTCGAGGGCGCCCGCAGTACCGGCAATGTCACCTCCGTAAGCATCGCGGAAAGCGCGCTGCGCGCCGGCCTGTCGAGCCTGTACGCCGTCGCCGAGCGCTATCCGGACCTGAAGGCGAACGATCTGTTCAAGAACCTGCAGATCCGTATCAGCGCGCTGGAAACGGCGATTGCCGATCGCCGCGAGGTGTACAACGACGCTGTCAACGCCCAGAACATGCGGCTCGAGGCGTTTCCCGACATGCTGATTGCACGACTGTTCCGCTTCGCTGCGGCGCCCATGCTCAAATTCTCAGCCGGCGAAACCGCTGATATTGATTTGAAACCCGCCTTCGGGGGCTAACCATGGCCGGCCACCCCGCCGAAGGTTACTGGATCCTTGCGGCACTGTGCGCCGCCCTCGCCTGCATCGCCCTGGTAGCCTGTCTATCGCGCGTGCGGCGCGACCGCTACATCGCCGACACGCCGCTGGTCAGAATGCGCTCCGCGGCACAGGGCTATGTGCGCGTCGCCGGTCGAGCAGAATCGCCGCCGGCTGAAGCCATGAGATCGCCCCTGACGGGCAGGGCTTGCGTGTGGTGGGACTTCCGGATCGACTCCAAGCAGCCGGATGCGCGGGGAAAAACGGTCTTTCGCACCATCGAGAAGGGCACCAGCGTGACCCCCTTTGTCCTGACCGACGCCGACGGCGAATGCCTGATCGGCCCGGTCGGGGCTGAAGTCACCGCGACCTGCAATGACCGCTGGTCCGGAATGTCTTTGCATCCGAGCGGACCGCCGCCCTTTCCTTTTCAAACCATTCTGGCGCTGAGCGGCGATGATGACTATCGCTATCACGAGCGGCTCATCACACCCGGAACCAACCTATCGGTGCTGGGCGAGCTGCGTTCGCACACCGAATTCGGCGCCGTAGATCAAAAGACCCGGGAAATTCTGGCGCTGTGGAAAAGCAATCAACCGGCATTGCTCAAGAGATTCGATGCGAATCACGACGGTCAGATTGACCCCACCGAATGGGAAGCCGCGCGCGCCGCGGCGCACACCGAGGCCGAGGCTACCGTCCTTCACTCACCCATCGAGCGTGTCGGGGTGATCGCCCAGGCCACCCACGGCGAGCCGTTCCTGATCGCCCCCCTGGATGGGGCACACCTGGTTCGTCGCGAGAAGCGCGACGCACTGCTGCTGCTGCTGGCGAGCGTGTTGTTGCTCGCTATGTGCGTCTGGGCGCTGTCGAAAACGCAAACCCTCACGGCAAGCTACCAACCCGATTCCATCCGGAACGGGACGGTAGTCAGGACCGCCTCAATCTGGCGGATCTTGCCGTCATCAATCTTGAAAACCTCGGCAATATAGAACGTAATCGGCTGCCGGAAGGTCGGGCTGACATCCACCTGCTGGTGATCCAGCGTGCGTGAGAATTTCGCATGCGTGCCATCGTGGTCGAAGTAGCCCCAGCCGAATGCCAGGCTCTTGGTCCGATCCACGATGGCAAAGCGTCGCTCGCGGATGTTGGTCACGATCACCGAAAAGCCGGTATCGAATTGCGACTTGCAGTCCATCCACTGCATCGAGCCCTTCGCCGCGTCGGTATTGTTTGCGGTGACCGTGCCGTTCTCGCGCCGCTGGCACAGGGGCGAGAATGGCACATTCGCACCGCTCTTCTCATCGGCCATCCCGGTAAAGTAGCTGTTGCCGATCTTCGCCAGCTGCGCGCGAGCCAGGCGCTTGTCCGTGGGGGTGACTTCGGCCATCAGCGGATGCGGGTCGGTGTTGCCCTTGTTGGCGCCCCCGGGCGGCCCGGCCGCGGGACCTGCACTGATGCTGCGGTTGATCAGGGTCTCGATCTGGGAAATCTTGTGGTCGTGCTCCACCTTGAGGCGCACCGCGAACCAGTTATTGTTGCCGTTCTCGCTGATGCGACCCAGCAGGCCCACCTGGTCCGCCTCCTCATCAATGACATCCAGCCGGTAGGTCGGCATCGCGGAGGCGGTCTGCCACAGACCATCGCCCAGGTTGAGCCGTACGCCGTTCTCGGTGTACTTCACATTACGCGTAACCGACATTTTGCCCGGATCGTGGCTGACGAGGGCCTGCAGATAACTGGTCATCACGGCTGCCAGACACTCGCGGCCACAGGGCTGCTCCGCGGCCCCGGCGCTCGCCGTTGCCAATGCCAGGGCGGCCGCAAATCCGACGACTGATGGTTTCATGGAATCCCCCGTTCTCGAATGCTGCGCAGAGGTTAAGCCTTCGCGCGCACTCGCGCCACCGAACGCTCCACGCGCGAGCCGCGTTTGCCTCAGTCGCGTCGGCGGGCCACTACAAATGCTTCATCGTTGAACCACAAGCCGCCGTGCTTTTGCAGGATCTTCTGCGTGGCCGCGAGATAAGCCCCGTTTGTCACCACCGAATCGAGTCGTTCGTCTTCGATCTGATTGACATAAATGGCAGCATTCCAGGCGGCGAACAGCGTCGAGGTACCGATGCGATCGCCGATTTCCGATGGCAGGGTATGCATCTCGTAACGGAAAACCGCCTTTTCATCGGGCAGCGCACTCACGATGAATTCCCGGGCGTCGCGACCCAGCTCCCGGCGCAGCGTCGTCAGCAGTTCGTGTCGGCCGACTTCGAAGGGACGCTCTTCCGGCCACAGTTGCTGAATGATTTCCAGTCCGGGATCGTGCCCCCAGGATTGGATGGCCAGCAGGCGGCCACCGGGGGCGAGGCTGCGCGCCAGCGGCAACAGAATCTTCTGAACCTTGAAATCCGCCCCCATGCGCGCCCGCCACGGCTGGGACGCGAGTACCAGATCATAGTGCTCGAACAGCCGGCCGGGCTTGGGGATCACCGCATCCAGCAGGAACTTATGGTCCTCGCGGTAGATCACCAGCACCGTGGGGCGCACGACCTGGGGATTGCCGGTCTTGGCGCTGGGCTTGGTCTGCCAGCCGCTCACCAGCAGGCTTCCCAGCTCCTCGATTTGTTCGGCATATTCGTGCGCCGTCGAGCCTGTCAGACGCACTTCCTGCCAATTCAGTGCGGCGGCCGCCTGCGCATCGCGCGGCATGAGGCGCGGCGCCTCGGCGTAGTTGAGGTTGGTCACCACAAATACCGTCGCTGGATGCTCGAACAGCCGATCGGGGAGTTTCTCAAGGCCCAGCCGCACATCCTCGAGGCTGATCTCCTTGGCGACCACGAATTGCGGAATGGTCGGAAACAGCCAGTGCGTCGCGCGCATGACGCGCGTGATCACGGTGCCGTCACCCATGCCGGCGTCAAAGAGCCGCACCGCCGGCGGCGTTGGCCGCAATAACGTCACCTCATGTGTCGCCCGATGCGCAATCGCCGACTTCTCATTGCAGCTGGTGACAAATGCCAGATACTTCTGGCGATTGTCATAGAAGCGGAAGGGGGGCGAGGATTCGGCCATGCCGGCTCCGGTGATCGGGGCGACTTTCGCATTCATAGATTCAGAGATGATCATTGATCTCTATGCCGCAGCAGCCTGGCAATGCCCGCCCGCGGAAGCCCCACGCACGGGACCTTCGCATTGTAGAGCTTATCGGTCAGATTGCCTCCGCCAAGCAATGATGTTTCGTATATCGAAATCAATGTCGTTATGCGAAACCATACTGGACTGACCCCATGCCAGCGTCAAGCACGCATGCTCGCGCGTTTGACTAATCAAGGCCCGGCGCAACGCGCAGCAAGCGCCCCGAAAGCCAGGCGGTGAGTGAGTGATTGACCGGCGCGTGAATTTTGGTCGATGATGCACCGCCTATAAATAGTGCCACCTCGCCGCGCGATGCTGCGGGTGGCCATACAACGTACGAGCCGAGCGTTAGGGGGAATCCATGTCAACCGAGAAGCCCTGGGATACATCCTACGAATGGAAGGCCATGCTGGTCATGAGCCTGGCGTTCGGTCTGGTCGGTATCGATCGCTTCATCCTGCCACCGCTCTTTCCGGCCATGATGAACGATCTGCACCTGACCTATCAGGATCTGGGCAATCTGGTCGGCGCGCTCGCCGTGGCGTGGGGGGCATCGGCCTTCCTCACCGGTCTGCTGTCCGATCGGCTCGGCCGGCGCAGTATCCTGGTGCCCTCGGTGATCATCTTTTCGCTGCTCTCGGCGCTCAGCGGCATGGCAACGGGTCTGGTTAGCCTGCTGTTCATCCGCATCATCATGGGTGTGTTCGAAGGACCCGTCGCCTCCACCGGCGTCGCGGTGGCGGTCGAGGCCTCGCACCCCAAGCGGCGCGGCATGAACAACGGCATCTTCCAGTGTACGGTTTCGCTGTTTGGCAGCGGCGTCGGCCCGATCCTCGCGACCCAGTTGCTCCTGATCACGACGTGGCGCCATGTGTTCTGGATCGTGGGTCTTCCGGGTCTGGTGATAGCGGCCATTCTCTGGTTCGTGATCCGTGAGCCCGGAACGCTTGCCGCGCAGCGTGGCGCGGCAGTCGTAGCCCGTGGGTCCGTGTGGACGCTTTTCAAGCATCGCAACATCCCGCTGGCCATGCTGACCTTGCTGTGTGCCATGACGGGTATCTTCGTGCTCTCGGCCATGGTGCCGAACTATCTGACCGATTACGTCAAGCTCACGCAGACGCAGATGGGCATCGTCACTTCCGCCATCGGCTTCGGCGGCGCGCTCGGCCAGTTCGGGCTGCTGACGATGTCGGACTTCATCGGGCGGCGTGCCGCCACCGTGCTGTCATTCATCATCGCCGCGCTGTTTCTGTGGCTGTTCATTCATACCGGCTCCAGCCTGCCGGTGCTCTTTGCCCTGCTGTTCGTGGCGTCCATGTTCAACTTCGGCGCATTGGCGATTCTGGCCGGCCCGATCCCGGCGGAAGCCGCGCCTGCGGGCCTGGTGGCCACGGCGGCGGGACTGGTCATTGGCGCAGGGGAGATTTTCGGCGGCGGCTTCGCGCCGTCGATCGCCGGAGGCATCGCGCAGCATCATGGCATCCAGTACACCCTGTACTTCGCACTGGGCGGCCAGCTGGTAGGACTGCTGCTGTCGCTGTTCCTGCGCGAAACGGCCCCGCGACGCACCCGGCATGCGTCGGCGGAGCAGATGTCGGCGCTGGATCGGCCTGCCAGCATCCTCTAGCGCGTCGCGGTCAGGCCCGTCCTTGCAGCGAGTGCAACAACCGTTGCTCATCGCCATACGGGTCATTGATCACGCCGCACTCGGTGTTGAATATCATGACGGCACGTCGGGTGTTGTCATACGGCACCCAGTTCGGCAACGTCGCATGATTCGGGTTTCCGGTACGCGCGAAGGCAACCCAGGCGCTGCTCATCTTTTGCGCCAGCGGCAGGCGGTCGGCGCCCGACCCGGTCATGGACTGGCAGGCATCGACATTGTCGAACACGAAGGGTATTTCCAGGGTGTGGAACGTGCGCAGCTTGCCATCGCGCACCGGTGATCGCCACGTAAAGTAGTACTGATAGACGGCCGCCTGAGTCTGCTCGGCCTTGCGCTCAGCTTCGGTGAGGATGTTGACGCGGAAGCCCGCATCCGAGGCCATGATCAGATACAGATCAGTGTTGGCCCGATCAGGTCGACCCTTGCGATAGGCCGCAATCACGCGGTCGACATCGGCATCATTGGCCGTTCGCAGTAGCTGCTTGACCCGGCCGTGGAAGGTAGCGTCGTCCATCGGTTCCAGCGGCTGGCCCGGGAAGAAGGTGACTTCCGTCTCGACCGTCCCGATCAGCAACGGGACGTTCCCGGACAGCTGCGGGGCGGTCGGATCAAAGGGGTCCGCGGGCAATGACTTGCCATCCACGACCGGCCCAAAGTTCACGGGCGGCCCGCTGCCCTCGGTGGCCTTGAGGAGCTGCTCCACGGGCAGGTTCGTCAACTGATCAAGCTGGCTCGGCTTTAAATTCAGGCGCGCCAGATACCGCTCGGCATTCTGGCTCGCGGCATCATGGGAGATGCCTTTTACCGATGCGCCACTTTGCACGATCGCCCGTCTGAACAATCCATGCGCCGCCGGCATGGCCATCAGCGAGCTCACCTTGCCGCCGCCGCCCGACTGGCCAAACAGGGTGACGTTGTTGGGATCAGCGCCGAATGTCGCAATGTTGTCCCGCACCCACTCGAGGGCCGCGACGATGTCCAGATTGCCGACGTTGCTGGCGGAGGCGTAGCGCTCGGAACCGAATCCGGCCAGGTACAGGTAGCCCAGCGCCGACAGTCGATGATTGACGGTGACCACCACCACATCATGTTTGCGCGCCAATTCGGTGCCGTCATAGCAGATGAAGCCGCCGGAGCCGCTCGTGAAGCCTCCGCCATGCAGCCACACCATCACCGGGAGCTTGCGACCCCGATCAAGCGTCGGGGTCCACACGTTCAGAACGAGGCAGTCCTCGCCCATCATCTCATCGCGGTCCATGGCCTCGACTTCGGGTGGTACCACGCCGTGAAAGGCAGACAGCAGCTGCGGCGAGCGCGGGCCAAGCGCAGTGGTCTCGCGAATACCCGACCATGGTTTCGGCTTACCCGGGGGCTGGAAGCGGGCGGCCCCGGCGGTGGTGGCGCCATAGGGAACCCCCTTGAAGCTGTACACCCCTGAGCCCTGGGTGCCGCGTATCTTGCCGGCCGTGGTCGCCACGACCGCCGGTGTCGCGGGGGCATCGTCCGCCCATACCTTCGTGATCCGGGCGGTGAGTGCGGCGGCCGCCACCGTGCTCCCGATGACGCTGCGTCGGTCGATCATGCGCTCCCCCTTGTGCCTGACTTCTTGGTTAAAACCGCTGTATCCGAACGGAAACCCATTCGAGCAAGTGTTTCGCGGCAACTGTGATTCGAAACGCCAGTGTAGTGCATCCCGCGGGGTTTTCGTGACGTTGAGATCACAACGTCCTTGCACGGGATCCCATGATTCCCCAGCCCGCGGCGTGGCCGCCAGTGATACGCCCGACTCGCCGGCGGGTGAATCTGTGATAATAAAGTCCACGGGAGCGCGGACTACATCGTGCACCGCAATGTGGGGGGAATACATGCGCAGCATTTACGGGAGGCGGCCCGCTGCCGCGGCAGCCTTGGCGCTGCTGCTGGGTCTGACACTCAGCGGGGCCGCGCCGGCACAGATGGACCCCTCGGGCGAGTGGGGTCCGCGCTTCGACGAGGATCGATTCGAGCGCATACCGGGCCCGGAAATCGGCGACTACCTGGGTCTGCCGATCAACGATGCAGCCCGGCTGCGCGGCGACAGCTGGGATGCCGCCCTGCTCGAGCTGCAGGAAAACCAGTGTCGCGCCCACGGCTCGGATTACGGCTGGCGGGGACCCTCTAATCTGAGCATCTGGAAAGAGGTCGACCAGGCCAGCCAGAAGGTCATTGCCTATCACACGCATCTTTCGGCCTACGGTGCCGAGCAGACCATCTGGATGGACGGCCGACCGCATCCCCCCGAATACGCGCGCCATACCTGGCAGGGATTTTCCACCGGCGAGTGGGACGGTGACACCCTGGTGATCACCACCACGCACCTGAAGGAGAATTGGATCCGCCGCAACGGCATTCCGCGCAGCGACCTCGCCACGGCTCGCGTCCATCTGCTCAAGCACGGCAACTATCTCACCGTCGCCGTGATCGTCTACGACCCCGTCTACCTGACCGAACCCTTCATCCGGACCAGCGACTTCGTCTATGCCCCGCAGCAGCAGATGGCCCCCTGGCCGTGCGAGCCGGTGGATGAAGTCGACCGGCCGGCTGGCGTCGTGCCCCACCATCTCCCCGGGACCAATACCTTCCTGAACGAATTCCCCGCGAACTATGGCATTCCGATTCAGGCGACCCGCGGCGGTGCCGAAACCATGTACCCGGAGTACATGCTGAAAATGAAGACCATGACCGTCCTGCCCCGGCCCGCAAAGAAGGCCGCGACGCCATGATCACGAAAATGGCAAAGACCTGCTGCGCGCTGGCCGCCACGGCGGCAGTCAGCACCCTTGCCTGGAGCGCGCCCGCCGCCCCAGCCAATCCCGCACCCCTGCCGGACGTACACATCCTGCCGGTACAGGGCAATATTTCGATGCTGGTCGGGGCCGGCGGCAACATTACGGTGCAGACGGGCGCTGACGGGGTGCTGCTGGTGGATACCGGGCTCGCCACGATGAGCGGCAAGGTCCTCTCCGCCGTCGGCAGCCTCTCGGACAAACCCATCCGCTACATCATCAACACGCACGTGCATGCCGATCATGTCGGCGGCAACGAGGCCATCTCCAAGTCCGGCAGAACCATCGCCGGCGGCAACGTGGTCGGGGACATCGGCACCAGCGCCTCCAACCAGGCAACCATCATCGCGTTCCAGACGGTGCTGGACCGCATGAGCACGGAGGTGGCCGGCTCACCCGCATCCCCGCAGGGTGCGTGGCCGACCGATACCTACACCACTCCAGAGCGCAAGATCTTCTTCAACGGTGAGGGCGTGGAGATGATCCACATCCCGGCGGCCCATACGGACGGCGACACCATCGTGTTTTTCCGCCGCTCCGATGTGATCAGCACGGGCGACATCTTCGTCACCAACGGTTATCCAATCATCGATCTGGACCACGGCGGGAATGTCCAAGGCGTCATCGCCGGCCTCAATCGCATTGTCGAGATGGCGATTCCGGCCGACGAGCAGGAGGGCGGCACACTGATCATCCCCGGCCATGGCCGTCTGTGCGACGTGGCCGACGTGGTGTACTACCAGGAAATGGTCATCATCATCCGCGATCGCATCCAGGACATGATCAAGAAGGGCAAGACCCTGGAGCAGGTGCTGGCCGCAAAGCCGACCCGCGACTACGACCCGCGCTACGGCTCGACCACCGGATTCTGGACCACTGACAAGTTCGTCACCGCGGTCTACAAGAGTCTTCGTGCAAAAACTTAGAAGGTATCCCATGAATCGCCAATACCTGGCGCTGCTTGCCGCCGCTGCCATACTTCTTGGCACCCCGGCGTACGCGCACCATTCATTTGCCGCGACGTATTTCGTCGATCAGGAAATCAGCATCGACGGCACGCTCACGCAGTTCATGTTTCGCAACCCCCATTCCTTCGTCAAGGTCGCCGTCAAGGACAGCAAGGGCCAGGAGCAGATCTGGTCGATTGAGTGGGGCGGCGGCGCGCAGCTCACCCAGGAGCATGTGACCCGCGAGACCCTCAAGACCGGCGACAAGGTGCACGTCACCGGCAATCCGGGTCGCGATCCCACCGAGCATCGCATCCGCCTGCACAAGATCGTGCGGGCCTCGGACGGCTGGACCTGGGAAGGAGTGATCATGTGATGCGGCTGAGAATACTTGAGGTACTGGCCGGCGTTGCGATCGCGGCTGCGGCCCACGCCCAGGTCGGCACGGCGCCCCCCGATGCGCGCAGCCGTGCGCCCGTTGATCTGACCGGCTATTGGGTCGCCGTCGTCACGGAAGATTGGCGGTACCGCATGATGACGCCCGACAAGGGCGATTTCACGGGCATTGCCCTCAATGCCGCCGGCCGTGCGCTCATGCAGAAATGGGATCCGGCTCGCGACCAGGCCGACGGCGAGGAGTGCCGGGCGTACGGGGCAGCGGCGATCATGCGGGTGCCGACGCGCCTGCACATCACCTGGCAGGATGGCGCCACCTTGAAAGTCGAAACCGATGCGGGGCAGCAGACACGGCTCCTGCATTTCGGTGGCGCAGCGCCCAGCGCCGCGACGCCCAGCTGGCAGGGTTATTCGCTGGCCAGCTGGGAAGGAATGCGCGCACGAGGCGGGGGCGGCGGCGTCACCGCCGGCCTGCCCACCACCGCCGGCCTTGCCACGGGTGCGGCAGCGCCGACCCAGGATGGTTACCTCAAGATCCTGACCGCGCAGGTCAGACCGGGCTACCTGCGCAAGAACGGCGTGCCCTACGGCGCGGGCACGACGGTGGAGGAGTACTTCGACAGCTTCAAGGAACCCAACGGGGACGTTCTGGCTCGTGGTGACGAGCATCGTGACCGATCCGGAATACCTGGATCAGCCCTTCATCACCAGCTCCCAATTCAAGAGGACCGACGCGACCAAGTGGAACCCGACCCCGTGTCAGGCGAAATGACCGAGCCCAGCGCCAGCCGGTAGCCCAAAGATGATTCTCGACAGCGCGCTGATCTGGCTGCACGACACCTCGTTCGGCACAGTGATCCGTGAGTCCACCTGGGCCGAGCCCATCATCGAGACGATCCACGTGCTGACGCTCACGGTGTTTCTCGGCCTGGTCATTCTGCTGGATCTGCGCCTGCTTGATGTGGCATTGCAAAAGACCCGCGTCGCGATGGTCTTTCGCCAGTTCAAGCCGTGGATATTCGGCGCCTTCGCCATCATGCTGGTGACGGGCGTCTCGCTTTTCGCAGGCGACCCGGTGCTCTTCTACAGCACCATTTTCTTCAAGATGAAAATGATCATGCTGCTGGCGGCGGCGCTCAACGTGGTCGTGTTCAATCTCACACTCGGCAAGACGCTCGGACAGTGGGATGCGCTGGCGGTGACGCCGCGCGGCGCCAAGATCACCGGCCTCTTGTCGCTGGTGCTGTGGATCGCAGTGGTGGCCTGCGGTCGTGGCATTGCCTACGTGTTGCCACCGCCATGAGGCCGCGATGAGCGAACTTGCGGCCTGGCTCCTGGCCTTCTGTCGCTGGTGCAATGGCTCATTTTTCGGGCAAGGCATTCGCGAGTCGGCGTGGCTGTTCCCCTTCGTCGAGATATTTCATCTGCTGGCGCTCGCCTTGTTGGGCGGAACGCTGATTCTGCTCAACATGAGCCTGGTGGGATTTCGCTTTGGCCATGCGTCGACGCGGGAACTGGAGCGGGAGCTGCGACCGTGGATGTACGGCAGCATCGTGGTGATGCTGGTTTCGGGGTTCCTGCTGTTCTCCACCGAGGCGGTGAAGATGTACGGCAACTGGGCGTTTCAACTCAAGATGTCATTTCTGCTGCTGGCGCTCGTGTTCACCTTGACGATTTACCGCAAGGTGATCAACGCACCGCGCGCGGCTGCGGGCCTGCGCTGGGTGACGGCGGCGGTGTCGCTGCTGTTGTGGCTTGGGGTCGGACTCGGCGGCCGCGCCTTGGGCTATGTCACCACGGCCGCCTCGTCGGTCGCAGGTCCCTAGATCATCTTTGATCGTCAGACGCGTTCCAGCAGCAGCGCGATGCCCTGCCCCACGCCGATACACATCGTACACAGAGCCAGAACGTCCGCCGCTGGTCTGCAGCTGATTGAGCGCCGTCATCGCGAGGCGCGCGCCGCTCGCGCCCAGCGGATGTCCGATGGCAATGGCACCGCCGTTGGGATTCACCTGCTGCGCATCATCCGGCAGCTTCAGTTCACGCAGCACGGCGAGGGCCTGCGCGGCAAAGGCCTCATTGAGTTCGATCACATCGATCTGCGACAGCTTGACACCGGTTTGCGCCAGCAGTTTCTGGGTTGCAGGCACCGGTCCTCTGCCCATGATGCGCGGTGCGACGCCGGCAACGGCCCCGCCGACCACGCGCGCGAGCGGGGTGAGGCCGTGGCGCTTTATCGCAGCGTCGCTCGCCATCAGCAGCGCTGCGGCGCCATCGTTGAGACTCGAGGAGTTACCGGCGGTGACGGAGCCGTCCGGGCGCACGACTCCCTTGAGCCGGGCGAGCCCTTCCAGCGTCGTGTCGCAGCGCGGCTGCTCGTCGGCATCCACGGTCGTGGGCGGTTTTTTCGGCGACGCACTCGTGTAGGCAACGATTTCGCGCTTGAAGAAACCCTGCGCCAGCGCGCGCGCGTAGCGCTGCTGGCTGCGCAGGGCGAACGCATCCTGATCGGCGCGCGCAATGCTGAATTCGGCAACCAGGTTCTCGGCCGTCTGCGCCATGGAGTCACAACCCACGCGCGCCTCGAGCTGCGGATTGATGAAGCGCCAGCCGAGCGTCGTGTCCTCGAGTTTGGCGCCGCGTGCATAGGCTGCTTCGGCCTTGGCCAGCACGTAGGGGGCACGCGACATGCTCTCCACCCCTCCGGCAACGACCAGTTCGCAGGCGCCGGTCTGGATGGCGCGGGCGGCGGTCATGGTCGCATCGAGGCTCGAGCCGCACAGCCGATTGATGGTGACCGCCGGCACGCGCTCCGCGAGGCCCGCCAGCAGCACCGCCATCCGGGCGACATTGCGATTGTCCTCGCCCGCCTGATTGGCACACCCGTAATACACATCATCGAGGCAGGACCAGTCCACTGTAGGATTGCGCTGCTGCAGGGCGCGCAGCGGCAGCGCCGCCAGCTCATCGGTTCGCACCGCTGCCAGCGCTCCGCCATAGCGGCCGAACGGCGTCCTGGCGAAATCGCAGATGTAGGCCTGAACGAGTCTCACCGTCCATCACGATTCATCCCGATGGGCGGCATCGGTACGCGCCTGCAGGTCGCGCAGGACTTGCAGTTCCTGCTCCGATGGCGCAACCGTCGTGGCGAGCGCTGCCGAAAACCGCAGTTGACGCCAACCACAGGCGGCACGCGCCGTATCCTGGCTGACACCCGGGTGCAAGGTGGTCACCACCAGTTCACAGGTTTCAGGATCCGGTTCGAGCACACACAGGTCGGTCATGATCCGCGTGGGACCCTTGGTCGCAAGGCCGAGCGCCTCACGACAGCCGCGGCCGGTACCGTGGCCGAACGAAGTGATGAACGGCAGCGACTTCGACGAAGGTCCGCGGCGACATCGGCATCGTGATGAAGATCTCCTGGCAGCTCGAGGCAATCTCGGGTGCCCCGCCGCCACCGGGCAGGCGTACCTTGGGCGTAAGGTAGGGGCCGACCACCGTGGTGTTGAGATTAGCGTAGCGATCCATTTGCGCGCCCGCCAGAAAACCCACGGTGATCCGCCCGCCCTGCAGCCAGTAACGGAACATCTCCGGCACCGCAACGGTGGTGAGCGCGGTCTCGCACAGCTCACCATCGCCGATCGACAGCGGCAGTACGCTCGGCCGAGCGCCGATGGTGCCGGATTCGTAGATCAGGGTGATCTCGGGGGCGTGCGTCAGGCGGGCGAGATTGCAGGCCGCCGAGGGTGCACCGATCCCCACGAAACACACGTCGCGGTTCTTCAAGGCGCGCGCCGCCACGACCGTCATCATTTCACTGGCGCTGTAGGGGACGGGCGTGGGCAGCTCCATGGGGCTCACCTCGCCCGCGGACTGTGCAGAGCGGAATGCCTCGGGGCCCTGCATCATGACGTGCTCATTCATCCACGCCTTGAACCGGCGCGATCTCGCGAGATGGCATCCCACTGCGTATAGAACGAATTGGCACGCCGATAATATCCCTGGGCGTACGAGGGATAGGCGCCTCCCGGCACCACGGCGATGGCGGTGAGGGTCCACGATGGCAACACCACCGCGTTCAGACCCGGCGCTGCGAGCTCATCGACCCGCTCCTCAACCGTCACAATCGCGCGCTTCGCGGCCAGCACCGCCTGTTTTTGCACGCCGACGATGCCATCGAGCAGCACATTGCCGGCGCGATCCGCGCGCTGGGCATGGATGATGGTCACATCCGGACGGATGGCCGGAACGGCCGCCAGCACTTCACCCGTAAACGGACAGTTCGACCTGCCTGATCCTGGGATTGACCTTCGGCAGATCCACGCCGATATAGCCGCGGAATGCCGCGAACGGCAGATTGGCGGCGCCGGCCTCATACGCATTGGCCATGGCAGCGTGCGAATGTTCTTCAAGCTGCAGGGGCTGGGGCCAGCCATTCTCCACGGCGTCGCGAAGCCGATGCAGCGAACCCACACCGGGGTTGCCACCCCAGGAGAAGATCAGGCGGTCCGCCGCCCCCATGCCGATCAGCTGATCGTAGATGAGATCCGGCGTCATCCGCACCAGCGTGAGGTGCTTGATGCCCTGCCGCAGCACTTCGTGTGCCGCGGCGAACGGGATCAGGTGGGTGAAGCCTTCCATGGCGACGCAGTCGCCATCGTGCACGTTGGCGGCAATCGCCTCGCGCGAGTGAGCAGAACAGGGGCACGGCGGGCGCCGCTGAGTCCTGCGGCATCGTCACATCCCGCCCCCTGCCGTCACGTCAATATCTGAGCGGCTCGATCTTCTCCAGCAGCTCCTCGCGACGGCTGGCGAAGAACGGTGGAATCTGCATCGCCGTCCCTAATTTCTCGTAGGTCTCATCGACGAGAGAATCCCTGCGGCTTGGACACCGTCGCTTCAAACAGTGCACCGCCGGGCGTGCGGACATAGACCGAATCGAAATAGCCGCGATCCTTCATTTCCGAGACATCGGTGAAGCCCAGGCCCTCAAGATGGAATTTCACCTTGCTCTGCGCCTCATGATCGGCGACCTCGAATGCCACGTGGTGCGGCACCCCTTCGCCATAGGTCCAACTGCCTGCGGCCACATTCGGCTCGATGCGAAATTCCACGACGGCGCCACTGCCGCCCTTGCCCACCTCGTAGCGCAGGTAGTGGCCATCGGCCGCCTTGCGCGTGCCGTTCCAGCCGCCTTGCATGAACTCCTCGGAGTTATCCGCATCGCGCACCGACACCACGACACCGTGGGTGCCGCGCAGCCCATGCTCCTGTGGCACCGCACCATTGCTGTACGGCGCGCGCGTGTCACCCTTCGCCTCGATGAGTTCATATTCGATGCCGCAGGGATGATGGAACGCCACCAGCCGCTCGCCGAACCGCTCCGAAACATGCACGGCAAAACCGCGGCTCTCAAGATGTCGCTCCCAGAAGCGAGCGGAGCCCTCCGGTATCGACAGCGCGACGGTGCAGACCTGACCGGTGCCCTTGCGGGCCTTGCGCCCGGAATGCTTCATCGGAAAGCAGGTGATGAGCCGGCTCACATCGCCGGTATCGTTGCCGTAGTACAGATGCAGAATCGGCTCCTCACCATCGTACAGCGCCGTCTTCTTGACGCTCTTCAGCCCGAGCACTTGGGTGTGGAAATCGTAGTCTTCCTGAGCATTGCCGACACTGAGTGTCAGATGATGATGCCGCTGGATATAGTTATTCACGCTCATCTTTGATCCCCTCGAAAAGGCGTCCTGCTGCGATGGATAAGAGTCCGGATGGGCCCGCATTCTACCTCATTTGGCGGAAGCGCCGAAATGACGACGTTGACTGCGCAATTACCGGCACCACCGAATTGTGCCGGTTGCGGTGGTACAGTGCGGGCGGTCCGGTAATCACCAAAAAAAGCAGGGCTGGATATGTACAACAAAGGCCACGGGATCCCAACGACACACGTCGGCAGCCTGCCGCGCAGCCAGGCGGTGACCGATGTGATATTTGCGCGTGAACGCGGCGATGCGCGCGATCGCGCCCAGGATGACGCCCTGATCGCCCAGGCTGTGGCAGAGGTGGTGCGCCGGCAGGTGGATATCGGCATCGATATCGTCAGCGACGGCGAGATGAGCAAAATCAGCTATGCGACCTACGTCGCCGAACGCTTCACCGGATTCGCGGGCGACACGCCGCGCGAGGCGGGACAGGACCTGGTCGACTTTCCGGGGTTGCTGCGCAAACTGGCCGATCGCGGCGCCACGGCCAAGTACCGCCGTCCCCGCTGCGTGGGTGACATCAAGGTTCGCACCACGGTGCCGCTGGAGAGCGACATCGCGAACCTCAATGCGGCGAGTGCCGCCGCCTCCCCGGCCGCGGCCTTCATGAATGCGGCCTCGCCCGGGGTCATCGCTTTTTTCCAGCCGAATGACTATTACCGCACGCAGGATGAATATCTGGAAGCCGTCGCGGCGGCCATGCAGACCGAGTATGAGGCCATCGTGAAGGCCGGAATCATCCTGCAGATTGATGCGCCTGATCTGGCCATGGGGCGGCACACGATGTATCGCGATCGCACGCTCGAGGAGTTCGACACCCTCGCCGCGCGCCACATCGAGATTCTGAACCATGCCTTGCGCAACGTGCCGGCCGACCGTGTCCGGATGCACGTGTGCTGGGGCAACTACGAGGGGCCGCATCATCACGATGTGCCGATGGAACGCCTGCTGCCCATCGTGCTGAAGGCGAAGCCACAGGGTCTGCTGTTCGAGGCCGCCAATCCGCGCCATGCGCACGAATGGGTGGTGTTCCAGAATGCCAAGATCCCCGAGGACAAGGTGCTGATTCCGGGGGTGCTGTCGACGACCACCAACTACGTCGAGCATCCGCTGCTGGTGGCGGAACGCATCGAGCGCTTTGCGCGCATCGTGGGGCGCGACCGGGTGATCGCGGGCACCGATTGCGGCTTTGGCACCTTCGCAGGATTTGGCCCGGTCGAGCCGGACATCGCCTATCTGAAGCTGCAGTCGCTGGTGGAGGGGGCGCAGATCGCCTCCCGCAGGCTCGCTGCCTGAAGCAGCGCCGGTCAGCGCAGATAGCCGAAGCCGCGTGCCATCAGCGCCGCGCACGGCAGAATGACGATGATGGCGGTGAGTTCCAGCATCAGGCACAGTCGCACCCGTCGCGAGCAGGCAGCCGAGATCTCAGGCGTCTGACCCGCTTTCAAATGCTTCGTCCAGGACAGCATCACTGCGGTCGGGTAGATCGAGATCAGCGCGGCAGCCACAAACGCGCCGAACTTGATCATGAAGTAGAGGTCGTGCCAATAGTAGGCCGCACCTTTCTCGTACCACATCACCCGCATCAGACCCACGATCAGCAAGATCATTGCCGATATACCGAACACCAGGTCGATGCGTTGCAGTCGCCGGGCCTGTACGGCAGAGAACGGCGGCTTGAAGGTGACGACTTCCACGGCCAGCATCGCGACCACGGTGAAGGCGGCCAGATGGTGCAGTGAGGCCATGAG
Source organism: uncultured Gammaproteobacteria bacterium (assembly GCA_963708865.1). Lineage (GTDB taxonomy): Bacteria > Pseudomonadota > Gammaproteobacteria > Steroidobacterales > Steroidobacteraceae > DAIDKA01. The sequence continues at coordinate 61,441 of CAVPUC010000001.1, forward strand.
CGCGGCTGGATTCATGTTGCCCTCATCAGTGGACGATTTTTGAGAGCCCATCTGCAGGCCTTCTCGTCTGTAAGCGAAAATCCCCGACTGCGCCTTCACCATTGCTGACTGACGCGCGGGCCGGGCTCACTGTGCGTATTCTATCGCCAGCCAAGCCCAGGCTACGTTTAGACACCCGCGGCACAATCATAAATGCTGCAGGCGCATCCATCACTGTGCGGTCGGTGAACCAGCACCGCGCAGCTAGCCAACGATTTTCGCTCATTCGTCGCTTTCCGTGCATCCGTCGGCGCATCGGCTCCGTAGTAGAGGAACGCATAGGCGCGAATCAACTTATTCAGTCAGCGGAGGATCATTACCATGTCTCGACTTGTTCATCTTGCGGTGTCGACCGCCATCCTGAGCGCCGTCTGCAGCTCGTTAGCGCTGGCATCCTCTCACCGAGAGGCACCGTTCACGGCTGCCAACCCGACCATAGACGGAACCGACTTCTATATGTTCCGTGCCTACGGCAATGGCTCGACCAATGCCGCTGCGGTGGCGACCGACAGCGTGGTGTTCATCGCCAACTACGACCCGTTTCAGGACCCCACCGGCGGCCCGAATTTTTTCCCCTTGAATGCGAATGCGCTGTACGCCATCAATATCGACAACAACGGCGATGCCAAGCCGGAAATCAGCTTCCAATTTCAGTTCACGAACCATTACAAGGGTGCGGCGCTGGGTACCGGCGCCACCGCAAACGTGGCCATTCCGCTCATCGCGGCCGCCCCGGTTGGTCTCTCCGGTGACAACTCGACGGACGCCGCCGTTAACCGATACGAAACCTATACAGTCAACATGATCCGCGGAACAACTGTCACGGCGCTGACGACTTCGGCCGGAAACACGACATTTCAGAAGCCCGTTGACAACATTGGCGTCAAGACCATCCCGAATTACACCACCTATGCCAACAACTTCATTGAGACCGTCAGCTTCGGCAGCTGCGGTACAGGACAGATCTTTGTCGGCCAGCGACGCGAGGGCTTCGTCATCAACGTCGGTGAAATATTCGATTTGATCGACCTCAATCCGCTGGGCGGCCGCAATTCAACCCAGAACGTGCTGTCCGGCAAGAACGTTACCAGTATCGTAATGCAGGTCCCCGTCGCCTGCCTGACGAAGGATGGCAAGGGCAGTACCGCCACCGCAGATCCGGTCTTGGGCGCGTACACCACCTCCTATCTGCGCCAAGCACGCGTACTCAATCCCACGCCACAATCCACCAATAACGCCGAAGTGGTCGGGGGCGCGTGGACTCAGGTGTCGCGACTGGGCCACCCGCTGGTCAACGAAGTCGTGATAGGTCTGCCCGATAAGGACCGCTTCAACGACAGCCAGCCCAAGGATGACGCGCAATTCGCCACCTATGTGACCAATCCGACGCTCCCGGTGCTCATTAACGCCCTGTTCCCGATCACAACAGTTCCCGCGGTTCCGCGCACCGATCTGGTATCGGTCTTCCTGACCGGGCTGTCGCTGAAAGCCACCGGCGGCACGACGCCAATTTTCAGCAACAACCCATCTGACTATGGAGATACGGTCGCGGCCTCGGAAGAACTTCGACTGAACACCTCCGTCCCACCGGTCGCGACCACAGCGCAAAGCAATCTGGGGTTGCTGGCTTGCGATACTTCCGGGTTTCCCAACGGGCGCAGGCCAGGCGACGATGTGGTCGACATCGCGCTAACGGCCGCGGAAGGCGCACTCACCGCTGCCAATCCTAACAACCTTCAAACCTGCAGTGTGGCCAGTGGCACACCGACCGTCGTCAATGCAGGCGCGGTGGTCAACGACGGCGCTGCCGCCGATGCCACCGATATCAACTATTATCTACCGACCTTTCCGTATCTTGCAGCCCCGCTGCCAGGCGGTACGAATACTGCCCGGGAAGCCATCTCGAGCCTCCCCACCTCGACCGGCACCGCGGCCGGACACTGAGTACAACGGAGAGACACCATGAAAATCGCACTTTGGACGACGGTGGCTGCCGTAGGCCTTGGATTGGCTGCCTGCGGCAATGACAACAACACGGGCTCGATGTCATCGACCGGGTCGACACCGCCACCACCACCCATTGCCGAGGTCCCCACAGATTTCGTCGGCTTCGTCAACCAACAGCTCGTCACTGCACCGGCTTTCGGCGTCGCGCCCGACGTGACATCCTCAATCACCATGGATTTCGCTCTGGGCAATGCCAACGCCTTTGGCTCATACACGGGTGGCGATGCGTTACCCGCGGGGACCTATCAAGCCTCAGTCGACTGCGCTCAGGTCGGTCCGTCTAAGTGTAATCCACAGGTCAGCGCGGATCTCAATTCAACCCTGAATTGAGTCGTTCTGACACCCGTAACGGAATCGCCCCGCGTAAGCGGGGCTTTTTTTGGCGCGCCCAATAAAGGGCACTCAAGAAGTGTACGAGCGTGTCGACGGTGGTCGAATGATCCGCAGGCGACCCGATGACCGAACCGCGGCTCGCCGGGCCGCGCTTCGGTAGCAAGGACGCTTTTATATGGCGCTGCATGCAGCGTACGCGGGGATGCCTCCGCTGCGATTTCTGACTTCCGCGATCAGTTTGGGGTCAGGAACGCCGTGCCCGGAATGATCACGTCAAACACGCGTTCGTAGAGCCACAACCCGGCGACGCCGACTATGATCCAAGAGCCAATGCGCAGCACACCAATGCGATAAAAGGAGCTCTTGCGGATCGCGAATGCCAGCATAATGAGCGGCATCACCACCGATTCCTGGCCGATCTCCACTCCGACGTTGAATCCGCCGAGTGAGACGGCCATTGCGACCGGCGGCAATTTCAGGCCCGCCAGTGCGCTGGCGAATCCCAATCCATGAATAAAGCCAAAAGCAAAGGCCACGACCCACGCGCGTCGAGTCACGATCGGATAGATGTTATTGAAGGCGGCAACGATCACCGACAGGGCAATCCCCGATTCGACCAGCCGGCTGGGTAGGTTGACGAAGCCGAGCACGGAAAGCGTCAAAGTGACCGAGTGTGAGACGGTAAATCCGGAAATCACCTTCACCAGTTCCAGCGCTGCGGGCCAGAAGCGCTTCGCGGGCTGCCAGACGCCAGAGTCGAACAGCGTGCGCGGCCGGCGAACGCAAATTAGCACTGAGGGCAACAGCAGCGAGAGGATGAACAGCAGGTGATCAGGGCCGGTCCAGATGTGCCAGATCCCGTCTATCACGAAGCTCTTGAACTGCCGCCAGCGGTCGGGGCGGTTGAGATTTAAAGTGGTGCTCGTATTTTGCGGACCGAGCACCGCACCGGAGGTCTGCCCGCGCACATAAACGCTGATGATCCCCCGGTGGTAGGGGTCGACGTCCTGGAACAGACGATAGAGGATCGTGAGCTGATCCGGCACCTCCTTGTCGCACAGAGCCTTGAACAAGATGACGTCGTAGGCGCCATCGCTGTGGACGTCGATCATCTGTCCGCTGGGAGTGATCTGGCAGGTCAGACCATCGCCTTTGATCGTGAGATTCGGCAGCACATAGCGTTCAATCGCATCGCGATGGGCCTTGACCTCTCCCCAGGTGATATTGCCGTCGTGGTTGCTGTCTATGCCTATCGCGAAATCCAGATCGCGCAGCGCAACATCAAACTGCCCTAACAGCGCATTGAGGTTCGCCGGATCGGTATGCAAATCTACATAGGCATCACTCTCTTTGTGCGCGAGGGCGGTGGCGGGCAGCGCAGCGGCACCGAGCAGCACGAGCGCGACAATCAAGCCTCGCAGGCTCACCCGCGCCGCCTGGCAGGCGGGGGTGCCAGGGTGGAAGGCGTTTGCGGCACCGGCTGGACTAGCCGTCGATTCGCCATTTTCGCCTTCAACTGCGCAGCGAGGCTTACGATGATGGGGTATTGCAAGTGGGTCATCGCGAGCTCATCGAGTACCGGCTGAACCGCCTCAGGCTTGTCGTCCGCCAACGCCGCCTCCAGGAACACCCGCATGTCTTCGGGCGCATGCTGGACCGCCCAGTTCTCTTGCGCCAATTCCAGCGCACGCCGCGGGTTGTGCCGCAGATGGAGTTCGAAGCCGGCCTGCTCGCGTTGGTATGTGCGCGTTCCGCGTATCTCCAGTGCCGCAAAGCGACTGGCCATCTGCTGCGTATCAGTCGTTGCCTGCGGCATTCCGAGGGCTACTTCGGCGTATACCTGCCGCAGGAACGAGGTGTCTGATTGCGACTCGTCCTTGAGCAGGGTCAGTGCCTCCGGGGCGCGGTTGTGATCGAGCAGGAAGTCGCCGTAATCGGCCAGTAGGAAGTTGTCTTCCGGGGTCAGTTGCAACGCCAGACGAAAGTGGACGTTGGCGGCCGCGTCATCCCCAAGGTATTTGGCGGTGTCGGCCAGAATACCTTGGATCCAACTTTGTACCGCCACCGGCTCAGCCTTAGCCTGCGGCCACAAGGTGGTGAGCACCCGATAGGCGTTGCCAGCATTCCCCGTTACCGCATTGAGCGAGGACAAGCACGCGCCAGGGATCAGTGGATCCGAGGATGTCAGCAGACTGGCGCACGCTTGGCGGGCCGAGCGCATGTCGCCCTGCACCTGCGCGACTGCGGCAAGGGTCAGCCACGCCTGCGCATTGTCGCTGTCGCGGTCGAGAATGGCACGCAGCTGCACGCGCGCCTCGGCAAAGTAGTGCCTACTTTGCAGGATTGTGGCGTGCACGAGCAGCGCCGGGATGGGAGCAGGCGAGCGTAACAACCAGGGCGCAATGACCGCTTCAGCTCGGCCTAGGTAACGCGCGTCGCCCGTATCACGGCCATAGTCGAGGTAGGCCTCGGAGAGTTTCACCGCACGGGTCACATCGGCCGGATCCTGATTCAGGTTGGCGCGCAATGTCCCGAATGCGCGCACCCGCGGATCATTGACCGATGCAACAGTCTGCAAAACGATGTCGTCACGGGTCGGAAGATAGGGCGTTTCCTGCCCAGCAAGGCAGGGCATGGCTAGAAACCAGCCAATGGCCAGAAGGAGGCGCCTCATATGAGCTATACGCAACCGATCGGTAAGTGGATGCACGCTATGCGGATTGCAAAATGACAAAGCGTGCCCAGAGGAGCGTTGCCGCAAGCTAATTTTTCCGGCCGTAAGGCCGCACACCGGTGCGGAATGGCCGACCCGTGGTCAGTCGATCCGGGGGCTGGCCCGGTCCGGCACGTGGCACAGCCAATGGGTCTTGCGCATGGCACGCCTACCCGGCACGACTGTCCGCGAGAAAAGCGTGGCAAGGCCTTCGAACGCGGCAGCGCGCGGCCCGTGCCGGCCGATCCGCTTGGATCCGCCCGCGATCCAGGGTCTGCTCAGCCGCCTGTGCCCTCCGACTCCCCGGCGCTGCCCAAACGCTTGCGCCCATCAGCGGATGATCTCGTGCACGATGCCGTTCGCGATGTGCTCCGGCTGCGTCTTCGTCCTCGGGTCGGTCGAATAGAGATTTTTCAGGAAGGCCTGATCCCAGTCGCTCAGACCGTTGGCAGCATTCTGCGGAGCGGCGTCGAACAACTTCAGTATGGTCTCGGCATCGTCCAGGTCCGCTCCCGGCTTGATGTCAGCAAGTCCCACCATGGCCACGTAGTCGGCAATCTGCCCGCGCGAGACCGCCTGCAGCCGCGCCTGATCGATAACGACGTAGACATAGGAAAAACCCCAGATCTTGCTCAGCAGGATGTGGCTCGAGCGGTCCAGATCGTTGTACACCCGCATGCCCTGCAGCCCTGCCGCCCAGCACCTGAGCGGCGTTGGGCAGCCCCGGACTTGGCGGCGTGCCTTCGGGAGTTCTCATGCTGGTGTTGTACCAGACCCGCACGGGGCGCGGCGTTGCGATGAATTCGTCGACGACCGTGGGCGTCGCATCCGCGAAGGTGACAGCGCGTTTTTTCTGCTCCATTGCCCGCAGCAGCTCCCGGGGTTGTTGGGTCACGAAGATGAAGAGATTCGGCCGGCAGTGTTCACCCGCGAGCGGTACGGCAGCGGCTTTGGCAATGGCCGAGATGCGCCCAGCATGAACTCGCCTTCCCGCCGGGGAAGACCGGTGACCAGCGGACATACAGGATCCTGCCAGCGCGGCAATCCCTCCTCGTTTTCGCGCGCGGCAATCCGGGCGACGAACCTTGAAACGCGGGGCGCCAGTTGCGCGCGCTTGGCGCTGACAATGACTTCATCGAGCGGCGCGGGCGCCGATGCCGTCGCCAGACCCGCGCAGACCATGGCGGCCAGGACAAACGTATTTTGTGACTTCCGCGACACCCTGCAGCTCCGGGACTGCTGTCTCAGGTCGACCCGCGTGCCGTGTCGAGGACGGCGCCACGGGTGATCTCGCTGATGCTGCGCGCGCCGACGCCGACCATGGCCAGCCTCAATTCCACGTTGAGAATATCGAGCACGCGCTCAACGCCATCCTGGCCGAAGGCTGCCAGGCCCCAGGCGTAGGGACGCCCGATACCGACGGCGCTGGCGCCGAGCGCGAGCGCCTTGAGGGCATCGGTGCCGCGACGCACGCCGCCGTCAACCAGCACCGGGATGCGCCCGCCGACCCCGCGCACGACGCTCCGGCAATGATTCAAGCGTGCCGCGGCCACTCTCGATGGAACGGCCGCCATGATTGGAGACGATGATGCCATCGGCGCCGTTGCGCACCGCGAGCGCGGCATCCTCGGCCGACTCGATGCCTTTGAGGACCACCTTCATCTTCGTCATCATCTTTCAGCTGTTTGACGAAGTCCCACGTCAGCGAGGCCTGCGTCAGGCCCAGGCCCGCGGTGTCAATGCCGGCGAACATCGGCTTCATGCTGATGAGCGCACGGGGATTGCCGTGATCATCCACGGCGTGGCAATCCCCGCAGGTGCGCGTGTCCTCGCGCCGCAGTCGCGCCGCAGTTTCGGTGTTGCGGCCGGCGGGTGTATCCACCGTGACGGCAACCACCGGGCAGCCGGCCGCCTCGGCGCGCCTGACGAGCTTCTTGGTGGCCTCAAACTGGTTGGTCGTATAGAGCTGGTACCACACCGGCGTGCCGCGCACATCGTTGATCTCTTCCACCGGAAACGACGCCTGGGTCGACATGATGTGGAGCGAGTTCTTTTTCTTGGTCGCGCGGGCGACGGCGATGTCGCCTTCGGGATGCAGTGCACGCAGGCTGCCGATGGGCCAGCAGCCGATCGGGGATGCGGCCTTGATGCCGAATACCTCAATCGACAGGTCGATATGGCTGACATCGACCAGGCGCCGCGGCCGCAGTTGGTAGCGACCGTACGCGTCACGATTGGCGCGCAGCGTCACGTCACCGTCGACGCCACTTTGCAGATAGCCCCAATGCGCCGCAGGCACCAGGCGCTGCGCGACCGCTTCAAGCTCGAACACATCCAGGGCGTCGGCGGCCGAGGCCGGCAATCGCTCATCGGCCAGGACACGAGTCCAGGGCGCAAGCGCCGCGCATAGCGGACTTGCGGCCAGAAAGCTCAGCAGCGCGCGTCGCTCCAGACTCATCATGCCCCCTGCCCGATTGCGCTTCAGCCGCCACGATACGCCGTTCTACCCTGCTCGGGGCAAGCCGGATGGGTCGGCGTCCGGAACGTACTCAAGCAGCTCGCCGGGCTGGCATTCGAGAAACTGGCAGATCGCCTCGAGTGTCTCGAAGCGCACTCCGCGTACCTTCCCGGACTTCAGCAGCGACAGATTTGATTCGGTAATGCCGATCGCTTCGGCGAGCACGTTGGAGCGCACCTTGCGCTTGGCCAGCATCACGTCCAGTCGCACGACGATGGCCATCAGATGAAGTCCTTTCTTTCAAGATCCGCCTCACGGCCCAATTCCATGACGTGCGCGATCACGTAGATCATGGCGCCCAGCACCACCGTCAAGGCGGCATTGGCGGCATTGAGCACGGTGGTATGGGTCACCCACAGGAACAGTCGTCCCGAGACGTTGCCGGCAATCGCCGCAGCAACCAGCCATAGCCCGAATAACTTGATGCGCCGGATGTTGTCCGACGCAAAGATGACGCCACTGGAATACAGAACGAAGAGGCTGCGCAACTGGAATAAGGTGAGCGCGATGCAGGCTCCGCAAAGGCCACTGAGCGCGGCCAGTGCCCAGCGCTGCAGCAGACTGAGCGTGCCGAGGGGGATACCCCCGCCGGCGCCGATCCCCAGGCCCACGGTCCAGCCATCGAAGTTCAGAAAGCTGGGCACAGAGGCCGCGTGGGCGGGCAAGAGGAGGATCGCCGGGATTTGGATGCCCGGAAGCACCACGGCGGCAGCGAGCGCGACCGTGAGCAGCAAACTAATCGGGCGGCTGACCAGGCGTATGCGCGCCAAGGCGCGGGCCTGGGGGGCAATGGGGATGGTGGCTTGCATGAGACTCCCTCGTTATTGACTTGACGAGGCGAATCGTACGCCAATTTATTTCTGTTTTACAATAATTATTTGTAGATTAGGCAGCCTGGCGCGACCCGGCTAGGTGCGCACGAGTTCCGCAAACCCGGCGTCGCGACTCACCCCCGGTCGTAACCGCAATGACATCAGCGCAAAAACGATTCCCAGTATCGCCCCCGAGACGACATCCAGGACGACGTGCTGTTTGATGGCCAGCGTCGAATACGCGATCGCCAGGAACCAAGCCGCGTTGAGCATCCGCGGTTGCAGCGGCGCACGCGTCGAGCGAAGCACCTCATCAATGCGCACCGCCGTGAAGATGGCGACCGCTACATGCATCGACGGACAGGCATTGCTGGTTTGATCGACGCGGTGAAGCATCGTGAAACCGGGAAAGTGGGTGATGGCGAGTATTCGTGTCGGCACCTGCGTGGGCCAGAAATAGAAGATCGCCAGCCCGGCGATGCACAGCGCGCACATCCACAGGCCATAGGCTGCAAACTCGCCTAACGTGCGCTGCAATCCGGGGCCGACACCAATGTAGACCCACAGCGAGACATAGGCCAGCAAGGCTGCCGGCTGGAACGGGATGATCAGATCCACCCCCGTCTGCGGCATGGTCATCGGCGCATAGGCCGGGTGCCGCTGTACGAAAAAGTAGCCGACGAAAAACACACCCGTGAGAAACGTGGTCCACAGCACGGTCAGGAGGAAGCTGGCACGGACTCGGGCGCCCAATTCAAAGTTCCACGACCGCTGCGGACCGGGCGTCGTGTTGCTCTGGCTGCCGAATCGTCTTGAAAAAAACTCGCGCACTGATGCAGAACCCCGGCCATTCCCGAAGTTCCATACTAACCGGTCCGGGTCACCGCCCGACAGCTCACTTGGGAAGATTGGCCCTGGGCCCCGATACCCGCATTGGAAACCCTCCCCTCTGGCAGAATTCTGTCGGCCGGCACCTCCCGCGGCCGTGAATCCGGAAGCACTCCCCCACCATGAATGCATCGCATCAAAATCCGCGTGAACTGCTGAGCACGATCGCCCGCCAGGCAATGCAGGACCAGGATCTGCTGCCGGATTTCTCCCCACAGGCGCAGGCACAGGCCGATTCGCTCACGCACGCTGCCGCGGACGGCGCCGCCCGCGACTTGCGCGCGGCCCAATGGGTGTCCATCGATAACGATGATTCCCTTGATCTGGACCAGCTGTCGGCCGCGCAATCCCTGACCGGCACGACGACCCGGCTGCTGGTCGCGATTGCCGATGTGGACGCAACAGTCGTCCAGGGATCCCCAATCGATGCCCATGCCCGCCAGAACACCACTTCGGTTTACACCGCCGGACGCATATTCCCGATGCTCCCCGAGAAGCTTTCCACCAACCTCACCTCCCTCGTCCAAGGCGAGGAGCGCCTGGCGATGATTATCGAGATGGTGGTCGGCGCGGACGGCAGTATCGCAAGCTCCGACATCTACCGCGCAACCGTCATCAACAAGGCGAAGCTCGCCTATGACAGTGTGGCGGGCTGGCTGGAAGACGGCGCCGCCGTCCCGCCGGTACTGGCGGCGGCGGGATTGGAAAACCAGGTGCGCCTCCAGGACCAGGTCGCACAGGCGCTGGGACGCGTGCGCCATACCCAAGGCGCACTGACCCTGGAGACCATACAAACCAGCGCAGTGTTTGAGGGCGAGGCGCTGCAGGATCTGGTACCGGACCGCAAGAACCGCGCTCATGAGCTGATCGAGAACATCATGGTCGCGGCCAACGGCGTGGTGGCACGCTGGCTTCAGGCCAAGGGACTGGCTTCGATGCGCCGGATATTGCGCACTCCCGAGCACTGGGATCGGATCGTGGCGCTGGCCGCTGAGCATGGGGCGCAACTGCCTGCGGTGGCAGATCCGGTGGCGCTGAACGCATTCCTCGCGCAAAGTCGCAGGGAACACCCCGAACAGTTTCCCGATCTGTCGCTGTCGGTCATCAAGCTGCTAGGCCGTGGCGAGTACGCGCTGGAGTTGCCTGGGGAGAGGGTCGCGGGACATTTCGGTCTGGCGGTGCGCGACTACCTGCACTCCACCGCGCCCAACCGGCGCTATCCGGATGTGATTACCCAGCGTCTCATCAAGGCCGCACTGGCCAGCGCCCCAGCGCCCTACACCACCACCGAACTTCAGGCCCTGGCGCTTCACTGCACGAACCAGGAAGACCACGCCGCGAAGGTGGAACGGCGGGTCAGCAAGTCGGCAGCCGCGCTGCTGTTGCAGCCACGAATCGGCCAGACATTCGATGCCATCGTCACCGGCGCCGCGGACAAGGGTACTTGGGCGCGAACCATGCTGCCGCCGGTGGAAGGCCGGATCGTGCGCGGCTTCCAGGGTCTGCAAGTCGGTCAGTCGGTGCGGGTGCGACTGCTCAGTACCGACGTTGCCCGCGGCTTCATCGATTTCTCCTGCGAGAGCTAGCCCATGACCACGATTCCAACCCCCGCAGTCCATCTGGCCTATGAGAACGCGCAGTTCGTCACCAGCGATGAGGCGCGGCCGCTGCGCATCCTCGCCGAATACCTGGAGCCATTGAAGCGCTTTCAGCAAACCGGTATCCACGACACCATTGTCTTCTTCGGCTCCGCACGCCTGACGGCGGGCGGGCCCATGGGGCACTACTACCATGACGCCCAAACGCTGGCGCACCTGATCACCCAATGGTCAAAGTCGTTGTCATCGCATGCGCACCGCTACGTCATCTGTTCGGGCGGCGGTGGGGGCATCATGGAGGCGGCCAACCGCGGCGCCGCGGAGGCGGGTGGAAAAACCATCGGCTTGAACATCAGCCTTCCGCATGAGCAGGCCGCGAATCCCTACATCACCCGGGAGCTGGCGTTCGAGTTTCATTATTTCTTCATGCGCAAGCTCTGGTTCGCTCATCTGGCACGCGGGCTCGTCGCCTTTCCGGGTGGCTTCGGCACTTTGGATGAACTCACCGAAATTCTCACGCTGGCCCAGACGCACAAGCTCGAGCGGCGCATACCCGTGATTCTGTACGGCTCGGAATACTGGAATGAGATCATCAATTTCAAGGCTCTGCTGCGCCATGGAATGATCAGCGCCGCGGATCTGGAGCTGTTCGAATTCGCTGATACACCGGAGGCCGCCTTGCGGGTGCTGCAGTCGAATCTCGAACCCGAGCCGTCTGGAAAAACGCCTTGTTTCGCACACAGCGTGCGAAAAAATCCCCGACTCGCTCCAGGTCAGGAACCTCCTACATGACGGCGACTGAGTGAGCGGTTGATTCAGCGCAGCAAATCACCGCATATCGCCCTATGAAATTTTCAGTCTGGGCGCCGCTTGCGAAGACGAGCGTGGAGTTGGTGTGTGCGGAGCAACGGTTCTCAATGACGCCGACTGGCGATGGGTACTGGCAGGTCGAGTGTGATCCCGCAGGCATCGCCGCAGGCTACCGCTATTCGCTCGACGGTTCGACTCCGTTTCCTGATCCGCGCTCCGCCTGGCAACCCGAAGGGGTGCATGGTCCGTCCTATCCGGTCGATACGGAGGCGCTGAAGGCGATCAGCCAGAGCTCGTTCCAGCAAAAGCCGCTAAGCAAAGCCATCATCTATGAGCTGCATATCGGTACCTTCACTCCCGAGGGGACCTACGCGGGCGCCGTCGATAGGCTTTCGCACCTGGTCGCACTGGGCGTCACCCACGTGGAAGTCATGCCGCTCGCCACCTTTCCGGGCAAGCACGGCTGGGGCTATGACGGGGTCTACCTCTTCGCGCCGCACCCTGCCTACGGCACACCAGAGGATCTCGCCCGATTCGTCGCCGCATGCCACGCACGGGGTCTCGCGGTGCTGCTCGATGTTGTCTACAACCATCTGGGACCGGACGGCAATTACCTGCGCAATTTCGCTCCGTACTTCACCAATCACGTCAAGACCGCCTGGGGAGACGCGATCAACTACGATGGCGCCTGCAGCGACGGGGTGAGGAAGTTTGTCATCGACAATGCCCGCATGTGGCTGGAAGTCTACGGTTTCGACGGACTTCGACTGGATGCCGTCGGCGCCATCTTCAGTTTCGAGGCCGTGCACCTGCTGGAAGAACTCGCGAATGCGCTTCACGCCTTTGCCGATGCCAATAATCGCTGCATTGTCCTCATCGCGGAGAGCGATCTGAACGATCCGCGACTGGTTCATCCGCCGGAGCGCGGCGGCTACGGGCTCGATGCCCACTGGGCCGATGACTTCCACCATGCGCTGCATAGCGCGATGACCGGCGAGACGGTCGGCTACTACATGGATTTCAACGGCATCGAGGATGTGGCCATGGCCCTTCGCGACAGCTATGTCTATCAGGGTCAGTACTCTCCTCATCGCAGACGCCGGCATGGCCGGCCACCGACCGATGTGAGGCCGGACCAGCTCGTGGTGAATTCACAGAATCACGATCAGATCGGCAATCGCGCCAAGGGCGAGCGCCTGAGCATGCTGCTCAAGCCCATTCAACTGAAGGCCGTCGCTGCGGTCACCATTCTGTCGCCCTATGTGCCGCTGCTGTTCCAGGGTGAGGAATGGGGTGCATCGACGCCGTTTTTCTACTTTACCGATCACCAGAACAAGGAGCTCGGACAGCTGGTGGCGGAGGGACGCCGCCAGGAATTCAAGACGTTTGGCTGGATCCATGAAGTCCCCAATCCGCAGCTGCACGAGACGTTCGAAAGCTCCCGGCTGAACTGGCAGGAACTGGCCCAGCCATCGCATCAGGATCTGTTCGACTGGTATCAGAAAATCATCGCGCTGCGGGCTTCCGATCGCCATCCGCTGCCGCTGCCCGTCAATGTCTCCTACGATGCCACACAGCGCTGGCTGTGGTTCGTGCGCGGGGACTTGTGCGTCGTGGTGAATTTTGCCTCACAGCCGGTGGACATCCCGTTTCCGGAGGGCACTTGGCGCCTGTTGCTCTCTTCAGTGCCCGAAGCGTCGGGAACCGACACATTGGCCGAATATGAAACGCGCATCTATAGCGCCAATATCTAGCCGCTACCGACCTTTCAGCCAGGCTCCTTGACCAGCAGCGCCACCGGAAACTGGCCAAACAGCTCGGTCGCAGTGGCTGATCCGGACAGTTTTTCCAAAGTGAAGACATTCTCCCAGGTGCCGCTGGGCAGTGGCAGCCGGGTATCCTCCCACTGGTTGGCAAATGACAGGGTCAACCGCGGCACCACGGCAATGAGGTTCTCGCCGCGACGAAACGCGAACAGGTTGCCCAGATGCGCCCCCTGGGCCGCCAGCGGCTGGTAGCGACTGTGCTCCGCAAATTCATCGGGAAGCGCGGCGCGCAAGGTGAGCACCCGGTCGATCAGCCATAGCTTCGGCGCGCCCGAGTCCCAGTCCGCCAGCGCCTGTGCCGCGCTCATGGAGCGGCAGCGGCTGAGCAGTTGCGTCCTTTGGGCATAGTCCACCGGACGGCGATTGTCCGGATCCACCAGGCTCAGGTCCCACAACTCGGTTCCCTGATAAAAGTCCGGCACCCCCGGTACCACCAGTTTGATGAGGGTCTGTGCCAGGCTGTTGATCCGCCCGGGCAGCACCAGCGGTTCAACGAACTCGACCAGACTCTTGAGGAACTCCTCGTTCAGCAGTACCCGCTCGACGAACCCCTTGATGTTCTCCTCATAGCCGACATTGGGCTCCTGCCAGGAGGTTCTTAACTTGGCTTCACGGCAGGCCTTGAGCATGTACTGCCAGCAGCGCGCCCCATCGATGGGCCACGCACCCACCAGGGTCTGGTAGAGCAGATACTCGGCGTGACGGTCCTGAGTGCGGTTGTTCCAGGCGCCCTCGTTCATCGTCGTCCACTGATGCAGGGCCTCGGCCCAGCGATCAGCGATCTCGGAGAGCAGCGAGATGCGCGTGCGAACATCTTCACTGCGCTTGTTGTCGTGCGTGGAGGTCGTCAGCTGGTTGCGCGGCCAGTGCTCACTCAAGTACAGGCAATACTCATGGAACTTGTCCGAGGAGATGCCGATGAGGGAGGCTTGCGCGCCCACTTCATTGCACGACAGCAGCCGATCAAAACAATAGAACGTCGTGTCCTCTACACCCTTTGCCATGACCGCCGGCGTGAGCTGCTGCCATTGGCTGATGAAGGCGATTTCCTCCTCACTCAACGGCTCCTTCGTCAACAGCGCGAGCAGAAAATCAAACGTCGCGCTGTCGATGGTCGGACGGGCGAAGCGGGCGCTGCGCACCGCTTCGGCCAGGACCGCCTTGTCGGCATCACCGACCGGCGCCGCCGTCCGATAGGTGCGGTAAACCCCCAGGGACGCGGTGACCTGGGCCAGCGCGTCGCGCAGTTGCTGGGGGCTCAGGTCGCGCGTGTGACGTGACTGGCGCGCCAGGTGGTTCGCCATCACCGACAGCCGCTGGTGCTCGTAGGCAAAGGCGTGGCCGACGATATAGTCCTTCTTTTCCCGGATCAGGGCTCCCAGGTCGACCGAATGTCCGGTAAACGTCGCATAGGTCGACGTCAGCTTGTCGGCATTCTGGTCACTCATCCACAGCCGGTTGACCTTGGCGAGGAAGTCATAGCCCACGGTGCCATCGATGGGCCAGCTCGCCGGCAAGCGCTCCTCGGTATCGAGAATCTTCTCCGCGTAGATACGCCCCTGCGGCAACAGCGCCCGCAGCCGCTCGAAATATTCGAGCGGATCGCGCAGGCCATCCGGATGATCCACCCGCAGGCCGTCAATCTGGCCGGCAGCGATCATCTTCTTGAATCGGTTGTGGATCGCATCGAAGACTTCGCGCCGTTCCGTCGACATGCCGATCAGCGTCGAGACATCGAAAAAGCGGCGATAGTTGACGAATTCGCCGGCGAGCTTCCAGCTGTGCACGGCGTAAAACTGCTGCTGCACCACCGCGTCCAGCTTCTCCTCGTCACTGTTGATGGCGTCCAGGTGCGACGCCAGTGCGCCGGGTCCGCTGTCCTTGAGGAAGCGTGCGGCGGCTTCGGCCGCTTCGTGGTAGGCACTGAGTTCGGCGCTTCCCGGCGATTCGAGCCGCGACAACCGCTGCAGCTGAGCAAAACACGGTGGTGGATCATCCGCCAGCGCGCCCCATGACTCGGGCGACAGCGGCCAGGTGTTCTCAAAGTGTCGCAGCCGCGGGCGTCCATGCCTGAGCTCGATTTTCAGCTCACCGGCGCTGAGCGCCTCGCCGTAGGGGCGGGCGAGGCTGCAGATGTGTACGCAGAACCGACTGCCGGCGGGCTGGCGAATGTCGAAGTACCGGCAGTACTCGCTGTAAGGGCCATGGGCGAGCACGTCATCCCACCATGGGTTCAGCTCCGTGGCCGCCATGTGGTTCGGCACGATATCGAGAAGAATGCCCAGCGACTGCGCGTGCGCCGCGTCCACAAAATGTGTCCAGGCCTCATCGCCACCCAGATCACGGCTGACGTGCCGGGGATCGATGACATCGTAGCCGTGTGCGCTGCCTGGGGTTGCCTGCAGGCACGGTGACAGGTAGACATGGCTGACGCCGAGTTTGGCGAGGTATGGCAGAACCTGTTCGGCATCCGCCAGGGTGAATCCTGAATGCAGTTGCAACCGATAAGTGGCGACCCAGGGGCGCGGGGATGTGGCAACCGCCGCCATGCTAGTCGGCCCGCACAAACAGTACCAGCGAGCGACCCGTCACGCCGTACACATCACCGGTCGTGCCCTTGTAGGGGGTCTCTTCGTTGGCCACATGGGTGTCCACGACCCGGTCCCAGGTCTGCCCATCGGGATACTCGGGCAGCGTGAAATTGACCAGGTCGTGGTGGGAGTTGAGCACCAGCAGCATGGCCGCCTCGGTGCCGCGCTGCTGCACCCCGGTGGGCCGGGCGCGACCGTCCATCAGCATCCCGAAGCACTTCATCAGGTCATCGCCCCATTCCTCGCCGGTCATCTCCCGCCCCGAGGCATTGATCCAGGTGAGATCCTTGATGTCGAGCTCGGCATCATAGCTGCCGGTCAGAAAACGGTTGCGTCGCAGGATGGGATACTTGGCACGCATCGCGCACAGCGTCTGCACGAATCGCAGCAGCGACTTGCCCCTGTCACCCAACTCCCAGTTGACCCAGCTGACCTCATTGTCCTGGCAGTAAGCGTTGTTGTTGCCGCCTTGCGTGCGCCCGAATTCATCGCCGGCCACGAACATCGGGGTCCCCTGGGACAACAGCAGCGTCGCGAGGAAGTTGCGCAGCTGGCGCTCGCGCAGCGCATTGATCTCCGGGTCGTCGGTCGGACCCTCGGCGCCGCAGTTCCAGGATCGGTTGTCGCTCGATCCGTCCCGATTGCCCTCGCCGTTGGCTTCATTGTGCTTCTCGTTATAGGAGACCACATCGTTGAGCGTGAAGCCGTCATGCGCCGTCACGAAGTTGACGCACGAGGAGGGCCGACGACCCAGGCGATTGAAGACATCGGCGGAGGCGCACAGCCGTTGTGCCACCGCTCGCGCCGACGCATCGCCCTTCCAGTAGTCGCGCACGGTATCGCGATAGCGGTCGTTCCACTCGGCCCAGCCCGGTGGGAACTGTCCCACCTGATAGCCCCCCGGACCGCAATCCCAGGGTTCGGCAATGAGCTTCACCGAGCGCAAGGTCGGGTCCTGGTGGCAGACTTTCAGAAAGCCGCTTTGACTGTCGAAGCCATCCGGTTCGCGGGCGAGGATCGTCCCCAGGTCAAAGCGGAAGCCATCGATATGCAGCTCGTTGACCCAGTAGCGCAGGCTGTCGGTGACCATCTCAATCACGTTGGGGTGAGAGAGATTCACCGTGTTGCCGGTACCGGTATCATTGATGTAGTACCGCTTGTCGGGCAGCAGGCGGTAGTAGGAGGTATTGTCGATGCCCTTGAATGACAGGGTCGGTCCGCGCTCATTGCCTTCGGCCGTGTGGTTGTAGACCACATCGAGAATGACCTCGAGTCCGGCGTCATGAAAACTCGCCACCATTTCCTTGAATTCGCGCAGCGACTGTTCCGGTTCCGACGCATAGCGCGGGTCGGGCGCAAAGAACCCGATGCTGTTGTAGCCCCAGTAGTTGGTCAGACCCTTTTCCAGCAGATGACTGTCGTTGATGAAGGTATGGATCGGCAGCAGTTCAATCGTCGTCACGCCGAGTGACTTGACGTAGTCGACGACTTCTTTTGTTCCCAACCCCTTGTAGGTGCCGCGCTGCTTCTCCGGCACGGCGGGGTGCAATTTCGTGAAGCCCTTCACATGGGCCTCATAGATGATGGTGCGATCCCAGGGCACGCCCCGCTTGCGCGGCTGGCCTTTCCAGTCGAAGTTCGGATCCACGACCACGCATTTGGGCATGAACGCGGCGCTGTCGCGCGTGTCGAAACTTATGTCTTCGTCCTTGTGGCCGATGGTGTAGCCAAAAATCTCCGGCTTCCACTGAAGCTCGCCGATGTGCGCTCGGGCGTACGGATCCAGCACCAGCTTGTTGGGGTTGAAGCGGTGACCGGCGAGGGGCTCATACGGACCGTGAACGCGCATGCCATAGACCGAGCCGGGATGCACGTCCGGAATATAGCCGTGCCAGATCTGATCGGTGTATTCAGGCAGCGCCAGGCGCTCCTGTTCGGTGCCCCCTGCCGAATCGAACAGGCAGATCTCCACCTTGGTGGCATGTGCCGAATAGAGCGTGAAGTTGGTGCCTTTGCCGTCCCAGATGGCGCCATGCGCCTGGGAGGTGCCTTCACGTACACGGGATTTTCCGGGAGAAGCCATATTATAAATTAAAGACGCCCCCGGTTACCCGGTGCGTACAACCCCTCGGAAGTTTTGGAAAAGAATCGGTTGGCGCCCCCAACAGGCGCCAACCCTACCAGGTCCCTAAGCGGTTCCCGGTCCCGCACTCGGCCCTAAGCGGGTCCGATCTGCGGGGTCAGCTTCGCATCGACGATGCCGGATCAACGGCAATGGTCGTCGCGTTCACCACAGTCCACCCACACATGCTCGTGGTAATAGCGATGATGGTCGCGGTCGTAGTAGCCCTCGCGCGGTCCGGCGACGACGCATCCCGCGCTGATCACGGCGAGGCCCAAAAGGAGGCTGCCGATTACGGCTCGTGTTACATCTTTCATGGCAAATCCTGGTGTTCAAAATGTCGTGTCAGCAGTGTCGGCTGACGGCAGAAGCCATGGTGCAAGCCTTTAGCCTAATGCGCTGCCCAGACTTCGCCGCCTCATGCTGTAGGACAGCGTACCGGGACCGTAGGCACCATTCCGTTGCCATATTGCAGTGCACCATGATTAATGTCGAAACAGTTGCACTGGAACTGTGCCTAGGGTCCCAGTCTCCAGCAGGGGATCCGAAGTTCCGCGGCCATTAGCCGATACTCAGAAGATGGCCGCCGTCATGACATCCACCGCAGAGCCGCTCCCAACGTCCGCGGACGATCGCGAACAGGCGGCGCTGCTGCGGGATGACCCCGCCTTCAATGCCGCGCCGGATCCCGAATTGGAACGCTGGATCGGCGCCGTCCAGAGGCAGGCCAACGTCGCCTGCGCGGCGCTGTCGCTGGTGGATGGCTCACGCCAGATCATCCGCGTGGTCGGCACGGCCGCGGGTTGCCCCAAAGCCGTCAATGAATTGACCAGCAGTGTGTCCCTGGGGGACTACCTGCTCGGGTCCACCCCCACCCATTCAAATGAAGCGCGCGAGGCGTTCGCTGAAGTCCCCGTGGTGCTGTCCGGAAAGGTCATCGGCCATCTCGGCATCGCAGACCCGATGCGGACCACCTGGTCCGTTGAGGATCTGTCCATCCTGGGCGACACCGCAACGGGCGTGGCCACGGAGTTGGAGCGCCGCCTGGCCCGCGCGGAGGTCGTGCGGGTGCAGGAACTGGTGACCTCCCACAATCGCGTGCACGACATGATCGGCAGTGGCGCGCCGCTTCGTGAGGTGCTGGTCGAGGTGTGCCGGATCATCGAGCGCTACGACCCGTCCTTCATTCCGTCGGTGCTGCTGCGCGACTCCATCTCCAACACCCTGCACTCCGGCATCGGACCCTCCTTGCCGAAGGCCTACCTGGACTCCGTGGACGGCGCGCCGATCGGACCCAATATAGGCACCTGCGGCCCTGCCGCCTGGTTCGGCGAGCTCGCCATCTCGGCAGATCTGAGCACGGACCCCAAGTGGGCTCCCATCCGCGCCATGGCCGAAATGGCTGGGGTCGCGCATTGCTGGTCCATGCCGATCAAGGATCCTTCCGGCGAAGTGCTCGGCACGCTCGCGCTCTATGGGCGCCGTCCGCGCCTGCCGCAGCCCGAGCACGTGGCACTGCTGAGGGACTGGGCGCGCGTGGCCAGTACGGCGTTGGAGCGCACCCGCTCGATCGCACGCCTGAAACACGATGCCCGCCATGACAGCCTCACCGGCCTGTCGAATCGGGCCGCCATCTTCGAGAAACTGGATTCCGCCATTGAGCAGGTACGCAAGGAGACCCCGTTAGCGGTGTTCTTCGTAGACCTGGACGGGCTCAAGGCGCTGAACGATACCCTCGGCCACGATGTCGCCGACGAGATGATCCGCGAGGTCGCACAGCGACTGTCGAATACGGTCCGGGACGGTGATTTCGTGGGCCGCTTCGGCGGTGATGAGTTCATCGTCGTATCGGAGAATATTGGCGACCCGATGCAAGCGGGCCACTTGGGCGAACGTCTGCTCGGCGCGATCGCTCAACCCCTGCCGGGGCTGGGCGCGCGTGTCATCACGGCCAGCATCGGCATCGCCCTG
Source organism: uncultured Gammaproteobacteria bacterium (assembly GCA_963708865.1). Classification (GTDB taxonomy): domain Bacteria; phylum Pseudomonadota; class Gammaproteobacteria; order Steroidobacterales; family Steroidobacteraceae; genus DAIDKA01. The sequence continues at coordinate 81,669 of CAVPUC010000001.1, forward strand.
ATCCGCACCAGCGGCATCGAGGCCCGCGAGGCGATCCGCCGATCCGACGCCGCCATGTATGAGGCCAAGCGCACCGGCCGGGATCGGTGCGTGTTTGCCGAAGTGGGCGAAACCGTGCGGGCGGGTCGGCGTCTGGAACTGGCCCGGGCGCTGCACGGTGCGGAAACCCGCGGCGAGATGCGCCTGGTATACCAGCCCGTCATCTCCCTGCCCACCCGGCAGATCATCGGCGTCGAAGCACTGCTGCGCTGGACCAATCCGACCCTCGGGGAGGTACTGCCCGGTGAGTTCATTCCGATCGCGGAGGACACCGGCAGCATCCTGCAGATCGGCGCATGGGTACTGTGGGAGAGCTGCAACGCCCTCGCCCTGCTCGCCCTGGCGGGCCACCGACTTGAACTGGGTGTGAACGTGTCCGCACGGCAGCTGTCGCAGCCGGATTTTCCGCTGTGGGTGAGGCAGACCCTGTCGCACGCGCAGTTCAGCCCCGGAATGCTGAGCCTGGAGCTGACGGAAACCTCGCTGCTGCGCCCCGACAGCGTCAGCATCGGCAACGTACGGACGCTGGAGAAAATGGGCGTGCGGGTGGCGCTGGATGATTTCGGCACCGGATATTCCTCCCTGACCTGGTTGCGCGACCACCCGTTCGGCTCGATCAAGATCGATCGCAGCTTCGTCGCCGGCATCACCGAGCAGGACAGCAGCCGCGCGATCGTCGCCGCTATCATCCGCATGGCCAAGGATGTCGGCTGCACGGTCACGGCCGAAGGTGTCGAGACCGAGGCGCAACTGCGGATCCTGGAGTCCCTGGGCTGCGACCACGCGCAGGGCTTTCTGATCGCCCACCCCGAAAGCATCCCCGCGCTGATCACTCGGCTGAATGCACCGCTGCTGCCCACGGTGGTCCGCCGGTAGCCGTTTCCTCGGCGCCGCGCGGTGGCGCACTGCGTCAAGCGCGCAAAGCCTGTGACGCCCCGACTTGCCCAGAGGTAGACTCGCTCGTCATCGATCAGTGACGGGAGGGGGCTATGACGATTATCGAAGCTTGCGGGCGCCGCGCCGCACCCACGGGTGCGAGATTTCGGCTGGCCGCCGCCGTCCTGCTCCTTTACGCCGTGGCGGCGATGGTCACGGTCCACGCCCAAACCCCAACCGTAAAACCAGCGGTGACCGGTGTTCCTGAACATGGCCCGCAACGCCCGCCGCTGTTCTTCCGGGAGGAATGGAAACAGGGGCCGGCTGGCGGGGAGCACCCTGTCACCGCAGAATCGCTGGCGAATCCGAATCTCGAGCTGACTCTGATCGTGCCGGCCGGCCAGATCGAGCTGACCGGCAATGCCGGCGATGAGAACAATCCCATCCATGTGTGGTCGGGTCTTTGCACGACGCCCTGCGGCCTGGCATTGCGCAATCGCCAAAGCGCGGCCGACCTCACCGGTCTCGCCCGCATCCGCTGGACGACCAAGATGTCGGGCTACCACCAGATCCGGCCCATCGTGAAGCTGGCCGACGGCACGTGGCTCGTGGGAGATATCGCCGATGGCTCGCCGCGCGACTGGCGGGTCAGCGAGATCTCGTATGCGGACCTGCATTGGATGAAACTCGACATCACGCGCGCGGTCGCCACGGGGACCACGGTCGATCACCCGGATCTTTCCAAAGTGGACGAGATCGGCTTTGTCGATCTCATGCCCGCCAGTGGCCATGGACCGGGAGGCTGGTCGGACGTGGCGCAGGTTGAGGTTTACGCCAAATCGGTAGCGCGCTAACGGCCATCGGGAGGTCCGTCACACCTCCCCGATGTCCTCGTTCCAGACCTCCGGATGCGCGCGGATATAGCCGCTCAGCAAGGACTCGCAATCCGCCGAACCCAGGTCAATGACTTCGACGCCGCGCTCGCGCAGCCAGTCGATACCGCCGCGAAACGTGCGTGACTCACCGACCAGGACGGCCCCGATCCGAAACTGCACGATCAGCCCACAGCAGTACCAGCACGGCGCCAGCGTCGTCACCATGATGGTGTCTTGATAGGAGCGGCGCCTGCCGGCCTTGCGAAACGCATCCGTTTCGCCATGGATCGAGGGGTCATCTTCCTGAACCCGGCGATTGTGGCCGCGCCCGAGCAACTTTCCTTGCCGGTCGAACAGCGCGGCGCCGATGGGAATACCGCCCTCGGATAGCCCGAGACGCGCCTCTTTCAGGGCGACTTCCAGCATCTTGGCGTAGTCGGGGCTCATCAATTCATGGTACGCGAAACAGCTCTTGCGGGCTGCTATCTGCCATAACGGCAGCTTGCGCAATTACTTGAGCCGGGGTGCCAGGATTTTCTCGTACCGTGAAGGCTGTCGATGCCATCGAAACCCGACTTCAAGTGTCGCGTCATCCAGACGATAACCCTATTAAGGCAAACCTGGAGAGATCGCGTGTCGAAAAATCAGTTCATGAGCACACCGGGCAAGGTCATTCACGACCCACGCGGCAACGCGATCTGGGACTGGACGATCGAAACGGGAGTACTGGCCCGTGCGACGGTGGATGAACTGCTGGACAGATTGATTGATCCGGTGGCGCTGGGTCTGGAGCGCGACGCCGAACACAATGCAGCGTGGAGCGGCGATCCGTACAACCGGTCCTGCTGAGGCGCTTGCTCCAGCGCCTCAATCAAACACTCAAAACCCGCGCTGTTACAATTCAACGGCGCGCATGATTGAAGGCCTTTCCCCACCCTGACATCGCAGGGGCTTATGTCGCCAAGGGGTGACAGGCGGCTCAAACAACCTCAATTGCGCCAAACGCGTCAACCATATCGCGCCTCATCCGCTACTGACTCCCATTGCCGCACTCACCAGTGCGCTGGCCACGAGGGAGAGATATGGACAGCAGGAAACTCAACTTCGCCGTCTGCGCTGCCATGGTTGGCGCGCTCACGGCCTGCGGCGGCGGTTCTTCAGGCTCTTCAAGCATGCTCGGTTCAACGTCAGGATCGCAAGGCACGACCGCAAGCGTACCCATCGCCATCAGCGATGCATCATCGGACGACTGGGCAACCATCGGCGTGAAGGTGTTGAGCATCGCGTTGATTCCACAGGGCGGCGGCGCCAACGTCACGGTCTACACCGCGCCTTCACCCGCCCCATTCATCAATCTTGAGCAGCTGGACCAGCTCGCCGAGATTCTCGGCAACGCGACCGTGCCGACAGGCACCTACACCGGTGCAGTCGTCACAGTCAGCGGCAATCCCGGTGATGTGTTGCTGACCTCCTCGGCGGATCCGGAGGCGGGTTTTGCCCTGGCTGCCGCCACCGCCGTCGCAAGTTCCAATATTCATATCGTCAATGCCCAGGGCAGCGGTACGGATCTCACGGCCCCGATTACCGTCAGCTTCGTCGCGCCACTGGTGGTGAACACTTCCGGCAGCACTGCGCTTGATCTGGAGTTCGATCTTTCCCATCCGGCCTTCATCATCGGCCACAACCCGCCGGGCGCCACGTCCACGCAGTGGGCCATCGATTTCAGCGCGCCGCTGCGGCACCACCCGCTCGCCGATCTGCGGCGGCTGGTGCTGCGACACGCCTATGGCACCGTGACGGCGATTTCCTCAGACAGCACCTCCATTACGATTGACAAGGACTTCCCGACGCTGCCGGCGGCATCGCCCGAAACCGAGATCACCGGAACGCAGGCGCTCACGATCGAGGCGGATGCGACCAATGGCACCGTGTTCTACGATGTGGATGCCCATACGGTCAGCACCATCGACAACTTCTCGAGCGAAACCGGTCTCACCGGCAAGTTCGTCCGCATCGCCGCCCGCTATCAGCAGAACGGCACGCTGGTCGCGACGCGCATCTGGGCGAGCAGCGCGTTCAACAGCGTCTGGCTGAGCCCGGAAGGTCACGTCCTCAACGTGAATCCCAATACGGACATCGTGACCGTCACCAATGATTCGGGCGTCGGCGTACCCCTGACGGTCAATGCCAACACCAAGTTCTTCTATCGCCAGCCCTGGAACCCGGCGGCTGATGCCACACCGATTGCCACTGGTACCTCATTCATCACCAACCAGAACATCGTGCGCGGCTTCAAGGTGCATGCGAGTGTCGTGGACCCGCTCGCCGTGCCATTGGTGGCGCAGGAAATCGACATCGAAACCGCGCAATACTCGGGCACGATCTCAGACCCGAGCGCGAGTGCCTTTACCTATACGCACAACTTCCTGCGCGCCATCGACGACTACACCGTGATTTTGGGTTACCTTGCCGCCGCCACGGCCAACGGCAACGACCCGCTCTCCGGCAGCGCGATCAGCGGGTATAAGTGGTGGAACTTCGCCTATCCGACCCGGGTTGATTCCGGTGCCAGCGCGGTGAGCGATTTCGTATCCGCCACCAACGGCACGGCAAGTTTTGGCGGTACCGCGGGGCCGATCGTTCCGTGGGGTGTCAGCTACGTCGTCTGGGGTGACCCGGCCGATGTCACCGGCTGGAGCGCCGCAGCGTCCATCCTCGAGCCCACGCCCTTGCCGGTCGGCACCGTCGCCACTGCACCGATGGCCGGCACCAACGTGGAAAGCTTTGCCATCACCGCCAGCGGCGGGACGAACCCCGTGACGGTGGACGCGAGCACCGTCACAGGGTCTGCGACATTGGTGTACCAGGTGGATATGAGTGGCGGGGTAGCGACGGTAAGTCCCATCGACATCACCAGCGCCTCGGGGCTGTCGAGCTTCACTACCGGCATGGCCACCGGCACCAAGGTCAGGGTCTCGGGTGTGCCGCAGGCCGACGGCACGGTCAAGGCCTACGTGGTCACCTACTTCACGGGTACTGCTCCGGCGACCTGAGGACGGGCGGATCAGCCCTGGCGCAGATATTCCGCCAGGGTAATGATCCGATGCGCGCGGATATCCCACAGGATGCACTTCATGGCGCCGGCGACCTCCGACAGCTTGACGCGTACCACGCTTGGAAACAGATGCTGGTATTCGTTATGGCAGGCAATCAGGCGGTAGCTGGGGATGCTCGAGGAGAGATGGTGAATGTGGTGGTAGCCGATGTTGGCGGTGAAGAAGTTCAACCAGCCCGGCAGCACCAGAAAACTGGTGCCCTCGATGGCGCTGGTGTCGTAGTCCCAGGTCTCGCAGCCATGCGCATAGGAATGCTCAAAGTTGTGCTGAACCGTAAACAGCACGATACCCAAGCCTCCGGCGATCGAGACGCTGAGCAGATAGAGGGTGAAGAACAACGCCGGACCCGCGTACCAGCACAGGAGTGCCCAGACACTGAGCAGCACCACATTGTTCCAGAGCATGTGGCGGTATTCCTTCGCCGTCTTCCAATAACGGCACTGGTAGCTTGCCGCCAGTTGGCGCACCGACAGGCCCGAACCGCCGAGCTTGCCTCTGAGGATGTGAGCCCATAGCCCGAAGGTGCCCCGGATCCAGGTCAGGCGCGGGTTCAGAATCAGGTAGATGAAGCCGGCGAGCGGCGCGGCCGCGACGCTGCACTTGTGCCGGTAGAAGCGCTGCTGCCCGGCCGACAGCGCGGCATATTCATCGACGGACAACGTTGCATAGGGCCCACGGTAGCGATCCCAGTTGCCGTTGTTGGCGTGGTGGTAGTTGTGGTGCTGCGCCCACACATACTGCGGCATGCCCGACAGAACGCCGAGGAGGAACCCAGCCCAGCGATTGAGCGCGACGCTGCGGAACAGGCTGCGATGCCCGCATTCGTGCATCAGCGCGAACACGCGCAGGGTGAACAGAATGAGCGGTGGCAGAGCGGCAGCCACCACCCAGACCGAGGTGCGTCCAAAATACAACGCGAGCCCCCACAGCAATGCCAAAGGCACCAGTGTCGTCAGCAATGCGACGAATCCCCGCAGGTTATCGGACTTGCCGTAGCGTCCGATCATTCCCTGCTTTTGCTGCTTGACGCAATCGATCAGCGTGGCGATTGAGCGTCCCTCGTGACGTATTGAATGAGAGGAACCCGTAGCGTATCCGTCGTTGTTCTTGCTTTACCCGGGCTACGGGCGCGGAGTCTACCAGAGCCGGAATATGAATACCTGCTCGCCGTCACGTTTGCGGGCTATTAGCGACAACTTAGCGGCGCTACCGCCGCCGGCCGCTATGTACGCTAGGTTACATAGCGGCAGCTGGGCGCAGGCGGAAGTCGTAATTGACCGTATAAAACGGTACTTCCATGCGCTCCCCGTCCGGTGCGATTCCCGGCGGATGCCGCTCAAACTGTGCCACCAGCGACTCCTTCATGCCGAAAACCGCATCGGAATCCAGGTATTGGCTGCCGGCCACGAACAGGTGGGTGGTCACCGGCCGGTAGCCCTGCGCCGAGACAATCATATGAATGTGCCCGGGACGATATGGATGCCGGCCCATCTTGCGCAGCATGCGACCCACCGGACCATCGGTCGGCACCGGATAGAACGTCGGCCGGATGGAGCGGAAGCGGTAGCGCCCCTCTGAGTCGGTGCGGATCCGCCCGCGTGCCTTCATGCCCGTCTCCCCGGGGATCTGCATGTCGTAGTCGCCGTCGCCATCGCCGGACCAGATGTCCAGCAATGCGTTATCGAGGGGCTGCCCCGCCGCACTCAAGACCCGCCCGGAATAAAATGCCGGTTCGCCTTTGACGCCCTGAGCCAGATTGCTGCCAAGCGGCAAATCCGGTGCGCCCTCCCAATAGAAGGGCCCGAGCACCGTCGATTCGGCGCTGCCCTGGTCGGCGGGATGGTTGAGGGTGATGACCAGCACCGACACGCCCAGCGTGTCCGACAGCAGAATGAACTCCTGGCGCTTCTCGGTGCAGGTCTGGCCGACATCCGTCAGGAATTGGATGGCCCCCATCCACTCCTCTTCGGTCAACTGCACGTCGCGAACGAAATCGTGCAGGTGTGTGACCAGCGAGGTCATGACCCGTTTGAAACGTGGGTCATCACTTTGCGAGAGCCGCTCGATGACCGCCTGAGTGATGCTCTGCTCATTGAATTCGCGCATGCCGCCCCCTTAACGCCAAAGCCGATCCGAGGCGATCTGCGCCCCTTCCACCAGCGACCGAAGTTTCAGATATGCGATATCCGGTTCCACCGGGCCGAAGCCGGCAAAGGTGCCGAATCCGCAGTCGGTGCCCGCGACCACCCGTTCGCGTCCAACCACCTGGGCGAAGCGCTCGATGCGCTCGGCGACCAGTTCCGGATGTTCGATGTAGTTGGTGGTGGTGGCCAGCAGTCCCGGTATCATGATCTTGTCATCCGGAATACGGATTTTCCGGAATACCTGCCATTCATGGGCGTGCCGCGGATTGGCGGCCTCGAACAGCAACCCCTGCGGCTTCGCTTTGATCACCACCGGCAACAGCCGCTCCAGGGGGATATCGTGATGGTGGGGACCCTCGTAATTGCCCCAACACACGTGCATGCGCGCCCGATCGGCCGGAACATTGCGCAGCGCATGATTCAGCACTTCGATGTGCCGTGCCGCGAGCCGCTCGAATTCCTCGAGGCTTCGATCGCGGTACATGGTGTGCCGTCCCATGGCCAGATCCGGCGCATCGATCTGCAGGATGATGCCGGCGCGCACTATGGCTTCGTATTCCACGGCGAGGGCATCGGCGAGCGCCTCAAGATACGCATCCTGGGTCGGATAGAAGTCATTCGGCTGAAACAGCGCGATCACACCCGGGGAGGCCGCATTCATGAAGGCGCCGTGGGGCTTCGCGGCAGCCACCGCGGCATTGAGGTTCGCGATGTCGGTCTCAAGCGGCCGCAGATTCTTGACCGCCACCGGCCCGACGCAGCGCGGCCGGCGGTACTTGGCGGTGGAACCGCGCTCGGCGAGTTTACGCAGCAGTGCCGGAAACTCCACCAGATCCTGTCCCGGCTGACGCGGCGAATCGCCGTCGAAGCCGGAAAACCGGTCGGCGATGTAGGTGGCATAGCTGATCTTGCTCATCTCCCCGTCGCTGACGAAATCGATGCCGACCTGCTTCTGGTGCCTGACCACTTCGGCCACCGCCTCGGTGATGACGGCATCATCCGCGGCCAGATCGCGCTTGGCGTCGGTCTCGCGCGCAAAGACCACCTCCGTCACGGCCTGGCTGCGCGGCAGACTACCCACGTGCGTAGTCGCGATCCGATCGATTCGGCTGCTCATGTGCGCGAAATCCCCCTCAACAGCGGCTCAACGGTAGGTGTTATTGGAACGGTGGTCACCCGCGAGCCAGCGCTTGAGCGACTGGTGGGCGTCGGCGCGGCGCTCTTTATTGATCTCGGCCACGTGCGGGGGATCCAGCGTGAACTCGAGGATGAGGCCATTCGGATCGGTGACGTACACCGAGCGGCAGTATCCGTGTTCCAGCACATAGGTGTTCGGCGGCTTGATGCCGGCCTTCTCGATGCGCGCTTCGATGGCGGCCTGGGTCGGCGCATCCACCGAGAGCGCAATGTGGTGAAACGGCGATTGCGGCATCTGCGGTCCGAACTCGGCCTGATCGGCAGGGTCGGCGAACTGGAAGAACGCGAGCGCCCCGCCATCTCCGATGCCATAGAACGTGTGGACGTAGGTGCGCTCTTTGCCGAACAGCAGGTCGGTTTCGCACCACGTCGCCGTCAGCGGCAGGCCGATGACGTCCTCGTAGAACTGCCGGGTCTTCTCCTGGTCCTTGGTCACGTAGGCGGTGTGGTGAAGCCGGGCGGGAAGCTTGCTCACGATGGTTACCTCTTAATGTCCGGCCACGCCGTATCACGATCGAGGGCGGCGCGGATTTCTTTGCCATGCTGGTCCAGCAGCGGTGCCGGTCGCACCGAGGTGGCACGGTGGCCATCGAACCGGACCGCCGGGCGCACTGCCTCGGTCGCAGTATGCGGCGACTCAATGGGCACAACAACGCCCAGGTGCTTCACCTGCGGGTCGTTCACGACCTCGTTGATGCGGTTCACTGCCGCATGCGGTACATCCGCTGCCCGTAGTCGTTCCTCCCAGTACGCCAGCGGCTGGCGCGAGAAGCGCTCATCCAGCTCCACGCGCAGCGTGTCGTAGTCGGCGATGCGGCGCTCCCGGGGATTGAAGCGCGGATCGGTCCCCAGTTCCGGCGCATCCAGCGCCGCGACCAGTCCGGTCCAGAACTTCTCCAGTGAGGAGAGATGGATGGCGATCAGACGGTCATCCGCCGTGCGCAGGATATAGGCCTGCGCGAGACGGGGCCGGTCGGCCGAAGTCGGCGTCTCGCCCAAGGCGAAGAAGGCCGCGAAGGGCTCAACGGCAAAATGCGCCATGGCCTCGAGCATCGACACCTCGACATGGCCACCGCTGCCGGTAGTCCCGCGTCGTACCAGGGCCGCGAGGATGCCCTGCGCGGCATACATGCCGGTGATCGCATCGGCCAGAGCCGGCCCCAGGAACTGTGGCCGGCGATAGTCGACGACGACGCTCAGAAAGCCGCTCAACGCCTGCGCCACCGAGTCGTAGCTGGGCCGTTCGGCATAGGGGCCGGTGGCGCCAAATCCACTGATGGAGCAGTAGACGAGGCGCGGATTGAGTTTCAGCAGCTGCTCGGGACCGGCGCCGATGCGCTCAGCGGCGCCCGGACGGAAATTCTGGATATAGACATCCGCCTTGGCGATCAGTCTCTGAAACAGCGCACCGTCGCGCCGGTTGTTTCATGTTCAGGCCGAGACAGCGCTTGTTGCGGTTGTAGGCCTGAAAGTGGGGGGAATACTGGCCGCCCTGGTAAGTGCGGTACGGATCGCCGTCGGGACTTTCGACCTTGATCACGTCGGCACCCAGATCGGCCAACAACATTCCCGCGCAGGGACCCGTGATGAAGGTCCCCTGCTCGATAACCCTGATTCCCGTCAGTGCCGGCTCCATCACCCCTCCTCACTGGCGACGAACCCGGGCGGAACGCTGCCGTCATAATTGATGGCGCGCGCCGCGGCGTCCGACATCACAAATCCGATCGAACGCGTCTGCTCTTCGAGCAGATGTCCGACCAGGCCCGCGGTGCGCGCCAGGAGGGGCACGCCCTTCAAGGCCAGGAGCGGATAACCCGCATCCAGGAGCACCGCCGGTATGGCACCGGACACGTTGAGCGCCAGCGGCCGGTTGATCACCTCCGGCAGCAGCTGCTCGATCAGCGCGGCGATCTCGCCATGCCGTCCGGCGGTTCCGGCCTCGGCGGCCACCGCGAACAATCGCAGCGCGCGCGGATCACGGCCCTTGTGCAGGGGATGACCATAGCCGGGGATGGCGCGCTTGGCGGCGCGGTATTCGCCCAGCACCGCTAGCGCCGCCTCGCGCAACGAGGTCGCGGTTGCCGCGCGGCCTGCGACCTCGGCAAACAGCCGCCCCGCCGCCTCGGAGGATCCCAGCACCACCGAGCCGCAGCCTAAGATCCCGGCGGCGACGGCCCCCTGCAGCGCCTCAGGCGCAGCCGCCAGGGTCATGCGGGCCGCCTGCACGCTCGGCACCATGCCATGCTCGGCGATCGCCACCAGCGTCGCATCCAAAACCCGCCGCTGGGCGGGGGATGGCAGCGCCCCGGTCAACAGCAGCCAGAAGTGCTCGGTAAAGGTGATCGTACCCACCAGCTCCGCCGCCAGATCATGGCCCCGGACCACGATGGTGTCAGCGTTTGAGGTTGAGATCCCTGAGCTGCGCTGATCCTGCCGGCCGATTTTCACATTGCCCCTCGTTGTGCTAATTTCGTATACCGAAATACTTGTCGGTATACGAAACGATACTGGACCGCCTCTCCGGAGGGTGTCAATACCATGGTAACCACTCGCACGCCCGCCGTCCGCCGTGAGGTGATGGGCGGTCTCGCCAAGGGCCTCGCCGTCATTCGCGCGTTCGGCCGCGACCACGCGGCGCTCAGCCTGAGCAACATCGCGCGCAGCGCCGGCATGCCCGCCGCCACCGCGCGCCGCTGCCTGCTCACCCTCGAGGAGCTCGGCTACGTGACCCGCAATGGCCGCAGTTTCCTGCTGCGACCCAAGGTGCTGGAACTGGGGGCGGCGTACCTCGAGTCGATCAACATCGAGCAGCTCACCCGTACCCACCTGGAGGAGCTGGCACGGGCGACGTCCGACTCGGCAGCATTATGTGTACTGGATGGCGCGGAAATCGCCTACGTGGCGCGCACCTCCGTGCGCACGCTGTTGCGCCTGGAGGCCCATGTCGGCAGCCGCTTCCCCGCCTACGCCACCTCCATGGGCCGGGTGCTGCTGGCGGGTCTGGGTCCGGAGCGGCTCAAACAATACTTCGACACCGCGAAACTGGAGGCGCTCACCGAGAACACGGTCACCGACCCGCACAAACTGCGGGGGCTGATCGATGAGGCACGGCGTACCGGCTACTGCGTGGTGAGCGACGAACTTGCCTACGGGGTGATCGCGCTCGCCGTGCCGGTCGTCGACCAGCACGGCCGCGTGGTCGCCGCCTTGAATTCATCCAGCCATTCCGGCCGCATGACTCGCACCAAGCTCATTCGCGGACGCCTGGCGATGCTGCAACAGGTCAGCCGCAAGATCTCCGCGGACCTTGCGACGGTCCCCGGCTTATCGCTGAGCGCCCAGATCTAAGGCGATCGCGCCGGGATTTTAGGCCTGCGCTTCGAGAATCTGGAACTCGCAATCGGTTTCGATCCGCCGCAGCTGCGCGAAGCCCGCTGCAGCAAGCACCGTCCGCATTTCGTTGAAGGTTCGCTCCTGCGCCCCCAGCGCCACCAGCATGTGCAGATCAACCCGCGCCAGCGCGCGGTTTTCACCGGAGGGATGGAGCCGCTCGGGCATGAGCCGTTCGATGACCAGCAAGCGATTGCCCGGGACCATGGCGCGCCGGCAGGTCTGTAGAATTTCCCGGGCCTTGTCATCGGGCCAGTCGTGAATGACGGTCTTCATCAGGTAGACGTCGGCACCGGAAGGCACGCTGTTGAAAAAATCACCCGCCACACAGTCACAGCGGTCCGCAAGGCCGCGGGCCGCCAGCTGCTCGCGCGCCTTGGCGATGGCATGCGGCATATCAAAGAGCACACCTTGCGCGCTCGGATAGGCCATCAGAATCTGCGCCAGCAGCTCTCCATAGCCGCCCCCGACATCCATGACCCGCTTATCTGAGAAGTCGTAGGCCCGCACGATCTGCTGAGCGTCCAGGCGCGTGAGATCCACCATGGCCTGATTGAATACTTCTGCGGCCTGCGGGTCGCGTTCCAGGTGGGCAAAGCCGCTGTTGCCGGTGATGAGTGCCCGGGCGCTCTGTCCGGTCTTGACGCTGTGCAGCAGATTGGCCCAGATCTGCCAGGCCTCCCCGCCCCATTGCAGCGCCCAGGCGCGCATGGAGCAGGGAACATCGGCACGCAGCAGCTGCCCCATGCGTGTCATCTCAAAAGCACCGTCGTCGCGCTGCTGGCAGATCTCAACGCTGCCGAGCGCACTGAGCAGGCGGCGCAGCGCCGGCGCGTTGCTGCCGGTCGCCGCTGCCAGATCCTCGGCTGTGCGCGGACCTGCGGCCAGCAAGTCTGCGATGCCGAGCCGCGCCGTCACATAGCAGGCCTGCGCGATCCAACTGCTGTTGATCAGGTCGAGCAGCCGGCGTGCTGCTGCCGTGTCGTCGATTGAGTTCAAGAAGGATCCCCACCAGCCATCATTGGATGGCGGGGATCTTAGACTCAGAACTCCCCGACTTGCTAGTCGACGGTCACGCGGTGCGCGCTGATCGTGCCATTGAAGCTGTACTGTGGCGTCCCTGTGATGTTGAATTCCGTGCCGTCGGCCGGCGATCCGCTGTACTGCGTGATGGCGTAATGACCCGTGAAAGTCTTTCCCCGCGGATCGACCGTCACGGTGGCAGTGATATTCGTGGCCCCGCTGAAGGTGCCCGCTGCCCCGTCCTGCACCGGTCCGAGCCCCAGCGCGATATGATTGAGCTGGAAAGTATTGTGCCCCAGCGGCTTCCATACACCCATGCACACATCGCCCGTGTCGGGAGGGCGACCGGCGGAGAATTGAATCTCTGATCCATCGGCATGCCAGGTGGCCGTGCCCCAATCAATGAGGAAGTTATTCGGCAGCCCGTACTGCGCGCCATTCAGGTGAACTTCAAACTCCCACAGGCCAACGATATCTTCGTTCTCGAATACGTCGAATACCGGCACGAACGCGGTCTTGACGAACCCCGCCGTGGGGTTCGATATCGCCGAGTAGCGCGAAGGTGCGAGTTTGGCCTGCGCCGGCACGCCACAGTTGGCCAAGGCCGGCGCACTGGTGGCGAGTCCTACGATCACCAGTCCGGAAACGGCTGCAGCGCTCTTCAGTCCGCCGAGCGCTCGTAGATTAAGTTTCACGATCGATCTCCTTGTGCATTGCGTCGTAATGCCGCATTAATTTGATTCCCAGGGATTGAATCATTCGGGCCCATGCGACCCGTGGCGTCCACTGTAGGCCGCCGGCGTTGCAGCGGAACGCGGGAACCATGAGGACTTTGTGAGGGTTGGCCTGCAATAGGCGTCGGGATACATTACTAGGCCGCGGCTGCACCCAGGACCTCTCTACCCGTGAATTCCATCAGTTATCGCTGCGGTGAATGTCACATCGATGTGGACAATCGACGCTTCTCGCGCGGTGGTGCCGAAGTCGCGCTGGAGCCAAAGGCATTTGCCCTGATTGTGCAATTCCTGATGCGTCCGGACGCTCTGGTCACCCGCAACGAACTGATCGACGCCATCTGGGGGCATCGCTATGTGACCCCGTCAACGCTCAATCGTTTGATCACACTGGTCCGACGCGCATTCGGCGATGACAGCGAGGTACCACGATTCATCCAGACCGTGCACGGGTCCGGTTATCGCTACATCGGTCCTGTTGAACGCCATGGGGCGGCCGCGGATCTCGCCGTCCACTTTGGACCGCCGCCCATCGCCCGCCTCCCCGCCCGGATTGACAGCCTAATAGGACGCGAGTCGGAGCTGACGACGATGTCCGATCAGCTGCGGATGCACCGAGCCGTGACGGTGCTGGGCACGGGCGGCATTGGCAAGACTCAATGTGCCTTGGAGTGCGCGCGCCGGCTCGCGACCGAATTCGTGGACGGTGTGTGGTTCTTTGACCTCGCGCCCTTCGATAGCGACGATGACTGGGTATTCGCACTGGCCGGCGCTTTGGCAATTCCGCCGGACAGCGCGGATCGTCTGCTGCCGAAGATCGCCGCGCAAATGCAGGGCCGTCAGCTCCTGCTGTTGATGGACAACTGTGATCGGATCGCGGCAAAAGTGGGGGCGCGTGTCTTTGAACTGCTGCGCGCTACGGACACAAAGGTCCTGGCGACGTTGCAGGCGCCGTTGAGCTTCCGTGGTGAGCAAATGATGCGCATGCCACCCCTGGCATTGCCCACCGCGGCCCAGGCGGATGATGAAGACTGGCTCCCCATCCGGTCCGCCGCGGCAGTGCAAATGCTGGTGGCCCGCATCCAGGCCCTACAGCCCACCTTTGAGCTCTCAAGCAAGAATGCACGAACAATTGCGGAAATCTGCATTCGGCTCGACGGCATGCCCCTGGCGCTGGAACTGGCGGCAGCACGCTTTGTATTGTTGTCGGCAGAACAGGTGCTGGCTCGGCTCGAGCACCGACTCGGCTTTCTGTCCAGCGATATCGCCGGACGCGATGATCGGCATCGCAACCTGGTAGTGCTCCTGGACTGGAGTTTCAGCCTGCTTTCTGCGGCGGAACAACAGCTGCTGTGTTGGTTCAGTGTTTTTGTGCAGGGCTGGAGCGTCCATGGCGCAATGGACCTAGCCGTGTCGTTGGGATCTACCCACGAAGCAGTCATCGACCTGCTCGGGGGTCTGGTCAACAAGTCCATGGTGTCGGTGGTACCGGGACTCGGAGCACCGCGTTATCAATTGCTCGAGACAGTGCGCGACTACGCGGCGGAGCGGCTGCGGGCCGCGGGGGAGGAATCCATGGCACGCGACGCGCATCTGGCGCACGTGGTACGGCTTTGCCTGACCGCCCACCAAAACATACTTGCGGGCCAGATGATCGAGCAGATCCGGAAACTGGAACGCGAACACGGCAATATCACCGCCGCCGTAGAATACGCGTGCGGTGCCGAGTCGCGGCGCGCCGCGGGCATGAGCATCGTTGGTCATCTGATGCTGTATATCAAGGTTCACACGGAGTCCCTTCTTGGACCTATGTGGTGTCACCGCGCGTTGGAGCACGCGGATTCAGTGGCGAGCGTCGAGCGCGCCTGGGCATTGCTATGTCTCGCTGTCATCAGTGTTCACCGTGTCGTCTCCCGCGAACCGGTGGAGACCTTATTTTCCGAATCCATACGGCTGGCACGGCTGCACAATGCCCAATGGGTCGAGGGCTTTGCGGAAGGCTACTGGTCACTGTGGCAGGCCCACGCAGGCGTCTTCGAAGAAGCTGAGCGCCATGCCGCCAAATCCGAGCGTATCGCCAGACAACTCGCCGAGCCGGTGATACTGAGTGTCGCGGCCCTGGCGCGAAGCTGGATTCACATCGGGCGCGGTGAATACCCGCAGGCCATCCTGACCTTGGAACCATTCGCCGACCGAGGCTACGATATCAACCAGCAGACCATCGTCAAGACCTACATCGGCCTCGCGCAGTTCGCGCAAGGCGACTATGAGGCTGCGGCTCGTCAGTGGCAGGGATCGATGAAACAATCCGTCGTTATGCGCAATGTACGCGGCATCGGTGGCAATCTTGAGGGTTGCGCCTATCTTGCGACACAACTGGGATTCGGCTCGGAGGCGGCGCAATTGCTGGGAGCGGCTCGCAAGATCCGCGAGCGCACCGGCATGCCGCTGTTTCGATGGTGGACACCGTTCCACGAAGCCGCGCACGCCGCGCTGCGTTCGCAGCTCGGGACGGCGGGCTATGAAGCCGCCGTGCAGGCCGGCGAGCAGATGCGCGTTGAAGATGCGGTTAACGCGGCGAGAGCGCAACTACACAGAATTGGCGGCCTCCCCTAGTCGTTTTCAGACGACCGCAAACAGGCCCGAACCATTGTACTGGCGACGCAGGTCGTCCAGGCGCTGCGCGTGTGCCGCATCAAACTGCGTGACTACCAGGCCATCGTCCTGGTTGCTGAAATTCGGCAGCAGGCCCGGCAGCGCGCGGCGCACGAGCCGCGCATGCAATCCGCGTATGTGCTCGCGCAGATTGGCGAATTTCGCCACAGAGGATGTAGTGCCGACCAGATTCACGAAATAAGGCGTTCCCCGATTCGAGAATGCCGTTGCGCCCGCTGCTACCCGCGCAACTGCGCCGCCCATATGCTGAACATGAATTTCCGTCTCTGCGGTGGGCAGCTCCTCAGCGGCACCTGCCAACGTATCGATTGTCGAGTCCTCAAGGGCGGCGAAATTCGCCGTCTTCCAGTATTGATACCGACCGGCCGGCGCTGCAGCATCCAGCAGGTGCTGCCAGACCAGGTATGGCATTGACCCTATGTGTTCCGCCAGCGGAGCGCCAAATCGCCGCAGCGGCTCCAGCACCCGCTCACCTGTCGCCAGATCGCCGCACCAGCACAGTGCGGATATCACGACCGGCCGACCATGCCATTGCGGATCCAGAAACGGCAGCGGCGGTGCGTGGGCGAATACGGTCAAGGCACAGAAGTCATCCGGGGCGCGCGCAGTGAACTCGCGGAACTCCCGCAGGACTTCAGCCGCCGCACTGGCCGGTCGCACGACCAGACCCGCGAGCACTTGTGTCAGCGAGTGAATCCGGAATTCAAAGCTGGTGACGACCCCGAGGACACTCGCACCGTCGCGCAGCCCCCAGAACAGATCGGGATGCTCCTCGGCTGAGGCACGCACGATCCGACCGTCGGCGAGTACCACGCCGGCCGCATTGAGATTATCGATGGCCAGACCGTGGCGGCGCATCAGCCATCCGACACCGCCGCCCAATGACAGGCCACCGATTCCGGTGGTGGATATCATGCCACCCGTGGTCGCCATGCCGAATTGCTGAGTGGCAGTATCCATGTCGTGCCACAAGGCGCCGCCCTGGGCGGTGGCGACCGCTTTATCAGCGTTTACCTCAACTCGCCGCATCCGTGACAGGTCAAGCAGCAGTGCACCGTTCGCCAGGCAGCGCCCGGCAACATTGTGGCCGCCGCCCCGCACCGTGACCGCTACCCCGTGGTCCGCCGCGATACGCACGGCCGTCGCCACATCCTCAGCGGCGCCGCAGACTAGAATGGCGGCAGGATGCCGGTCAATGCCGGCGTTCCAGACACTGCGCCCGGATGCATAGCCTGGATCACTCGGAAGCGTCAGCGCGGCGCTGCTGCTCAAGTGGCCGCGTAGCGCACCAACAACCTGTGGGGTCAGCAAGTTGAGTTCGTGGTCCACGCTGATTTCTCCACTACGGCACCCTTGGTGTCCGACCTTCGCACCGTATTACCATTTTCGCCGGTGGGTTGTGAGGGTTGCATGATGCCTCTGCGCCTAGCCAAGCGAGGCCTCCACGCTGCGCGCTTCGCGCCCGAATGCGGCGAGCAGCGCAATTGAGACGGCAGCCGCCAGGACTACCGAGGCCAGCGCTACCCGGTAGTTGCCGCCCTGCTCGGCCGCGAGCCACGTCTGCAGCAGCGCATTGGACGAGGCGATGAAATTGCCGATCTGATACATGGTACCGGGAAAGGTGGCGCGCGCCTCGGGCGGGGAGACTTCCATCAGATACGCCGGCACCACGCCCCAGGCCCCCTGAACGCAGAATTGCATCAGGAAGGCGCCGGCCGCCAGCAGCACCGCCCCGGAGGAAAACACCCAGACATACGTAACCGGAATCGCCAGCAATGCCGCGATCACCATGGCACGCCGTCGCCCGATGCGCTGGCTCCACATCCCGAAGGTCCAGCCGCCGAGGATCGCGCCGATGTTGTAGATGATGGCGATGGTGCCGGTGGTATGCGCGTTGTAATGCAGCGAGGACTGCAGGAAGGTCGGATAGAGATCCTGGGTGCCATGACTGAAGAAGTTGAAAGCCGTCATCAGCACGATGGCAAACAGCGCAAGTTGCCAATGCCGCATCAGCGTCGTTGTAATCGGTACGGCATGGACGGGCTTCGCCTTCCATGCCGGTGACTCCGGCACATGACGTCGGATGTAGAGCACCAGCAAGGCGGGCACGAAGCCCACGACAAACATGCCACGCCAGCCGACGGCGTCATAGAGCAGCCAATAGACCACCGAGGCCACGAGGTACCCGCTCGGGTAGCCCGACTGCAGGAGGCCCGAGACCAGGCCGCGCGCCTTGGGGTTGACGCTCTCCATGGTGAGCGAGGCCCCGATGCCCCACTCCCCGCCCATGGCCACCCCGAACAGGGCCCGCACCACCAGGAAGGTGGCCAGGTTCGGCGCCAGGGCGCTCGCGAGACCCATCACCGAGTACAGCGCCACATCCAGCATGAGGATGGGGCGGCGGCCGAAACGGTCCGCCAGGCGGCCAAAGACAAAGGCGCCGAGCGGGCGCATCGCCAGGGTCAGCGTCAACGCCCAGGCCACCGTCTCGCGGGTGGTGCCGAAGTCCCGCGCGACATCCTTGATGACGAAGACCAGCAGAAAGAAATCAAAGGCATCGAGCGTCCAGCCCAGAAAGCTCGCCACGACGACCTTGCGCTGCACGGCCGTCCAGCCCGTCAATGCCTCAAACATGTCCCGACCCTGCGTCCCGCTGTCGCCCAAGTATTGGCAGGCCGCTGCGACAAAGGCAATGCGCGGCGGCGTTGACAGCGCAACCGCGCCGCTGATGCGACGCGCGCAACTGTGGTATCGTTTGCCGCATATCCAAAATGATCGGTAGGGGGGCGTATGGGGTCGAAACTCAAGGTACTGCTGCTGGGATTGCTGCTCAGCGCGGCGCCCGCATTCGCGGCCGGCGTTGATGGCGATTGGTCCGGATCCTTCGATGCGGGGCAGGGTCCGGTGACGATCGGCTTCTCCTTCAAGGCCGACGGCGCCAAGCTCACCGGCACCACCACCGGGCCTGATGGCAGCAAGATCGCCATCAAGGACGGCAAGATCGACGGGTCCAATATTTCGTTCGCCGTGGATATCGACATGGGCGGCAACGCCATGACGCTCAAATATACCGGCGTAGTGTCCGCGGACAGCATCGCGCTGGCCTCGGATTTCCAGGGCATGCCCTTCAATATTACGGTCAAGAAAGCCGGTAAGTAGCCCGCGCCATCCGTCATAGCGTTGAAGGTGGCCTCAGCCGCAGGGAGAGTGCCATGTCACGACAGTCGCAGCAGAGTCGTCCGACGGCTCGCCTCCGGGTACTGTGCCTCACCGGCGCACTGGCCCTCGCCCTTAGCGGATGTGGGGAAGACACCACGAGCGGCACCACCGGTCCGGTAACCGGTGCCGCGCGCGGATCCCTGATCCACGATCCGCCGTTGCGGATCGCCTCATTGGATGCGGCCACGTTCCACGCCGAGCTGGGCGCGAGCCCCAGCGGCGCGCAGCTGTTGCAGGTCGCGGGCGCCCCGACCTGCGGTGTCGACTTCTACTACCTGGAATACAACACCGTGGGTGGCATGGGCGAGGCCACCACCGCCTCCGGTGCGCTGATGGTGCCGACCGGATCTGCGCCGCAGTGCAGCGGCGCACGCCCGATCGTCCTGTATGCGCATGGCACCGACACGGATCGCGCCACCAACATCGCCGACATCACCAACCCGAGCAACACCGAGGGCGCGCTGATTGCCGCGATGTTTGCGGCGCAGGGCTATATCGTCGTCGCCCCCAATTACGCCGGCTACGATATCTCCACCCTCCCCTATCACCCGTATCTGAATGCCAGCCAGCAGTCCAAGGACATGATGGATGCGCTGAGCGCGGCGCGCACCGCGCTGCCGCACACGTTGACCGCGTCCACCACGGATGGGGGCAAGCTCTTCATTACCGGCTATTCGCAGGGCGGGCATGTGGCCATGGCCACCCATCGGGCCATGCAAGCCGCCGGCATGACCGTCACCGCCTCCGCACCCATGTCAGGTCCCTATGCGCTGGAAGCCTTCGGCGATGCGGTGTTCTACGGCCAGGTCAACATCGGCGCCACGGTGTTCACCCCGCTGCTCGTGACCAGCTATCAGATGGCCTATGGCAACATCTACCATGCCCTGACCGATATCTACGAGCCGAACTACGCGCCCCACATGGCGGATGTGCTGCCCAGTACCACCCCGCTGGCCACTCTGTTCGCCGACGGCATCCTGCCCGAGTCGGCGCTCTTCAGCTCCACGCCGCCGGTCACGGGCACGCCCCTGGATGCGGCGCTGGCGGTGCCGAGCAATCCCATCTTTGCCGCAGGATTCGGGCCCTCGAATCTGGTGACCAACGCCTACCGCCTGGCCTACGTGCTGGATGCAGTGGCCAACCCTGATGGCGCCGTGCCGGTCCTGACCGCCGGGGTGCCGCTGGCGGCGAATCCGCAGAACACCCTGCGCCAGGCGTTCAAGGCCAATGACATGCGCAACTGGATTCCGCAGCGTCCGGTCCTCATGTGCGGCGGCGACCAGGACCCGACTGTGTTTTTCAGCGTCAACACCTTGGTCATGCAACAGTACTGGGCGGCGTTGCCGGCCGGGGCAATCACGGTCGTCGATGTGAACGCCACGGTGACGAACCCCAACGATCCCTTCGCCGCAGCCAAAGTCGGCTATCAGCAGACCATTGCCGGCATCGCCGCCGCGCAGGGTCAAAGCGCGGCGGTTCAGGCCATTCACGCAACCGAGGCGCCGTTCTGCACTGCCGTGGCACGCGGATTTTTCGCGCAGTTCTGAGCCCATGCGAGGTTTGAAGATGAGAGTCCTCACCCCCAGCGCGAGCACCCTGTGCATCGGCCTGAGCCTGCTCGCCGGATTGACTGCGGGCGTGGCCCGTGCGGATAACAATACGGGCGTGGGCGATCATCCGAACACCGTGTTGCTCGGACTTTACGATGTGAGTTTCGCGGTCCACGCGGATGACATCACCGGACCGTACGTGCCGCCGGGACTGAATCTGCGCAATCCGAGCGTGCAAACCCTGTATATCGCCTACCTGCGGCGACTGTCACCACATTTTGATGCGGAGCTCGCACTGGGCGTGCCACCGCTGACGCGCACCGTCGCCAAGGGGCCGGCAACGGTGGGCTCGGTGCCCTACAACGGCCAGACGATTGCCACCGCACGGTGGCTGGCGCCGAGCGCGCTGGTGAAATACTACTTCTACAGTCCCGATGCTCTGTTCCGGCCGTACCTTGGCATCGGCGTGAACTACACCAAGTTCAATTCGCGTCAGGTTACGGCGGCCGGCGAGGCCATCAGCGGCGGTCCCACCTCCCTGTCACTGCCGGTGTCGGTGGGGCCCGTCGGGACCGTGGGTCTGTCCTGGCAGCCATTGGACCGGGTGGTCGTGAACCTGTCCGGCTCATTGTCCTGGGTGACCTCGACCCTGACCACGGACACCGCCGGGATCCTGCGCACCTCCCACGTGGAGTTCTACCCCAGAGCCATCGTCCTGGCGGTGGGCTATCGGTTCTGAGAGGCGGTCAGCCTAAGGCCCACTCAGCAGGCGCGCGCACAGCGACAGCAGCGGACCCGGCAGCAGGCCGAGCACGAACGCCGCAACCCCATTGACCCCGACGGCGAGGCGCACGCCCGGCTGCCACTCCGGGGACGGCTGGCCGGCAAGCGGTGGGTCAAAGTACATGAGCTTCACGATGCGCAAGTAGTAATAGGCGCCAATCACCGATACCACCACGGCGATGATCACCAGCCATATATGGCCCGTTGCCCACAACTGAGTGAGGATCGAGAGCTTCGCCCAGAAGCCCACGAATGGCGGCACGCCGGCGGTGGAGAACATCATCGCCATCATCACCAGGGCCAGCAAAGGATCGCGACTGTGCAAGCCTTTGAAGTCATCCAGGCGATCCGCCTCGAAGCCCTTTTGCGACAGCAGCAGCATGACACCGAAGCTGCCGAGCGTGGCCAGCACGTAGGCCAGGGTATAGAACAGCGCCGCCCCATAACCCGCCTGCGTGCCGGTGGTGAACCCCAGCAGGATGAATCCGACATTGGCGATTGCCGAATACGCGAGCATGCGCTTGAGGTTGCTCTGCGCGATGGCGACGACGTTGCCCAGGATCAGCGTCAGCACCGCGAGCGCCCCCAGCATCTGCGACCATTCGTGCTCCGTGCCGATCAGACCGTGCGTGAGCAGACGCAGCGCGAGGGCGAAATAGGCGATCTTCGGCGCTGTCGCAATGAACACCGTGACGTTGGTCGGTGCGCCCTCATAGACATCGGGCAGCCACATGTGAAAGGGCACGGCCCCGAGTTTGAAGGCCACCGCGACCACAATGAAGGTAAGCCCAAGCACCGCGCCGGCGCTGTGGGTGGGGCCGAGGCGCATGGCGAGTTCATCCAGCCCCAGCGTGCCCGTGATGCCGTAGATGATGGACATGCCGTACAGCAGCATGCCCGAGGCGATGGCGCCCAGGACGAAGTACTTCATGGCCGCCTCGGCCGCGATGCCGTTGTCGCGGTCGAAGGCCACCATGGCGTACACCGACAGCGCCAGCAGTTCCACGCCGATGTAGACCGTCAGCAGGCTGTTCGCCGAGGCCAGCACGAAGATACCCAGCAGCGCCGTCAGCGCCAGCACGTAGTACTCGCCGCCGGCGGTGCCACGCAGCGTCATGTAGCTGCGCGAATACATGAGCACGATCGCGACAAAGAGCAGCGCCGCAAGTTTCAAGACGATGCCCACCGGGTCCGCCACATACAGGCCACCGAACAGCAGCTCGCGGGAACCCACCTGCCCGACGAACACGATCAGGGCGGCCGTGACGGCGAGCGCCACCAGCGTCAGCGTTCCGGTCAGACCGCGGCGTTTGTCGCCGCTAAACACATCGATCAGCAGCACGGCGCAGATGGCGAATGTCAGGAAAATCTCCCCGCTGGCGGGAGCAACCGAAGCCCAGGTCATTGTGGTGTCTGGCATATCAGCTCAAAGCGGCAGCTTGGAATGCACGGCCTGCTGGACCAGGTGATGCACCGAAACTTCCATGATGTTGAGAAGGGGCGCCGGATACAGGCCCAGCAGCAGCACGGCTGCCGCGAGTACCCCCAGTATCAGGAATTCGCGACCGTTCAGATCGGTCAGTTCCGCCACGTGGCTGTTCGCCACCGGCCCGAACACCACGCGCTTGATCATCCACAGGGTATAAGAGGCGCCCAGGATCAGCGTGGTCGAGGCTAGGAACGCGTACCAGAAGTTCGCCTTGAAGCTCGCGAGAATCACCATGAACTCACCGACGAAGCCCGAAGTACCCGGCAGTCCCGAGTTCGCCATGCCGAAGAACACCATCAGCGCCGCGAAGTACGGCATCACGTTCACGACACCGCCGTAGCTTGAGATCTCGCGACTGTGCATCCGGTCGTACAGCACGCCCACGCACAGGAACAGCGCACCGGAAACCAGGCCGTGCGAGACCATCTGCACGATCGCGCCGTCCACCCCCAGCACCGCGCCCGCAAGGCTTCCGGTGCTCGCGATGACCGCATAGATGCCGAACGTGCCCAGGGTCACGAAGCCCATGTGCGCAATGGAGGAGTAGGCGATCAGCTTCTTCATGTCCTGCTGCACCAGCGCCACGAAGCCGATGTAGACCACGGCGATCAGCGACAGGGCAACGACCAGCATCATGAGTTCGCGGCTCGCGTCCGGTGTGACCGGCAGGCTGAAGCGCAGAAAACCGTAGCCGCCCATCTTCAGCATGATGGCGGCCAGGATGACCGAGCCGCCCGTGGGCGCCTCGACGTGCGCATCCGGCAGCCAGGTGTGCACCGGCCACATCGGCACCTTCACGGCGAACGCCAGCAGGAAGGCCAAGAAGATCCAGCGCTGCTCGAGCAGCGTCAGCGGCAGCGCCTGCAGGGCCGCAATCGAGTAGTCGTGCCCCTGGACGTACATATAGATGAGCGCCGCGAGCATCAGCACCGAGCCCAGGAAGGTGTACAGGAAGAATTTGATGGTGGCGTACACCCGCCGCGGTCCGCCCCAGATGCCGATGATCAGGAACATCGGGATCAGCATCGCTTCCCAGAAGAAGTAGAACAGCAGCGCATCGGTGGCGCAGAACACCCCGATCATCAATCCCTCCATGATCAGGAAGGCTGCGTAGTACTGCGCCGGGCGCTGCTCGATCACGGTCCAGCCGGCAATGATCACCGGAATGGTCATGAACGTGGTCAACAGCACCAGCGGCAGCGAGATGCCATCGAGCCCGAGGCCATAGAAGACATGCAGCGAGGGGATCCAGGACAGCTTCTCGACGAACTGCATGCTGGCCGTGCCGGTATCAAAGCCCGTGTACGCGGGTATCGATATCAGGAACGTGACAAGGGATACCCCCAGCGCCACCCAGCGTGCGATGACGATGGATCGCGCACCCAGCGCCAGCACCGCCACCCCGCCTAGGATGGGCAGCCAGATCAGAACCGACAGCAGCGCAAAACCGTGCATGTAAAAGACCGCCCCTTAGCCTTAGCGGACCAGGAACCAGCCCAACAGCAGGGCAAGTCCGATCATGGTCCAGAACGCGTAGGTGTACAGATAGCCGCTTTGCAGGTGCCGCAGCACCCCGCCGAACCAGCCCACTGTATTGGCGGTGCCATTCACCATGCCGCCATCAATCACAATCTGATCACCGCCACGCCACAGGCCCTTGCCCAGGCCGCGCGCCAGGGCGCACAGGACGTTCTCGTTGAACCAGTCGAAGTAGAACTTGTTGACCAGCAGGGTACGCAGCGGCGCCAGTGCGCGCGCCACCGCATCGGCCCATTCGGGCTTCTTGAGGAAAAACACCCAGGCCGCAATCACACCCGACAGTGCCAGCCAGAACGGGGGGGCGAGGAAGCCCTTCAAGGCGAAGTTCAGCCACACCGGATCGTGGAACTCCTCGGCGAGCTTGCCTACCACATCGTTCGCCGGCAGCACGAAGATCGAGCCGCCGAAGTAGCCGCCGAACAGCACCGACTTCACGCACAGTGCGCCGATAACCACGGAGGGGATCGCGAGCGCGACCAAGGGACCGCGCACCACCCAGGAGGTCTCGTGCGGTACGCCACCGGCAGCGCCGTGATCGTCATGGGCCGCCTCTTCATGGCTGACGTGTGCTTCATCGCCATGCGCATCGTGAGCGTGCTCGCCCGCGGCGGCGGCCTGATCATCGTGCGCATGTCCGTGCGCCAGGGCCTCGCGGAAACGCTCCGGACCGTGGAAGGTCATGAACAGCATGCGGAAGGTGTAGAGCGCGGTGATGAAGACGCCGCCCAGTACGCAGGCGTACGCGTACCCTGAGCCCCAGCGATGGGACTCGCCCACGGCCTCGATGATCGCGTCCTTGGAATAAAAGCCGGCGAAGAACGGGGTGCCGATGAGCGCAAGCGACCCGATCCAGCTGGTGGCCGCCGTCCAGGGCATATACTTGGCAAGACCGCCCATCTTGCGCATGTCCTGCTCATGGTGCATGCCGATGATCACCGAGCCTGCGGCGAGGAACAGCAGCGCCTTGAAGAAGGCGTGGGTCATCAGGTGGAAGATGGCGCCGCTGTAGGCCGAGACGCCCAGCGCAACGGTCATGTACCCCAGCTGCGATAGGGTCGAGTAGGCGATCACGCGCTTGATGTCATTGGCCACCACGCCCAGAAGGCCCATGAAGAACGCGGTGGTCGCACCGATCACCAGCACGAATGACAGCGCCTGATCGGACTGCTCGAACAGCGGCGACATGCGCGCCACCATGAAGATGCCGGCGGTCACCATCGTGGCCGCATGGATCAGGGCCGAGATCGGCGTCGGACCTTCCATCGAGTCCGGCAGCCACACATGCAGCGGCACCTGCGCGGATTTGCCCATGGCGCCGACGAACAGGCAGATGCAGATCAGCGTCATGGCCGGCACCGCCGTGCCCGCCGACAGCGCCAGGCTCTGCGCGGCGATATGCGGAGCTGCGGCAAAGGCGACCTGGTAGTCGAGCGACCCGGTGTAGTGCACGACCCCGGCGATCCCCAGCACGAAGCCGAAGTCACCGATCCGGTTGACGATGAACGCCTTGAAGTTCGCGAAAATCGCCGACGGGCGCGTGTACCAGAATCCGATCAGCAGGTACGACACCACGCCCACCGCTTCCCAGCCGAAAAACAGCTGCATGAAGTTGTTGGACATCACGAGCATCAGCATCGAGAAGGTGAACAGCGAGATGTAGCTGAAGAAGCGCTGGTAGCCCGGGTCATCGGCCATGTAGCCGATGGTGTAGACGTGCACGCACAGCGACACGAAGGTGACCACCACCATCATCAGCGCCGAGAGCCGATCGATCAGAAAGCCCACCTGGAAGTGGATGCCGTCGCTGATCAGCCAGGTGTAGACCGGGGCGTTGTACACGGCGGCACCGCCCCACACCAGATCCTTCCAGACCCAGATCGAGAGGGCGCAGGACACGGCCACCGCGGCAATGGTGACGGTGTGCGCACCGGCGCGGCCCACCACCTTGCCGAACAGGCCCGCAACGATCGCGCCCAAGAGCGGCAGCAGCGGAATGGCCAGCAGCAGATTCGGATTCATCGTCAGCTCACCCTTTGAGCGTGCTCAGATCTTCGACATTGATGCTGCGCCGCTCACGGAACAGCACCACCAGGATCGCAAGCCCGATCGCGGATTCCGCCGCGGCGACCGTGAGCACGAAGAACACGAAGATCTGCCCGTGGATATCGGCCATGTAGCGCGAGAACGCCACGAAGTTGAAATTCGCCGCCAGCAGCAGCAGCTCCACGCACATCAGCAGCAGGATCACGTTCTTGCGGTTGAGGAACACGCCGGCCACCGCGATCGCGAACAGCACCGCCGACAGCGTCAGCAATTGACCCAGGGTGATCATGGGCGTTTGTCCGCCGTCATCTTGACGATGCGCACCCGGTCCTGCGCCCGGGCGGCCACCTGCCGGTCCACGTCCTGCACCTTGTGGCCCTTGCGCTTGCGCATGGTGAGGGAGATGGCCGCGACGATCGCAACCAGCAGCAGCACGGCGGCCAGTTCAAAGGGATAGGCGTACTGCGTGTACAGGGTCTGGCCGAGCTGCGCGGTATTGCTGTAGCTCGCCGGCAGGGCCGCGGGCCCCTGGGTCACATCCGGCCCGAGGGTGTGTGCGATCACCACGCCGAAGATCTCGAAAATCACGGCGCCCGCGCAGATCACGCCCAACAGCCAGAAGCGCGTAAAGCCCTCGCGCAGCTCCTCGAGGTTGATGTCGAGCATCATGACCACGAACAGGAACAGCACCATCACCGCGCCCACATACACCAGCACCAGCACCACGGCCAGGAACTCCGCGCCGATCAGCAGCCAGATCGCCGCACTCGTGACAAAGCACATGACCAGCGCCAGCGCCGCGTGCACAGGATTGCGCGAGACGATCATGCCAACGGCCGAGATCACCAGCACCAGCGCAAAGGCGTAGAACAATATCTGAACGAGCACGTGCCCTCCCCCGATTCGATTGTTGCCGGCGCTTACCGGAACGGCGCGTCCGCCGCACGGTCCGCAGCGATCATCGCCTCGTAACGCTCGCCGACCGCGAGCAGCTTGTCCTTGGACATGATGTTCTCGCCGCGGTGTTCCATGTGGTACTCGTGGATGCGCGTGAGAACGATGGCATCCACCGGGCAGGCCTCTTCACAGAAGCCGCAGAAGATGCACTTGAACAAGTCGATGTCATAGCGGCTGGTGCGCCGCGTACCGTCCTCGGCCACCTCCGAGTCGATGGTGATGCACACCGCAGGACACACCGCCTCGCACAGCTTGCAGGCAATGCAGCGCTCCTCGCCATTGGGATAGCGCCGCTGGGCATGCAGACCCCGGAAGCGCGCCGACTGTGGCGTCTTCTCTTCGGGGTAGTTGATGGTGTACTTGGGGGAGACGAAGGTCCGCCACGTCACCGCCATCCCCTTGAGGAGTTCGGGAAGCAGCAGGGTCTTGAGCAGTTGGCTGGCCATGATTCGCCTTAAAGAGTGCGCCACGGGCCGACGTGGGCCCACGAGAGGACCCCCTCGACGAAAATCCACACGATGGTCACCGGAATCAGCACTTTCCAGCCCAACCGCATGATCTGGTCATAGCGGTAGCGCGGGAAGGTGGCGCGGAACCACAGGAACAGGAACAGGAAACAGAATGCCTTGAGCGCGAGCCAGCCGAAACTCGGCGTCGCCAGAATCGAATGCCCGAGCAGCGGCCAGCCCTCAAAGGGACTGAGCCACCCGCCCAGAAAGAACACCGCCGTCAGGAACGAGATCGAGCAGCATGTTGGCGTATTCGGCCAGGAAGAACAGCGCGAAGGCCATGCCGGAATATTCAACATGGAAGCCGGCGACGATTTCGGATTCGCCTTCGGCCACGTCAAAGGGGGCGCGATTGGTTTCCGCGACACCGGAGATGAAGTACACCACGAACAGCGGGAACAGCCAGGTCCAGTTCCAGGTGAAGAGCCCCCCCTGCTGGTGGCGCACGATGTCGCCCAGATTGAGGCTGCCGGCCGCCATCAGCACGCCCACCAGGGCGAAGCCCATGGCGATCTCGTAGGCGACGATCTGCGCGGCGGAGCGCATGGCACCCAGGAAAGCGTACTTGGAGTTGGACGCCCAACCGGCGAGGATCACCCCGTAGACACCGGCGGAGGTCAACGCCAGCAGGAACAGCAGACCGGCATTGACGTTGGCGATGGTCAGATCCGGCGACAGCGGCATCACCGACCAGGCGACGAACGCGGTCACCAGGGTGATGGCAGGGGCGAGTACGAACAGGAACTTGTTGGCCCTGGCCGGCAGGATCACCTCCTTGGTGATCAGCTTCACGACGTCGGCAAAGGGTTGCCCCAATCCGGGGAACATGCCGAGGATCGTGACGCGATTGGGTCCGCGACGCAGCTGCATCCAGCCGATGACCTTGCGCTCCCACAACGTGGTGAATGCCACGCAGATGATCAGCACAATGCAGACCGCCAGGATCCACAACGTCGAGATGGTCGTGGAGCGCACGATGCCCGGCAGCGAGTCCCAGTAATTTGTAAAAGCATTCAGCACGATCGCGCCTTGGATAATCCGTTCAGTAGATCGCGGGCGCGCTGCGCCCCTCGGCAGTACGCTGCAGTGACAGCGCACGCCGCACCACCGCATCGACCTGGTACATGGGCACATCCACCGTGCGGGCAGCGGCCGCGGCGAGCGTTGCGCCGCTCACCGCACGCGAGCCCACCCAGGCCGGTGGCAGACCGTCGGCGCACAGGCGACGCAGCTGATCGCGGACCTCCTCGGAGCTCTGGTATTCGAAGCCTTCGATACCCAACTGCGTGCCCAGCACCCGCAGCACTTTCCAGCCCGGCCGCGACTCACCGAAGCCGCGCGCCGCGGCGGTGAAGCTCTGCCACAGCCCCTCCAGGTTCACAAACGTACCGGAAGTCTCGGCGAAGGTGCCGATGGGCAGCACCACATGGGCGATCTGCTTCAACTCCTCGGTCATGAACGGCGTGATCGCGATGACCAGCTGCGCCGCCGCCAGCGCCTGCAGCGCTTCGGGACTTAAGGTGTCCGCCTCCGGTTCTACGCCCCCGAACAGGATGTAGGCCTGCAAGGGCGATGCGAACATCTGGGCGACGTTCCGGCCGACCACCGCGCTCACCTTGCCGCCCGCTTCACGGTGGGGCACGCAGCCGGCGAGATACGCCCCGGCGGCATTGCCGCCTTCGGCCAGTTCCGCAAACGTGGCGCCGCTCAGCTGCGCGATCGCGCCGGCGAGGCCGCGCAGATCGGCATACTGCGGATGACGCAGCGCCAGGGCCCCCAGCCACACCGCCCGCTTCGGCCCGGCCAGCAACGCGCGTGGCCACCGCCTGATGGGCATCGGTCACGGTGGCCGCGCCGGCAACGTTCGCCAGATGCGAGGGCACAGCGGTTCCAAGCTTTGTGGCGACGGCGGCCAGGATCGCCGCAAGATCCGCCACTTGCGCGGCGGGCTTGGACTCCACGTAGCCTGCGACCTTGAACTGATAGGCGAACCTTGCCGGATTGACGAACGCGACCGCGGCGCCCGCCAATGCTGCCTTGCGCACGCGATGCGCCAGCACCGGCACTTCGCGGCGCAGATTGGAGCCGATCACCAAAAGGCCATTCAGCTGGTCGACCGCGGCGATCGGCATCCCCAGATTCGGATAGAGCGCATCGGCGCTCTGATCGGCGAAATCGCGAACCCGCAGGCGATGATCGATGTTCGGTGAGCCCAGGCCCCGCGTCAGACGATTCAGCAGATACAGCTCCTCGGTGGTCGCCGAGGCGCTGCCCAGCGACCCCAGGCTACCGGCATGCGCGATCAAGACCCGCCACGGCGACCGCAAGCGCGGACTCCCAGCTGACCTGACTCCAGCTGCCGCCTTCGCGAACCAGCGGCGCGCCCAGCCGATCGGTGCTGTACACCCCCTCATAGCTGAAGCGGTCGCGATCAGCGATCCAGGTCTCATTGATGGCCTCGTTGTCGCGGGGGACCACGCGCATCAGCTTGCCGCGCAGCACGTGGCCGAACAGATTGGTGCCGACGCCATCGTGCGGTGACACCAGCGGATGCGCGATCATCTCCCAGGCGCGGGCACTGAAGCGGAACGGCTTGGAGTTCAGGGCGCCCACCGGGCACAGATCGATGATGTTGCCGGAGAGTTCGTGATCCACGGTATGCTCGACGAAGGCGCGCACCACGCTGTTTTCGCTGCGGCCCACCATGCCCAGCTCCTGCACGCCCGCGATCTCCTGCGTGAAGCGGATGCAGCGGGTGCACTGGATGCAGCGGGTCATGTCGGTGGAGACCAGCGGTCCGAGGTTCTCATCCTTCACCACGCGCTTGCGCTCGGCGAAGCGGGAGATGTCCCGGCCAAAGCCCACCGCCAGATCCTGCAGCTCGCACTCCCCGCCCTGATCGCAGATCGGACAGTCGAGCGGATGATTGATCAGCAGAAATTCCATGGTCGCGCGCTGCGCGCCGGTCGCCTTCTGCGACTGGGTGAAGATCTTCATGCCCTCGGCCACGGGCGTGGCGCAGGCCGGCAGGGGCTTGGGCGCCTTCTCCACCTCGACCAGGCACATGCGGCAATTGGCGGCGATCGACAGCTTGTCGTGGTAGCAGAAGCGCGGGACATAGACACCTTGCGCGTCGGTGACGCGAATGATCATCTCGCCCTTGCGCGCCTTCACCGGCACGCCATTCACTTCGATATTGACGAACTCTTCAGCCATATGTTCAGACTCTATTAAGCCGCGGCGAGCCCCTGGCTCTCCACGATACTGCGGCCGCCGTGATCGATCATGTATTCAAACTCATGCCGGTAGTGCTTGAGGAAACTTTGCACCGGCCACGCCGCCGCATCGCCCAGCGCGCAGATGGTGTGTCCTTCGATACGGTTGGCGACATCCAAGAGCAGCCCGAGATCCTCGCGCCGGCCCTGGCCTGCCAGGATCCGCTTCAGCATGCGATCCATCCACCCCGTACCCTCGCGGCAGGGCGTGCACTGGCCGCAGGACTCGGAGGTGTAGAAGCGCGCCAGCCGCTCGAGCACCCGCACCATGCAGGTGGTCTCATCCATGATGATCACGGCGGCCGAACCGATCGAGGACCCCGTGGTCTTCATGGAGTCGTAGTCCATGTTGACGTTCATGATGAGGTCGGCCGGCACCACCGGGACCGAGGAGCCGCCCGGTATCACGGCCTTCAACTTGCGCCCCTTCCAGACACCGCCGGCGATCTCCAAGAGGTCGCGGAACGGCACGCCCATGGGCAACTCGAAGTTGCCCGGCGTGTTGACATGCCCGGAGACCGAGAAAATATTGGTGCCGCCGGAGTTCTTCGGTCCCAGGCCCGCGAACCATTCGGGGCCGCGGCGCAGGATGGCCGGCACCGAGGCGAAGCTTTGGGTGTTGTTGATGGTCGTGGGCTTGCCATACAGCCCGAAGGCCGCCGGAAACGGCGGCTTGAAGCGCGGCTTGCCCTGCTTGCCTTCCAGTGAGTCCAGCAGCGCGGTCTCCTCCCCGCAGATGTAGGCCCCGGCGCCGATGAAGGTGTGCAGGTCGAAGCTGATGCCAGTGCCCCTGATGTTCCGGCCCAGCAGGCCCGCATCGTAGGCCTCCTTAAGCGCCGCTTCGAAGCGCGGCACGGGCTCGCCCAGGAATTCACCGCGGATGTAGTTGTAGCCGACCGTGGCGCCCATCGCGAAACCGCCGATGGCCATGCCCTCGATCAGCGCATGCGGATTGAACCGCAGGATGTCGCGATCATGGCAGGTGCCCGGCTCACTCTCATCCGAGTTGCATACCACGTACTTCTGGATCGGCGAGGTGCGTGGCATGAAGCTCCACTTCGTGCCCGTCGGGAAAGCCCGCCCCGCCACGGCCGCGCAGGCCGGAGGCCTTGACCTGGTCGATGACCTGTTCCTGCGTCATGCCGCCGGCAAGGATCTTCTCCCAGCTCTGGTAGCCACCGATCTGGCGATAGGTGTCCATCGTCCACGGGTTCGCCAGATGCAGCGACTCGAACAGGTTGAGGTTGAACTTGTCGGCGTACTGTTCGCGGATTGAGCTCATTTCAGGTCATCCAAGAGCTTCCCGAGCGTCTCGGGCGTGAGGTTTTCATAGAAGTGATGGTCGATCATCATCATGGGCGCACCGGTGCAGGCGGCCAGGCACTCCTCCTCGCGCTTGAGGAGGATGCGGCCATCGGGGGTGCTCTCCCCCAGCTTGATGCCCAGATGCTTCTCCGCATGCGCCACCAGGGCCTCCCCGCCGCGCAACATGCAGGAGATGTTGGTGCAAATGCTCACGTGGTGGCGGCCGCACGGGGTGCAGCTCGTACATCGAATAGAAACTGGCCACCTCGTACACCTGGATCGGCGGCAGCTCCAGGTACACGGCGACTTCGTCCATGAGTTCCGTGGTCAGATGGCCCTCGTTCTGCTCCTGGGCAAAACGCAACGCCGCGAGCACCGCCGAACGCTTGCGGTCGGGCGGAAACTTCGCCACCCAATGATCGATTTCCTGGCGCGTATGCTCGGACAGCAACATCAGCGGTCAACCTCCCCAAACACGATGTCCTGAGTGCCGATGACGGCCACGACATCCGCGAGCATGTGACCCCGCACCATCTCATCGAGCGCCGACAGATGCACGAAGCCGGGCGCCCGAACCTTCAGGCGATAGGGCTTGTTGGCGCCATCGGACACCAGATACACCCCAAGCTCGCCCTTCGGCGCTTCCACCGCCGCGTAGGTTTCCCCCTCCGGCACGCAGTAGCCTTCGGTGAAGAATTTGAAGTGATGGATGAGGGATTCCATGTCCTCCTTCATCTCCTCGCGGCGCGGCGCACGCACCTTGCGCTCCGCCACCATCACCGGGCCCGGATTGATCTTGAGCCAGTCCACGCACTGGCGCACGATGCGGGTCGACTGGCGCAGCTCCTCGATCCGCACCAGGTAGCGGTCGTAGCAGTCGCCGTTCACGCCGACCGGAATGTCGAAGTCCATGCGGTCGTAGACCTCGTACGGCTGCTTCTTGCGCAGATCCCAGGCAATGCCTGAACCGCGCAGCATCGGCCCGGTGAAACCCAGCTGCAGCGCGCGCTGCGGGCTCACCACACCGATGTTGACCGTGCGTTGCTTCCAGATGCGATTGTCGGTGAGCAGGGTCTCGTAGTCATCCACGCTCTTCGGAAAGCGCTCCGCGAAGGCGCCGATGAAATCCAGCATCGTGCCGTTGCGCGTGGCGTTGAAGCGGTCCGCGTCCTTTTGCGAGCGCCACTTCGAGGCCTGATACCGCGGCATGGACTCCGGCAGGTCACGGTGCACGCCGCCCGGACGGTAGTAGGTGGCATGCATGCGTGTGCCGGAGACCGCCTCGTAGCAATCCATGAGTTCCTCGCGCTCCTTGAACGCGAGCAGGAACACCGTCATGGCGCCGATGTCGAGCGCGTGCGCGCCCAGCCACATCAGGTGATTGAGGATGCGGGTGAGTTCATCGAACATCACGCGGATGTACTGGGCACGCTCCGGAATGGCTAAGCCCGAGCAGGTTTTCGATGGCGAGCACGTAGGCGTGCTCGTTGCACATCATCGAGACGTAGTCCAGCCGGTCCATGTAGCCGATCGACTGGTTGTAGGGCTTGGATTCGGCGAGCTTCTCGGTGCCCCGGTGCAAGAGCCCGATATGCGGGTCGGCCTTCTGGATGACCTCGCCGTCCATCTCCAGCACCAGCCGCAGCACCCCGTGCGCCGCCGGATGCTGCGGACCGAAATTCATCGTGTAGTTGCGTATCTCGCTCATTTCGCCGGACTGTCCTTGAGCGCGGGGTTGTAGCGGTTGTCGTCACGGATCACCCGCGGCACCAGCACCCGCGGCTCGATGCTCACCGGCTGGTAGACGACCCGCTTGAGCGCCTCGTCGTAGCGCACCTCGACGTTGCCGATGAGCGGGAAATCCTTGCGGAACGGATGGCCCACGAACCCGTAGTCGGTGAGGATGCGGCGCAGATCCGGATGCTCGCGGAAGAAAACGCCGAAGAGATCGAAGGCTTCGCGCTCAAACCAGTTCGCCGAGGCCCAGATATCGACCACCGAGTCGACCACCGGCTCCTCGTCGCTGTCACACTTCACCCGCACGCGAATGCGCTGATTGTTGCTGACGGAGAGCAGGTGGTAGACGACCGCAAAGCGCGCCCCGGCCGCGGGTCGCGGCGGCGGCGCGTACTCCTCGGCGGGCGCCGGCGGGATGCGGCCGCGGCTGAAGCCGGTGCCGCTCGCCGAATGGGTGGCCCACGTCTCGAGGCGGAACTGCGAGTAGTCAACCACGGTCACATCGATGAGTGTGTCGAACTGCAACTCTGGCGCGTCACGCAGAATCCGTGACGCATCGAGCAGCCCGGCGGCGGCCACCTCGATGGTCAGTTCCGTGGCGAGCGCCGGCACGCGCGTGGCGCGCCCCTGCAGCTGCGCGTCCACGTGACGCGCGAGAGCCTCAATGTGCTCGCTCAATGGCCTTATCCTCAAATCTGACTGGACTGCAAACTAACCGGCGGCGCGCGCACCAGGGAAGATGGTGCTGGTGCGCTGGATCTTCTTCTGCAACTGGATGATGCCGTAGATCAGCGCCTCGGCCGTCGGCGGACATCCCGGCACGTACACGTCCACCGGCACGATGCGATCGCAGCCGCGCACGACCGCATAGGAATAATGGTAATAGCCGCCGCCATTGGCGCACGACCCCATGGAGATCACCCAGCGTGGCTCGGACATCTGGTCGTAGACCTTGCGCAGCGGCGCCGCCATCTTGTTGACCAGGGTACCCGCGACGATCATGACATCCGACTGACGGGGACTCGGACGGAACACGACGCCGAACCGGTCGGTGTCGTAGCGGGAGGCACCGGCGTGCATCATCTCCACCGCGCAGCAGGCGAGGCCAAAGGTCATCGGCCACAGCGATCCGGTGCGCGCCCAGTTGACGAGACTGTCGACCTGCGTGGTCATGAAGCCGCGGGCGGCGAAACCCTCCGCGGCGTCCTCCTGGGTGCCCGGGGCGTCTAGTCCCACTCCAATGCTCCTTTCTTCCACTCGTAGATGAATCCCACGACCAGGATCCCGAGGAAGATGGCCATGGCGAGCAGGCCGAAAACGCCGATCTTGGCGAGACTCACCGCCCAGGGAAACAGGAAGGCGATTTCCAGATCGAAAACGATGAACAGGATCGCGACCAGGTAATAGCGCACATCAAAGCGCATGCGGGCGTCTTCATACGGCTTCAAAACCACATTCGTACGGCGAGAGTTTCTCCGCATCGCCCTTGGAACGGGTGGACAGACGGCCGAGAATCGACCCAAGCCCAAGCATGACTGCAGCGAGGCCCGAGGCGATGATCAGGAAGATCAGGACCGGAAGGTAATTACCCAGCATGCTCTCAACTGCATAGCCAAATACTGCTTTGGATTGTAGCAGCCATGGCAAAAGATGTGGTGCCGACGGCGAGACTCGAACTCGCACGCTGTTACGCGCTAGCCCCTCAAGCTAGTGTGTCTACCAATTCCACCACGTCGGCGTCGAACTTTTCTCGAAACTACTTCGGCGCGCTGCCGGCGGGAGCCGCGGGCGGCGCTGGTGCAGGAATCGCCGTCGCCCCTGAATTTGCACCGGCGGCGGGCACGGTCGAGATTGAGCGGGCTGGACGCCGCGGGCGCGGTCTCGCCGGCCGTATCGAAAATCGTCTTCGGCGCTTCAGCCTTCTTGGGGCCGAAATAGGCGAGCGCCATGCTGTTCAGCATGAACACCGCCACCAGCACCGCGGTCGCACGCGACAGCGCGGTGCCTGCGCCGCGCGCACCGAACACCGTGCCGGAGGCACCGGCGCCGAAACCCGCACCCGCATCCGCGCCCTTGCCGCGCTGGATCAGCACCAGCGCGATGATGCAGCCGCAGCTGATGAACTGCACTGCGGTTAAAATGTAATGCCACATTTACGAACTTGCTCCACAGACGGCAATGTGCCGCGGCCCCGTCAGCGCACTGCCGCTGCCAGGATGGCCAAAAACTCTTCTGCCTTTAACGAGGCGCCCCCGATCAGTCCACCGTCCACATCGGGCATCGCGAACAGCTCCGCCGCATTCCCAGCGTTGACGCTGCCGCCGTAGAGGATACGAACCTCGTCGGCAATTTTAGCATTGTGCTGCGCCAAGTGCCCGCGGATGCACGCATGGACCTCCTGGGCCTGTTCCGGGGTGGCCGTCATGCCGGTGCCAATGGCCCAGCACGGCTCATAGGCAACTACGGCCCCGCCAAAGCCCTTGATCCCGCAGCACTCCACCACGGCGTCCAGCTGCCGGATGATCACCTCCAGCGTCCGGCCCGCCTGCCGTTCGGCCAGACGCTCGCCGACACACAGAATCGGCACAAGGTTGGTACGCGCCGCCTCAAACTTGCGGGCGACCAGATAGTCGTCCTCCCCCAGGGCATAGCGCCGCTCCGAATGCCCGACGATCACGAACTGACAGCCCACATCCTGCAGCATCGCGACCGACACCTGGCCGGTGAAGGCGCCCTTCGCCTCCGCGCTGACATCCTGCGCGCCCAGGCCGATCGGCAAGCCTGCGGCACTGAGCAGGGTTGCCACCTGCGCCAAATACACATGCGGCGGACACACCACGCATTGCACCGGTGTTGCGGCCGGAAATCGCTTGGCGACCGCTTCGATGTGCCGCGCGTTCTCCACGCGCGAGCCGTGCATTTTCCAGTTGCCGGCGACCAGACGCTGTCGCATTTTCACCCCCGCCGCGAGCGGCGCGCCCTAAAAAAGGGCGCGCGATCATAGCCACGCCGCCGCCCGGTTGCAATCGCCTTTAGCGCCACCTACGCCACGGCAGCGCGAACCGCGTCCGCCAGCTCCGCCGCGTAGGCGCGGGTCGCCCGCTCATCACGGCCTTCCACCATGACCCGGATGACCGGTTCGGTGCCGGAGGGCCGCAGCACCACCCGGCCCTCGCCCGCCAGACGCCCCTCGATGCTGCGGACGCTCGCCTGGATGGCGGGCACGGTGGTCGGGTCAAAGCGCCTGGCCACCTGCACATTGAGCAGCACCTGCGGGAAGCGCTGCATGCCCGCCGCGAGCTCCGCCAGGGTCTGGCGGGTGCGTTTCATGATCGACAGCACCTGCAGCGCGCTGATCAGGGCATCGCCGGTGGTGGTCTGATCCAGGCACAGAATATGTCCGGAGGTTTCCCCGCCCAGCACCCCGCCGGTCTCGCGCAGCAGACCGAGCACGTACCGGTCGCCCACCGCGGCGCGCTGGAACTCGATGCCATGGGCCTTGAAGGCCTGTTCGAGGCCGAAGTTGCTCATGACCGTGCCCACCACGGGACCCTTGAGGGTGCCCTCGCGCTGCCGCGCCCGCGCCATGATGTACAGCAGCTGGTCCCCGTCCACGACCCGTCCGAGGTGATCCACCATGACCAGCCGGTCCCCATCCCCGTCCAGAGCGATGCCGACATCGGCGCGCACGCCGGGAACGGTGAGCTGCAGCAGTTGCGGGGCCATCGAACCGCAGCCGTCGTTGATATTGCGGCCATTGGGGGAGCAGCCCACCGGCACGATTTCCGCGCCCAGGTCGGTGAGGACGCGGGGGCCGACCTTGTAGGCGGCGCCATTGGCGCAATCGATGACGATCTTCATGCCGGCGAGATCCACCGCCGCCGGCATGGTCGAGGCGCAGAACTCCTGATAGGCGCCGCGGGATTTGTCCACGCGCGTGGCACGGCCCAAGAGGCCCGATTCGCGCGTCACCGGCCCGCGCGCCAGTTCAATTTCGATCTGCTCTTCGAGCTCATCGGACAGCTTGCCGCCCTCGGCATCGAAGAACTTGATGCCGTTGTCGTCGAAGGGATTGTGCGAGGCGCTGATCACCACCCCGCAGCGGCACTCGAACTTGCGCGTCAGATAGGCGATCCCGGGAGTGGGCAGCGGTCCGATGAGCAGGACATCGACGCCGGTGGCGACGAAGCCCGCCTCCAGCGCCGACTCAAACATGTAACCGGACAGGCGCGTGTCCTTGCCGATGAGCACCTTGCCGCCCTCGGGCGCGAGCACGCGCGCCGCGGCGCTCGCCAGGTTCAGTGCGAAGTCCACCGTCATGGGATGCTGGCCCACGCGGCCGCGAATGCCATCGGTACCAAAAAACTGCCGTGCCAAGCGCTACACTCCTGCCTGCACCGCGTGTGCAACCTTCAATGCGTCCACCGTTTCCGCCACATCGTGCGCCCGGATGATATGCGCGCCGCGCAGCACCGCGGCCACCGCCAGTGCAAGGCTTCCCGCCAGACGCTCGCTGTCCGCCCGACCGGTGATGACACCGATCGTCGACTTGCGGGACATCCCCATCAGCACCGGCAACCGCAGCGCGACGAACTCCGGCAGCTGCCGCACCAGGGCCAGATTGTGCGCCACTGTCTTGCCGAAGCCGAATCCCGGGTCGATGACGATGCGATCGCGCCCGATGCCGGCCGCCTCGCAGGCGCGCGCCCGTTCCTGCAGGAAGGCCTTCACCTCGGCCACAACGTCCGCGTATTCGGGGCGGCGCTGCATGGTGTCCGGCGCGCCTTGCATATGCATGATGCACACCGCGCAGTCCGATGCGGCCACCGCCTCGAGCGTGCCGGGACGCCGCAGGCCGCGCACATCATTGATGAGCGTCGCGCCCGCGGCCGTGGCTGCCAGAATGACTTCGGGGGTGCTGGTATCCACCGACACGACGGCATGGCCACCACGGGCCAGCGCCTCGACCACCGGAATCACGCGGCGAAGCTCCTCCTCCACACTCACCGGCGCGGCGCCGGGACGGGTGGATTCCCCCCCACGTCGATGATGGCGGCGCCGCCCTCAATCATGGCCTGCGCGTGCTCGAGCGCACGGGCATGGCTCACGAAGCGACCGCCATCGGAAAAGGAATCCGGCGTGACATTGAGCACGCCCATGACCTTGGGAAGGGTCAGATCAAGCAGAGTTGAACCACAGCGCAGCTGCATCTTCGGCACCAAGAACCAAGGTCGCACTCTTTGGGAGGCGACCTTGTACGACAGGCTTTTTTAGGTAAAGGGTTTAGTGCTGCCCGGCGGGCGAACCGATCGGGCCGGGCGCGCCCGCCGGCTTCGGCGCCGACGTCTGCTTATTGGTGGGCAGTGAGTCGTCCCAGCCGGCTGGCGGCTGCGGCGGCTTGCCGTCCATGATGTCTCGGAGCTGCCCGTCGTCGATGGTCTCGTACTTGATGAGCGCCTCGGCCATGGCATGCAGATGGTCGAGATTGGTCACCAGAATCTGCTTGGCCCACTGGTAATTGGTCTCGATGACGTTGCGGATTTCCTCATCGATGGCGTGCGCGGTGCCATCCGACACCTGCTTGTGCTGGGTGACGCTGCGGCCCAGGAACACCTCGCCGGTCTCCTCGGTGTAGGTGAGGGGTCCCAGCTTGTCCGACAGGCCCCACTTGGTGACCATGTTGCGCGCCAGATCAGTGGCCCGCTCGATGTCATTGGAAGCCCCGGTGGTCACCGCATCCTGACCGAAGATGAGTTCCTCGGCGATACGGCCGCCGAACAGCGTGGCGATGGAACTTTGGATGCGGCGGCGCGAGAGGCTGTAGCGATCCTGCTCGGGCAGGAACTGGGTGACGCCCAGCGCCCGGCCGCGCGGAATGATGGTCACCTTGTAGACCGGATCGTGTTCCGGCACCGACATGCCGACGATCGCGTGACCGGCCTCGTGGTAGGCGGTCATCTTCTTTTCATCCTCGGTCATGACCATGGAGCGCCGCTCGGCGCCCATCATGATCTTGTCCTTGGCGCGCTCGAACTCCTCCATGCCGACGGTGCGCTTGTTGGCGCGGGCCGCGAAGAGTGCCGCCTCATTGACGAGGTTGGCCAGATCCGCGCCGGAGAATCCCGGCGTGCCACGTGCGGTCAGCTGCGGCTTCACATCCTCGGCCAGCGGCACCCGGCGCATGTGGACCCGCAGAATCTGCTCGCGGCCGCGCACATCCGGCAACGGCACCACGACCTGACGATCGAAACGGCCGGGGCGCAGCAGCGCCGGGTCGAGTACATCGGGGCGGTTGGTGGCGGCGATGACAATGATGCCCTCATTGCCCTCAAAACCGTCCATCTCCACCAGCAGCTGGTTCAGGGTCTGCTCGCGCTCGTCATGACCGCCGCCCAGACCCGCACCGCGGTGCCGGCCGACCGCATCGATCTCATCGATGAAGATGATGCACGGCGCATGCTTCTTCGCCTGCTCGAACATGTCGCGCACGCGCGAGGCGCCCACGCCGACGAACATCTCCACGAAGTCGGAACCGGAGATCGTGAAGAACGGTACTTTGGCCTCCCCGGCAATGGCGCGCGCGAGCAGCGTCTTGCCGGTGCC
This sequence comes from uncultured Gammaproteobacteria bacterium, assembly GCA_963708865.1. Lineage (GTDB taxonomy): Bacteria > Pseudomonadota > Gammaproteobacteria > Steroidobacterales > Steroidobacteraceae > DAIDKA01. The sequence goes on from CAVPUC010000001.1 coordinate 122,748, forward strand.
GGGTGAACCCACCATCAGCACGCCCTTGGGAATCTTGCCGCCGAGCTTCTGGAACTTGCCGGGGTCCTTCAGAAAGTCGACGATCTCCGCGACCTCCTGCTTGGCCTCATCGACGCCCGCGACATCCGCGAAGGTGACATTGACCTGGTCCTCCCCGAGCAGCCGCGCGCGGCTCTTGCCAAAGGACATCGCCCCGCGCCCCCCCGAGGCACCCTGCATCTGGCGCATTATGTAGAGGAAGAAGAACAGGATCAGCACCGGCCCGGCCAGCTGCATCAGCACCTGCATCCAGATGCTCGGCTGCTTGGGCGGGCGGCCCTCGATGACCACGTTGCTCTTCTGCAACTCACCGATCAGGGCGGTGTAATCCGTCTCCGGATTGAAGGCCTTGAATTGGGTCTTGTCCTTGAGGGTCCCCAGGATCTGATCGCCCTGCAGGATGACCGAATCGACCTTGCTGCCTTTGACATCATCAAGGAAGGTCGAATAGTTGATCTCCAGCGGCTGCGTTCCCGGCGGCAGGTAGCGGCTGAAGACCGCCAGCAGGACGACGACGATGATCACCCACAGCAGGATGTTTTTCGTCAAATCGTTCAAGAATTCATCCTCAGAAAAGCGCTAATTTGGCTCATGGAACGAACCTACACTATCGTGAAGTCCTTCGCCAGCAAGTACAGCTCGGGACTGCGCGCCCGCGATGCCTCGGGCTTGATCATCCGGACCTTTACAAAACATTGCCGGGTGGCGGTGAGCAGCTCGGTGAATCCGGATCCCTGGAAGACCTTGATCAGGGCCGCGCCGCCCGGTTTCAAGACCTGCCCGGCGGTCTCCAAAGCAAGTTCCGCCAAGTACATGGATCGCGGCTGGTCCACCGCGTCGATTCCGCTCAAGTTGGGGGCCATATCCGACAGCACCACATCCACCCCGCGCGGCGGCAGCAACGCCCGTAGCGCGGCGACCACAGCGTCCTCCCGGAAGTCCCCCTGAACGAACTGCACCCCCTCGATGGGGTCCATGGGCAGGATATCGGTGGCCACCACCCGCCCCTTGCGACCCAGCTTCCTGACCGCGTACTGGCTCCAGGCGCCCGGCGCTGCGCCCAGATCCAGGCACACCTGGCCCGGCCGCAGCAGCTTTTCGCGCTGATCGAGTTCTTCGAGCTTGTAGATGGCGCGTGAGCGAAAGCCCGCCGCCTTCGCCTTCTTCACGAACGGGTCGGCGAAATGCTCCTGCAGCCAGCGTCCGCTGCTCTTGGAACGCCGCGCCACTAGGACACCCGAGCCGTTATAATCGCCGTCATGGCATTATCCGAGAACCAGCGCCGCTTCCTGCGCGGTCGCGCCCACGCCTTGAAACCCATCATCCAGGTCGGCAACCATGGCCTGACCGAGGCCGTCGCCAAGGAAGCCGCCCGCGCGCTGAAGGATCATGAGCTCATCAAGGTGCGCGCCCCGGGAGCGGACCGGCAGGCCCGCGACGCCCTGTTCGCGGATCTGGCGATCCGTACCGACAGCACCCTGGTCCACCGGATCGGGCACGTCGCCGTCCTGTATCGGGCCAACCACGCCAAGTCCGGTCTGATCATTCCCGACCCGAAAGGGTGACCGCCGCGAGCGCCTCGCCGTCACAGTTTGATGGCGACGATCTCGTAGGACTTGGTGCCCCCCGGGGCCGCCACGTCCACAATATCGCCCTGGGACTTCGCGACCAGCGCCCGCGCGATCGGCGAGGTCACCGAGATGCGCCCGGCTTTGAGGTCCGCCTCATCCTCACCGACGATCTGGTAGCTCAAACGCGCGCCGCTGGCCTGGTCCTCCAGATCCACCACCGCGCCGAATACCACCGTGCCGTTCTTCGGCAGGGTGGACGGATCGATGATCTCGGCCGTCGAGAGCTTCGCTTCGATTTCCTGAATGCGCCCTTCGATGAATCCCTGCTGCTCGCGCGCCGCATGGTATTCGGCGTTTTCCGAAAGGTCCCCGTGCGCGCGTGCCTCGGCGATCGCCTTGATCACATTGGGCCGGTCCTGGGATTTCAGCCGCTTAAGCTCCGCCCGCAGCGCCTCGGCGCCGCGCACGGTCATGGGGGTGCGTTTCATGTGCCGAGGATCTCCTGGTGCAGGTCAGCTAAGCGATTGACCTCAACTTCATCGATATGTTCGAGGGCCTCGCACGTTGCCAGCGCCGCGGCCAGCGTCGTGTAGTACGTCACGCGGCGGTGCACCGCCTCGCGGCGGATCGAATTGGATTCCCGGATGGCCTGCTTGCCTTCGGTGGTATTGACGATGAGATCGATCTCATCGTTCTTGATCATATCCACGATATGCGGGCGGCCTTCGCGCACCTTGTTGGCGCGACGACAGCTGATACCGGCATCCTCGAGCACCTGCGCGGTGCCGGTGGTGGCGACGATGGTGAACCCGTACTCGATGAGCCGCCGGGCCAGTCCCACCGCGCCGGGCTTGTCGCGTTCGCGCACGCTGATCAGGCACACGCCATGGCGCGGCAGCGTGACGCCGGAGCCGGCCTGCGCCTTGGCATATGCCTCCCCGAAGGTACGGCCCGTGCCCATGACCTCCCCGGTGGACTTCATCTCCGGCCCCAGGATCGGGTCGGCTTCCGGGAATTTGGCGAACGGGAACACCGCCTCCTTGACCGAGAAGAACGGCGGCACCCGCTCGAGGGTTGCGCCCTGCTCCTCGAGCGTGCGGCCGATCATGGTGCGCGCGGCAATCTTCGCCAGCGCGAGTCCCGTGGTCTTGGACACGAACGGCACGGTGCGCGAGGCACGCGGATTGACTTCCAGCACGTACACGATGCCATTCTGAACCGCGAACTGGATGTTCATCAGGCCCACGACATTCAGCGCCATCGCAAGCTTTCGGGTCTGCTCGCGGATCTCATCCTGGATGGCCGCACTCAGGCTGAACGGCGGCAGCGAGCTGCCCGAGTCGCCCGAATGCACGCCGGCCTGCTCCACATGTTCCATGATGCCGCCGATCAGCACCTGCTTGCCGTCGCACACCGCGTCCACGTCGACCTCGATGGCCACGTCCAAGAAGCGGTCGAGCAGCACCGGACTGTCGTTGGAGACGCGCATGGCGTCGGTCATGTAGGCGCGCAGGTCATCCTCGGAGAACACCACTTCCATGGCGCGGCCGCCCAGCACATACGAAGGACGCACCACCAGCGGGAAACCGACTTCGCGAGCCAGGCGCACCGCCTGCTCCTCGGTGCGCGCCGTCGCATTCGCCGGCTGCTTCAGGCCCAGATCGCGCACCAGCAGCTGGAAGCGCTCGCGATCCTCGGCCACATCGATGGAGTCGGGGCTGGTGCCGATGATGGGCGCACCGGCCTCCTCGAGCGCCCGCGACAGCTTCAGGGGCGTCTGGCCGCCGAATTGCACGATGACGCCTTCGGGCTTCTCCTTCTCCATGATCTCCAGCACATCCTCGAGCGTCAGCGGCTCGAAGTACAGCCGGTCGGAGGTGTCGTAGTCGGTGGAAACCGTCTCGGGATTGCAGTTGACCATGATGGTTTCAAAACCATCCTCGCGCAGCGCGAGGGCCGCGTGCACGCAGCAGTAGTCGAACTCGATACCCTGGCCGATGCGGTTCGGGCCGCCGCCCAGGATCATGATCTTGCGACGCTGCGTCGGTCGCGACTCGCACTCCTCCTCGTAGGTGGAGTACATGTAGGCGGTGGAGGTCGCGAATTCGGCGGCGCAGGTGTCCACCCGCTTGTACACGGGGCGGATATCCAGCTCGTGGCGGCGCTGGCGCACGGCCTTCTCCACCACCCCCACCAGGTGCGCGAGGCGGCTGTCGGAGAAGCCCTTGCGCTTAAGGCTCCGCAGCCGCTCGGCGCTAAGACCGCTCATGCCGCGCTCGGCGACCTGCTGCTCCTCCAGCACCAGGTCCTCGAGCTGCGCGAGGAACCACGGATCGATGTGCGTGAGTTTGTGAATCTTGTCGAATGACCAGCCGGCACGGAAGGCGTCCGCCGTGAACAGCAGCCGATTGGCGCCGGGCACCCGCAGTTCGTATTCCAGCTTCGATGCCGATTCGTCATTGAGCGGCAGGCTCACCTGCTCCCCCAGGCCATCGAGCCCGGTCTCAAGGCCCCGCAGCGCCTTCTGCAAAGATTCCTGGAAAGTACGGCCGATGGCCATGACCTCGCCCACGGATTTCATCTGCGTGGTCAGCCGATCATTGGCCGCCGGGAACTTCTCGAAAGTGAAGCGCGGGATCTTCGTCACCACATAGTCGATGGAGGGCTCGAAGGATGCCGGGGTCGCACCGCCCGTGATGTCGTTGCGCAGCTCATCGAGGGTGTAGCCCACCGCCAGCTTCGCGGCGACCTTGGCGATCGGAAAACCGGTCGCCTTGGAGGCAAGCGCCGAGGAGCGCGACACGCGCGGGTTCATCTCGATGACCAGCAGCCGCCCGTCCTGCGGGTTCACCGCGAACTGGACATTGGAGCCACCGGTTTCGACGCCGATCTTGCGCAGCACCGCGATCGACGCATCGCGCATGCGCTGGTATTCCTTGTCCGTCAGGGTCTGCGCCGGCGCCACCGTGATCGAATCCCCGGTGTGCACGCCCATCGGATCCAGGTTCTCGATGGAACAGATGATGATGCAGTTGTCGTTGCGATCCCGCACCACCTCCATCTCGTATTCCTTCCAGCCGATGACCGCCTCTTCGAGCAGCACCTCGCTGGTCGGGGAGGCATCCAGGCCGCGCGCCAGGATGGTTTCAAACTCCTCGCGGTTGTAGGCGATGCCTCCGCCGCTGCCGCCCATGGTGAAGGAGGGACGGATCACGACCGGATAGCCGATATCGCCGATGGCGCCATTGGCCTCCTCGAGATTGTGGGCAATGCGTGAGCGCGGTGTCGCAAGGCCTATGTCCCGCATGGCATCGCGAAACAGCTCGCGGTCCTCGGCCATGTCGATCGCCTCGCGCGAGGCGGCGATGAGTTCCACGCCGTGCTTCTCGAGCACTCCCTCGCGCACCAGGTCGAGTGCGGTATTCAACGCCGTCTGGCCACCCATGGTGGGCAGGAGCGCATCGGGCTTCTCCTTCTCGATGATGCGCGCCACCGTGCGCCAGTTCACCGGCTCGATGTAGACGGCATCCGCCATCTCCGGATCGGTCATGATGGTCGCGGGATTGGAGTTGACCAGGATGACCCGGAAGCCCTCCTCGCGCAGCGCCTTGCAGGCCTGGGCACCCGAATAGTCGAACTCACACGCCTGGCCGATGACAATCGGACCCGCGCCGATGATCAGGACACTCTTGATGTCGGTCCGCTTAGGCAATTCGCGTACGCTCCTTAAAGACTAGCGCTGGGCCTGGCGCAGCTGCTGCTGCAAGCGCCGCAGCATGATCTGGTTGAAGCGTTCAAACAGGGGTTTGACATCGTGCGGCCCGGGACTGGCTTCCGGGTGACCCTGGAAGCTGAACGCCGGCCGATCCTTGAAGGCGAGGCCCTGCAGGGAGCCGTCGAACAGCGAACGATGCGTCGCTTTCACGTTGGCGGGGAGCGTCGCTTCATCGACCGCGAAACCGTGATTCTGGCTCGTGATCATGACCCGGCCGCTTTCCAGGTCCTGCACCGGGTGGTTGGCACCATGGTGGCCGAACTTCATCTTGATGGTCGAGGCACCCGCGGCAAGTCCCAGGATCTGATGGCCGAGGCAGATGCCGAACACCGGCATCTCCGCCTCCAGCAGTTCACGCGTGGCCGTGATGGCGTAATCACACGGTTCCGGATCGCCGGGCCCATTGGAGAGAAACACGCCATCGGGTTGCAGCTGCAGGACCTCGCGTGCCGAGGTCTGCGCCGGCACCACGGTCATGCGGCAGCCGGAGTCCGACAAGAGCCGCAGGATGTTGCGCTTGACGCCGAAATCGTAGGCCACGACATGCAGTCGCTGGTGGGCGCGGATATTCGGCCGACCCGTGTCCTGCCAGGTATTGCCTTCGTTCCACTGGAACGGCCGCTTGGTGGAGACGACCTTCGCAAGATCCATGCCCTTCAGTCCCGGAAATTTGCCGGCCAGCATGACGGCGGCCTGTTCGTCGACCTGCTCGCCGGTGACGATGCAGCCGCTCTGGGCACCCTTCTCGCGCAGCAGACGGGTGAGGCGTCGGGTGTCGATGCCGGCGATGGCGACAATCTTGCCGCGGGTGAGGAAGTCGGCGAGCGGTTCCACCATGCGCCAGCTGCTCGCCTGCAGGGGCAGATCGCGGATCACCAGGCCTGCGGCATAGATCTGCGCCGATTCAAGATCCTCCACCGTGGTGCCGGTGTTGCCGATATGAGGATAGGTGAGCGTGACAATCTGCCTGGCGTACGAGGGATCCGTGAGGATCTCCTGGTAACCGGTCAACGCAGTATTGAAAACGACTTCGCCAGTGGTGTTGCTTGGTGCTCCGATGGACTGGCCGCGGAAGATCGAGCCGTCCGCCAGCGCCAGCACCGCAGGAAGATGTGTCATGGTGCGTTCGCGCGCGTGCTGCAGATAAACAAAGCGGGAGGAGTTCTTGTTGGAACATCCTCCCGCCTTGCATGGACTAACCCTTGCGGATTAGAAGTAAATCTTACGGGCCAGCACCCGGTGTGTCCATGCGATTCCGAGACTTTTTTGTATTCAGTGCGGGCGTCGCCGGGTACTGTATAGACTTGGCCGGCCGCCCCATAATCACGTCCTAACATATTGTTCTTAAAGAATAATGTCCCGCATGAAGTAATGCCCGGGCGCCCGCCCGGCCAGCCAGGCGGCCGCATCCAGGGCGCCACGGGCAAAGACATTCCTGTCCGTAGCGCGGTGCGATAAAGCGACCTGTTCGCCTGTTCCGGCAAAGACCACGGTGTGGTCACCGACGATGTCGCCGCCGCGCACGACGGCAAAGCCGATCTCGCCCTCCCGCCGCAGGCCCTCGCGCTCGTGCGCGCACACCGCCTCGAACTCCTGACCCCGTGCCTGCGCCACCGCGTGGCCGAGCGCGAGGGCGGTGCCGGAGGGGGCGTCCTTTTTCAGCCGATGGTGCGCCTCGATGATCTCCACATCGAAATTCAGCGGCAGGGTCTGCGCGGCCTGACGCACCAGTTCCAGGAGCAGCGTCACCCCAAGGCTGGTGTTGGCCGCGATCAGCAAGGCGATATGGCGCGCGGCCCGTTCGATTTCCGGTTTCAGCTCCTCGGCGAGCCCCGTGGTCCCCACCAGCAGCGGCTTGCCGGCGACGATGCAGGCGGCGAGGTTCGAGGCGGTGGCGGGTGACTGCGAGAAGTCGATGGCGCAATCACACTCGCCCAGCGCCGCGGCCACATCGGCGGTGACGATGACACCGAGGCGCCCGACCCCGGCCAGCTCCCCGACATCATGCCCGAGATGCGCGCTGCCGGCGTGCGTCACGGCGCCGGTGATGCGCACAGTGGGGCGCTCCTTCGAGACCCGCACCAGCGCCTGGCCCATGCGTCCGGTGGCACCGATGATCAGAACGCGCAAGGTACCGCTCATAGACTCATTCGCCTTTGGAGAAAAAACTCTTCACGCCTTCCAGAAATCCCTTCTGACGCGGCGCATGGTGGGCACTGCCGCGCAAGGATTCATCCAGACGCTTCACCATCTCACGCTGCTCGGCGGAAAGCTTCACGGGCGTCTCGATCATCACCTTGCAGAACAGGTCGCCGCGCGCGCCGCCGCGCACCGGCTTGACACCCTTGTCGCGCAGGCGAAAGACCCGCCCCGACTGCGACTCGGCCGGAATCTTGATGGTGACGTCACCGTCCAGGGTGGGCACTTCCAGCGTACCGCCCAGCGCCGCGGTGGCAAAGCTGATCGGGACCTCGCATGACAGATGCTCGCCATCGCGGGCAAAGATCGCGTGTTCGCGCACGCGAACTTCCACGTACAGGTCGCCCGGCGGACCGCCGTTGCGCCCCGCCTCGCCTTCGCCCGTCAAACGGATGCGATCGCCCGTGTCGACGCCTGCCGGAACCTTCACCGACAGCTTCTTGGCGCGTCGCACACGCCCCTGCCCGAGGCAGGTGTCGCAGGGATTCTTGACTACGGTGCCCATGCCGCGGCAGCGCGGACAGGTCTGCTGCAGCTGGAAGAAGCCCTGCGAGACGCGCACCTGGCCGTTGCCGTCACAGGTCTCGCAGGTGACCGGCTGGCTGCCCTTGGCCGCGCCGGTACCGTGGCAGGTGCCGCATTCATCGAGCTTGGGCAGTTCCAGCTCCAGGGTATGGCCGAACACCGCCTGATCCAGTTCCAGCTCGATCTCGTAGCGCAGGTCCGCGCCGCGAAACACCTGCGAGCGACCACCGCCGCGGCGGCCGCCACCGAAGATATCGCCGAACACATCACCGAAGATGTCGCTGAAGGCATCGGCGCCGCGCTGCCCGGCGCCGCGCTGCGCGGCGGCCTCGATGCCGGCATGGCCATGCTGATCATAGATGGCGCGCCGCTGCGGATCGCCGAGCACCTCGGCGGCTTCCTTGCATTCCTTGAATTTTTCCTCGGCCTCGTGGTCGCCGGGATTGCGATCCGGATGGAACTTCATCGCCAGGCGTCGATAAGCCTTTTTGATATCCGTCTCGGATGCCGTGCGGGTGAGATCGAGAATCTTGTAATAGTCGCGCTTAGCCATGCCCGCCCTGTTGAACCCTTAAACACGTCAAAGCCGCCGTGCCCTGGTCCGTCGGTACGACCGACGGACCCAAGCGCGGCGGCATTGGTTCTCGCCCGCTTATGAGGCGCGGCGATCCTTGTCTTTGACCTCTTCGAACTCGGCGTCGACCACGTTGTCCTTCGGACCCGCAGTCCCCGCGCCCCCAGCTCCCGCAGCGCCGCCCGGCTGCGAGTCCCCGCCTGCGCCGCCCTGGGTCTGCGCGTACGCACGCTGGGCAATCGCGGCGGAGGCCTGAGTGAGTGCCTCGGTCTTGCGCGCAATCACATCCTTGTCCTCGCCCTTCAGCGCCGTGCGCAGATCCGACAAGGCGGATTCCGCACTGGCTCGCTCCGCGGCCTCGACTTTGTCGCCGAGCTCCTTGAGCGAGTTTTCCACGCTGTGGATGAGGCCATCGGCCTTGTTGCGCACGTCGACGAGCTCACGGAACTTGCGGTCCTCCTCGGCATGCACCTCGGCGTCACGCACCATACGCTTGATCTCATCCTCATTCAGGCCGCTCGAGGCCTTGATGACGATCTTCTGCTCCTTGCCCGTCGCCTTGTCCTTGGCGGACACATTCAAGATGCCGTTGGCATCGATGTCGAAGGACACCTCGATCTGCGGCATGCCGCGCGGCGCCGAGGGGATATCGGTGAGATCGAACTTGCCCAGGGACTTGTTGTCCTGGGCCCGGTCGCGCTCGCCCTGCAGCACATGGATGGTGACCGCCGTCTGGCTGTCATCGGCCGTGGAGAAGGTCTGCGCGGCGCGCGTCGGAATGGTGGTGTTCTTCTCGATCAGCTTGGTCATCACACCGCCCAGGGTCTCGATCCCGAGCGACAACGGCGTGACATCCAGCAGCAGCACATCCTTGACCTCACCGGCCAGCACGCCGCCCTGGATGGCCGCGCCCACCGCGACCGCCTCATCCGGGTTCACATCCTTGCGCGGCTCCTTGCCGAAGAAGTCCTTGACGTACTTCTGCACCAGCGGCATGCGCGTCTGACCGCCGACCAGGATGACCTCGGCCACATCGCTCGCCGACAGGCCCGCATCCTTGAGCGCCATCCGGCACGGCTCCACGGTCTTCTTGACCAGATCCTCCACCAGCGACTCGAGCTTCGCGCGGGTGAGCTTGATGTTCAGGTGCTTGGGGCCCGACGCATCGGCGGTGATGTACGGCAGGTTGACATCACTTTGCTGGGTGGACGACAGTTCAATCTTGGCCTTCTCGGCGGCCTCCTTCAGGCGCTGCATCGCCAGCGGATCCTTGCGCACATCGACGCCGGATTCCTTGAGGAACTCCTCGCCCAGGAAGTTGATGACCCGCAGGTCAAAGTCCTCGCCCCCCAGGAACGTGTCGCCGTTGGTGGAGAGCACCTCGAACTGGCGCTCACCATCCACCGCGGCGATCTCGATAATGGACACATCGAAGGTGCCACCGCCCAGGTCATACACCGCAATCTTGCGATCCCCGCCCGCCTTGTCCAGGCCATAGGCCAGGGCCGCCGCGGTCGGCTCATTGATGATGCGCTTGACATCCAGGCCCGCGATGCGACCCGCATCCTTGGTGGCCTGGCGCTGGCTGTCATTGAAATAGGCCGGAACGGTGATGACGGCCTCGGTCACCGTCTCGCCCAGGTAGTCCTCGGCGGTCTTCTTCATCTTCTGCAGGACCCGCGCCGACACTTCCGGGGGCGCCATGTTCTTGCCCTGCACTTCCACCCAGGCATCGCCGTTGTCGGCGCGGACGATCTTGTAGGGCACCATCTTCACGTCGCGCTGCACAACCTCATCGGCGAACTTGCGACCGATGAGGCGCTTCACCGCGAACAGGGTGTTATAGGGATTCGTGACCGCCTGGCGCTTGGCCGGCTGGCCCGACGATCACCTCTCCGTCCTTGGTGAAGGCGACCACCGAGGGCGTGGTGCGGTCCCCTTCCGCGTTCTCGAGCACACGCGGTTTGCCGCCCTCCATGATGGCGACGCACGAGTTGGTCGTGCCCAGGTCGATGCCGATGATCTTTGCCATGTGCTGTTACTCCGCGAATTCTCTTTTAAGTCCGTCCCGCCCCGCACTTACTGGGTGCGAAGCGGCACGATTCAAGTCCTATCCAGGTCCTTCCCAAGGTCCTATTGAGGAGTCGCGGGCCACGATGACCCGTGCCGGGCGCAGCAGCCGCCCTCCCAGCTCGAAGCCCGACTGCACGACCTGCAGTACCGCATTGGGTTCGGCGGTGGTCGAGTCCTGCGCCATGACCGCCTCATGCAGTGCCGGATCGAATGGCTCGCCGCTCGGATTGATCTCACGAATATTGAGCTTCTCGAAGGCTTTGAGCAGCAGCTTCAGGGTGGCTTGCTGGCCTTCGACGAGGCTCTTGGCATCGGCCCGCCCGGCGTTGCTTACGGCCCCTTGCAGGCTGTCCAGGACCGGCAGCAGCTCGACGGCAAACTTCTCCAGGCCATAGCGGCTGGCGTTCTCCACATCACGCTGGGCGCGCTTGCGGACATTCTCCATTTCCGCCACGGTCCGCAGGTACTGGTCCTTGTGGCTGGCCGCCTGCTGCTGAGCTTCCGCTAAAGCCTGCTGCAGTTGCGTCACATCCAATTGCTGGGATTCCGCCTCAAACGGTTGCGCCGCATCCGGCGTGGAAGCCTTTGCCCCAGTCATCAAGTCCTCCCGAAACAATAAGTTGCGCGCCCCTGTCCAGGCTGCCCCTGCGCACCGGGCCGCAGATTAGCCGATTCCTGAGGGTGAGCGCCTCGAATTCAAGGCGGCGCCCAGCAATTTCGCCGTGACATCGACGATGGGAATGACGCGCTCATAGGCCATGCGCATGGGGCCGATGACCCCGAGCACCCCGACCACCTGGTCGCCCAGCGAATAAGGAGCCGTCACCAGGCTGCAGTCATCGAGGATCTGATAGCCGGAGGCGTGGCCGATGAAGATCTGCACCCCTTGCGCTTTCAGGCTGTGATCGAGCAGGTGCAGGAAGTCGTTGCGCTCATTGAAGGCCTCGAACAGTCGCTTGAGCTTCTCGACGCTGGAGAGCTCGCCAACCCCCATGAGGTTGGTTTCCCCGGCGATGACATAATCCATTTTTTCAGCGCTCGCATCGCCGACATTGAACAGCTGCTGCGCCACGGTGATGGCATCGAGCATGATCTGATTCATGTGTTCGCGCGTCTCGCGCATCTGCCGCAGGATCTCCTGGCGCACCTCGCTCGGCGAGCGGCCCACGAAGTGGGTATTGAGGAAATTCGCCGCCCGCCGCAGCTCCTCGGGCTGGAAATTCCGCTCCAGCTGGATGATGCGGTTCTGCACTTCGCTGTTGTTGAGCACCAGCACCGCGAGCACCCGGTTTTCCGACAGGCTGACGAATTCGATCTGGGTGATGGAGGCGGCCTGTGCGCTCGGCAGGGTCACGACGCCCGCGAGCTGCGTGACACTCGAGAGCAGCTGCGAGGCCGTCGCGACCAGCGCCTTGGCGTCGTGGCCGCTATCGAGCTGGCGTCGAAACTCGGTCACCGAGCCCTGGTCCAGGGGCTGCACGCGCAGCAGCGTGTCGACAAAGAAGCGATAGCCTTTGTCGGTCGGCACGCGGCCGGCGGAGGTGTGCGGGGAGGCGATGAAGCCCAACTGCTCCAAGTCCGCCATGACATTGCGGATGGTCGCGGAGCTTAGATTCAGGCCGCTGTCGCGCGACAGACTGCGCGAGCCCACCGGCTGGCCATCACGGATATAGCTCTCCACCAAGATCCGCAGCAGGCGCTGGGCCCGATCATTGAGCGTGTCGTCGCGGACGTCTAAAGACATACTTGGAGCCAAGCTAACGACCGGCACACGGTCAGTCAAGCAAGGGTTCGGCCTTGGGCCGCGCCCGGCCCCATGCTACAAAGGCGGCAATGACATCTTCCATACGTGTCTGTGCACTGATCGGCCGCTTTACCGACCCCCGGGTGGCCGAGTCGGCGGCGCTGCTGGTGCCACACCTGATCGAGCGTGGCATCCGTGTGCTTGCGCACGAAAGCCCGGGTGGCGTGGCCGGCGAGAGCGCCGTGGAAATCGTCTCCGAGGCGGAACTTGCCGCCCGTGCCGACCTCATCATCGCCATCGGCGGGGACGGCACGCTTTTGTATGCGGCACGCCTGGCCACCGCGCGGCGCGTGCCGCTTTTGGGTATCAATCGCGGCCGGCTGGGATTCCTCACCGATGTGCTGCCGCAGGATCTGCTCGCCTGTGTGGATGCCGCCCTGGATGGCGGCTGCGAGGTCGACCGACGCCCGCTCCTCACCACCTCGCTCGTCATCGATGGTGCCGCGACGACTACCGGCCTTGCGCTCAATGACATCGTGGTGCAGAAACTCGCAACCGGCAGCATGATGGATTTTGAAACCTGGATCGACGGCCGCTACGTCAATACCCACGCCGGGGATGGCATCGTCATCGCCAGCGCCACCGGTTCCACCGCCTATGCACTGTCCTGCGGCGGCCCGATCGTCGATCCGCACCTGGAGGTGCTGGTGATCGCACCCATCTGCCCCCACACGCTGTCGGACCGGCCCATCGTCATCTCCGCGCGCGCCACCATTGAAATCCGGCTGCTCGAGCGACCGGAAAGCCGGGCCCAGGTGGTTTGCGATGGCTTCGTGCTGGGCGATGTGCAGCCGTGCGACCGCATCCAGGTCCGCCAGTCGAGCGATGGCGTCACCTTGCTGCATCCGCCCGGCTACGACTACTTTCGCCTCCTGCGCTCGAAGCTGCATTGGGGCCGCGGCAGCACGGACCGTTCGCGCTAGCTCGCCATGCTCACCTACCTGCACATCCTCGACTTCGCCATCATCGATGCGCTGGAACTTGAGGTACGCCCGGGACTCACGGTCCTCACCGGAGAAACCGGCGCCGGCAAGTCGATCCTGGTGGATGCCCTGCAGCTCATCGCGGGCGGTCGCGCCGGTGCCGAAGTGGTGCGCCATGGCGCACAGCGCGCCGAGGTGACCGCAACTTTCGAGCTCGCGCAGGCACCGCGCGAACTGAAAAGCTGGCTGGAAGATCAGGCCATCGAAGTCGAGCAGGAATTGTCCGTGCGGCGCGTGGTCGGCGTGGATGGGCGTTCCCGCGCCTACCTCAACGGACAGTCAGTGACGGTTCAGCAGCTGCGCGAGGCCGGCAACATCCTGCTGGACATCCACGGTCAGCATGAATTTCAGACCCTCACGCGCAGCACCGGGCAGCGCGACCTGCTCGATACCTATGGCCGTCACGAGGCCGTCGTCGGGGAGGTCGAGATCGCCCATCGGGTGTGGCTGAAGCTGCTGAATGCGGCGCTGGAGCTGGAAACCAAGGCCCGGGACCGCGATGCGCGGCTCGCGCTGCTGCGCTATCAGGCGCAGGAGCTCACGGCGTTGGGACTGACCCCGGGGGAGTTCGCGGGTCTGACCGAGGAGGCCACGCGCATGGCCAACCGCGGCCGGATCACCGAGTCGGTGCAGGGCGCGCTGGGTAGCCTGTACGAGGAGGATGCGGGCAGCGCCCATTCAGCCGTGTCGCGTGCACTGCAGCAGCTCAAGTCGGTCGCGGCGCTGGATCCGGGGATCGCCGCCGTCGTGCCGCTGGTGGACAGCGCCGCCATTCAGATCCGTGAGGCCGCGCGCGAGATGCAGCACTATCTGGATTCCCAGGACTTTGATGCCGCCCGCCAGGACCAGGTGCAACGGCGCCTGGCCGCCATCGAGGAGCTGGCGCGCAAGAACCGGGTCGCGCCAGCGATTCTGCATGAGCGCGCCGCGGAGCTGGCGACGGAACTGGCGCAGCTGGAGAGCGCCGAAAGCGACCTCGCCACGGTGCGCGCCGATCTCGCCGTGGCGCTGGAACGCTATCGCGAGCAGGCGCGGCTGCTGTCGGCGCGGCGCGCTACCGCGGGCCGGGCGCTCGCCAAGACCGTCACCGCCCACATGCAACTGCTGGGCATGATCGGCGGGCGTTTTCAGATCGATGTCACGCCGCTTGAGTCCCCCGAGCCCCAGCCGCACGGTGTCGATCAGATTGAATTCCGGGTCACCGCCAATCCCGGACAGCCGCTGCGCGCCTTGTCCAAAGTCGCCTCGGGCGGGGAGCTCGCGCGCCTGTCATTGGCCGTGCAGGTCGCCTGCGCGGGTCGCGACTCGCGCTGCATGGTGTTTGATGAAGTGGACTCGGGAATCGGCGGCGCCATTGCCGAGATCGTCGGCCGGGAGCTGCGCACGCTGGCGCAGCGCGCCCAGGTGCTGTGCGTGACCCATCTGCCGCAAGTCGCCTCGCAGGGCAATCACCACCTGCGGGTCAACAAGCTCACCGATGGCAAAACCACCCGCACCTCATTGTCGGATCTGTCGGCGCCCGAACGGGTGGAGGAGCTGGCGCGGATGCTCGGCGGCGTCGACATCACCGCCAAGGCGCGCGAGCACGCCCAGGAGATGCTGCGGGAAGTGGAGACTAGGACTTCGGCCGATGCGCGCAGTTCTGACGGACACAATGGCCGTAAATGATCAGGGAATGGTCCCGGATCTCGAAGCCGAGCTTCTTGGCGACCGAACCCTGCCGGTCCTCGATGCCCGCAGTCCATGAACTCTTCGACCCGGCCGCAGTCCAGACAGACAATATGATCGTGATGAGTGCCATGGTTGATTTCGAAAACCGCCATTCCGTCTTCGAAGTGGTGCCGGGTCACCAGGCCCGCCGCCTCGAACTGGGTGAGCACCCGGTACACCGTGGCGAGGCCGATGTCCTCGTTGGACTCCAGCAATGAGCGGTAGATGTCTTCAGCCGAAAGGTGCCGCGTCTGGCTGCTTTCCAGGATCTCCAGGATCTTCAGCCGGGGCAGCGTTACCTTCAGGCCGGCCTTGCGCAGGTCCTTCCCTTCCATGCCGTTATCTCCTGATGCCAGGCGGCTTCGGCCCGGGCGATGCGGTATCATCCGTGGATTATCCCGTATTCAAGTGACAAGTCACGTGATCAGATTGCAGACGATTCCTGCCTGGCGCCGCCGCGCCGCCGCTCTCGCCGTGCTCGCCTTGGCATGCAGCGCCTCCGCCTGCGTGTACAAGGTGACCATCCAACAGGGTAATTTCCTGGAAAAACGCAACACCGACCAGCTGGCGACCGGCATGACCAAGGTTCAGGTGCGCTACCTGCTGGGCACGCCGATGGTGCCGACGATTTTCGACACCGACCGATGGGATTACCTGTACTACATCAAGGTCGGCCGCACGGCCCCGTTCCAGCGGCAGCTGACCGTGTATTTCAAGGACGACAAGGTCGACAGAATCGACCGGCACGGCGAGGAGGCGGTAACGCCCAATGCGCCCGAGGGTCGGGTTTCGGCTCCGGCCCTATAGCCCGCCACGGCACCTTAACGCCCGCGGGCCCGCGCCCGGCGGCTGGCCCTGGGGTCATTGAGCAAGGCGCGGTAGATCTCCACCCGATCCCCATCGCGCGGGATCTCATCGCGCCGACAAGGCTCCCCGAAAATGCCCAGCGAGTCTGAGTCCCAGGGCACCTGCCCCGCCTCACCGCGCGCCGCGGCCTGCAAGCGTGCCTGCTCGAGCACTTCGGCCACACTGGCGCCCGCCGCGAGTTCCACGGCCCACAGGAACTGCCGGGTCGGCAGCGCGAACGCCACCGTGCAGCACTTGCGGCTACTCATTCGCCGCCAACGCCCGGGCGCGCGCCACGAAGGCGTCCACCAGCGAGATCGCGGTCTCTTCAAACAGGGGTTCGAACACCATGGCCGTCAGGCGGTTGGTGAAGGCGAAGCGCAGCACCAGATCCACGCGGCAGCCCGGCCGCCCGGGCACCTCAACTGGC
The DNA here is from genome assembly GCA_963708865.1 of uncultured Gammaproteobacteria bacterium. GTDB lineage: Bacteria > Pseudomonadota > Gammaproteobacteria > Steroidobacterales > Steroidobacteraceae > DAIDKA01. The sequence goes on from CAVPUC010000001.1 coordinate 139,277, forward strand.
GTGAAAGTCCAGTCCCCTTCGAGCGTCTTGAAAGGACCGCTCACCAGGTGCATGGCGATGTGGCGATTGGCGGTAAGCTCGTTGCGGGTGGTGAACCGGGCGGTGAGCGCGCCGCGCCGCACCGCGAGGCTCGCGATGATCTGCTGATCGGTCCGGGATTGAACCTGTGCGCTCGTGCACCACGGCAGAAACTGTGGATAGCTTTCGATGTCGTTGATCAACGCGAACATGCTCTGCGCGGGCTGCGCGACCAGTGCCGAGCGTCTGACCTCTTTCATGGCTAGAATTGTGCCCTAACAATGCCCCAGACCAAACCTGCACCCAAACTGATCGCGGAAAACCGCAAGGCGCGCTTCGATTACTTCATCGAGGAGCGCTACGAGGCCGGCCTGGTGCTGCAGGGCTGGGAGGTCAAATCCATGCGCGCCGGCAAGGCGCAGCTCACCGAGTCCTACGCGTACGTGAAGAACGGCGAGGCGTTCCTGTACGGCGCGCACATCGCCCCGCTGACCACGACCTCCACGCATTTCGTTGCCGAGCCCACCCGCACTCGCAAGCTGCTGCTGAATCTGGCGGAGCTGGAGCAACTCGCCAATGCCGTCGAGCGCGAGGGCTATACGCTCGTGCCGCTCGAGATGTACTGGAAAGCCGGGCGCGCCAAGATCAGCATTGGCGTCGCCAAGGGCAAGAAGCAGCACGACAAGCGTGCCTCCGAAAAGGATCGCGACTGGCAGCGGGACAAAGCCCGCATCATGCGCACCCGCTGAATGCTCAGGTGGTCGGGAATGCGTACGTCAGGTTGAAGGTCACCAGCGAATCGGTCTTCACCAGTCCCGCCGGCGGACTGCTGTTGTGCTTGACCTCATAGCCCACGGTGATGGCCAATGCCTTGCTCATGTTCACCTGCAGACCCAGGTCATTCTGCAGCAGGGTGTTGTCGGAGCCGGACTCCAGTGCCACCACATCGGTAAGCTTGGTGCTGGAGTTGAAGGCGTACATGCCCTTGACGTTCGCGGTGGCCACGGCGCCGGTTTCAACATTCTCAGGTATCCGCGAAACCACATCGCCCGCTGGGTCCTTGATGAGCTCTTCGGGGCGCAACCGCCGGTAACCGACGCCGACTTGCGCATCCAAGGTCGCATCGGCCAGTTTGATGATCGAATACCCCACGCCCACCGATACCGTTTCCTGGTACTCAAAGCCGCTGAACTTGTCATCGGCATCATGCAAGGCGCCAAAAACGAACAGACGATTGGTGAAGTTGTAGTTGGATTGCCATTGGGCATCCAGACTCTCGGCGCTCACGATATCGTTGGATTTGCCGTACAGCCCGGCCAGCTGCAGCTCATGTTTCCAGGCGTCGACGTTGTAGACCACGTCGAATTTCGCATTGGCCGTTTGCGCGTCCGTATTGCCGTGCGAGGAGACATAGCCTACCTGGGCCTTGACCACCAGCGGGGGCGGCGGCGGCGCCGGCGCATCCTCGGCACGCACCAGCGATGGTACCGCGAGCGCGGCAATGGGAACGATAGCCTTCAGCATTTCTGAAACCATATTTTCTCCGTTAGGGTTTTGGACACTGATCTGCGGTTGAATACGTGGCGAAGTCGCGGATAGAGCGCCATGAGGCGGCGTGTCACTCCATTTGTCCAGCCGAATCCATCCTGCAGCGGATACTCACCACCGGCGCCGCCGCCAAGGTTCACGACATCATATTTCTCCACCAGCCTGCCACTGTCTTGATACGCGCGTCGTGACATTGACCAGCCAGCGGCACGCGATGGTCGCGGCGAGCGCCACCGCGCCCGAATTGCGCAGTCCCCGCACCGCGATCCATTGCAACGGTGCCCAACCGTTCGGTGCATCCCATTGCTGACCGGTGGTCAGCGTGGAGGTCGCAAGGCCCCCGCGCGCGAGCAGCGAGGCGCGCACGACTGTGGCAACCTGCGCCGCCTGGGTGACACTCGCCAGCGACTCGAACAGCGGATACAGCGTCGCGGCGGATAACACCGAAGTGTGCTCGGCGTGGGTCCAGCGGTAATCGGCGTAGTAGCCGTGCGGCGCATCCCACAGATACTGATCGATGGCACGGTGTCGCGCGGCCCCGCGGCGCGTGAACTCCAGCGCGCAGGAGCGATCGCCGAGGCGTTCGCAGCCCGCGCGAATGGCTTCCTCCAGTCCAAACAACAGGCTGTTCAGATCCACCGGCACGATCTGTGTGGTCTCAATGGAGGCCAGCGACTGCGGATCGTGCAACCAGCGGGAACTGAAGTCCCAGCCGCTTTCCGCCGCGGCGCGGATGTCGCGATACAACTGGTTCGGCTCCCGGCCACTGATGCGCGCTAGCGCGACATCCTCACGCCAGGACTCATCGCGAGGCAGGTCGACATCGTCCCAATATCGGTTCAGCAGCGCACCGTCCGCCAGTCTGACCACGCGGCGATTGGCGCCGGGTTGCGCCAAGGATTCGCGCGCCCGCCATCCAATAGGCATATTCGCGCCGCAGCTGCGGCAGATAGCGCGCCCAGGCCGCGGCCGGATCCGTCGGCTGCAACATCGCGACCATCTCGAAAAAAAACGGCGGCTGCGAGCGGCCCAGGTAGTAAGTCCGTGTGCCGTTCGGAACATGGCCGTAGGTATCGATCAGCCAGCCGAAATTGCTGACCATGTCCTGCAGCAGATCCTGGCGCCCGCTTTGCGCAACTCCCAGCAGGGTGAAGTATGAATCCCAGTAATACAGCTCCCGAAACCGGCCGCCCGGCACGACGTACGGCTTGGGGAGCGCGAGCGCCGAGGAATACGCGGGCATCGTGGTGCTCACGCGCTCGAGCTGGGTCCACAAGGCATCGATGTGCGCACCCAAGGGAACCAGCCCACCCGCAACGGCTGGCGCAGCGGACGCGGTGGCACTTGGCGCGAGCACGAAGTAGCGCTCGACAAACTGCCTCAGGGCCGCGGCCGATACCGGCTCCTGCAGATGATATTGCCGCAGAATGCCGGCCGGTGATTCGCGCGGCACCGCATCGGCGAAGGTCTTGCTGTCCGAAAATATGCCGGAGGATTGCACGGCACTGAACAGCTCCTTGAACTCGATCTGCGGTGGCGGCGGGGTATCGACCGCGGCGCACGAGCCTGTGAACAGGCCCAAGGCTAGCAGGCACGCAGCCACATGGCGGCACGGTGCGGCGGGTGCGGAATCCACTGATACGGAGCCGTCCATGGGCGGGGTTTCAGGCTACGACCTAGACTGGCGATAATGCCGGAGTTTCCGCGGTCGGAGCCTTCTGACAGCGCTCCGCGGCGGCGCTCAGCGGTTTGAGGTACACTTGAGCTGTTCCCGAAGGGGGCGACCGGTTTCGACGTGGGTTGCAAAACTTCAGGGGCGTACCGAGGTGCATGGGTCCTCGTTAAACTCTTTTGCAAATTATAGTTGCCAACGACGACAACTTCGCTCTGGCCGCTTAACCCGGCCTAACCTCAGACCAGCTGGTGCCTGTGCCACTGACCCTGGGGACGCGCTCACAGGATCGCTCTGCATCGTGCTACGGGGTGCAGCGTTAAGAGACACCGTGGCTGGCCTAGCGTCTTCCCTGCTGCTCGGGTAGCGCGAAGCGAGAAAACAAAGAGACAGCTACGTACGTAGAACCGGAAGCGTAGTGCTTACGGACGGGGGTTCGATTCCCCCCGCCTCCACCATTGAGGGTTCCCGGCAACCGCCGGGAACCCTCGCCTTCAGTAACGCCAAAGCTCCAGCCACCGGCTCATGTTGGCGCCGCGTCTCCGACAGCTGCGCGCGCCCTTTCCCTACAGCACAGCCGGTACCGTCGTAATATCTTCACAGGGACTAATCCTGCGTATCGGCCTAAACATGTGGATCGTCGAGATAGCGCTGCTGCGTGCCCTTATGCTTGCTGCATCTTCGTGATGCACGCCGCGTTCCTGCCGACGGCCACCAAAACCTTTCCAGCCATCAGGTTTCCCATCGTCGCGCTGATCTGGCGCCATACGGTCAATGACACCGAACACACCGAGTCGCAAATCGTACCGACCCTCCCGGTGACCGCGGCATGATCTTCGCAGTCGTGCCTTTCAGCGCGTAAAAGGCCCTATGAGCCCCTCACCATTGTCCGAACCGCAAGTCGAACTCGACGCTGTGGTCAGAACATCACAACTATACCAACGCGTCAGTCGCCGCCCGGACTTTCAAGCTGAAAGCCAGGCGCTCCTTTCATTTGCGCAAGTTCTCGCGCACCCACCTCGGGATATCCTGCAGCGACTGGTAGAAAAGGCGGTCGAGCTTTGCAAAGGCGGCTCCGCGGGCATCAGTATCATTGAAGATCACCTCGGCGAGAAAGTGTTTCGCTGGCATGCCCTCACGGGCGACCTGGCGGCGCACCGTTGGGGGACCACACCGCGGGACTTCAGCCCTTGCGGTACCGTTATCGACAGCAACGCTGTGCAGCTGATGGTGCTTCCGGAGCGCCACTTTCTCTACTTTGCCAATGTGAAACCGCAAATCGTCGAGGCGTTGCTCGTTCCGTTTTCGGTGCGTGGGCAGCCCGTTGGAACAATCTGGGTCGTCACTCACGACGACCGACACAAATTTGATGCCGAAGACGAGCGCATCATCAGGGAGCTCGGCAACTTCGCAACGGAGGCCTATCAGCTGGCATCGTCCGTGGAAATGAGCAAAATCGCCGATCGCCGCAAGGATGATTTCCTTGCCACCGTGGCGCACGAATTACGCAATCCTTTGTCCGCCATCAGCAACGCCATGTACGCCATCAAGGGCCTCGCACACGGCCTCAATGAACCGCAGCTTCAGGCGATGACTGAGTTGGGCGAACGGCAACTCACTTCGATGAAGCGGATGATCGACAACCTCCTGGATGTCGCGAAAATCCGTCTCGACAAGATCGAGCTTGACAGAGGCCCGGTTGAGATCGGCGACTTGATGCAACGGGCTATCGGGACCACGCGATTCGTAATTGAGCGCGCGCCGACACCAACTGACTGCATCGGTTGTTGAGGGCCCGATCTGGTTGCAGGCAGACGCCGCGCGTGTCACGCAGATCCTCGTTCATCTGCTGAGCAACGCAGCGAAGTACACGCCCGAGGGCGGCCATATTTCAGTGGTGGCACAGCGACATGGTACTGAGTTATCGATCCGGATCCAGGATGATGGCATCGGAATCAGTCGGGAAATGTTGTCGCGTGTCTTCGAACTGTTTGATCAGGGCGACATCAAAGGCGAACGCGCGAATGGCGGATTGGGGATAGGATTGTCGCTGGTTCGCACGCTCGCCGAAATGCACGGCGGGGCGGTGCACGCTTACAGCGGCGGGCTCGGCAAAGGCAGTGAATTCGTCGTTCGCCTGCCGATGTTCGCGGCCTCATTGTCGGCCGACGCCCCGGTTGCGCCGACTGCACCGAACCCAAAGCGGACGATTCGTACATCACGGGCAGTGCCATCGGCAATGCGGGACGCCGCAACGCCCGACCCTGCACGATTCGTGCAACGCATGCGTGCGGGCGATCAAGGCGCGCTCTCGGAGCTCTACCAGTCAACCGTCGGAAGCGTCTACGCCGTCGCCATGGCGATTCTCAAGAGCACGCAGGACGCCGAAGAGATCGTCTGTGACACGTATGCGCAAGCCTGGCGGCAGTCCGAACGGTTCGACGCTGATCGCAGCACGCCGGTCGGATGGTTGATAATGATGTGTCGAAGCCGCGCTCTGGACCGCCTCCGATACAACCGCAGCCACGGGGCCGCCAAGACGGTCGCGCTCGACTCCGCCAAAGATCTCGCGGAAGAGTCACTTCGCCCAGACGAGTTGCTCGCACTTTTCCATGATGGCTCGCGGGTACAGAATGCCCTCGCCGCGTTAAGCCCGCGGCGGCTAGAGTTGGTCGGCCTTGCCTTCTTCGAGGGGTTGTCATTCCCTGAAATGGCAGCCCGCACCGGCATGCCTCTGGGCACAGTGAAAAGCCACGTCCGGCGTTCGCTCGCCGAACTGCGTCGGAAATTGAAGTAACACCCCCTCAATCAGGCTCACGGCGACACTGTCGGTATCGTGGACCTGCAGCAGCGTCACGACCCCACCACATTGCCAAAGTCGCGATTCACGCGCTGCAATCTCGGGCTGAGGAGGTGGATCACCATAAGTGCGATGAGATAGACCGATCCGACGATGATGAAGAGTATGCGGTACGAACCGGTCGCCTGAAGAATCTGGCCGACAAACTGGGTAAACAGCATGCCGCCGATGGCGCCCATCATGCCGCCAATCCCGATCACCGAGGCCACAGCCGACCGCGGTAGCACATCTGAGGGAAGTATACAGATTGGCGGAGAAGGCCTGATGCGCGGCGGCGGCCAGGCCGATCAACAGGACCGCGACCCAAAGATCCCGGGCACCATCGACCCGTAGAATCGGCAGCACCAGCAAGGCGCACACCAGCAGCGTCAGTTTTCGTGCCACATTCACACTAAACTCTTTTGCAAATTATAGTTGCCAACGACGACAACTTCGCTCTGGCCGCTTAACCCGGCCTAACCTCAGACCAGCTGGTGCCTGTGCCACTGACCCTGGGGACGCGCTCACAGGATCGCTCTGCATCGTGCTACGGGGTGCAGCGTTAAGAGACACCGTGGCTGGCCTAGCGTCTTCCCTGCTGCTCGGGTAGCGCGAAGCGAGAAAACAAAGAGACAGCTACGTACGTAGAGCCGGAAGCGTAGTGCTTACGGACGGGGGTTCGATCAAGGGTCGCGCCGATCCGCGAGGATCAGATGAAAACGGAGCTCACATCGGTGAAGCCTGACGGCGCTGTGTACTGCAGCGGCATGGTAACGCTGAGGGGTAGGAAGAAGCCCAACTTCAGGCCTGCCCTGTAGAGACTCATAGACTCGCTGAAGAGGCCACGCGCCTCTGGAGCGGGCACTAGGATGCCGCGATGCAATTGCGGCATAACACGCTCCGCATCCTCAAGGCCGGTGGCGGCCTTTTAGGATGAAGGCATAGTCCAGGCCGCTGCGAAAGCCGCGGATGAACTGTCCCCCCGCCTCCACCAATGAGGGTTCCGGCAACCGGCCGGAACCCTCGCCTTCTCCCACAGCTGCGTGCGCCCTTGCCCTACAGCAGCGGCCGCGGCCTCCGGAATACCGTCCACAGGGATAACCATAATCACTGCGGACCGGCCAGCCATGTGGATCGTCAAGGTAGCGCTGCAGCGTCCGTATACCTTCCTCATGCTTGCCGCGCTGATCGTGATCCTGGGCATGTTCTCGATTCTGACGACGGCGACCGACATCTTTCCAGCCATCAAGATTCCCATCGTCGCGGTGATCTGGCGCTACACCGGCCTGCTCCCGGATGAGATGGCGCACCGCATTGTGTTGTTCTCCGAGCGCACCGCGCAGACCGTAGTCAATGACGTCGAGCACACCGAGTCGCAGTCCGTAAACGGCACCGCGGTCGTCAAGTATTTCTTCCAACCCAACGTTAAACAGGAACTCGCCTTCGCGCAGATCACGGCGATATCGCAATCACAGCTGCAGAGTTCCCCGCCCGGCACCACCCCGCCGTTCATTCTTTCCTATGACGCCTCGACCGTGCCGATCCTGCAATTGGCGCTTTCCAGTGAGACCGTTCCTGAGCAGGAGATTTTTGATTTCGGCAGCAACGTTATCCGCACGCAGCTCGCCACCGTCGCCGGGGCGTCCCTGCCGTATCCATTGGGCGGCAAGCAGCGTCAGGTGCAGGTGGATCTGGATCCGCGCGCGCTGCGGGCACAGGGGCTGTCGGGCGATGATGTGGTGTCCGCCATTGCAGCGCAAAATCTCATCCTGCCGGCCGGCACGGAGAAAATCGGCACGCGCGAGTACTTCGTCAAGCTCAACGCCAGTCCCACACAGATTGAGCAGATGAATGATCTGCCGGTTAGGGCCCGCAACGGCAGCGTGATCTATGTGCGTGACGTCGCCCACGTGCGCGACGGCTACTCCCCGCAGACCAACATCGCGCGGGTCAACGGCAAGCGCGCCGTCCTCATGAATGTATTGAAGACCGGCGATGCCTCCACCATCGACGTCATCAAGGGCATCAACGCCAAACTCGGCGGCGCACGGGGCCAGCTGCCCGCCGGCGTTGATCTGGTGACGTTGAACGACCAATCAGTCTTCGTGCGCGGCGCCATCTCCGGCGTGGTGCGCGAAAGCCTGATCGCGGCACTGCTGACGGGTCTGATGATCCTGCTGTTCCTCGGCAGCTGGCGCAGCACGCTGATCATCACGGTGTCCATTCCGCTGTCGATTCTCGCATCAATCGCCTGCCTGGCCGCGCTGCGCGAGACCATCAACATCATGACGCTGGGTGGCCTGGCCCTGGCCGTCGGCATTCTCGTCGATGACGCGACGGTCACCATCGAGAACATCAACTACCAGCTCGAACAAGGCAAAGAGGTCGAGGCTGCGATCCTGGATGGCGCCAAGCAGATCGCCCTGCCGGCACTCGTCTCCACGCTCTCGATCTGCATCGTCTTCGTCCCGATGTTTCTGCTCTCCGGCATCGCCCGCTACCTGTTCGTGCCGCTGGCCGAGGCGGTCGTCTTTGCGATGCTGGCCTCGTATCTGCTGTCGCGAACGCTGATACCGACGCTGGCAAATTACCTGTTGAAGAAGCATGACGCGCGGGAAACCAAAAGCCGCGGCCGGCGCCGCAACGTGCTGGTCAGATTTCAGCAAGGCTTCGAGGCGCGCTTCGAGCAGCTGCGGCTGGGATACCGCAGTCTCTTGAGCACGACGCTGGATTCGGGCATTCGCTTCCCGGTGCTGTTTCTGGGCGCGATGGTCGCGACGGCCTTGCTCGCATTCCCGCTCGGTCCGCTGCCAGGTCTGGGTCAGGACTTCTTTCCCAGCGTCGATGCGGGCTCGCTGACGCTGCACTTTCGTGCCGCTTCCGGCACCCGGATTGAGCAGACCGCCATTCTCGCCGATGAAGTGGAAAAGATGATCCGGGACATCATTCCGGCCAATCAGATCATCCACATCGTCGACAATCTGGGCCTGCCCTATAGCGGCATCAATCTCGCCTACACCACCGCCGCGCCGGTTGGCCCCGGGGACGCTGATGTCTTCATCACCCTCGCCAAGCAGCACACTGCGCTCGCCAAGCTGCGTACCGCCCTGCGCGAGCGGCTGACGACGGCGTTTCCCGGCACCGAGTTTTCGTTCCTCCCCGCGGACATTACCAGTCAGATTCTCAACTTTGGTCTTCCAGCCCCCATCGATGTGCAGCTGTCGGGCTCCAACCTCGAAGGTAACGTCAAGTACGCCAGGGAGCTGCTGAAGCGTATTCAACTCATCGCCGGTGCCGTGGACCTGCATATCCAGCAACCGCAGGACTACCCGCAACTGGACGTCGATGTGGACCGGACCAAGGCGCAGCTCGTGGGCCTCACGCAGCAGAACGTGGCCTCCAACATGCTGGTATCGCTTTCGGGAAGCTTCCAGACGACGCCTTCATTCTGGATCGATCCGAAGACTGGCACCCAGTACAACGTCGTCTCCCAGACCCCGCAGTATCGAATGGCGTCGCTCAATGACCTGGGCAATACCCCGCTCAGTGAGCCCTCCGGCGGCAATCAGGTCACCGGCAGCACGGCGCAGGTGCTGGCCAACATCGCGACCTTCCACCGCAGCACCGGCCCCGCCGTGGTGAGTCATTTCAATGCGCAGCCGGCGATCGATATCTATGGCAGCGTCGAGGATTCGGATCTGGGCTATGTCGATGCGAAGATCCGCGCCATCCTCAAGGACACCCGCAAGGACATTCCGAAGGGCGTGAACGTCACCGTCAAGGGCCAGGTGCTAACCATGCAACAGTCCTTCAAGGGACTGCTGCTGGGGCTCATCGCGGCCGTCGTGCTGGTGTACATGCTCATCGTGGTGAACTTCCAGTCCCTGCTCGATCCGCTGATCGTCGTGGCGGCGCTGCCCGCAGCGCTCGCGGGCATCGTATGGATGCTGTTTCTGACTGGTACGACGGTAAGTGTCCCGGCCCTGACCGGCTCCATCATGTGCATGGGCATCGCGACCGCAAACAGCGTGCTGGTCATCAGTTTCGCGCGCGAACAGATGGCAGAAGGCAAGGATGCCGTTGCCGCCGCCATTGAGGCGGGCTTCACCCGGTTGCGCCCGGTGCTGATGACGGCGCTCGCCATGATCATCGGCATGATCCCCATGGCCTTGGGCCTTGGCGAGAGCGGTGAGCAGAATGCCCCGCTGGGGCGGGCGGTCATCGGTGGATTGGTATTTGCGACCTTTGCAACGCTCTTCTTCGTGCCGGTCGTGTTCAGCATCGCCCATCGGCACGATAAGGCTAAGGAGCAGTCCGCGCGCCAGGGTCAAGGTGGTCGCGATGGCTGAGACAGACCCGAGGGATGATCCGCGCCAGAAGGAGCGCTTGCGCAAAAACGCGCGCACCGTACTGCTGATCCTGGTGATCGTGGCCGTGGTGGCAGCGATCATCGGCATCACCGTGCGGCTGGTCTCGCGCTCGCACTTGAAGCATCGCACCGCCGCGGATGCCGAGGTGACGGTCACGACCGTCAGGCCCACGCGCAGCGAGGCGGACAGCGAACTGGTGCTGCCGGGCAACGTCGTGGCCTATATGGAAGCGCCGATCTACGCGCGCACCAGCGGTTATCTGAAAGCCTGGTACACGGACATCGGCGCGCGCGTCCACAAGGGTGATCTGCTTGCCGAGATCGATACCCCGGAGGTGGACCGCCAGCTGGATCAGGCGCAGGCGGACCTGGATACGGCAAGCGCCAACGCGCACCTGGCCCAGACCACCAATGCGCGCTGGCAGGGCCTCGCCGCCAAACAGGCCGTCTCCAAACAGGACGCGGACGAGAAGGCCGGGGATGCCGCGGCAAAAAGCGCTGCCGAGGCATCGGCACGCCAGAATCTGAAACGGCTGCAGGACCTGAAGGATTTCCAACGCGTGATCGCGCCCTTCGATGGAATCGTGACCGCGCGCAATACCGATGTGGGCGCGTTGATCAATGCCGGACAGGTCAGCGGTGCGGCGCTGTTCACGCTGGCGGACATCCATGTGCTGCGCGTCTACGCGCAGGTACCCGAAGCCTATGCCGCTGCGGCCCGCGCCGGACTGCCCGCAGAGCTGCATTTCTCGGAGCACCCGAACGATACCTACCCGGCGCAGACCGTTCGCACCTCCCATGCGCTGGATCCGGCCTCGCGTACCTTGCAGGTTGAACTGCAGCTGCCCAATGGAAACGGCGAGTTGTATCCGGGCGCCTACGCCGAGATCCACTTCAAGCTGCCGAGCACCCGCCAGACGCTGCGGGTACCGTCGAATACGATACTGTTCCGCGACACCGGCATTCAGATCGCAACGGTTGACCCCTCGCAGACCATCAAGCTTAAGAACGTCAGCGAGGGCCGGGATTTTGGTCAGACCATCGAGATCCTCGGCGGACTGGATGCCAACGACAGCGTCGTGGTCAATCCGCCGGATTCCATCGAAGAGGGCCTGAAGGTGCGCATCGCGCCTGCCAAGTCAGACCAGGGCAACGCATCGTCCGCCCCGGGCCAGAAGGGTCAAGGCGCGCCGGGCAATGCCTCGGGCGAGTCGAAAGCCCAGACTCACGAGTCCCCGCTTTGAATATCTGGTTGAAGACGGTAGTCCTGGCAGGCGCGGTAATGCCGGCCGCCTGCTCGTTCGCGCCGCCCTACAAGGTGCCGCAGAGTGCGGCGACGCCTGCCGCGTACAAAGAAGCCGGCGAATGGAAGGCCGCGGAGCCTGCCGACAGCGCCCCGAAGGGAAGCTGGTGGACCGCCTTCGGCGACGGTGAGCTCAATTCGCTCGAATCCCGGGCCGCCGACGCCAATCAAACGCTCAAGGCGGCCTTTGCGCGTCTGCAGGAGGCCCGGGCGGATACCCGCGTCGCCCGCGCGGACCTGTTTCCCATGGTTTCTGTGCAGGGATCCGCGCTGCGCTCCCGCGCCTCCCCCAATTCACCCACGTACACCCCGGGCAAGCCCACCGAGGGCAATGACTTCAATCTGGAAGCCGACGTGTCTTACGAAGTCGATTTGTGGGGCCGGGTCCGCAATGAGATCAGCGCGGCGCGCGCCAGTCAGCAGGCCAGCGCCGCTGATCTCGCCTCCATGCGGCTCTCCATCCAGGCCGAAGTCGCCACCGACTACTTCGGATTGCGCAGCTACGACATGCAGCAGCGGCTGCTCGACAAGACGGTCGCGGACTACCATCAGGCGCTCGAGCTCACCCAAGCCCTGTTCGATGGCGGGGCGGCGGCGCTCTCGGACCTGGAGCAAGCCAAGGCGCAACTGCATTCAGCCGAAACTCAGCAGGCGGACATCCATCTGCTGCGCGCCCAACAGGAGCATGCGATCGGCGTATTGGTGGGCGAGAATCCCTCGCTCTTCAGTCTGGCGGTCAATCCCCTGCCGTTGGATACGGCGCCGCCACCCCTTGATGCCGGGATGCCCTCGCAGCTGCTCGAGCGCCGCCCCGATGTGGCGGAGGCGGAGCGACGCGTCGCAGCGGCGAATGCCCAGATCGGCGTTGCGCGCGCGGCCTATTTCCCGCAGTTCAGCCTGGGCGCCGCCGGCGGCTTCAACAGCGTGCAGGCCTCCAACTGGCTCAGCGCGCCGAGCCTGTTCTGGTCATTGGGCCCGCAGGTGTCGTTCCCGATTTTCGAAGGGGGCAAACTGGTCGCGCAGACCGCCCGCGCCAAGGCGGTCTATGCCGAACAGGTCGCCAATTATCGCAACACGGTCCTGACGGCCTATCGCGACGTGGAAGACAATCTTGCGGCGCTACGGCAGCTCGCAGTGGAAAGCGAGACGCAACGGCAGGCGGTCGAGGCGAGCAATATCGTTCTGCAGAAGTCGCAGGACCGGTATCTGGCGGGGCTGGTGACCTATCTGGAAGTCGCGACCAGTGAGACCACCGCGCTGCAGGCCGAACTGTCGCGCATCAACATACAGACCCGGCGTCTCAATGCCGCAGTGCTGCTGATCAAGGCCCTGGGAGGGGGCTGGAACCAAAGCCTGTGAGACTGATGCGCTCCCCTGGCCGCAGAGTGATCCGTCTTGCCGGGCCGCCACCCGTGGAAAGCCCCAACACCTGGCTGCGCTCATCGAGGCTGACGAGGGAGTGCAGCTGTCCCGACTCCCCTGTCACGACACGGGCAATGCCGCCGTCAACTCGCGCGATCGATCGTCCATCGAGTTGCAGGTTCGCACCGCTGCCCTCGTAGGTCAGCTGCGCCCGATGCGTGCGGTCGGTGCGAAGACTGAATGTCGCGCCTGCAGAGGCCGCATGCCCGGGACGGATATTCCAGTGCAGTTGCCGCCCCGCTTCGCAGATCCCCGCCAACCGCCAGGTGAAGTCAATCATCACCAGCGCCGCCGGCGAGTACCCGGGCGGCTGGCCGTCGGTGAATGTGCCGGTCAGCGGATCAGCCTGCTGCCTGAAGTGGCCATCGGCCAGCAGCGCCTCGCACCAGCGCTGCATGAGCACGGCGTGCGCCGCCGATTTGCCGTAGTGGTCGAACCATCGCCCGGTTCGCAGCGCCGTTAGCGCCTGCGAGGCACCCCCCCAGGAATTTGCAGGAATCGGCCGTACGAAGAGTGCGTCGTCCAATGCCACGGATGGCAACGGCAGCGCCGACCAGAATGCGCGCGGATCATGCAGCTGATGCGACCACAGATGCTCGAACGTCGGCTGATCCACGACGTGCTCGCCGCAGACGCGACTCAGGATATCGCAGCGTATCCGGATCGACTCACCCGCCGCGTCCAGGTCGTAGAACGCGGCCTCTTGCGCGTGATAGAGATGCGTGAGTATCAGCCGCTGCAGGTCTTGCGCCTGCTGCCCCCAGTGGGCAGCCTCGGCGCTCCTGCCCAGCGCCTCCGCCATCTGCGCCAGCGCCACCCGCCCGCCATAGGTCGAGGCAGACAGATCCGGGCACAGGCGCGGCAGCTTCAGTCCCGCCGGAAATTTTTTCGCATCCTGGTCGGGGCATTGCGCAGGGATGCCGCGCCAGCGAGGGCTGTTGTCCTGACCCGTGTCGTAGGTGCAGAACCCTTCGGTAAGGCCGGTGCCGCGGATGTTGCGGTAGCGGCGCAGCCAGTCGTCCCACTTTGTGCACGCACCGTAGGCTTCCTGGAGCAGCGCCTCATCTCCCGTGGCCTGCGCCAGCTCCCAGGCGGTTGCGGCGATCGGTACCACCATCTGGATTTGGCCAAAGCCCGTTCCCGATACCTTGTTGTTGCACGGCAGCTGGCCGTCGGCACGCTGCAGCGCGAAGAAGCATTGATGGCTCTGGCGTGCCACATCGGGCCGGAACTTGCGGTAGAGCAGTGACTCGTGCGGACCACACTCCAGCCAGATACCCGCATAGGCGGCCCCTTCGATCAGCACCGGGCCGGCATAGCGCGGCAAGGTCTGCACGTTGGCCGCCAGCACGCCCAGGGCCTGGTCGTAGCCGCGCTGCCAAGCCGCGTGCTGGGTTTTGAACACTGGCGCCTCGACGGGGCGCGCCGGCGCGATGTCGGCGAGCGCACGGCTCGCCGCCGCCGCGAGGCTGCCTGCCAGAAACCCGCGGCGGTTCATCGGCACCGCCCGGCCCTCAGGTGCGTCGGTACGCTAGTGCTCGACATGGAACCAATCGACATCCACGTAGCCTCCGGGCGCCGCTACCGCCGCGCCCTCAGGAGCGGTCCTGACGTACGTGAAGAGACCCGGCCGACTGCCTTTCCACCAGGAAAATCGGCTCAAGGCAGTCGCCGGGCCGAATGCCTGGAACGGCGCGCCGGCCTGCGCATAGGCGAACCGGACCGATTGATCGGGACTCACCTGCGCCTGAAGATCGATGATCTCGCCGGACAGCATCGGGCCGCGCGTTTCGACGCCGGCCGACGCGTAGGTCAGATAGGACGATCCGGCATCGTGGACGACGCCAATCCATGTGGGCCGGACGCCGAACAACACCAGCCCGGCACGCTGCTGGTCGCTCAGATGCCCGATGTCGAGACGCGCCGTCATGGTGACGGCAGGTCCTTGCAGTATCTGAGTCAGCGTATTACGTGCAGTGACCAGATATTGTGCCGGTGCTGCGCGCAGCCGCAGGTAGCCCGGCCGCGCACTCAAGCTCCACCGCTGATCATCGGGGTTGTGGTTCCATTCCCACTGCAATCCCAATGTGGGGGCGTTGAATTCATCCGCATCCTGCAAGCGGTATTGCTGGGCTTCGGGCACCACGACCGGCACGGCATGCTCACTCACGGGCTGACCTTGAACCTCATCGCCGATGGGCTCACCGATGACGGGCCAGTCATGGTGCCAGCGCACCGGTTCAAGGTAGGTGATGCGGCCGAAGGCACCGGTACTGTTGAAATGGATGAACCAACCGTGACCGTCCGGCGTCTCCACATACGCGCCCTGATGTGGCCCTAGCACCGTGGTCCGTCCGGGTACCAACACCACGCGCCATTTGTAGGGACCGAAAATGTCGTGCGCGCGCAGTACCGCCTGGCCGCCGCTGCCGACGCCGCCAATCGGCGCGAAGATGTAGTACCAGCCGTGACGCTTGTACAGCTTCGGCCCTTCGATGACCGGCAGGTTGACCTTATCCTCGACGATGGTCTTCCCCGCATCGAGAACCCGCAGACCATCGGCGCTCAGGCGATGCAGGATCAGCGACCCGGCGCCCACCTTCGCGTGCACCAGGTAGGCTTTGCCATCGCCGTCCCAGAACGGACAGGGATCCTCGAAGCCCGGACCCGCCAGCACGGTCACCGGCGCGGACCATGGGCCTTCCATGCGTGGCGCGGTGCTGACGAATACCCCCTCATCCGGGGTCGGCCAATACACATAAAACTTGTGATCGTGGTAGCGCACCGAGGGTGCCCAGACCCCGCCGCCATAGCGCTGCCCCGCACCGACCGGGCCGCCCGTCGCATCGGTCAGCGTGAAAGGCGGCACCATGTCATAGCCCGGTGCAAAGTTGAGCCGCGGCAGCACGTGGCCGGCGATGCGCCAATGCACCAGATCCAGCGATTCGAGTATTGGGATGCCCGGCGAGAAGTGAAAGCTCGAGGCGACCAGGTAGTACTGCTTGTCGACCCGCAGCACGTCCGGGTCCGAATAGTCCGCGTAGAGAATCGGATTGCGATAGACCGTGGCACCATCGGCGTGGCTGCGAGTCGCGAGCCCCGCCGCAAGGCACGCCAGCACGGCGACGGCGAGGCGAAAATTCGCGATCCTGATCATCGCTAGCCGGTGCAGACGTTGTGGGTATCCAGATCCGCCAGGATCATCGGTCGGGCATCCTGGCCGCGGCGGGAGAACCTGACACGTCTCAGCGTCAACCCGTCGATGTGGCGAGCCCACAGGCCATACGCCGGCACCGCACCCTGGATCATGTGCGCATCGGGATAGACGTTGCGCATTTCCGCGATGTCCGCCTGCTTCGGTACCGGCTTGTCGGTGGCACCGACCTCCAGGGCCACATCGCTGAGCACTACATCCTGGATGTGCCGCTCCGGCAATCCCATGAAATAGGAGCCCCGTGAGCCGTTGTCCGCACCGCTGATCTGCTCGTAGACAATCCGCCGCAGCGTCCCCGGTGTCGGCCTGGACTCCTCCGGGCGCACGCGCCCGCGATCGCCCAAGCGTAGGAACAACGGTGAGTCGGCACGCGTGATATCGATGTTTTTCGCATAGATGTTTTCCGCCCGGCCGCCATCGACGATCTCCCACGAAATGCCCGACTCGGCACGCCGCCGGTTGATGGCGGGCATATCGGCCGACGGGCCGCCGATCTGCAGATTCCGCAGCAGCACATTGCGGAATACGCTCTGCGAGTCCGTTCCCAGCTTGATGGGATTGGTGGTGCTGTAGATGCGGCAGTTTTCCACCAGCACATCCTCGGTCGCTCGTTCGGCCGCGCCCTTGAAGCACAAGCCATCATCTTCGGAATTGATGCGGCAGTTGCGGACAATCACCCTGCGGCAGCCATCGATGTCGCAGCCATCGTTATTGAAGTTGGACTGGTTCTGCACCCGCAGGTTCTCGATCAGCAGGTCATCGCAGTGCAGATAATTCTGCATCCAGCAGGGTGAGTCCTTGAGGAACAGGTCCTGGATGTGGACCTGCCGGCAGTCGATGATGCGGATCAGAAAGGGGCGCCCTGGTGTCGCACCGATGGCCTCGAGCCCGGGAAAGTTCGCCTTGGTTCCGCGTCCGTCGATCATGCCCTCCCCGCACAGAGCGACATTGGTGCAGCCTTCGGCAAAGATCAGCGACTGGTTCATGCCCATGTTGCTGTCCATGACCGTGGGACGCTTGGCGATGCGCAGCGGAAAGTCCTTGAGGTCCACGCTTGCGAGCAGACGCGCACCTTTTTCCACTTTCAGGCGCACGTGACTGCGCAGATCCAGGGTGCCACTGACGTAGTCGCCGTGCGCCAGCACGACCGTCCCGCCGCCCTTTTGGGCCACAGCATCGATGGCCGCCTGAATCGCCAGGGTCGCAAGCGGCTGTCCGGCGGCATAACCGAAATGCTCGGGGCGGCTGATCCGATCCGGGCCGCTCCAGGCCTTTACGCTTGCGCGCAGGCCCAGCGCCATCGCTTCCAGATCCGCTCCCAGTTGCGTGGCCCAGGCGGGGAACGACGCATGGCAGGCCTCTGCGGCTTTGGCGTAGCGGCTGACACGGGATGCGCCGGCAACCGAAACCAGGGCAGCCGCAAACTCGCGGCGCGAAAGCCGTCTCACAGCGTAACGCCGCGTTTCCACAGCGCGATCTCGCGGGCACCCGCCTCTTCGTGACGACACGGCTGGCCCGAAGCCACCGTGGTGATGAGGTCCAGCAGGTGCGCGGTGAGGACATTGCGATCGGCCCCACCCAGCAGCGATCCCGCATCGAAATCAATCCAGCGAGGCTTGCGCAGCGCCAGATCGCTGTTGGAGGAGATCTTCAGCGTGGGCGCGGGAAAGCCCAGTGGCGTGCCCCGTCCGGTGGTAAACAGCACGATGACGGCACCGGCCGCAATCATGGCGGTGGTGGAAACCGCATCGTTACCGGGCGATTCGAGTATCACCAGACCCTTCTCGGTCGCGCGGCCGCCATAGCGCACCACCTGCGTGACTTCGGCGTTGCCGCCCTTCTGCACCGCCCCCAGTGATTTCTCCTCGAGCGTCGTGATGCCGCCTTGGCGGTTACCCGGCGAGGGGTTCTCAAAAATCGGCAGCTGATGCGAGGTGAAGTAGTGTTTGAATTCACTGATCAGTTCAGCGAGCCGCGAAAAGGTCGAACGATCGCGGCAGCGGGCCATGAGCACCCGCTCGGCGCCGAATAATTCCGGGATTTCGCTCAATATGGCGGTACCGCCGCTGCCGGTCACGGCATCACAGATGCGCCCGACCAGGGGGTTCGCGGTAAGTCCCGAGAAGGCATCCGAGCCGCCGCATTTCAGGCCGATGACCAGGTCACCAAGATCGCATGGGGAGCGCCGATCAGCGTCCATGGTGTCAACCAGCGGCGCAAGCGCCGTCAGTCCCGCCTCGATCTCATCGTCCACCGCCTGGGCATTGAAATACGCCAGGCGGTCGGCACTGCGCGCGCCCAGCTCAGCGATCAGCGCGCTGAGCTGATTGTTTTCGCAGCCGAGACCGACGACCAGCACCGCCCCGGCATTCGGGTGCTGGGCTAGCGCGGCCAGCAACTGTCGCGTGCCACTCAGATCATCGCCCAGCTGGGAGCAGCCAAAGGGATGACCAAAGGCAAAGATCCCATCGGTGCGGCCCGCAAACTTGACTTGCGCGCGCTCGGCAATGCGGCGCACCGTCTCGGCCACGCACCCGACGGTGCACAGTATCCACACCTCATTGCGGATACCGACCTGGCCGTTGGCGCGTCGATACCCCATGAATTCGCGGCGCACCGGCACTGCGGGCGCCCGCGCTACCGGTTCGGTGTAGGTGTACTGATCGTTCTCGGCCAGGCCCGAGCGCAGGTTATGGGTGTGGACATGGGCGCCGGCTTCGATATCCACCATGGCGTAACCGATGCCATGGCCATACTTCATGACGAGCTCGCCGCACCGATGCGCTCTGAGCGCGATCTTGTGGCCGCGCGGCGTATCCGTGCCGACTTGAATGACACCACATGCAAAGGACAGGCGCTCCCCTGCCCGCGCATCGCGCAGGCACACGGCGACACTGTCGGCAGCGTGCACCTGCAGCAGCGCCGCCGGTGTGGCTTCGTCGCCGGAAAACTGCCTCACGACGCCACCGCGCCGGCAAACTCCGGTTTCACGCGCTGCAATCTCGGACTCAGAATTTGGATCACCATAAGGGCGATGAGATAGACCGATGCGGCGATGATAAACGGTAGGCGATAGGAACTACCGGTGGCCTGAAGATTCTGGCCTACGAACTTGGTAAACAGCATGCCGCCGATGGCGCCCGACATGCCGCCAATCCCGATCACCGAGGCCACGGCCGAGCGCGGTAATACGTCGGAAGGGAAGGTATAGAGATTGGCGGAGAAGGCCTGGTGCGCGGCGGCGGCCAAGCCGATCAACAGCACCGCCATCCACAGTTCCCGGGCACCATCGACCCGCAGAATCGGCAGCACCAGCAAGGCGCAGACCAGCATCGTGAGCTTGCGTGCCACATTCACACTCACACCACGGCGCATCAACGCCGAAGAGGAAAACCCGCCCAGCACCGATCCCACATCGGAAATCAGGTAGATCGCGATCAGCGGCGGTCCGTAGCTGCTCAGGTCCAGATGGTAGGTCTTGTTGAGGAAGTCCGGCAGCCAGAACAGGTACAGCCACCAGATCGGGTCGATCAGGAACCGGCCGCCCGCATAAGCCCAGGTTTCCTTGAGCTTCAGGAGCTGCCACCAGTTCACTGAACTGACCGGTTCGGCGGGATCTGACTCAATCAGGGCCAGCTCCGCCGCGTTAACGCGCGGATGTTCCTGCGGACGGCGGTACAGGACCAGCCAGGCAATCAGCCACAGCATACCGACTGCGCCGGTGACGAAGAACGAGGATCGCCAGCCCCAGGTAGCCGTCAGTACCGGCACCATGGCCGGCGCGATGATGGCGCCCAGATTGGTACCGGCATTGAAAATGCCCGCGGCGAGGGCGCGCTCGCG
The DNA here is from genome assembly GCA_963708865.1 of uncultured Gammaproteobacteria bacterium. Lineage (GTDB taxonomy): Bacteria > Pseudomonadota > Gammaproteobacteria > Steroidobacterales > Steroidobacteraceae > DAIDKA01. The sequence goes on from CAVPUC010000001.1 coordinate 159,505, forward strand.
CTGGGGGAACCAGTCCGCGATGGCCTTGAGGCTGGCGGGAAAGGCGCCCGATTCGCCCAGTCCCAAACCCACACGCGCCAGCGTGAATTGCACCGTCGTGGCGGCAAGGCCTGCGGCCATGTGCGACAGGTTCCACAGGATGAAGGCGATGGCATAGCCGGTTCGGGCACCGATGCGGTCCAGCACGCGGCCGAACGTGACATAGCCTAGGGCATAAGCCGCCTGGAACCAGAAAACAATGTCGGCGTAGCCGTTCTCGTCGAGCGAGAACTCCTGCTGTATCGGACTCTTCAGCAGGCCAATCGTCTGGCGCTGAATGTAGTTGATCGCCATCGCGGTCAGCAGCAGGCCGCAGATCACCCAGCGGTAATGTGTGGCCTTGGCGTTTTGCGAGACGGCCGCTGCCATGTGCCAGTTACCGGTACGCGCCGCCGGTATCCGGCGGCCGCCAGCGTGTCACTGGCGGCCGCCTGACTTACTGGTGTAGTGCCGGCGGTGGTGGCGGTGTGGCGGCGGGAGTCCCGGTGGCCGCAGGCGGCGGCCCGCCCGGCCCGCCGCGTCCACCCGGACCGCCCGGTGCGGCCGCGGGAGCGGGCGGCGCATTCTTCGCCTCATTCGACAGGCTCACGACGTAGGAGCGGATCGCTTCGGCGTCCTGCGGCGTGATCACCTTGGCGAAGGAGACCATGCCGTTTTCCTGGAGCGCCCCGTCGAGCACGATGGCCTTGAAGGCATCGGGGCTCCACAGTGCACCGGCGTAGCGCAGATCCGGGAACAGACTGCTCACCGCCCGGCCACCCGGGGCGTTGTTGCCATGGCAGCCCGCGCAGTGCGCCGTGTATTGGGCCTCTCCCTGCTCATGCTGGCTGGCAGTGCCGAAATCCGGCGGTGGATTGAGCGGCGGCGGTGTGAAGGCCACTTTCTCCGGCAGCTGCGTCGCGCCACCGAGCGTGAACACCACCAGGCGGGCGTAGTTCGGCGCCCAGTAGCCACCGCCGAATCCGGACTGTCCTGCGGCGACCACGGCCACGTACTGCTGGCCATCGATCGCATAGCTCGCCGGACCACCCGTGATGCCGGCCTGCGTGTCAAACGACCAGACCTTCTCGCCGGTATCCGCCCGGTAGGCGTTGAAGTTGTGCTGCGCATTGCCCTGGAACACGAGGTTGCCGGCGGTCACCATGGTGCCCGCGCGGCCGGTGCCTTCGGTCTGGATCCAGGCGGCCTTCTGTTTGACCGGATCCCAGGCCGACAGATAGGAGCGCGGACCCTGAAGCGTCGGTGCGGTGCCTTCCGGGCGCTTTCTGATATTGATGCCAAGAAGCTGGTTGCCCATCTTCGCACCCAGCTCAGAAACGTACGGATAGCTGCCATAACTGGTCGGCAGGTATACGAGTCCCGTGTCCGGACTGAACGACATTGGATTCCACACGTGCGACTGGAAGCCGACCAGGTAGAAGCCCTTGCCGGTCTTGGCGTAGTTGGCATCGGGATTCAGGATCGGCCGCCCGTTCGCATCGAACCCGGACATCCAGTTGACCGTTGGCACGAAGTTCTTGCCGGAGATGAACTTGCCGGTCTTGGCGTCGAGCACATAGAAGATGCCGTTCTTGGGCGCATGCATCACCACGTGCCGCTTCTCGCCATTGATGACGAGGTCTGCGGTGGTGATCTGCGCCGTGCTGTCGAAGTCGAAGCTCTCGGCCGGCGTCTCCTGGTAATGCCAGACGTACTTGCCGGTCTTGGCATTGATCGCAATGACCGAAGCGGTGAAGAGGTTGTCACCGCTGCCCGGGGAGCGATCCTCCGAGGGCCAGGGGGCACCATTGCCGGTGCCGATGTACACGTAGCCGGTAGTCGGATCATAGGTGATGCCATCCCAGGGCGTACCGCCGCCACCGGTCTTCCACCACTCCCCGCCCCAGGTCTTCGCCGCCATGGCGAGCTCGGGCTGTTCGAAGCCCTTCGAGGGGTCCCCGGGAACGGACCACCAGCGCCACAGTTCCTTGCCCGTATCGGCGCTATAGCACGCGAGGTAGCCACGCTCCTCGAACTCCGAACCCGCCTCGCCGATGAAGATGCGGCCATCGGCGATGCGCGGCGCACCGGTGATGGACAACCACTTCTTCGGATCGGTCGCCTGAATTTCCCAGACCTTGCTGCCGGTCCGGGCGTCCACGGCGATCAGGCGGCCATCGAGCGTGCCCCAGATGACCTTGCCTTTCCAGACCGCAACGCCGCGGTTGACGATGCCGCAGCACAGCTTCACGGCAAATTCACCGGGAACGTGTGGGTCGTACTTCCACAGCCGCTTGCCGCTCTTGGCATCGAAGGCGTAGACCTTGCTCCACGGCGAGGTCACGAAGATGCGGCCGTCGGTGACCACCGGCGTGGTCTCGTAGCTGCCGCCGCGCTCGGCAAGATCTCCATACCAGGCGAGGCCCAATTTGCTGACGTTACTCACATCGATCTGCTTCAGGGGGCTGAAGCGCTGCTCGCTATAATCGCGACCATAGGAGGGCCACTCGCCGGCGTTCTGCGGCAGATCGGCTGGGTCGCCCGCCCCGCCACCGCCGCCACTTGGCGTGTCGACGCAGGCGACTAGACAGGCGGCTGCGACCAACGCGGCGGACAGGATGGAAATGATCGGATTACGCATAGTCAGGACCCCCAGCGCGCTCGGCGCGTCTTCGTCGGCGCATTGTACAGGGGGCGCCGTGAGGGGCGCAGGAATAGCTCTGTTGAGCACCCGTAGCCTAGTCAACGACTCCGGACGGCCCCGGGGTGCAACCGCTTGCCCCCCGGACGCCCCGGTGCCCGTTGCCAGCGGCCAAGCCAGACGCCCTGACCGGGCGCGGGCGTCAAAGTGAACAGCCGGGGCGGCTCTATTGTTGTCATGGGCGTGACGGGCAGCGGCAAATCGACGCTCGGTCAGGCGCTGGCGCAGGCCCTCGACTGGCCGTTCATCGAAGGCGACACGCTGCATCCCGCGTCCAACATTGCCAAGATGGCGGCCGGCAAGGCGCTGGATGATGTGGATCGAACCCCGTTTCTGGAGAATGTCGCGCACGCCCTCGCGAGCGCGCCACGGCCACTGGTGATCTCCTGCTCGGCCCTCAAGCGCTCCTACCGTGATCTGCTGCGGGCTGCGGATCCGCAGCTGCTCTTCGTGCATCCGGTCCTGTCCCGCGAGCAACTTCAGGTGCGCCTGCGAGGGCGCCGCAACCACTTCATGCCGGCGGCGCTGCTTACGAGCCAACTCGCGGATCTTGAGCCGCCTCAACCGGATGAGCGGTTCATCGAGATTGACGGCAACGAACCTCTCGACCGCCAAGTGGCCCGCACGCTTGCCAGAGTGAAAACCCAGCGCCAGACGGTATGATGCCGCGGCGGGTTCACTACATCGAAAAGGGCACCCCTTGGACGCACCACATACTCCCCCCTCCGCCGCCACGTTGGACAAGGCGCTCAAGGCCATGACCGCTGTCGTGGGCAGCGCCGCCGCTTTCGCGACTGAAGAGGACCGCGACGCCTACAGCGACCACTTTCCCATCGAGCCGCACCGGCACCGACCCTTTGCCGCGGTCGCGCCGACCTCCGCCGAACAGGTTCAGGCACTGGTGAAGATTGCCGTTGCCCACCGCGTACCGATCTGGACGGTGAGCCGCGGCAAGAACTTGGGCTATGGCACCGCAGCGCCGGTCGTCGCCGGCTCCATCATTCTCGACCTCTCGCGCATGCAGAAGATCGAGGTCGATCTTGAGAACGCCACCGTGTTGCTGGAACCTGGCGTTGGCTTCTTCGACCTGTACGATTATCTGCAGACCCGCAATATTCCGCTGTGGCTGTCCGTCCCGGGCAACAGCTGGGGTTCGGTGATCGGCAACGCCCTGGACCGGGGCCTGGGATACACCCCCTACGGCGAGCACACCCGCAACCTCTGCGGCATGGAGGTGGTGCTGCCGGACGGGGACATGGTGCGCACCGGCATGGGCGCGATGCCCAATGCCCCGACATGGCAGCTGCACAAGTACGGTTACGGCCCGGCCTGGGATCAGCTGTTCGTGCAGTCGAATTTCGGCATCGTGACCAAGGCCGGCATGTGGCTGATGCCGCAGCCGCAAATCGTGCGCGGTTTCGATGTCGAGATGGATCGCATGGAGGATCTGGGTCCCCTGATCGACACCATCGGCCCGCTGCGCCGCGAGGGCGTACTGCTGCAGTCACCGACCATCGGCAACTGGTTCCGGGCCGCCAACATTCTGACGACGCGCAAGCAATGGACCGATAAGCCCGGATCCTTATCCGATGAGGTGATCGCCGCCATCCGCAAGCAGTTCGGTTTGGGGTGGTGGGGTGTGAGCCTGCGGGTCTACGGGCGCGAGACCGTGGTCCAGGCCAACATGGACATTCTGGAAAAGGCGCTGACCGCCATCAAACCGATGAGCATGAAGCCGTTCAGCTGGCGCCCCGGAGAGCCGTTCTCACCGACCCAGGGCGGCTGGATGGGCGTACCGATGACCTTCCCCCTGCAAAGCGCGGGCTGGTTTGGGGGCCGCGGTGGGCACATCGGCTTCTCCCCCGTGCTGACCCAATCCGGGAAACTCGCCATGGAGCAGTTCAACCGCACCTACGCACGCTACAAGGAGTTCGGCATGGACTACCAGGCAAGCTTCGCGTTCGGCGAACGGCACATGCTGAATGTCAATGCCGTGCTGCTGAACCTCGATGACCCGCAGTTCATGAAGCGCGTCGATCCGTTCCTGCGCACCTTGATCGCCGATGCCCGCCAGCACGGCTATGGCGAGTACCGCGCGCACATTGACTACATGGATACCGTCGCGGATACCTACGACTACAACCATCACGCCCTGCGCCGCCTGAACGAGCGGGTTAAGAATGCGCTGGATCCTGCCGGCATCCTGGCCCCTGGAAAAAGCGGCATCTGGCCGGCCGGCTACCAGCGGGAGGCCAAAGCATGAGGCATTGGCTGCTGATCGGTATTTCGTCCCTGCTGCCGCTCGCCGCCCAGGCGGCCGAGCTCGACGGCAAGCAGCTGTTCCATCAGAAATGCGCCATGTGTCATGGGGCGGTCGGCATGGGCACGGGCCTTTTGGCGCGGCGCATGAAACCGGAAGTGGCGCCGCTGGAAATGCGCGAGGATCTCTCGGCCGCCTATGTCGAGCGCGCCGCGCGGATCGGGATCCTCAACATGCCGCCGATCACGCGCGGTGATGTCAGCGATGCGCAGCTCGCGAGCATCTCGCGGTACCTGGCAAAGGGTAAGCCCTAATAGATCAGGCGGTCGGGTCGGATGTCACGCAGGATGGTCGTGGCAATCTCTTCGATTGACTTGTGGGTGGAGGACAGCCACGCGATGCCCTCCCGGCGCATCATCGATTCGGCGTGACTGACTTCGTAGCGACAATTTTCCAAAGTCGCGTACTTGCTGCCCGGCAGACGCTCATTGCGCACCTGTGACAAGCGTATCGGATCGATGGTCAGGCCAAAGCACTTGCGCCGATAGGAGGCGAGACAGGTCGGGAACTGCGCACGCTCAAAGTCATCCGGTATCAAGGGGTAATTGGCGGCCTTGATGCCGTGCTGCATGGCAAGGTACAGCGAGGTCGGCGTCTTGCCGCTGCGACTCACACCGACCAGCACCACGTCGGCCGCCTTCAGATTCTCGGCCGACTGACCATCATCATGCGCGAGGGTGAAGTTGATGGCATCGATTCGATTGGTATACGCCTCGCTGGTGCTGACATCGGGCGACCGTCCCACCCGGTGGTTGCTCTTGCAGCCCAACTCCTCCTCCAGCGGCTCAACGAAGGTGCGGAACATGTCCAGCACCATGCCCTTGCACGGCTCGGAGGTCAGCACATCGCGCACATCCTCATCGACCAGCGTCACAAAGATGATCGGGCGCTTGCCCTCGCGTTCGGCGGCCTGATTGATCTCCTTGACGACGCCCCAGGCCTTGTCCACGGTATCGACGAACGGCCGGCGGATATGCCGGGGATTGCCCGGAAATTGGGCCAGGATTGAATTGCCGAAAGTCTCGGCAGTAATACCGGTGCCATCGGAAACAAAAAATACCGTTCTGTTCGGCATCGGACGATAATAATGTGAACCGGGCCCGCCGGCCCGTTTTTTGATAGTTCTGGAGCTGATTTTATGCCCACTGCGTCCGCCGCGGACTTGCTGGTCGTTCCGTTCCGCCAACTTCGGATGACGGATGTTGATTCGGTGGGCGGCAAGAATGCCTCTCTCGGCGAGATGATCAGCCAGCTGGCCACGGTGGGGGTGCGGGTTCCGGATGGATTTGCGACCACCGCGCACGCGTTCCGCCAATTTTTGCAGCACAACGGCCTTGCCGGACGCATCGCAGAGCGGCTTGCCTCATTGAACACCGAGGACGTGCGGGCGCTGGCGAACGCCGGTGAGCAGATCCGCCAGTGGATTGTGGAAACGCCGTTTCCGGCGGCTACTCGAAGCGGCCGTTCGCAGCCACTTCGAGGGACTGGTAGCGGGGAACCCGCAAGCAAGCTTCGCGGTGCGCTCCTCGGCCACCGCGGAGGATCTCCCCGATGCGTCCTTTGCCGGCCAGCAGGAGACGTTCCTCAACGTGCAGGGCATCGACCAGGTGCTGCACAAGATCAAGGAAGTCTTCGCATCGCTCTATAACGACCGCGCCATCAGCTATCGAGTGCACAAGGGCTTCGCCCATGCGGAGGTCGCCCTGTCCGCGGGGGTTCAGTACATGGTGCGCTCGGACTTGGGCGCCGCCGGGGTCATGTTCACCCTCGACACCGAGTCGGGTTTTCCGGATGTCGTATTCATCACTTCAAGCTATGGACTTGGCGAACTGGTGGTCCAGGGCGCCGTCAACCCCGATGAGTTCTATGTCCACAAGGCCATGCTCAAGGCGGGGAAATTTGCCGTCATCCGCCGCAGCCTAGGATCGAAGCTGCAGCGCATGAGTTTCGCGGCGCCCGCGGAGCGCGCCAGGACCGGAGCGCTCGTGACCACCACCGAGACGCCGCTGGCCGAGCGCAACCAATTTTCACTGACCGACCCCGACGTTCTCGAGTTGGCGCGCTACGCGGTGCTGATTGAACAGCACTACGGCCGCCCCATGGACATCGAATGGGGCAAGGACGGCAGCGATGATCGTCTCTATATCCTGCAGGCCCGTCCCGAGACCGTGAAAAGTCAGGCCGGCAACCAGATCGAATTGCGCTACAAACTGAAGGACACCGGTGCGGTGCTTGCCGAGGGCCGCGCCATTGGCCAGAAGATCGGCAGCGGGCCGGCGCGTCTGGTCAAGGGCATCGCCGACATGGATCGCGTCCAGGCCGGTGACGTGCTGGTGACGGACATGACCGATCCGAACTGGGAGCCGGTCATGAAACGCGCCAGCGCCATCGTCACCAACCGGGGTGGCCGAACCTGTCACGCCGCCATTATCGCGCGCGAGCTGGGTATTCCCGCGGTGGTGGGTTGTGGCGATGCGACGCGCCGCATTGACGAAGGGACCATGGTCACGGTGGTGTGTTCCGAAGGCGATACAGGCCACGTGTACGAGGGCCGCCTCGCGACTGAAGTCAGCGAAGTGCGCCGGGGGGAGATGCCCCCCTGCCGCGTCAAGATCATGATGAATGTCGGCAATCCACAGCTGGCTTTCGACTTTGCGCAGATGCCCAACGCCGGCGTCGGTCTCGCGCGACTCGAATTCATCATCAACAACAACATCGGCGTGCATCCGCGTGCCATCCTGGATTACCCGCGGATCGCCGCGGACCTCAAGGCTGCGGTCGACTCCCTGGCGCGCGGCTATCCCAGTCCGCGCGCCTTCTACCAGGACAAGCTCGCCGAGGGCATTGCGACCATTGCCGCAAGCTTCTGGCCGAAGCCCGTGATCGTGCGCCTGTCGGACTTCAAGTCCAACGAGTATCGCAAGCTGATCGGCGGAACTCGCTACGAGCCGGAAGAGGAGAATCCGATGCTCGGCTTCCGCGGCGTCAGCCGCTACATCAGCAGCGACTTTGGCGAGGCCTTCGGCATGGAATGCGAAGCGCTCAAGCGCGTGCGGATGGAAATGGGCCTCACCAACGTACAGATCATGGTGCCTTTCGTGCGTACGCTCAGTCAGGCGCGTACCGTCACGCAGATGCTGGCCGATCACGGCCTGGTGCGCGGCAAGGATGAACTGAAGATCATCATGATGTGCGAGGTGCCGAGCAATGCCGTGCTCGCCGAGGAGTTTCTGGAATTCTTCGACGGCATGTCGATCGGCTCCAACGATCTCACGCAGCTCACGCTGGGTCTGGATCGGGATTCGGGCATGCCGCAGCTGGTCGCGGACTTCGATGAACGTGATCCGGCCGTCAAGACGCTCATCTCACACGCGATCAAGGCCTGCCGGGCTGCGAACAAGTACATCGGTATCTGCGGCCAGGGTCCCAGCGACCATCCCGACTTCGCCTCGTGGCTCGCCGATGAAGGCATCGCGTCGATTTCCCTGAACCCCGATTCCGTCATCGCGACCTGGAAGTTGTTGGCGGTCCCGTAGACCCGCATCGGCCCCCAACGTCGCTGGCCATGCGCCGCGTTTTCCCAGCGGCCCGCCCCTCGCCCAGAGCGCTGATCACGAACTACGCCGTGGCTGGAAGTAACACCGGGGACTGCGCAAGACCGATGACTATTTCATAAAGCTCTACAGTCATCTTAGTGCAACAGGGCCGTCTTACCTTGCGATGCCGAGGCGCTGACCAATGGCGCGATTCGTAATCGAAGGGGACAGCCATGACCATTCGTTTTTCCGTTGGCAGCGCCGTGTCGTTGCTGATCGGCGGCAGCGTAGCCGCCTTCGCCTTCACCGGCACCGCTTCAGCCGACGACTCACTCCTTAAGCCGGGCTCGCTGGTCATCAGCAGCAGCGACTACGTTAACTGGCAAGGCGCGGTGGCCAGGCTAAATCCCACGGGCCCCAATCCGACGCAGCTGGCCAACACCGACACGGCCACTGTCTCCGCGGTGTCCGACGGCAACTACGTCACCGTGTGGAGCAACGAGGTTCCTGATGCCAGCTTCGGTGTGACATCACCCATCACCCTCACGGCCATCGAGCCGTACAGTGGCCGCGAGCTGGGCCGCTTGGCCGTGCCGCAGCAGCAGGTCGTGACCAGCTTCTCATCGAAATCGGAACTGGCGCTGCATTACACGCGCGATTGGCATGGTGGCCATCTGGTGTTCAGCGCCTATGCCGGCGCTGGTGTGGGCGCGCTCGACGTTTCCAACGCGGATGCGGTTGCGGGCCAGGATCCGACCAACCCGGTGAGTTTCGCCTTCGGCAGCAACTACGCCTTCCACCGCACCATCGTCGACCTCGGCGATGACGGACGCCTCTCCTATACCCCGACGGAAAACTACGGTGGCAACAACGGCCGCGCGGCCCTGCTGGCCACCAACGGCCTGTACTACACCGTGGGCAACAGCAACAACGGCAATGCCGCGACCTTTGGTTCTGCAAGCAACGGCACCAATCCTGATGTAACCCAGACCACGGGCGTCGAGGCGGTCACGCCGATCAATGGCTGGTCGGTGATTGTGGCCCCGGCGATCCCGGCAGTCGCCGCCCTGGCGGGTCATACCCCCGGCTCTGCCGAGGTCAATCCGCTGCTGCAGTACGGCCTGGGTAAGAAAGGTGCGGACGACAAGCCCGGCAAGGACAACAACTTCCGCGGCATTACCGAGTACAACGGCGCGCTGTACTTCACCAAGGGCAGTGGCAGCAACGGCGTGGACACGGTTTACACCGTGGTCAATGACGCGCCGCAGTCGCCCGCTGGCTTCGTACCGACGGCCGACACCGGACCCGCGGCGGGCAACGTGCTCCCGACAATCGAGAATGCGGCCCAGCAGACCATCCAGATCGTCAACGGCTTCCCGACCGATTCGGCGCGCTCGACTGGCGGAAACTTCACGCCGTTCGCGATCTTCTTCGCCAACCCGACGACGATGTACGTGACCGATGAGGGCACGGGCGACGCCACCGACGTCGCCACCAACGCGGGCCTGGAAAAATGGGTGCTGAATACCGCAACCGGCAGCTGGTCCCTGGCGTACACCCTGCAGTCCGGCCTGATCGGCCAGAGCTACGGCCCGCTGGCCGGCCGCGACGGCGCCTGGCCTGCGGTGACCACCGTCGGTCTGCGAAACCTGGCTGGCCGCGTCAACAAGAATGGTACCGTGACGCTGTGGGCGGCGACCTCGACGACCGATACCAATGCCGCCAACACGGACGTTGGTGCAGACCCGAACGAAGTGGTGGAGATCACCGATGCGGTCGCGGCCACGGCCTTGCCCGCCGGCGAGAGCTTCCGCGTGGTTGCCCGCCCGGTATACGGGGTGGTGTACCGCGGTGTCGCGTACGTCCCTGACGACGATCACGGTCGGGGTGACGATCACAATCGGGGCGATTTCGGCCACTGATCCTCGCACTTGCGTTGCCGCTCAGGACGGGCGCGGAGCAATCCGCGCCCTTTTTCGTTTAAGCGGCCGTGCTGAGAGCAGATTCTTGACCCAAAGCCGTACGCTCGCGGCCGCGGCCGCAGCAACGGGCTGCTGCGGGCGTGCGCAGGGATCGGCCAGATCGCGATACACTGAAACAGCTTGCTTTCGGCGCTTGGCGCCGCGAAATTACTGGTCGCTATTTTGTGCGGGGATAGCCCGATGCGTGTGATTGATTCGAAAGTCGTCAATGTCGACGATTTGAAGCTTGAGCATTTCGCGAAGGGCGATAGGTTCGAATGCAGCGCCATGCGCATAGGACCGCTGCTCGGGGCGAAAGACCTCGGCTATTCCTACGACGTGGTCCCGCCCGGAAAGCGCTCGTGCCCCTTTCACAGTCATCGCGGCGAAGAGGAGATGTTCTTTATCGTGAAAGGAAATGGAACATTGCGCTACGGCGATGAGACAAGGAAAATTCGCACTGGTGATGTGATCTGTTGTCCGACCGGTGGACCGGAAACGGCGCACCAGATCGTCAATGACTCGGACGCGGAATTGGCCTACCTGTCGGTTAGTACCAAATTACCCGCGGAAGTCTGCGAATACCCTGATTCCAAGAAAATCGGCGCTTTCGCGGACGGCCTGCGCCACATGACAAGCGCGGGCCACGATCTGGACTACTGGCTGGACGAGGTATGAGGATGGCGAATCGAGGGGTTTCCGGCACTTCACGCGGCTCCCCGGAAACGCGGCCGCCGCGCTTGATGCCTGCCGCAGCCGATAGCGATTCCCACAATTTGTGGAGCGTTGCCGAAATTCCAATGTGGAAGCTGCTGGGCGAGTGATCTTGCTTGGGCTCAACGAAATGGAACTGACGCTCACTGCAGCGAAGGCCAGCCACCCCGACGTGTTCCAAATCAATGGTTTTCGCCGACACAAGAACCGAGGTGGCCTCCGAGCTTCGGATTCGCCAATTTAAGCCATTCGCCCTCCCGGCGCATCGCATGAAGCTCGACCGCTTTCTCTAGCCGGCAAGGGCGGCCGGCGACTCTAGGTATAATCGGAGGAGACAGGGCGATCGGGCTAATCTGCAATATTCGCTCGGGCAACGTACACGGAGCATCGAAGAATGAGGTCATGGTCCTGATCCCCAAGCTCGCAGCCGCGGTCGTGGCCGCCGTTCTGCTGATGTCGAGTGGCGTCGCCGCCGAAGCGGACGCCCCGGCATCGCGCCCGGACGGCAGCACGCCGCTGCAGTGGGCGGTGTTCGAAGGCAACATCGCCCAGGTGAAGCGCCTGCTCGCGGCGGGTGCCGATCCCAACGCGGTAAACAACTACGGCGTCGATGCGATCCAGCTGGCCGCGGACGCGAGCGACACCGGGCTTCTGCGGCTGCTGCTGAAGGCCGGCGCGAATCCGAACTCAGTGAATGCTGACGGGGAGACCCTGCTGCACCTCGTGGCGCGCAGCGGCAATCTCGAGGCTGCGAAACTGCTGGTGAATGCCGGCGCGCAGATCGATCCGCGCGAGCGCTTCGGCGGCCAGACCCCCCTGATGTGGGCGACCGCCCGGCGCCACCCCGACCTGGTGCAGCTCCTCGCCTCAAAAGGAGCGGATGTGAATGCGCGCTCGGCCGTGCGCGACTACCTTCGCGTCGCCACCGCCGAGAGCCGCGCCAAACAGCTCGACCGGGGTGGCTTTACGCCGCTGATGTACGCGGCGCGCGAGAACTGCCGCGAATGCATACCGATCCTGCTGAAGTACCGCGCCGATGTGTCACTGCCAGATCCTTCCGGCATGTCGCCGTTGTCGATCGCCTTGATGAACGGCAGCTGGGACATCGCCGCGCGCCTGATCGAAGCGGGCAGCGACGTGAACCAGTGGGACATCTACGGGCAGGGGCCGCTGAACGTAGCGATCGTGAACCTGACAGTGCGCAACGGCAACCCGCTGGACCAGGATGCGCCGGACCACACCACCGCCCGCGATGTGGTGAAGATGCTCGTTGAACGCGGCGCCAATCCGAATCAGCAGCTCTACTACCACGCGGTGGCGCGCACGATCCTTGGCGCTGACATCGGTCGTGGCACCACCCCGTTCCTCACTGCCTGCGCCACTGGCGACATCGAGATCGTGAAACTGCTGCTTGCCCATGGCGCCAATCCGAGGCTTGCCACCTCTGACGGTCAGGGCCCCATCATCCTCGCGACGACCGCGCGCAGCGGCGGCAGCGGCTTTCCGAATTCACGCATCGCAGGCGTGGCCGCGCCACGGCGCGAAACGATCGATGACGGCGCAGAAGGCCAGAAAGACGGCAAAGGTCCCCGCGTCAATCCCACGGTCGAACTGATCAGGCTGCTGGCCGCCAGCGGTGCAGATGTGAATCTCATGTCGAAGCGCCATTTCCTGCAGCGCACGCGCGGCGGCTCGGCACTTCACTACGCCACCCGCGCCGGCAACAAAGAAGCGATGGCGGCACTGGTCGACTTAGGCATCAACGTCAATGCAAAGGATGAAGACGGTCTGACGGCACTCGACTACGCGATGGGTCGCGGCTATGTGCCGTTCCTGCAATTGCCACAGGCCCCGCGCAAGGATCTCGCAGACCTTCTGCGAAGCTGGGGTGCGAACGTGGAACTCGACAAGACGCCAGATTGGCGGCCGCAGGGCGCTGCCGTCGGCACTGCCGTCTACGACGCTGTCATCTGGCCTGTGGATCCGGTTGGGCCCTGATCCGCAAGGCCGCCGTTTCAGAACCAAACAGGATCCTCTTTATGGCCACGGCAATATTTCACCTGGATGCGTTCACCAACCGCCGCTTTGCGGGCAACCCTGCAGCTGTGATGCCGATGGATAGCTTTCCCAGCGACGCCGTCTTGCAGGCCATCGCGGGGGAGAACAACCTGGCGGAAACGGCCTTCCTGGTTCGCAAGGGCGAGGACTATCTGCTTCGCTGGTTTACGCCGACCACCGAGGTACCGCTTTGTGGCCATGCCACGCTGGCGAGTGCAGTCGTGGTGATGGAGCGGCTGGAGCCGGACCGACGCCGTGTGGTCTTTCATTCGGCCAGCGGCCCCTTGACGGTGAATCGATCAGGCGCCGGCTATGTCATGGATTTTCCGGCAAGATTTTGCACGCCGGTACCGACGCCGCCGCAATTATCCGCGGCGCTGGGAGTCGCGCCCGTCGAGGTGGTGGCGGATCCCTTCAATTATCTCGTCTTACTGGACAGCGCGCAGATTGTGCGGGCAACTTGCTCCCGATATCGCAGCCATTGCCCGCATGGACCGAAGCGGCATCATCGTCACAGCGGCGGGCGATGGCAACTACGATTTTGTCAGTCGCTACTTCGCGCCGGCGAAGGGTATTCCCGAGGATCCCGTGACCGGCTCGGCGCACTGCGCACTGGCGCCCTATTGGGCGATCCGATTGAACAAGCGAGACTTTCGGGCGTATCAAGCTTCGCAGCGCGGCGGAGAAATCCTTTGTCGGCTTCGGAGTGATCGCGTGGAGCTGGAAGGGACGGCTGTTTTCTATCTTCAAGGCGAGGTCGAGATCTGACCGCCGCTCGCCGGCCAGGAAGGGTCCGGAAAACCTCGTCCTTACACCCGTGCGGGCCGCTTCCCGCTCAGCAGCGCCCGGTAGAGCCCAATCACGATCCCTATCAGGGCGAAGCCCGCCAACAGGTAGCACGCTGCAAGGAGGATCCCAGGCCGCTTGAAGAGGCCAGCGTGCCAGCCAGCGACCCAGACCGGGGTTAGGAAGCAGGCACCGAGCACGACCCATGCCGCCTTGCGCTGCGAATCAGATGGTTGTACCGGCTCCGCGGGCCGTTGCTGCTGTCGGCGCAGGGCCAGAATCTCTCGTTCTGGAAAGAAGCCCTCTACCTGATCCATCTCAACCCTCACGCCCGGACCGGCATGGTCAGAGTATTCCAGAGCGGCGCTCCCGTCCGCAACTCGTGCGCGTGCCGCGTTCTCTCGCCCGAAATCCACGCGTACGTTTGTCAAACTGCGGCCCCTCCAGCGCGATGATTTCGATCGGTCCGCTACATCTTCATCTTTTGAACGTCGGTGTTGGATTCCATCTGCATCTCCATGCCGCCCCATGCATCCTTGGCATCGGGATAGACGTGAGTCATCCAGCCAAAGACCACCGGAATCCACAAACCGTGCGCGGCCCTGCAGGCCTCTTCAGTTTGAATGCTGCCCCGTGGCCCGAATAGCGCGTCCGGCCCGAACTGCTGGTTGCGTGGCAAGGAGCGTGGGCCGCCGCAGAAATCCACATGACGATGCCAAGGCGCGATGCTCAGTGGCGCAATCTCATCCAGCCGCTCTGGCGTTGAGGATTGGGGCGCCGTGTACATCACACCGACAGCCCGCATGCCATCGCGCGTGCGCCGGTAGAGTATCGATCCAGGTTTCCGGTAATCGACGCTCTGCTGCTCGCGTCGGGCAAACCGGTAGTTCGTGTAATGGACTTCCTCGCCCATCCGCCCCGTCGGATAAAACGGCCGATAGCCATCGCGCAGCGCCAGGTTCACATCCGCGTAGTGCGCCAGGACTTCGCGCGCCGCGACCACGATCTGCCGGGCGCGCTGCTCGTCACTCGGCCTGTGGCTTGCCCTTCAAGGACATCTGCATGTGACTGCCCATCTTCATGGAGGGCACCGGCGTCTCATCCGTCTTGCCGCCGTAGTGGCTCAGCAGCTGCTCCCACAGCGGAAACTCCTGCGCCATCGCCACCGCGACGCAGCCGCAAAGTACCAGTGCCAGCATAATGATCTTGACCATGGCGTTTACCCTCTGACTCGCGGCTTGCGACACCTACTCAGGTACAGCACACGGATCGGCGCGAGAAGTTACAGCAATGGCGGAACCTTCGCTTCAACGGCGCGGTTCGATCATCTTCCAGCCGTTTCCGGAAGGGTCGCGGAAGCCGGCGTCCACCGTGCCAAAGCGGGCCGTGGGCTCCTGCGTGAACTCCACGCCGCTCACGCGCAGCCGGTCATAGGCGGCGCGGCAGTCATCTACCGCCAGCACCAGCGGCGGCATCGCGCCCTTGGCCACGATGGCTCGCAGCGTCTGGGCCGTCGCCTCATCGTGCACCGGGGGTCCCGGCGCGAACAGGCCCAGCTGGAACGACGGCTGGTCCGGATGCTGCACCGTGAGCCAGCGATAATCGCCGTTGCGCACGTCGGTGTGGACGCGAAACCCGAGCTTGTCGACGTAGAAGGCGAGCGCTTCGTCCTGATCTCGAACATATAGACCGACCATTTCGACACCTTGGCTCATGGGATCTCCTTATTTGCCAGGTGCGTTTATACCGCCCGCCAGCCGGCGTCGCTTCTCCAAAACTGCGATCGTGAGATTGGGCCGTTGCGCGGCGCTGAGGACGCAGGCCGGCACGCGGCCAAGCTGGCGTGCCGTGGCCCGGCCGCGCCTGCGGATCGCGCCCGGGCTTGCGCCGGTCACGTCGCGCAAGGTCCGCCCGAACGTGCCCAGGCTCGCCCAGCCCGCGCGGAAGGCGATCTCGGTGATGGGCAGGTCGCTGTCACGCAGCAGCGCCGTGGCCCGCTCGATGCGTCGCGTGAGCAGGTAGCGGTGCGGCGGCAGACCAAATGCCGACTTGAACGATCGCGCGAAGTGAGCCTCCGAGACGCCACTGACGCGCGCCAGGCGCCGGATGGGCCAGTCCTCGTGCGAGCGCACGTCCATCCGGTCCTTGGCGCGCAGCAGACGCCGCAGCAGCGCAGGGTCCTCGATCATGCGCGGGGCCTCAACCCTTCTTCTTGTGTGCATCAAAGAAGTCGAAGATCTGCTTGATGACCTGAGGCTGGGCCCACGCATCGATGTGGGTACCGCCAATCACGGGCAGCCAGGTGACGTCGACACCTTTTGCCCTGGCGTGATCGACCATTGCCTTGCTGGCATCGAACGCCATGACGGTGTCCTTGTCCCCATGAATCACGAGCACCGGAACTTTCCTGAGCCTTGCGTACGGAAAGTTCGCATCCTCAAGCGGAGCATCGCTTGGCGAAATGGCAGTCCAGCGGTGCGGATACTGGACCGCGTACGCCCACACGGCGCTGCCGCCGGATGAATTGCCCATGAGGTAGAGGCGCTGCGGGTCGGTCTTGTATTCCTTTGCCACCAGGTCCGTGACGAACAATACGTCCTCTTCGGCGCGCGCGAAATCCTGCGCCGTGGGCGGCGCCACGGCGGGCTGGGAGCCCGCGCCGGCGGTGCGACCCGCGCCATTGGTCGGCGCGGCGGCCGGCAGCGTCACCATCTTGTACGGCACGTTCCAGCCGCCGACGCCGGTCGCGTTGGCGTGATAGCCGGTGACCGCGGCAACGATGTAGCCGCGCTCCTCGGCCATTCTCGCCAGGGTGGGATTGGCAATCGGCCGACGAAAGGGTGCCGTCGGGGGCTGGGCGGCGCCGTGGGTGACGATCACCAGCGGCAGTTTCAGGGACGCGGTCCACGTCCTCGGCACGTAGAGGTGATAGGCGATGGTTTCACCGGTACCCGGAAACGAGTAGCTGCGCTCCTGCTCGCCGGTCATCTGGTACTGCGGGCTTTTCGGATCGGGCGCAGGTGCTGTCTGAGCAGCGGCGGCGACCACCATGGCGGATGCACTGAGCAGCGCGCAGCAGTAAACAGCGAGTGACGCTTTCATACCCCCCCTACCGATGCGTTCTTCAGGCGTTGAGGTCCACGACGCAGACCCCGCCATTGACCGGTGAGTTCTCACCCTCCGGTACCAGGATCTCGAGCAACTTGCCGTTACCGGGTGCCAGGACTTCCTGGGTAACCTTTTCGGTCTCGATCTCGTACAACGCCTCATCCTTGGCGAAAGTATCGCCCACCTGCTTGTGCCACTTCGCGATGGTGGCCTCCTGCATGTTCATGCCGACCCGGTTCAACTTCAAAGTAATCTTCATGATGGCTCTTTCGTGCGCTCTGTCAGGCGGCAGCGGCCCGGCCGGTCAGCTCACGGCAGGTGCGGGCAATCGTCTCGGCATTCGGGATGACCCGCGCCTCGGCATTCGGCGCATACGGAATGCACACATTGGGTACCGCGACGCGTTTGACGGGCGCCTTGAGCAACCCGAAGCCCCGATCCGCCACCATCGCCGCAATTTCACTGGCCGCGCTGCAGCGCTCGCGCGCTTCGTCGCAGATCACCAGGTGTCCGGTCTTCCGCAAGGAGGCGAGCACCGCGGCGTCATCGAACGGCACGAGCGTGCGCGGATCGATCACCTCGGCATCGACCCCGGCGGCCGCCAGCTCTTTGGCAGCCTGCAGTGCGGGCTTGAGCATCGAGCCGATGGCCACAATCGTCAGATCCTTGCCGGCGCGCGCGATGTGCGCCTTGCCGAACGGCACCAGGTGTTCGCCGTCGGGCACCTCGCCCTGTTCACCGCCGCGCCCTCCGGCCTCCATGAAGAACGACGGATTGTTGCCGCGAATGGCGGTTTTCAATAGACCCTTGGCATCACCCGGCGTCGCGGGCGTCAGGACGTTGATACCGCCCAGGTTCATCAGGGGCGGATAAGCCGTGTCGGAATGTTGGGCTGCGTTGGATCCGCCGCCGCCGTAGCTGGCGATCACCGTGATGGGCAGCTTCGCCTGACCACCCGACATCAGGCGCATCTTCGCCATCTGGTTGCCGATCGCATCCATGCCGGTATAAATGAAATTCGAGAACATCAGGTGCAGGATCACCCGGTGTCCCGCTGCGGCGGCGCCCACGGCCATGCCGGTGAGCGACTGCTCGCTGATGGGCGTGTTGCGGATGCGGTTGCGGCCAAAGCGCTCGGTCAGGCCCCGGCAGTCACCCATGATCGCAAGTTCCACATCCTCGCCGAACAGGATCACCTTCGGATCACGTTCCATTTCCTCGAACAGCGCTTCGTTGATTGCCTGGATATAGCGTTTCTTAGCCATGTCTGATACTTCCTCTAAGGTCTCTGGCCGTCGAACATGAGCGAGAACACCAGCTCCGCATCGGCTGGCGGGCTCTCCACGGCGAAGCGCACGGCCGCATCCACCTTGGCCATCACGCGCTTCTCAATCTCTTCCAGTTGCGCAATGGCCGCGGGGCCGCCGGCCTCCAGCTGCTGGCGCGTGAACTCAATCGGTCCGCGCTTCTTCCAACTCTCGATTTCTTCGGGTTCGCGGTAACGCTGGCCACCCAGGAACAGATCCTCGGCCTCGAGGTGTCCCTGGATGCGATAGGTATGTGCCTCGATGAAGCTCGGGCCACCGCCGCTGCGCGCGCGTGCCACGGCCGTTTTCGCGGCCTTGTAGACGGCGGTGACATCATTGCCATCGATCACTTCGGTCGGAATGGCGAAGGCGCGGGCGCGGTCGGCGATGTTGCCGGCGGTGACGGTCTTGGCCGGGCTGAATTCGCTGAAGGTATTGTTCTCGCACACGAACACCAGCGGCAGCTGCCACAGGGCAGCGATATTCAGACACTCCATCAGCGTGCCCTGATTGGACGATCCGTCGCCAAAGAAATCGACGACGATGCGCCCTTCCTGCGCCAGCATGGCCGAATACGCAGCGCCGGTGGCGATGGCAAAACCCGCACCGACGATACCGTTGGCGCCGAGAATGCCCTTGGAGAAATCCGCCACATGCATCGAGCCCCCCATCCCCTTGCAGATCCCGGTGCTCTTCGCCCAGATCTCCGCCAGCATGGCATTCAGATCGCCGCCCTTGGCGAGGTAATGACCATGGCCCCGATGGGTGCTGGTGATCATGTCGGATTCGCGCAGAGTCGCACACACCCCCGTGGCGATCGCCTCCTCGCCGATGTAGAGATGCACCGCGCCCGGCAGGTTCCCCGCCTTGTTCTCATCGCGCAGTCGCTCTTCGGTGCGTCGAATGAGCAGCATCTGCTCATACAGACGCATCAGCTCCTGATGCGAAACAACCGTTTCCGTCCCAGCCATGGGCAAATCCCTCCGCAATAGTGGGGAGGAGTTTATGCCAAGTGCCGTCCGAAAGTGCGGCGCGGCGCGGCGGGCGCCCAAAGCACCTGATTTTCTTGGGGTCCGGCCCGGCAAGGCCCGGCGGCGCGCCGGGGCCGCGATGGGATCCTGGGGTCGCCCGCGGCGCTACCTCACTTGGCGCCGGGCGGTGTGGTCGGCGTGCACGGGGTGCCGATCTTCTGAGAATCCGTCTTCATGGTGATCTGCTGGCCGTTCATCGACATGATCATCGTGGTCTTGGCATGATCTGCCTCAAACACGGATTCGACCGTGCCCTGCATCGGCTGCTGGCCCGTGCACATGATGGCGGCCGAGAACTTGTTGCCCTCGCGCTTGACGTTCTGAACGCTGCAATTGCTGCCCATGCCGGGCCCCTGCGGCTTTGAGAGCGTCTCCTGCTCCTTGCCCTTCGGCAGACACATTTCCATCGTGCGCGCCGGCATCGCCATGCCCGGCATCTCCATACTCGTGCTCAGGCGCCACATTTCACCGGCGGGTTTGTCATCCGCCAGCGCGACCCCCTGGGCACCCAGAACGGCAAGCAAGGCCGTTGCCGCAGTGCTGACGCGAACCTGTGTGGAAATGCGCATACCCGCTCCCCTGTTGTGAATGAACTCCCGCCGCGGATACAAATTGTAAGCCAGGCCGCGGCCCCGCCGCCGCAAGTTTTCGCGCCGCGGCTCGATGAGAACATCCGGTTCGCGCTGCAGTGCAGCGCTCAGTTTGGGGTGGGTGCTAAGCCGGGCTCGGAGGGCCGCAGCGCCGTATTGCGCGGGTTCACACCAGCTCCTCCCACTTGCGGCTGAGGCGCAGGGCGCTGATGATGATGCCGACCATGCTGTAGCTCTGCGGAAAATTTCCCCACAGCTCGCCGGTCACCGGGTCGATGTCCTCCGACAACAAGCCGACCGCATTGCGGCGGCCGAGCAGTTTCACGAACAGATCGCGCGCCTCGTCCATCCGGCCCACTGCGGCCAGCGCATTCACGTACCAGAACGCGCATACCGTGAAGGTCGTGGTGGGCACACCGAAGTCATCGGCATTGCGGTAACGAAACAGCAGCTCCCCGCAGCGCAGCTGTTTGCCGATCGCATCGACCGTGCCGATGAAGCGCTCATCCGATGCCGGCAGAAAACGCAACTCGGCGAACAACAGCGTCGTGGCATCCAGCGTGTCACCGCCGAACGTCGCCACGAATGAGCCCAGGGTCGGATTCCACGCCTCGGCGAGGATGCGCGCGTGCATGCTCGCCGCCTGCTCCGTCCAGCGCGCGGCGGCTTCCTTCTTGCCGATGAGCGCCGCGATTTCGGCAAGGCGGTTACAGCCCGCCCAGGACATGACCGCGGTGAAGGTGTGGCTCACCTCGATGCCGCGAAGCTCCCAGGGCCCGGCATCCGAAGCGCCAAATCCGCGCACTGCCTGCTCGCCCAGTCGCTCGAGCCCCGCGAACAGCCTTTCGTGGTCGTATACCTGCAGCCGCTCATCGTAGAACAGCTGCGCAGCCGCGAGGATGATCGCCCCATAGATATCGTGCTGTATCTGCTCGAAGGCCTGGTTGCCGATGCGTACCGGCCCCATGCCCCGATACCCGCGCAGGGACGGCACCGTGCCCTCCGCCAACTGCTCCTCACCGCTGATGCCATAGAGGGGCCGCAGCTCGCCCGCGGGGGCGCGGACATGGGTGTTGTGGATGAAGCGCAGGTACTCCTCCATGGTCTGGGTGGCGCCAAGCCGGTTGAGCGCATGAACCGTAAAGTAACTGTCGCGCAGCCAGCAGTACCGGTAGTCCCAGTTGCGCGAGCTGTCAGGAGCCTCCGGAATTGAAGTGGTGAGCGCCGCGAGTACCGCGCCGGTGTCCTCAAAGGTGCACAACTTCAGGGTGATTGCCGCCCGGATCACCGCCTCCTGGTAGTCGGCGGGAATCGCCAGTCCCCGCACCCAGTTCTCCCAGTATGTACGGGTGCGGTCGAGCAGCGAGCGCCCGTACGCCGTCAGCGCACCGTTGAGCGGCTCGTCATCCCCCAGAATGAAGGTCAGGGGGCTCGCCAGGACGAACACGCGCTCCTCGCCGATCGCGGTCAGCGACGCATCGGTCGTCACCCGGTAGGTGTGCTCCTCCGTAACGAAGCGGATCGAATGACTGTTGAACGTCACGCCCGGGGTGACGGCGCCGTAATTGCCGGTGGGCCGCAGCCGCACGCGTATCACCGGGCGCCCGACCACGGGCTCCACGATGCGTACCAGCATCGAGGGACGATGCATACGGTCGCGGCTGCGATAGCGCGGGCAGAAATCGATCACTCGCATGGTGGCGTCATCGCGCGCGTGGAGGGTCTCGAGCACCGCGGTGTTACGCACGTACCGCTGTTGAATCCGGGCGCTGCCTTCCATACTGATCGAGAACACACCGCGCCCGGGATCACCGCTCGGGCTCAACAACGCGCTGAATACCGGATCGCCATCGAGGCGTGGCAGGCAGGTTGCAGGCAGGTAACAATGGAGCCCGTGGCATCGATCAGGGCGGCAACCTGGCAGTTGCCGATGACGGCCAGATTGAGGTCCGGGCTACCGCTCAATGATCCAAACCCAGGCAACCGCACAGCCATGAGCGTACTGCCGCAGGATCCGGCAGCCACCATGGGGCCGTCACCCGGGAACCAACCGCGATGCCCATGCCGTTGACGCGTCCCACCGCCGCAAATCCAGCCCGGTCAGTCTGGTCCGCACCGATGAAGATCGGAAAGCGGCCTGCAAACGGCGCTTCGCTCATGAAGCGCTCCAGCGCCGCAGCCTTGTTACAGGCGCGCGGTCGAAGTTCCAGGATCTCACCGCCCTGCTGTACCTCGAACATGCCGCGCGATCCCGCCGCGAGCGCCTCCAGGTCGGCACGCAGCCGCGACAACGGCACCGACGGCGCGCCGCGATAATGCACCGCGAATGCGCAGCCCTTGTCTTCAATGAACAAGCCCTTGTAATGACGCAGCCGCATGCGCAGTGACATGCGGGTCTGCCATACCACGGTCGCGGGGATCGAGCAGCGCTCGACCGTGCCATCGGCGCGACGGCGCTGCGCCCCATGGATGGCCGAAAGCGGCAGGCACAAAGGCGCCAGCAGTGCATCCATGTTTTCGATACTGCGCCCGCTGAGCACGGCCACGGCACCGCCGGTCGCGACATACAGCTCATCCAGCAGATACAGCAAGCCACCGTCCACCACCACCTGGTCGGGACTGCGCTCCATATTGACCAGGGTGCCATCGAATTCCAGAAAAATCGCACAGTGCTGCGCGATGCGGTTCAGTGGTGGCCGCATGCCGTGCAGCTGCTGAAAATCCCGATTTACAGACGCGCTTTCGCCCATGCTCAAATCCCTTCCGTACGGCCCCGCGGGCCCCACAATCATTTCACGTCGCGCAATGTTTGCTATGCTGCAACCATCGTCTGTGAGGCGGGACGCCCGGGGAAATGGCTGTCGGAAATCTCCTACAACGTGACCGTCGGCGTCGCGACGCACTGCTCGCGGCGCGCGTCATCGTTGACCAGATGCGCGAGCAGTATCGTGCGCTCGAGCGCGCCACCGGTGCCCCGATCACCAGTCACCGGGTGCTCGCGGCCATTGCGGCAACACCCGGGATCGGTGCCTCGGCGCTGGCGCAGCGCTTGGGCATGAACCGGCCGGCGATGAGTCAGGCCCTGAAGGCGCTGGAGGAGCGCGGCTGGATCAGCCGGCGACGGGATCTGGGAGACGGTCGCTCGGTACGGCTGCGCCTGACGGAGGGCGGCAGCCAGTTGCTGCGCTCCACGGTGGGACGCGCCTCCGGGAAACTCGATCGGTGCATCCGGTCGCTGTCGGACGCGGAGCTGCGCGCCGCGACCGTCGGGTTGCGCGCCATCGCGCGGCAGCTGGCGCACAAGCCAGTGCGACGCCGCGCCTAGTTCAACCCTGCTCGCCCAGCTTGAGGAGCGCACCGTACAGTTCCGGCCGGCGATCGCGGAACACGTACCAGTTGGCGCGCTGGGCGGCGAGCTGCGCCAGATCAAAGCTTGCCACCAGCACCGCATCGCCCTCCTCAGGTGCCTCGGCCAGCGTCGCGCCGGTCGCATCGGTGATGAACGAGGAGCCGTAGAAGCGGATGAACAGGCCCGCCGGATCCTGCAGCGATCGCTCCAGCCCGTAGCGGTTGGCGGCGAGCAGCGGCATCAGGTTCGCCGCCGCGTGGCCCTGCTGGATCCGCTGCCAGTGCGCGCGCGAATTGACCGCCACCGCCGGCGGCGGCTCGCTGCCGATGGCCGTCGGAAACAGCAGCAGTTCGGCGCCGAGCAAGGCCATGATGCGCGCCGTCTCGGGAAACCACTGATCCCAGCAGATGCCGACGCCGATCCGGCCATGCCGGGTGTTCCAGACCTTGAAGCCCGTGTCACCGGGGGAGAAGTAAGTCTTCTCCTGGTAGCCCGGGCCGTTGGGGATGTGGGTCTTGCGGTACACCCCCAGCACCTCGCCATCCGCATCGATGACCGCGACCGAATTGAAATAAGCCAGGCCATCGCGTTCGAAGAAGCTGATCGGCAGCACCGCTTCGAGCTCGCGCGCCACGCTGCGAAAGTGCCGCACGGCCGCGTTATGCGTGAGCGGCTGCGCCAGCGACAGATGCCGCGAGTCCTGCTCGATGCAGAAGTACGGTGTCTCGAACAGTTCCGGAAGGAGGATGATGCGGGCGCCCTGGCGGGCCGCCTCGCGAACCAGCTGTTCAGCGTGCGCAATGTTCGCAGCCGCCATCCCAGCCGCAGCTCATCTGTACGGCGGCGACTGTGACCGGCCGCGGCTTGCTCTGCAGGTGACGCGGCGCCTCGGTCACTCGAAAACCTTGCCGGGATTGAGGATGCCGTGCGGATCCAAGGCCCGCTTGAGGGTGCGCATCGCGTCGATTTCCTGCGCGCGTGCGCGAGATGTTCAGGAAATGCCGGCGCTCAAGACCAATGCCGTGCTCGGCGGAGATGCTGCCCTCGATCGGGCGCAGCAGCTCATACGCCATCTCCTCCCCCAAACGCATGAGCGCAGGCTCACCGCTCCCGGGTGCCACGATGACATGCAGGTTGCCGTCGGCGACATGGCCGAATGCGAACACGCGCCCTGCGGGCATGCGCTGCGCCACCGCCTCGCGCAGCTTGGCGAGGTAGCCGGCCATATCCTCGATGGCCATGCTGACATCGAAATTCAGCGTGGCCCCATAATGCTGAGTGATCAGCCACGGATCATCACGGGGCGCCCAGATGGCCGCGCGCTCGGCCTCGGATTTGGCAATGACCGCATCGAGCACCACGCCGCACTCCATGGCACCCGCCAGCGCCTCCTCGAAACGCAGCCCGTCGCTGTCGATGTCCGCCCCGGAGGCTTCCACCAGTCCGTAGATGCCGTGCCCTGCCGGCAGCAGCGCCCGATGGTGTCCGAAGGCGCTGGTGGTCGCCTCGTAGAAATCCGGCCACATGGCCTCAAAGGCGCTCAGCTGTCCGCCCAGGCTCGCATCGAGCATGCCGAGCAGCTTCACCAGGCCCTCGAAGTCCTGGCAGGCGACCAGGGCGGTATTGGTGCTGCGCGGCCGCGGAAACAGGCGCAGCTCCGCGCGCGTCACCACGCCTAGAGTGCCCTCGGAGCCGATGAACAGCTGCTTCAGATCGTAACCGGCGTTGTTCTTGATCATGCGGTTCAGACCCTTGAGCACCGTGCCATCCGCGAGCACCGCCTCAATCCCCAGCACCAGCGCGCGCATCATGCCGTAACGCAGCACCCGCACGCCGCCGGCGTTGGTGGAGATGTTGCCGCCGATGGTGCAGGTGCCGCGGCCGCCCAGATCCAGCGCGAACATCAGGTCGTGACGCTCCGCCTCCTCCTGCACCCGCTGCAGGATGGCCCCTGACTGCACGCGCATGGTACGGCCGATGACATCCACCCGTTCGATGGCATTCATGCGCTCAGTCGACAAGATCAGTTCGTGCGCAGTGGTGGCGGTGCCCTCGACGAGCCCCGAGCGCCCGCCATGCGTGACCACGCTCTGGCGACGCGCATGACACAGCCGCAACACACCGCTGACCTCGTCGGTCGACGCGGGCCGCACCAGCGCCGCGGCGAGCGGCACATGGCCGTTCACATCGGCCCGCTCCTGCACGGCAGCGCCGGTGAGCACGCCGGAGTCGCCGACGAGCGCGCGCAGATCGGCCAGTAATCCTGAATCAAGCATCGCGGTACCTGCTGGTTGTACAGGCACGGATTTTCGCACAACCGCCGCGACCGCGGCGCTGTTGTGCCTTCAGTGAAGCAGCCGCTGGCGGTCCTGCGTGTGGCTTTCGGTGAACAGTGCCTGATCCAGCGCCTGAATGTAGGTCGGCACATCGGCCGCACCGGGTACCAGTACCCGGCTGTTCAAGAGCAGATTGGGCACGCCTTCCACGCCCAGGCCGCGCAGCCGGCGCTCCTCGGCGAGAACTTCCTCGCGGCCCTTGGGACCGCCCGTAAAGGCCGCGCGCACCGACTCCTCGACACCCGCCTCCCCGGCCAGCTGGACCAGCACCAAAGGGTTGCTGATGTCGCGACCGGCCTCGAAGAAGGCGCGGAAAATCCCATCGATGAGTTCGCCCTGCCGCACGTCATGCCCGGCCAGATGCACCAGCCGGTGCGCCTCGCGGGTGTCCGGCAGGACCGCGATGCGCTCGAAGTGAAAGGCGATATCCAGCTCGCGCCCCGCGCTCTCAAGCTTGCGCTGCGCCTCCTCCACATCGGCGCCTGCGGACAGCCGCCCCGCCAGGTGCTCGCGCCAGCCGCTCTGGGTCATGCCGGCGAGCGGCAGCCCATGCCAGCGCTCGATGCGCGAGGTCGCCCCATAGAGGCTGTCGAGGGCCCGCGTCAGATTGCGCTTGCCGATAAAGGACCAGGGACAGGCCAGGTCACCGATGAAATCCAGCTCCAGTGACCGCGGCCGGGATCCGACATGAAGAATTTGGGTGTCCATGCCGGATATCTGGCGCCCCCGGACCCGAATTCAAGGGCTGCGGCCCCGGCGGCTCTTCTGGACCTGGGCCGTGATCTGGATGGCCGTTTCGAGCGCCGCAAGACCCGCCTCGCCGCTGACCACCGGCGCCTGTCCCTGCCGGATGCAGGTGAGGAAGGAGTGGATCTCCGCCTGCAGGGCATCGCCGGGCTCGAAGATGCGCTCCTCGATGCTCACCGGCAGCTGCCCGGCGGCCGGCGGCCCGAGCCGCTTGCGGATCACCGTCACGATCTTCTGCTGCAAATCCATGGACACGTACGCTTCGTCCGAAAACACCCGCATCTTGCGTTCGGTCTTCAACGACACGCGACTGGCCGTGGCATTGGCGACGCAGCCATTGGCGAAACGGATCCGCGCATTGGCGATATCCACATCCTCGGAAAACACCGGCGTGCCGATCGCATCGATCGATTCGATGGCGGAGCCCACCAGGGTCTGCACGATGTCGATGTCATGAATCATGAGATCGAGCACCACGCTCACATCCGTGCCGCGCTCCTTGTAGGGCGCCAGGCGGTGACACTCGATGAAGCGCGGGGCCTTGAGGTGCTGCTCGGCGCCGAGAATGGCGGAATTGAAGCGCTCCAGATGGCCGACCTGCAACACCCGGCCGTGTTGGGCGGCGAGCTGGATGAGTTCGCGGGCCTGCTGCGGGGTCTCGGTAATGGGCTTTTCAACCAGCACATGGGCCCCCGCCTCGAGGAACTGCCGGGCGATGGGGAAATGCGCGGCGGTCGGCGTCACGATGCTGACCGCATCGACCTCGCCCAGCAGGTTTTGGAAGTCGGCAAGGCCGCGGGCCCCGACTTCGGTTGCCACCGCCTCCCGGGCCTCCGCACGCGCATCCACTACCGCGACCAGTTCACATTCGGGGAGCTGCGCATACTTCTGGGCGTGAAATCGCCCCAGGTACCCCACGCCGATCACCGCTACTCTGACTTTTTTCATTCGGGCGTTATTATGCCTGCAACATGTCAATGAATATCGCCGTGGTCCGGCGCGAACTGCTGTGGCTGCTAATCGCCCTCACGGTCGGGCTGTTGCTGCTGCCGCCGCTGATCTGGCTGCTCGGATCGCACGTCTTCGGGCCCTACGCGGGGGGCAACGGCCGAGACCTTGTGGATCATTTTTTCCGGGGCTTGGGACAGGGCCTGCAGGCCTTCTGGATCGTCGCCCTGGGACCCTACGTGGTCATCTTGACGTTGCGGGCCACCCTGGCCGCGCTGCGCACCGTCAGACAGCCAGCGTGAGGTCGCCGTACCTGTCGCGACCCTTACCGTTAGGCCTAAGCCGCGGCTACTTCTTTGGCCAGTACAGCCATACGGCCGCGCACAAGCTTACGGTAGTGGCGGCATGGGCGGCCAGGCGCCAGTGGCGCTCGCGCAATTGCGCGTAAAAGCTGATCCCGGCCACCGCCGAGAGGGTGCCAAATACCGCGATGGCGACTCCCAGCGTGGTCTTCTCGCCGAAAAGTTCGCCGGCTTCGTCCGCGGGGACGAACAATAATGTGACCCAGGTGAGCGTCAACCCGAAGAATAAGGTGAAGGTGGAACCCATGAGGATGCCGATCAGAACCGCCAATGGACGCATGATGCCGAAAGTAACCCGATATGCTGTTGATGACGCCAATTCCGCAGGTGGAAATGGAGCACTTGCTGCAATGAAGCGCGCACTCTAGCCTAGTAGCCTCCGAGCCACGCGATTTCCCAGGCGATCACCCAAGGACCTCCGCACCCCTCATGAATATCCTGAACCGATTCGAGCGCCGGTCAACCGCGTGGGCTGCCCCGTTTGTGGCGGCGTTGATGGTGCTCGCGCTGACCGGTTCATCGCAGGCGCCCGCCGGCCCGTCGGTCCTGCCGCCGAATGCCATCGCCCCGACCGACCGGGAACGCGCCATCGCCCGGCGCGTCGGCTCGATCCTGGAGGAGGCGCATTACCGCCACGTCCTGATCGACGACCATATGTCGAGTCAGATCTTCGACCGTTACATCGAATCCCTCGACGGTCAGCACAGCTACTTCCTGGCGAGCGACCTGAAGGAATTCGAGCAGTGGCGCTACCGCTTCGATGACATGATCCACACCGGGGATGTCGAGCCGGGTTTCGCCATCTTCGCCCGCTATCAGCAGCGCAACCGCGAACGCGTCGCCGCGGCGCTGAAGATGCTGGATAGCGAACCGGACTGGACGCTCAACGAGTCCATGGAGTTCGACCGCAAGGATGCCCCGTACGCCACGACCACCGCCCAGCTGGATGAGGTGTGGCGACTGCGGGTGAAAAATGACGGCCTGTCGCTGCTGCTCACCGGCAAGGACTGGAAGGATGCGAGCGACATCCTGCGCAAGCGCTACGAGCGCGTGCTCAAACGGGTTGACCAGATCTCCTCCGATGACGTGTTCGAAAACCTGATGAACGCGTACGCACATACCTTTGATCCGCACTCGAATTTCTTCTCGCCGCGCGATTCGGAGGAGTACCGCATCCAGATGAGTCTGAACTACGACGGCATCGGCGCCTCGTTGCAGCAGACCGATGACTACGTGCAGGTCATGAACGTGATTGAAGGCGGCCCGGCGGCGGTTGCCGGCACGCTCAAGCCCAATGATCGCATCACCGGCGTGCAGCAGGGCAGCGATGCCATGGTCACGGATGTCGTGGGCTGGCGGCTCGATGATGTCGTGCAGCTGATCCGCGGCAAGGCGGGCACCGTCGTGAAGCTGCAGGTGCTGCCGGCCGGCGCCGCGCCCGGCACACCGGAGAAGATGCTGGCTTTCACCCGCAACAAGGTCAACCTGGACAACCAGGCCGCCAAGCAGGAAATTCGTAATGTGACCCGCGGCGGTCGCACCTTCAAGATCGGCGTCATCACCATTCCGAGCTTCTATCAGGACGTGGCGGCGCAGAATGCCAATGATCCCAACTACCGCAGCACCACGCGCGATGTGCATCGGCTGCTCGGCGAGCTGAATACCGCCGGCGTCGACGGCATTGTGCTCGATCTGCGCGATGACGGCGGCGGCTACCTGCCGGAAGCCACCGCACTGACCGGCCTGTTCATCGACAAGGGCCCGGTGGTCCAGCTCAAGGACACCACGGGGCGGGTGGAAGTACTCGATGATCCGGACCCGGGTGTCACCTATACCGGACCGCTGTCGGTCCTGGTCAACCGCTACAGCGCGAGCGCCTCGGAGATCTTCGCGGGTGCGCTGCAGGACTACCACCGCGCCTACATCTTGGGGCAACGCACCTTCGGCAAAGGCACGGTGCAGAACCTGATCCCGCTCGACCGCTGGCCGTCGCAAAAACCGCTGAGCGGCCAGATCACCGTGACCATCGGCAAGTTCTATCGTGTCACCGGCGAGAGCACTCAGCATCGCGGTGTGGAACCGGACGTGCAGCTGCCCTCGGTGATCGACCTGAAGGAGGTCGGTGAGAGTTCGCTGGAGGCGGCGCTGCCGTGGGATCGCATCGAGGGCGCACCCTTCATGTCCTGGCACGATGAGCATCCCGTCATCGCCCTGCCCTCGCTCGTGCCCGAGGAGAGCGCCCGCGAGCAGCGCGATCCGGACTATCGCTGGCTGATCGGGGATGTGGCCGCGCTCAACAAGGTGCGCGCCGAGAAAACCATTACGCTGAACCTCAAACAGCGCCAGGAAGAGCGCGCGCAACTCGACAAGGAGCGGCTGGATCTCGCCAATCAGCGCCTGCTCGCCGAGGGCCAGCCCGCGGTAAAGACCGTAGAGGAGCTCGACAAGAACACGCCGGCGGATTTTGAAGCCAATCTGCTCTTGGGTGAGGCGACGCAGGTGATGGCGGATATTCTCATGGGCGACACGCCCAATCAGCATCTGCCCGCGGCACCTCCGGTGCAGCAGACGGTGAAGCGCTGATCAGCGCAGCAGCACGCGGAACAGATCCCAGGTGTCCTCGCCCAGAACGTTGGGCATGCGGAACGCCGCCTCCGAACCCAGCGGTGCTCCCGCCAGTACATCCGCCTCGCCGAGCGAGACGGATTCGGGCGTCGGCGCCGTATCCACATCGTTGCGATAGCGGGCCCGTTGCCGCATGTTCTCGCTGCGGCTCTTCACATCCTGCGCGACGTTGGCTTTGCTCTCCAGGATCACGCGCGCGCGTGCGATCAACGCGATCAGCGCCTCGCATTCAGGTCGTCCACCATAGGCATCGACCGGCTCACGGCGCGCCACGGCCTCCTTGGCGAGCGTCATCAACGTGGTGTCCGCCAGTCGCAGGCACAGCACCTCCGCATAGGCGATTGCCGCGATATTGATGGCGCGTCGCGCCTCAAGCGACAGCCCCGGAAACTCCGCCGGCTGCTGCAGCCTCGATGGCCGCCATGTCGGCGCACGCCTGATCCAGCGCCGCGCCCGCAAGCTCGAGCGCACCGTGCGCCCCGACCAGACGTTGCTCCAGATCGCGGCGCTTGAAGTAATGCCAGAAGCGCTGCAGCCGCGCCCGACGGGCCGTCAGATCGGCGACGAACTGTTGCGCATCATTGAACTGCATCTGCACGGTGCGCACCGCCGCCTCACCGGCCCCGCGGCGCGAGAATTGCGCGCGGTTGAATTCGACGAACAGCGCGCGCCGTTCGCGTTCCTCCTGCTGCGCCGACAGCTCCGCGGTGAACTGCTCGAGGATCTCGCGGCCGCGCTGCCACATGGCGCGCAGCTGATAGAACACCAGCGCCGGATACGCCGTTTCGGTAAGGCCCAGGCGTGATTCCAGGGACCCGAGCATCTCCTGCACGCGGGCCGTGGCGCCCTCCTGCTGCTTGATCCGGTCCTTCAGGCGATAGACTTCTTCCTGAAGTTCCCCATAGGCCTTCTTCAGTTCGGCGCGATTGCGGAACAGCGTCAGGACGCGATGATCATCTTCGGGATCATCGGTTGCCTTGGGAGTGACACGGATCAGGCGACTGAATTGTTCCAGGGTCTTCATGGTTGGCACGCGTAAATCGGCGGCCAAACCGGGACACCCTTTAGGGGGACCCTGCCGCGGCCGGCGCAAAGCGGTGACCCCGCTCCACGCAGTATTCGAGCCACTTGTTTAACATGATGTTGCGCGCCCAACGCTGATCTAGTTCACAGGCCACGGTATTGCGCAGCGCGCGCAGCGCCGCATGCTCGTGGGCCTGGGCCCACTCCTGCGCCTCCACCAGCCGGGCGTCGTGGTAGACCCGTACGCCCATGTCCGGGTAGCGCCGAGTCGCCTCCTGGTCCGGGATCAGATAGGTGAGATTCAAGGTGGTGGTATAGGGGGAGCGCTCGACCACGGACAGCTGCAGATCACAATCGCCGGCCACCCCGGACAGATGTTCACCGGAGAGGCGCGCGACATTGCCGGCGAGCCACCCCAGCCGGATGTAATTGCTTTCGTACAGGCCCATCAGGGCGACGAAACTTCGGGGCTTCGCGCGCCAGGAGACCGTTGTCAGGGCGTCATTGAGCATGCCCCGACTATATCGCACGTCGGTGCGCGTGCAACCCGTGCAATGCGTCAGGTTTGTGAAGAATTTCCGCTTGCATTGCCGGCGCGGAACGCGGGTGCCAGCAATTGCGCACGATAGTGCTGCAGTTCGCGGATGGACTCGCGGATGTCTGCTAGCGCAAGATGGGCACCTTGCTTCATGAACCCGGCGGCGACCTGGGGCGCCCAGCGACGTGCGAGCTCTTTGAGCGTGCTGACATCAAGATTACGATAGTGGAAGAATTTCTCAAGACGTGGCATGTGGCGTGCCAGAAAGCGGCGATCCTGACAGATGCTGTTGCCACAGATCGGCGATGCGCCGGGGGGCACCCAGGCCGCCAGGAATTCCAGCGTACGCTGTTCGGCCTCGGCAACACCGCTGTGGCTGGCGCGCACCCGTTCCAGCAGTCCCGATGAACCGTGCTGGCGCTGATTCCACTCATCCATGCGCGCCAGGGCGCCTTGTGGCTGATGGATCGCGATCTCCGGTCCCTCGGCCAGGACGTTCAGTTCCTTGTCGGTGATGATGGTCGCGATCTCGATGATGTCGTCGGTCTCGGGGAGGAGACCGGTCATCTCCAGATCGATCCAGATGAGGTTCTCAGCGTTTGACATGGCGAACCGGCATTCTAACTGACCCATGACCTTCACCGCACGCGTCATCGCCGCCTACGGGCGCCACCTCGTCGTGCGCGATGGTGAGGGCAATGAACGGGCCGCACGACCGTTTGGTCGCAAGCTGCAGATCGTGTGCGGCGATCAGGTCAGCTGCGACATCGATGCGCATCACGACGAGGCCCACGTCACCGCGGTGCTGCCGCGCACCAGCTGCCTGTACCGCACCAATCTGCGTGCCGATGAGGAGGCCGTCGTGGCCAACCTCACCTTGATGCTGGTGACGATCGCACCGGTGCCGGTGCCGGATCTGTTCATGATCGACCGGTATCTGGCCGCCGCCGCTTCGGCCGGCATCCGCGCGAGCCTGGTTCTCAACAAATGCGAACTGCCCTGGCCGACGCAGCTGGCGCGCGAACTGACCAGCTACTCGGACGTGGGCTACACGCATCTGCCGGTATCGGTGAAAACCGACACCGGCATGCCGTCGCTGCGCGCGGCCTGTGCCGGCGACATCGCCGCCTTCGTGGGCCAATCCGGGGTGGGCAAATCCTCGCTGATCAGTCAGCTGGTGCCCGAGGCGCAGATCCGCACCGGGGAGCTGATGCTGCGCCGGCAGGAAGGCACCCATACGACCACCGCATCGCATCTGTATGACCTGGCCGGAGGCGGTCACCTGATCGACTCACCCGGCGTGCGCGACTTCGCACCGGCGCTCTCCCGACTTGAGCCCACGTCGCTGGGGTTTCTGGAAGTGGCGCAGTGCGCGCCGCGCTGCCGTTTCGATGACTGCCGGCACCTGCGTGAACCGGGCTGCGCCGTGCGCGCGGCCAGTGAGGCAGGCGGCATCAGTCCACGACGCTACGAGAGCTATCGGCGGCTGCGGCATCTGTTTGAAACGCTGGGTGCCGAAGGCGGCCCCGGCCGCCGACCGCGCAGGAGCTAGCCCATCACCTGGCGCCCCACCAGCGCATGCGCCAGGGTGCCGCCGTCCACGTATTCCAGTTCACCGCCCACCGGCACGCCGTGGGCAATGCGCGTCGCCTGGATGCCGCGCGACAAGGCAAGCTCGCGCAGGTAATGCGCCGTGGCCTCGCCCTCCACCGTGGGATTGGTGGCGAGAATGAGTTCCTGCACGGCCCCTTCGGCGAGCACCGCCTCCAGTTCGCGCGCGCCCAGCTCATCCGGGCCCACGCCATCGAGCGGCGACAGATGGCCCATCAGCACGAAGTAGTAGCCCCGGTAGCTGCCCGACAGTTCAACCGCCACCACGTCCGCGGGCGACTCCACCACGCACAACAGCGTACGGTCGCGCTGCGGCGCGGCGCAGATCGAACACAACTCATCATCCGTGAGCATGCGGCAGCGCCGGCAGCGTTGCACCGAGTCGAGCGCGGTGCCGAGCGCCGCCACCAGCGCGTGGGCACCGGGGCGGCCCTCCTGCAGCAGGTGAAACGCCATGCGCTGCGCCGTCTTCGGCCCCACCCCCGGCAGGGCGCGCAACGCATCGATCAGCTTCAGCAGATTGCGCGAATGCTTCATCAGAAGGGCAGTTTCACACCCGGCGGCAACTGCAGACCGGCGGTGACGGCGGCCATCATCTCCTGGGTGCGCACTTCCACCTTGTGGGCTGCATCGTTGAAGGCCGCGACCAGCAGATCCTCGAGCATCTCGCGGTCCTCGGCGGCGACGGCGGGTTCGATCTGCACCCGTTTGACCTGGTGCCGGCCGGAGAGCGTGACTTTCACCATGCCCCCGCCGGCCTCGCCGACCACCTCGATGTTCTGCACCTCGGCCTGCGCCTTCTGCATGCGTTCCTGCATGACCTGAGCCTGTTTCATCAAATTGCCGATATTGCCGCGCATGACTGCCAACGCTCCTGAGTAAGGGGACTTAAGAGTCCGTCCGGGTCGGTCGGATCGTATCCGGTAACAAGGTGGCGCCAAAGCGCTCCTGCAACGCCTTCACCGTGGGGTCCTCACCAAAAGCCTGGCGCGCCGCGACCAGTGCCGCGCGGCCCTCGCGCTCCTGGATCTGGGCGGGGGTCTGCGCCTGCGGGTCGGCCACGAACTCCAGCCGCACGGCGCCGCCGAAATAGGCCCCCAGAGCCTGCTGCAGCTTGGCTTCGATGCCGGCGGTGCGCGAGGCCTGGAAGCGCGGATCCAGGCCCAGCCGCACGGCGCCCTCGCGCCGGCCCAGGAACTGGCAGTTGAGCGCCAGGGACCGCACGGCGCCGCTCAAGCCCATCTCCGCGACCATGGCCGTCCAGTCAGCCGGTTCAGCGGGGCCCGCCGGGGCTGCGGGCGTGCCCAGGGGCGCTGGGGCAGCCGCCGGAGCCGCCGCAACCTCGGCGCGGCTGCCGCGGCCGGCCGCAGCCTTGGCGGCCAGCGCGCCGCCCCCGGGGGCTGCTCCGGGGGCCGGGCCTGCGGTCAGCGAGGAGCCGGCATAGCGAAATCCCAGCATCCGCAGCAGCGTCATTTCAAATCCGGCACGCGGATCGGGCGCCAGATGCAGATCGCGCCGGCCGATGATGGCCGTCTGGTAATACAGCTGCACATCCTCGGGTCGGATGCCCTGCGCCAGCTGCTTGAGCAGGCTCAGCTCATACAGCTCATCCCCGTCATAGTCGGGAACGGCCTGAACCAGCGCCACGCGCACCAGTAAGGCGGCGAACTCATCCAGCAGCTGCGCATGATCGGGCGCCCATTGCTCCAGCTCGTGCGCCCAGCCGATCACGGCCGGTGCAGCGGCCTCGATCATCAGCTGCGCGAGCTTCACCACATGATCGCGCGCCACGGTGCCGAGCATGTCGCGCACCTGCGCTTCGGCCACGCTGCCGCCGGCAAAGGCGATCACCTGATCGAGCAGCGAGAGGCCATCGCGCATGCTGCCGTCGGCGGCCTGCGCCAGCAATCGCAAGCCCGCCGGCTCAAAGCCAATCCCTTCAAGCTCCAGCACATGCTGCAACCGCCCGGCGATCAGCGACACCGGCAGCCGCTTCAGGTTGAACTGCAGGCAGCGCGACAGCACGGTCGCCGGCAGCTTCTGCGGATCGGTGGTCGCGAGCAGGAACTTCACGCGCGGCGGCGGCTCCTCCAGCGTCTTCAGCAGGGCGTTGAAGGAATGGGTCGACAGCATGTGCACCTCATCGATGAGGTACACCTTGTAGCGACCCTGGGTGGGGGCGTACTGCACATTGTCGAGCAGCTCGCGGGTGTCATCGACCTTGGTGCGCGAGGCGGCGTCGACTTCGATCAGGTCCACGAACCGACCTTCGTCGATGGCAAGACAGCTGGGGCATTCGCCACAAGGCGAGGCGGAGACGCCGCGATCGCAGTTCAGGCACTTCGCGAAAATGCGCGCGATCGTGGTTTTGCCTACCCCGCGGGTGCCCGTGAACAGGAAGGCGTGGTGAACGCGATCAGTGTCCAGGGCATGGGTCAGCGCACGCCGCACATGCTCCTGGCCGATCATGTCGACGAAGCGCTTCGGCCGCCATTTGCGAGCCAACGCTACATAAGCCACAGCTCATCCTTCATCCATTTGGAGGTGATCCGCACCAGCTTGGATTCCGGCACCCGACATCGCCGCTGCCGCTGCTCCCTTCCGGGCCTGACGGGATTCACGACTGGTCGTCGCGGAGTAGCCGATGCGGACCACCATGGACCGGATGCGGGTGCGGCGGCCGAAACTGGCGGAGAGGGTGGGATTCGAACCCACGAACACCCGTGAAGATGTTACTGGAATTCCAGTCCAGCGCCTTCGACCGCTCGGCCACCTCTCCCCTCAACAACTATTCACATATCATATCAAACCGCGGGAGGCGGTCGCGGTCCGCGCGGCTCGACGAACTTTGGCGGCTCATCCAGACACGGATCCTGGGGACGTCGCGGCGGCATGGCCGGCTCATTGAGCTCGGGGATCTGCAGGCTGCTCTTCGCGTCCGGCGCATCCATGCCAAGTGGCACCCGCAGCGGCGCCACGCTACCCGCCCGCTGATAGCCCTCGGTGTCATTCGCGCAGCTATGGGTGAAGGAGCGCCACGTGTGGCAGCCAC
The DNA here is from genome assembly GCA_963708865.1 of uncultured Gammaproteobacteria bacterium. Lineage (GTDB taxonomy): Bacteria > Pseudomonadota > Gammaproteobacteria > Steroidobacterales > Steroidobacteraceae > DAIDKA01. Next base: position 196,226 of record CAVPUC010000001.1, read on the forward strand.
TCAGTCCCAGCACCATCGCCGCCAGTACTCCCGCAGCGCGCAATCCCTTCAGCATCAAGTCCACCTCTCATTAGTTACCGCAGCGCCCCGGCCGCGCGCAGCGACCGCTCCAGCGGCGGTCCGTACTGCACCGCAAGCTCGGTCAATGGCAGGCGCACGCCCGCGCCCATCAGTCCCATGCGCGCCAATGCCCACTTGGCCGGAATGGGATTGGTCTCCAGAAACAAACGTCTCATGCAGCGATGCGATGCCCTCATCGAGCTTGCGGGCTGTCTCAGCGTCACCGCGCAGCGCCGCGGCGATCATCTCTGCCATTGCCCGGGGTACTACGTTCGCGGTCACCGAAATCACCCCTTTGGCGCCGGCCAGGACGGTCTCGCGCGCCGAGGCATCATCCCCGCTCAACACCACGAAACCCGGCGGCGCCCGCTCCAGGATCTCCCGCACCCGCGATACCTGCGGGACGGCCTCTTTGACCGCGGCCACCCGCGGGAGTTGCGCAACGCGCGCGACCGTCACCGGCAGCATGTCCACGGCGGTCCGGGAGGGGACGTTATACGCGATCACCGGCACCCGGGAGGCCGCGGCGATCGCCTCATAGTGCCGGAACAGACCCTCCTGGGTGGGGCGGTTATAGGCCGGGGTGACAATAAGCACGCCATCCACCGGCTGCTGGGACACGGCGCGCACACGCGCCACGGAGGCGGCGGTGTCGCTGCTGCCGGCCCCGGTAATGACCTGGATGCGGCCCCTGGCCTGAGCGCAGGCGCGCTGCGTCAACTCCAGCAGCTCCGCATCCGACAGCGTGGCGGACTCCCCGGTGGTCCCGCCCACGACAATGCCGCTGGTGCCGTTCTCAATATGGAAGTCGATCAGGCGCATCCATGCCTGAAAATCCAGCCCGCCGTCGGCGTGCATGGGGGTGACTATTGCGACCAGACTGCCTGAAAACATGCCCAAAACTACCTGGAAAACCACAAGGCCGCTTGTGCGCGGAGCGCGCGATGGTACGAGGCGACGCCGGCCCGGGCAAGTTCGGCCTTTGGGCCCCCGGCCGGCAAGGTCGCCTTGGGCGGGTGCAACCGGTACACTCGGTGCGCTTATTCGTATGACGGCCCCCGAGAAGATGAAGCAACACCTCGCTGTATCAGCGATCGGCAGCGACCGGACCGGGATGGTCCACGAACTAACCCGGGTGATCACCGAGTGTGGGGGCAATATCAGCGAGAGCCGGATGGCGAACCTCGGCACCGAGTTCGCCATGCTGCTGCTGGTTTCGGGAAACTGGCATGCCCTCGCGAAACTTGAAACCGAGCTCAAGCGCCTGATGGAAACCAGCAATCTGTCCGTGCACCTGCGCCGCACGGAGCCGCGCAGCCCCCGCACCGAGATGCTGCCCTATTCGATTGACGTGGTGTGCCTGGACCAGACCGGGATCGTGTCGGGACTGTCCGGCTTCTTCTCCACCCGCGGTATCGATATCGCGGAGGTCTCCACGCGCAGCTACCCGGCCGCCCATACCGGGGCGCCGATGTTCTCGGTCCAGATGATCATCAACGTGCCCAGCCGCATCCATGTGGCGCACCTGCGGGAGGAATTCATGGAGTTTTGCGACTCGCTGAATCTGGATGCGATCCTGGAGCCGGTGAAGGCTTAAGAAACTGCCGCTTACGGACGCTCCCATGCCAAAAGTTGTACTGGACCGCAAGGTTCCAGACTTCTCGCTGCCCGCTTCCGGCGCCGGCGAGCTCTGGAGTCTCAAGGCGGCCGCGGGCCACAAGCTCGTGATCTTCTTCTACCCCAAGGACATGACCAGCGGCTGCACGCTGGAAGCGCAGGGGTTTCGCGACCACGCCGCCGCCTTCAAGCGCGCCGGCACGGCGATCGTGGGCATCTCGCGCGACAGTCTCGCCTCGCACGAGAAATTCTGCTGCGAAGGAAAAGCTGCCCTACGCGCTGCTGTCCGACAGCGAGGAGAAGGTGTGCGGCCTGTTTGATGTGATCCGGGAAAAGTCCCTGTACGGGCGCAAGTACCTGGGGATCGAGCGCAGCACATTTCTGCTCGACGCCGCAGGCCTGCTGCGGCGCGAATGGCGCAAGGTAAAAGTGAACGGACACGTGGAGGAAGTACTTGAAGCGGCGAAGCGTCTCTGATCAGCAGCCCCCCGATGCATCCGGCACCGCAGTTGACGGGACCCACGGGTGCGGACCGCGCCACGCGGCGCCTTTTCGTTCTGGATACCAACGTGCTGATGCACGATCCCACCTCGATTTTCCGCTTCGAGGAGCACGACATCTATCTGCCGATGGTGGTGCTCGAGGAACTCGACGCCAACAAGAAAGGCCTCTCCGAGGCCTCCCGCAACGTCCGCCAGGCGAGCCGTTTCCTGGATGAGATGATTCGCGATGCCACCAAGGAACAGATCGACCAGGGCCTGCCGCTGCCGTCGGGTTATTCGGGCAACCATGGCAAGAAGCCCTCGAGCGGGCGGTTGTTCTTCCAGACCCGGCCGCTGGGTGGCGCCACCCTGCCGGAAATATTGCCGGGACACGGCGCGGACAACGCGATCCTCGCCCAGACGCTGCAGTTGCAGCGCGAGGCGCCGGTCGCGCGCGTCACCCTGGTGTCCAAGGACATCAACCTGCGCATCAAGGGCGCGGTGCTGGGCGTGCATGTCGAGGACTACAACAGCGACAAGACGCTGGAGGACTCGGACGTCCTGTACTCGGGCATGGCGATGCTGCCCGCCGACTTCTGGGAACAGCACGGCAAGGACATGCGCTCCTGGAAGGAAGCCGAGCGCACCTTCTACGAAGTGACCGGCCCCGCGGTGCATGACTGGCTGCCGAATCTGGGTGTCTACGAGGACGCCGACCACGGCATCGAGGGCATCGTGCGCAAGGTCGACGGGGAGACCGCAACCCTCGAGCTGACCCGCGACTTTCGCAGCGAGCGCCACAACATCTGGGGCGTGACGGCGCGCAATCGCGAACAGAACTTCGCGCTCAATCTGCTGATGGATCCGCAGATTGACCTGGTCACGCTGCTGGGACCGGCGGGAACCGGCAAGACGCTGCTCGCCCTGGCGGCGGGCCTCGCCCAGACATTGGAGAGCAACCGCTTCGTCGAGATCATCATGACCCGGGTCACCATCCCGCTCGGCGAGGACATCGGTTTCCTGCCCGGTACCGAGGAGGAGAAGATGGAGCCGTGGATGGGCGCCCTCATGGACAACCTCGAGGTGCTGACCCAGGGTCAGGAGGGCGGCAACTGGGGCCGGGCCGCCACCAATGACCTGCTGCGCAACCGCATCAAGATCCGGTCCCTCAACTTCATGCGCGGTCGCACCTTTCTCAACCGTTACATCATTCTCGATGAGGCCCAGAACCTCACGCCCAAGCAGATGAAGGCGCTGATCACGCGCGCCGGTCCCGGCACCAAGATCGCCTGCCTCGGCAATGTCGCGCAGATCGATACGCCCTACCTCACCGAGACCACCTCAGGCATCACCTACGCCGTCAACCGCTTCCGGGGCTGGTCGCACTCCGGCCATGTGACACTGGTGCGCGGCGAGCGCTCGCGGCTGGCGGACTTCGCCTCGGACGCGCTGTAACATGGAGCGGGTACCGGCAGCCGACGCTGTCGGCGCTTTGGGCTGCTGGCGCGTTATAGGCACTCTGGCACCGCAGGGTTCGGCAATGATTCCTTACGACGCGACGATTGTTTACGGACCAGACTGAAACTCTGCAGTGTCGGTCGCTGTCACAGGTCTTATGCGAATAATGAGTAAATTCAGGGTGCTCGCCGCTGCCGCGGTCTTTGGCGGGTGTGCGACCTATGCGGCGGCCCAGTCCAACCCCGATCTGCCGGACATCGGCAATCCGGCCGGGACGCTGGCCAATCTGGACGACGAATTCCAGATCGGCCGCATGATCATTCATGAGATGCGGGACCAGAACTACCTGCTCGAGGATCCCGAAGCCAGCGACTACATCCAGACACTCGGGCTCAGGCTCTCCTCCCAGGCCCCCGATTCCAGTCGCCAGTTTCATTATTACGTCGTGCGCGAGGGTGACATCAACGCCGAGGCGCTGCCAGGCGCCTTCGTCGTGGTCAACTACGGCACCATCCTCGCCTCCGACAATGAATCGGAGCTGGCGGGCGTGCTGGCCCACGAAACCGCGCACGTCACCCAGCGCCACCTGGTGCGCGGTGCCCTGGCCGCCGAGCACCAGAGCCTGGAGACCGCGGCGGCCATCCTCGGTGCCATTGCCCTGGGCGCGCTGGGGGGCGGCCCGGCCGCGCTTGAAGGCGGCATCATGGCGGCGCAGGGCATGGGCGCGCAGATGCAGATCAACTTCACCCGCGACCAGGAATACGAGGCCGATCGCGTCGGCATGGGCTACCTGGCCCACGCCGGCTTTGACCCCTTGGGCATGCCGAACTTCTTCGAAGTCCTCAGCCGCACTTACGGTTATGGCGAATCGAACGTTCCGCGCATGCTGATCGACCATCCGGTCACCAGCGATCGCATCGCCGAGGCGCGCAGTCGCGCCGCGCAGATGGAGCGGCCAAAACACATCGAGGACAGTGTCAGTTTCGGGCTGATCAAGGAGCGCCTGCGGGTCCTGACCGCGACCGATGAGTTTGATCTGCGCGGTTATTACGCGGCCCGCGTCAACATGAGCGATCCGCCGCTGGCGGCCGTGTACGGGCAGGCCCTGGCGCTGGTACAGCGCAATCATCCGGCCGAGGCCATCCCGATCCTGCAGCCCCTGGTCGCCCAGAATCAGGGCGTCATCATGTTGCATACCCTGCTCGGCCAGGCGCAGATCGCCGCCGGGCAGATCAAGGAGGGTCTGGCCACCTTTGAACGAGCCGAGGCCCTCTTCCCCCGCAACATCCCGCTCACGGTGCACTATGGCGAGGCCCTGATCACGGCCAACCAGGCGTTCAAGGCCCACCAGGTGCTGCTCGACCTGTTCAACAATGAGCCCCCCACCCCATCCGAAATCCGTCTCACGGCGCTTGCGGCGAGCAGCGCCGGGGATGCCGGGGACGCCTACTACTACATGGGCGAATACAACATCGCCAATGGCGAGCTGCAACTGGCCACCCAGCAGCTGGAACTGGCGCTGTCCGCGCCGGATCTGACCGTCGTACAGCGCAAGCGCTTCCTCGCCCGCCTGAAGGAAATCCGCGATGCCATCCTCGAGGACCGCCGCGAGCATGGCGGCCGTGCGCCCAACACGGGCAACAACGGCGGCGCCGGCGGCTGATACCGCACAGAGCCGGCCGGTGGCTGTTGCTACACTAGCCGCGTCTCTTACTTTGGGCCCGTCTCACCATGCATAGAAAACCCTCGCTGATTCACCTGTGCGGCGCGCTTTGCCTCGTGGCGCTGCTTAGCGGGTGCGTGGCGGTGCCGCGCGGCGCCGTCAAGGATCCCCGCGATCCGCTGGAGCGCCTCAACCGCACGACCTTCAAGGTCGATGACGTCCTGGCGCACGATATCGCCCTGCCCATCGGGCATGCCTACATCGCCGTGACGCCCAAATTCGTGCGCCGGGGCATCGCCAACGTCTTTGAGAACGCCCATACCCCGGACATCATGATCAACGATCTGCTGCAGGGGAAATTCGCCGCCTTCGGGCAGGAGACCACGCGGCTGATCCTGAACAGCACGGTGGGCCTGGGGGGTCTGCTGGACCCGGCCAGCGCGGTCGGGCTGCCCAAGGATGACAATGACTTCGGCAGGACGCTGGGCACCTGGGGCCTGTCCTCCGGTCCCTACCTGGTGCTGCCGCTATTCGGTCCTTCGGATTTTCGCGACGCCGTCGGCAAGATTCCCGATACGTTCGCGAACCCGCAGTATTACATCCGGCCCACCACGACGGCCTATGCCGTCGATGCCTTGAGTTTGCTGAACCTGTCCGCCGAGACCCTGATCCCCACCTATCAGCTGCTGGATCAGCAGAACGCCTTCGACCGCTATGCGTTTGCGCGCAATGCGTACCTGCAGCGCCGTGACTTCCAGGTTCACGGCGACAACGGCGGCGCGGTCGACCAGGAGGAGCGGGATCTGCAGAAATCCCTGCAGGACGATTCGCCGCCGCCGCCGGCCAATCCGCCGCCACCCGTCAACAAGTAGCCCCCGCTGACCCCACGCCGCGGCGGCGATGGAAGCGCAGCGCGATCGCGGCTTGGTGCGGGCCCTGGGACCGTGGAGTCTCGCCGCCGGCATTTTCAGCATGATCGTCGGCGCCGGCATCTTCACCACGCCGGCGGCGTTGGCGCAGGCGCTGGGCGGCTGGGCACCGCTTGCCATCGTGGGCTGTGCGCTGGCGGTGGGCGCGGTAGCCATCTGCTGTGCGGAGGCGGGCAGCCGCATCCCCACCAGCGGCGGCATCTATGGCTGCGTCGAGGCCGCCTACGGGCCGCTGCCGGGATTCCTGTGCGGCATGCTGCTCTTGGTCGGGGATGTGCTCGCCTGCGGGGGAGTCAGCGCCGCGCTGGCCGCGATCGTCGCGGCCCAGGCGCCCACGGCGTGGGCCGCGGCACTGCGCGTTCTCACCATTGTCGGGCTGCTGGGCCTTATGGCAACGATCAATCTGCGCGGGGTGCGCCGCGGCGGCCAGTTTGTCACCGCGGCGACCGCCGTGAAGCTGCTGCCGCTGCTGGTGTTCGTGATCGCGGGCTCAGGCGCCGTGCACCCCGCCAACCTGACCCTGACGGCGGCGGGCTCCCCGGCGATCGGCCGGGCGGTGCTGTTGGCCTTGTTCACGTTCATGGGCATGGAGAGCGCGCTGGTGGTGAGCGGTGAGGTGGCGCAACCCAGCCGCACCATTCCGCGAAGCTTGCTGCTCGCCATCGGCGGCGCCACGGTGCTGTACGTCGCGATCCAGCTGGTCGCGCAGGGCATTCTCGGCAGCGCGCTGGGAACCTCGGCCGCGCCGCTGGCGGAGACGCCATGGGGCGCCTGAATCCGGGCCTGCGTTGGGTGCTGTTGGCGGGTGCGGCCCTGTCCATGTTCGGCTGGCTGGGCGCGGACATTCTGGCAAGCCCGCGCATCCTGTTCGCGATGGCGCGCGACGGCCGACTGCCCGCGCTGTGGGGTCGGCTGAATGGCAAGACCCATGCGCCCGACTGGGCGATCGTCAGCTACGCCGCTGCCGCCGCGCTCCTCGCCGTCACCGGTACGTTTGCCGAACTGGCGGTACTGTCGGCACTTGCGAGCACCGTGCTCTACGCCTATGTGTGTCTGGCGGCGTGGCGACTGAAGCGGCGCGGCACCGCCTTGGCGGGTGCGCCGTTGAACTTCCGGTGGCTGACGGCCGCGGTCAGCGTCGGCATCGGCAGCATGATCGTGATGATCGCCCTCGCCGCGCCGTTCGAGATCCTGGGACTTGCGGCACTGATCGGGGTGTCTGCGCTGCTGTACGCCGCCTCAGGCCGCCGCATCCGCCAATAGCTCCGATACCTCGCTCAGTCGCGCGATGGCGCTGATCTGCGCTGGAAGATTGACAAATTTCAGTTGCCGGCCGTGCTGGTGCGCCCAGCGCCGCCACTCGATCAGTACCGCAAGCCCGGCGCTGTCCGCCTGCGTCACCCCGGCACAGTCCACGATCATCAAGGCACTGCCATCGCGCACGAAACAGTCGATGCCCGCCGCGCACACCCGTCGCGCAGTTTGGAACGTCATGGGTGAGGCGACCAGGATGCGTCCGGGCGCGGCCACCGTGACCTGTACATCAAGCTGTTTCACGCCGGCTTACTTCGGCGGTGCAGGCAGGGCCGCCGGCTTCTCACCCGACTGCAGCCGTTTAATCACCGAATCCAGACCGTTCTGCCCGATCTGCGCCGCAAAGTCATCGCGAAAGCTCTTCACGTAGCTGATGCCTTCGATCTTAACGTCCCAGACTTTCCAGCCCTCGGGCGTCTTATGCAGGACGTAGATCACCGGCACGGTCGTGCCATCGTCACGGTTGATGGTGGTGCTCACGGTCGCAAGGTCCGATCCCGGATCGACTCGGCCCGGCTGGACCTTGAGTTTGTTGGCGGTGAAGTTGACCAGCGCGTTGCCATAGTTCTGCAGCATCGAGTCCTTGAAGGCCTCGACAAAGCGTGTGCGCTGATCCTCGGTGGCGGTGCGCCAGTAGCGGCCCAATACCAGCTGCGCGGAGTACTGGGTGTCGAAGTACGGCAGCAGGTATTTGTCCGCCAGCGCGCGCACCATCTGCGGATTGTTGCGATACGCCGCGCGATTGGCATCCAGTTCCTTGAGGATGTTCGATGCGACATCCTGGATCATCTGGGTCGGATCCTGGTTGTTGATGGTCGTGGCAGCGGGCGCAGCGGGGGGTGTCGCTGCCGCGGCGCTGAATGTGCCGAGTGCGAGGAGCACGGCGCCCATCGCACCGGCAGTGAGGGTCACATGATGATTCGTTTTCACTTCGAGGTCTCCTTCTTCGGCGAGCACCGGCACCAGCGGCAGGCGCGCTGGAATCCGCGGACTTGCTGGCCTGGCCTGAAAAGAACTTGTTGATGAGATTCTCCAACACCAGCGCGGACTGTGTCAGGGTGATTTGACTGCCCTCCTTGAGGAAGGTTTCCGCCCCACCGGCGCCGATGCCGACGTACTTGCCGCCCAGCAGGCCCTGCGTCTCGATGCTGGCGTCGCTGTCGTCGGGGATCTTGTTGTATTTGGAATCGATCCGCATGGTGACGACCGCCTTGTAGGTGGTCCAGTCGATGCGGACACTGTCCACCTCGCCCAGTGTCACGCCAGCCATGCTGACCGGCGCGCCGACTTTGAGGTCGCCGACGTTATCGAATGCGGCAGTGATGTGATAGCCGGTCTTGGCCTGCTCAAGCTTCAGTCCGCTCGATGGCAGCTGCGTGGTCAGGAACAGCAACGAGACGAAACCCAGCAACACGAACAGGCCGGTGCCAATTTCAATACTGCGATTAGAGCGCATGTAAAACCTCAGTCCTTATGATCCGCGGCGTTCACAGGAACGCGGCGGTCAGCATGTAATCCAGGAATAGCGTCAGTACCGAGGAGGCGACCACGGTCCGCGTCGTCGCCAGACCCACGCCCTCGGCGGTAGGCTCGGAGTGATAACCCTCATAGACGGCGATCAGGCTGCAGACGAAACCAAATACCAGGCTCTTGACGATGCCCTCGGTGACATCGCGCAGCGACACCGCACTTTGCATCTGCGACCAGAACGAGCCGTTATCGATGCGCATCATCTGTACGCCGACCAAATGGGCGCCGAACAGGCCGACCATGTCGTACACCGCGACCAGCAGCGGCATCGAAATCAGGCCGCCGAGGAAGCGTGGCGCGACCACATAGCGCAGCGGATCAACGGCCATCATCTGCATGGCGGTGAGCTGATCCGTGGCCCGCATCAGGCCGATCTCGGAGGTCAATGCGGTCCCGGCCCGGCCGGCAAACAAGAGCGCGGTGAGCACCGGGCCAAGCTCCTTGAGCAAAGCCAGTGCCGCCGCGAACCCCAGCGCATCCTCGGAACCGAATCGCTGCAGCAGGTTAAAGCCCAGCAGCGCCAGCACCATGCCGGTGAACAGTCCCGAGAGCATGATGATCACCAGGGAGCGGCCGCCGGCGTTGTAGATCTGGTTGACAACCAGGCTGGGCCGGGCCAGCACCGCGCCACACTGCGTCAGCACCTTCAACAGAAAGATCGCGATGCGGCCGACGCGCGCCAGCGATCCTAGGATCATGCCATCCTGAGTGGTCGCGGTACTCATGGCCGCGCTCCGGGTACCGGCAGGCACGGCTTGGCGGGCGCATCCGCCAGCAGCTGAACGCCCAAGTCCCGTGCGGGATAATGAAACGGCGAGGGACCATCCGGATCGCCACTGATGAACTGGCGCACGATGGGCGACTGGCTGGCCGCAAGTTCCGCGGGCGTGCCTTCCGCCACGATCTTCCCTGCCGCCATCAGGTAGGCGCGGTCGGTGATCTTGGCAAGCTCAGACACATCGTGGGAGACGATGATACTGGTGATGCCGAGGGAGCGGTTCAGTTGCTGGACGAGCCGCAGGATCACCCCGCGCGCGATCGGGTCCAGGCCCACGAACGGCTCATCGTAGATCAGAAGTTCAGGGTCCATGACCACCGCGCGCGCCAGCGCCACCCGACGCGCCATGCCGCCGGAGAGCTCCGCGGGCATCAATGCGGCAGCGCCACGCAGGCCCACCGCATTCAGGCGGGTCAGCACCAGATTCCTGATCAGCGATTCGGGCAGATCGGTGTGCTCACGCAGCGGAAAGGCGACATTTTCAAATACATTGAAGTCGGTGAGCAGCGCGCTGTTCTGGAACAGCATGCCGATGCGCCGGCGCAATGCGAACAGCTGCGTGCGGTTCAAGTTCGCGAGATTCTCGCCGAACAGCCGCACCTCGCCGCGCTGCGCGTGGATCTGCGCCGTGATCAGTCGCAGCAGCGTCGTCTTGCCGGTGCCGCTGGGACCCATCACGGCCGTGATCTGCCCCTTCAGCGCCTGCAGCGACAAACCCGAGAAAATCTCCCGCCCGCCCACCGAGTAGCAAGCGTCGCGGACGTCCACGATCACCTCGCCCTCGCCGACCGTGGCGGTCGGGGATGGTGTGTTGCTGTCTGTCACTTGGTTTTGAGTCGCCTCAGGCGGCCTTGCTTTCCAGCTCGGAAGTGTAGCGCCCGGTCGTGGCGAGTCCATTCAGACGCGCCCGTTTGAGATATTCCTTTTGTCCGACACCATAGCCTGCCGCCGTCCCGCCCCAGCCCTTGAGCGCCGCATCCTGCAGGGCGCGTCCGTAGCTGAAGGTGACATGCCACGGCAGGCCACCGATCTGGTTGATCAGTGAAAGGTGCAAGGTCGCCTCCTCGGAGGCCTGGCCACCCGACAGGAAGGCGATTCCCGGCACCGCGCTCGGGACGTGGCGCTTCAGGCAGCGCACGGTCGCCTGGGCGACCTGCTCGGGGCCAGCGCGGTTCGCGGCCTTCTTGCCGGAGATCACCATGTTCGGTTTGAGAATCATGCCTTCCAGATAGATGCGATGTTTGTACAGCTGATCGAACACCACCTGCAGTGTCTCATTAGTGACGGCCTCGCAGCGCTCAATCGAATGATCGCCATCCATGAGCACTTCCGGTTCGACAATCGGGACGATCTGCTGTTCCTGGCACAGCGCGGCATAACGGGCCAGCGCCTGGGCGTTGGCCTCGATCGCATACGCCGTCGGAATGTCCTTGCCGATATCGATCACCGCGCGCCACTTGGCGAAGCGCGCGCCGAGCTTGTAGTACTCCTGGAGGCGCTCGCGCAGGCCATCCAGGCCCTCCGTGATGGTCTCGCCGGGGAAGTTGGCGAAGGGCTTGGCGCCCAGGTCGACCTTGATGCCGGGCAGCACGCCGATGCTCGTCAGATACTCGGCGAAGTTCACGCCGGTGGAGGTCTTCTGCCGGATGGTCTCATCGTACAGGATGACCCCGCTCACCCACTCCTGCGCCCCGGGGGCCGTCAGCAGCATGTCGCGGTAGGTGCGCCGATGCTCCTCGGTGGAATCGAGCTTGATGCCGTCAAATCGCTTCTTGATGGTGCTGGAACTCTCATCGGCGGCCAGCAGACCCTTGCCCTTGACCACCATCGCGCGGGCGACTTTTTCCAGATCGCTGAGATTCATCGTCACGTACCCCCTTAGGTACTGTTTGAAGAGCCGGATTCGGCCCCGAAGAATACCAAATCGCCACGACAGGCCCGCTCGGCGCAGCGCCGCGATTGGATTTGGACCCTAAAGAGTACTAAAATAGTCCTACTTACCTTAGCACCCCGTTAGCACCCCAGCCAGACGCCATCGACCTATGTTACGCATCAGCAAGTTGACCGACTACGCCACGGTGGTCCTGGCCGCCCTGGCCGAGCAGCCGGACCAGCAGCGCACCGCCGCGGCGCTGGCCGGGCGTACCCATATTGCCGCGCCTACCGTCAGCAAGTTGCTGAAGCAGCTGCATAAGGCGGGCCTGCTGACCTCGACGCGGGGGCTGCATGGGGGCTACCAGCTGGCCCGGCCACCGGCCCAGATCACGGTAGCGGCCATTCTCGATGCGCTGGAGGGACCCATGACCCTCACCGACTGCTCGGGCGGGCATGGGCATTGCGGCATCGAGCAGGGTTGCCGGGTGGCCCCGGTGTGGCAGCGCCTCAATGTCGCCATCCGCCGCGCCTTGAGCGATGTGACGCTGGCGGAGCTGGCCGGCCTGGACTCCGTACAACCCCGTCTGCCCATCCTGGAACACCAAATCAAATTCGCGGCACGCCATGACTGAGACCACCGACCTCGAACAGCTGGTCAACCGCCAGTACCAGCACGGCTTCATCACGGACATCGAGTCCGAGACGGTGCCGCCGGGCCTCGATGAGGATGTCGTGCGGCTGATCTCGCGCAAAAAGGGCGAGCCGGAGTTCCTGCTGCAATGGCGCCTGAAGGCCCTGCGTCACTGGTTCACCTTGAAGGAGCCGCATTGGGCCAGTGCGCGCTATCCGGCCATCGACTATCAGTCGATCTCCTACTACTCCGTGCCCAAGTCCAAGACCGACGGGCCGAAGAGTCTCGATGAGGTCGATCCGAAGCTGCTGGCGACCTACGCCAAACTGGGTGTGCCGCTGCACGAGCGCGCGCGCCTGGCCGGGGTCGCGGTGGACGCCGTGTTCGACAGCGTCTCGGTGGCAACGACCTTCAAGGAACGTCTGTCCGCGGCCGGGGTCATCTTCTGCTCCTTCTCCGAGGCGGTGCGCACCCATCCGCATCTCATCGAGCAGTACCTGGGCAGCGTCGTGCCGGTCGCCGACAACTTCTATGCCGCGCTCAACTCGGCGGTATTCACCGACGGCTCCTTCGTCTACGTCCCCAAAGGCGTGCGCTCGCCGATGGAACTGTCCACGTATTTTCGAATCAATGCCGCCAATACCGGTCAGTTCGAACGCACGCTGATCATTGCCGATGCGGATTCGCACGTGAGCTATCTTGAAGGGTGTAGTGCGCCGATGCGCGATGAAAACCAGCTGCATGCCGCGGTCGTGGAACTGGTGGCGCTCGACAATGCCTACATCAAATACTCGACGGTGCAGAACTGGTACCCGGGCGATGAGCGCGGCGTCGGGGGCATCTACAATTTCGTGACCAAGCGCGGCGAGTGCCGCGGTCGCAATTCGCACATCTCCTGGACCCAGGTGGAAACCGGCTCTGCGATCACCTGGAAGTACCCGAGCTGCGTCCTGCGCGGCGAGGGCTCGATCGGCGAGTTCTACTCGGTGGCGACAGTCAACAACTATCAGCAGGCCGACACCGGCACAAAGATGATCCATATCGGCAAGAACACCCGCAGCACCATCGTCTCCAAGGGCATCTCGGCGGGTCATGGCCAGAACGCCTACCGGGGGCTTGGTGAAAATCCTCCCGAGCGCTCACGGTGCGCGCAATTTCACGCAGTGCGACTCGCTGCTGATGGGCGGGACCTGCGGGGCGCATACCTTTCCGTATGTGGAGGTCAAGAATCCGACCGCCACGGTGGAGCACGAAGCGAGTACCTCGAAGATCAGCGAAGACCAGCTGTTCTACTGCCAGCAGCGCGGCATCGCCACCGAGGATGCGGTGAACATGATCGTCAGCGGCTTTTGCAAATCAGTCTTCAAGGAGCTGCCGATGGAATTTGCCGTCGAGGCTCAGAACCTGCTCGCCGTGAGCCTCGAAGGGGCCGTCGGTTAGCCGCTCAGGAATTTTTTCGGAAAAACCCCATCATGTTAATCATCGAAGATCTGCACGTCTCAGTGGGCGCCACCGCGGTCCTCAAGGGCGTGAATCTCACGGTTCCTACCGGCGAAGTGCACGCCATCATGGGCCCCAATGGCTCAGGCAAGAGCACACTGTCGTATGTGCTGGCCGGGCGTCCCGGCTACGAGGTTACGGCCGGCAAGGTCAGCTACGACGGCCAGGACCTGCTGGCGCTGGCGCCGGAGGAGCGCGCCCGACGCGGTGTCTTTCTGGGCTTCCAGTACCCGGTGGAGATTCCGGGCGTCAACAATGTGTACTTGCTGAAAGCCGCGTTGAACGCCATGCGCAAGCAGCGCGGCCTGCCCGAGGTGGATGCGTTCGAGTTTCTGGGGCTGGTGCGCGACAAGATGAAACTCATGCAGATGCCCGAGACGTTCCTGTCCCGCGGTGTCAATGAAGGTTTCTCCGGCGGTGAAAAGAAACGCAATGAGATCCTGCAGATGCTGGTGCTGGAGCCGCATCTTGCGATACTGGATGAAACCGATTCGGGCCTCGATATCGATGCCTTGAAGGTGGTCGCGAGCGGCGTCAAAAGCCTGCGCGGGCCGGACCGCTCGTTCGTGCTGGTGACGCACTATCAGCGTCTGCTGGATCACATCGTCCCGGACAAGGTTCACGTGCTGGCGGGCGGGCGCATCCTGCGCAGCGGCGATCACACCCTGGCGCACGAGCTGGAACGCCGTGGCTATGACTGGGTGATCAGCGAGGCGGCATGACCAGCCCCCTTCTCACCCGCATTGCGGCCGAACACGCCGCAGCGCTCGCCGTGCAGTCGCCCGGCCCCCAGGCACAGGCCCATCGCCGCGGCGCCCTGCAGCGGCTGCTGGTGCGGGGCCTGCCGACCTCGCGCGATGAAAACTGGCGCTACGCGAATCTGCGCGCCTTGGAGAAGGCGAACTTCACGCCCGGGACGGTCGCGGGCGCCGTCAGCGCCGCAGCGCTTCCCGCGCCGATCGAAGGCTTCACCCGCTTCGTCTTCGTCGATGGCCAGTTTGCGCCGCAGCTCTCGGCCGCCCCCGGCGCGGGCGGCGCCGCAAGCCTGACCCGGCTGCAAGGCGAACTGCCAACCGGTGACCAGGCCTTCGCCTTGTTGAATGAAGCCTTCGCCACCGACGGGGCCGACCTGCAGGTGGTCGCAAGCGCCGCACCGGCCGATATCGAAGTGCTGTTCTACAGCGCCTCCCCTGCGGCAGCGTATCCGCGTCTGAAGGTCAGCGTCGCGCCCCATGCGCGATTGCGACTGATCGAGCGCCACGTGGGTGCGCTCGACACGGCGCAATTCATCAACTGCGCGGTACGCATCGGGGTGGCCGAGGGCGCCTCCTGCACGCATTATCGACTGCAGGAGTCGGGCGCCGCGACGACCTGGACCGACACCCTGCGCGCCACGGTGTCGCGCGATGCCGGCTATCAGCTGCATCTGTTGCAGATCGGGGCGCTCTTCGCGCGCACCAGCGTCGACATCGAACTGGCAGGTACCGCGGCCCGTACCCGTATCGACACGGTGTCGCTCGCGGATGGCCAGCAGGTGCACGACAACATGATCGTCGTCGATCACCAGGCCGCGCATACCTCCACGCAGGAGAACTTCCGCGGCATTGCCGGCGGCCGCGCCCGCATCGCCTTCAATGGCCTGATCACGGTGCGCAACACGGCCCACCATGCCGATTCGGCACAATCGCTGAAGGGCCTGCTCGCTGGCCCGGATGCGGAAATCGATTTGCGGCCGCAGCTGGAGATCCATACCGATGAGGTGCGCTGCAGCCACGGCGCCACCACCGGCAAGCTGGACGAGAGCATGCTGTTCTATCTGCTGACCCGTGGCATCGAAGGCGGATGTCGCCCAGCGGCTCCTCAAGTGGGCGTTCATCACCGACGTGGTCGCGAACATCGATGTACCGGCGCTGCGTACCCATGTCCAGCGCAGCCTCGCAAGCCGCATGCAGGACGCCCAGAGCCTGGAGGAACTGCTGTCATGAGCGCCATACCCTTGAGGGCCGCGAGCACCGGCTACGATGTCGAGCGCATCCGGCGCGACTTCCCAATTTTGTCCCGCACGGTGCACGGCAAGCCCCTCACCTACCTCGACAGTGCCGCCTCCGCACAGCGGCCGCTCGCCGTCATCCGCGCCGTCGATGACTATGAGACCCGCTCACACGCCAATGTCCACCGCGGCGTCCATGCGCTCAGCCAGGAGGCCACCGCGGCCTTCGAGGGTGCACGCGAGCGGGTGCGGCGCTTCATCAATGCGCGCTCCACCCGCGAGGTCATCTTCACCCGCGGTACCACCGAGTCCATCAACCTGGTGGCCCAGTCCTGGGGCCGTACGCGCCTCGGACCCGGCGATGAGATCCTGATCACGGCGCTCGAGCACCACGCCAACATCGTGCCCTGGCAGATGGTGCGCGATGCCACCGGCTGCGCCCTGGTCGTGGCGCCCATCGACCAATCCGGCGAGCTCATCATGGAGGAGTTCCACCGGCTGTTGAGTCCGCGCACCCGCCTGGTGGCGGTCGCGCACGTCTCCAACGCGCTCGGCACCATCCTGCCGGTCGCGGCGATCATTGCCGCCGCGCACGCGCGGCGCATTCCGGTGCTGGTCGATGGGGCACAGGCCGTTCCGCACACCAAGGTGGACGTTCAGGCGCTGGGCGCCGACTTCTACGCCTTCTCCGGCCATAAGCTTTATGGTCCCACCGGCATCGGCATTCTCTACGGGCGCGAGGAGCTGCTGACCGAGATGCCGCCCTGGCAGGGTGGCGGCGACATGATCCTGAACGTGACGTTCGAGCGCACCACTTACAACGAGCTGCCGTACAAGTTCGAGGCCGGCACGCCGAACATGTCCGGCGCGGTCGGCCTGGGTGCAGCCATCGACTATGTGGAATGCATCGGTCTGGAGGCGATCGCGGCCCACGAGCAGCTGCTGCTCGAGGCGGCCACCGCCAAACTTTCGCAGATACCCGGTCTCACCCTCATTGGGACCGCCCGGCACAAGGCGGCGGTGGTGTCGTTTGTATTGGCGGGCATCCATCCCCACGATCTGGGCACGATTCTCGATGCCGAAGGAGTCGCGGTACGCACCGGCCACCACTGTGCGCAGCCGGTGATGGACTTTTTCGGCGTCCCGGCGACGGCGCGCGCGTCGTTCGCCTGTTACAACACGCTCGCCGAGGTGGACCAGCTCGCTGCGGCTTTGCGGCGTGCGCAGGAGGTTTTCGGCTGATGGAGTTGAAGGATCTGTACCGCGATGTGATCCTGGATCACAACCGCCAGCCGCGTAACTTCGGGCGGCTGGATCCGGCCGATGCTACCGCCGACGGCCACAATCCGCTGTGCGGGGACCGGCTGACGGTCTCGCTGCGTCTGTCGGGCGACAAAATCGAAGACATCCGCTTCGAGGGCAAGGGCTGCGCCATCTCCACGGCGTCCGCCTCGCTCATGAGCGAGGCGGTGAAAGGCCGCGATCGCGCCGCCGTGCACACCTTGTTCAATCGAGTTCACGCCCTGCTCACGCAGCCCGGTGCCCCGGCGGATGAATCCCTGGGCAAGCTTGCGGCACTTTCGGGCGTGCGCGAGTTCCCCTCGCGGGTGAAGTGCGCGAGCCTGTGCTGGCACACGCTCAATGCGGCCCTGGACCAGGGCGGTACGATCTCGACCGAAGGCGGCAATGAGTCCTCCTCGGAAGGTGCCCCGTGAGATCGCACGAAAACGAACCGGTCGTCATCTACCGCGAAGTGCAGGCCGTGGTGGTACCGGCTGGTCAGGAGGTCACCCTCAAGCCCGGCCAGGCCGGCTATATCACCCAGGCGCTCGGCGGCAGCTTCACGCTCTATATCGACGGCAGCCTGTATCGATTGGCCGGCACCGATGCCGATGCCATCGGCAAAGAGGTCTTGAAGATTCCGCAGCTGCCGGTCAATGCGACCGAGCAGGATGTGCTGGATGCGGTGTGGGCGCAGCTGCGCACCTGCTTCGATCCGGAAATTCCGATCAATATTGTCGAACTCGGACTGGTCTATGACTGTGCCGTGAGCCCGAAGGAGGACGGTACGCGCAGCGTCGATATCAAGATGACGCTCACCGCCCCGGGCTGCGGCATGGGCGATATTCTGGTGGATGATGCGACCGACAAGATCAGGATGATTCCCACCGTCAGTGAGGCCAAGGTCGAACTGGTGTTCGATCCGCCGTGGAATCAATCCATGATGACCGAGGCCGCCCGGCTCCAGACCGGGATGTTCTAGACATGCCGGGCCAATGGATCGACGTGGGCGCAGCGGACAAGGTGCGCGAAGACCGTGCCTTCAGCACCGAAGTCGATGGCTACCCCATTGTCATCGCCCGCTGCGGCAACGACTTCTACGCCATGGAGGACCGTTGCACCCACGATGGGGAGTCCTTCGCCTCAGCCAACGTCGAGGAGTGCGAAATCATCTGTCCGCGCCACTTCGCACGCTTCTGCCTGAAGACCGGAGCGGCGCTGTCCCCGCCCGCCTACGAGCCTGCCCGCACCTTCAAGGTCCGCATCGACAATGGCCGCATCCTGGTCGAGGCCTAGCGCAGGAACGCGAACCAGTACCAGACCCCGTAGATCACCAGCCGGGGGGCGAGCACGATCACGATGCTCAAGAGCCACGAGCGCTTGGTCCATGTCTGTACGCCGATCACCATCAGCACCAGGGTCAGCAGTTGCACCAGGGTGATGCTGTTCAGCAGCGTGTAGCCGTTGTCGGCCTGGTCGTAATGAAAGAACAGCTCATTCAACGACAGGGGTGACAGAATTCCGGGCGCCGCCTGGGAAGGATCGCGCACCAGCAGCAGGACCGCCGTGACCACCACCGAGATCAGCTGCGGCACGCTGCACCACCAGGTGAACGCGAACCACTTCCGGAACGTCAGCTGTGCTTCCAGAAATTCACAGATGAAAAAGAAGTAGAACGCCGTTATCAGCTGAATCACGAAGAGCGCGATCGTGCCGCCAATCAGCGCCCCGATCAGCAAGGTCCCGCGTGACATGAGGCCCGCAGCCGCCGCACGCTGTGCCGCGGTCAGCGGACGCGACGCGAGTGTCTGGTTGATCAGCCAATCCACATTGACGCTCGAGTAGTACCAGATGATCATGCCGAGGGTGGCAATCACCAGCAGCCACATCGGCACGGCAAATCGCGGCGCCTTCTCCAGCTCCGTGAAGGCACGGCGCGGATGGGTGATCAGAGCGACGAAAGTCTGCGCAGCGGTCATTCGCGATCTCCAGCGGTAAGCGTTGTGGCGGTGACGATAGCGGACGCGCGGGAAGAATAATCAATTTTCCGCCAGCCAGGGGTGCTGCACTGCGCTACCGCGCCAAGATGCGCGGCCGGGAGTCGCGCTGGCGCCGTATAATCGCGACTGACCAGCATCACGTGGGCGGATCCAGTGGCGAAGAACTCCGGTCCCCGAGCGACTTACCGTGGCCCGCTCCTGTTACTCATCATGGCGGTCACCAGCTGCGGCCTGGTCCACTCGCAGGCGCCGCCTGTGCCGCCCGCCGCGAGTCAGTCCGGGAAAGCCACTGCTCCCCAGAGGCAGACGGTGGCCGGGGACTTCTGGACCGAACCCCCCACCTTGAGATCCCTGGGGTTTGAATGGCGCATTTCGGGTGATGACAACCGCAACGCCACGGTCCAGGTGAGTTATCGCCAGAAAGGCGAGCGCGTCTGGCGCAAAGCCCTGCCGCTCTTCCGGCTGCAGAATGAAATGGTGATGGGCGGACTGCCGCGCGATGGCGATGGCCAGCATTTCAACCGCTATGTCGCGCCCAACATGTTTGCCGGGAGCATCCTGAATCTCACGCCCGACACCGAGTACGAGGCCCGCCTGGTGCTCTCCGACCCGGACGGAGTGAGGGGTACCGCCGTGCGGACGGTCACCGTCCGTACCCGAGGTGAGCCCGCGCCCGCGGCCGGTGGCCATGTCTTTCACGTCTATCCCTTTGACTTCAAGGGAACGCGGCAGCAGCCGGCGTTTACGGGACTTCTGGCCGCCTACTATCTGGGATCGGACCAGTCCGACCATTCGCGCGAGATGCCCCCGCGCGTGCAGCCCGGCGACACCATCCTGGTCCATGCCGGGATCTACAAGGACAACCGCTTCGTCTACAGCGGCTTTGACCGCACCATTGCCGCCTACGGCACGCCCTTTGATGGCACCTACTATCTGACTCAGAACGGCACGCCCGACAAACCCATCGTCATCAAGTCCGCCGGGGATGGCGAGGTGGTGTTCGATGGTGATGGCTGCGACAACCTCTTCAATCTCATGGGCGGCAGCTACAACTATTTCGAAGGCATCACCGTCCGCAACACCCAGGTCGCCTTCAAGCTGGGCATCAAGAACATCGCCGGCTCCAGCGGCTTCACGCTCAAGCACAGTCGGGTCTATGACGTGGGACGCGTCATCGAAGCCGGCTGGTCCGGCTCGAAGAATTTCTACATCGCCGACAATGTCTTCATCGGCCGGCACGACCCGCTCAAGCTGCAGAGCTGGTTCACGCCCGAAGTGTGGGCGAAATTCCCCGGCTATCCGGCGTTGATCAAATCCGAATATGCCGTCAAGGTATACGGTCAGGGCCATGTCGTTGAATACAACTACGTGGCCAACTGGCATGACGGCATCGACGTCGATACCTATGGCGATCCGGACGGGACACCCAAGGAGCTGCGCGACCGGGTTCCCGTGGCCATCGACATCAACAACAACGACATGTACAACACCGACGACAACTGCGTCGAAGCCGACGGCGGTGCCCACAACATCCGGGTGTTCCAGAACCGTTGTTTCAATTCCACGGGCGGCGCCTTGAGCGCCCAGCCGATCTTCGGCGGACCGCTATACTTCTATCAAAACCTGGTTTACGGCCAGACCACCGGCGGCTATCTGAAGCTGGTCGACACCCCGGCCGGCGTCCTCATCTACCAGAACACCTTCATTGGTCAGGCCCGCTACTCAGGCCCGGCCTCCAACGTGCACTTTCGCAACAACCTGATCCTGGCCGATGGCTGGACGTTCCGGGCTCTTCGCCTTGAGGAGCTACACCAGTTATTCCGATTCGGACTACAACGGCTTTCGCACCACCCCCGGCGCGGCCAATTCCTTTGAGTGGGATTCGCCCGCCGCCGGACTGCGCACCGATTACCAGGGCAAGCTTGCGGTACGCCAATTCAAGACGCTCGAGGAATTCCGGGCCGGCACCGGCAATGAGGCGCACAGCGTCACGGTCGATTATGGAATTTTCACCAATGTGCCGATGCCGGAGCGCACGGATCCCCAGCGACTGTACAACCCGGAGGATCTGGACTTCCGTCTGAAGCCCGGCTCCGCCGCGATTGATGCGGGAGTCGAACTGCCGAGCATCACCGACGGCTTCACCGGCAAGGCCCCCGACCTCGGCGCCTATGAGCTCGGCAGGCCGCTGCCGCACTACGGACCGCGCTCCGCGCCCGCAGGCGCGCCCGCAGCGGATGCACCGCGGTCGCTGCGCGGGCCTCCCGTCGGACTCTGAACCGGGGGTCGCTTAGGTGCTGAGTCGCCGAGGTTTTGTGGCGTTGGCGACGTTCTCCTTACCGGCGATCGTTCACGGTACCCCCTCGCGCCTCACCACATTGCCGAGGGTCCTGGAGCAGCTCGAGCGAACCAACGGCGGTCGCCTCGGCGTCGCGGTAGTCGACACCGGCACCGGCGAGCATGCCGACTACCGCGGGCATGAGCGCTTTCCCCTGTGCAGCACTTTCAAATTCCTGCTTGCCGCCGCGATTCTGTACCGGCTGGATCGCCACGAGGAGACCCCGGAGCGGGCCATCGGCATTCCGAAGACACTCCTGGGTCACTCGCCGCTGACACAGCCGCATGCAGGAGCGACCATGACGGTCGCCGCACTGTGCCACGCGATCGTGACCCAAAGCGACAACACGGCAGCGAATCTGTTGCTCGAGACCGTGGGTGGGCCGAGGGGCGTTACGACTTTCGCACGCCTCATGGGCGATCACCTCACGCGCCTCGACCGCACCGAGCCCACGCTGAACGAGGCGCTCGAGGGTGATCCCCGCGATACGACCTCACCTCTCGCCATGGCCGGCAACCTGAACACGGTGCTGCTGGGGCCGGCGCTGTCGCCCGCCTCCCGACAGCAGTTGACGCAGTGGATGATCGGCTGCGAAACAGGCCTGGATCAGCTGCGAGCGACGCTGCCGCCCGATTGGCGCGCCGCGGACAAGACCGGCACCAATGGCACGCACACCTCGAACGACATTGCCGTCTTTTGGCCTCCCGCCGGGCGAGCCCTCA
Source organism: uncultured Gammaproteobacteria bacterium (assembly GCA_963708865.1). Lineage (GTDB taxonomy): Bacteria > Pseudomonadota > Gammaproteobacteria > Steroidobacterales > Steroidobacteraceae > DAIDKA01. Next base: position 218,394 of record CAVPUC010000001.1, read on the forward strand.
TCGTGACGGCGTACATCACCCACTGCCGGGGTCCGCAAACCAAACGCGACGCACTGCTCGCCGAGATCGGACGGCTCGTTTCGGGCGTTCACGGCTGACCCGGACCGAGGTTGCGTTATTCGACGATGATGGTGGCCGTCATCTGCGGGTGAATGGAACAGAACACCCGGTAGGTGCCCGGTTTATCGAAAGTGAACGTGTAGGTCATACCGGTGTCCAGGGCGCCCGAACGAAACACGCCCGTGTCGCTGACGATGGTATGCGGCTCATCGTCCTGATTGACCAAGGTGACTGCTGCCCCGACGTGGGTGGTCAGCTGCATGGGCACGAACATGAAATCCTTGATGGCGATGCGCTCGGCCTGCGGCGGTGCGGCCGACCAGGCGGGGCAGCCCACCAGCAGCGCCAGCACGCTCACCGCCGCAGGCAGGCGGCGATTGAGCTTGAGGCTCATAGCGTCGCATCGCTCAGCGCGAGCGACCGCGGATGCTTGACCACCGAAACGCTGGTGATGCCCAACATGCCCGCCAGCTGCTCGGCCGGAACCTTCAGCGGGCCGGGACCTGCGGCCGTGCCGGCCGCGGGCTGCGGATAGGCCGTGGAGCGGGCGGTATGGAAGGTCATGTTGCCTTCAACCTTCTGCACGATCTGATGGATGTGTCCATTGAGTACCGTCACTGATCCGAAGCGCCGCAGCTGTTGCAGCAACTGCTCGGTATCACCGGTGCCCCAACCCCAGGGCTCATAGATGGTCCACAGCGGCATGTGCGCGAATATCACGATCGGTGTGCTGGAAGAACGGCTCTTCAGATCCGCGCTAACCCAGGCGATTTGCTCGGCACCCAGCATCGCGAGCGCTCCCGCCTTGAAGCTCAGCACGTTGATGAGCGAGACAAAGTGCACGCCTGAATGATCGAAGCTGTAGTAACCCTTGTTCGCCGAGGCCTTGCCGAATCGCGAAAAGTATTCGCTCGCGGTCGCGTCCGCGACATCATGTTCGCCGGGAGTCGTATGCAGCTCGGTGGCGCGTAGTCGGGAGAACATCTGCCCGGCCAGATCGAATTCCTCGGGCTTTGACAGGTGGGTGATGTCGCCGGTGTGGATGATCAGCGCCGGCTGCTGCGACATCCCGTTGATCAGGTCGATGGCCGATGTCAGCGTGCCCGTGACATCCGGATTGGCATCCTTGGCGAAACCGATATGGGTATCGCTCAGCTGCACAAACAGCGGCTTGCCGAATGGCTTTGCGGCATCTTGGCTATCGGCCGCAACCGCCAGATCGATGGGCGTGAACACACCGCCCGCCAGCGCGAAAAGCGTGCCCGCCCCGCCATAGGCCATGCACTTGAGGGCCTTGCGGCGCCCGTTGAGGGTTTGCTCATCAGTCACGTCTGTCTCCTGTGGGGTTCAGGAGTACAGACTCGGCAGTGCGGCGCTTTATTCCGGCGGGAGTTCCCGCGCCGCCTGTTCCTGCAGCAGCGCCGCGAGCGCACCAAGCTCGCTCCACCCGGCGTCCGACACGGCGCAGTACCCCACGTTTCCAGACTTCCAGAACGCCAGATGATAGCCGTTGAGCATCGTATCCTTCGGTACACCGGCCCGCCCCGATGGCCCAGCTGAACACGTTGATGATGTGCCGACCGTGCTGGTAGACCGTAACAGCTGCACGCTGATGATTGAGCTCCGCAACCCGCCCGCCCAGGAGGCGATAGCCCTGCGAGGTAAAATCGGCGACCACGGGCGACACATCCGTGCGCCCCGCAAACCAAGGTCTCACCGTGTGCTGATCGGTCGACACCACATCGATCAGGTGCGCTGCGATCAGGGAGCGGGTGTGATCCGCGATCAGCTCCTGCGACAGTCCATGGTTGAACAACCACCCGAACACCACGAAGGCGAGGCCTGCCGCCAAGGCGCTGGCCCCCGCGCCGCTGAACACGCCGATCCAGAAAGGCCGCGACCGCACTGCGGATCGATGCCGGCCACCCCGCGGGGGTCTGACCTGTGCCTCCTCATCCAGTGCCTGCGTGATCCGTTCACGCAGTGCAGCGGGCGCGCCGGCCAATGTGACGCCGCTGCGCACCCGCTCACGAACTTGCGCAAGTTCCCGCAACAACTGCTGACACTCGCCACAGGTGCTCACATGCCGCTCGATCTCGAAGGCGGTCGATGCGTCGACCTCGCCGTCGAAATACGCCTGCGCACGCAGCGATTCAGCGCATTCCATTGGATTCTCCGCGGATCTCATGCTGCCAACGGGTCCGCAATGCGGCGCGCGCCCGCGCCAGCCGGGACATGACCGTGCCGATGGGGAGGTTGGTGATGGTGGCTATTTCGCGGTACTCCAGGTCTTCGATTTCCCTCAGGACCAAGACTTCGCGATGCTCGTGGGGTAGCGCTGCAAGCATGCGTTGCAGGGTGCGCTGGTTGTCACGATGAATGGCTTCGGTTTCCGGATCGGGACTGTCGTCCGCCAGTTCCCCGCCTGCTTCATCGCCTTCCTCGGGCAGCGGTACGGAGCCGCGGCGTTGCCGCTGTCTGGCAGCCGTCAGATGGCAGTTTCTGATGATCGTCAGCAGCCATGCCTTGCCATCGGCCCCACGCAGGTCCTCAAAGCTTCGATAGGCCCGCAGGGTGGCCTCCTGCACGATGTCGTCGGCGTCGTTCGAGGAACGGGCAAGCCAGCGGGCATACCGGTAAGCCGCGTCCAGGTGCGGCAGCACCTGCGCCTCAAATCGACCCCGCTTATCGTCCATCGAGACTGAAGACTCCGCCGACGCCGGGTTTATTCCACCGCAATCGGTCGGCCGTTGCCACATTTCGTCCGAATTCGGCCATTGCTGCGCCATATCGCCGCGCGAGGCTATGCCGGTCATGAGGATTGCGGTTCTCTTTGGCGGTACGAGCGACGAGCGGGACGTGTCCATCGCCAGTGCCGCACAGATCATCCCGGCGCTACGCGCCCTGGGTCACGAAGTCCATGCAGTGGACACGGCTTGCGGGCGGTTACAGCCGCCCGAGGAAGCACTGCTCCTGGCGCGCCGGGTGGCCCCGGCGCCCCCTTCCCGCAACGCCATCGAACAGGTGCGTGCCCGCGCTGTCAGTGTGTCGCCGGAGCATTTCGACATCCAAACCGCCGATGTCATATTCCTCGCTCTTCACGGTGGCGCAGGCGAAGACGGCCGCCTGCAGGCGCTGCTGGATCTGGCGGGCATGCCCTACACCGGCAGCCACCACATCGCGAGCGCCGCAGCGATGGACAAGGACTTGGCGAAACGGCTGTTCCGATCGGCCGCGGTGCCGACGCCTGACTGGCTGATGGCACCCGTTGAGGGCGCCGCAGTCGATCGGGCGCTGGGATGGCCAGTAGTCGTCAAGCCGAGCAAACAGGGGTCGACCGTGGGGCTGACCGTGGTGCGCGCCGCCGCTGCCCTAGCCCCTGCCATTCAATTTGCGCTCGCCTTCGATGATGAAGTCATGATCGAGAAGTTCATTCCGGGTCGTGAATTCACGGTCGGGATCCTTGATCAGCAGGCATTGCCCGTCGGTGAGATTTTCGCACCCGGAGAGGTCTTTGACTATCACTCCAAGTATCAGGCCGGCGCCGCACGCGAACTGTTCCCGGCGCAGCTTCCGGAGGGTGAGTCTGCGTTACTGCAGCAGTACGCCCTGCGTGCACACCGCGCGTTGAAGCTGGGAGCGTATAGCCGCATCGATTTTCGCCGCGACTCAAGCGGGCAATTGTGGTGCCTGGAAGCCAACTCGCTACCGGGCATGACCTCGATGAGTCTTTTGCCGCAGGCCGCCAAAGCGGCCGGCATTGAATTTCCGGCCCTGCTCGAACGAATCTGCAAAGGGGCCATCAGGCCACGCTAGATACAGATAGCCAAGGCGACGGTATCGTTCAGGTTCCCAGTGCCAGGCGGATGCCGTGGTCGGCAAGATATCGTTCGATCAGCAGCGGATCCTGCCGGCTGACTGCCAGGCCGATGTACGCGTCCGGCCGGATCAGGTAGATGGCGTCCCGGGCTAAGCCGGCTTTATCGTGTGCTTGGGTCCACTCGAACGCATGCAGCGCAACCCGGGTTGAACACCAGGCGGCCACAGCGGGGTTCACGTTGCCGTAGACGTGAAGCTGCCAGGCGGTGGTCGCGAGCGTGTCGAAATTGTCGCCGTTCGCGCTCTTCGCCCAGGGCAGCCGGTCACCGCCATGCAGTGCGCCGGCCCTGCCGGCACTGACCGGGCTGTCGCGATAGGCGATCACGATCTGGGAGACGGCGCTGAACATGTATTCGCGGGCCGCTTTGAGCTGGAAGAGCGCGGGAAGAACATTGGGCACGACGCGGGTGCGCAGGAACGTCGCAGTGCTGCCTTCGGCCGTTGCCATCGTGAACGCTCGATCCGTCGTCGCGACAAGCCTTTGGGCGAAGGGACGCCGTTCACTCTCGTAGCTGTCGAGCAGCCGATCCGTCGCCGTGCCAGCAAGAACGCTCTTCAGCTTCCAGGCGAGATTGATGGCATCGCCGATCCCGGTATTCATCCCCTGCCCTCCTGCGGGACTGTGGATGTGTGCAGCATCGCCCAACAGGAAGGTGCGCCCCTTACGGAACAGGTCCGTGACGCGATGATGGACTCGGTAGGTCGAGAACCAGTTCACCGTCTGTATCTGCACCTTCATGTTCTGGATGGCACGCGCGCTGACATCATTGAAGGTGAGGGTGTCGGGATGCGCCGCGCGCTCGCCGCGCACCGTGCCGATCAATCGCGCCCGGCCACGACCCTTCAGCGGAAACACCGCCAGAAAATCGGCCTCCTCAAGGTCGATGTGCAGCTCGCCATCGAGCGCCGGCCCACTGGCTTCCATGTCCGCGACGTAGAACAGCTGATCATAGGTGCCGCCGGGGAAGCCCGTGCCGATGCCCTGACGGACCACCGAGTGCGCCCCGTCGCAGCCGGCCAGGTAGCCGGCCTCGCAGGTCTCCTCCTCCCCGTTCGCTGCACGCAGCGTGGCGCTGACCGCCTCGGCGATCTGATAAAAGCGCACGAGCTCGGTCTGCCGCTCGACCGTCACACCAAACGATGCGAGCCGCTCAATGAGCAGCCGCTCGTGCTGATCCTGGGGATAGGTGAAGGGCCCATAGGGCGTGAGCTCATCGGCGATGGTGTCAAAGGGAACACGGGCCGCGCGCTCGCCGTTCACCCACAGATTGATTCCCGAAACTTTGAGCCCCTGTTCCAGCACCGTCTCCGTGAGATCGAGCTGGCGATACAGTTCCAGTGTGCGCGCCTGCACGGCGATGGCGCGTGAGGTCGTACCAGGACCCGCCGCCTTGTCGATGATGCGCACCTTCACGCCCATCTGGGTGAGCCACAGCGCCAGCACCAGCCCGGTCGGGCCGGCCCCGATGATCAATACGTCGCTGCGCTTCATTGATGCGGTGGCCCGCAGGTGAAATTCGCGGCCTCATCAATGCTGCCGGTGCCGTTGTAGCGCGCCACCTGCGGATAGGGGCATAGCGGTCGAGTTCGGTCGACCTGCCCCTTGGTCTGATGTGAAGCGAGTAGGCGTTGCGGCGCCTGACCGTGTTCGACCCACTCCTCCAGTGCGCTGAGCGTGTCGAAGGTGTCCGGTCCCTCCCCGCCCGCACAATGGGCCATGCCCGGCGCCATGAACAGCCGCACCCAATTGTCAGCCTGCTGCGGTTGCGGACTCAGGCTGCGCAGCGCTTGATAGAACTCAATGGTTGATCCGGGCGCGACCTGCTGGTCGGCCCAGCCGTGATACAGGAGCAGCTTGCCGCCCTGTTTCGCGAAGGCCGCCAGATGCGGATCCATCTCATCGACGGTTTTGTCGATTGCATGGGCCTTCGCGGCATCGCGGTCGAGATCAAAGCTGTGCCAATCCCAGTTCGGATCCTGGTAGACGACATACCGATACTCATCCAGGAAAAGGTCGGCTGGCGCGGGGCCGCCCGCCAGGCGTCCCCAACGCAGTTCCGTGCCGGGCTCGAGTCTGGGGAACAGCACCTTCCCCGTCCTGGATATCGCCGGGCTCACCAGGGCCTGAGCGGTCTTGACCTGCGGGGCGGTCAGGCAGGCCGGACCATCCTCCGCCTTGCATTGCAGGATGCGGAAATCCACCTGACAGCTTTCCGGCTCCTCGATGAGCCCATCCTTGAGGCCATCATTCGCGTCGCAGGCGGCGAGCACGGCAGTGTGCACCATGGGGTATTTGCTGGGCGGGATGTAGGCGGCGGGATCACGCAGCGCCTGCATCGCCAGCGACAGCGCCCAGGCGTTGCGGCGTATGTTGGCGGGGTCGCCGGCGATGATGCCGTCGAATTCATCCGGGTAGCGATAGGCCTGAATCAATCCCTCACGTCCGCCGCCCGAACAGCCCTGCCAGTAGGAGTGGGTTGCGGTGCGTTCGTAAAGCGCTTTGAGCAGCGTCTTCGCCTCGAGCGTCGCTTCATGCTCGGCGCGGTACGCGAAGTCGACCAACTTTTCCGGATGTGCGATCGCGAAGCTGGCACCCTGGCTTTGATGGCCGTCATCGCTGGCGCTGGTGGCGTAGCCGCGCCGCAGTCCTGCCGCAAGGCCTCCATAGTCGATGCTGCCGCCCCACCCGCCGCTGCCCAACGCCAGCAGTTTGGTATTCCAGTTGGCCGGCAGCCAGATCTCGGCGCCGATATCAGAATCCGAGGTGGGTCGCAGTCGCACCACGACGCGGCAGAACTTCGGCAGCTGCTGCAAACTGTCGCGCCTCTCGGGTGGGGTAAAGCTGCCCGCCTCGATCGTCTGGGCCATGACGATCTCGGCAGTCGGGGTGCGAAGTGCAGCAAGGGATTCGCAGCTTCCGGCCTTGACGGCGGTTGCCGCCATCGCCAGCGTCGCGCCCATCAAGGCAATCTTATTGCGGTCCATGATTTTCAAGGGTACTCCTCACAGCGACAGCAGGCTCGCGTTGCCGCCGAGCGCCGCCGTGTTCACGGTCAGCGTCTGTTCGGTCACGAATCGCTGCAGATAATGGGGTCCGCCCGCCTTAGGTCCCGTGCCCGACAGACCGCTGCCGCCAAAGGGCTGTACGCCCACCACCGCGCCAATCATGTTCCGGTTCACGTACACATTGCCGACCAGCACCCGATCCGCAATCGCCTGCGCCGAGCTGTCGATGCGGGTATGGATACCCAGCGTCAGGCCGTAGCCCATCCGATTGATGGCATCGACCATCGCATCGAGATCGCGCGCCGCGTATCGGACGATGTGCAGCACCGGACCGAATACCTCCCGTTCCACGGCCGCGAGGCTCGCGACCTCCACCGCCAACGGCGCGAAATAGCGGCCCGGTCCCACTGCGGCGGGAATCCTGGCGCGATAATGCCAGCGCGCACCGGCAGTGACGCGAGCGGCATAATCCTCCAGGGCCGCGAGCGCCTCATCATCGATGACCGGACCGACATCGGTGTCGAGCTGCGCGGGCGGTCCGATGCGCAGCTCATCCATCTGCCCGGCTAGCAGCTCCAGCACGCGCGGAGCAATCTCCTCCTGCAACAACAGCACCCGCAACGCCGAGCAGCGTTGACCGGCGCTGTTGAAGGCGGAGGTGACCGTATCCAGCACCACCTGCTCGGGCAGCGCGGAGCTGTCCACGATCATGACATTGATCCCGCCGGTCTCGGCGATCAGCGTCGCAATGGCGCCCGGCCTGCCCGCCAGGGTGCGTTCAATGCGGCGCGCCGTCGCCGTTGAGCCGGTGAAGACCACGCCACAAATTCGCGCATCACGCGTCAGGGCCTCGCCGACCTCGGGCCCTCCAGGCAGCAGCTGCAGCACCTCGGTCGGAATGCCGGCACGATGTAGCAGCTCCACGGCCAGCGCCGCGGTGGACGGCGTTTGTTCGGCAGGCTTGGCGATGACGGCATTGCCGGTGACCAGCGCCGCGCTCACCTGGCCGGTGAAGATGGAGACCGGAAAGTTCCAGGGGCTGATGCACGCGAAGACGCCGCGGCCTCGCACACGCAGTGTATTGCTTTCTCCGGTGGGGCCAGCCAGCAGCGCAGGCGCGCCCAGGATTCGCGCCTGGCTTGCATAGTAGCGCAGGAAGTCGATCGCCTCGCGAACCTCGGCGGCGCTGTCGGGCACGGTGCGACCCGCCTCCTGCACACAGCGGCCGATGAGCTGTGCCCGATGCGCTTCAAACAGATCGGCGGCCTGCTCGAGCAAGGCGGCGCGCTGCTCGTTTGCGCGCACGTTCCAGGCGGGCTGAGCTGCACTCGCAAGGCTGAGGGCCTGCTCGATATCGTGCGCTGAAGCCTGCGCAATCGGGGCGATCGCCGACTGCGCCGCCCGACACTCGCCAAGCAATGCGGCGATTTCCGCGCCGTCCGCGAAATTCACCCCCCGTGAATTGCGCCGCTGCGGTGCAAACAGCTGCGCGGGCAGCGCAATGCGCGGCTCCGCCGCCGGGTGCGTCTGGTCCGCCTCGGCAACGGGGTCGCTGATGATCTGCTCGGGCGGCAAGCGCTCATCCACCAGCCGATTGACAAAGGAGGTGTTGGCACCGTTCTCCAGCAGTCGCCGCACCAGATACGGCAACAGCTCCTCGTGCGGACCGACGGGCGCATACACACGACAGGCAACGCGGGGGTGGTCCGCGCGACTGCCGTCACCGACCAGCTGCTCGTACAGCTCCTCGCCCATGCCATGCAAGCGCTGAAACTCAAAGCGCTCGGGACTGGTGCCGGCCATGAGCTGCGACACATAAGCCACGGTGTGGGCGTTGTGCGTCGCGAATTGCGGATAGGTCACATCGGTGTGGTCGGCCAACAGGCGCGCGCAGGCCAGGTAGGACACATCCGTATTGATCTTGCGCGTGAACACCGGAAAGCCGGCGAGGCCGCGTTCCTGCGCCCGCTTGATCTCGCTGTCCCAGTACGCGCCCTTGACCAGGCGCACCGCGATCCGCCGTTGCAGCTGCTGGCTGCGCTGGATCAGCCACTGCAGCAGCCCATAGGCGCGCTTCTGGTACGCCTGTACCGCAATCCCGAAGCCGTCGTACCCCGCCGTCAGGTCACTGGCGAGAACCGCCTCGATCAGCCACAACGACAGCTCCAGGCGGTCGGCCTCCTCCGCATCCACGGTCAGACCGATGCCGCCCGCACGCGCCTGCCCGACCAGATCCAGCAGCCGCGGTGCCAGTTCCCGCCGCACCCGCTCGCCCTGCAGGAACTCATAGCGTGGGTGCAGCGCCGAGAGCTTCACCGAAATGCCCGGCCGGGCGCCGCCCGGCTCGCGCCTCGCGTGGCGGGCGATCTCGCTGATCGCATCGCGGTACTTTTCAAAATACCGCTGCGCATCGCTCGCGGTAATGGCCGCTTCGCCCAACATGTCGAAGGAGTAGGCGTAACGGCGCTCGCTCGCTCCCGTGGTGCGCTGTAGCGCCTCGCCGATGCTGCGGCCCATGACGAACTGGTGCCCGAGCACGCGCATCGCCTGTCGCAGCGCGCCACGCGCCACCGGTTCACCCAGGCGGGTGGCGAGGCGGCCAAACCACCCGGGCAGCGAGCCGATCTCGCCGCGGTCGAGCTCAACCAGGCGTCCGGTCAACATCAGGCCCCAGGTGGACGCATTCACCAGCAGCGACTCGCTGTCACCCAGATGCCGCTCCCAGTCCCCTTCGGCGAGCTTGTCCGCGATAAGCCGGTCCGCCGTGCGCGCATCCGGAATGCGCAACAGCGCCTCCGCCAGGCACATCAGCACCACCCCTTCGGGCGAGGCCAGGTGATATTCGCGCAGCAGCGCATCAAGTCCACTGCCGCGTGAATGCGCAGCGCGCACGCCGCGCACCAGCTGCAACGCCCGCTCCTGGACGGCCGCGCGGGCCCCTTCCGGCAGGCGCGCCAGATCGCACAAACGGCGCACCACGCGCTCCTCCGGCGCCAGGAAATCCGCGCTCAGCGCCGCGCCCAGCCCCGAGGCCAGCGCCTCCGGGCCGGCAAAAAAGCGGTAGTCAACCGGCGCTTGGGCGTCCATCCGGCACGCGCAGGGAGAAGGGTGTGAAGTTCGTATGGCGGTCGTAGTAATCCTCGCCCTCGGCGCGCTTGAGGAAGTTGACCAGTTTGTAGGTCAGCGGCGTCGACAGGACCTCCCAGCTCGACTTCAGCACGTATTGCGTCACCATCGCGACCAGCAGATCGTGACGTCCCATCGTGCCGGCAAAGGCGATGATCAGGAACAGCGCCGAGTCCACCAGCTCCCCGCATAAAGTCGACCCGATGGTGCGGGTCCACAACCAGCGCCCGTGGGTGAGAATTTTCATCTTCGCCAGCACGAAGCTGTTCACGAAGGAGCCGCACCAGAAGGCAATGACCGAGGCGGCGATGATGCGCGGCGTGCTGCCGAAGACCGTCTCGATCGCCGCCTGGTTTTGCCAGGAATCCGCGGGCGGCAGGTGGACGACGACCAATGACATCAGCGAGGCGAACAGCAGCGCCGCAAAGCCGCTCCATACCACGCGCCGGTCGCGCGCATAGCCGTAGACCTCGGTGAGTACATCCCCGAAGAAATACGAAATCGGAAAGAAGATCACGCCGGCCAGGAAGGTGACCGATCCGAACACCGGCACATGCAGCGTCGCCAACTTGCCGGGGCCGATCAGATTGGCGCACAAGAGGACGCACACGTACGCGCCGAGGATCAGATCGTAATACCGGTAGTTCTTCAATCACGGCCCCGGATGCGACGCAGCTCCCGACGCTCATGCTTGTCGGGCTTGCCGTGCGGGCGCGGTGCGAAGGCCGATGACAATTTCATTTGTTCGGCGAACTGCGCCCGGCGGGCGATGCTCGCCTCGGACTCCCGGTAACAGGCCGCCGCCTCCGGCGCCGGTCCGCGGCGCAGCGGCAGTGCGATGACCTGGCACTCGAACGGCACGGCACCGCGATTGAAGGCGATGGTGTCGGCGATGCGCACCACGCGCGCGGGTTTCACCCGCTCGCCATTCACGTGCACTTTGCCGCCGCTGACCGCCTCGCCCGCCAGACTGCGCGATTTGTAGAGACGGACAAAGAACAGCCAGCGGTCGATCCGCATGGGCTCAGGGTCCGCGGCGTCGGCGTCCTTGCGCATGGCGAGAGTATAGTCGCCACGGCCCTCGGCCTGCGCTATTGCGCCGTGCAGAAGCAGTAGGCGTAGAGGCGATCGGCCTGGTTGAGGTGACTCAGGCGGGCAAGTTCACGCGCCAGGGGCGTCGCCTGGGCCAGCTGGGTTACCGCACCGAGCGGCGCAAGGTCGGTGAGATTGGCCAAGCCGGTACTCGCCAGCACCCGTATGGCACGCACCTTCACTTGCATCGCGAGACTCTGCGCCCATGACAGTTCCTGCTCCAGGAACTGAACTTTGTAGTCGCTCAGGTGCGCACGCTGGGCGGCGGCCTTCACCGCATCATCAAATGAGCCCAGGTGATCGACCAGACCATGGGCCTGCGCATCGACACCGGCCCAAACGCGCCCCTGGGCAATGTCATCGACCTGCGCCGGCGTCTTGTGGCGGCCGTCGGCCACGCGCTCCAGGAACTGGCTGTAGCCATAATTGACCGTGGCTTGCAGCAGCGTGCGCGCCGCATCGCTCAACGGAACATCCAGGCGCAGCTGCCCGGCGAGCGGTGTCGTGCCTAAGCCATCGACTCCCACCCCGAACTTCGCCAGCGTGCGGTTGACGTTCGGTACTTCGGCAAAGATGCCGATCGAGCCGGTGATGGTTGCCGGGCTTGCCCAGATCTCATCGGCAGGCGCCGAGATGTAATAGCCACCGGAGGCGGCATAGTTGGCCATCGACACCACGACCGGCTTGCCGGCCTTGCGCAGCGACTGCACCTCGCGGTAGATCTGTTCGGAGGCCGTGACGCTGCCCCCCGGGCTGTCCACGCGCAGCACGACCGCCTTGATCTTCTCGTCCTGGCGCGCTTCGCGCAGCAGCCGCGCCATGGAGTCCCCGCCGATGGTGCCGGGAGATTGGTTGCCGTCGAGGATCTCGCCTTCGGCAACGATGACCGCCACGCGCGTCTGGTCGCGGCGGCTGAGCGCCGTTTCAGCGTGCAGCACGCGCGCGTAGTCTTCCGCCGAGACCTGGTGGAACCCGCCGCTTTCATCCGCGCCGGCGATCTCCGCGATGCGATGTTCAACCTCGGGCGCCGACTTGATGGCCGTCACCAGGTGCGCCTTCAGACCAATCTGCGCGGCCGCGCCGTTCGCCGCGACGACCGCCTGGGGCAGCGTGTTGATGTAGTCCGCCATCGCACCGGCCGGCAAGCCGCGCGCACCGTCCACCGCCTTCTGGTAGCTCGTCCACAGCGCATTCAGATACGCCTGGCTTTCCTCGCGATCCTCGGGCGACATGTCATTGCGGGTGTAGTCCTCGACCGCACTCTTGAACTTGCCGACCCGGAAGACATTGATGTCGACGTTCAGCTTGTCCAGCAGGTCCTTGTAGTACCAGCGGTAGCGGCTGTAGCCGTCCACCAGCACATACCCCATTGGGTCGACATATACCTCATCAGCAAGCGCGGCCAGGTAGTACGCATCGCGCTCATAGGTCTGTCCGTAGGCAATGACCTTCTTGCCGGAGGTCTTGAAATCGCGGATCGCGTGCGCGAGTTCCGCGAGTGTCGGCTGGCCGGCGACGCCATCCATCTGATCGAAGTTCAGCACCAGCACCCGGATCCGCGAGTCCTTGGCGGCAGCCCGAATCGCATCGGTCAGGTCCCACAGCAACGTCTCGGGATGCTCCTGACCGCGCGCCTGTGCCACGGCGCGTGACAACGGATCCCCCGAGAGCTGCTCGACCAGGGTACCGGTGGGCGCCACCACCAGGGCGGCCTGTTCAGGGATATGCGGCACCGAGCCGTGCAGCGCGCCAATGACAAAGCCTGCGATCACCAACAGCACCAACAGGTGCAGGAAGCGCCGCAGATAGTCGAGGCCGCGCCACAGCCCCGACAGGATCGTACGCAACAGTCTCAGACTTTCTCTTCGATGCGCGCGGCCTTGCCTGACAGATCGCGCAGGTAGTAGAGCTTGGCGCGACGCACACTGCCGCGGCGTTTCACGGCCACGTCACTGATCGCGGGACTGTGGGACTGGAACACCCGCTCCACCCCCTCGCCGTGTGAAATCTTGCGTACGGTGAACGAGGAGTTCAGGCCGCGATTGCTCTTGGCAATGACCACACCTTCGTAAGCCTGGACGCGCTCGCGGTCGCCTTCGACCACCTTGACCTGCACGACCACGGTGTCGCCGGGGTTGAAGTCCGGCAGCTGCCGCGTCATGCGTCTTTTTTCAATGTCCTGAACGATCTTGCTCATGGTCTTCACCTTTATCGATTGTCGCCGCCACCGCGCGCGTGGCGAGATACTCATCCAACAGCCTGCTCGCCTCCGGGCTGAGCCCGTGCGCGAGGATCAGGTCGGGCCGGCGCTGCCACGTCCGCACCACCGCCTGGCGCAGGCGCCAGCGGCGGATGTCGGCATGGTTTCCGGAGGCCAACACCTCCGGCACGCCCAGCCCTGCAAACACTTCCGGTCGCGTGTAGTGCGGCCAGTCGAGCAGTCCTTGGTCAAAGGACTCCTCGATGCTGGAGCGCTCATCACCGAGTGCCCCAGGCAGCAGCCGCGCCACCGCATCGATCAGCGTGAGCGCCGGCAGTTCTCCGCCGCTCACCACAAAATCACCCACCGACAGCTCGCGATCGGCGCCCAGGGTGACGATGCGTTCGTCCAGCCCTTCATAACGCCCCGCGATCAACACCATGCCCGGCAGTGCCGCGAGCTCCCGCACCGTGGCCTGCGTGAGGCGCTCACCCTGCGCCGAGAGCACGATGCGCGCACTGCCCGCCGGCAGTCGCGCCTGCGCCGCGCCGATCGCCGCGAGCACCGGCCCGGGCTTGAGCACCATGCCGGGTCCGCCGCCATAGGGCCGGTCATCGACCGTCCGATGCACATCGGTCGCGTAGCCGCGCGGGTCTTCGGTCCCCACCGCCAAGAGCCCGCGCTCGATGGCCCGGCCCAGAACGCCGAACTTCAACCCCCCGGAAACCAGCTCCGGGAACAGCGTGACCACTTCAATCCGCATCGGCCGGCCAGTCCACGCTCAGGACCCGGCTCTGCAAGTCGACTTTGCGCAGATACTCGGGTATCGCCGGAATCCAGTATTCGACGGCTCCGGCCACCACCATCATGGCGCTGCCGGGACCGTCAACGAAGTGGTCGAGCTTGCCCAACTCCACCCCCTCCAGATTCCGAACCCCGAATCCGAGCAGATCGCCCCGGTAATATTCGCGCTCGCCGGGCGGCGGCAGTGCGTCCCGGCGCACCTCGATCATCGCGCCGCGCAAGAGTGCCGCGGCATCCCGGTCAGAAACCCCTTCCAGGCGCGCCACCACACTGCGCCCGTGAACCCGACCTTCGACCAGCCGGTAGCCGCTTTGGGCGCCTGGCCCCCGGCGCAGACTCCAGACGGGATAGTCGAGAATCCCTTCCAGCGGCTCGGTAAAGGACTGGATATGCATCCAGCCCAGAACCCCGTACGGGCTGCCAATGCGCCCGAGTTCCACCCATTCCATGCCCTTGCCGCCTTCCGACGGCCTCACAGGCCGGTTACGGTCAGATCAGGCCGCGACGGCCGTGGCCTGCTTGCGGAAGGTCGTTACCAGGTGGCGAACGCGGTCGGACTGCTGTGCGCCCTGGCTTACCCAATATTCGATCCGCGGCAGGTCAAGCTTAAGCTTCGGCTCACCCTTGCGGGCGATCGGGTTGAAAAACCCGACCTGCTCAAGACTCGCGCTGCCTTGGCGCTTGCGGCTGTCGGTCACGACAACGTGATAAAAGGGCTGATTCCGCGCGCCGCGGCGCGTCAGACGAATCGTTACCATTGGATCTCCGCGGCCGAATAGGCCGGCTCCCAAAAAGAGCGCGGATTCTACGCAATGAAGGGCAATTTATCTATGTGTTTTCAAGGTTTTTAAGCCCTCGGGAACCCGGGCGGCATGCCGCCCTTGAGGGCGCCCAGCATGCGGCGCAGCTTCCCGCCCTTCATGCCCTTCATCATCCGCTGCATGTCCTGGAACTGCTTGAGCAGGCGGTTCACGTCCTGGACCTGCACCCCCGAGCCCTTGGCGATCCGCCGCCGGCGCGACCCGTCGATGACCGCCGGCAGCCGCCGCTCCCGGGGGGTCATGGAGTTGATGATGGCGATCTGACGGCGCACCTGCTGATCCCCGGCATCGGCCGAGACGGCGGCCCGCTGGGCGGCGGCACCGGGCAGCTTATCGAGCAGGGAGCTCACGCCGCCCATTTTCTGCAGCTGCTCCAACTGACTCTTCAGATCGGACATATCGAAGCCCTTGCCCGAGCTCATCTTGCGGGCCAGGCGTTCAGCCTCTCCCGCATCGACACTGCGCTGTACCTGTTCCACCAGCGCGACCACATCGCCCATCCCGAGGATGCGCGAGGCCATGCGTTCCGGATCAAACGGCGTCAGGGCCTCGGTTTTTTCACCCGTTCCCAGAAACACGATCGGTTGACCGGTGATCTGGCGCACCGACAGGGCCGCACCGCCGCGCGCATCGCCATCGGCCTTGGTGAGAATCACACCCGTCAGGTGCAATGCCGCGCTGAAGGCCTTGGCCGCGTTCAAGGCATCCTGGCCGGCCATGGCATCGACCACGAACAGCCGCTCGGTCGCGGCGACGGCGGCATCGATGTCGCGGACCTCGTGCATCATCGCCTCATCGACGTGCAGGCGGCCGGCGGTGTCGACGATCAGCACATCGAACACACCGCGGCGCGCCTGCTCGAGCGCATCCGCCGCAATGTCACGCGGCGGCCGGGTGGCGTCGGCGGCAACGTAATCCGCACCCACCTGCTGTGCCAAACGCTCCAGCTGCAGCATGGCGGCCGGGCGGCGGACATCGGTGCTGACCAGCAGGACCCGCTTGCGCTGCGTTTCGATCAGCCAGCGCGCGAGTTTCGCGGCCGTGGTGGTCTTGCCGGCGCCCTGCAGGCCGGCCAGCAACACGACGATCGGGGGCTGTGCGCGCAGGCTGAACCCGGCAGCCGCCCCGCCCATCAGGGCCACCAGCTCCTTGTGGAGGATGCTGACGAATACCTGCCCCGGGGTGAGGCTCGAGGCGATTTCGGTCCCCAGCGCCTGCACCTTGACCTGGTCGATGAACTGCTTGATGACCGGCAGCGCCACGTCGGCCTCGAGCAGGGCGACGCGCACTTCGCGCAGCACCTCGGCCACGTTGTCCTCGGTGATGCGCCCGCGCCCGCGCAGGGCGTCCACGGTGCGGCTGAGCCGCGATGTAAGACTGTCAAACATGAGCCATTCCGGTGTTCATGCTGCCGGCCAGGCTGATTCCTGTCTCGCACACGCGATAAGCGCGGCTCGGCGGAATCTGCCAGGACGATTGCCCGTTCCCGCGCATGGAGGTCCGACACCTGGACCCGATCAGGATATTCCGGGCCGCATTTATGTCCCGGTCATGCAACTCACCACAGTTGCCGCATACCCATGACCTTACAATCAGCCCATTGACCCCCCGCGGACCACTCAAGGCTCCGCAAGCGGAACAGGCGACGCTGGTGTTTCGCTCGCTGACGACTTCAAAGCCCCTGGCGGCCTGCTGGCTCTTGTACTTCAGGAAACTCTTAAGCATGCCCCACCCCGAATCCAGCACGGACTTCGCCATCCGTGTCTTAATGAGGCTAGGGCTGCTGATGTCGCCGACGACAATGTACTGATACCGATCGACGATCCTCCGTGCGAACTTATGCAAGGCATCGGCCCGACACCGGGCGGCCTTTCGGTGAATGCGCTTGGCTTGGCGCTTGTGCCCACGACGCTGGGCTTGGCCCAGCGTCGGGGCCAGTTTGTGTGTCCAACGGCCGGCGACCAGCCGATCTGCGTCACTCGTAACCGCAATGTCCTTCAATCCCAGATCGATACCGACAGCCTCGTACATTGCAACGGACTCTTTAACTCCCACTTTGATCGGCAGGCACAACCACCAGTCCCCGACCGCGTCTTGGGCAAAGCAGCCGGCCTGCCACTTTACGCCGTCCAGCTTTTCCGTCTCGAATACCCTAAAGCCTTTGCCCGCGAAACGCAGACAAACGCCTTTTCGCTTAATACTTGCCGCCTTAAATGGGATCCACCCCAGAGAGCGCCTTGGACCATGGCTAACCCGCCAGCGCAACTTCAGCCGCTGAACGGCTTGGCGTTTCTGCGCGTAATGCGTGCAGATCGACTGAATCGTCTCCGCACCAATTTTGTCAAAATACCGGCTAGAGCCGGCCGTCAGATTGCAAAGGTCAAAGCCGGACAGCCACTTGCGTTTGGAATCCGAGCGTGTTGCCGTGTTCAGGCTGATTTCATTGCAGTAATTGAAGACCTCGTTCACTTCTGCCGCAGCGGCATTGAGCCACCCGTAAGTTTCCCGACGAACCTTCAAACGAAGAGTGCGTAAGAATAGGCTTCGCATGGGCGTATTATCACTCTTGACGGCCGTTCCTGCCTCACTTCGTTACAAGATTTTCTGCGTGCCGCGCTATCTGTGTCACTTCACAGCACGACTGGAAGGGCCGCATGGCCTAAGGAGATGAGCTGAATTGAACGACGCCCGACTGCTGCTGTTGCTGCTGGTCCTGCTTGCCATCATCGCCTTCTCCTCGGGCACCGAAGTGGCGATGCTGTCCGTGAACCGCTATCGACTGCGGCATCGGGCGAAATCGGGCCAGCGCGCGGCCCGGCTGCTCGAGAAGCTGATGCAGCGCCCGGACGACTGGCTGGGCGTCAATCTCGTCATCCTGGCCGCCGCCAGTGTCTTCGCCTCCCAGACCGCCACCATCCTCGCGCAGCGCTCCGGATGGCATCTCGCGGTGCCGGTGGCCGGCGCCATCCTGACCATTGTCATGATCGTGTTCGGGGAGCTTGCGCCGAAGATCTTCGGCGCGACCTACGCCGAGCGCGTGGCACTCGAGTTCAGCCTATATCTACAGCGCGCTCGTGGTGGTGGCCCGGCCGATCCTGTGGGTGACCAGCCGTTGCGCCTATGGCTTCCTGCGTCTATTCGGCGTGGTGCGCTCCCGCCGGGACGCCCAATCGCTCAGTGCCGATGAGCTGCGCATGGTGGTCGCCGAGGCCGGACCGCTGGTGCCGGCGCGCCACCGCCAGATGCTGCTGTCGATCCTTGATCTGGGCCGCATCACCGTCAACGACATCATGATCCCGCGCCAGGAGATCACCGGCATCGATGTCACCGCCTCGTGGGAGGACATCCTCGACCAGTTGCGTCAGACCCTGCACACCCGACTACCGGTGTACGAGGGGGAACTGGACAACATCCTGGGTGTGCTGCACATGAAACGCATCGTGCAGGAGCTCGCCCGTGAAAGTCTGACGCGCGAACGCCTGATTGAAATCGCGCGCAGCCGCGAGCCGTACTTCGTGCCGGAGGGCACGCCGCTCACCCTGCAGCTGACCAACTTCCAGCGCAATCAGCGGCGCTTCGCCTTCGTGGTCAACGAGTACGGCGACATCGATGGCCTGGTGACACTGGAGGATATCCTCGAGGAGATCGTCGGTGAGTTCACCACCGACACCGCGACCATCGCGCACAAGGACGTGCACGTCGAGAAGCCCGGCGTCTTCATTCTCAACGCCGGTGCCACGGTGCGCGCCTTGAATCGCGCGCTGCAATGGCACTTGCCGACCGATGGGCCCAAGACCATCAACGGCCTGCTGCTCGAACAACTGGAGACCATCCCGCAGCCGGGTACGGCCCTGAAAGTGGGCGATTATCTTTTCGAGGTGCTGCAGATCGCGGACAACGCCATCCGCACGGTGCGGGCGCAGGTGAGCAGCAAGCCGGCTTAGGAGAACGCGAGTGTCACCGCAGCATCCACCCGCGACACGGGGATCACCTCGAGTCCCGCGATGGGTTTGCGCGGCGCGTTCTCCCGCGCGACGATCACGCGCTCGAAGCCCTGCTTCTGCGCCTCCTTCAACCGCTCCTCGCCATAGGCCACGGGCCGCACCTCGCCGGTGAGGCCGATCTCCCCGAATACGGCTAGCTGTCTGGGCAGCGCCTTGTCGTTCAGGCTCGAGGCCAGCGCCAGCACCACGGGCAAATCCCAGCCGGTCTCGGTGATCTGCATGCCGCCCACCACGTTCACGAAGACATCGTGCTCCTGCAACGACAGGCCGGCGTGCCGGTTCATCACCGCGAGCAGCATCGCGACACGGTTGGCATCCAGGCCCTGCGCGATGCGCCGCGGCGCACCGAAGCGCATGCGATCCACCAGCGCCTGCAGTTCGATCAGCAGCGGCCGGCCGCCTTCGCGGGCCACCGTGACAACGCTGCCCGCGGCAGGCTGCGGATCGCGTGCCAGAAAAATGGCGGCGGGATTGCGGACTTCGGCAAGGCCGCCGCCGGTCATGGCGAAAAACCCCAGCTCCTGGGCCGCGCCGAAGCGATTCTTGACCGCCCGCACGATGCGAAAGCGGCTGCCGGCCTCACTTTCGAAATACAGCACCGTATCGACCAGATGCTCGAGCACACGCGGTCCCGCAATCGCGCCCTCCTTGGTGACATGTCCCACGATCATCACCGCGGTGGCGGTCGCTTTCGCGAAGCGCACGAGCGCTGCGGTACACTCTCGCAGCTGCGTGATCGCACCGGCGCTCGCGCCCACCTCACCGCAGGACAGCGTCTGGATCGAATCGACCACCAGCAGGCCGGCGCGCTGCGCGCCGGCATGGTCGAGGATGGTGGCGAGGTCACTCTCAGCCACCAGGCTCACTCCCGGGGCCCGCAGCTGCAGGCGCTCGGCGCGCAGGCCAATCTGCGCGACCGACTCCTCGCCGCTCGCGTACAGCACCGGGTGACTCGCGCTGGCGGCCGCGGCCGCCTGCAGCAGCAGCGTGGATTTGCCGATGCCCGGATCCCCGCCCAGCAAGGTGACGGAGCCGGGCACCAGACCGCCACCCAGCACCCGATCCAACTCTGAAAGCCCAGTGGACAGCCGCAGCGTCGCGCCGGGCGCCGCGCTGCCCAAGGCCTGCGGCGCAAGGGCGCCGAAACCGCCGGCGGCAGGACCACGCCCGGCGGGACGTGGCGCATCGCGCCGCACCAGCGTATTCCACTCACCGCAGGCCGGACATTGGCCGACCCACTTGGGGGACGGGGCCTCGCAGGCGGTACAAAAGAATGCTATCGAGGACTTCATGGCCGCCTGCGATGCCCCAAAAGAGCACCGGTTTGTGATTAGACACTCGGACTGTGGGGCGGACAATGCTAGCTTATGCAGCTTCAAAGCGAGCAGCGGTCAGGCTCAGGCTGGGCGCTGCCATAAGAGGAACAGGTCTTGTCGAAATCTTCAGCTCGGATTCGAGCGGTAAGCAAAGCGTGACGGCCGTCACACTTTCTACCCCGCTTTGCAGGCAGGCAGAGCGATGAGTCTGCGCGGCAAGTTGCGTTTTGTCGGCCAAACCGACACCGGCAAGGTCCGGGAACACAACGAGGACACGATCGCCTTCGATTCGGATATCGGACTGCTGGTGCTGGCGGATGGCATGGGCGGTTACAACGCCGGTGAGGTGGCCAGCGGCATCGCCGTGAAGACCATCGTCAATCTGGTGCGTGAGTCGGTCGAGCGCGAGGACCTGAGAATCCCGGATCAGGCCACCGGCATGTCCCGTGCGAGCATCATCCTGCGCGATGCCATTCATCGCGCCAACAAGATCATCTATCAGACCGCGCGTGCGCAGCCCCAGTGCGAGGGCATGGGCACGACCGTGGTCAGCGCCTTGATGTTTGACAACAAGATCGCGGTGGCGCATGTCGGGGACTCGCGCATGTACCGCCTGCGCAATGACAAGTTCGAACAGGTCACCATGGACCACTCGCTCTTGCAGGAGCTGGTGGATCGGGGTTTCTACTCTCCCGAGGAAGCCCAGCGGGCCGCCAATAAGAACTATGTCACCCGCGCGCTCGGGGTCGAGCCGACCGTGGAGGTTGAGATTCAGGAAGTCCCGACACAAAAGGGCGACTTTTATGTCCTGTGTTCGGACGGCTTGTCCGACATGGTGGAAGATGACGATATTCACTTAACGATCAGCACCTTTGGTGCTAATCTTGAGACTGTTGCTAAGCAGTTGATTCAGTTGAGTAATGACAATGGAGGTCGTGATAACGTCTCCGTGGTCATGGCGCACGTGGCCGAGAATTTCCCCGCCAACAAAGGGGTTCTCGACCGAATCCTGGGCTGGCTGGGCTGAACCTTCGTTAAGAGGCACGCATGGCAAGGTTGATACTTAGCTTGGATAGCCAGGTGATGGCGGAATACAACATGAACAAGGAGCGGTACACGATTGGCCGTCTCCCTGACAATGACATCCGCATCGACAACGGCGCGGTCAGCGGCCATCACTCCCTGATCATCAATATCCTCAATGACTCCTTCCTTGAGGACCTGAACAGCACCAACGGCACCTACGTCAACGGCAAGCTCATCAAGAAGCATGCCCTGCAGCACGGCGATGTGATCACGGTCGGCCATCATCAGCTGCGGTTCGCCGAGGACGATGAGGCGCAGGACGAATTCGAAAAGACGATGGTGATCCAGCCCTCGCAGCGCCCCGTCGACAAGATCCGTCACGTGCGCGAGGCGGTCACCAATGCCGCACCCGATGTCTCCGCCACCGCCACGCGCAAGGCGTTGGGCAACGGCGCGCAGGTCAAGAAGGCCAAGCTACAGGTACTGTCGGGCGCTTTCGCCGGCCGCGAATTGGAGCTGAACAAGGCGCTGACGACCCTCGGACGCCCGGGCGTTCAGGTCGCCGCCATCACCCACCGCCAGGATGGCTATTTCATCGTCCACGTGGACAGCGAAAAACCCAATGACTACCCGCTGCTCAACGGCAATCCGATCGGGGCGCAGGCCACCCGGCTCAATGACAACGATGTCATCCAGCTGGCGGGCGTGAAGATGGGGTTCTTCGAGGGCTAGTCAGATCGCCTCGTGCGGCACGCGCTGGCGCACGCCGCAGAGCATTTCATAGGACACGGTGCCGGCCTGGGCGGCGATCTCCTCCACGGGCAATCCCGGCCCCCATAGCAGGCAGCGTGTGCCCACGTGGGGTTCCGGCAGATCCGTCACATCCACCGCGATCATGTCCATGGACACCCGGCCCACGAGCGGCGCGCGCCGGCCTTCGATCATTATCGGCGTCCCGCCCTTGAGGCTGCGCAGCAGGCCATCGCCATAGCCGCCGGCAATAATCGCGATCCGCGAATCACGGCCGGCGGTCCAGGCACCCCCGTAGCCCACCGACTCGCCGCGCGGCACCCAGCGCAGGCCGATGACGGAGGACTCCAGGGTCATGACCGGTCTGAGCCCCAGCTCATCGCCGCGGACCTGCCCAAAGGGCGAGACCCCATAGAGCGCGAGTCCCGGCCGCACCCAGTCCCCGGCGGCATCCGCCCAACCGAAGATGCCGGCGGAATTACCGATGCTGGTGGCAAGGCCCAGCGACCCGGTCACGGCCCGGAAGCGCCGCAGCTGCTCCGAAGTGGCCGCTGCATCGCGATCGTCGGCGCGCGCAAGGTGGGTCAGCACGCGGATCTCGCGCAGCGGCGTCTTCAGCGCGCGCAGGCGCGCGAGCGCCGCGGCAAACTCTTCGGGTCGGAAACCCAGCCGATTGATGCCGGTATCAATCTTCACCCACGCGGTCAGACGGAATGACCCGCGAAACTCCTCCAGCAGTTTCAGCTGCAGGGGATCATGCACCACGACCTCGAAGCGGTGCACGGCCGCCTCGATCAACTGCTCGGCGCTGAACACGCCCTCAAGCAAAATGATGGAGCGGGTGATGCCGGCCTCGCGCAGCATGATGCCCTCATCCAGGCGCGCGACGGCGAAGGCATCGGCCTGCGGCAGGCCCACTGCCGTCATGATCAGTCCATGTCCGTAGGCATTGGCCTTCACCACGGCCATGACCTTTGATCCGGGCGCTCGGGCGCGAACGGTTTCCAGATTGTCGCGCAGCGCAGCGGTGTCAATCACCGCGCGAATCAGCGGTGTCACCGCAGGATGCCCTCGGCGTACGAATCCGGCGCGTAATTCGCGAAGCGTGTGTACTGCCCCTGGAAGGTGAGCAGGAAAGTACCGATCTCACCGTTGCGATGCTTGACCAGCTCGATCTCCGCGATGCCTTTTTTCGTGGTGTTTTTGTCGTATACCTCATCGCGATAGATGAGCAGGATCATGTCTGCGTCCTGCTCAATGCTACCGCTCTCGCGAAGATCCGACATCACTGGCTTCTTGTGTTCGCGCGATTCCACGCTGCGATTTAATTGCGACAACGCAATTACCGGCACGGAAAGTTCCTTGGCGAGCACCTTCAAGCCGCGCGAGATTTCGGCGATTTCCGTCGCGCGATTTTCCTTGTTGCCCGGTACCTGCATCAGCTGCAGGTAGTCGATCACCACCAGACCCAATCCATGCTCGCGCTTCAAACGCCGTGCGCGTGCACGCAAATCCGTGGGCGTCAGGGCCGGGGTCTCATCAATGAAGATCTTGGCTTCCGACAATTGGCTGGTCGCACCCGTGATGCGCGCCCAGTCTTCATCCGCGATGCGTCCGGAGCGCAAACTGCTCAGCGGCACACCGCCGATGGAAGCCAGCATGCGGGTGATGATCTGTTCGGAAGGCATCTCCAGGCTGAAGATGGCCACCGGCGCGCGGATGTTGGGATTGATCGCCGCGTACTCGGCCATATTCACGGCGAGCGTCGATTTGCCCATGGAGGGGCGGCCGGCGATGATGACCAGATCTCCGGGACGCAGGCCGCCGGTCATCTTGTCGAAATCGGTAAAGCCGGTGGCGAGGCCGCGCAGCGCACCGGGATTGCTGTGCCACTCATCGATCTGATCGATGACCGCGGGCAGCATTTCGGCGACCGAGCGCGCGCCGCCGCCCGCCCGTGCACCCGCTTCGGCAATCGCGAATACGCCCTGCTCGGCCAGGTCCACCAGCTCGCGCGCGGTCTCGCCATCGGTGTTGTAGGCCGAGGCCGCGATATCGGTGCCGACCTTGATCAGCTGCCGCAGCATCGAGCGCTCATGCACGATCTCGGCATAGGCGCGCACATTGGCGGCGGTGGGCGTATCGCGGGCGAGCGTGCCCAGGTAGGCGAGGCCCCCTACATCGGCGAGCTGGCCATGGCGCTCAAGGTGCTCGGATACGGTGACGGCATCGGTGGGCTTCTGGTTGGTCGCCAGCGCCCGGATCGCATCGAAGATGGTGCGGTGATCGGGGCGGTAGAAATCCTCCGCCCGGACCACGTCGGAGACGTTGAACCAGGCGGCGGCATCGAGCAGCAGGCCGCCGAGTACCGCCTGTTCCGCCTCCAACGAATGCGGGGGCGTGCGGACATCGGCGACCTCACGGCGTTCGTCGCGGCTCGATTTGGCCATGCCAGCCATTTGGTGCGCGACCTCCCGTGCAGTTACTCCTCGGGAACGATGACCACCGGCAGGGCATAGTCTACGTCGGCGTGCAGATGCAGCTCGACGGCGTATTCGCCAATCATGCGCAGCGGGCCGGTGGGCAGGCGCACTTCGCTGCGCGCCAGCGGGTGACCGGCCTTGGTGGCAGCTTCCGCGATGTCGCTCGTGCCGATGGAGCCGAAGAGCTTGCCTTCGGTTCCGGCCTTGGCGCTGATCGTGAGCTTGAAGTCTTTGAGCTTCTCAACCCGCGTCTGGGCGCTTAAGAGCTGATCGGCGGCGTGCTTTTCAAGCTCGGCGCGACGGGCCTCGAAACGGGCGACGTTGGTGGGCGTGGCCAGCGTGGCCTTGCCCTTGGGCAGCAGGAAGTTGCGGCCGTAGCCGGACTTGACCTTTACCCGGTCGCCGATGGTGCCGACGTTGGCAACTTTCTCAAGAAGAATGACATCCATGGCGATTCTCAGTGCTGATCGGTGTAGGGCAGCAGGGACAGGAAGCGCGCGCGCTTGATCGCCGTGGCGAGCTGGCGCTGATAGAACGACTTCGTGCCCGTGATGCGGCTGGGGACAATCTTGCCCGTCTCGGTGACATAGCCCTTGAGCGTGGCCAGATCCTTGTAGTCGATCGATTCGACGTTGTCGGCCGTGAAGCGGCAGAACTTCTTGCGACGCGAGAAGCGGCTACCGCCACCACTGCCGCCACTGCCGCCGCCACCACCGTAGCCGCCGCCACCGCCGCCTCCGCCGCCGCCGTAGCCGCCACCACCGCCTCGGTCGCCGCCACCGCCGTAGCCACCGCCGCCGCCTCGGTCGCCGCCGCCGCCGTAGCCACCGCCGCCGCTGTTACCACCGCCGATCATGATGCACTCTCCCCTACCGCCGGCACGTCATCGTCGTCCGAGCCCGGATCATCGCGACCCCGCTCACGGCGCCCGCCGCCACCTTCTTCGTCCTCGCCCCGCGCCATCGGCGAGGGCTCGGTCACGGCCTTGTCCATCTGCACGACCAGGTGCCGCAGTACGGCGTCGCTGAAACGGAACGCGCCCGTCAGCTCGTTCAGCGTTTTCTGGTCGCATTCAATATTGAGCAGCACATAGTGCGCCTTGTGGACCTTGGCGATCGGGAAGGCGAGCTGCCGACGACCCCAATCCTCAAAGCGGTGCACATGGCCGTTGCCATTGGCGATCATCGACTTGTAGCGCTCGACCATCGCCGGAACCTGTTCGCTCTGGTCCGGGTGAACCAGGAACACAATCTCGTAATGCCTCATTAAGTCCTCCTTCTGGACTAAAGCCACCCGGTCAAGGCATTTGCCGGTGTGGCAAGGAGAACCGGTGCTGCACCCTTGATCGGGGCGGAACCGGCCTTTCCCCCATACTTGGGGGGCCGCGCAGCATACTGAAACGGGGCGTTCGCCGCAATTGGCAGGCTTACTTATTGTTGCGCTGCCGCACCACTTCGTAAAGCAGCATTCCGGCGGCCACGGACACATTCAGGCTCGAAACCGACCCCAGCTGCGGCAGTCTCACCATGTGGTCGCAGGTCTGGCGGGTCAGTTGGCGCAGGCCCGCGCCCTCAGACCCCATGACCAGGACCGTACCGCCCGTGAAATCGACCTCGGCCGCCGTTTTCGACGCCTCGGCATCGGCGCCGGTGACCCACAGGCCGGCCTCTTTCAGCAGTTTCAGCGTGCGCACCAGATTGGTCACCGTGACCAGCGGCACCGACTCGGCCGCGCCGGCCGCCACCTTGCGCACGACCGGACTTAAGTTGGCCGCGCGGTCCTTCGGCACCACCACGGCCAAGGCGCCGCAGGCATCCGCGCTGCGCAGGCAGGCGCCCAGATTATGCGGATCCTGCACACCATCCAGCGCCAGCACCAGGGGGCTTTTGAGTTCAGCCAGCGCGCTCACCAGATCGCCTTCCGACCACGGCGCGAGCGGCAACACCGCGGCCGCCACGCCCTGATGGGCCACATCCCCGAGCGCCTTCTGCAATGCCTGCGCATCCACGCGCAGCACCTTCGTGCCGTGTTCGCGCGCCAGGGCTTCGATCGCGCGCATGCGCGAATCATCGCGCCGCTCGGCGAGCTGCAGCTCGAGCACGCGCTGCGGATGGCGCTGCAGCAGCGACTGCACGGCATGCAGCCCGTAGATCAACGCCCTATCGCTCATCGGCGCTTGCCGCGATCCCGATCCCGGCCGGGCTTGGCATCTTTGTGGGTCTCCTTGAGCGTCTTGATCGCCTTGGAGGCTTTGCCGTCCTGGTGATTGATCGTCTCGGCATCCGGGACCAGGTCCAGGTCGATCAGACCTTCGATCGGGTTGACGGAGGTGACGATCACCCGCACTTCAGAACCGATGCGCAGGCTTCTGCCGCTGCCGACGGCGCGCCAGCCATGGCCATGATCCTCCATCACGTACTCATCATCGCGCAGGTTGTCCAGGTGCAGCAGGCCGTCGGTCGCGACATCCAGCAGCTGCACAAAGCAGCCGAATTCGACCACCGTGGTGATCAGACCCCGGAAGGTCTGGCCCGACCCGCTCCCGCAGCCACACGCATTTGAGGAACGTGGACACATAGCGGTCCGACTCGTCGGCGCGCTTCTCCAGACGTGAAAGTTCCGCGCCCTCGAGCGACAGCGCCTCCTCCTCGTACTCGACACCGCTGCCATCCTGCGCGCCGACCAGCGCCTTGAGCGTGCGATGGACCACCAGATCCGGATAACGCCGGATCGGTGAGGTGAAGTGTCCGTACTCGCCCAGCGCCAGCCCGAAATGCCCGAGGTTGGTGGGTTGGTACACCGCCTGCGGCATCGAGCGCACCACCAGGGATTCCACGAACGGCAATGCCGGCGTGCCCTTCAGGCGACGGGTGATGGCCTGGATATCGCGCGGCGCGACGGTCTCGGGGATCTGCGCCTCGATGCCGAGCACGGTCAGGGTCGCGAGCAGCTTATCCAGCTTCTCCTCATCCGGCTTGGGATGGACGCGGTACAGCGTCGGGCTCTTGGTATGCCCGAGTTCACGTGCCACCGCGACGTTCGCCAGGATCATGCACTCCTCGATCAGCTTGTGGGCCTCGACCCGCGCGTGCAGCGTGACCGCGTGGATGCGCTGGTTCGCATCGATGTCGAAGTCCGCCTCGGGCGCATCGAAGTCCAGTGCACCGCGGGCACGGCGCGCCTTGATGAGCACGCGGTACACATCCACCAGCGGCATCAGCCGCTCGACCAGCGCACCGATCTTTTCCCGGGCCTCCGGCTTACCGTCCAGCAACGCGTCCTGCGCCTGGTTGTAGGTGAGGCGCGCCGCCGAACGCATCACCGCCGGATAGAACCGCGCTGCCTTGAGCGCGCCATGGCGCGTGACAATCATGTCGGCGGCCAGGCACAGCCGATCGACGTGCGGCGCGAGCGAGCACAGATGATCCGACAGACCCGGCGGGAGCATCGGAATCACACGGGTCGGGAAGTACACCGAGGTACCGCGCCGCAGGGCTTCGGCATCCAGTGCCGTGCCCTGACGCACGTAGAAACTCACATCGGCGATGGCGACGATGAGCCTGAAGCCATCCGCATGGGCTTCCGCGTACACGGCGTCATCAAAATCGCGTGCGGTCTCGCCATCGATGGTGACCAGCGGCAGATCGCGCAGGTCAATGCGTCGCGCGCTTTCCTTGGCATCGACCCGGTCGCCATAGGCATCCGCCTCGGCTGTGACCTCAGGCGGGAAGTCACTGGGCAGGTCAAAGCGGGCAATGGCGGACTCGGTGGCCATCTCCACGGGACGCTCCGGATCCAGCCGACGGGTCACGCGTGCCACCGGCATTGAGGTGGCCGTGGCATGACGCACGATGTTCGCGATCACCCAATCCCCGTCGCGCGCGCCCTCAAGCTCATTGAGCGAGGCGATGCAGCGCAGCTGCAGACGCCGGTCCGCCGCGATGATGGCCGCCTGACGGCCCTGGATCTCCACCGTGCCCAGGAAGGCCTTGACGCCGCGCTCGAGGAGCTCCTCGACCTCGCCCAGCCAGCGATTGCTCGAATCGCGCGCCAATCGCACCCGGACCCGGTCGCCGTGCATGACGCCGCGCATCTGGCCCGGCGGCAGGAACACACTGTCCTTCAATCCCACGATGCGGACAAAACCGTAGCCGGCGCGGTGCGCGCTGACCGTGCCCTCGGCGATGTCGCCGGCGCGCAGCTTGCTCGACGTGTGGCCGGAAGATGCGGCGCTTCCCGCACTCTTGGCGCGTTTGGCACCGTGAGCTGCGCTGGCAATGGCCTTGGGCGCGCCGTGCGTTTTGCGCTTGCCGAACTGGCCTCTGCGACTGCTCAATTGACAGCTCCCGAAGCCGTGCGTAGATTGCGGCGCTCCCCAGGGCCCTTGGCCCTGGGGATGTCCGGCTCCTGGCCCAGGTGGCGGAATTGGTAGACGCACTAGTTTCAGGTACTAGCGGGTAACACCGTGGGGGTTCGAGTCCCTTCCTGGGCACCAATAAAAAGTTATAAATCAATAGATTAAGTCCGAATATAAGAATAGAAATTTAGGTATGGTCGCCGGATGGCGGCGCGGCGGAGTGATTTTCCGCGCGATATCCTAGCACCCGTTCATGGGGACGCTGGTGCACGAATTCGAACCCGCCCGGTTTTCCGACGACAAATGGACGGCGTCCGCAAATCGCCCGACTGACTCACTGATTGGCGCTGAGCGAATTTCTGCGGCACGCCTGAGTGCCAAAAACCCGGAACCGAAGGGAGCCGAGCGCCGCCGCGTCGCTGCGCTGCCGCCGCACATAAGCTCAGCGAGCGCGATGCGTGGAATGCCGAAGGCCGCTGCGTGTGCGGGCGCGCCCCTGTTCCGGTACGAGAGCGTTTCCTGAGCGCCGGCTTGGACGATAGCCAACCGCAAGAAAAGCCGCTTGACCAGGTGACCCTCGTGCGCGCGTTTCGCGGCGTGGGGCTCGGCGTTAGGGAAGCCCC
The DNA here is from genome assembly GCA_963708865.1 of uncultured Gammaproteobacteria bacterium. Classification (GTDB taxonomy): domain Bacteria; phylum Pseudomonadota; class Gammaproteobacteria; order Steroidobacterales; family Steroidobacteraceae; genus DAIDKA01. Next base: position 247,941 of record CAVPUC010000001.1, read on the forward strand.
GGCCTCAAGCCGGGGGCTGCTTGCTCGGACGACAGGGTCCGCCTTACCGGCTGACCTGGAGGCTGGTGCCACCACTCGGGCCTTGCCAGGGCCGCTGATGCGGGCGACTTCACCGTTGGAGACTAGCTTGACCCAAAGCGAGCCGTGGTCCTTGTAGTACGAGGTGGTCGCTGGCCTTGCGCAGCGCATCCAGGCTGTCCTTCGGCGTACCCGAGGCTGCAGTAGTGAATCCCGGCAGTTCGAACATCACCCATGAGCCGCTATCCAGTTCCTTCACGTTGAGGGACAGGGATGGCCTTTCGGTGGTCACCTTGAACTCGCTACCCGCCAGTACGTTGGTTTCTCCGGTTACGTTGTAGTCCTTGCCATTGCGGCTGAGGACGACGGGCGGCTGCGCCGGTCCGCGGGCACCACCCACCGTAAACGTTCCTGCAGGGAAGCCGCCGCCCGGCGGACCACCAGCTGCCCCCGGACGGGCTGCTCCACCAGGAGGACCACCGGTGCCGCCCGCACCGGCAGCTGCACCAGGCGCACCTGGCCGGCCGGGACCTGCACCGGGGCCGCGAGCGCCGGGACCGCCCGGGCCGCCTGCGCCGGCGGCGCCGCCAACAGTCAAGCGTCCGACATCGCCCTTGCACACGGCCGCATTCCAGGTGGGCTTGATCTGACAGGCTTTTGAGTCGATCGCGAGTGCATCATTTTCGTCGTTGATGAGAATGAAGGAGTCCGGGACACCGTCGACCGAACCGTCCAGGTCGTGGAACACCGCGGTCTTATAGCTCCCATTGCCATAATCATCGTTGCTCCACTTATGCTCCATCGGCGGGAAATACACGGGCTTGGCGTTGATGAATTTCGCGCGCTCCACGGTGTTGTTGGAACTCATTCCGAAGCTGGTATACAGCAGGTAAGAGATCGCACCGGTCTTGCGGGTGGCGTTGTCCTGGAAATTCACGAAGGTGTCATTGTCCAGTTCATGATGGTAGTCGTAGAACTCATAGCCGCGGATCGGGAAATCCGCGCACTTCGGGCTCCGGCAAGCTGCGGCCGTAAGCCATTTCCGCGGGCGTCCTGGGGTTGCCGATGTTCTCGGATTCGCCCACGAACCGCGAGTCGAGCACCCGTGACGTATAGGCGGAATGACCAAAGTTGCCGGACGCATGCGTGTAGCCGATGGCGTTGTCGGCCAGCTTCAGGTTCTTGAACAGGTGCATCTCACCGCGCGCCCAAATGCCGCTATTGCGGTTCTTGTAGCTGGTGAAATCCTCGATGACCGACGCCACCTGAGGGCTGTTCGCGTCAGCGGGATTGGTAAGGGAAATATGCCCGCCGACGGCGAAATGGCCATCGTCCCTTGGGCCGCGGTCGATCATGAAACCGTCAAAGTTCGAATGGGCGGTGTTGCCCTTGAACTCCCTGCACTGGCATTCGACGTGGCCAGGTTGCCTTGCTGATATCCGTGCCCGCAAATGCACCCGTCGGATGTTCCGGCATGGCGAACCAGAAGCCCGTCGCATCGGACCCCGCGGCCACGTTGTCCACGGAAGATATTGTCCGGGTTGGTGATCCAGAACGTCGACACGTTGTTGTCCGAAGGGATCAGGATATCCTTGGCGTTCTGGCCGGCCGAATCGAAGTTCTTGCCGCTGGCCACCGATCCAAACGGGGCGAGGTTGGTCGGGACGCACGGCGCATCCGGATGGCACTTGGTCAGGATCCCCAGGTTGTGCACGAACTGGTTGCCGTGCTCCACGGCGTCTTCGAGGAAGAAGCAGTGACCGATGGTGTTGTAGGTCACATTGTTTTCCACGCGCACATCGTTGGTGCCATGCACGGTCACGCAACGGCTGTAGGTGTCGTGAATCGAGGAGTTCTGGATGTACTGGCCTTTGCCATCGCCGACCAGGTGCCAGTGGATCGGATAGCGGGCCAGATGCATGTTCTGGCCCATGCGATTGAACTCAACGCCTGAGACATACATCTTGCTCGTGACCATGGCCATCACGTGTCCGCCGAAGAGGGTCTTCTCCGCATCGGGCGAGGCCTGGATGACGATGTTGCGCGTGAGCATGCCGACCTCGCCGCGCTCATCCACCCCGTAGGTGATCCGGCCAAAGTGCATGTAGTCCAGTTTCTTATCGAGCGTGATCGTATTGCCGGTGATGCCGGAGATGGTTCGCCGCTCTGCCTGGTGGGGATCGAAATCCGTTGAGGCGAGCACAATCTGATCCCCGACCCGCCAACCGTTGGCATCCAGCACCTGTATCGATGCTGCTGCCTGCTTCGGCGGTCCTTGAAAGCTTGCTCCAGGAGTTCGTCCGGTCACCATGCAGGTTCAGCGTTCCCCCCAGGACCATGATGCCGCGGTCCCCCATGCCCGCCATCTCCTCATTGGGAACGGTGTCGGTGAGGGTGATGGTCGCCTTGTGCGTATGAGGTTGGGCTTCGGTGCCGATTTCCAGCTCCCCGAACAACATGACCCATTCGGTGGTGAGCTCAACGTCGGCTTTATCCGTGAAGCTCAGTTTGCCCTTGACGGTCAAACCGTGCAGCGGCGGCGAACTCACATCGAGGACCACGTCCTTGCCACTTTCAATGGTGACTTCGTCGCCTGCGCGGGGCACCTTTTGGTCCGGCCAGGTGGCAGGATTGGACCACAGCTCCTGCTTGACCGCGTGCGATCCTTGTTCCTGAGCCGCCGCAACAACGTCGAATGCGCTGACGAGGCAGAACGCTGGAACGAGCGACGCAAAAAGGAACGAGCGATATTGTCTTGTCATGTCATCAACCCCTCTATTCGAAGATGACCCCGCATCTTCGCGGCAGAGGATAGCGCAATTGCCCTGCGGCCCAGCGCATATCAGGCAAACGTGCAATGCGAGGCGCTCGAAGCCGCACGCCATGGCAGAATTTCGAACAAGGTCGACGCATCAGGACGCGACATTTTCAAGGTCCAAGACAGTGGCGACAGGCGCGTACCTAAATAATTGATTTCACTCAATTCCTTGGCATCCAAGGCGACCACCGACCACGTCGGGAAAGGCCTACGACAGTTTCCTGCGGGATCCCATTTTCGAAACAGAACATGTCAACCACGCAGATCGCCAATACTTGCAGGCGCGCGTTAGTAGTTCATCCAATGCAGCAACAATCCACTGGCTTCTATTCGCTGCTGCGGCGAACCTTGAAAGGCGGATTGAAGACCCCGGGGATGCGCTGTGGTGTACTCCGGCGGGGCGCTGCACGAGAATGAGCTCAAGCCGATCGCCCTTGCGGGCGAAGACAATCGCAAAAGACGTTAACCTCATCTTTCCGCTGCAAGGACTGCATACGATTTCGGAAACCGTGGTCGCCCAGTCGGATGGGCACCGGGCGAATGCAGGCAGCGTCGAGCTGCAGGAGCCCGCCACGAAGGCGTCCATGCGGACCGTGTCGGTCGCGCGATGGAAGTTTCCTGTTTCACTATGTCCGTGATGGTGCCTATGTGGTGAAGGTCAGCCGCGCAGCCGACAGGCAACCCGGATCCGAGCAGCTGCGCAGTCCCGCCGGTTGCAAGGCGATCCACTCATATCGTTCAACGGCGCTACCGCTGACCGTGAGCGCCGATGTGCCGGCCGTGCACCTGCCAGTGACCGCCGCTGCGCCGGCAGCGGCCGGAGCTGCAACGGGCTGTATTGCTCAGGGATCCCACCCGCTTGTCGAGCTGATCGCCAGGCGCGGAAACAATCGCAAGCGGATACAGTGCGACGCTGCTGCCTGGGATCTTGAGAGTCGCAATGCCCCTTGAACGGCATGAACTAGAGCAGGTTGCCGCCGGCACGCTCGCGCACTACGAGCGGCGTGCCGAACAGTTTGCGGCCGGCACACGCGATCACGACGTCAGCCAGAATATTGCGGCGCTGCTGCGGCATATCGAAGGCGCAGCGCCGTTCACGATTCTGGATTTCGGCTGCGGGCCGGGCCGGGACCTCGCCACCTTCGCGCGCATGGGCCATGCCGCGGTCGGCCTGGAGGGCGCCACCGCGTTCGCCGCGATGGCGCGCGCCGCGAGCGGCTGCGAAGTATGGCAGCAGGATTTCTTGCAGCTTCGATCTGCCGGACGGGCGCTTCGACGGCATCTTCGCCAACGCCTCGCTGTTCCACGTGCCCTCCCAGGAGTTGCCGCGCGTGCTGCGACAACTGCACGCGACGCTGAAGCCGCGCGGCGTGCTGTTCAGTTCCAATCCGCGCGGCGACAACGACGAAGGCTGGAACGGCGGCCGCTACGGCGCCTACCACGACCTTGATGCCTGGAGTCGTTACCTCGAGGAGGCCGGCCTTTGCGCCGCTGGAGCATTACTACCGGCCGACGGGTCTGCCACGCGATCAGCAGCCGTGGCTCGCCAGCGTCTGGCGCCGAAATCAAGTCACGCGTTAGGCACGAATCCTCGCAAATGAACAGCAATGGCATAATCGAGGAGTGGGATCGACGACGGCGCCGCTACAAAGACAAAACACGCAGCTACAATCGACTCGCGCTTTGGGTCGCGCTTCCGGCACTTGTCGTTACTTGCATCGGTCCACGCGAAATTGGCCCGATCGCTATATGCCTGCTTTTGGTTGTGATCATGGTTTACGCGGTAGCATTCGCGATATTTTCGGCGAAGTATCTGCAGCTGTCCGAATTGCGGTCGAGTGCCGGAAAAATATCGTAGCAGCGCTTTATCAGCTACCACCTGTCCTCACTGTGGCGCACGTCTGGAAGCAGACCTGCTAGCCAGATCAGTGAGACCCGCGAAGCTGCCTTACATGCGGGCGTCAGCCTGTATGCTTCGCCTGATCGGCGAACTGCGTGCGGTATAGCTGCTCGTAAAGGCCCGGCACCGCGGCCAGCTCCGCATGCGTGCCGCGCTGGACGATCCTGCCCTCCTGCACCACCAGGATCTGATCGGCCTTGAGCACCGTGGAGAGCCGGTGGGCGATGACGATGGCGGTGCGCCCGGCCAGGACCCGCTCGAGTGCCTGCTGCACAGCCGCCTCCGAGCGTGAATCCAGGTGCGCCGTCGCCTCATCGAGCACGACCAGATCCGGTGCCTTCAGCAGCAGCCGGGCGATGGCAAGCCGCTGCTTCTCACCGCCGGAGAAGCGGTAACCACGCTCTCCCACCACGGTCTCCAGACCCTCGGACAGGTCTTCGATCACCTCGAGGATCTGCGCGTCCCGCAGGGCCTCGCGGATCTGTGCATCGCTCGCCTGCGGGCGCGCGTACAGCAAGTTGGCGCGCAGCGTGTCGTGGAACAGGTGCGCTTCCTGCGTGACCACACCGATGCGCTGCTGCAGTGACGCCAGCCGGGCATCGCGCACGTCGACACCGTTGATGCGCACGGCGCCGCCGATGACATCGTAGAGGCGCGGGATCAGCTGGGTGATCGTGGTCTTGCCGGCGCCCGACGGACCCACCAGCGCCACCAGTGTTCCGGGCCGGATGCGCAAGTCGATGTCATGCAGCACGGTCTGCGGCGCGCGTCGCTCCGGTATCGCGATGGACTCGAGGGATGCCAGTGAGACCTCAGCTGCCGATGGATAGCGGAATGCGACATGATCGAACACCACCTCCATGGCCCCGCCGGGCACCTCCACGGCATCCGGCTTCTCGCGCACCATCGGCTCAAGATCCAGTACTTCGAACACGCGCTCGAACGATACCAGCGCGGTCATGACCGTCACCTGCAGATTGGACAGGCCCATCACGGGGGCGTACAGGCGCACCAGCAGCGCCGTCAGGGCGACCACCGTGCCTAGGTCCAGCGTGTGGCGAACCGCCAGCACCCCGCCCCAGCCATACGCCAGTGCCGTGCCCAGAGTTGCCATCAGCAAGAGGCCCGTGGCCAGCAGTCGCCCATACAGCCCTGCGCGAATCGCCAGCCCCGACAGCTCGCGCGCCTTGTGCTCGAAGGCGGCAGCATCCGCATCCGGGCGTCCGAACAGCTTGGACAACATGGCACCGGCCACGTTGAAGCGTTCCACCATCATACTGCTCATGCCGGAGCCGGCATTCATGATGTCGCGCGTATTGGACTGGATGCGCCGCCCCCAGTAGCGTGCCGGCAGCACGAACAGCGGCAGCAGCACCACCACGACCACCGCAATACGCCAGGACAGTGCGAACATCGCGCCGATGATCAATACCACGGTCACGATGTTGTACGAGACCGTGGTCAGTATGTCGGTGAAGGCGCTACGCGCGCCCATGGTGTCGGTGAAGAGCCGACTGACCAGCGCCCCGGTCTGGGTGCGGGCGAAGAACGCGAGCGGCATGCGCTGGATGTGGCTGAAAAGCCGGGTTCGCAGGGCGACGACGACATCCGCGCCAATGCGCGTGCCCAGATACGTCTGCGCAAGGCCCAGCGCCGCGTCCAATACGCCCAGCACTGCAATCAGCACCGCCAGGTGCACGATCAGCGCGGTGTCGGCGCGCAGGATGCCGTTGTTGATGATGCTGCGGTAGATCAGCGGATTGGCGATGCTGATGCTCGCATCGACGATGACCACCCCTGCCAGCAACAACAGCTGCCCGGTGTAGGGTGCAGCCATCGCGATGGTCCGCTGCAACGTGCCCGGCTTGATGCGCTGCTCGAGCACGGACGGGTCCTGTCTCAAGGAGCGCATCGCGGCAGCCATGCCCCTTGCCATACAGGTCCTCCGCTATCCCTGCAGCGCTGCGGCGTGAAACCGCAGATGATCTTCCATGAACGTCGAGATGAAATAGTAACCGTGGTCGTAGCCTTCGTGTCGGCGCAGCCACAGCGGCTGACGGGCGGCGGCGCAGGCCGCTTCGAAGAGCTCGGGGAGCAGCTGCCCCTGCTGCAGAAACTTGTCGGCGCGCCCCTGATCCACCAGGATTTCAGGGAACACGGCATGGCCCGCAGCGGTCATGAGCTCCACCGCATCATAGGCGCTCCAGGCGGCCTGATCCTCACCGAGATAGCGCGGCAACGCCTTCTTGCCCCAGGCACAGCGGGTGGGCGAGCAGATCGGGGCAAAGGCGGATACCGACTTGAAAACTTCTGGATTGCGCAGCGCCAGCACCAGTGCGCCGTGGCCTCCCATGGAATGGCCAAAGATGCCGAGGCGCTGCGGATCGGCGGGAAAGTTGGCGAGTACGGTCTGCCGCAGCTCATCGAGCACATAGTCGTACATGCGATAGAACTTCGCCCAGGGCTGCTGGGTCGCGTTCAGATAGAAGCCCGCCCCGGCGCCGAATTCCCAGTCATCCGCCTCCCCGGGGATGCCGGTGTTGCGCGGACTGGTATCGCAGGTGACGACCATCAGGCCGAGCTCCGCGGCGATCCGCTGGTAGCCGGCCTTGATGGCGGCGGTCTCCTCGGTGCAGGTCAGTCCCGCCAGATAGAACAGCGCCGGCACCGGCCGGGTTGCCGACTGCTCCGGCCGATATACCGAGAAGCGCATCGGCAGTCCGATGACGCGCGACTCGTGGCGGTAAAAACCCTGGGTGCCCTGGAAGCAGAGCGTTTCGCTTAAGGTCTCGATGTTCAAGCTTCCGCTGTTTTTCAGTACACCACGACGCTGCGGATCGACTCCCCGCGGGTCATCAGGTCAAACGCGTCGTTGATGCGTTCCAGCGGCATCTTGTGCGTAATCAGATCATCGATGTTGATCTTGTGGTCCATGTACCAGTCGACGATTTTCGGTACATCGGTGCGGCCGCGCGCGCCGCCAAACGCCGTGCCGCGCCACACCCGTCCGGTGACCAGCTGGAACGGCCGCGTGGCGATCTCCTGGCCGGATGCGGCAACGCCGATGATGATGCTCTGGCCCCAGCCGCGGTGACAGCACTCCAGCGCCTGGCGCATCACCTGGGTATTGCCGATGCACTCGAAGGAGTAATCCGCGCCCCCCTTGGTCAACTCCACCAGGTGTGCGACCAGATCACCCTTCACATCCTTCGGATTCACGAAGTGCGTCATGCCGAACTGGCGTGCGAGCTTCTCGCGATCCGGATTGGTGTCGACGCCGACGATCATGTCGGCGCCGGCGATGCGCGCGCCCTGCACGACATTGAGGCCGATACCGCCCAGACCGAACACCACCACGTTGGCGCCCGGCTCCACTTTGGCGGTGAAGATGACGGCGCCGATGCCCGTGGTCACGCCGCAGCCGATGTAGCAGACCTTGTCGAACGGTGCATCCTCGCGGATTTTCGCCACCGCGATTTCGGGCATCACGGTGTAGTTCGAAAACGTCGAGCAGCCCATGTAGTGATAAATGGGCTTGCCCTTGAAGGAGAAGCGGCTGGCCCCATCGGGCATCAGCCCCTTGCCCTGGGTGGCGCGAATCGCCGTGCACAGATTGGTCTTGTGCGAGGTGCAGCTCTTGCACTCGCGGCACTCCGGCGTGTACAGCGGGATGACGTGGTCGCCCTTCTTCAGCGACCGCACGCCCGGTCCCACCTCCACCACGATGCCGGCCCCCTCGTGTCCGAGGATGGACGGAAACAGGCCTTCCGGATCGGCACCGGAGAGCGTGTATTTATCGGTGTGGCAGATTCCGGTCGCCTTGACCTCGATCAGTACCTCGCCGGCTTTCGGGCCATCCAGCTGCACCGTCTCAATGGTGAGGGGTTTGCCCGCTTCGAATGCTACGGCCGCTCTGACATCCATGTCATCAAGCCTTCAGGACGCCGGCGGCCTTGGCGACATGAGTCGCGATGTAATCCATCAGCGGCGGCGAGAGGCAATCGTAGGGTTCGAGTTTCAGTTCCCGCAGACGGCTGCGCACCGCGCCCATGTTGGCAGGATCGGCGCCGGACTCAATGATGGACGATACGAAGGCCGCGAATTCCGGCGGCGACCAGCCACTTTGCGGCGACAGCTCGGTATGGATGAAATCCAGGCCGTGGAAAGGATGCCCGGCCTTCTCGATGCGACCGTACATGTGGGTGCCGCAGACTTTGCAGGCATGGCGTTGAATGGTGGCGCTGGCATCGACAACCGCCAGTTTGTCGCCATTCTTGGTCACCGTGACCTTGTCGCGCGGGGCCACCGCCACCACGGCAAACAGTGCTCCTGTGGGCTTCCAGCACTTGGTGCAACCGCAGGCATGGTTATGCGCGGACTGCGACTTGACGGAAACCTCAACCGGATTCTGGGTGCACTTGCACACCAGCGTGCCGCCGGCGAAATCCTTGGCCGCGGGCTTGGTGCCGTTGTCCACTGCGGGATGAATGGAGACTGTGGCCATGGGGGCGACCCTCTTGTGATTGGGGTGAATGAAAGGGGAGCGAAGTATAGAGCATCCTGAGCCAAGCCCGCATCGGGCCGCCCAACCCCAGGATTGCACCGCAATTGACGCTTCGGATTAACGTCCCGGTGCGAAATTCGCGCGGATTCGCGCCTGCGGGCTGGTCATGGCAGGATGCTGACTAACCGCCCCGATCTTGATTCGCCATGTCGTCTCATAATGACCCTCACAGGGACCGTCGCTCGTGTGTCGCGTCGCAGCATCTGCGGGCGATACTGGTGCTGGGTCCCAGCCTGCTGCTGTCCGGATGCACCATGAGCTTCTGGACCTATCAGCAGATTGCGGCCCCCGAAGCGCAGTACATCCAGGTCAACTGCGATGGGCGCGCCGGGCCGCCGAAGCTGGCCTACTACCCCTTTCACGGCGTCTTCATTGGCGTGGCCACTGGCCCGCTGGACCTGCGACTGCGCACCCCGCGCGGCGTGCACGCGCACCTGAACGGCGATACGGTCGTGGTCAGCGGGCACACCGATAAGGGCGAGCTGGAAGTGACCCTGAAGCTGAAGACGGCAGCACAGGAGAGCGATGCGGGCAGCCTCGCCGAGGTGCGTTTCGAAGAACGACACGACACCGGCTGGCAACCCGGCGTACCGACCGCCGATGCGCAGATCGACACCATGATCAGCGGCAGCATCCTGCTGCCGTCGCTCACCATCGACTCCGTGACCTGGCCGGCCCAGACCCTGCCCTTCACGCGCAAGGTCTACCCCGAAGTCATGACGCCGAACACGACCTGTTCAGCACCGCGGTAGTCTGTTTCGAGCAACGACGCGCTCGTGCCAGCTCCCCGCAGTCCCGCGTCGCGACCGGCCGTGTCGGTCATCATCGCCTGCCTGCTCGCCGTCTATATTCTCTGGGGCACGACCTATTACGCGATCAAGGTCGCGATCACGGGGTTCGCAACCTTCTTCTTCGTTGGAACCCGCTTCGTCGCCGCCGGCGGCCTGATCCTGCTGTGGCAGCTGCTGCGCGGCGCACCCATGCCCACCGCAGCCCAATGGCGCGGCGCGGCGTTGATCGGCTGCCTGCTGCTGTTGGCCGGCAACGGCACCGTCGCCCTGGGCGAACACTGGGTCAGCTCCGGGGCGGCCGTCGCCCTCATCAGCAGTGTCCCGCTCACCACCGCCGCCTGGTCCTGCCTGTTCGGTGAGCGCCCGGCGCGACTGGAGTGGGTGGCGATGGCGGTGGGCACGGCGGGCATCGCCGTCATGCTGCTGGGCCATGATCTGCAGGCGAGCCCCTTGGGCGTCGCCGTGGTGTTGGGCGGCAGCGTCTGCTGGTCATTGGGCACCGTGCTGGCGCGGCGTATCGATGTCCCGCCCGGCGCCACGGGCTTTGGCGCGGAAATGCTGTGTGCGGGCGTCGCCGGCTTCCTCGTCAGTGCGCTCGCGCATGAGTCGTGGACCTTTTCAAGCGCGCTGCGGCCCTGGGCGGCATGGGGCTATCTGGTGGTCTTCGGGTCCTTGATTGGCTTTTCGGCATTCCGCTTCCTGGTCGAGCGGGTGTCGGCGACGCTCGCCACGACCTACGCCTACGTCAATCCACCGGTCGCACTGTTCATCGGCTGGTGGCTCGGGCACGAACGGTTCTCAGCGCAGCTCCTGCTGGGACTTCCGGTCGTCCTCGGCGCCGTGGGCCTGCAGGCCTGGGCGCACACGCGCGCCCATCAGAACGCGAAATAAGGGCCCGTGGTGCCGCCGGCATTCGTGTGCTCCATGGCGGTATACACATTTTTCCCGAAATAGAACGGCAGGCCGACACCAAACGTCTGCGGCCCGGTGCCGCTCTGTCCCGCAGTTGCCCCCAGGTCATCGAATGCCGCGAAGTTCTGATTTTGGGAGAACAGCGTATAGGCATCGCCGATCGTGAAATTCACCAGCGCGGCCTGGTTGTTGGTGCCGGTCAGCGTCACGCTCAGCGCGTCGAAAACGCCCGCCCCCGGACAATAGAATCCCGGCACTTCCGGCTGGGTGCACTGCGGAATGCTGCTGTCGTTGAAGTAATAGGCATTCGAGCCGCTATCCAGGTAACTGGTCGTGAAGGTCTGGTTCATGAAGCTCGCGCTCACGAGGCCCGAGTTAGGATCCGTCGTGAGCACGGTGACCCCGGAGGCCAAGGTATTGTTTGCTTGGGTGCTGATGCCGAATACCAGTGTGCCGGTCACCGTGGCGGCGCCGGCCTCGGGAACCGCCGGCAATTCGATGATCACGCCGTTGTTGTCGGTGATGCCGTTCTGGGCTGCCAGCTTATTCACGGGATTGAGGCTCTGCATGGCCACCGGCACGGCCGCCTCGACGCAACCACTGGTGGTACAGGTGAAGTAGGTGCCATTGGCGATGATCTGGCTGCAATACGTGCCGCAATCCTCATCAAACAAGCCCAGTCCAATAATGCCGTTGGCGCCGAATTCCGCCACGGTGTCTTCCTCGGTACCGTTTGCGGCGCCGCTGGAGCAGGCCGTGGGCACGGCATACGTTGTGGCACCGATGATCTGCGTCGGAATGCCCGGTGCGGATTCACCGGTGGTCGCGGTGTCCGAACCGCCAATGTGCAGATCCGCCGTGACCAACGGGCCCCAGCTATAGCCGTCCACAAACTGCGTGCATTCGGCAACCGCGCCGCCATTGACCGTAACGGGCTGCAATGCACTGAGCATGGTTGAGTTGAGTACCGAGGAGAGGATGCGCAGACCCTGTGATCCGGTATCCACCTGCACATGATCGATCGTCTGGCAGGTCGTCGTGCTGCCCGGCGCGCAGATCGTCACCTTCACGTACATGATGTTGGTCGCCACGATGCCCGCCGTGTTCAACGCGGCAGGACCTTGATCAACAATCGCGTTGGTCACGTTGTAGGCGGTCGTGCTGCCGCCAGTGCCGGTTCCAGTACCGGTGCCAGTGCCAGTGCCAGTGCCAGTGCCAGTGCCAGTGCCAGTGCCAGTGCCAGTGCCAGTGCCAGTGCCAGTGCCGGTGCCAGTGCCAGTGCCGGTGCCGGTGCCGGTGCCAGTGCCGGTTCCCGTTCCGGTGCCGTGCCGGAGCCGCTGCCAGAGGAAGTGACGGCGGTACTGCCCCCGCCTCCGCCGCAAGCGGTCAGCAACACCGATACACAAATCAGACCGGCGAACAGATTTCGCAAGAGTGCTTCTCCCTGATGCCAGAAGGCATGCCTGGCAATATTACGTAGACAGGTCAAGCGCGCAGGAGTGCGGCCGTCGCAGCTTCACTGGATATCGGCGGCGGTGACGCCGGATGGCAACAGCGCCGGGCACCCAGGCGCGCCCGGTGAAGGCCCGCATCTTGCCACTGGACTCGATGACGATGTCCGGGCTCGCCACCCGCACCAGGCGATGGCGTATCACGGGTTGGCGCGCTGCCGCCTGGTACTTGGCATAGTAGTTACCCAGTATCTGGCGCAGATTGGGCAACATCGGACCATGCCAGGAGACGGCGTAAACCTGGCCGTTGCCGGTCAGATACTCGGTGACCACGGTGCCCGAGGGCAGCTGCAGCTCCTGCTTCTGTACCGAGCCGGCGGGAACCGGCCGTGTCAGGCCTTTCATGATGACGCGATCCGATTCGATCGAATCGGAGCTACCGCCCAGGGCCGCCCGCGCAGGCTGCGGGAGGCCCTGGATCAGCAAGGCACCGAGAGTGAGGCTATAGAGCGTTGCTCGCAGCGTCATCATCTTCAACCGTTACCAGTGGCGCGCTTGGCCGCCCACTGCCCGCGACGCGCCTGCTCCTGCGCCCGAATGGATGCCAGCACTCCGGGGATTGCAGCCTGCTGGCCCGGCGACAGATCAGCCCAGATCGATTGAGCGAGTGCCGAGTCCTTCTGAATCCGGGCGGTGGCGGCCGCCTGGGCGCTCTGCACGGCCGCTGCAAAGCCGTTGCTGGCCGGGTTGCCGAGAACCGTGATGTCCGGCCCCTGCTGGGTGCCAGGACGATGATCCGTACGGGCCGATTTCAGCAGGCCCTTGATATAAGTCAGCTGGTCCGCGGTCAGCGCCAGACTCTGCGTCCCCGGCGCCTGGCCCAACTGCTTGGTCGCGCGCAGCAATGAGCCCACGAACCGCGAGCCACCGAAGCGTCGAAAATGTCCGCGGTGCCCGTGATGCGGGGGCGCCGTGCCCGCAGCGGAAGAGGCGCCGCTAGTCTGCGCGAGAGGCCGTCCCCATTGCTCCTGCGCCCAGTGCTGCCACGGTGACGGCAAACAGGACGCGCTGAATGGTCGACTTCATGAATGCATTTCTCCGAAAGATTGGATTATACCGAGGTTGTAACCGACTGTTAACGAAGCAGATTCCTGTTCCATCGCAGTCTACGCTGTGCATAGCGTCCGTGGGCGTGACCTGTTGACGCGACAACAGCAAAATTACCTGCGCTTAAGGCTCCCGAAAGCCGGCGTAACATTAGCCGCGCAATTGCCCGTACTTTCGTCTGGTCGTCGCCAGAATGCAGACAACCTCTTCCGCAAGTTTCAGCAGGCGAACGGATTGCGGCGGACGATGGTCTGGTCGCGATCCGGTCCGGTGGAGATCATATCAATGGGCACACCGGCCAGCTCCTGGATGCGATCCAGGTAGCGGCGCGCCTGCTGCGGCAACTCCTCGAAACGGACCGTGCCGACGGTCGACTGGCCCCAGCCAGGCATCTCCTCGTACACCGGTACGACTTCCGAATAAGCATCGACAAACAAAGGCATCTCGCTCATCACCTGATCGCCGCTGCGATAGCCGACGCAGATGCGGATGGTTTCCAGCTGATCCAGTACATCGAGCTTGGTGACACACAGGCCAGTCACGCTCGACTGCGCGATACAGCGCCGCAGCACGACGGCATCAAACCAGCCACAGCGCCGCTTGCGACCGGTGACCGAGCCGAACTCATGGCCGACGCGGGCCAGATATTCGCCATCGCTGTCGAACAGTTCCGTCGGGAAAGGGCCGGCGCCGACGCGGGTGGTGTACGCCTTGACGATGCCAAGGACTTCATCGAATACGCGCGGGCCAATACCCGTTCCGGTGGCGGCGTACCCGGCCGTGGTGTTCGAGGACGTGACATACGGATAGGTGCCCAGGTCCACATCGAGCATGGCGGCCTGCGCGCCCTCAAACAGGACATTCGCATCCTCGGCACGCAGCTGGGTCAACGCCTGAGTCACATCGGCCACGCAGGACTTGATGCGCTCGCCAAGCGACAGCTGCTCATCCAAAGTCTTCTGGAAATCCACCGGCTGCTGGTGAAAGTAGTTCTGCAGCACGAAGTTGTGGAAGTCGAGCACCTGGCCGAGCTTCGCGGCGAAGCGCTCGCGCTGGAACAGGTCGGCAACGCGCAGCGCGCGGCGCGCCACCTTGTCCTCGTAGGCCGGGCCGATGCCGCGTCCGGTGGTGCCGATGGCGTTGGCGCCGCTGGCCCGCTCGCGTGCCAGATCGAGCGCGACGTGCGAGGGCAGGATCAGCGGGCAGTTCGGCGAGATCCGCAACCGGTCGAACACCGGAATGCCCTGGTTGATGAGCTTGGTGGCCTCGGCGATCAGCGCCGGGAGCGACAGCACCACGCCGTTGCCGATGAAGCAGCGCACCTGCTCGCGCAGGATGCCGGAGGGGATCAGCGACAACACCGTCTTGACGCCATCGATGACCAGCGTATGCCCCGCGTTGTGGCCGCCCTGGAACCTCGCCACCGCGCGCGCGCGATCCGCCAGCAGATCCACGACCTTTCCCTTGCCTTCATCGCCCCACTGGGTGCCGATGACGATGACGAACTTTCCCATGATGCCTGCTTAGTGGAGTGTGCGTGTCACGGCGAACGAGTCCGTCAGGACAACTTGGCCGCGCTCGCCGGAGGCGCCGATTGTAGGTACCCCGGTGCGGCGGTACAAGGCGCCGCGGACACGGCAGTTTCGATCACGATGACCCCGGGTGCTCGGGCTAGCTCCAACAGGTCCACGTTTGGCAATTCCAGCAGCAGCTCGATCTGCCCATCGTCGAGGGCGAGTTCTTGCTTGACGACGCCGCGCGCATACAAGCGTGAGCGCAGTTGCCCGGCCGAGGGTGGAATGCGCACCCGCGAAACCTGCACGGTGCGCGCGATCCGCTCGGTGATCGCCTGCGCCAGCAGTTCAATTCCCAGCGACTGCGCGGCGCAAATCCATACCGAGGAGACGCGGCCATCCGCATCACGTTCGATTCGCGGGGCAAGTTCCAGGCGATCAATCTTGTTGTACACCAGGATCTGCGGAATCTCCCCGGCGCCGATTTCATCCAACACCGCATCCACCTGCTCCATGCGCTCGCTGCGGCGCGGATCGCTGGCATCCACCACATGCAGCAGCAGGGTGGCCTCGCGCGCTTCGGTCAGCGTCGAACGGAAGGCGGCGATCAGTTCATGCGGCAGATCGCGAATGAAGCCGACGGTGTCCGCCACCACGGCCGGGGTGCCGCCGGGCAGCCGGATGCGCCGCACCGTCGGATCGAGCGTTGCGAACAGCTGGTCCGCCACGTAGGCGGGGGATCCGGTCAGGGCGCGAAACAGCGTTGACTTGCCGGCGTTGGTGTAGCCCACCAGGGCGAGCGTCGGCACCGGAATCTGCATGCGGGTGCGCCGTCCCGTCTCACGCTGCAACTGGATGCGCTCGAGGCGCTTGTCGAGCACCTTGACGCGCTGGCCGAGCAGGCGCCGATCGGTTTCCAGCTGCGTTTCACCGGGACCGCGCATGCCGATGCCGCCCGCCTGGCGCTCCAGGTGGGTCCAGCCGCGCACCAGGCGGCTCGCCAGGTGTTTGAGCTGCGCGAGTTCCACTTCCAGCTTGCCCTCGAGGCTGCGGGCGCGCTGCGCGAAGATGTCGAGGATCAGCGCGTTGCGATCGAGCACCCGTCGACCCGGTGTGCTTCTCGAGATTGCGCTCCTGGCTGGGTGAGAGTGCATGGTCGACCAGGATCAGTTCGGCGTCGGTCGCGACCGCGGCATCGCGCAGCTCATCGGCTTTGCCGGAGCCGACGAAGAATTTGGAATCGGGGCGCGCGCGCGCGCCGGTGATGGTGGCCACGGGTATCGCACCCGCCGAGATGGCCAGCTGCGTGAACTCCTCCAGGTCCTCCGGATCGATTGGTGCTCCCAGTCCCAGGCGCACCAGCACCGCGCGTTCACCCGTACCGGGGCGTTCGATCAATATCCGGACCTATTCCGCGGCCGGCTCGACCGTCGTGGTCGGGACGCCGTTCTCATCGGTGGCGAGGCGCACATTGCGCGACGGAACGACCGTGGAGATCGCATGCTTGTAGACCATCTGACTGACACTGTTCTTCAGCAGCACGACGAATTGATCAAATGAATCGATCTGTCCCTGAAGCTTGATTCCGTTGACCAGATAAATGGAGACCGGAACGCGCTCTTTGCGCAAGGCATTCAAAAACGGATCCTGCAGCGATTGGCCTTTGGCCATCGGGGTTCTCCTTATTCTCTGGCGCTTCTAATTGTTCGGTTCAGCAAGCAAGCTGGACGCGGGGCACGGGGGAGGCGTCGCTGTATATTCTACCACGTGACCTGATTAGCGGATAAAACCGCTCAGTGCCACGCCCACCTCCAAGCTCCACGCCTCAAATGCGCCGGCTGCCCCGGGATCCACCATGCGGATACTGGGGTCGCCACGCAGCCACGTGAGCTGCCGCTTTGCCAGCTGGCGCGTCGCGGCCAGGGCTTGCTCCACCGCCTGCGCCAAAGTGCTGTGACCTTCGCAGTGCTGCCACAGTTGCCGATAGCCGACCGCACGCATCGATGGGTGCTCGGCGCGCAGATCGCCACGGCCGTGCAACGCCCGTACCTCCTCCAAAAATCCCTGCGACATCATCCGCTTGAAACGACTTGCGAGCCGCGCATGCAACAGCGCGCGGGGTTCCGGAACCAAGGCCCAAATCGGGGCAAGCCCCTGCAACGCAGCAGGACTGGGCGCCTGCAGGCCCGAGAGTGTCTCGCCGGTGAGCTGGCACACTTCCAGTGCACGCTGGATACGCTGTGCATCATTTGGGTGAATGCTGGCTGCCGCCCGCGGATCAAGGCGCGCGAGCTTCGCATGCATCGCGGGCCAGCCCTGCACCGCCGCTTGCGAATCGATGGACTGGCGAAGCGCCGGCGAGCCACGCGGCAGCTGCGCCATGCCGTATCGCAGTGCGCGCAGGTACAGCATGGTGCCACCGACCAGCAGCGGTATATGCCCGCGGGCACGGATCTGGCCGATGAGCGTCGCGGCGTCCTGCGCGAACTGCCCCGCCGAGTACGCCTCCGCCGGATCGAGGATATCTATCAGATGGTGTACGACTGCGGCACGTTCCTGCGCGCCGGGCTTCGCGGTGCCGATGTCCATGGTGCGGAACACCTGCGCGGAATCCACGGAAACGATTTCCACCGGCCATTGCTGTGCCAGGCGCATGGCCCATTCGCTTTTGCCGCTGCCGGTCGGCCCGGTCAGGATCAGAACCGGCGCCGTCACCGGCCACGCAGGAACAGTCGGTCCAGTTCCATCCAGCTCAAACGCACCCAGGTGGGACGGCCGTGATTGCATTGATTGGCGCGCAAGGTCTGTTCCATCTGCCGCAACAGCGCTGCCATCTCCGGCAACGACAGGCGCCGATTGGCATGGACCGAGGTGCGACAGGCGAGCGTCGCGAGAAAACGATCCGACGCATCCTCGATGTGGTGCGCGGCGGAGGGATTGTCCAGATCGCGCGCCACCTCGCGCACGATTTCCGCGACTTTGGCGCCGGACAGCAGGGCCGGAACGCGGCGCAGCGCCAGGCGCGTGTGCCCTAGCGCCTCCAGTTCAAATCCGGCGCGCTCCCATTCATCCCGACCTTGCAGCAGCGCCTCGAGTTCATGCGTCGCCAGCTCCACGACCAGCGGCTCGAGCAACACCTGCGAGGGCACGCCATTCGCGTACTGGCTCTTCAACTGTTCATAGAGCACCCGCTCGTGCCCGGCATGCATGTCGACCAGCACCACCCCCTGCGCGGTCTGCGCCAGGATGTAGGTGCCGCGAATCTGGGCCAGCGGCGTCCCCAAGGGCTGTTCCGTATTCGCATCGACCGACTCAGCAACGTCGTGGGCCGCCAGATCCAGCGCGTAGGCGAGCGGCGGGGCGTCCTGCAAGCGCGCTACCACCGTCCAGGGATCGCGGCCCGGCTCATAGCTGGCGACCGCCGCGGCGGGGCGCGTGCCGTGCACCCGGAGCGGCCGGCCCGGGGTCGGTTCCGAATCGCCCGGCATGGTGCGTGACAACGCCGCCTCGATGGCGCGGAACACGAAATCGTGCACCTGGCGTGAATCCCGGAAACGCACTTCAAGTTTGGTGGGATGGGCGTTGACGTCGACCATGGCAGGATCCAGCGTCAGATAGAGTACGTACGCCGGATAGCGGCCGTGAAACAGCACATCGCGGTACCCCAGCCGGACCGCGTTCATCAGCAGCCGATCGCGCACGCTGCGTCCATTCACAAACCAGAACTGCTGATCGGCTGAGCCGCGCGCAGCG
The DNA here is from genome assembly GCA_963708865.1 of uncultured Gammaproteobacteria bacterium. GTDB lineage: Bacteria > Pseudomonadota > Gammaproteobacteria > Steroidobacterales > Steroidobacteraceae > DAIDKA01. The sequence goes on from CAVPUC010000001.1 coordinate 266,769, forward strand.
GTGGGCAGCCCGAGCCACCCGCCCACCCATACCGGACCTGCGGCATGCTCGAAGGCCAGCGCCTGCTCCAGGAAGTCGTTGCCCAGGATGGCGCGCACGCGCTCTTCGAGCTGCCGGTCCGGGGCATCGACCGCGTGCGCATCCAGCATGATCCGATCGCCATTGCGCAGCTGGAAACTTGCGTCCGGACGCGATAACGCCAGCCGCTCCACCAGGCGCACGATGTGTCCGGCTTCGGTGGCCTCACTGCGCACGAACTTACGGCGCGCGGGCACATTGAAGAACAGGTCGCGTACTTCGATGGTGGTGCCGACCACATGCGCGGCGGCGCGGACCGCGGCGCGGCTGGCGCCCTCGGCCTGCAGCTCCACCGCATGATCCGCACCCGCAGTGCGCGTCAGCAGCCGCAGTCGCGACACCGACGCGATCGAGGGCATGGCCTCGCCGCGAAAGCCGAGCGTGGTGACGCACGCCAGCTCTTCCATCGAGCTGATCTTGCTGGTCGCATGTCGCTGCAGCGCCAGAGTGACCTCGTCCGCCTCCATCCCCATGCCGTCGTCACGCACGCGAATCAAGCCGACGCCGCCGCGGTCGATGTCGATCTGGATGCGTCGCGCGCCGGCGTCGAGACTGTTTTCAACCAGCTCTTTGACCACCGAGGCCGGGCGCTCAATCACCTCGCCCGCGGCGATCTGGTCGATGAGTTCGTCGTGCAGTATCCGAATAGGCATGTGCGCGAAAGTATGCCTGATTCGCCGTCACGATCTGTCAGGCGCCGGGTGCCCCAGCGCCCGCAGGCTCGGCGGTCGCATGCGCCCCTCGCGCCAAGGCGAACCGGGTGCCCTTGGGCGGATTGCCGGTGAAATAACTGCGCAGCCCCGTGAAGAGCGCGTCGGCCAGGGCGGCTTGCTGCGCGGGGTTGCGCAGGCGGCGCTCTTCGGCGGGGTTGGAGATATAGGCGGTCTCCACCAGCATCGAGGGAATGTCGGGCGATTTGAGCACCACGAAGCGCGCCTCCTGCACCTGGGCCTTGCGCACCAGGCCAACCCCTTCCAATGCACCCAGCACGGACTGCGCTGCCACCGTGCTCGCACTGATGGTCGCCGACTGCGACAGATCCAGCAGCACCGAGGCGAGCCGGTCGCCCTTGTCCGCCAGCGACACGCCGCCCTTAAGGTCCGCGGCGTTTTCGCGCTCGGCGAGCCAGCGCGCCGCCTCGCTGGTGGCGCCCCCCTCGGACAGCACGTACACCGAGGAGCCGGACACTGCGCTGTTGGCGATGGAATCGGCATGGACTGAGACAAACAGATCCGCGTTCGCGGCACGCGCGCGGCGGATCCGCTCGCGCAATGTCAGGAACTCATCGCGATCGCGCGTCAGCACCGCGCGCATGCCGGGCTCGCTGTCGATGCGGCGTGCCAGTGCTCGGGCGATGGCGAGCACCACATCCTTTTCGTGGACACCGGCATGTCCGGTCGCACCGGGGTCCTCGCCGCCGTGACCGGCGTCCACCGCGATGACGATGTCGCGCCCGGAATCCGCGGGGGCGTGCGCGGCACGCACCTGACGGCGGGCGCCCGAGTCCAGCCGCATCACCAAGGTCGGCACCGAGGTCGCGGCGGCCTCCCAGTTCAAATGCGCCGGCATCGAGCGCGCCAGCAAGATCGTGAGCCGCAGATCGCCATTGGGCCGCGGATGCGCGGTGACGCCCGTGACGATGCCCTGCGGCGGCGGCAACGCGAGGGCGGCGCCGACGCGGGCATGGCGCAACGTGAGCGCGATGCGCGAGGGATGGCTGGCCGTGACCATACGATAGGCCACTTTCGCGCTCAGGCTGAGCGAGATGTCCGTGCCGGACTCATCCGCCTCAACACTGATACCGCGCAGCTGCGTGACGGGCGCGGCGGCAGCGGGCACCCACGGCCATGCAGTCGCCAGCCCTGCGAGCAGCAACGTTACAAAAACATGTCTTTTCATGGACTTCGCGGCAACATCTGCCGCGTAATCTACGACGCCCGGGTGGGCAATTCAACTACAGATGGGCCAGCCACTGCGCACCTGCCGGGCTTGATGCCTGAAAGTCGATGCTGTGAAAGGCGGGATGCGCCACGAGCGAGACCTCAAGATCGGCCGCGGGCAGCCACCGGCCGCCGCGCTGCGGCCACTCGATCAGCCATACGTGGCCGGCGCTGGCGAGGTCACGCAGACCCAGCCCCTCGAATTCATCCGGATCGCGAAGTCGGTACAGATCGACATGCACGACCGTCACGGCGCCCAGCACATACGATTCGACCAGGGTGTAGGTCGGGCTGCGCACCACGCCCGCATGCCCCAGCGCCTGCAGAAAGCCGCGTGCCAGCGTGGTTTTGCCGGCGCCCAGGTCGCCGTGCAGCAGCACCTGCAGCGCCTCGGGATGTTCGGCCGGCAGCGCCCGCGCCAGGCGGCCGCCGATAGCCTCGGTCTCCTGCGGCGTCGCCGCGATCAGGGATTGACGCAAGCCTGGAGCTCCCGTGCCACATCGCTTGCCAGCAGGCCGCGCTCTCCGGGGCGCGCGGCGGCATCGCCCGCCACGGCGTGGGCCATTACGGCCGCACGCGTCGCGAGCCACGGGTCCTCGCACTGTGCCAGGACACCGGCGATGGCGCCGGTCAGTACATCGCCCATGCCCGCACTGGCCATGCCCGGATTGCCACGTTCGCACAGGCCCGGCGCCTTGCCCCGCGCACCCACCAGCGTGCCGGCGCCTTTGAGCGCAATGGTGCCCCCGTAGTCACGCACCAGTGCGGCCAACGCCGCCAGGCGATCGGCCTGGACTTCGGCGGTCTCCACACCAAGGAGCCGCGCGGCCTCGCCCGGGTGCGGCGTGAGAATCCAGTTGTCCCGCGAGCGCTTGCCGGATTCGGCGATGATGTTGAGCGCATCGGCATCCACGACCAGCGGTTTGCCGCATGCGAGCGTCAGGCGGACCAGCTCCTGCGCCCAGTCACTGCGACCCAGGCCCGGGCCGATGGCGATCACATCGGCGCGCTCCAGCGCCGGCACCACTTCAGCCGGGCTGTGCAGGGCCAGACAGATCAGCTCCGGCCGTCCGGCGACAATCGCCATCAGGTTCTCGGGCGCCGTCGCCACGGTGACCAATCCTGCGCCGGCGCGCAGGCAGGCCTCGCCGCACAGGCGCACCGCGCCCGGCATGCCCAGGCCCCCGCCGATGATGAGCACGCGGCCAAAGTCGCCCTTGTGTGCCTGCCGCGGCCGGCGCGGCAAGGCCTGTATCACGACGGTTTCCGTAATGCGCTGCAGCCGCGGCGCAAACTGCGGAATATCGGGGACCGGCACTTCAAGGTCATCGAAGAATATCCCGCCCGCCAGCTCCGGACCCTCGCCCAGGAACAGCCCCGTCTTCAGGCCCACGAACGTCACGGTCGAATCTGCACGCACGGCATCGCCCAGTGGCATGCCGCTGTCACTGTCCAGTCCCGAAGGGATGTCGAGGGCATAGACCGGGCGCCCGGCGGCATTGATGGCACGAATGGCATCGAGCGCCGCGCCGCGCACGGGCTGGGTCAAACCGGTCCCGAACACGGCATCGACGATGACTTCAGCCTCCCCGAGCAGCGAGCTGTGCAGGGACTGCACGGTCCCGCCACTGGCCGCGAAGTCGGCATGCGCCTGGCGCGCATCTCCTTTCAACGCGCCGACCGGCACGGCCGCGATGACGGTGACGTCGAGGCCGGCGGCCTGGGCAAAACGCGCGAGCACGTAGCCGTCCCCGCCATTGTTGCCGCCGCCGCAGACGATGACGACCCGCAGCGCCATGGGCCAGCGGGCCCGGAAGTAACGCAGCGCAGCCTCGCCGGCGCGCTTCATCAAGGTATAGCCGGACACCGGCAATGACTCGATGGCGCGCTGGTCCAGCGCTCGCACCTGTGCGGCGGAATAAACGGCGGTTGGCAGTGCCATCGGCTCATTATACTGAGCCGCCATGCCTGGCCCGACCAACTTTGCACCACCCGCCTTGGATGCCATCCGCAGCCAGCTTGAGAGCCTGGCGCAGGAACTGGGCTTCGATGGCCTCGGCGTCGCCGATCTGGAGCTCGCGGCGGATGAAGCAGCACCTGCTGCGCTGGCTGGAAAATGGCTATCACGGCGACATGCACTACATGGCCCGCCATGGCTCACTGCGCAGCCGCCCCGCACAGCTCGCGCCCGGGAGCGTGCGCGCCATCTGCGTGCGGATGAACTATTTCCCGAAGGATGCCGCGGACGCGCAAGCCGTGCTCGGCGACCCGCAGCGCGCCTATGTCTCCCGCTACGCGCTCGGTCGCGATTACCACAAAGTGCTGCGCGGGCGGCTGAAGACCCTGGCCCGGCAACTGCTGGAGCGCATCGGCCCGTTTGGCTATCGCGTCTGCGTGGACAGCGCCCCGGTGCTCGAAAAGGCACTGGCACGCAATGCCGGGCTGGGCTGGATCGGCAAGCACACCAACCTGCTGTCGCGCGACGCCGGCTCGTGGTTCTTCCTGGGCGAGATCCTCACCGATCTGCCGCTGGCGGCGGACGCGCCTCCCACCCAGCATTGTGGAACCTGCGCGGCGTGTATCGACATCTGTCCCACCCAGGCCATCGTGGGTCCGCACAAGCTCGATGCGCGGCGCTGCGTGTCGTACCTCACCATCGAGCATCACGGGGCCATTCCGCTTGAATTGCGCCGCGCCATCGGTAACCGCATCTACGGCTGCGATGACTGCCAGTTGGTGTGTCCGTGGAACAAATTCGCGCGCACCGCTGCGCATCCGGACTTCAAGACCCGCCACGGACTCGACCGCGCACAGCTCACCGAACTTTTCGCCTGGACGGAGGCGCAGTTTACCGAGCGCATGCAAGGCTCGGCCATCCATCGCATCGGCTATGAACGCTGGTCGCGCAACATTGCGGTCGCGCTGGGCAACGCCCCGCCCTCGGCGCACGTGCGGATGAGCCTGCTCGAGCGTCGCGCCCAGGCCTCGACGCTGCTGCGCGAACATATCGACTGGGCGCTCGCGCAGCACCCGGCCTGAGCGGCGCTCAGCGCGTCACGCGCAGGTTATCGATGAGGCGCGCCTTGCCGAGCCGCGCCGCCACCAGCACCACGAGCTCCCCGCTGCCCGGCATCGCGGGCTGCAGATCGCGTGGGTCGCGCACCACAAAATAGTCCGGACGAAATCCCGCCGCCGTGAGGGCCGCGAGTCCCTCGGTCTCAACATCCCGGTGCGCGATCCCGCCCAGGAGTTGCGCACGCGCCTGCTGCAGCTGGCGATGAATGGTCGGCGCCACCTCACGCTCGGCGCCCGTCAGGTACTGATTGCGCGAACTCATCGCCAAACCGTCCGGCTCGCGCACGGTGGACGCCCCGATGATGCGCATCGGCATGCACAGGTCCGCCACCATGCGGCGGATGACCGTCAGCTGCTGAAAATCCTTCTCGCCAAAGACGGCGGCGTCCGGCTCGACGATATTCAGCAGTTTGGTGACGACGGTTGCCACGCCTTGAAAATGTCCCGGACGGAACTCGCCATCCAGAATCTGCGACAACACCGGCACTTCCACGCGCGCCGCGTTTTCCGGACCGTTGGGGTAGATCTCCTGCACATCAGGCATGAACATGAGGTCGCAACCCGCCGCGGCCAGCATGCGCTCATCCTCACGCGGCGTGCGCGGATAGTGCGCATAGTCCTCGTTGGGTCCGAACTGCATGGGATTGACGAAGATGCTGGCAACAAACCGCTCGCCATGCTGGCGGGCCGCCTCGATGAGGCTCATATGGCCGGCATGCAGGTTTCCCATGGTCGGCACGAATGCCACACGCTGGCCTTGCGCGCGCCAGCCGCGCACCCGCTCTCGAACATGGGCGATGGTGGCAGCCGTTTCCATCAAATGGTCCCGTGACGCATGGCGTTGTAGTAGTTGCGGCCGCGTTTGACGCGGCTGATCGCTACCAGCAGGTCTTCATAGTCTGCCTGGTTGCCGATCGGGTCCATCGATGCAGCATTGACGATGAGCAGTGGGGCTTCCGCATACTCATGGAAGAACCGCGAATAAGCCTCGTTGAGCCGGGTCAGATAAGCCCGCTCGATCTGCTGCTCGAAGCTGATGCCGCGCCGGGCAATGCGCGCGAGCAGCACATCCACCGGCGCCTGCAGATAGATGACCAGATCCGGCTTGCGCGTGACGCCGCCGAGCTTGGCGTGAACCTGTTCGTAGAGCTTAAATTCAGCCTCATCGAGCGTGATGCGCGCGAACAGCTGATCCTTGGCCATCAGATAATCCGAGACCTGCACCTGCGAGAACAGGTCCGACTGGTTCAACCCCTGCAGCTGCTGCGTGCGCTGGAACAGGAAATACAGCTGTGCGGGAAAGGCCGCGGCGCGCGGGTTGCGGTAAAAACGCTCGAGGAAGGGATTTTCTGCCGCCTGCTCCAGGATCAGCGTCGCACCATAGGTTTCGGCCAGACGCCGCGCGAGACTGGTCTTGCCCACCCCGATGGGTCCCTCGACGGCGATATAGCGGAACCTGGAAGCGGCGGCAGTCATAGCGGCCAGATGCCATCAGCGCCAATACGAGCCAGCAGCTCTCGGACCTGGCCACATCCCGGCACCTCAAGCTCCGGCGCAATGTCGGCCAGAGGAAACAGGACGAAGTTGCGCGCCGCTACACCCGGATGAGGCAGCACCAGCTCGGCACCGCTGCGCTCTTCGCGACCAAAGATCAGCAGATCAAGATCAATGACGCGCGGACCCCAGTGTTCATGCACGGCCGGACGCCCGGCCTGCGCTTCCAGATCACGCAGCGCCTGCAGCAGCTCCGTGGCCGTCAGCTGGGTGAGCACGCCTGCAACCGCATTCACAAAATCAGGTTGGATGACGGGCCCCAAGGGACGAGAGCCATAGAGCGGGGAGACCGCGATACGCAGCGTGCGCGGCACGCCGCCCAAGTCGTGCAGGGCCTTTCGCACCTGCGCCACCGGATCAGACAGATTGCTGCCCAGCCCGATGTAGGCGGGCTGCCACACCGCCCTCACGCAGAACTGGCCGGCCTGCGACGGCGGCGGCGCGGACCCCGGCGCGCGCCCTCACGGCGCGGCGTCGAGCCACCCAGATCATCGGCCATGTTCTCGCGTTCCTCGTTCGACACCTCCTGCAATCGTGTCCACCAGTCCACCATCTCCTGGGAGGCCATGCCCAACTGCGCACGCAGCACCAGCAGGTCGTAGGAAGCGCGGAAACGCGGATGCTCCAGCACGCGCAATGCCCGCCTGCCACGCGGATGCTCCAGTCGCGGCTGCAGGGCGAACATCTCACGCACACCCAGGGCGAAGCGGCGCGGAATGGCGATCCGCGACTGGGCCTCGCGCATGGCCTGATCGCAGGCATCCAGGATGGCACCGGTTTCATGCCAATGCTCCGGCGGCATCGCTTCGATGATGCCGGCAATGGGCCCGTACAACAGCAGCGCGAACAGAAAGGTTGGGGTGATCGGCTTGTCGGCGGCGACCCGTTCGTCAGTGTTGCGCAGCCCCCGCACCAGCAGCTGCTCGACGAGATTACCCGGGTGCGCGGCGGCGTAGGCATCGACCGTCGGCAGCAATGCCGCGAGCAGGCCGCGCCGCCGCAACACCTCGTAGCTGCGCGCGCCGTGGCCGGTCAGGAACAGCTTAAGTGTTTCATCAAACAGGCGCGCGGGCGGTACGCCCCCCAGCAAATCCGCGAGCGTCGCGATCGGCGCCGCGGTCGCCGGATCCAGCGAAAATCCCAGCTTCGCCTCGAAGCGCGCCGCGCGCAGCATGCGCACCGGATCTTCACGATAGCGGGTCTCCGGATCGCCGATCATGCGCAAGGTGCGCGAGGCGATGTCGGCCGCGCCATTGACATAGTCCCAGAGCGAGAAGTCGGCAATGTTGTAATACAGCGAGTTCGCCGTGAAGTCGCGCCGCCACACATCCTCGTCAATATTGCCGTAGACGTTGTCGCGCAGGATGCGACCGGACTCATCGAACGCGCGATGCGTGTCGGCTGCCTGGTCGAACGAATCGCGTCTGCGGCCCGTCGGCTCCGGTTCGATCACCGGGTCATCGACGATGTCCGGCACCTCGCCCAGGTCACCCTCCTCCGCATCGGCGTCGAGCACAGGCTCTTCGGCTTGCGAGGGCGCGCTCGAGGCGCGAAAGGTTGCAACCTCGATGGTTTCGCGGCCGAAGAAGACATGCGCCAGTCGAAAACGTCTGCCGACCAAGCGGCAGTTGCGGAACAGCTTGCGCACCTCCTCGGGCAGAGCGTCGGTGGAGACATCGAAGTCCTTGGGTTCGAGGCCCAAGAGCAGATCACGGACGCAGCCGCCGACGAGAAAGGCCTGAAAGCCCGCTTCGCGCAGGCGATACAGCACGCGCAATGCATTCTGAGAGATGTGCGCGCGGGAGACCGAGTGGTCGGACCGCGGAATGATCCGGGGTTTTACGGCCGATGCCGCGGGGTCAACAGGTGAGTTCAAGGAGTGTGGCTTCTAAGACTTGAGCAATGTGTACAGCCGCCTATAATACCGCGCTCTCGCGCCAGAGCTTGAAACCTCGCTCCCTTCGTCTAGAGGCCTAGGACATGGCCCTCTCAAGGCCAGTACACGGGTTCGAATCCCGTAGGGAGCGCCA
>CAVPUC010000002.1:0-444507 GCA_963708865.1 uncultured Gammaproteobacteria bacterium
TGGATGTCGCGACCCTCAAGGGCCAGGGCAGCGAAGTCGTGCTGTACGAGGTGCTGTGGCAGACCGAGGATGTGACCAGCATGGTGCCGGCCATCGGCATGAGCAACTCGAACCTGCCGCACCTGCGACTGCGGTTGCAGTTCCAGGATCGGGAAATCATCCTCGATGAGCGCCACCCCGGGGTGGCCATCGGGCGCGCCGAGGACAACGATCTGATCGTCAAGGGCAACCTGATCTCAAGACTGCACGCGCGCATCGAGATCAACCGGCACAAGTTCGTGCTCGTTGACCAGAGCACCAACGGCACCTTCGTTCAATCCCAGGACGGCGATGAGGCCTTCGTGCGCCGCGACAGCGTGCAGCTGAAGGGCAAGGGCATGATCGGCCTGGGCAAGCTTCCCGAACAGGATGCCCCGCAGACGATTCGTTTCGCCTGCGAGGAGGACTAAGGTTCAGGCGCCGCGTCCGGCGCCCCGCGGCGTCAGGCGAGCGCCTGTTCCACTGCATCCAGGTTCTGCGTCAGCACCGGCGGCAGGCGCGAGCCAAACTGCGCCAGGTACTTGCGGATCTCGCCGACTTCCTTGCGCCACTGTGACTGATCCACGTTCAGCAGCTCCGTCAGGGCCGCCGGGCTGATGTCCAGCCCCGCGACGTTCAGGTCCTGCGGGCGCGGCAAGGCACCGATGGCCGTGTCGGTGGCGCCGGCCGTGCCGGCGACCCGCTCCAGCATCCAGGCGAGCACCCGCAGGTTGTCGCCGTAGCCCGGCCACAGGAACTTGCCGTCGGCGTCGCGACGGAACCAGTTCACGTGGAAGATCCTCGGCGGATGTTTGAGTTTCGCGCCGACGTTGAGCCAGTGCTGCCAGTAGTCCCCGTAGTTGTAGCCGCAGAACGGCTGCATGGCCATCGGATCGCGACGCACGACGCCGACCTTGCCGGTGGCCGCGGCGGTGGTCTCCGAGGCGACCGAGGCCCCGACCAGCACGCCGTGCGCCCAGTCACGCGCCTCATAGACCAGCGGGGCGAGCGTGCGGCGACGGCCACCGAAGACGATGGCGGTGATCGGTACGCCCTTGGCGTCCTCGGCGTGCGGGGAGTAGCCGGGATTGTTGCGGGCGGAAACGGTGAAGCGTGAGTTCGGATGCGCGGCCGGGCCGTGCGCCTTGTCGTAGGGACGCCCCTGCCAGTCGATGACCGGTGTGCCCTCGTGCAGGCCCTCCCACCACGGCTGATTGTCCGCCGTGAGCGCCACGTTGGTGAACAAGGTGTCGTGGCGGATCATGTCGTAGGCGTTGCGATTGGTTTCCGGATTGGTGCCTGGCGCGACCCCGAAGTAGCCGGCCTCCGGATTGATGGCCCACAAGCCGGCCGTCCGCTCCCGGATGCAGCCACGCGATGTCATCCCCGACCGTGAACACCTTCCAGCCGGGCATGGATTCGGGCGGGATCAGCATCGCGAGGTTGGTCTTGCCGCACGCCGAAGGAAATGCCGCGGCGATGTAGTGTGTCTCGCCCTTCGGGCTCTGCAGTCCGACGATCAGCATGTGTTCGGCGAGCCAGCCCTCGGTGCGGGCCTGGTAGCTGGCGATGCGCAGTGCATGACACTTCTTGCCCAGCAGCGCGTTGCCGCCGTAGCCGGAACCGAAGCTCTCGATGAGCAGCTCCTCCGGGAAGTGCATGATGAAGCGGCGGTTCGGATCCAGCTCGCCGGTGGAATGCAGACCCTTCACGAATTTCCCGGTGCGGGAGATGAGCTCGAGCGCCGGGCGACCCATGCGGGTCATGATGTGCATGTTCAGCACCACATAGGCGCTGTCGGTGATCTCCACGCCATAGCGTGACAGCGGCGAGTCGAGTGGCCCCATGCAATAGGGCACCACGTACAGGGTGCGGCCCTTCATGCAGCCGGCGAACAGCGCGCGCATCTTCTCGTGCGCCTCGCTGGGCGCCATCCAGTGGTTGTTCGGGCCGGCGTCCTCCTTGTTGCGGGTACACACAAAGGTCAGATGCTCGACGCGCGCGACATCCGACGGATTGGAGCGGGCGAGATGGCAGCCCGGGAAGTGTGTCTGATTAAGCTCCGAGAGCTCGCCACGCTGGCCTCAAGCTCCGCGGTGAGCCGCGCCATCTCTTCCTCGGATCCTTCGCACCAATACACCGAGGTAGGCTCGGTGAGGTGGCGGACCGACTCCACCCAGTCGGTGACTTGGGGGCAAAGTTTCGACAGCGGCAGGATCGCGTGCGGGGCAGTGGCCATGCGTTTCAGTCCTTATGAATTCACTTTATTCAATTCGCAACGGCACGGGGGGATTGGCCGGCGACGCGAGCAATACATTAACCTTTCAATTATATAGTGGGCTTCTGGCCGCTTCCGGCAATCATGCAACTTTTGTCGTGCGAGTGCAGCATCGGCATTCCCGTTCTGTCATACCCTCCACAAGCCGTGACTCAAGAAACTGATTTACAAGAGATTTTTGACGCCAGTGGCAGCCTTGCCAGGGCCTTGAAAGGGTTTGTCCCGCGTCACCAGCAATTGCATATGGCGCAACGCGTCGCGGATGCTCTGGGGGAGCGGCGCATGCTGGTCATCGAAGCGGGCACCGGCACCGGCAAGACCTTCGGCTACCTGGTACCGGTCTTGATGTCGGGTCTGCGGGTGCTGGTCTCAACCGGCACCCGAACCTTGCAGGACCAGCTGTACGACAAGGATCTGCCCCTGCTGAGCGGGGCGCTCGGCCTGCCGGTGCACGTGGCCGTGCTCAAGGGCCGCGGCAACTACCTGTGCCTGCATCGGCTGGAACAGACGCAATTGCAGCAAGGCCTGCGCGGCGGCGGCCTGCTGCCCGAAACCTCCGCCGGCATGGCCGACCGGCTCATCGACTGGGCCGCCCGCACCGGCAGTGGCGATCTGTCCGAGGTGCCCGACTTCGCCGACTCCCATCCGTTGTGGCCCCAGATCACCTCCACCCGAGACAACTGCCTGGGGCAACGCTGTCCGCAGTTCGGTCGCTGTCATCTGGTGAAGGCTCGGCGCGAAGCACAGGAAGCGCAGGTGGTGATCGTCAACCATCACCTGCTGCTCGCGGATCTGACCCTGAAGGAGGATGGCTTCGGGGATGTACTGGGTAGCGCCGATGCCGTCGTGATTGATGAGGCCCACCAGCTGCCGGACCTTGCCATGCAGTTCTTTGGCGCAAGCTGCGGCGCGCGCGGTCTGACCCAGGTGCTCAATGCCGTGCGCGCCGAGCACAAGTCAGCGGAGTCGGGCATGACCTTCGCCCTGACCGCGGTCGAGGAGAGCGTGAGTGGGCTCGCCGCGGCGCTGCCGTCGCGGGCAGGGCGCATTCCCTGGGAGGAGTGCTCCGCTGAACTCACCGAGCGCACCGCGGATCTGGCGCACGCGATGTCGGCGTTGGCCGGCGAGCTCGAATCCTTGCCGGAGGACAGCAGCGCCAAAGGCCTCACCGGCCGGGTCATGGAGATGGCGGCGCAGCTCACGCGCATCGCCGCGGTGACGGAGATCGAGGGCGCGCGATCGGTCGAGCTGGGTGCGCGCGGCTTCATCCTGCACCTCCTGCCCTTTGAAGTCGCCAAGCGCTTCCAGGGCCAGGTGCAGGCGCGGCGCAGCGCCTGGATCTTCACCTCGGCGACGCTGTCCGTGGGGGAGGACTTCAGTCATTTCACATCCCGTCTGGGGCTTGCGGAGGCCGAGACGGTCCGTATTCCCAGTCCCTTCGACTTTGAACGCCAAAGCATGCTGTGGCTGCCGCCGGGTCTGCCGGAGCCTGCCTCGCCTGACTTCGTGAGCGCGCTGCTGGAGGCGAGCTTGCCGCTCATCGATGCGGCGCGCGGCGGCGCCTTCATCCTCTTCACCAGTCATCGCGCCTTGGGCGAGGCGGCGATGCGCCTGCGCGCCCTGTGGAGCGCCGCGGGTCGCCGCTACCGCCTGTTTGTCCAGGGCGAGGCGCCCCGCGAACAACTGTTGCGCGGCTTTCGCGAGGACGGTGATGCGGTGCTGCTGGGCACGGCCAGCTTCTGGGAAGGCGTCGATGTGCAGGGAACCGCGTTGCGGCTGGTCATCATCGAGAAGCTGCCCTTCGCCTCACCCGAGGATCCGATCGTCAAGGCGCGGGTGGAACATATCCAGCGCCACGGCGGCAATCCCTTCAAGGACTACCAGCTGCAGGAGGCCGCACTGACCCTGCGCCAAGGGGTCGGGCGCCTCATTCGCAGTGAGGCCGATTACGGGGCGGTGATGATCGGCGATCGGCGGCTCACGACCCGACCCTACGGCCGCACGTTGCTGGCCGCCTTGCCGCCGATGCGACGCGCCGCCTCCCTCGCGGAAGTGTCGACGTTTCTCACCCGGCATGCGCCACGGCGCAAGGCCGAGGCGGTGACTTGAAGCTACTCGCGCTCGATACCGCCACCGAGATCTGTTCGGTCGCGCTCCTGATCGAGGATGCGCTCCTGGCGCGCGAACTGCCGCCGGGGCCCGGACACTCCGCGCACCTGCTGACGCTGGTGCAGGCGGTGCTCACCGAGGCGGGGATCACGTTGGCTGATCTGGACGGCATCGCCTTCGGGCGCGGCCCGGGCGGCTTCACGGGCGTGCGGCTGGCGGCGAGCGTGACCCAGGGTCTGGCCTACGGGGCGGGGCTGCCGGTGATCGCGGTGTCGGATCTGCTCGCGGTCGCCCAGCAGGCGTTGGATCTGGCGCCGGCCGCGCGCAGTGTCCTGGTGTGCAACGATGCGCGCATGCAGGAGGTGTACTGGACCTGCGCCGCGCGCGGGCCGGCGGGCCTTGCGATGCCGGCAGGGCCCGAACAGGTGGGGCCGCCCGACACTGTTCATGCTACCGCTTGAGCTTGCCGAACCCGTGGCCGGGGCGGGGCGGGGATTGGCCCTGTGGCCCTCGATCGGGGAGCGGCTGGGCCTCAAACTGGATCCGGTGCAGACCCAGCTTCTGCCCCGGGCGCGGGAAATCGTGCGGCTGGCGGTCCCTGCCTGGCGGGCGGGTCTTGGGGTTGGGCCGGAGCAGGCCGTTCCGGTTTATCTGCGCAATGACGTCGCGAAACCGTCACGAAAGTGACACACAATGGACAACGTCATGATTCTGCAATGAACCGGGACTGTAATACTCCCCGGGAAACACTCAAAGACCATGTCAGCCAAACAAGTATTGATCGTCGAGGATGAACGGCCGATTCGCGAGATGATCGCCTTCGGCCTCAAACGCGCGGGCTTCGAGGTGCGCGAGGCCGAGGATTGCCGCGCCGCCCGGGCGCTGCTCGCCGACCGCCGGCCGGATCTGGTGCTGGTGGACTGGATGCTCCCGGACATGAGCGGGCTGGAGCTGACCCGCGCCCTCAAGCGCGATCGGGAAACGCGCGAAGTGCCCATCATCATGCTGACGGCCCGCTCCGAGGAAGGCGACAAGGTCGCAGGTCTGGAGGGCGGCGCCGACGACTATGTCACCAAGCCGTTTTCCCCCCGGGAGCTGCTGGCCCGGATCAACGCCGTGCTGCGGCGCGTCGGACCCGCCGGTGAGGGCGAACGGATCGATTTCGAAGGCCTGGCCCTTGACCAGGCCAGTCACCGCGTCCTCATCGATGAGATGACCGTGCCGCTCGGCCCCACCGAGTATCGGATGCTGGAGTTCTTCATGACGCACCCGGAGCGGGTGTACACCCGCGATCAGCTGCTCGATCGCATCTGGGGCGGCAACGTCTATGTCGAGGAGCGCACCATCGACGTTCACATCCGTCGCCTGCGCAAGGCGCTCGAGGAATTCGGGTACGATCGCTTCATCCAGACCGTCCGCGGTTCCGGATATCGATTTTCAGCCCGTACGGCCTGACCGCAAGTCCGCAGGTGTAGCGTTCGCATGTCGAGTGGCTTTCAAGTCGGCCTGTTCATAGTCTTAAGACTGCTGGCGGCGGCCGCGCTCGGGCTGCTGTTGGGTTGGCCGCTGGGCAGTCCCTGGGCGGGCTTGAGTCTCGCCTGCGGCACCTATCTGTGCTGGCAGCTCATCACCCTGTTCCGCGTCGAGTGGTGGGTGCGCCATCGCGGCTTCGCGGAGCCGCCGGATATCGGCGGCCCGTGGGGCGAGATCATCACCCAGATCGTGCGCCTGCACCGCCGCAAGCGCTTCCACAAGCAGCGCTTCGTGCAGCTGTTCCGCCAGATCCAGCGCTCCACCGCGGCATTGCCGGACGGTGTGGTCATCCTCAATGACCTGCGCGAGATCGTCTGGTTCAACCGCATGGCGGGTCAGCTGCTGTTCCTGCGCCGGCCCGCGGATCTGGGCCTGCGCATCGACAATCTGGTGCGCCAGCCGGATTTCGTGCGGTATCTGAATTCCGAGCAGTTCGTCAATCCGGTCATCGTGCGAGGCGGCAAGGGGGATCACCTGTATCTGTCGCTGCAGGTGGTGCCGTACGGGGAGGGCCAGCAGCTCTTGCTGGTGCGCGATGTCTCGCGCCAGATGCGTCTGGAGGCCATGCGCAAGGACTTCGTGGCGAACGCCTCGCATGAGCTGCGCTCGCCACTGACGGTGATCTCCGGGTACCTGGAGACCCTGAGCCAGGACCCGCTGCTGGACGTTGACCTGCAAGGACCGATCGGTGAGATGCGCCGCCAGTCCGAACGCATGACGACCATCATCACCGAACTCTTGGAGCTGTCGCGGCTGGAGGCGGCGCAGGAGGAGATCGATTCGACGCCGGTGGATGTCAGCGCGATCGTCGCCATGCTGCGCAAGGATGTGCTCGCACGCGCCGAACACCCCGAGGAGGTGCGGGTGCGGGTCGAATCCGATGCCATGCTCACCGGCAACGAGTCCGAAATCCATTCGGCTTTCTCGAACCTGGTGGACAACGCCGCCAAATACACCCCGAGTTCCGGCTCGATCGAAATCGGCTGGCGCGTCGATGCCGAAGGCGGGCATTTCTGGGTGACGGATACCGGCATCGGCATTCACGCCGACCACATGCCGCGGCTGACCGAGCGGTTCTATCGCGTCGATGCCGGCCGCGGCCGCGACACTGGCGGCTCCGGGCTCGGCCTTGCGATCGTCAAGCATGTGCTGCAACGGCATGGCGCCACGCTGGAAATTGCTAGCGTCCAGGGTCGTGGCAGTACCTTCACCTGTCACTTCCCGCCCGAGCGGCTGTGCGCGCCGGTGATGCTGCGCGAAGAGGGTCGTTCGGCGACCGCCTAAAGCTTGTGCGGCGCGCTTCAGAAAAGGTTCGCGCTGCTGTCACACAACGGACATCGCCATCTCCGAGGCTGACGCTCTGGCTATAGGTCACGCGCGGAGTCTTATGAGAAGCAAGGAAAAGGAGCGCCGGCACCAGGTGCGGACCTTGTTCCTGTCGGATATCCACCTGGGATTCAAGCGCGCACGAACCCGGGAGCTGCTCGCGTTCCTGCGGGGTATCGACGCCGACACCATCGTGCTGGGGGGCGACATCATCGATGCGCTGAGTCTCGCCAAGCGCTTCTACTGGAGCGATGAACACACGCAGGTGCTGCGGCTGCTGCTCGCGCGGCGCCGCGCCGGGGTGCGGCTGGTGTACTTGCCGGGCAATCATGACGCCTCGGTGGCGGTGTTCGTGGAGATGCTTCAGGGCCAGATCGAAGTGCACCGCGAGTGGGTGTACTGCAGCGCTCGCGGGCAGCGCTATCTGGTGCTGCACGGGGATCAGTTCGATGCGGACATGGCGTGTCCGGCGTGGCTTTACTGGATCGGCGACCGGCTGTACGAGGCCACCTTGCTGTACAACCACCGCGTGAATGACCTGCGACGCCTGTTCGGCGTGCCCTACCGGCCGCAGACCGAGCAGCTGAAAATGTCCCTCGGCAGCAGCGCCCGCTTCATCCGCAAATTCGAGCAGGTCGCGGTCGCCCAGGCGCGTGAACAAGGCTACGACGGCGTGATCTGTGGCCATATCCATCGCGCCAATCTGTGCCGGATCGAGGGGCTGCTCTATGCCAACACCGGGGACTGGGTGGAGTCGTGTTCGGCCCTGGTGGAGACCCGCGCCGGGGAGATGCAGCTGCTGCGCTGGCCCACCGGCCCCGTGGCGAGCGTCGCTGTGGTACCGCTGCTCGCCGATGCCGCTTAAGTCGCTGGCCGCAGGCTGACATTGGGCTATTATCCGCATATGGAAACCGCCGACCTCTCACACCATATTTCCCGCCGCTTCAATGAAGACCTGGAACGGGTGCGCAACCGGGTGCTGGCCATGGGCGGATTCGTCGAGCAGCAATTGCAGAAGGCGATCTCGGCGCTGGTCGAGGGCGACAGTTCCCTGGGCGAAGCGGTGGCCATGGATGACTTCAAGGTCAACAACATGGAGATGACCATCGACGAGGAGTGCAGCCGCATCCTCGCCACCCGCCAGCCCGCGGCCGGGGACCTGCGGGTGATCGTGGCCATCATCAAGACCATCACGGACCTGGAACGGATCGGCGATGAGGGCGAAAAAATCGGCTATATCGCCTCGCGCCTGGCGACCATGGAGCGCCCGGCGGACAAGTACCGCGAGATCAAACATCTCGGCCGACTGGTGCAGGACATGGTGCATGGCGCGCTCGATGCCTTTGCACGCATGGACGCGGAGGCCGCACTCCAGGTGGCCCGCCAGGACATCGCGGTGGACGAGGAGTACGAGTCGATCCAGCGCCAGACCATCACCTTCATGCTGGAGGATCCGCGCACCATCCGCCGCCACCTGGATGTGATGTGGGTGGTGCGCTCGCTCGAGCGCATCGGGGATCACGCCAAGAACATCGGCGAATACGTCATCTACATGGTGCACGGCCGCGATGTGCGTCATACGGATCTGGCCGATGTGGAGCGCGAACTGCGCGGTGAGATGGGCAACGGCAGTGCCGGCGGATCAAGCCCCTAGTATCATCGCTCCATGCTCAACCGCAGGCTGATCAATTTCGCAGGCGCGGCAGCCTGCCTGGGCATGTTCGCCTTCGCCCTCTATACCGAGATATTCCTGCATCTGGAGCCGTGCCCGCTGTGTATTTTCCAGCGCATCGGGGTGATCGCGCTGGGGGTGGTGTTCCTGGCCGCCGCGATTCATGACCCCAAGCGCCGCGGCGGCGCCTGGACTTACGCGGTATTGATCGCCCTGGCCGCTCTGGCGACCATCGGGGTCGCGGCCCGCCACGTCTATATCCAAAGTCAGCCGCCGGGGAGCATTCCGGCCTGCGGTGCGCCGTTCAATATCCTGCTGCAGATGTTCAATCCCTGGCAGGTGCTGGTGAAGGTGCTGCACGCGGGCGGGGAGTGCGCCGTCGTGAATTGGACGCTCTTTGGCCTGAGCATGCCGGCCTGGGTATTGTTCTGCGCGCTGATTCTGGGCGGCGCCGGGGTGATCGCGAACATCCCGCGCCGCACCGTGGCGCTGCGCTTCAACTAGTCAGACGAGCAGTCGCTCGAGCACGCCCACGTACATGCGGTGCAGGGCATCGATGTCGGCCGTGCGCACCTCTTCGTTGACCTTGTGGATGCTGGCATTGAGCACGCCCAGCTCCACGATCTGCGCGCCGAGCGCCGCGATGAACCGGCCGTCCGAGGTGCCCCCGCCGGTGGAGAGCTTGGGGGGCTTGCCGGCAATGGCGGCGACTGACTCGCACACCGCATCCGACAGGGCACCCTGGGGGGTGTAGAAGGGCTGCCCGGACACATACCACTCAAGGCTGAAGTTGACCTTGTGCTTGCGCAGGATGTCCTCAACGGTCTGCTTGAGCCCCTCGAGCGTCTGCACCGGGGAATAGCGCAGGTTGAAGCGTGCCTTGAGCTCCCCCGGGATCACATTGGGCGCGCCGGTGCCCGCATTCAGATTCGATACCTGGAAGGTGGTGGGCTGGAAGTGTTCGTTGCCCTGGTCCCACACGCGGCTGGTGAGTTCCGCGAGCGCCGGCGCAATGGTGTGAATCGGGTTCACGGACAGGTGCGGATAGGCGATATGGCCCTGGATGCCGTGCACGGTCAGGCGTCCGGACAGCGACCCGCGCCGTCCGATCTTGATGGTGTCGCCCAGTACCGTCTCGCTCGAGGGCTCGCCCACGATGCACCAGTCGATGCGCTCGCCGCGCCCCTGCAGCGTCTCCACGACCCGCTTGGTGCCATCGACGCTCGGGCCTTCCTCATCGCTGGTGATCAGAAATGCGATGCTGCCGCGATGTCGCGGATGCGCGCTCACGAACTCCTCCGCGGCGGTCACCATGGCGGCAAGCCCGCTCTTCATGTCCGCGGCGCCGCGTCCGTAGAGGATGCCGTCGCGCACCGTGGGCTCGAAGGGCTTGGTGCGCCACTCCTCTAGCGGCCCGGTGGGGACCACATCGGTGTGCCCGGCAAAGCACAGCAGGGGCGCGCCTGCACCCCGGCGGGCCCAGAAATTCTCGACATTGCCGTAGTTGAGCTTTTCCACCGCAAAACCGGCTGCGGCGAGCCGCCCGATCATCACGGCCTGGCAGCCCTCATCGGCGGGAGTCACCGAGGGGCGGCCCATCAGGTCCACGGTCAGGTCAAGTGTTCGAGACATGGGTTCCTGGCGAAAAAACTTCAGGATTTCTAGGAGTTGTCATACGAATGACATCGGTCGGTACTCACAATGCCCGTCTAGCGTAAGCCCAGGGTAAGTATCGGTCGACCCCCCGATCGGGGCTGCGAGCCGCCGGTGTCACGTGATCGTCACAATACTGTCATGTAATGCCTGCAGTGGAAGTGCGCACGCTGGAAACGGTCAAAGTTGCGAATTTTCATCTGGAACTTGAGGAGCAGACTATGAGCCTTGCAAGTGTACAACGCGTGATGGTGGCTGCGGCCGCCGTTGCACTCACGGGGCTGGTGCACGCCGCCGACATCTCCGGTGCCGGCGCCACCTTCCCCTATCCCATCTATTCCAAGTGGGCGGATGCGTACAAGACCAAGACCGGCAACGGTCTCAACTATCAGTCCATCGGCTCCGGCGGCGGCATCAAGCAGATCAAGGCCAAGACCGTCACCTTCGGTGCCTCGGACATGCCCCTGAAACCCGATGAACTCAAGAGTTCCGGTCTGGTGCAGTTTCCCATGGTGATCGGCGGTGTCGTGCCGGTCGTGAACGTGAAGGGCATCGGCCCGGGCGAGCTGGTGCTCGATGGCGCAACGCTCGCCGCCATCTACCTGGGCGACATCAAGACCTGGAACGACCCCGCCATCAAGAAGCTCAATCCGAAGCTGGCGCTGCCCGGCACGGCGATCGCGCCGATCTACCGCTCGGATGGTTCGGGCACCAACTTCCTGTTCACCGATTATCTGTCCAAGCAGAGCCCGAAGTTCAAGGACAACATCGGCGCTGCGACCTCGGTGCAGTGGCCGGTGGGCATCGGCGCCAAGGGCAATGAGGGCCTGGCCAATCAGACCACGCAGACCGATGGCGCCGTCGGCTACGTCGAATTTGCCTATGCCAAGCAGAACAAGATGGCCAACGTGCTGCTGATCAACCAGTCGCACCACCCGGTCGCCCCGAGCGCCGCCTCATTCCAGGCCGCCGCCGCCAATGGCGACTGGACGCACGCGGACGGCTACTACCTGATCCTGACGGACCAGGCCGGTGCCAACAGCTGGCCCATCACCGGGGCAAGCTTCATCCTGGTGTACGCGAATCCTCCGGATGCCGCGGCCACCGGTGAGGCCCTGAAGTTCTTCGACTGGGCGTACAAGAACGGTACCCAGATGGCAGCCGACCTGGATTACGTGCCGCTGCCCGCCCCGCTGATCAAGCAGGTGGAGACCACCTGGAAGAATTCCATCATGGCGAACGGCGCGCCGCTCTGGAAGTAACTCTCGTAATCAATCGTTGTCAGCTCCGGCGCCCAGGGGCGCCGGAGCTGAGGTGTCGGTAGGGAACAATGGAGCAGGCCACTGCCGTCGTCGTCATCGAGCCGCGCCATGCGGCTCGCCAGCGTTTGGGCGAGCGGGTATTCCGGGGCGCGACCCTGGCCGCCGCCGTCCTGGTGCTGGTGTTGCTGGGCGGCGTCGCGGTCGCGCTGGTCAAGGGGGCGTGGCCGGCGTTCGCGCACTTCAAGCTGCACTTCCTGACCCGCGAGATCTGGAACCCGGTGACCGAGAAGTTCGGCGCCCTCGCGGCCATCTACGGCACGATGGTCACCTCGATCATCGCCATGGCGGTGGCCATCCCGTTGAGTTTTGGCATTTCGATTTTCCTCACCGAGCTGTGTCCGGCGTGGCTGAAGAGGCCGGTGGGCACGGCCGTGGAACTGCTCGCCGCCGTGCCGAGCATCATCTTCGGCATCTGGGGCATGTTCGTGTTCGCGCCCATCCTGCAACGCACGGTGCAACCCTGGCTGATCGCGCACCTGGGCCCGCTGCCGGGTATCGGGCTTCTGTTTCAGGGGCCGCCGTACGGCATCGGCATCCTCACCGCCTCCTTGGTGCTCGCCATCATGGTGCTGCCCTTCATCGCCTCGGTGATGCGCGATGTGTTCGAGACCATTCCGGATGTGCTGCGCGAGTCGGCCTATGGGCTGGGCGCCACCACCTGGGAGGTCATCTGGAAGGTGGTGTTGCCGTATTCGCGCACCGGCGTCGTGGGCGGCATCATGCTGGGCCTGGGACGCGCGCTGGGCGAAACCATGGCCGTCACCTTCGTGATCGGCAACGCGCATCGGGTCAGCAGCTCGCTCTTGGCGCCCGGCACCACCATCTCCGCCACTATCGCCAATGAGTTCACCGAGGCGACCGGGGACCTGTACAGCTCCTCGCTCATCGCGCTGGGTGTGCTGCTGTTCCTGATCACATTCGTGGTCATCGGCGCGGCCCGCCTGATGCTGCGGCGACTGGACCGCAAAGCGCTGGCTTCCGTATGAGACGCAGCTTTACCCGCAAGATCACCAATGTGGTGGCGCTCGCGCTGTCGGTGGCCGCCACCAGCATCGGCCTGTTGTTTCTGGGGGCCATCCTGTGGACGCTCTTGAAGAACGGGTTCTCCGGCATGTCCCTGGGACTGTTCACGCAGATGACCCCGCCTCCGGGCTCGGCCGGCGGTGGGTTGCTCAATGCCATATTCGGCAGCGCCGTCATGACCGTGATCGGCATCGCGGTAGGAGCACCGGTGGGCGTGCTGGCGGGCACCTACCTTGCCGAATATGGCGGCAATTCGAAGCTCTCGGCCGTCATCCGTTTTGTAAATGATGTGCTGCTCAGTGCGCCCTCGATCATCATCGGCCTGTTCGTCTACCAGATCGTGGTGGTGCC
Source organism: uncultured Gammaproteobacteria bacterium (assembly GCA_963708865.1). GTDB lineage: Bacteria > Pseudomonadota > Gammaproteobacteria > Steroidobacterales > Steroidobacteraceae > DAIDKA01. The sequence continues at coordinate 13,286 of CAVPUC010000002.1, forward strand.
GATGGGGCATTTCTCAGCCCTCGCCGGCGCGGTGGCACTCGCGGTGATCGCCATCCCGGTCACCGTGCGCACCACCGAGGACATGCTGCGCCTGGTACCGCAGGGCATGAAGGATGCGTCTACCGCCTTGGGCGCCTACCCCTGGCGCACGACCCTGAGCGTCATCTATCCGGCCGCCCGCAGCGGCATCCTCACCGGCCTGCTGCTGGCCATCGCCCGCGTCAGCGGCGAGACCGCGCCGCTGTTGTTCACGGCGCTGAACGACAATTTCTGGAGCAAGGACTTGAATGCGCCCATGGCGAATCTGCCGGTGGACATTTATCTTTTTGCGCAAAGCCCCTATCCGCGCTGGCAGCAGCTGGCCTGGTCCGGCGCGCTGCTCATCACCTTGACCATCCTCGCGCTCAGTATTTTCGCGCGCATCGTGGTCTCGGCCATGCAGCCCGCGAGGCGCACATGAACGCGACCCCCGACACGACCGCCGCCGCGCGCGTGAACGGCAGTGCCGTCCCGGTCAGCCCCATCGCCGGGTCGGTGAAGGTGTCGATCCGTAACCTGCATTTCTATTACGGCACCGCGTGCGCCCTGAAGGGCATCAATCTGGACCTGCCGGATCGCAGCATCACGGCCTTTATCGGCCCCTCGGGATGCGGCAAATCGACGCTGCTGCGAGTGCTGAACCGCATGTATGCGCTGTATCCCGGTCATCGCGCCGAGGGCGAGGTGCTGCTGGATGGCAGCAACATCCTCGAGCCCCATGTGGATGTCGCGGATCTGCGCTTTCGGGTGGGCATGGTGTTTCAGAAGCCCACGCCCTTTCCGATGTCGATCTTCGACAACGTGGCCTTTGGCCTGCGCCTGGCGCAGCGCATCTCGCGACGGGATCTCACCGAGCGGGTCGAGTCGGCGTTGCGCGATGCGGCCATGTGGGATGAGGTCAAGGACAAACTGCACGAGGATGGCCGCGGCCTCTCCGGTGGACAGCAGCAGCGCCTGTGTATCGCCCGCACGATTGCCGTGCGGCCCGAAGTCATCCTGTTTGATGAACCGACCGCGGCGCTCGATCCCATCTCGACGCTTCGCGTCGAGGAAACCCTGCAGTCGCTGCGCGAGAAGTTCTGTATTGCCATCGTGACGCACAACCTGCAGCAGGCAGCCCGCGTCTCCAACACGACGGCCTTCATGTACCTGGGCGAACTGGTGGAGGCGGGTCCTGCGGACCAGATCTTCACCGCGCCCAAGGATCGCCGTACCGACGATTATGTGACCGGTAGATTCGGCTAACGCGGAGAAGAAGATGAATGAATCCAGCCAGACTTTTGCCCCAACGCCCGCGCCGGCGGTGGTGGCCGCCATGAACCTGCGGCCGGCGAACCGCGCCGCGGGTCGTCTCGATGGCGCCGGCATCGGCCAGAGCATCGGCCAGACCATCGGTACCGTCACCGTGGCGGATCCGGTGTTCTCCTGCCGCAATGTCGATGTGCACTACGGCAGCAAGCACGCCATCAAGGCGGTGAGCCTGGATGTGGGCAAGAAGCAGGTGCTGGCGATGATCGGGCCCTCCGGCTGCGGCAAATCCACGTTCCTGCGCTGTCTTAACCGCATGAATGACACCATTGCCGGTGCGCGCGTGACCGGGCAGATCCTGCTCGATGGCGAGGACATCCAGGATCCGGCGCGCGATGTGGTGCAGCTGCGCGCCCGGGTCGGCATGGTGTTCCAGAAGCCCAATCCTTTTCCGAAATCCATCTACGACAATGTGGCCTTCGGGCCGCGCCTGCATGGACTTGCTAAAAGCCGTGCCGACCTCGATGAACTGGTGTGCAGCAGCCTGCAGCGCGCGGGCCTTTGGGATGAGGTCAAGGACCGGCTGACGCAGTCCGGTACGGGCCTGTCGGGTGGACAGCAGCAGCGCCTGTGCATTGCCCGCACGATAGCGGTCAAGCCGCATGTGATTCTCATGGATGAGCCCTGCTCGGCGCTTGATCCCATCGCCACCGCGCGCATCGAGGATCTGATCGATGAGCTGAAGGAATCCTTCGCCATCGCCATCGTCACGCACTCGATGCAGCAGGCCGCGCGCGTCTCGCAGCGCACCGCGTATTTTCACTTAGGCTCGCTGGTGGAAGTGGGCGAGACAGACCGGATTTTCACCAATCCGCGCCACCGTCTCACCGAAGATTACATCACCGGCAGGTTCGGCTGATCCTCGCGCCCCCTCGCGCAGGCGCGGCCCCGGGCATGCTCGAAGGTCACATCAGCAAGTCATTCGATGGCGAACTCGCCGGCATGCATATCCGTGTGCTGGAGATGGGGGGCCTCGCGCTCGACCAGGTGCGGGCCGCGGCGCGCGCCTATGCCGAATGGGATGTGCGCAATGCGCAGCTCGTGATCGATCGCGAGGGGGCGCTCAGCGCCTTCGGCACCCGCATCTACGATGACCAGCTGACGCTGATCGCGCGGCGCAATCCCGTCGCGAGCGATCTGCGCGCGATCTTGGCGCTGTCGAAAGTGGCGGCCGAACTGGACCGGGCCGGCGCCGAGTCCTGCAAGATCGCCCGCACCGTCCTGCATCAAAGCGGCCGCCCGGGCCGCGGCACCTCGATCGATGCGCGCCATCTCGCCAATCTCGCCACCTCGCTCCTGCGCTTGTCGCTTGAGGCGTTGGATAATCTGGATGGCGAGCTGGCCGAGCAGGTGATCGACCGGGATCAGGACCTCGATGCTGAATATGCGGCGGGCCTGCGGCGGCTGATGACGCGCGCCCTCGAAGATCCCGCCAAGCTGGAAGTGACGGTGGAAGCCGCCTTTGCGCTAAAGGCGCTGGAGCGAATCGGTGACCACGCTCGCAACGCCGCTCAGCAGATCGTGGGGATCGCCGATCAGGCCATCATCAGAAGGTGAAGCGGCCGCCGATGGTCGGCGCCGTGTTGTTGTCGTGCAGATGGGGGACGCCGGGGCCGTGCGGAATGGCGATGGCCAGACCGCCGCTGACATCGGAGTACGCAATGCCGGCAAACACATCGAAACGCTTGGTGAAGTGATGATCCAGGTAGAGTGAGAACTCGTTGAAGGCGCCCGCGCAGGAGCTGCGGAAACCGGCGCTGGCCGAGCAGGTTGACGGAATCCGGAAGTCGTTCTGCAGCTGATGGTACCAGGCGACAGTGATGTCGGTTTTGGGGTCGAAGGCGTATTTCACGCCCGTCCACCAGATCTGCACGATCTTCGGAGAATCAAGATTGTTGTCTTCGACGCCGCTCAGGAAATAATCGCCCTGATCGGTGGCGCCCACACCCAACGGATTTGACGGGTTGGTCTGACGGATGTGTTCGTAACCGATGAAGAACTTCAGCGCGTCCCAGGTGTACTTGGCGGCGACCATAAAGGCGGTGTTGTCGGTCACGATGCCGTAGAGGGTATTGCCCATGCCGATGAGATTGGCGCCGGCGATGGGATCGGTATTGACGCTGTTGAGCGTCGACTGATAGGCGCCCGCCCCGGCGAGGCTCCCGGGCCCCAACAGGGGGTTGAGCACGCTGATCGCCTGGTTGTAATGCTGAAACACGACGTTGGCGGAGAAATCGGCGACCTGCCCGCCGACGTCGAATCCATAGGCCGTGTTGTGCGACGCTTCGGCCATGCAGGTGGCGGCCGTCCAGCCGGCGCTGGCCGAGTAGCAGCCCCCCGAGCCGGTGACGAATTTATACATCGCGCCGGCGTGGATCGGCCCCACGCTCAGGCGATACTTCATGGCGTCGTCCCAGCGGGTGTCTTCGGTGTCGCCGCCGCCGGCCATGGTGCCGTTGTACCCGATGTATGAGAAGGCATAGCTGCCGTCCGCCGGATCGTACTGGAGCATCGCATCAGTACCGAGCGCGCGCTCGCGACCGAAGGTCAGCGTGCCCACGGTCGTGGACGATACCCCGCCGAAGATTTCGTCATTGAAGGGTTGGCCCGCCCGCGCCCCGTCGATGGCATACGAATAGCTGGCCCGGGGCAGGCCGTTGTTGATGATATCGGTCTGCGAGGCATTGGCGAGCTGCCCGGACTGCGGATTGATGCCCGTCGAGGCATTAAACACCACGAACCAGCCCTCCGTGACCTCTTCGCGCGCCCGCACGCCCAGGCCCGTCTGCGACAGGTTGTTCGGCGCAATCAGGAATTCCGAATGATTGCCGTTGCGGTTGATCAGCGATGCGCCTTCGTAGTTGTAGCCGTTTTCCGGCAGCCCATGGCTGACCCAGCCCACGCCGATGTCGTAGGTGCCGAACAAGGTGATGCCGTTCCAGGTGAGCGCGCAATCGCTGGCGAGGAACTCATGGCCACTGGTGCAGGCGGCGGCACTGGCTGAACCGGTCGCCGTGAGCGCAGGGCCCGCAACGTTTTGGGCGTGGGCCGCAGCATTGAGAATGAAAATCGAGGCAAACGCTACAGGAGCGCACGACCAGACGGACCGCATTGTTGTTTCCCGTGGACGTAAAGGCGTTATATCGTGCGGTATATAACACGTGCCAATTGGGAAGCGCAAAACAGGCGCAGCGGCGCCGTCGCGATGTCAGATCGTCGTGAGCTGATTTCAGGAAGCTGACCGCGTCAGCCCGCCGCGAAGCAGACGGCCCGTTGGCCGGCTAAACCGGCCAACGGGCGTGCCCGGGCGTTACTTCTGCAGCGGATAGATGCGGAAGGAGGCCATGCCTTCGAACATGCCGGCGTCGGGGGAGCCGCCGGCCGCGCTGAAGAGCGTGCGCTGAATGTATCCGCCCTGTAGACCGAACTGGGCATTGCCGAGCGGGCCATGGTAGAACTTCCACCAGAAACCGCCCGTCACTTCGTCCACTTTGCGATTCTGCCCGGTGCAGGTGCCACCCAGCGTGTAGCAACCGCTGTTCACGAGGTTCGGTGAGCCGAGGCCATAATCATAAGGGCCAACGCTCGCCGTGCTGTAGGTGTAGAGCGTCTTGCTTTGCTGCTCGCGTCCGGCGTAGAGATAAGTCTGCAGGCTCGGTGTCGGGTTGTAGATCAGGCCGGCCAGCACCTGATACTCCTGTACGGGAGCCAGCGAGCCGTCCGGCTTCACCACCACGTCATTCAGTGACGCCGAACCGTAGCGGCCAATGCCCTTGCCCACCAGTGCGCTCAACTGGAACGTCAGGACGCTGGGGATAAGCGGCACGTATGCGCCGGCGCCGATGCCGCCGCCCACGGTGGTTTGGCTGTTCGTGGTGATGGCCGAACGGAAGAATCGACCCAGGCCGAAAAGTTCGTAGTGGCCGAAGCCCGGGTCGGCCGCGACCTTCACGATCACATCCGGGGCGATGTCGGTCGAGAAACTGCTGCCGCTGACCGCGCAAGTGCTGGTGGAGGTCGATGTTGCGGTGCCGGTCGAGGTTGTCGTGGTGGTCGTGGTGCTTGCCGTACAGGTGCCGCCGGCGTTGCCCAGCTGGCCGGTGCCCGGGAAGCCGGTGGTCGGGGAGGCCGGCAGGGTTCCTTTGATGCCGCCCGGGTCGAGCACGGTCGTGGTGACGATGCCGGTGGCCTGCGGGCTCTCCAGCGACAGGCCGAGCCACAGGCCGTTTGAGATCTTGTCGACAATGCGCATCTGGGGATTGCGGGTCCAGGTGAATCCCGATACGTACTGCGCATCTATGGTGAGCGGGGCGTCTTCATCGCGCGGATCCATGCCCTTCTTTTCCAGAGTCGCGAGACTCCAGTTCTGGCCGCCCAGAATGTACCAGCCCGAGTCGCTGATGAAGCGGCCATAGAAGTTGCGCATCCGCGGCGTATAGCTGTTGCTTTCGTTCGAGTTCGCGGTGGGCGCGGCGCCCAGGAAGTCCATCTCCAGCCAGCTCTCAAGCTTGTAGCCAGCGTCACTGTTGGTCTGCGCGAGCATGGAGAAGCGGCTCTGCCGGGCACTGAAGCGGAATTCCGACAGGTTGCTCTGTTCCGTATTGCCCATCGGCACGCCACCGAAACTTGAGCCCACATCGGTGCTCTCGTCCTTGTTGCGGAAGATGGTCGCAAGTTCCGTGAACCCGCCGAAGGTGATGTTAACGGGGCCAGCCTGCAGGGTCGGCGGTGCGGGCGGCGCGCTCTGCGCCATCGCCACTGGCGCGCACACGACGCCGAGAACGACCGCGACGGCTGCGGCGACCTGGGGTATCCGGTGCTGCGATCCGGCAGCGGCGGGCCGAGAGATGGGGGCGGTGGAACTTGGCAATGTCATGGGTCGGTTTCCTTCCTCACCGTAAGTTTGCGGACGCTGAGTCGCCTTCTGCGCGGTTCGTTTCAGCGCCGCAACTGTGATTCATTCGTATGACATCGAGATTTCACGTATGTGACAGTTATATTGCACCGCTGCTGCGCTGCAGGGAATTACGAGGTTCCAACGCCTCCACGTACCGCGCGCGGTGAGCGAATCTAGATTCGTGAAGCAGCCCCGGCGGCGGGATTTCGCCAGTGTTGTTTTAAAGCCGCGAGGGCCGGGCATGTGCCCGGTGGCGACTAATGCGACATCAGGACCGGCAGTGTCATCCCGTCGAGCAGGCCACACGTGACGCCGCCCATCAGTTTTTCCCACAGCTTGGGGTGCCCGAAGGCACCGGCGACGATCAGGTCGGCACCGACTGCATGCGCTTCGGCCTGTATGACCTCGGCAATCGCACCCCTCTGAACATTTTCCCGCCACCGCCCTTCGACTGGCGACCCATGCCGTCTTAAGTGCGCCACGATCTGCTCCGGGGCCAAGGCCTGGTAGCGCTCGATGTACTCAGCGGGGTTGACCGCCAGCACCGTGGTGCGTTCGGCACGCTCGATCAGGCACAGGGAATCGTTCAAAGCTCGTGCCGATGAACGACTTGAGTTCCATGCAACCAGCAGATGATGCCCCAGCGTGGTAAATGCTCCGTGCGCGGGCACAAACAGTACGGGGCGCCCGGTGCCGAACAGGACTGCCTCGGAAAACGTGTAGCCGCCCGCACCGGCGTTGCTGCGCACATCCTGGCTCAAGATGCAAAGGTCGGCAAAGCGTGCGTATTGCGGCACGACCGTTGCTGCGGCGCCTTCGACGATTCGCAATTCAACTTCCAAGCCGGATTCGCCACGGATCGCATCAAGCTCTTGCGTCAGGCGCTGTACCGTCGCCTCGTGCGCCTGTGCCGTGCGGCGCTCGTCGCGATGGATGTCGGACCCGCAAACCAGCCCGAATTCCGCGGTGCTTTGCGCATGCAGTTGGCGTGCATCGACTTCGCGCACGTACAGCGCGGTAAGCCGGCTGCCGTGGCGGCGGCCCAGGTCTGCAGCCATACGCAGTCGCATCAGCGCACTTGGCGTGTGATCGACGTGGACCAGCAAGTCCTTGAGTGCCACGTCAGGGTGCCCGCGCCGTAGTCGGCCAGTCGGCCTGCCAGCCCCCGCCGAGCGCGCGCACGAGATCGACGCTCGCCTGCAATTCGCGCGATTGCAGATCCAGAGTCGCTCGTTGTGCCTGCAACGCCGCGATCTGGGCTGCCACCACCTGCAGGTAATTGACCGCACCGTTCTGATATCGGTTCAGCGACAGGGCGAGTGCCCGCTCCGCAGCAACCCGCGCTGCCTGCTGCTGCTCCTGCTCCAATTGCAGCAAGCGGTCCTGAGCCAGCGCATCCTCCACCTCCCGAAAGGCGGTCAGGACCGAAGCGCGGTACTTGTCGGCCGCTTCATCCAACTGCGCGCGTGCACTTGCGACGACCGCGCGACGCAAACCGCCATCGAATAGCGTCAGCGCGGCTTGCGGTCCGATCGCCCAGAATCGGTTCGGTGCCCCCAACAGCCCGGCGGCCTGCGTGCTCTGGAATCCCACGAGCGCGGCGAGCGAGATGCGGGGAAAGAATGCCGCGCGGGCGACCCCGATCTGAGCATTGAAGGCCGCCATGGTGCGCTCGGCCGACGCCACATCGGGACGGCGCTCGAGCAGGGTGTCGGGCAACGCTACTGGCACATTCGGTAGCCGCAGGGTGAGATTGCCCGGGCTGATCGAAAAGGAGGAGGCGATGGTGCCGGTGAGCGCGGCAATGGCATGTTCAAGCAAGGAGCGCTGGTCGATGACTTCGGTCAAAGCTGCCCGCGCGGTTTCAAGCTGGGTCTGGGCCTGCGCCACATCGAGGTCGGAGGCAATCCCGCCCTGGAAGCGGGTATTGGTCATCGCGACCGCGCGGCCGTAGTCAGCGACCGCCTCCTCGAGCAACGCCCGCTGGGCGTCCTCGCCGCGCAGCGCGATGTAGTCCAGCGCCAGTCGCGCGTGCAGCACGAGGCGCACCGATTCGAGATCCGCTGCGAGGGCTTCAGTCTGGGCGTTGCCGGCTGCCACCGCGCTGCGCACCCGGCCCCAGAGATCTAGCTCATAGTTCAGGGTGCCCCCGATGAGGTCATCGTGATAGGAATCCGGCTGCGAGGCGGAGCGCAATGGCCTGTTGTTCGATTGGCGGTCGGTATTCGAGTAGGTCTGCGCGGACAGGGTGGGGAACAGGGCACTGCGCGCCTCGCTCTCCAGGGCGCGCGCTTGCTGATAACGGTCGAGCGCCACAGCGAGGTCGGGATTGGCGGCATCGATTTTTTCCTCTAGCACATCGAGGGTCGGATCGGCGAACTCGCGCCACCAATCGCTGCGCGGCAGCTGATCGGACGGATGTGCGGGGCCCCAATCGCAGGGTGCCGGTACATCCGCGGGGGTTGCCGTCCTGTCCTGCGCCGTGGCCGTTGCGGGTCCGCATCCGCCGGCGGCGTCAAACTGCTGGTACTGCGCCGGGGCGGGATTGGCTGGCGGTCGGTATCGCGGCATCAGCGTGCAGGCCACCAGCGGTAGGCAGGCCAGCAGCAACAGCCCGTTCCAGCGCCTCATGGCTGCGCGGCCGTTCCGTCCGCTGCCCGTGCGATGCGCACAAGTTCGCCGTTCACAATGGAATCCGGCGGGCTGTCGACCACGCGATCCTGCGGCGTGACGCCGAGATTCACATTGACCACGGCACCGCGCTCCTGCGCGATCTGAATCGGTTTAAGCACGATGTGATCGTGGCTGTCGACCGTCGCAATCTGCAGGCCCTCCTTGCGAAACATCAGCGCGGTGGTCGGCAGTTGCATCACGTGCTGCGGGGCGGGGATCTGGAAATGGACCTCCACGTAATCCCCCGGCAGCAGCAGCTGATCCGGGTTGGCCGCCAGCAGTTCGACCTGCATCGTTCGTGAGGCGACGCTAATGGCCTGCGCAAGGTCCGCGACCTTGGCGGGCACCTTGACGCCCGGATTCTCGGGCAGTTCAAGCTGCGCTGCGAGTCCCACCTTGATCTTCCCCGCCTCGGTTTGCGGGACATCGACATAGACCCGCGCTTCATGCTCATCGGCCACGCGGAACAACTCATTGCCTTTGCCGCCCGCACCCGCGTTGATCAGCGCACCCACATCCGTATTACGCGCCGTGACGATCCCGTCGAAGGGTGCGACGACGTGCTTGAATGCAGCCAGCGCCCTCAAGCGCTCCAGGTTGGCTTGCGCCGCATCCACGTTGGCCTTGCTGACCGAGTAGGCCGCAGCCTTCTCGTCCGCCTCCTGTTGGGAAACCGACTGGGCGGCCAGCATCTTTTTCCAGCGCTCGGCGGTGATCCGGTCGAGGTCATTATGGGCCTTTGCGGTGGCCAGCTCGGCTTCCACCTGGTGGATCTGCTGATCCAGTTCCGGTGTCTCGATATCGGCCAGCGGCTGCCCGGCGCGCACGTGCGCGCCGATATCAACGTACCAGCGCTTCAGGTAACCATCGACCCGCGCGTAAATCGGTGCATCAATATAGGCGCTCAATGTCCCAGGTAGCACCAAATCCTGCATCTGCGCCGTGGGTTGGGGCGACACGACATCGACGGTCGGAATGGCCAGATCCTCGGTCCAGCTCTTCACCTGTGCCTGAGCGCGCAGCCGCAGGCCGATGCCCAGCACGATGATGAGGCACACGATGAGCGCACCGAACAGCAGCGTTCGGCGCAATCGATGCTGCAACGGTGAGGTCTCAGGCTCTGTCATGGTGGATCGAATCCCTTGAAGATTGAGCTGCTAAGCCGGCGAGAGCACATCGCGCCGGTGCATCAGGCTGAAGATGACCGGGACCAGAAACAGGGTGGCAATCGTCGCAAACAACAGTCCGCCGATGACCGCGCGACCCAGCGGCGCATTCTGTTCGCCGCCTTCGCCCAGCGCGAGCGCCATGGGAATCATGCCGATGATCATGGCCAAGGCGGTCATCAGCACGGGGCGGAATCGCGTCACTCCCGCCTCGATGGCCGCTGAAATGGGATCTCGGCCCAGCGCGAGTTGCTCTCGTGCGAAGCTGACGACCAGAATGCTGTTCGCTGTGCCGACTCCCATCGCCATCATCGCACCGGTCAGGGCCGGCACCGACAGTGTCGTACCGGTGACGAACAAAATCCACGTAATTCCCGCAAGCGCGGCCGGTAGCGCGCAGACCACGACAAAAGGATCACGCCAGGACTGGAAATCCACGACCAGCAGGAGGTAGATGAGCACAAACGCACCTGCAATCCCCAGCAGCAGTCCTTGGTAGGACTCATTCATGGTCTGAACCTGGCCGCGAACCGCGACGGTCGAGCCGGCAGGCAGCTCGCTGGCCGTCTGCTTGAGGATGGCGTTGATGTCAGAGGCCACGGCGCCCAGGTCCCGGCCCTGCACGGTCGCATACAGGTCCATCGTTGGCTGCACATCGTAGTGGGAAACGACCCCTTCAGCGCGTCCCTGCGTGATGGTAGCCAGGCCCCCCAGCAACTGCGGTGGTCCACCGGAGGCGCTGCTTACGGGAATATTCTCCAGGTCCGAGAGGCTATCAATGCGGTATTGCGGCGTTTGTGCGACCAGTGGATACGATACCTTGTTGTCTGGGTTGACCCAGAAATTTGGTGATATCTGCCCGCTGCCCGACAGCGACACCAACATGCTGTTGGCGATATCGCGCTGTGACAGACCGACCTGGGTCGCACGGGCACGATCGACTTTGACATTGAGCACTGGCTCATTAAATGTCTGCTGCATGCGCAAATCCGCGATTCCGGGCACATGGCGCAGTTTGAGCAGCAGCGCTTGTGCGTAGCGAGCGTTTTCGTCCCGTTTGAAGCCGACCACCTGCACGTCAATCGGCGCAGGTAGGCCGAAGTTCAGAATCTGGCTGACGATGTCAGCGGGCAGGAATGCATACGTTGCCTGCGGATACAGGCGCGGCAGGCGCTCCCGCAGCAGTTTGACGTACTTATCGGTGGGCGCGTGGCCGCTCTTCAGATTGATCAGGATATCGGCATCAGCCGGCCCGATCGGCGCTGAATTACTGTAGGTGATGTTGATACCGCTGATCGGCAGACCGATGTTGTCGATCATGCCGTCAAGCTCTTTTGCCGGAATCATGCCGCGAATCGCGTTTTCGATCTGGTCGCAGAGCCGGGCGGTTTCCTCGATACGGGTGCCGGCTTGCGCCCGCACGTGCAGTTTGATAACGCCGGCGTCCACTGCCGGGAAGAAATTCTCTCCGAGCCAGGGCGCCAGCAGCGCGACCGAGCCCACGACGAACGCCAGAAACACGCTTATGAACAATGCGCGCCGACCCATCGCAAGTGTGAGCACGCGCATGTAAAGGAGACGGGTTTCAGCGACACCGCGCTCGAAGCGGCGTTGAAACTGCACTAGGATGTGGCCGATGGTGCCATGGGTCGGCCCAGTGTTAGGTGCCGGCACGCTGACCGCGCCGGGGTCGTGGCCCGCGAGGAGCGCCTTTGCTAGCACCGGCACTAGGGTTCGGGAGAGAACAAAAGAACCCAACAGGGCGAACACAACGGCTTCGGCCATCGGCACGAACAGATAGCGTGCGACGCCGGTGAGATAGAACATCGGTACGAACACGATGCTGATGGATAGAAACGAGAACAGCGCGGGAATGATGATCTGCTGACCTCCATCGAGGACGGCCTGCTGCACTGGCTTGCCCTGCTCCAGATGCCAGTTGATGTTCTCGATCGTGACCGTCGCATCGTCCACCAGAATGCCGACCGCCAACGCCAGGCCGCCGAGTGTCATGACGTTGATGGTTTGGCCGAGTATCGACAGACACAGGATCAACGTCAGCACGGCAAGTGGGATCGCCAGAGTGATGATCAGGGTCGAACGCAGGCTGCCGAGGAACAGCAGAATCATCAGGCCGGTAAGGATTGCGGCGATGATGCCTTCACGCGCGACACCGGCGACCGCCGCCTTGACGAAAATCGACTGATCCCCAACGAGCCCGATGTTCAGACCGGCGGGCGCGCCGGCCTTGATCAGAGGCAGCAGGGCTTTGACCTGACTGATGATGCTGAGGGTCGAAACGGAGCCATTCTTCTGAATCGTGGTCAGTACAGAATGCAAGCCGTTGACACGCACCATATTCTGCTGCGGGGAGTAGCCGTCGCGAACGTGGGCGACATCGCGCAGGTAGACCACGGTGCCATCGACATGCTTTATCGGCAGATCATTGAGCGCATCGAGCGTGTCGGTGCTGGCATTGAGCAGCACTTCGTATTCGAACTTGCCGATCTTCTCGGTGCCGGCCGGGAGCAGCAGATTCTGCAATTGGATGGCGTTGACGACATCCTCCGGCGTGAGGTTTTTCTCATGCAGGGCGGCCGGATCGAGATCCACCTGCACCTGCCGATTTTTGCCACCATAGGGTGAGGGCACCGCGGCGCCCTCGACCTCCGCCAGCCGCGGACGGATGAAGTTGTTGGACAGGTCGTAGAGTTGCTGGTCGGTCAAGTTCTTGCCGGACAGCGCCAGCTGCAGCACCGGAACGCTGGAGGCGTTGTAGCTGAGAATCTGCGGCGGGGTAATGCCGGGGGGCAATCGCTTGAGTACGGTTTGCGATATACCTATGACCTCGCTTAAGGCGGCGTTGACATTGACGTCCGGGTGGAAAAAGACCTTCACGACGCCGACCCCGGGCAGGGACTGGGACTCGATGTGATCGATGTCGGTGACCGCCGTGGTCATCTGCCGCTCGTAATACGTGATGATGCGGTTGGACATGTCGGCGGGGGGCATGCCGACATAAGTCCACACGACGCTGATCACGGGCAGTTTGATATCCGGGAGGATATCGACAGGTGTGCGCAGTGCCGCCAGCGAACCAAACAGTACGATCACGATCGCCATCACGAAGAACGTGTAGGGATTGCGCAGCGCGGTACGGATGATCCACATGGGCGGTAGCTCTCAAACCTTCGAGGGGCATGATGCCGCGCGCCGGTGCGCTTGAGTGCGGGAATTGCACCACACCGTATCGCGCTGCAGGCACTGAAACACTCAGTTACAGAAAATCAGCGAACCTGGTGGTCGGGATTCGCGGGCAGGAAGATGTGCACATTCAGCCCGTGAGGCTTGCGGTCACGCAGCTCGATCGTGGCGCCGTGCGCAAGCAGGATGGAACGTGCAATCGACAGGCCCAGGCCCATCCCTTGGCGATCCGATTCGCGTGCCTCGTCAGTACGATAGAACGGCTCGAAGACCTTGGTTTTCTCACCTTCCGGGATACCCGGACCGTCATCCTGGATCTCGATCACAAAACCGCGGTCAGCAATGCGCTGCAGGGTCACCCAGGCGTGCTCGCCATACTTGGTGGCATTTGTCAGCACATTGGTCAGCGCCCGCAGCATTGCCAGCGGCTTGCAGTAGTAGTTGCTGCGGGTCGGTGCCCCGTAGGTGACCTCGCCGCCCAGGTCACTGACCAGATCGCAGACCGTCTGCAACAGCGAGTCTAGATCCACCACTTCGCGCGGCTCGGCGTCATCGACGCCGCGGACGAACGAAAGCGCGGAAGCCAGCATGATCTGCATGGCCTCGATATCGGCAAGCATTTTCGTCTTGTCGTCGGCCCGGTCGGTTTCCACTCGCAGTCGCAGGCGCGTGAGAGGCGTGCCCAAGTCGTGGCTGATCGCACCGAGCATCAGCGTTCGATCGGTCAGCAGTCGTTGCAGTCGCACCTGCATTTCGTTGAAGGCGCGGATCGCCCGCTGCAGCTGCAACGGTCCGTGCACGGCGAGGGGCGGGGAGTGCACATCAACGCCGACCCGCTCGGCGGCGCGTGCAAACCGCTCCAACGGATGGTTGATGGTCCAGGTGACCCACAGCCACAGGCCCGCGGTTGCGAATATCAGGAATGCCAGGGTCGCGAGCTCCTCGAGCAGTCCGACCCGGATCTGCAGTCCCACGGGCGCCACAATCTGCACTGCCCCGCCGCCCTGCAGCAGCACCGTAATGAGCTTGACATCCGTGCCCCGCGCGGCGTCCTGCACACTCATCTGTACCTGAGCGGCATTGCGATCGAGCCCGGCGAGCAGTTGTGCCCGCAGGGTCGGATCGGGGTTTTGCTGCAGGCCCGGCAGTGTCATGACGGCGGGCTCATAGCGCACCCGGAACTGGGGTTCGTCCCAGAGTCGGGCAAAGGCCGGCCGCTGTGGGATGGGCACCGACTCCAGCAGCTTGACGACCATCCCGACCTTGCTCGAGGCCAAGTCCGGTCGCAACACGCGCTGCCATTGCGGCAGCGTCACCACGTAGAGCAGGCCGGCGAGCAACTGCGAGAGCAGCACTCCCAAAATCAAGATGGCCGCCACCTGCCCGCGAAAGCCAGCCGGCACCAGCCAGCGCAGCAGGCGTTTCAAGCGGCGGTGACCTCGGCGGTGAAGATATAGCCTCCGGAACGCACGGTCTGGATGAGCAGCGGGTCCTTCGGATCGGCCTCTATCTTACGTCGCAGCCGACTCACTTGGATATCGATGCTGCGATCAAACAGCGCGGGACTTCGCGCGCGGGTCAGATCCAGCAGCTGATCGCGGGTGAGAACCCGGTTGGGACGCTCGCAGAAGGCTGCCAGCAATTCAAATTCGCCGCCCGTCAGCGGCACCTGGGCGCCGTCGGCAGCGGTGAGCCGACGGTTGCCCAGATCAAGTTTCCACCCCGCGAACTGCAGCGCGGGCCGTTGCCGGGACTGCGGCATGCGCCCGACGGACTGGGCGCGTCGCAGCAGAGCGCGGATGCGGGCGAGCAGCTCATGGGTGCCGAAGGGTTTTGTCAGGTAGTCGTCGGCGCCGATTTCAAGCCCGACGACGCGATCGACTTCGCTGCCGCGGGCCGTCAGCATGATGATCGGCACATCGCTCGCGGCCCGCACGCGCCGGCACAGGGAAAGCCCGTCTTCCTTCGGCAGCATGATGTCGAGGATCAGCAGATCGATGCGGCTGACGCCCAGCAGCCGATCCATTTCCCGGCCATCCTTGGCCACGCTCAACCTATAGCCGTTCCGTTCCAGGAAGTCCGCAACCAAGCCGCGGATATCCGGGTCATCCTCGACAAACAGGATATGCGGTGACTGTTCCATGCCACGCAAGTATTCCAGCGAAGCAGTCTCCACCGGAAGGTTTTTTGTAACGAACGGCAACAGCCGAAGTAAGAACTTGGAACCGGCCGATGCCTGGGGCGATGCGGGTGCGGTGGTTGATAGTACATCCGTTTTACCGCGCGCGGCGGGGCCATGTCCTTGCGTGTCCTCACCCTCGAGGATGGCAGCTTGCTCGAAGTCCGCGACACGGGCGTGGCATTCCGGAGACGGCGCTGCCACGGATCTTTGACCGCTTCTTCAGAGCCGACGAGGCTCGCTCGCGCGAGGATGGCGGTGCCGGATTGGACCTCTCGATCGTTCGCGCAATCTGCGCCGCGCACGGTGCCGAGATCACGGCGGACAGCCGCCTTGGACAGGGCAGCCGGTTTCGCGTGCATTTTCCGCAGCACCATGCACCAGTCGCGACCGTTGCGCGGTGAAAGTCGCAATGGCTATCACGCCGGCAATGCCACGTACTGGGCGACGGACGCGACCGCCTCCGCAGTTATTTCGCGGACGGGGAGCGCGCGGCGATGCGCGCGGCAATCTGCTCATCCGACAGACGTGCGTCATAGATGGAGCGTGGCTCGATCCAGCGGGAGACCAGCGTAGCGCAGCTGACCGCGATCAGTAACGGTGCCACGAACGTGCGGCCGTAGCCGGTGAATTCCATCATCAGCACCATTGTCGAGATGGGTCCCTGGGTGGTGGCGGCCAGCACTGCCGCGGCACCGACGATGGCGTAAAGACCGACAGGCGTGCCCGGCCACCACAGCGCCCAGCCCTGGCCGAGCAGTGCGCCCAGCACGGCGCCCAAGGCCAACGAGGGTGTGAATAGGCCGCCCGGGGCGCCACTGCGAACGGACATGACCGTCGCAAGAGGCTTCAGAACCAATACCGCCAGCAGCAGCAGGGGCGGCAGGGTGCCCTTGAACAGCAGTTCCGCCACATCCCGCCCATTCCCGAGAAGTTGCGGGAACGGAATGGAAATGACGCCCAGAGCCCCCATGACCAGCAACGGCGCCACCACGCGTCCCCAACCGTCGGGGCGGTTTCGATCGGCCCAGGCCACGGCGCGGACATATGTCACCGAGAGGACCCCGGCGATCGGGCTGAACAGCAAGGCCCAGACGAGAATGGCGGCGGAGTAATGATAGGCAGGGACCGCGATAGAGGGGCGCATCCGGGATCACCAACCAGCTCACCATCACGGCGCTGACACTCGCGGCGAGCGCCGGTAGCACCAGCCTCAGGGCCAGCACGCCGCGCAGCACCTCCAAGGCGAACAGCGCACCGCCGAGCGGCACGCCATACGCGGCTGCCATGCCCGCTCCGGCGCCGCAGGCGACCAACAGACGGCGCTGCTCATCGGACAGTTGCGCACGATCGGATAAAACGTTCCCGAACACCGCGCCCGCCTGTTTGGGCGCGCCCTCGCGCCCCAGCGAGACCCCCAGTCCGACCAGGATGATGGACAGAAAGGCGCTGCCCAGCGTGCGCAGTGGCGGCAGACGACCTGCCGAGAACCAGATCGCGGCATTGATATCGATGCCATTGCCGCTCGATAGTCCCGACAGTGTGAGCTGGCCCACACCGGTCAGCAGACCCGCGCCCAGCAAGTACCAGCACGTGTCGCCACGGACCCGCCGCCGTTGCGGCCTGCAGCAGGAAGGCATTTGCAGGCCATGCCCAGTGCTGTACTGCCTGCAGCACGATATATAGCAGGGCTGCACTCAGGCCTGCACCGATGCCGGTCAGAATGACCGCGATCCAGAATTTCAGACTGTTCTGTTGCGCAAACGTGTCGCCGACATTCAATGGCAAAGCGGGGCGCAGCAAACCTAACGGCATCGTGCGCACACGGTCTTGGCGGAGGCGGAGGCAGTCACAGAACCGAGTCTACCGAATCGCTCTCGAGAACCCCGATGCGCGGTGATGGCGCACATTAACTCATCCGTCGGCCTCGCTCAGGGATCAGCTACTCGCTGCTCGGCTCCGAGGTACTTCGCGCAGCTGCGAGGTGGTGTCACCAAGCAGCAGCTGCCCCTGTAGGCGAGCGCCGGCTTCAATCCTGCGGCAGGGCGCCTAGACTGTCGAATCAGTGGCCGAGCGGCCTCACACCACTGTTCAGCTGCCCGACCGCAATCCGGCAGCAAGGAGCAAAATATGTTTTCCACCGCGGTAAATCCGGCGACGGTGGACGGGACGGCCGATGCGCAGGCGCGGTTGCCGTGCTCGCCGCACTGCTCACCGCCGCGGCGCTGCACCGCTTGCGTCTCGACCCGCCAGATGGTCGCCCAGAATGAGGACAATCTGGCGGCGGCGGGCTTTCTGGTGCGTCCGGCCAATACACCGGAGCGGCAGGCGATGTTGAATAAGCTGCCGCCGCACCGGTTCGTGAAGCGCATCCGCGACGACACTGTGCACTATGTTTATGCCGATCCGCTGGTTTGCGATTGCCTCTATGTGGGTAACCAGCAAGCCTACAGTCGGTACCAGCGCTACTTGCAGCAAAAGCAACTCGCCGATGAACAGGAGACGACGGCGCAGATGTACTCGGACCCGCTCTGGAATTGGGGTGCGTGGGGTCCTTGGGGCCCGGTTTATGGCCGCGTATTTTGGCGGCGGATTTGGCTGGTAAGTGCTAAAGGGCTTGGACCGCGGATTGGCTCTCCGAGGATATCGGAATGAAACACGTCACCGGTTCCGTCACGCCGATCTCGATCCTGCTGCTGGCGGGCTGCGCATCTTTGAAGCCCGAAGATTATGGCTTTCAACGCGTGATGATCACGGGCGAGCCGCGCTACTGCGCGCCCCGCGAGTGGGTGGTTCCCCCGGTTGTCCCAGCGGAGCGGGCCGACGATCCACTCTATCCTTGGTACCGGCAGTTCTTGAATCTGCCTTATTCGGACATCTCTTCGGATGCCCATGCCCCCATAAGGGAGGTGTGCATTGCCCAGTCTCAATGGTCGCAATGGCTGACCGTGCGTACGACATGGAACAGGGATTGGCCCGTCACTCCAGGCACGGCCAAGGTTCTTGAGTCCCAGCGAGCCGCCAGGCAGTGAAGAGCACCCTGCAGCGGTGTTAACCACTCCCCAGCCGACCGCTGCCCGAAAGTTCAGTCTGCGATCCTAATCGACTCGTCACGACGCCGTTCCGCGCGTCATAACCGCAACCATAGTCTGCCCGCCAGGTAATCATCTGCCTCAATGGCATCGACCTGGCGGACATATTCCGCACGCGCTTGTTCAGCTTCAATGATCCCTTCCCGCCACGCTTGTTCGCCCAAGTTCGGTTCAGCGCTGCTTTGCGATGCTGACATTCGGTAACCTCGAATGGGCGCAAGGAGGGGCGGGCACGCCTTGCAGATTAGAACCAGCTGAATAAAACATTAGAAGCGATCAGCGCCTATGAAGCCAAATTGTGGCTAGATATTAGAACTTGAAGCGCGCGCCGATCGTCGGATTGATGTTGGTACTGTGAACGTAGCCACTGCCCAGCCCGCCGTGCGCGCTGCTGTACATGGCACCCGCGTAGACATCGAAGTGCACATTGAAGCGGTAGTCGGCATCAAAGGACAGTGCCTCGATGTTGCCGGCGCAAGTACTGTGAGCGCTGCTGACGCAGCCCACGGTCGAGCGCGGTATTGCCATAGGCGCTTTGGTGAACCTGATAATACGCGGTGGTGAGGTCCAGGTGCGGAATGACCGTATAGCGCACGCCGGACCAGTAAACGCCGATGATTTTCGGCTCGGTGTAGGCGGTGTTGTTGACGTAGGCGAGCACATAGCCGCCGATGTCGAGCGAGCCGGCGCTCAAGGGATTCTTCGGGTTGGCGTACTTGATGTTCTCGTAGCCGGCAAAGAACTTCAGGGGATCAAGCCGGTACAGCCCCATCAGCGCGTAAGCGGTGTTATCGGAGATCGTGCCGGCCACCGAATCGGCAAGCGTGTCACCGGTCGGTAGCGTCGCCACCTGGGCTGCAGTGAGCGCACTTCCGGTAATGGCGCTGTTGATCTTGGAGTAATAGGCATCGATCGAGGCACCTGCAAGGCTTGCGCCCACATTCGCCTGTACTGCCGTTTGACCTGCGCCGTTGGATTCGTTGAACTGATACAGCGCTGCGATGTGGAGGTGGTCACTCAATTTCAGCGCGTACTTGGCGGTGTTGCTGAGCCGATTGGTCTCGCTGCTGCCTGCGCCGGAATAGGTATTGGAGGCACCGAGCAGGCCGAAGGCCGTGGCGTTGTAATTCGGGTCGTACTTGATGGTGCCCTCCGACACCAGCGTCACCTGACGACCGAAGGTCAGTGAGCCGAAGTGATTGGATTGCAGGCCCACAAAAGCGGTCTGGAAAGCCTGTCCTGCTGAGCTGCCATCGACACCGATACTCTGGCTGGTGACGGCTTTGCCGTTGTTCGCCGTCAGCGAGCGCAGCGAATCGGCGATCTGTCCGGACTGGGGGTTGAAGAAGGTCTCGATCTGAAAGATGCCCGATAAGCCCTCGATGAGCGGCTCGAGGCCCTGCAGGCCGACGCGCGATTGACCCATATTGCTCGGCGTCACACCGAAGGCCGTCTGGTAGTCATTCGAGCGCACGATGTTGCCGCTGGCCGCCGGACGATACGGCGTGAAGGGCGCGCTGTGCGTATCGAATTGCAGGCCTAAGTCGACGACGCCGTAGAGCGTGATGCCCTGCCAGGTCAGGCTGTCATCCGGCGGTACACCGGGGCCCGTTTTCTGCTGCGCCACCACCGGCACTGCCGCAAGCACGCCTGCTGCACCGAGAACCATCGCTCTCAAAAACCGCATTGCAACTCCCAAGTAAACTGGAAGCGCAAGTGTCGGGGCTAGGTGGTTATGCCGTCAGTCGTGCGCTGGTTACAAAGCGGTCGCGCCGCTGCGCCATCACTCGGCGCCGCGCAGCAGCTCGTTGATCGAGGTCTTGGCCCGCGTCTGGGCATCGACCTTCTTGACGATGACGGCGCAGTACAACGAGTAGCGCCCATCCGCGGAGGGCAGACTGCCGGAGACGACGACCGAGCCTGCCGGCACGCGTCCTTGCAGGACCTCGCCGGTGGTGCGGTCATAGATCCGGGTGCTCTGGCCGATGAAGACGCCCATGGAGATCACCGAGCCGCGTTCCACGATGACACCCTCGACGATCTCCGAGCGGGCGCCCACGAAGCAGTCATCTTCGATGATGGTGGGGTTGGCTTGCAGCGGTTCCAACACCCCGCCGATGCCCACGCCGCCCGACAGATGCACGTTCTTGCCGATCTGCGCACAGGACCCGACGGTCACCCAGGTATCGATCATGGCGCCCGTGTCGACGTAGCCGCCGATGTTGACGAAGCTCGGCATCAGCACCGCATTGGCCGCCACATAGGCGCCCTTGCGCACCATGGCATGCGGCACCACCCGGGCACCGTCTTCGCGAAAGTGCGCGGCCGAGTAGTTCGCGTATTTCAGCGGCACCTTGTCGTAGAACTTCGCGAAGCCCGCGTTGATGACTTCGTTTTCACGGGCGCGAAAGTAAAGCAGCACCGCCTTCTTCAGCCATTGATGCACGACCCAGTGGTCACCCTGTTTTTCGGCCACGCGCAGCGTGCCGCAATCGAGCAGGTCGATGGTGGCCTCGATGGCCGTGAAGAGTTCGCGGGAAATGGTTTTGGGGCTGATCTGCGCGCGCTTCTCGAACGCCGCCTCGATCAGTTCCTGCAGTTTGGGTATATCGCTCATAGGGGCGTCATGGTGCCAGAAAATCCCGGATCCGCGTCGCGGCCGTCACGCAGTCGGCGACCGTGGCGGTGAGCGACAGGCGCACGCGTCCGGCACCGGGGTTGCCCCGTTCGGTGGTGCGTCCCAGGTAGCTGCCGGGCAGCACGGTCACATTCTGGGTGGCAAAGAGCTCGCGGGTGAAACGCTCATCGTCGCCTTCGATGTCGACCCAGAGGTAAAAGGCCCCCTGCGGCCTGCTGCACGTCCAGCACCGGGGACAGGATCGGCAGCACGCGATCGAATTTTTCACGGTAGAGCCCGCGATTGACCCGCACGTGGGCGTCATCATCCCAGGCCACGCAGCTCGCCATCTGCACCATGGGCGACATGGCGCCGCCCTGATAGGTGCGGTACAGCAGGAATTTGCGCATCACCTGCGGGTCACCGGCCACGAACCCGGAGCGCAGCCCCGGCACGCTTGAGCGCTTGGAGAGGCTGTGGAATACGATGCAGCGCTGGAAGCGATCGCGGCCGGTCTCCTGCGCCACCTCGAGCAGACTCGGCGGCGGGGTGGCCTCATCGGGGAAGATCTCCGCATAGCATTCATCGGCTGCGATGATGAAGTCGTGGCGGTCGGCCAGATCCAGCGCGCGCGCCAGGAAATTCTCGTGCAGCACCGCGCCGGTGGGATTGCCGGGGCTGCACAGGAACAGCACCTGGGTGCGATCGAGCACCGCCTTGGGTATCGCCTCCAGATCCGGCACAAAGTGGGTGGCGGCGGTCGCGTTCAGGTAATAGGGCGTCGCCCCGGCCAGGAGCGCCGCGCCCTCATAGATCTGATAGAACGGGTTGGGCGTGATCACGAGCGGCGCCTGGCTGGTATCCACCGCCGCCTGCACCAGCGCAAACAGCGCCTCGCGGGTGCCATTGACGGGCAGCACCATGGTCGCAGGATCGACGCTTGCGGGGCGCAGACTGAAGCGTCGTTCGAGCCAGCGCGCCGCGCTGCTGCGCAGTTCCAGCGACCCCGCCGTGGCCGGATAGGCACCCAGGCGGGTCACTCCCTGGCGCAGCGCCTCGAGCACCAACGGCGGCGGTTCATGCTGGGGCTCGCCGATGGAGAGCGCAATGGGCGGCAGATGCGCCGGGGCGCTCGCGCCCGCCAAGAGTTTGGCGAGCTTCTCGAAGGGGTAGGTGTGCAGGGCCTCAAGACGCGGATTCATGCGCTGGGCCGCTGGTCCAGGGCCTGCAGCAGGTGCTCCTTGAGGCGCTGCGCCGCCTGATCATTCAAGGGCCGGTGCTGCAGATCGGTCACGTAGAAGACGTCCTCGGCGCGCTCCCCCACGGTCATGATCTTGGCCTTGCGCAGCTCGATGTGCTGCTGCATGAGCACGTTGCCGAGATCGCACAGCAGGCCCGGACGGTCCCCCGCCACCAGCTCCAGTACCGAGCGCTGATTGCGGTCATCGACGGTGATGGTGACCTGGGTCGCCGTGTTGAACATGCGCGCCTGGCGTGGCGTGCGACGCCTGACCATGGGCACGGTATCCGTGCGCTGTAAGGCCCGCAGCACCGAAAACTCGATTTCATTCTGGCGATCCTGGTCGGTGATCGGCGCGCCGTCATCTTCCAGGATGTGGTACAGCCCCAGCGTGAAGCCATCGTCGGTGGGCGAGATGCGCGCATCGACAATGTTCAGTCCCAGCTGGTCGAGCACCGCGGTGGTGCGGGCGAAGCCCTGGATGCCTTCGGGCACGAACGCGAGCACGGCCGTCGTGCCGCGCACGCTGCGCGGCTCGATGGCGACCAGCGTATCCCCGGGTCCGGGCTGGCGTTCAATGAGCAATCGCGTATGCCAGGCCACCTCCTCGGGGGTGTACTGCAGGAAGTACGGGGTCGAGAAGCGTGCCCAGAGCCGGTCGATGTCTGAGGTTTCGATGCCGTGGCTGTTGAGCAGTTGCTGGGCGGCCGCCTGCGTTTCGCGGATCAGCTCCTCCTCATCGATGGGACTTTCAAGCCCGCGCCGCAGCGCGCGCTTCACGCGTTCGTAGAACTCGTGAAACAGCGAGGCTTTCCAGGAATTCCACAGCTTTGGGTTGGTGCCGCGCACATCGGCGCAGGTCAGCACGTACAGGTGATCCAGATGGGTCTCATCACCCACTTTGCGCGCGAAGGCGCTGACCACTTCCGGATCGGTGATGTCCTGCTTCTGAGCCGTGACCGACAGTTCCAGGTGATTGCGCACCAGCCAGGCCACCAGGCGCGCATCGTAGCGCGACAGTCCCTGCTCCAGGCAGAACGCCTCGGCGTCCACCGAGCCCAGCTCCGAATGATCGCCGCCGCGTCCCTTGGCGATGTCATGAAACAGCGCCGCAAGATAGGCAATCTCGGGCTTGGGCAGCTGCTGCATCAGGCGCGACAATTCGGGCAGTTCATGGTCGTAACGGGGGATGGCCCAGCGGCGCAGATTGCTCAGCACGAACAGCGTGTGCGCATCCACCGTATAGGCGTGGAACAGGTCGTACTGCATGCGACCGACGATCCGGCCGAACGCCGGGATGTAGCGGCCCAGCACCTCATAGGTGTTCATGCGGCGCAGTTCGTGGGTCACGCCCACCGGCGCGCGCAGGATGTCCAGGAACAGGCGATGATGGCGCGGGTTCTGCCGGAACTCCTCATCGATCAGCCACAGACTGCGCGTGACGGCGCGCATGGTCGAGGCGCGCACGCCCTTGATCTCAGGATTCTGCTGCAGCAGCACGAACAGCTCGAGCAGCGCCGAGGGGGTGCGGGCAAAGACATCATCGCGGCGCGCCTCGAGCGAGCCGTTGCGCACCTGGAAGCGCGCATTGAGCGGCAGGATTTCCTCCTCCTTGTTGAGGATCGCCTCGCTGAACAGCTGCAGCAGCAGTTCATTGAGCAGGCTCGCATCCATCACGGTGCGGTAGTAGCGCTGCATGAACTGCTCGACCGCGAGCGTATAGGAGGCATCCTCGTAGCCAAACAGTTGCGCGAGCTTCAACTGGTGGTCAAACAGCAGCCGGTCTTCGCGCCGTCCGGTGACGATGTGCAGCCCGAAGCGAACCTTCCATAAGAAAGACTGCGCCTGTTTCAGACGACGCAGTTCGCTGGCGGTGACGAAGCCGCGGCGCGCCAGGCCATCTAAGGATTCGGCGCCGAAATGGCGCTTGGCGACCCAGCCGATGGTCTGGATGTCGCGCAGGCCCCCGGGGCCGGTCTTCACGTTCGGTTCCAGGTTGTAGGCGGTGTCGTTGGCCTTCAGGTGCCGCCCGGCCTGTTCCTTGAGTTTGGCTTCAAAGAATTCCTTTTCGGGCCAGATGCCGGGGGGGCTCAACGCGGTATTCATGGCGGCAAGCAGCGCCGCATCCCCATGCAGCAGCCGCGCTTCCAGCAGCGTCGTCATGACGCTCACATCGGCGGCGCTTTCCTGCACGCATTCGGACACGGTGCGCACGCTGTGGCCGACTTCAAGTCCTATGTCCCACAGAAAGGTGATGAGCCGTTCCACCTGGGAGCGTTCGGCATCCCCCAAGGGTTGGGAGACCAGCAGCAGAATGTCGATGTCGGAGCACGGATGCAGTTCGCCGCGGCCGTAGCCGCCGACGGCAACCAGCGCCCCATGCCGATCCCCGCTCCCCAGATGCTCGAACCAGGCCTGGCGCAACACCGTGTCGATGAGGGTGGCGCGGGCGTGGACCAGGATCTCCACCGGCTCCTCGGCCAGGAAGCGGGCCTTGAGTTCCTCGTGGGCCTGACTCAGAAGCCTGCGGTACTCCTCGCGCGAACCGGGCTTGGCCGCGAGCAGGGCCGGCAGGCGGGTGAGCAGCGGCCAGGGGGTCTCGGTGGCCACCTCGGGCAGCAGTTCCTCCAGCGGCTCACTCAATGCCGGTCTGCCGCGCCCAAGGTCAAGATATCCACACCGGTTTCGGTGACCAGGCAGGTATGTTCCCACTGGGCCGACAGGGAGTGATCCTTGGTCACCACGGTCCAGCCGTCGGGCAGCAGGCGCACATGACGCTTGCCCGCATTCACCATGGGTTCCACTGTAAAGGTCATTCCCTGCTGCAGCTCCAGCCCCGTCCCGGGCTCCCCATAGTGCAGGATCTGCGGATCCTCGTGGTAAATGCGGCCGATGCCGTGCCCGCAATACTCGCGAACCACCGAGAAATTCAGGGATTCCACGTATTGCTGGATGGCATGACCGATGTCACCGAGCCGGCTGCCGGGCTTGACCGTGCGGATGCCGCGCCACATGGCCTCGAAGCACACCTCGGTCAGGCGCTGGGCGGCCACCGGGGGCTTGCCGACGTAGTACATGCGGCTGGTATCGCCGTGAAAACCATCCTTGATGACGGTGACATCAATATTGACGATGTCCCCGGCCTTGAGCTTGCGGTCATTGGGGATGCCGTGGCAGACCACGTGGTTGACCGAGGAGCAGATGGTCTTGGGAAAACCCCGGTAATTGAGGTTCGCGGGGATGGTGCCCTGGACATTGACGATGTGCTCATAGCACAGCCGATCCAGCTCCTCGGTGGTGACCCCGGGGACCACATGGGGGCCGATCATGTCCAGCACTTCGGCGGCCAGCCGGCCGGCTTCGCGCATCTTGAGCTGGTCTTCAGGGGACTTGATGGTGATATGCATTATCTAGTGTAACTGGTAGCCCGTAAGACATTGTTCCGACGGGAGCTTCATGGTATAAAGCGCCGCCCTCGTTGGCAACGACGAGAAATTCCATACGCGTATCGCTAACCCGGTGGCTGGGTGCTTGGGGCTTAAATGTCTCCAGGTGGCCACCAGGGATACGCGCAAGGATCAACCCTACAGTCAGGAGTTCACATGACCGGCGTGTCCATGAGACAGATGCTGGAAGCAGGCGTCCATTTCGGACATCAGACCCGCTTCTGGAACCCGAAGATGGCCCCCTACATCTTTGGCGAACGTAACAAGATCCATATCATCAACCTCGAGAAGACCCAGCCTCTGTACGTGCAGGCGTCGGCCTTCATCAAGGGTATTGTCGCCGATGGCGGCAAGGTGCTGTTCGTGGGCACCAAACGTTCCGCGCGTGATGCCGTCCAGAAGGAGGCCAGCCGCAGCGGAATGCCCTATGTCAACCAGCGTTGGCTGGGGGGCATGCTCACCAATTTCAAGACCATCCGGCAGTCCATCAAACGCCTCGCCGAGATTACCGAATTGCAGGTGAGCGGTGCGCTGGACAAGCGCGGCAAGAAAGAAGCCACGCAGCTGCGCCGCGAAATGGAAAAACTCGAGCGCAGCCTGGGTGGCATCAAGGCCATGGAGTCGCTGCCCGATGTGATGTTCGTGATCGACGTGGGTCACGAGAAGATCGCGATTCACGAGGCCAAGAAGCTGGGCATCCCGGTGGTGGCGGTCGTGGACACCAACTGCAGCCCCGATGGCATCGACTATGTGATCCCGGGCAACGATGACGCCATGCGCGCCATCCTGCTGTACGCCTCGGGGATCGCGGATGCGGTCATCGACGGCAAGGCCTCGGTGCCGCAGGTCGCCGTGGGCGAGGATGAATTCGTGGAGCTGGATGAGGCCGGGCAGCCGCGCCGCAAGACCGGCAAGCCGCGGCCGAAGCCGCAGGCGCCGATGCGCAACAAGAAGGCGCCGGTGCGCCGCCGTCTGCCGGTCAAGACTCCGGAGGGCGCCGAGGATGCGGTCGCGGACCTTGATGATCTGGACGAGGGCAGCGACCTGCCGGTTGCCGCGGCCACGGGCGCGGCGGAGGCCGAGACGGCCGCGCCGACGGGTCGTGGGGGGGTGGTGCGCCGCCGTCCCCAGGCCGCCGGTGCCGTGGAAGCACCGCCCGAGAGTCCGGTTGCCGGCGATGCGGGTGCGGGTTCTGCCGCTTAGGTTCGATTGGTCGCCCCGGCGCCAACCGGTCCGGGGCCTTTGCGTGGAATTCCTATGAACATCACAGCAGATGCAGTGAAGCAGCTCCGTGAGCGCACCGGCGCCGGGATGATGGAGTGCAAGAGGGCGCTGATGGAGACCCAGGGCGACATGGACGCCGCCGCCGAGCTCATGCGCAAGCAGGGCTTGGCCAAGGCCGACAAGAAGGCCGCCCGCGTCGCCGCCGAGGGCGTCATCGTCATTGAGCGGTCCGCCGACGGCCGCTCGGCCGCCATGGTCGAAGTGAACTGCGAGACCGACTTCGTGGGTCGCGGCGCCGACTTCGGCGCGTTTTCCCAGGCGGTCGCCGGCAAGGCGCTGCAGGCGCGGCCGGCCTCGCTCGAGGCGCTGTTGCAACAGCGCCTGGACAGTGGCGAAACCATCGACGAGCGCTGCCGGGCGCTGGTGGCCAAGATTGGCGAGAAGATCAGCGTGCGCCGCTATGTGGTGCTCACCTCCACCGGCCACGTCGGCGCCTATGTGCACGGCACCCGCATCGGCGCCCTGGTGGCGGTCGAAGGCGGTGATCCGGTGCTCGCCCACGATGTGGCGATGCATGTCGCCGCGAGCAATCCGAAGTACGTCACCATGGCGGACGTCCCCGCGGATGTCGTGGCCAAGGAGCGGGTATTCCTGACCGAACAGGCCCAGGCCGAAGGCAAGCCGCCGGAGATCGTCGCCAAGATGGTCGAAGGGCGCCTGCGCAAGTCGCTGGGTGAGATCACGTTGGCCGGACAGCCGTTCGTGAAGGATCCCGACCAGAGCATCGAGAAGCTGCTGAAGGGCGCCAAGGCGACCGTCAAGGCGTTCGAGCGCTTCGAGGTCGGCGCGGGCATCGAGAAGAAGCAGGATGACTTCGTCGCCGAAGTGATGGCGCAGATCAAGAGTTTCGATCCGTCCGATTCGGATAAATAAGGCTCGCAAGAAGACCCCGCTCCGGCGGGGTTTTCTTCAAGTACGAGGGTGAAGACCACATGAGCGACAGCACGCGGTCCCGATACTCGCGCCTTCTGGTGAAACTGTCCGGCGAAGCCCTGATGGGCGGCGGCGACTACGGCATTGACCCGGCGATGCTCAAGCGCATTGCCGGGGAAATCCAGGAAATCGTGCAGATGGGCACCCAGGTCGCGGTCGTCGTCGGCGGGGGCAACATCTTCCGCGGCGCGGGGCTGGCCCGCGCCGGAATGGATCGGGTCACCGCCGATCACATGGGGATGCTCGCCACGGTCATGAATGCGGTCGCCATGCAGGACGCACTGGAAAGCTCCGGCATGCAGTCGCGCGTCATGTCGGCCATCCGCATCAACCAGGTGTGCGAGGACTACATCCGCAGGCGCGCCATCCGCCACCTCGAGAAGGGCCGGGTGGTGATATTCGCGGCCGGCACCGGCAATCCGTTCTTCACCACCGATACCGCCGCCTCGCTGCGCGCCATCGAGATCAACGCCGATGTGCTCTTGAAGGCCACCAAGGTGAACGGGGTGTATTCGGATGATCCGGTGCGCAATCCGGCCGCCCAGCGCTACACGCAGCTGACATTCGACAAGGTGCTGCAGGACCGGCTGAACGTCATGGATGCCACGGCCATCGTCATGTGCCGTGACAACCGCCTGCCGCTGCGCGTGTTCAATCTGAACAATCCGGGTGACCTCACCCGCATTGCGCGCGGTGAGGAAATCGGTACGGCCGTCACATTCGAATAGGGGCAACCATGCTCGATGACATCAAGAAAGACGCGGTGAGCCGCATGGGCAAATGCGTGATCCAGTTTCAGGCCGACCTGAAGAAGATGCGCACCGGCCGTGCCCACCCGAGCCTGATCGAGCATCTGAAGGTCGACTACTACGGCTCCGATGTGCCGCTGCAGCAGGTCGCGAGCATCGCGGTCGAGGATGGCCGCACGCTGGTGGTCTCGCCCTGGGAGAAGGGCATGGTGCAGCCGATCGAGAAGGCGATCCACAAGTCGGACCTGGGGCTAAACCCGATGACCGCCGGCACCATCATCCGCATTCCGATGCCGCCGCTCACCGAGGAGCGACGGCGCGAATTCACCAAGGTCATCCGCCAGGATGCCGAAGGGGCGCGGGTGGCGGTGCGCAACGTGCGCCGCGATGTGATGTCGGATATCAAGGAGGCGCTCAAGGACAAACTCATCTCGCAGGATGACGAGCGGCGCGCCGAAACCGACGTGCAGAAGCTCACCGACAAGCATGTGGCGGATATCGATCAGCTGCTGGCGGCCAAGGAAAAGGAGATCATGCAGGTCTGACCGCCTGCATGAACGTGAGCCTGCCTCGACATGTGGCGATCATCATGGACGGCAACGGCCGCTGGGCCGCTGCGCGGAAACTGCCGCGGCATGCTGGCCACAAAGCCGGCATCAGCGCGCTGCGCGCGTGCGTGCAAGCGTGCACGACCCGCGGTATCGGGGCGCTCACGGTTTTCGCATTCTCCAGTGAAAACTGGGGCCGCCCGGCGGAAGAGGTGTCGCTACTGATGGGACTGTTCGTTGACGCACTGGATCAGGAAGTCGATGAGCTGCACGCCAATGGCGTGCGGCTGCGCTTCATCGGCGATCGGCAACGCCTCTCGGTGCGCCTGCAGTCTTACCTCGCCAGCGCCGAGGCGCGCACCGCTGCCAATGAGCGGCTGTCCTTGAACATCGCCATGAGCTATGGCGGGCGCTGGGACATCACCGGCGCGGTGCGGCAGCTCGCCGCCCAGTGCGCCGCCGGCGGCCTGCGGGCGGCCGACATCACCGAGGAGCAGGTGGCGCAGGCGCTCGCGCTCGCCGATCTGCCCGACCCGGATCTGTTCGTGCGCACCGGCGGTGAGCGTCGCATCAGTAATTTCCTGTTGTGGAATCTTGCCTATACCGAGCTGTATTTCACCGATTGCCTGTGGCCGGACTTCGATGCCGCAGCACTGGATGAGGCGCTCGCGTTCTTTGAGGCCCGGGAACGGCGCTTCGGGCGCACGCCGGACCAGGCGCGGAGTCCGGCGAGTGCTTAAGACCCGGATCATTACCGCCGCCATCCTGGTCGCGCTGCTGTTGGTCATCGTCCTGTGGCTGCCGCCGGTGGCGACCAAGATCGCCATGACCGCATCGGTGCTGGCCGGTGCCTGGGAGTGGTCCGCCTTCGTGCGGCTGCGCAGCGTGGCCGCGCGGCTGGTGTATGTGCTCGCGGTGGCGGCCTGCCTGCTGATGCTCTGGAACCTGACCCTGGCGCAGCCGGCGTGCCGGCTGGTGCTGGTGGTCGCGCTGGCGTGGTGGGTGGTGGCGCTGCTGTGGGTGATCTGCGCGCCGCGGCGCGCGGCCGGCTGGTCGGCGGCACTGGCGGGGCTCCTCGCCCTGGTGCCCGCCTGGGTCGCGATGGTGCGGCTGCGGATCGATGTGCCACGCGGTGCGCAGTGGGTGCTCTTTGCCCTGTGCCTGGTGTGGGCCGCCGACATCGGCGCCTATGTCGCCGGGCGCAGTGTCGGACGGATCAAGCTTGCCCCGCAGGTGTCGCCCGGCAAAACCTGGGAGGGCGTGTTCGGGGGCCTCGCGGCTGCGGCCCTGGTCGCCCTGTGGGGCAGTCACTGGTTTGCGGTGCCGGCGCTTGAGTTTGTGCCGCTGTGCCTGGGCGTCATTGCCTTCTCGATCGTCGGGGATCTGACCGAGAGCCTGCTCAAGCGCTTTGCGGGCTTGAAGGACAGCGGCACATTGTTTCCCGGACATGGTGGCGTCATGGACCGCATCGACAGTCTGACCGGTGCCATGCCGGTGCTGCTGCTGGGGCTTACGGCGCTGGGAGTGGCCCAGTGAGTCAAGCCGTGAAGGGCATTGCGATTCTCGGTGCGACCGGGTCCATCGGGGTCAACACCTTGGATGTGATCGCGCGCCACCCGGACCGCTACCGGGCGGTCGCCCTGGGCGCGCACCGCAATGTCGATCTGCTGCTCAAGCAGATCCAGCAGTTCCGGCCGCCGGTTGCGGCACTGACCGATCCGGTCGCCGCCTTGGACCTCGAGCAGCGCCTGCAGGCCTTAAGCCTGCCGACCCGGGTGCTGACGGGACCTGAGTCACTGGAGACCCTGGCGACGCTCCCCGAGGTGGACCAGGTCATGGCCGCGATCGTCGGGGCCGCGGGGCTGCGCTCGACGCTCGCCGCGGCCCACGCCGGCAAGCGCCTGCTCTTGGCCAACAAGGAGTCGCTGGTGATGGCGGGTCCCTTGCTGATGGCGGCGGTGCACGCGTCGGGCTGCGAGATCCTGCCCATCGACAGCGAGCACAACGCCATTTTTCAGTGCCTGCCGCTGGGCGCGCGGCCGGGCACGAGCCCCACAGGCGTGCGTCGGATCCTGCTCACCGCCTCCGGCGGACCGTTTCGCGACTGGAGCGCCGAGGCCATGGCCGCCGCCACGCCCGATCAGGCCTGCAAGCACCCGAACTGGGTGATGGGCCGCAAGATCTCCGTGGATTCCGCCTCACTCATGAACAAGGGCCTGGAACTCATCGAGGCCTGTTTCATGTTCGGCCTGCCGCCCTCCCAGGTGCAGATCGTCGTGCATCCGCAAAGCGTCGTGCATTCGATGGTCGAATACATCGACGGCTCGGTGCTGGCGCAGCTTGCCTGTCCGGATATGCGCACCCCCATCGCCTATGGCATGGCGTGGCCGGAGCGTATCGAGGCCGGCACCGACTTTCTGGATCTGATCCGCACCCGGCAGCTGGATTTTCTGGCGCCGGATCCGGCTCGCTTCCCTTGTCTTGCTCTGGCTCGGGCGGTAGCGGACACTGGCGGGCTGGCACCTGCCATTCTCAATGCGGCGAACGAAGTCGCCGTCACTGCCTTTTTGGAGCGCCGATTGAACTTTCCGGACATACCCGCGGTCATTGAATGTGTTCTTTCCAAGGCCAATGGGGCCACAGCTGGCGGGGGGGAAATCCGCAGCATCGACGATGTCCTCGAGGCCGATGCGCAAGCGCGTGAGCTGGCCGTGGAGTTCTGCCGCACCCGTGGTGGACTTGCGAGGACCGTTCATGCGTAGGCGGACCCAGGAGCGCTACGCAAGACGGCATGCACATTCTTCCAACAACACTCGGGCCGGCACTCTGTTCATGAAGCGATTTGGATTGGTCACTACCCTCGCGCTGTGCGCGGGTACCACAGTATGTTCAGCCCAGACGCCGGCCGCGCCCGCCGATGCCACGGCGGGCCCGGTGCCCGCTGCGCCTTCGAATGCGGTGGTGGAGGATCCGTCGCTCGCTGACTTCACCGTCACGAACATCAGGATCGAGGGCCTGCAGCGCATCTCCGAGGGCACGGTCTACAACTATCTGCCGGTGAACATCGGGGACCACGTAACCCCGGCGCGCATTCGCGAAGCGGTCCGCTCGCTGTACAACACCGGCTTCTTCCGCGACGTGCAGATGCGCCGCGACGGTGGCACCCTCGCGGTGCTGGTGGTGGAGCGGCCGGCCATCGAGAGTTTCGAGATCACCGGCAACAAAGACCTCAAGACCGAGGATCTGCAGAAGTCCTTGCGCAACGTGGGACTGGCAGCCGGCAAGACCTTCGACCGCTCGGTCCTCGAGGAGGTGAAGGGCTACCTCACCGATACCTACTTCAATCGTGGCAAGTACGCGGTCAGCATCGATGAGAAGGTCGAGGAGGATTCGGGCAACCGGGTGAAGATCAAGATCACCATCAAGGAAGGCTCGCGCGCCAAGATCCGCACCATCAACATCGTCGGCAATCACGTCTACACCGACAAGGAAATCGGCAAGACCTTCGAACTGCAGACCCCGAACTGGCTGTCCTGGTACAAGCAGGACGACCGCTACTCGAGCGAGTCCTTGACCGGCGACCAGGAGAAGCTGCGCTCCTTCTACATGGATCGCGGCTATGCGAATTTCCAGATCGAATCCACCCAGGTCGCCATCGCGCCGGAAAAGGACGATATCTTCATCACCCTCAACATCGATGAGGGCGGCGTGTACAAGGTCGGCGACGTGAAGCTCGCCGGATCCTTCCCGGTGCCCAAAGCGGAGCTCGAGCAGCTGATCCTGGTCACCAAGGGCGAGATCTATTCGCGCAAGCTGGTGACCGCCACGCAGGAGTTGATCCAGAACCGCCTCGGCCAGGACGGCTACGCCTTCGCCAAGGTGGATCCGGTACCGACGACCGACAAGGCGACCGGCATCGTGGCGCTCACCTTCTTCGTGGATCCGGGCAACCGCGTCTACGTGCGCAACATCACCTTCTCGGGCGCCAAGCGCATCAATGACGAAGTGTTGCGACGTGAGATGCGGATTCTGGAGGGTGGCTGGCTGTCCAATGTGGGACTCGACCGCTCCAAGCAGCGCCTGCAGCGCCTGCCGTACATCACCAAGGTGGATTCGGAGACGACCCCGGTACCGGGCTCCTCGGACCAGGTGGACGTCGACTACAAGATCGAAGAGGGCCCGGGCGCCTCGCTCTCCGGCGGCGTCGGCTATTCGGAAACCTACAAGTTCGAGTTGAACGGCAACTACACCGATTCGAACTTCCTGGGCTCCGGTCAGCGCGTCGCGGTCAATCTCTCGGCGGGCGAATACAATAAGGTGTACAGCCTCTCCGAGACCAATCCGTACACCAACGTCGACAACCTCACGCGAACCTATAACTTCAGCTACCGCGACAGCTCGCAGTTCACCTCGTCCTCCTCGGACTTCTCCACCAAGATCCTCACCCTGGGTGAGAACTTCGGTTATCCGCTGTCCGAATATCAGTTTCTGAACGCCGGCTACAACCTGCAAGCCGTGCAGCTGGTGGCCATCGAGGGCTCAAGCGCCCTGCAGTCACTGCAGTGGGTGCAGAACAATGGCCATACCTATAAGGCGACGGCCACGGGGCTGGTTTTTGATCCGACCACGGCGACCTACGCCGAGGGCGACTACGCTTTGGATGGCACGCGCTTCGCCGTCGCGCAGCTGCTGGCGGGTTGGAGCTACGATTCGCGCAACCGCGGCATCTTCCCCGATCGCGGCATGCACCAGACCGTCAGTGTCAGCTACACCCCGCCGATCACCGGGGTCTCGTACTACAAGGCGAACTACGAGTTCTTGAAGTACCTGCCCTTGTTCGGCAAGTGGGTCTTCGCCTTCACCGGCGATGTGGGCTACGGCGGGGGACTGGGCAAGACCCAGAATCTGCCGCCGTACGAACTCTTCTACGGCGGTGGCCCGGATTCGGTGCGCGGCTTCCAGGAATCGCGGCTCGGACCCAAGGACCAGTACGGCAATCCCTACGGCGGCAACCTGAACGTGTTGGCGCGCTCCGAGCTCATCGTTCCGATGCCGCCCAAGATCGCCTCGAGCGCCCGGGTCAGCCTGTTCGTGGACGTGGGCAACGTGTTCTCGACCGGCAAATCGCCCCAGTTCTATGCGCCGCCCGGCACCCCCACCAATCCCGAATACAGCATCGGCAACGTGACGTTGGCGGATCTGAGCAATCCGGCGGTCCTGACGCCGATCAACTACGGCTTCGCATTCAGCCGGCTGAAAGAATCGGTGGGCATCTCGGTACAGTGGCTGGCGCCGCTCGGCCTGTTCCGGTTCAGCCTGGCCATCCCGCTCAATGCCCAGCGCGAGCTGGATGGCGTGACCTGGGGCGATGAGACCGAGCGCTTCCAGTTCTCGGTCGGCCAGGCGTTCTAGGGCGCCACCGCACGTATGGCGTTCAAGCAGCGGTCGATTTCCGCTATGATCCCCGTCCATTGGTTTGCATTGGGCTTTGCCCACGAGAGGAACATTGTGAAGCGCGTCGTAAGATCTTTGATTCTGGGTTCGGCTGCGACCTTGGTGCTGGCGGCGGCGCCGGCGTGGGCGGAGATGAAGATTGGTTATGTAAATTACAATGCTCTGCTCGCGGACTCCCCGGATGCCAAGGTCATCGCGGACGCGCTGCGCAACGAGTTTCTGCCGCGCCAGCGCGAGCTGCAGAACCTGCAGCAGTCGATCAAGACGCGCGAGGACAAGTTGACCAAGGACGGCGCCACGATGACGGACGACCAGCGCGCCCGTGAGGACAAGGATATCCGCGATGAGGAGCGTGAGCTGCAGCGCAAACAAAGCGAGGCACAGGACGATCTGAATACTCGTCGCAACGAGGAGCTCTCGACGCTGCAGAAATCCCTGGTGGAAAAAGTCCGCGCCTTCGCCAAGACACAGAATTTCGATCTCATCTTAGCCGATGGCGTGATTTGGGCGACGCCGGCACTCGACATCACCCAGCAGGTGCTGGCGAGCCTCAACGCCTCCGCCTCGAAGGCTGCTCCGGCAGCGCCGAAACCGCCGGCCAGCAAGTAAGCCGGCGGGGCAGAGCCGCCGAGCATGGTGGTCACCCTCGGCGAGCTGGCGGTCCGCTTCGGGTGTGAGCTGCGTGGCGATCCGCTGCGCGAAGTGGACAGTGTCGGCACCTTGAGCGATGCGCAGCCGCGCGCGGTCAGCTTTCTCGCCGAGAGCCGCCATCGAGCCGCCCTCCAGCAGACCCAGGCCGCGGTCGTGGTGCTCGATGCGCGCTTTGCCGCGGACTGCCCGGTCGACGCACTGATCTCGTCCAACCCGCGCGCCACCTATGCGCGCATCGCCGCCTGGCTCTATCCGCCACCCCCGCTCATTCCTGGCATCCACCCGAGCGCCGTGGTCGCGGCGGACGCGCGCATCGATCCGAGCGCGTGCGTCGGTCCGCTGGCGGTGATCGGCGCGCGCACCCAGATCGGTGCGGGCGCCTGCATCGGTCCGCAGTGCGTGCTCGGCGCCGATGTGGTGATCGCCGCGCAGGTGCGGCTGGTGGCGCGGGTCACGCTGTGTGATGGAGTCTCGCTCGGCGAGCGATCCTTGCTGCATCCGGGCTGCGTGGTCGGCAGCGACGGATTCGGTGTGGCGCTCGATCGCGGCGCGTGGTTGAAGATCCCGCAGGTCGGCAGCGTGCGCATCGGTGCCGATGTGGAGATCGGCGCCAACACCACCATCGATCGCGGCGCCATCGGTGACACGGTGATCGGCGATGATGTGAAGCTGGATAACCTGATCCAGATCGGTCACAACGTGCGTCTGGGCGCCCACACGGCGATCGCCGGTTGTACGGGAATATCCGGCAGCACGGTCATCGGCGAGCGTTGCCAGATCGGCGGTGCCTGCGCCATCGGCGGCCACCTGCTGATCACCGATGATGTGCACATCACCGGCTTCTCGATGATCAGTCATTCGATCCCGAAGCCCGGGGTATACTCCAGCGGAATTCCGTTTGAAGAGGCGCGTACCTGGCGCCGCATGGTGGCCCGGTTCAAGCGTCTGGGCCGCGAGAGCAAAGATGACTGAAGTCGTACAGTTTGATATCCACGGCATTCTCAAGCTGCTGCCGCACCGCTATCCGTTCCTGATGGTGGACCGGGTGCTCGAATGCCGCGCCGGCGAGAGCATTCGGGCGCTGAAGAACGTCACCTTCAATGAGCCGTTTTTCACGGGCCACTTTCCGCAGCGGCCGGTCATGCCCGGCGTGATGATCATCGAGGCGCTGGCACAGACCGCGGGCATCCTGGCGTTCGTCACGGGCGGGGTGGTGCCGGATGCGGACACCAAGTTCTATTTTGTCGGCATCGACAAGGCGCGCTTCCGCAAGCCGGTGGAGCCCGGGGATCAGCTGATCCTCACCGCCCAGCTGATGCGCAGCTTCAAAGGGATCTGGAAGTTCTCGAGCGCGGCGTTCGTGGGCGCGACCGAAGTGGCCAGTGCCGACATGATGGTCGCCCCCGAGGTGTCCAAATGACACCTTCCCGGTCATGGTAGATCCGCACGCGCTGGTTTCGCCCCGGGCGCAGCTCGGCGAGGGCGTGAGCGTGGGGCCCTTTGCGGTGATCGGCCCCGAGGTCGTCATCGGCGCGCGCACCAGCGTGGGCGCGCACGCGGTGATCGAGGGTCCCACCCGCATCGGTGAGGACAATCAGATCTTCCCGTTCGCCGCCATCGGCGGGGCGCCGCAGGACCGCAAGTACAAGGGCGAACCCACGAGGCTTACGATCGGGGATCGCAACGTGTTCCGCGAGTTCTGCACCATGAACCGCGGCACGGCCTCCGGCCGCGGCCTCACCACCATCGGTTCGGACTGCCTGTTCATGGCGTACTCCCATGTCGCCCATGACTGCTCGGTCGGCGATAAGGTGATCCTGGCCAACTGCGCGACCCTGGGCGGCCATGTGCAGGTCGGGGACTGGGTGCAGCTCGGAGGCCTGTCGGCCATTCACCAGTTCTGCAAGATCGGCGCGCATGCCTTCGTCGCCGGCGGGGCGATCCTGACCCGGGACCTGCCGCCCTACGTGATGATCGCGGGCAACCCGGCTGCACCGCACGCCATCAATTCCGAAGGGCTCAAACGCCGCGGCTTCACGCCCGAACAGATCCGCACGCTGCGCACCGCGTATCGCATCCTGTACCGCTCGGACCTGAAACTGGCGGATGCCATCGTTAAGCTCACCCGTCTTGCCGGGGAGTGCGCCGAAGTGCAGCCGCTGCTTGATTTCATCGATGCCTCCACGCGCAGCCTGGTGCGCTGACAATCGGTAGCCATGCATGAGCCGCTGGTAATCGGCCTGGTTGCCGGCGAATCCTCCGGTGACACCCTGGGCGCCGCGGTGCTGGAGGCGCTGCGCCAGCGCGTCGGGGAGCTGCGCGCGGTGGGCATCGCGGGTCCCAAGATGCGTGCCGCGGGGTGTGAGGCGTGGGCCGACTCCCATACCCTGGCCGTCATGGGCCTCATCGAGCCGCTCGCCCATCTGCCGCGGCTCTTTGCCCTGCGCCGCCGCCTGGTGCGCGAGTTCACGCGCATCCGCCCGCAGGTGTTCGTGGGCATCGACGCCCCGGCGTTCAACATCGGACTTGAGGCGCAGCTGCGCCGCCGGGGCATTCCCACCGTCCAGTATGTGAGCCCCCAGGTGTGGGCCTGGCGGCAGGGACGGGTGCGCAGCATCGCCGCCGCCTGTGACCTGGTGCTGTGCCTGTTCCCGTTCGAGACCGAGTTCTACCGCGAGCACGGCGTTCGCGCCGAATTTGTCGGGCATCCGCTGGCGGATCAGATTCCGCTTAAGACCGACCGGGCGGCGGCGCGCGCGGCGCTGGCTCTCGCGGCCGAGGCCCCGGTCATCGCGCTCCTGCCGGGCAGTCGCTTAGGCGAGGTGCGGCGCCTGGGCGAGGATTTCCTGCGCGCGGCCCAGTGGCTGGCGGCGCGGCGGCCGCAAGTATCGTTCATCGCGCCGATGGCCTCGCCCGAGGTGCGGGCGGTGTTTGCGGCGCAGCGTGCGCGGGTGGCGCCGGAGCTTGCCGTGCGGCTGTTCGAAGGGCAGGCGCAGACGGCATTGATCGCGGCCGACGCGGTGCTGGTGGCCTCAGGCACCGCCACCCTGGAGACCCTGCTGGTGCGCCGTCCCATGGTGGCCGCCTACCGCTTCAGCGCCCTCACCGCGTGGCTGCTGCGGGGCCTGGGGATGGTCAAGGTGCGGCATTTCTCGCAACCGAACCTCCTGACCGGACAGGCGCTGGTGCCCGAGTTCCTGCAGGAGGCCGTCAACGGCGAAGCGCTGGGGCGGGCGCTTGAGCAGCAGCTCACCGATGCCGCCGGTCGCGAGCGGCTCGAGGCGGAATTTCTGCGGGTGCACCGCCAGTTGCGGGTCGGCGCCGCCGATCAGGCCGCGCAGGCGATACTGCGCCTCGTGGAGGAGCGCCGATGCCGGCCCTCGAGCGGCTGATTGCCGGAGTGGATGAGGCGGGGCGGGGGCCGCTGGCGGGTCCGGTGGTGGCCGCGGCCGTGATCTTGGATCCGCGCCGGCGCATCGCCGGCCTCAAGGACTCCAAGCAGCTGACGCCGGCGCGTCGCGAGACGCTGGCGGCGCTGATCCGCGCCCGCGCCCTGTGCTGGGCGGTCGGCTGGGCCGAATGCCATGAAATCGACACCCTGAACATTCTCGAGGCCACCCATCTGGCCATGCGCCGGGCGCTCTTGGGCCTGGCGGTGTGCCCGCGGCGCGTGCTCGTGGATGGCAACCGCCTGCCACGGCTGATGGATCTCGCCCCGGGCTGCGTCCCCCGCGCCATCATCAAGGGCGACTGCA
Source organism: uncultured Gammaproteobacteria bacterium (assembly GCA_963708865.1). Taxonomy (GTDB): domain Bacteria; phylum Pseudomonadota; class Gammaproteobacteria; order Steroidobacterales; family Steroidobacteraceae; genus DAIDKA01. The sequence continues at coordinate 52,521 of CAVPUC010000002.1, forward strand.
GCGAGCCTGCCATCAGCGCCGCCTCCATCCTCGCCAAGACCCAGCGTGATGCCATCATGCGACGGCTGGACGTCGTTTATCCCGGGTACGGTATGGCAGTGCACAAGGGCTACGGGACGGCGGATCATCTGGCGGCGCTGGTGCGCCTGGCGGCGTGCGCCATCCACCGGCGCAGTTTTGGACCCGTAACCGCACCGCGCGAGTCCGTACCGGTAGACTTTGAGGACTGATGGAAGCGCCGTTCGTTCACTTAAGGCTGCACACCGAATTTTCGCTGGTGGACAGCACCGTGCGCGTGCCGGAGCTGCTGGCCGCGACCCTCGGTGCCGGCATGCCCGCGGTCGCGGTCACCGACCAGAACAATCTCTTCGCCATGGTGAAGTTCTATCGCGAGGCGCTCGCCCAGGGTGTCAAACCCATCATCGGCGTCGATCTGCTGCTGGCCGAAACCACCGAGCGGCGCGGCAGCTCGCGCCTGACGCTGTTGTGCCAGAACCAGGAGGGTTACCGCAACATCACGCGGCTGGTCACCCGGGCGTATCTGGAGGGACAGAAGAACGGGCCGCCGATGGTGGAGCGGCGCTGGCTCACCCCAGAGTCGGTGACCGGACTGATCGGATTGTCCTGCGGTGCCGCCGGCGACATCGGCTGTGCCTTGCTCAATGGCCGAAGCCAGGACGCCCAGGCGCAGCTGGATTTTTGGCTCGCGATATTCGGCGATCGGTTCTACATCGAGCTGCAGCGCCTGGGGCGCCGCGACGAGGAGCGCTACATCGCCGCGGCCGTGGCGCTCGCGGCCGCGCGCGGCGTGCCGCTGGTCGCCACCAATGACGTGCGCTTCCTCGCGGCGAGCGATTTCGAGACGCATGAAGCGCGCGTGTGCATCCAGGGCGGTCACCTGCTGACCGATCCGGCGCGCCCCCGGCAGTACACGCCGCAGCAGTTCCTGCGCACGCCCGCGCAGATGGCCGAGCTCTTCAGCGATGTCCCGGAGGCCCTCGCCAACACCGTGCAGATCGCGCGCCGCTGCAATCTGGTGTTGAGCTTAGGCCAGCCGCGCCTGCCGGACTACCCGGTGCCCGCCGGCATGACGACCGAGCAGTTCCTGACCACCGAGGCGATCGCGGGTCTCGCCGCGCGGCTCGCGGGCGCCGCGCCCGATGAGCGCGCCGCCGCCTACCGCGCACGGCTCGACCTTGAGTTGCGGGTGATCTGCCAGATGGGCTTCGCGGGCTACTTCTTGATCGTCGCCGACTTCATCCGCTGGGCGCGCGAGAACGGCGTGCCGGTGGGTCCCGGACGCGGTTCGGGCGCAGGATCGCTGGTGGCCTATGCGCTGCGGATCACCGATCTTGATCCCATCGAACACGATCTGTTGTTCGAGCGCTTCTTGAATCCGGAGCGCGTCTCGATGCCGGATTTCGACGTCGACTTCTGCATGGACGGCCGTGATCGGGTCATCGACTATGTGGCACAGAAATACGGGCGCGACCGCGTCTCCCAGATCATCACCTACGGCACCATGGCCGCCAAAGCCGTGGTGCGCGATGTCGGCCGGGTGCTGGGCCTGGGCTATGGCTTCGTCGACCGGATCGCAAAGCTCATCCCGTTTGAACTGGGGATCACGCTGGATGATGCGCTCAACAAGGAGCCGGAACTGCGGCGCCTCTACGACACCGAAGATGAGATCCGCAATCTCATCGACCTCGCGCGCGCCCTGGAGGGGCTCACCCGCAATGCCGGCACGCACGCCGGAGGCGTGGTCATCGCGCCCTCGGTGCTGACGGATTTTGCGCCGCTGTACTGCGAGGCCGGCTCCTCGAGCGTCGTCACGCAGTTCGACAAGGATGATGTCGAGGCGGCGGGGCTCGTGAAATTCGACTTCCTGGGACTGCGCACGCTCACCATCATCGACCGGGCGCTCGCCATCATCAACCGCAGCCGCGCCGCCGCCGGTGAGCCTGAGGTGTCCATGCAGGCGCTGCCGGTCGGGGATCCGGGCACCTATGCACTGTTGCGCTCCGGGCGCACCACCGCGATATTCCAGCTCGAGTCGCGCGGCATGCGCGATCTCATCCGGCGCCTGAAGCCGGATTGTTTCGAGGACATCGTGGCGCTGGTGGCGCTGTTCCGTCCGGGCCCGCTCGAGTCGGGCATGGTGGATGACTTCATCACCCGCAAACGCGAGCCCGTCGGCGGGGTGATCGACTACCTGCATCCGGATCTGAAGCCGGCGCTCGCCTCCACCTACGGCGTCATCCTGTACCAGGAACAGGTGATGCAGATCGCGCAGCTCCTGGCCGGCTACACCTTGGGTGGCGCGGATCTGCTGCGCCGGGCGATGGGCAAGAAGAAGGCGGAGGAGATGGCGCAGCAGCGCTCGATCTTCGTGTCGGGCGCGGTCGCGCGCGGCGTGCCCGAGCAGCAGGCGGCCCATATCTTCGACCTCATGGAAAAATTTGCCGGCTACGGCTTCAACAAGTCGCACTCGGCCGCCTATGCGGTGCTCTCGTACCAGACGGCGTACCTGAAGACCCATCACACCGCCGCCTTCATGGCCGCCGTGCTCTCGGCCGACATGGACAACACCGACAAGGTGGTCACGCTGATCGATGAGTGCAAGCAACTGCAGCTGGCGGTGCTGCCGCCCGATGTGAACGCCTCGCGGCATGAGTTCGCGGTGGCGGATGCGAAGACCATCCGCTATGGACTGGGCGCCGTGAAGGGGGTGGGGCAGGGCGCGGTGGAGGCGCTGATCGCCGAGCGCGAAGCGCACGGCGCCTTTCCGCAGTCTCGCTGAGCTGTGCCGCCGTACGGATCTGACCCGCATCAATCGGCGCACGCTCGAGGCCCTGATCCGCTGCGGCAGCATGGACAGCATCGGCCCCAATCGCGCGACGCTGCTCGAGAGCCTGCCGGCGGCGATGCAGCTGGGAGATCAGACGGCGCGCGCCCACCAGGCGGGCCAGAACGACATGTTTGGGTTGAGCGCGGTCCCGGCGCCCACCGCGGCGCAGGCCGGCGACACCATCAAGGCGATCGCGGATTTCAGTGAGGCGGTGCGCCTGCAGGGGGAGCGCGAAACGCTCGGGTTGTATTTGACCGGCCATCCCATCGAGCGCTTCGAGGCGGACCTGCCGCGATTTGCCGCCCAGCGGATCGGTGACCTCATCAGCGAGAAGCCCGTGAGCGTGGGCGAGGGCGAGCGCGGTTTCAGCCGTGGGCGGCTGGTGACGGTGGCGGGGCTCGTCGATGAGATCCGCAAGCGCGGGCAACGGGTCAGCATCGTGCTGGATGATCGCACCGGACGCATCGAGGCGACGCTCTTTGATGAGGTGTTCCAGCGGCACCGCGAACTCATCGTCAAGGACGCCATCGTGCTGGTGGAGGGGCACTTCCGCTTCGATGACTTTGGGGATGCCTGGCGCATCTCGGTGCGCAAGATCACCGACCTTAACGCGGTGCGCGAGCAGCAGGCGCGCCGCCTGGTGCTCAAGCTCCCCCAGAAGTCCGATCGCAACGCGATGCTGACCCGCCTGGCCGAGGTGCTCACCCCCTGGCGCAACGGTCCTTGCCAGGTGACGGTCCAGTACCGCACGCCCGAGGCGAGCGGCGCCTTGGACCTGGGGCCCGAATGGAACGTGCGCCCGGGGCGCGAACTGTCTGGAGCACCTGGAGGAGCTGGTGGGCCGGGAGGGCATGCGGGTACTGTACGGGCCCGTGGGGGCCCCCGGGGGGGCCTGACTTGCGCTACCATTATTCATGGCTGTAGCGTTTCTGGACTTCGAACAACCCATCGCCGAGCTCGAAGCGAAGATCGAGGAGCTGCGGCACGTGACCTCCGAGTCCGAGGTCAGTATCAAGGATGAGATCGGCCGCCTGCAGGCCAAGAGCCGCCAGCTCACGCGCAACATCTTCGCCAATCTCACGCCCTGGCAGATCACGCAGCTCGCGCGCCATCCGCAGCGGCCGTATCCGCTTGATTACACCAGCATGATCCTGACCGAATTCGCCGAGCTGCATGGCGATCGCATGTATGGGGATGACATGGCCATCGTCGGCGGCCTCGGGCGCCTGGAACAACGGGTCGTCATGGTGATCGGCCACCAGAAGGGCCGCGACACCAAGGAGCGGGTGCGGCGCAATTACGGCATGCCCAAGCCCGAAGGCTACCGCAAGGCGCTGCGCCTGATGAAGATGGCCGAGCGTTTCGGTCTGCCCATCATCACCTTCATCGACACCCAGGGGGCCTACCCCGGCGTGGGCGCCGAGGAGCGCGGCCAGAGCGAGGCCATCGCGCGCAATCTTTTTGAAATGGCGGTGCTGGCCACTCCCATCGTCACGGTCGTGACGGGCGAGGGCGGCTCGGGCGGGGCGCTTGCGATCGGCGTGTGCGACCGGCTGATGATGCTCCAGTACAGCACCTACTCGGTGATTTCCCCGGAAGGCTGCGCCTCCATCCTGTGGCGCAGCGCCGACAAGAAAGAGGCGGCTGCCGAGGCGCTCGGCATCACGGCCGGGCGTCTCAAGCAGCTGGGTCTCATCGATGAGTTGCTCGAGGAGCCGCTGGGCGGCGCCCATCGCGATCCGGTCGCCACCGCCGCATCGCTCAAGGAAGCCGTGATCCGGCATCTGGATGAGCTGGAGCACTACAGCACCGAGGAGCTGATCGCCCGGCGCACCGAGAAGATTGCCAGCTTCGGCGAGTTCTCCGAGGACGAGGCGGAGTAATTGCGCCCCCGGGCTGACCCGGCCTGGGTCTATTCGCAGCTGCTGCGCCTGCATGCCCAGGCCGCCACCGCGCCGCTGTGCGTCGCCTTCAGTGGCGGCGCCGACTCGACCGCGCTCCTGGGCCTCCTGGCCGAACTGCCCGCGGTGAGACCGCGGTTGCGGGCGCTGCACATCGACCACGGCCTGCATGCGCAGTCCCGGGCGTGGGCGCGCGCCTGTCGTCGCACCTGCCGGCTCCTCAAGGTGCCGATGGCGATGCGGCGTCTGACGCTCGCGCGCGCCCGCGGGCAATCCTTGGAGGCAGTGGCACGCGCCGGCCGTTATGCGGCGCTCGCCGCGGCCCTGCGTCCCGGGGAACTGCTGCTCACCGCCCATCATCTGGAGGACCAGCTGGAGACGCTCCTGCTGCAGCTGCTGCGCGGGGCGGGCTTGCCGGGACTGGCGGCGATGCCGCCGGTCGCGCCGCTCGGGGCGGGGTTTTTGCTGCGTCCGCTGCTGGGCGTGCCGCGCGCGCAGTTGCGTGACTGGGTGCAGACCCGCGGCCTTCGCTGCCTTGAGGATCCAGCCAACGCCGATCCGAGTTTTGATCGCAACTACCTGCGTCAGCAGGTGCTGCCGGCGCTGCTGGGCCGCTGGCACGGCGCGGCGCGCACCGTGGCGCGCAGCGCCAGCCATATCGCGGCCGCGCAGGCCCTGCTGGACGCCCTGGCGGCATCCGATGTGGCGCGGGCCGCCGATGGCGCCGATTTATCCGTGCCGGCGCTGCGCACGCTGCCGCTGGACCGGCGCCGCAATGCGTTGCGCTGGTGGATCGCCCGCTCGGGCCGGCAGGTGCCCGATGCGCGCCGCCTGGAGGAGATCGCCGTGGTGCTGCTTGGCGCACGCGCCGGCGCCAATCCGGTGGTCAGTTGGGGACCCACCCGGGTGCAGCGGCACGCGGGGCGGCTCACGCTTCAGGAGGTGCGACCGGCGATCCAGGCGTATGAGCTCACCTGGAACCCGCGCCGCAGCCGCACACTCGCGCTGCCGCACGGCCTGGGGCACCTGCAGCTGGTGCGCTCCGCGCACGGTCTGATCGATGCCGCGGCGCTGCCCGCTGCGGTGACGGTGCGGACGCGGCGGGGCGGTGAGCGGCTGCGGCCCAGGCCGGGCGGACCCTCGCGCTCCCTCAAGAGCCTGCTGCAGCAGGCGGCGATTCCGCTCGCCGAGCGCCAACAGCTGCCGCTGCTGTTCGCGGGCGATGCGCTGGCGGCAGCCGCTGATCTGTGGGTGGACGCACGCTGGCAGGGCGGCGCGCCATCCGCACAACGCCTGCGACTCATCTGGCACAGACCCGGCTGATTTGCTAGTCTGTTTGCCCGTCGAACCTGCACACCTTGCAGGCGTTGTTTTTGTCCGGCGGAAATCCCCTACAAGCCCATGAGCCGTTTCGTTTTCGTAACTGGCGGTGTCGTTTCCTCGTTGGGGAAAGGCATCGCGGCTGCTTCCCTTGGCGCGATCCTCGAGGCCCGCGGCCTCACCGTCGCCATGGTGAAGCTCGACCCCTATATCAATGTCGATCCGGGCACCATGAGCCCGTTCCAGCACGGCGAGGTGTTCGTCACCCAGGATGGCACGGAGACGGACCTGGACCTCGGTCACTACGAGCGTTTCGTGCGCACGACCACCGGGCGACACAGCAATTTCACCACCGGGCGCATCTACGAGCGCGTCATCGCCAAGGAGCGCCGCGGCGATTATCTGGGCGCGACGGTGCAGGTGATCCCGCACATCACCGATGAGATCAAGCGCAGCATCATGCTCGGCGCCAATGAGGCGGATGTGTGCATGGTGGAGATCGGCGGCACGGTCGGTGACATCGAATCGCTGCCGTTTCTGGAGGCGATCCGCCAGATGGGCGTCGAGCTCGGCCGCAGCAATTGCGTCTACATGCATCTGACGCTGGTGCCGATCGTCGGCGGTCCGGATTCCGGTGAGATCAAGACCAAGCCCACGCAGCACTCCGTCAAGGAGCTGCGCGGCATCGGCATCCAGCCGGACATCCTGCTGTGCCGCTGCAAGCATCCGCTGCCCGAGGAGCAGCGCCGCAAGATTGCGCTGTTCACCAATGTCGAGGAGCGCGCGGTGATCTCGGCGGTGGATTCGGATGATATTTACAAGATTCCGCTGCTGCTGCGCGAACAGGCGCTCGATGACATCGTCGTCGCGAAGCTCGGCTTAAGCGTGCCGCAGTCCGAACTTGCCGAATGGCGTCAGGTGGTCGCCGCCAAGTCCAATCCGGACGGGCAGGTGGATATCGCCATGGTCGGCAAGTACGTGCAGGCGCGCGATTCCTACATTTCGCTCAATGAGGCGCTGACGCACGGCGGCTTGAAGACCCGCACGCGGGTCAACGTGCATTACATCGAATCCACGGACATCGAGCAGCACGGCACCCATGCGCTCGCGGGCATGGATGCGATCCTGGTGCCCGGCGGCTTCGGTGAGCGCGGTATCGAAGGCAAGATCGCCGCGGTGCGCTACGCACGCGAAAACGGCATTCCGTATCTTGGCCTGTGCCTGGGGATGCAGATCGCCATTGTCGAATTCGGGCGCCACGTGCTGGGCCTGACCGACGCCAACAGCACCGAGTTCAATCGCGCGACGGCCCATCCGGTCATCGCATTGATTTCCGAATGGCAGGACAAGGCGTTGGGTGCGCAACAACGCGACGAGAAGTCCGGCAAGGGCGGCACCATGCGCCTGGGCGCACAGGAAGTGCTGCTCAAGGCCGGTACCCGGGTGCGCGAGCTCTACGGCCGCGATACCATCTTCGAGCGGCACCGGCATCGTTTCGAGTTCAACAACACCTACATGGACCGCTACAGCCAGGGCGGACTTAAGTTCGCGGGGCTGTCACCCGACAATCTGGTCGAGATCATCGAGCTGCCCGGTCATCCGTGGTTTGTGGCGACCCAGTTCCATCCGGAGTTCACCTCGACGCCGCGCGACGGACATCCGCTGTTCGCCGGGTTCATCCGCGCCGCGCGCGTGCACCGCGCCTCGCAGCTGCCCGCTGCTGCGGGTGCATGAAGCTCGCTGGACACAGCGTCGGTGCTGATCAGCCGCTGTTCCTGATCGCCGGGCCCTGCGTCATCGAGGGCGCGACCCTGACGCAGGAGATCGCGGGCACGCTGGTGGAACTCACCGCAAAGCTCGGCGTGCCGTTCATCTTCAAGGCCTCCTTCGACAAGGCCAACCGCTCATCAGGCGCGAGCTACCGCGGGCCGGGGCTCGAAGCGGGTCTTGCGGTGCTCGAATCGGTGCGCAAGACGTTCAACGTTCCGGTCCTCACGGACGTGCACGAGGACACGCCGTTGGCGGAAGTGGCGGCCGTGGTCGATGTGCTGCAGACCCCGGCATTTCTGTGCCGTCAGACCAATTTCATCTTAAGCGTCGCCTCCCAGGGCAAGCCCGTCAACATCAAGAAGGGCCAGTTCCTCTCGCCCTGGGAGATGCGCAACGTGGTGGACAAGGCCCGCAGCACCGGCAACCAGGACCTGATGGTGTGCGAGCGCGGTTTTTCCTTCGGCTACAACAATCTCATCACCGACATGCGCGCGCTCGCCATCATGCGCGAGACGCACTGTCCGGTCGTGTTCGATGCCACCCACTCGGTGCAGCTGCCCGGTGGCCAAGGCAGCGCATCGGGCGGTCAGCGCGAGTTCGTGCCGGTGCTGGCGCGCGCCGCGGTGGCGGCGGGGGTCGCCGGCATCTTCATGGAGACGCATCCGCAGCCCGAGAAGGCACTCTCCGATGGTCCCAATGCCTGGCCGCTCGGGCGCATGCGATCGTTGCTGGAAACGCTCATCGAGCTGGACCGAATCGTCAAGACCAAACCTTTCGAGGAAGCCCTTTTATGAGTCGTATCGTCGAAATCCGCGGCCGCGAAATCATGGACTCGCGCGGCAATCCCACGGTCGAAGCCAACGTCATGCTGGACGATGGCAGCCTCGGGCGGGCCGCCGTGCCGTCGGGGGCCTCGACCGGCACGCGCGAAGCCGTTGAACTGCGCGACGGGGACGCCAAGCGCTATGGCGGCAAGGGCGTGCTCAAGGCCGTCGAGCATGTGAACACCGTGCTGCGCCAGGCGCTGTTGGGCCGCGATGCGCGCGATCAGCAAGGCCTGGATCAGGTCATGATCGATCTGGACGGCACCGAGACCAAGGGGCGCCTGGGTGCCAATGCGCTGCTCGCCATCTCCTTGGCCAACGCGCACGCCGCCGCGGTTGCCGCGAAGCTGCCGCTGTTCCGCTACGTCGGTCAGCACCTGTGCAACGGGCGCGAACCGGTCATGCCGGTCCCCATGATGAACATCATCAACGGCGGTGCGCACGCCAACAACAGTCTGGATATCCAGGAGTTCATGATCCTCCCCGTCGGCGCCCCTAACTTTCGCGAGGCGCTGCGTTACGGCGCCGAGATCTTCCATGCGCTGAAGAAGATCCTGGCCGACCGGGGCCTCTCGACCACCGTCGGGGATGAGGGCGGCTTCGCGCCGAATCTCGGCTCCAATGAGGAGGCGCTCGAGGTCATCCTTGAGGCCATCGACAAGGCGGGCTACAAGGCCGGCAAGGAGATCTACCTGGGGCTGGATGCGGCGAGCACCGAGTTCTACAAGGACGGCCGCTACGACCTTGAGAGCGAGAACCGCCGCTTCACGGCGACCGAGTTCACCAAGTACCTGGCGGATCTGGCGGCCCGCTACCCCATCATCACCATAGAGGATGGCATGAGCGAGGCCGACTGGGCAGGCTGGGCCGAGCTCACCCGCGCCATCGGGGATCACATCCAGCTGGTCGGGGATGACCTGTTCGTCACCAACACCAAGATCCTGGCCGAGGGCATCGCCAAGCACACGGCCAATGCCATTCTCATCAAGCCCAACCAGATCGGCACGCTCACCGAAACCCTGGCGGCCATCAGCATGGCCGAGCAGGCCGGCTACGCATCGGTCATGTCGCACCGCTCGGGCGAGACCGAAGATGCGACCATTGCCGACCTTGCGGTGGCGACCGCCGCCTCCCAGATCAAGACCGGCTCGCTGTCGCGTTCGGACCGCACCGCCAAATACAACCAGCTGCTGCGCATCGAGCAGGAACTGCGCAAGGTGCGCTATGCCGGCCGCGACGCGTTCCCAGTTAAGTTGTAGACTTAAGACGTGAAATGGCTGGCAATAGCGCTGGGCGTCGTCGTCGCCATCCTGCAGTACCGGCTGTGGCTTTCGGACGGAGGCGTGCGGGAGCTCGCGCGCATGCAGGAGGCGGTGGCCCAGCAGCGCACGCAGAATACCGTGCTGGTGGAGCGTAACCGCCAGCTCGCGGCCGAAGTGCGCGACCTCAAGACCGGCATGGCCGCGCTCGAGGAGCGCGCGCGCAGTGAGCTGGGAATGATCGCCAGGAACGAAACCTACTACCAGGTCGTCCCCGCCAAGCCCGATGCCGCCCGCCCCCCCGCCGCGCAAGTGGCGGCGCGCTGACGCGTCGGTTCGACTTGCACTACTGGCTCATCATGCCCGCGGCAGGCTCCGGTCGCCGCTTTGGCACGCAGCTGCCAAAACAGTACGCCCCTTTGCTCGGCCGCACCGTCATGGAGTGGGCGCTGGCGCCGTTTGTGGCGGATCCGCAGTGCCGCGGCATCACGGTCGCCTTGGCGCCGGAGGATGCTCGGTGGCCGCGGCTCGCCGGGCGGCTGCCCGCCACGGTCGCGACCGTCCCGGGCGGCGCGCAGCGCAGCGCCTCGGTGCTCAACGGGCTGCGCGCGCTGGGACCGATGGCCGATGAGCGCGACTGGGTGCTGGTACACGATGCGGCGCGGCCGTGTCTGCCGGCCGCGGATCTGGCGCAGCTGCTGCGCGAGCTCGGCGCGGAGGAGACCGGTGGACTCCTGGCCACGCGCGGTGCCGACACGCTGAAGTTTGCGCCCATGGGGGGAGCCACCGCGGTCGCGCGAACAGTGGATCGCACCGGCCTGTGGCGGGCCCTGACCCCGCAGATGTTCCGCTTAGGCGCGCTGCGCAAGGCGCTCGAGGCAGCTCACGATGCGGGGCGCACGCCCACGGATGAGTCCCAGGCCCTGGAATGGGTGGGCGCACGGCCACTCCTGGTGGAAGGATCCGCCGCGAACATCAAGGTGACCACTGCCCAGGACCTGGTGGTGGCAGCGGCGATTCTGACTTCGGCGGGTGGCGCGGCCCCGCAGCTGATCGGTAAGGAGCAGCCCATGCGCATCGGATCCGGATTTGATGTCCATACCTTTGGCGAGGGGGACTTCGTGATGCTCGGGGGCGTACGCGTGCCCTACGGTCGCGGTGTCATCGCGCACTCCGACGGCGATGTGATCCTGCACGCGCTGTGCGATGCGATGCTTGGCGCGGCCGGGCTCGGGGATATCGGCCAGCATTTCCGCGACGATGACCCGCAGTGGCGCGGCGCCGACAGCAAGGGTTTCGTGCGCGCGGTGCTCGCCATGCTGCGCGAGCGCAAGCTTGCGGTGGTCAATGCCGACATCACGGTGCTGGCGGAGGCACCGCGCCTGTCGAGGCACCGTGAGGACATCCGCCACAGCATCGCCGCGCTCCTCGAGGTCGAATCGGACTGCGTGAACGTGAAGGCGACCACCACCGAGAAAATGGGCTTCCTTGGCCGAGGCGAGGGCCTTGCCGCCCAGGCCGTGGTGCTCTTGCGCGCCGTCCCTCAGGCGCAGGATTGAGCCTGCAGGCATGGCGGGAGCTGGCGCTCGGCGCGCCGCGCGCCCGGGGCGAGCCGCAGGCGACGGGGCGTCTGCGCGCCGTTCCTGAAGATTTCGTGGTCGAGGAGGATCTGGGGTTTCTCCCGGATGGTGACGGTTCGCACCTGCTGCTGAAAGTCCGCAAGCGCAACGCGAATACCGGCTGGGTGGCGCAGGAGCTGGCACGGGGCCTGGGGTGTCAGGTCCGCGACATCGGCTTCGCGGGCCTCAAGGATCGACGCGCGCTCGCCATCCAGTGGTTCAGCGTGCCGGCAACGCCGCGCGCGCTCGCCGCGGCGCCGACCCTCACGAATCCGGAATTTGCCGTGCTCGAAACGCACCGGCACCGCCGCAAGCTGCCGCGCGGGGCGCTCGCGGGTAACGCCTTTACCATCCGCATCCGTGACTACTCAGGTTCCGCCGCCCAGCTGCGCGAACGCTGCGAGTCGATCCGACGCAGCGGCGTCCCGAACTACTTCGGCCCCCAGCGCTTCGGGCGCGAGGCCGGTAACCTCGCCCGCTTGCTCGCAGTCGCCAGCGCGCCAGAAGACTCCCGGGCGCGTCCCGGCAGACCCGACGCCTTCGTCCTGTCGGCGGCGCGCAGTCTGATCTTCAATGCGCTGCTCGGCGAGCGCGTCCGACAGGGCAGCTGGGATGCGCTCAGCGTCGGGGATGTCGCGAATCTGGATGCCCGCGGCAGTGTCTTTCCCGTGGAGGCGGTGACTGCCGAGCTGTCCGAGCGGCTGGCGGCGCTCGAGGTGCATCCCACCGGCGCCATGTGGGGTGCCGGGGAGCCGATGTCGAAAGGGGAAGTGCTAGCGCTCGAGCATCGCGTGGCGCTGCAGCTCACCGCCGCCGCCCGGTTTGCCGTGGAGGCGGGGCTGCGCCAGGAGCGACGCAGCCTGCGCCTGACGGTGCGCGACCTTGCCTGGGAGCAGGACAGCGATGGGGCGGTGCTGCGCTTCTGGCTGCGCAGCGGCAGTTTCGCCACCGCGGTCTTGCGCGAGATCCTCGGCGACCGTTCCGCCACGCAGGAGGATGTGGTGGTGGATGCCGATGACAGCTAGGGAAGTCCCGCCAGCAGCACGTACAGCGCACCGGTGCCGCCATCCACCTGGCGCGCCGAGGTGAAGGCCAGCACCTGCGCCGTCCGCCGCAGCATACTGTTGACCAGCTGCCTCAGCACCGGCCCCCGGGCGCCGGAGCGCAGCCCCTTGCCGTGCACGATGCGCAGACAGCGCACATCGCGCTTGAGGGCCGCGCTCAGGAACTCCCGCAGCAGCACTTTCGCCTCGGCCTGCGTCAGGCCATGCAGGTCCAGTTCCGCCTGCACCCGGTACTGGCCGCGGCGCAGTTTGCGCAGCGTGGTTTCCGGCACGCCCGGCCGGGCGAATGACGATGGATCCGCTGACGTGAGCTCCGGCTCATCGGCGGAGCCGTGCAGGATCTCCTCGAGCACCAAGCGGTGCTCGGCGCGTGCGAAGCGGGCGCGGGCTCGCGGCTTGGGCGGCTCACCCGTGACCCGCGGCGTTGCTGACAGCGGCGTCACATCGCGGGTGGCCTCGCGAAACAGCGCGCGCTCCTCCTCATCCGGCTTGGGCTTCACTTCGATCTCCCGAACGGGCTTCTCAACGGCTATATTGATCCGCGTGAAAATTCTCGTCAGCAATGATGACGGCTACCAGGCCGAGGGCATCCGTGCCCTGGCAGAGGCCTTGAAGGATCTGGGCCCGGTCACCGTGGTCGCACCGGACCGCAATCGCAGCGGCGCCAGCAACTCGCTGACCCTGGATGTGCCGCTGCGCGTGCAGGAAACCTCTCCGGATGTATTTTGCGTCCTGGGCGGCACCCCCACGGACTGCGTGCATCTGGCGGTCTCGGGCCTGTTCAGCTATCGGCACGACCTGGTGGTGTCGGGCATCAACGAAGGCGCCAACCTGGGCGACGATGTGCTGTATTCGGGCACGGTGGCGGCGGCGATGGAAGGGCGCTTTCTGGGGCTGCCGACGCTGGCGGTCTCCTTGTGCATCGGTGAGACCAGCGGCCGGCATTTCGCGACGGCCGCGCGCGTCGCGCGCCTGCTGGTGGGTCAGCTTAAGGATCACCCGCTGGAGCGCGCGATGATCCTCAATGTGAACGTCCCGGACCTGCCGTTTGCCGAATTGAACGGCTATCGCACGACGCGGCTCGGCGCTCGGCATCCCTCTGAACAGGCCATCGAAGCGCGCGACGCGCGCAATCGGCTGGTCTACTGGATCGGACCCGCTGGCGCAGGCGCCGATGCCGGGGAGGGCACGGATTTTCACGCCGTAGCGCAGGGCTTTGTCTCGGTGACACCGTTGCAGATTGACCTGACCCGCTACAGTGCCATGGACACCATCCGAGGATGGCTGGCGAAACTTCCATGATTGACAATCGCCTGTCCGGAATCGGCATGACCTCGGCGCGCACCCGCGACCGGCTGGTGCAGCGGCTGCGCGATCAGGGCATCACCGATCCGGTCGTGCTGGATCGCATCCGCACCGTGCCGCGGCATATCTTTGTGGATGAGGCCCTCGGCAGCCGTGCGTACGAGGATACCGCGCTGCCCATCGGGTTCGGACAGACCATCTCTCAGCCGTACATCGTCGCGCGCATGACCGAGGCGCTGCTGGCGGCAGGTCCGTTGTCGAAGGTGCTGGAGGTAGGCACGGGTTGCGGCTATCAGACGGCAGTACTCGCGCCGCTGGTCACCAAGCTCTACAGCATCGAGCGCATCGAGCCGTTGTACCTGCGCGCCAAGCTGCGACTGGATGAACTGGAGTTGCGCAACGTGCGTTTGCGGCACGGCGATGGCACCTTGGGCTGGAAGAGTCTCGCGCCCTACGATGGCATCCTGGTCACCGCCGCGCCCATCTCGGTACCCGAGGCCTTGCTCCAACAATTGCAGGTGGGCGGGCGACTGCTGGTACCGGTCGGTGCCGATGGGCATCAGGAGTTGATTCGATTCACGCGCAAGGAAAACCGCATCGAGCGCCAGTCGCTCGGGCCGGTGGCGTTTGTGCCGCTGCTCGGAGGTGTGGTCGGATAGGGCACAATGTTTTACACGATGTTAATCGTGTAACTTCATGGTTTAACACAAATGTTGGCCGACATCCCGTCAAGTCAGCGGGCTTACGGTGCAGCGCTCGCGGATATTCCGCTGCAATCAAGCGCTTGCGCGGCGAAGCGCGACGTGTTTAACATGTCGCCGCACTGCGACGCCAGGACGCTGACAAGAGGGCACCGGGCGTAGAGACGTGGAAAAAGCAACAAAAATATCTTAAATAACAATAATTAAGGGGCCTTTGTTCGAGTCTGTCAGCTTCGGATAAAAGTCTCGTCGAATTGGATTTCTGCTCCGGTGCCCTCTTTGTCAGCGTCCTGGTTCTGATCGCTCACCCGCCGGGGAACAGCGCCGCGGCCACGCGCCGCTCCTCCTGCACCAGAATGTTGAAGGTGCGGCAGGCGGCGCCCAGATCCATCACTTCCAGTCCCACCTTGCGCGCGGCGAACGCCTGTCTTACGGCGCTGCCCGGAAATATCTGTTTGGCACCGGTGCCGAGCAGCACGACGTCAGGATTGAGCGCGAACAACGGTTCCAGATCCGCGGGGCCGAGCGTTGCCACATCGCGCGCTTGCCAGTCGAGGATCAATCGATCGGCCATCACGATGCAGGGGGCGTGCTGCACCACCTCGCCGATGCGTACCTCTCCTGCGCCATAGCCGCGAATGAGATTGACGTCAGTGCGTGAGTCGAGCGTGAACTTCATCTGTGTATATTGGCGCGCATGAGCGAAGTGGCAATCATACTGTCAGACCTGTATCTGACGGAAAACGGCGGCGGTGGGGCAGATGTCCGGGATGCCGCGGTGCCCAAGGATGTGCTGCCGGCGCTGGCCCGCGTCGCCCGCTTCGCCGGCGTGAGTGCACTGCCCGGGGACTGGCGCGGGTGGCTTGCCGGCTGGTTGGGGCGCGCCGATCTCGCGGCCGCCTGCGATGCCACACCCGCGGTCGTTGCCGCGGCCGCACTGCCTGCCGGGGAGGCGTTGCCCGCCGAGGCCCACACCGTGTGGCTGGCGACCCCGCTGCACCTGGTGGCGGGGCTCACGAGCGTTCATCTGGATTATCGTGGGCTCCTGAAACTGGACGCCGCGACCCTCACTGCCCTGTGCGCGGACTTCAACACTCAGTTCGCCATGCGCGGATTCTCGTTGCGACGCCTCGCCGGCGGCGGCCTGCTGGCCGGCGGACCCCGCTTGGCACCGCTGCCGCTGACCCGCGATCCCGCCCGGTTGCTCGGCAGCGGCATTGCTGGCAGCACCGTGCACGGACCGGGCGCCGCCGCGCTCATGATGTTGGGCGCCGAACTTGAAATGTGGTTGCACGCGCATCCGCTGAATGCGGCGCGCGCGCGTCGGGGTGAGGCGCCGCTCACGACCCTGTGGCTGTGGGGCGGCGGTGAGCCGCTCGGGCCGCGCGGGCTCGCCGCGCTCGTGCCGGCCGCTCACCCGGAGACGACCTTCATGACTGTATTCGGCGAGGATCCGCTGGCCGCCGGCCTGTGCGCGCTGAGCGGCGCGCGGCTGCGGCCCCCGGCACGCAGCGCGCACGATATCCTCAGCAGCGGTGCGGCGCGCACGGCAGCCATCATCGAACTCTTTCACACCGATCAGCCCCAGCCTGCGACCCTGATGGATCTGCTGCAGCACCTGGATGAGAACGTGCTCGCCCCGCTCATCAACGCGCTCAAGGATGGGGCGTTACGTCAGCTGACGCTGATCGCCAACGACCGCTGCAGCGTGCTCACCGCCCGGGATGGGTTGCGCTTCTGGCGCCGTTCGCGCGGCCCCTGGGCAGTGCTGCAATGATCCCGCAGATCCGGCGCCGGGCGCTGAGCGGCGATGACCGCGTCCTGGGTGAGGGTCTGCACCCGGTGCTGCGGCGGGCGTATGCGGCCCGTGGCATTCGCGATGCCGCGCAACTGTCCATTGAGCTGTCGAGCCTGCTGCCGGTGGGCACGCTCGGCGGGGTCGCCGCCGCCGTCGACCTTTTGCTGCGGCATCGCGATCGCGGCCGCATCCTCGTGATCGGCGACTTTGATGCCGATGGGGCGACCAGCACGGCGTTGATGCTGCGGGCCCTGCGCGGCTGGGGCTTCGCCCATGTGGATTTCCTGGTGCCCAATCGCTTCGAGTTCGGCTATGGCCTGACCCCGGAGATCGTGACAGTCGCCGCCACCCGCGAACCGACGCTCCTGGTCACCGTGGACAACGGCATCTCCAGCATCGCGGGCGTCGCGCGCGCGCGCGCGCTCGGGCTTGAGGTGCTGGTGACCGATCATCACCTGCCCGGTGCCGAGCTGCCGCAGGCCACGGTCATCGTCAATCCCAATGCCGGCGGGGATGCATTCGCCAGCCGCTGTCTGGCCGGGGTCGGTGTCGCCTTCTATGTGCTGGCGGCGCTGAAGCGTGCGCTCGATGCGGCGCAGCTCGCCCCGCCGGGTGCGCCGGCGGTGGCGGACTTCCTGGATCTGGTGGCGCTCGGCACCGTGGCGGATCTGGTGCCGCTCGATGCCAACAACCGCGTACTCGTCGCGCAGGGGCTGCGGCGCATCCGTGCCGGGCGCTGCGTGCCGGGCATTACGGCCCTGCTGGAAGTCGCGCAGCGGCGCCGCGCGGATCTCACGGCCACCGACCTGGGGTTTGCGGTTGCGCCGCGGCTCAACGCCGCCGGACGACTCGAGGATATGACCATCGGTATCCAGTGTCTGCTCGCCCCAGATGCCGTGACGGCGACGGCGCTTGCGCTGCGCCTGGATGGCATCAATCGCGAACGGCGCCAGATCGAGGCGCGCATGCAAAGCGATGCGCTGGCGGCGCTGCGCGGCCTCGCTGATCCGTTGAGCCGCGCGGCGCAGCGCAACGGCCTGTGCCTGTTCGATGAGAGCTGGCATCAAGGCGTCGTCGGCCTGGTCGCGAGCCGCATCAAGGATCGCACCAACCGGCCGGTCATCGCCTTCGCGCGCGCCGGTGATGGCGTGCTGCGCGGCTCGGCCCGCTCGGTGGCGGGGCTGCACATCCGCGATGTGCTCGATGCGATCGCGACGCGCAAGCCCGAACTGATTGCGCGATTCGGCGGGCACGCGATGGCGGCGGGCATGACCTTGGAGTTCGCCAACCTCGATGAGTTCGCCGCGGCCTTTGACGAGGAAGTCACCCGCTGGTCACAGGTGGCCGGATTTTCCAGCTGCATTGAAACCGATGGCGAGCTGACCGTGGCGGAGCTGGCGCTGGACACCGCCACCGCACTGCGCGCCGGGGGGCCTTGGGGCCAGCTGTTTCCCGAACCCAGCTTCGATGGCCTCTTCACCGTGCGCAACACCCGCATTGTCGGTGAGCGTCACGTGAAAATGTGGGTGGAGGTGCCGCACACGGGGCGTGCCTTCGATGCCATCGCCTTCAATTTCCTGGAGACAACCGAGGCGGGCGGCACTACGCCGATGCCCGCCGGTGAGGTGCGGCTGGTCTACCGGCTGGACATCAACGAGTACCAGAACCGGCGCCGCCTGCAGCTGCTGGTGGATCGGGTGTTGGCGCCGTAGCTCTGCTAGAATGCGCCTCCTTTTTTGGTACGGTTCGGCTCGCCATGGAACTTAATTTGCTCAGGCGCCAGCTCAAAGACCTAGGGGAGCGAATCGGCTCTCTTCGGGGGTTTCTTTGAGTACGACCGCAAGAAGGAGCGGTTGGA
This sequence comes from uncultured Gammaproteobacteria bacterium, assembly GCA_963708865.1. Taxonomy (GTDB): domain Bacteria; phylum Pseudomonadota; class Gammaproteobacteria; order Steroidobacterales; family Steroidobacteraceae; genus DAIDKA01. The sequence goes on from CAVPUC010000002.1 coordinate 70,788, forward strand.
AGAGGTAAGCCTCGAACTTGAGGACCCGGCGATCTGGCAGGACCCGACCAAGGCGCAGGAACTTGGTAAGGAGCGCGCCCGCCTCACCACCGAGCTTTCCGTGATCGACCGCACCTCGGTCGGCATTGCCGAGGCGGGGGAGCTGTTGGACCTCGCCGAAGGCGAAGCGGATGAATCGGCCGCCCGCGATATCGACGCGGAGACGCAGCGGTTGGAGGCCGAAGTGCGCAAGCTTGAATTCAAGCGCATGTTCAGCGGCGAGATGGATGCACATTCGGCGTTCCTGGATATCCAAGCCGGCGCGGGCGGCACGGAGGCTCAGGATTGGGCGCAGATGCTGCTGCGCATGTATCTGCGATGGGGAGCCGCGCGTGGGTTTGGCTGCGAAGTCATCGACTCCAATCCGGGCGAGGTCGCCGGCATGAAGAGCGCCACCGTGCACTTCACCGGCGAGTACGCCTACGGCTGGCTGCGCACCGAGACCGGTGTGCACCGCCTGGTGCGCAAATCGCCGTTCGATTCGGGCAACCGTCGCCACACCTCGTTTGCCTCGGTATTCGTATCGCCGGAAATCGACGACGACATCGAGATCGACATCAACCCGGCGGACCTGCGCACCGACGTGTACCGCTCCAGTGGTGCCGGTGGACAGCACGTGAACAAGACCGAGTCCGCGGTGCGCATCACCCACATTCCCAGCGGTATTGTCGCGGCCTGCCAGAACGAGCGCAGCCAGCACAAGAACCGCTCGACGGCCATGAAGATGCTCAAGGCGAAACTGTACGAACTCGAAGTCAACAAGCGCAACGCGGCCTCCCAGGTGCTCGAGGACTCCAAGTCCGATGTCAGCTGGGGCCATCAGATCCGCTCGTACGTGCTCGATCAGTCGCGCATCAAGGATCTGCGTACCGGCGTTGAAGTCGGCAATACCTCAGCCGTGCTCGACGGGGATCTGGACCAGTTTTTGGAGGCGGCCCTGAAGGCCGGTGTCAACTGAAATGGAAGATGAGAATCCGCTGATCAGCGAGCGGCGCGCGAAGCTCGCCAAACTGCGCGCCGCCGGCGTGGCCTTTCCGAATGACTTCCGGCGCGATGCCCTTGCCGGGCATCTGCAGGCCGCCTTTGGCGAGCGCGACGATGAATGGCTGGTGGCCAATCCGACGCCGGTGAAGGTCGGCGGCCGCATGATGTTCAAGCGCGTCATGGGCAAGGCGAGCTTCGCCAAGCTCGCCGATCGCACCGGCCAGATCCAGCTGTTCCTGCAGGCTGAGACGCTGGGGTCGGCGTACGAGGACTTCAAGGCCGCCGATGTGGGCGACATCCTCGGTGCCGAGGGCACGCTGTTTCGCACCAAGACCGGGGAGCTGTCGGTGCGCGTGACCTCCTTGCGCACCTTGGTCAAGTCGCTGCGCCCGCTGCCCGACAAGTGGCATGGCTTGGCCGACGTCGACACCCGCTACCGGCAGCGCTATGTCGACCTCATCATGACCGAGGCCAGCCGCGAGGTGTTCCGCACCCGCTCACGCATCGTGCGCTATCTGCGCGATTATCTCGATTCGCTCGACTTCGTGGAAGTCGAGACGCCCATGATGCAGCCCATCCCCGGCGGCGCTGCGGCACGGCCGTTCAAGACCCATTACAACGCGCTCGACATCGACATGTATCTGCGCATCGCCCCGGAGCTGTATCTGAAGCGCCTGGTCGTGGGCGGATTCGAGCGCGTGTACGAGTTGAACCGCGTGTTCCGCAACGAGGGCCTGTCGACGCGCCATAACCCCGAATTCACCATGCTGGAGTTGTACCTGGCGTACGGGGATTACCGGGATCTGATGGACTGGGCGGAGAAGGCGCTGCGCGGCATGGCGCAGGCGATCAAGGGCAGCGGCAGCGTCGAGTACCAGGGTCGTACCTATGAGCTGGGCAAGCCGTTCCATCGTGTGACGGTCGAGCAGTCGATCATCGAGCGCAATCCGGAGATGGATCCGACGATGCTGCGGGATCTCGCCTCCCTGCGCCGCGCCTGTGACCGGCTGGCGATTCCCTTCAGTGATCGCGACGGGCCGGGGAAGCTGCAGATCGAGATTTTCGAGAAGACGGTCGAGCAGACCCTGATGGATCCGACCTTCGTGTACGCCTACCCAGTGGAGGTGTCGCCGTTGTCGCGGGCAAATGATCAGGATGCCTTCATCACGGATCGCTTCGAGTTCTTCCTGGCGGGGCGTGAACTCGCCAATGGCTTCTCCGAACTCAATGATCCGGAGGACCAGGCCGCGCGCTTCCAGGCGCAGGTGGCGCGCAAGGACAAGGGCGATGAGGAGGCCATGTTCTACGATGCGGACTATGTGCGCGCCCTGGAATACGGCATGCCGCCCACCGCGGGGCTGGGCGTCGGCATTGACCGGCTGGTCATGTTCTTCACTGATTCGCCGTCGATCCGCGATGTGATCGCTTTTCCGCAGCTGCGCCCGGAGAGCTAGTGGTGGATGCGCCCATCGGCGTGTTCGATTCGGGAATCGGCGGCTTGACGGTGCTGGCGGCATTGATGAAGGCACTGCCGCATGAGCGCTTCATGTACCTGGGCGACACGGCGCGCCTGCCCTACGGGACCAAGAGCGCCCAGACCGTGGCGCGCTACGCCGAGCAGGCCGCCGAGGCGCTGGTGCGGCACGGGGTCAAGTGCCTGGTCGTGGCCTGCAATACCGCCGCATCGGTGGGACTCGATGCGGTGCGGGCACGCGCCGGCGCGTTGCCGGTCATCGGGGTGATCGAACCTGGCGCGCAGGCCGCCTGCGCCGCCACGAGCAATGGGCACATCGCCGTCATCGCCACCGAAGCCACCGTGCGCGGCGGCGCCTATCAACGCGCCATTCTCGAACGGCGCGCCGATGCGCGCGTGCAGCAGCTGGCCACGCAATTGCTGGTGGCGCTGGCCGAGGAGGGGCTCGTCGATGGTCCGGTGGCCCGGGCGGTCGTTAGCCATTATCTTGGGCCCTTGTTCGCGGCAGATCCGCCGGACACGCTGGTACTGGGGTGCACGCATTTTCCGGCGCTGGCGCACACCATCCGTGAAGTGGTGGGCCCGAGGATCAACATCGTGGATTCTGCGCTGACCACCGCTGCTGCCGTGCGCGATCAGCTGCTCTGCGCCGGGAGCGCGCGCACGGCGGGCTCCCAGTCCGTGCAGTTCCTTGCCACCGACGGGCCGGAACGGTTCGCGCGCGTGGGCAGCCGCTTTCTCGGGCGCACGATCGAGGCGCGCCGGATCGAATTGATCGACCTGTAGCGGTTCAAGCCTGCGCAAACCAAGCTATTACGGAGCGCCGTTGGGCGTCGGGAACAGCGCTCGGCTGGTGTAATCCGCCGGCACCTCGAAGGTACTGGACGGGATGCTTTCGCTGCGGATGCTCGTGAGTTTCGACTCGGCGGTGGCGACACCGCCGGCGAACGTGCGCGTGACCAGCGGCACCCCATCCATGGCGGTGAAATTCGACCAGGCCTGGGAGAGCAAATCATTGCCGGCGAGGGTGCCGAAGCTGCTGGTCATTTGTTTGATGGCGGCGACGAAGGTTTTCATGAGGGCCATCAGATCCGCCCCGCCCGGCACCGCTGCAACCGGCGCGACACACAGCTCACGTACTTTGACGCCCGCCTCATTGACGTCCCACACCGTGCACGAAATCCCGGCTGCTGCATCGGTCCTGGAGGTCTGCTGGACGCTTTGCGCGGCGGGCGGTGTCCCGGTGCCGGCGGCCGGCCCCATCATCTTTTCGATCTGCGCGCGCTGATCCGGTGGCAGGGCAGCGAGTCTGGATTGAAGCTGCGCGCGCAACCCCGCCATGCGCTCGGAGAGCTGCGCGAGGGTTGCGCGGTCGAGGACCATATAGGATTTCTTGGCGGGGTCCACCACATACAGGGCATCATCCTTGAAGATGGCGTAGTGGCCGTCGGCATCGGTCTGGGTGCGCAGCCGGTTGCCGTCCACCCATATCTTGGCCACCTGCGGCGCGGCCTTGGGATCTTGCAGGCTGATTCGGGTCGATTCGAGATAGGTGCCGGCGTAGGCGTTGGCCGCAGACAGTGTCAGCGCGAGAACCCCCGCGATTCGCGTAGCGATGTATAAGCTCATGGTGTCAAAGATGCATATGGCCCGTGGTGATGAACGTCTCGCGCTGCGGCCAGGTGGGACAAAGCGCTTCGACGGCCGCCATCAGATCGTCCAGCGCCTTGAACGGATCCGAAGGCGAAGGTTGCGGCAGCCAAACAGCGCCATCAGCTGCGAAAGGCTGTTTATCTGATTTCTCAAAAGAGCTCATCGAGCAACCCCGATTGAAGAGCTGAAAATACTCTCTCACCCGTGCAAGGTCTACCACCGCTTAGGCTCGCGGTGTGGGCAATTCATAAGGCAACGCAAGCTGATGCGCAGCGATGACTGTTTGCATCTCGGCCCCACTCGTCGATTCCGCCTCTTCGGCCGTTGGCGCAGCGCCGCTCAATCCTGGTGGGTTGGTCACCGCCAGGAATTCGCATCGGCCTTGCTCGCCGGGCACGGCGTCTACGACTTTGAAACTCCTGCCGTCGGTGAATTTACCGGTCTGTCCGGGCACCAGGAAGCAGGGGGTCTCGCAGACGAAGCGCTGCATGCGCCGTTTGACCTGGCCGCGGTAATGCGCGCGCGCGATGATTTCCTGGCCGGTGTAGCAGCCCTTGTCGAGTGCAATGCCGCCCATCACATCAAGATTCAGCATCTGCGCGACGAACGCTTCGCTGGTCGCCGCATACACCTGCGGCAACCCGTCCGCAATGTCGCAAGCAACCCAATCGGCGCGCGTGCCATCAGTTGCTTCGGCTGGCGCGCCTGCGGATTGCGGTACCAGCACCAGATGCCGGGAGCTGCCATAGGGCAGCGACAAGGCTCCGGCCGGCAAGCCTGCAGGCGCGGCCGCATAGCCGCGGATCTGCCATTGCGGCGACTCGTCGCTGAGCTGTACTTTCGCGCGCAGCACAAAGCGCTTCAGCCGGGCGACCACGACGGGAACCAGTTCCAGGGGCATGACCGCGAGCAGATCCTCGGGAGCCAGCAGCGTGAGTCGCAGCAGCGCGATCGCCCGACCCTGCGGGGTGTGGTATCCGGACAGTTGCAGCGCGTGCGTGATGCGCGTCGTGTCATTGGACAGCTGGCCCTGCAGAAAACCGATCGCGTCCGCACCGCGGGCACGCATCACACCCAGGCCAAGTTCCGATATGACACGCCATCCGGTCCGCATGATCCTGTTTTCCCTGGGGCTTTCATGGCCAGTTGGGGCGAATTCTGGCAGACTTCTGCCCGTCCATGCAGGCTACCCCGAAATTCCCCGCCCCCTCTGCTGAAGCCCCGCCGGCGCCCATTCCGGCGGTGGCGGCTGTGCCCGCGCCGCCGCCGCAGCCGCCCGGTGAAATCGGCGGCCCGGCAGGACCTGAACCGACACGTTTCGGTGACTGGGAGCGCAAGGGTCGCTGCATTGATTTCTAATTGACTTGGGAGCACCCATGCGCGCCCGACCGCTGTCCCCTCATGTGACCATTTACCGGATGAGCCGGTACTGCCTGCTGACCTCTTTCGCCAACCGCATCACCGGCGGTGTGCTGAGCGCGGGACTGCTGCTGTTCATCTACTGGCTGGCGGCCCTGGCGCGCGGCGCGCGGGCGTATGCGCGTGCGCAGCCCCTGTTGGGGTCCGATATTGCCCGAGTGGTCTATGTCGCCATCATCGCGGCGTTTGCCTATCACCTGGTTGCGGGCATCCGGCACCTGGTCTGGGACACCGGCCGGGGCCTTGAGAAAGCGCAATCCCAGCGCAGCGCCTGGATGGTGATCGCCGGCGCGCTGGTGCTGACCGGGGTGTGCGCCTGGTGGGCGTTTCGCGCCCGCGAGGGGGCCGTATGAGTCTGCAGCGGCCGCTTCGCAAGGAGCAGGATCTGGGCTCAGCGGGCAACGCCGTGCATCACTGGTGGGTGCAGCGGCTCACCTCGGTCGCGCTGGTGCCGCTGGCGGTGTGGTTGCTGGTGTCGCTCGCGACCCTGCCGTCGTTGGATTTCGTGACCCTGGTCTCCTGGATCGCCGGACCTGTGGAGCGCGACCCTGCTGACACTCTTCGTGATCATCGCCAGCTGGCATTCGAGCTTGGGCGTGCAGGTGATCCTCGAGGACTATGTGCATGACCAGGGATTGAAGACGGTGAGCCTGGTGCTGTCGGGCTTCGTGCACGCGCTGCTGGCCGCGCTCGGCGTTTTTGCCGTGTTGCGCATCGCTTTCGGGAGCCCGCTTTGAGTGCTTATGAATTCATCGACCACAGCTACGATGTGGTGGTCGTGGGAGCGGGCGGTGCCGGGCTGCGCGCCACGCTCGGGCTCGCCGAGGCGGGACTTTCGACCGCCTGCATCAGCAAACTTTTTCCCACCCGCAGCCACACGGTGGCCGCGCAGGGCGGCATCAGCGCGGCGCTCGGCAACATGGGTCCGGATGACTGGCGCTGGCACATGTACGACACCGTCAAGGGTTCGGACTGGCTGGGCGACCAGGACGCGATCGAGCTTATGTGCAAGGAGGCGCCGGCCGCGGTCATCGAACTTGAGCATTACGGCCTGCCGTTCTCGCGCACCGAGCAGGGACTCATCTACCAGCGACCCTTCGGTGGCATGACGACGCACTTCGGCAAGGGTACCGCACAGCGTACCTGCGCCGCGGCCGACCGCACCGGTCATGCCATGCTGCATACCCTGTATCAGCAGTCGATCCGGCATGCGGCGACGTTTTTCGTCGAGTACTTCGCGATCGACCTGATGATGGAAAACGGCGAATGCCGCGGGGTCGTGGCGCTGGACATGAACGAGGGGAAGCTGCATCGCTTCCGCGCCCAGCGCACCATCCTCGCCACCGGCGGCTATGGCCGCGCCTACTTTTCCTGTACCTCGGCGCACTCCTGCACGGGCGATGGCAATGCGATGGTGCTGCGCGCCGGGTTGCCGCTGTCGGACATGGAGTTCGTGCAGTTCCATCCCACCGGCATCTACACCGCCGGTTGCCTGATCACTGAGGGCGCGCGCGGCGAGGGCGGCTACCTGACCAATTCGGCGGGCGATCGCTTCATGGAGCGTTATGCCCCGAATGCCAAGGACCTGGCGTCACGGGATGTCGTGAGCCGAGCGATGACGATCGAGATCCGCGAGGGTCGCGGCGTCGGTGAGCACAAGGATCACATCCACCTGCACCTGGAACACCTCGGGCCGGACGTCATTCATGAGCGTCTGCCCGGTATTGCCGAGACGGCCCGCATTTTTGCCGATGTCGATGTGACGCAGGCGCCGATTCCGGTGCTGCCCACCGTGCACTACAACATGGGTGGCATTCCCTGCAACTATCACGGCGAGGCGCTGTGTCCGCTCGATGGCGATGTCGAGGCCATCGTGCCCGGCCTGATGGCCGTGGGCGAGGCCGCCTGCGTCTCCGTGCACGGCGCCAACCGGCTGGGGTCGAATTCACTGCTCGACCTGGTGGTATTCGGCCGTGAAGCGGCGCGGCGCTGCGCCGAGGTGCTCACGCCCAAGGCAAGGCAGCGCCCGCTCGCGGCGGATGCCGCGGACCCTGCACTCGCTCGTCTTGACACGCTGCGCCAGGCGAACGGTTCGCGACCCACCGCCGAGATCCGCCTGGAAATGCAGCGCATCATGCAAGCCGATGCGGCGGTGTTTCGCACCGGGCAGACCTTGGATGAAGGGGTGCAGAAGCTCAATCGCACCTTCGCCTCCTTGGCGGAGGTGAAGATCACGGATCGCAGCCTGGTGTGGAACACGGATCTGGTGGAGACGCTGGAGCTGGACAACCTGCTGCTGCAGGCGACGGCCACGATCAATTCCGCGGCGAATCGCACCGAGAGCCGCGGTGCGCATGCGCGCGAGGATTATCCCAACCGCGATGACGTCAACTGGATGAAGCATTCGCTGGTGTGGGTCGATACCGGCGGCAAGGTCAAGTTTGATTACCGGCCGGTGCATCTGCGCACCATGACCGATGAGGTCGAGGTCGTTCCGCCCAAGGCGCGCACGTACTAACTGCCTGAGGATTGAAGGTCAATGGTTGAACTGAGGTTACCCGCCGGCTCCACGGTCAATCCGCGCGGGCGCGTCCACAAGGCGAGCGGCGCCGGCCCGGTGCGCACCTTTCGCATCTATCGCTTCGATCCGGATTCGGGTGAGAACCCGCGCATCGACAGCTTCGAGGTGGACACCAAGGCCTGCGGTCCGATGGTGCTCGATGCCCTGATCCACATCAAAGCCAAAATCGATTCCTCGGTCACTTTCCGGCGTTCCTGCCGGGAGGGCATCTGCGGCTCGTGCGCCATGAACATCAATGGCCTGAACTGTCTGGCCTGTACCACTGCGATCGGCGATCTGGGCGATGAGGTCAAGATCTACCCGCTGCCGCATATGCCGGTGGTCAAGGATCTGGTGGCGGACCTGAGCAACTTTTACGCGCAGTACGCCTCGGTGGAACCGTGGCTGAAAACCCGCTCGCCCGCGCCGCCGGATCAGGAGCGCCTGCAGTCCAAGCAGGACCAGGAGCGAATCGATCGGCCGGCCGCGTGCATCCTGTGTGCCTGCTGTTCCACCGCCTGTCCCAGCTACTGGTGGAACAGCGACCGCTACCTCGGGCCCGCGGCGCTGCTGGCCGCCTACCGCTGGATCGTCGACAGCCGGGATGAGGCAAGCGGTGAGCGGCTGGACCAGCTGAATGATCCCTTCAAGCTGTATCGCTGCCACACCATCATGAATTGCACGGATGTGTGCCCGAAGGACCTCAATCCGGCCCGGGCCATTGCCGAGATCAAGAAGAAACTGGTGGAGCGGCAACACTGAGCGCGCTGCTGTGGCAGTGCCGCCGGGGCATGAAGGAACTCGACGAGCTGCTGAGCCGTTATGCCCGGGAACGCTACCCCGCGGCGCCCCCCGCTGAGCGGGCCGCCTTTGAGCACCTGCTAAAGCTGCCGGATCCCCAAATCGCCGACTACCTGCTGGGTTACGGGGCCGCGAGCGACCCGGAACTGATGCCCATCATTGCGGCAATTCGCGCCCGGACCTGAACTTTCAGGACGCTTGCGAGTCTATCCAGGCGCGCGAGGCAATCTGTCCCGAAACCGGTACCAGAGTAAAGTGTAGGGAATGACGGCCGACGCAAGCGACTTGAGCCTGGTCCAACGTGTGCAGCGCGGGGACAAGGGTGCTTTTGACGTGCTGGTCCTCAAGTACCAGCACAAGGTCGTCAAGCTGGTCATGCGTTATGTACGCAACCCCGCAGAAGCCGAAGACATCGCCCAGGACGCCTTCATCAAGGCCTATCGTGCGCTGCCGCAGTTCCGGGGTGATAGCGCTTTCTATACCTGGCTGTATCGTATCGCCATCAACACCGCCAAGAACGCCGTGGTCGCGCGCGACCGCAACCCGGTCAATTTTGACCTGGATCTGTCCGACAACGAAGAGTCATACGAGATGCAAGGCAGACTGAAGGATTCCGAGACTCCCGAAGCGCTGGTACTGACGGACGAGATCCGCACTACCGTGAACGCCGCCATCGCCAATCTGCCGGATGACCTGCGCACGGCGATTGTGCTGCGCGAGCTGGAGGGCCTCTCCTATGAGGAGATTGCCGCCACCATGGATTGCCCGGTGGGCACCGTGCGGTCGCGGATTTTCCGGGCGCGCGAGGCCATCGATGGCCGTTTGCGCGAAGTCTTCGAAGGCGGCCTGGGTCGGGCGGAGGAGCTGGGATGAGCAACGAGGAGCTGGAGAGCCAACTGTCGGCGATGTTCGATGACGAGTTGCCGGCCCCCGAGTGTGAGCTGCTGGCACGTCGCCTGGCGCGTGATGAGCAACTGCGCAGGCGCTGGGGCCACTATGCGGCGATCGGCGCGTGTATTCGCGGGCAGCCGGGCGTTCAACTGGAGACCGCCCTGGCGAGCAAGGTCAGCGCGGCCGTCAAGCAGGAGGCCACAGCGAGCGGGGAGCCGGCCGCCGGGCATCAGCCGCGCCGCTTTTTCAATCCCTGGCTGACATCGGTAGCGGGCTTCGCCTCCGCGGCCGCGGTCGCGGCGCTGGCGATTCTGTGGATGCGTGCTGAGGGCCCCGCGCGCCTCGCGCAGAACCGTCCGGCGCCACCGGCCGTCGTGGCGCCCCCGAGCGTCACCGCGGCGGCCCCGGCACCGCAGCTGCTCGCCACCGTCCAGCCGGAACCGGCGCGCAGCGCATCGCCGCCGCTGCGCTCCGCCGGCGAGCCTGACAGCTACGTGACCCCGGCGGCCGCATCCGAGGCGCCGGTGCTGGTGCCCCCCACCGAACTCGCCAATTACATTGTCGCCCACAGTGTCTACTCGGGACCGTTGATGCGGCGCAACGCCCTGTCGGCACTGGTGGGCGGAGACGCCGCGGCTTCCGCAGCTCAACGCCCAACCCATCGCCGTGAAGGTCGTGACAGACAAATGATTCGGGTGCGTGCGGCGCGCGAGCCCATGCTGTGGCTCGTCATGAGCCTGGTGAGCGTCGCGGCGGTGGCCGCCGACACGCCGCAGTCGTGGCTGGACCGCATGAACGATGCCCTCACCACCCGCAATTACGATGGCGTGTTTTCCCACTGGCAAGGCGGACAGCTTGAGACCCTGCGCATCGTCCATCGCGTGATGGACGGCCTGGTGACCGAGCGGCTGGAGTCACTGGATGGCTCAGGGCGGCAATTCGTGAGCGACGGCGCCGTGCTCACCTGCTATCTGCCCGACCAGCGCACGGTGCTGGTGGAGAAGGCCCCGGCGAGCCTGCTGTCGCCCGCACTGCCGAAGTTCGAAGGATCCGTGGCCACGTACTACCAGCTGGCAAGTCTGGGCACGATGCGACAGATGGGTGAGAAGACGCAGGTGATCACGGTCACGCCGCGCGATGGCTACCGCTACGGCTATCGGCTGTGGATCCAGCGTTCCACCGGCATGCCCCTGAAGACGGAACTGCTCGACACCGAGGGCAATGCCATTGAACAGGTGGTGTTCTCCAGCCTCTCCATGCGACACCACATCGCCGACGCCGAATTCAAGCCGCAGCTGGTGACCACGGGCTTTCAGTGGCTGCGCGATGATGGCGGCCCGGCGGTGACGGCCGAGGGCACCGGGGATTGGAACAACACGCCGCTGCCCCCGGGGTTTCGGCTGACGGCCCAGACGGCCCAGATGATGCCCGGCGTTGCCGAGCCGGTGACGCACCTGGTGTTCAGCGACGGGCTTGCCACCGTGTCCGCGTTCATCCAGACCGAAGTCTTCCGCAATACCCCCAATCAGCAGCATCCGGGGGTGGCGCAGGTGGGGACCTCCTCGGCCTTCACCTCGGTGCAGTCCGGGCACAAGTTCGTGGCCTTGGGCGAAGTGCCGCCCGCGACCGTGCAGCTGATCATCCAGGGGCTGATGCGCCAATCGTCGGGTCAGGCGCCGGGACTGCCACAAGGCCCGAAATAGGGGTGCGCCTCACAATAGTGCATCGCCAGGACTGCGAGCTGTGCGACCAGATGGTGGCGCAACTGCGGGCCTTGGGCCGGCGCGAGCTGCTGCCGCCCCTGGAGGTGGTGGACGTGGACGCCGACCCGCTGCTGCAGCGGCGCCATGGATTGAATGTGCCGGTCCTGCTGGTGGACGGTACGGTGGTGTGCCGCGAGCGGCTGGATGTCCCGGAACTGCTGCGGATTCTGCGACCCCCTCTGGCTTAGCCGACACGGCGGGCTGACCCTCTATATAATGCGCCCCGGCCGCAAGACTCTCCGCGCGGCGGACAGTCATCTTTAATGCGGCTTATACGTAACTTTTCCATCATTGCGCACGTCGATCACGGCAAATCCACGCTGGCGGACCGGCTGATCCAGCTCTGCGGAGGCCTGGACGCCCGTGAGATGCAGGAACAGGTGCTGGACTCGATGGATCTGGAGCGCGAGCGCGGCATCACCATCAAGGCCCAGAGCGTCACCTTGCTGTATGACGCCCAGGACGGGGAGCGCTACGAACTCAACCTCATCGACACCCCGGGACACGTGGACTTCTCGTACGAGGTGTCACGGTCGCTGGCCGCCTGCGACGGGGCACTGCTGGTGGTGGATGCGGCGCAGGGCGTGGAGGCGCAAAGCGTTGCCAACTGTTACACCGCCTTGGAGCAGGGCCTGGAGGTCCTGCCCGTCATCAACAAGATCGATCTGCCCTCGGCCGACCCCGACCGCGTGGCCCAGGAGATCGAGGACATTATCGGCATCAGCGCCGATGACGCTGCACGCGTCAGCGCCAAGACGGGCGAGGGGGTGCCGGAACTGCTGGAGACCCTGATCCAGCGTATCCCGGCGCCGAAAGGCGATCCGGAGGCGCCCCTGCAGGCGCTGATCGTGGATTCCTGGTTCGACAATTACGTGGGGGTGGTTTCGCTCGTGCGCGTCATGAACGGCACCATCCGCACCGGTGACAAGTTCCGGGTGATGTCGACGGGCCGCAGTCACACGGCCGACAAGCTCGGTCGTTTCATGCCCAAATCGGTTCCGCAACGGCAGCTCGCCGCGGGACAGGTCGGCTTCGTCATCGCCGGCATCAAGGAAATCGATGGCGCCCCGGTCGGCGATACCATCACCTTGGAGCACCGCCCGGCCGCCGAGCCCCTGCCCGGATTCCGGCAGATCAAGCCGCGGGTGTTTGCCGGGCTCTTCCCGGTCAACTCCGAGGACTACGAGTCCTTCCGCGATGCGCTCTCGAAGCTCAAATTGAACGATTCGGCGCTGCACTACGAGCCGGAAGTGTCCGGTGCGCTGGGGTTTGGCTTTCGCATCGGCTTTCTGGGCCTGTTGCACATGGACATCGTGCAGGAACGCCTCGAACGCGAGTACCAGCTGGAACTCATCACCAGCGCGCCCACCGTCGTCTACGAAGTCGCGCGCACCGATGGCACCCTCATCTATGTCGACAATCCGGCGAAACTGCCGCCGGCCAATGAAATCGAGGATCTGCGCGAGCCCGTCATTCTCGCCAACATCCTGGTACCGCCGGACTATGTCGGCGCGGTGCTCAAACTGTGCACCGACAAGCGCGGCGTGCAGAAGAAGATGCTGTACCTGGGCACCCAGGTGTCCTTGCAGTACGCGCTGCCCATGGCCGAGGTGGTACTCGACTTCTTCGACCGCCTAAAGTCGGTCAGCCGCGGCTACGCGTCATTCGACTATGAATTCAGCCACTTTCAAAGTGCGCCGCTGGTGAAGCTCGACGTGCTCATCAACAATGAAAAAGTGGACGCCTTGTCCATCATTGTGCACCGGGATCATTCCTATCAGCGCGGCCGCGAACTGGTCGACAAGATGCACGAACTCATTCCGAGGCAGATGTTTGAAGTCGCCGTCCAGGCCGCCATCGGCAGCGCGATCATCGCGCGCGCCACCGTCAAGGCGTTGCGCAAGAACGTGCTCGCCAAATGCTATGGCGGTGACTTGAGCCGCAAGCGCAAGCTGCTGGAGAAGCAGAAAGCGGGCAAGAAGCGCATGAAGCAGGTGGGTTCGGTGGAGATTCCGCAGGAGGCGTTCCTGGCGGTACTGCAGATCGGGCGCAAAGAGTAGGAATCACTTTAGATGTTGATGCAAATAATCACTGTTCTGGCCTGGATTTCCATTCCCGCGACACTGATCGCCGTGGTGGATGACTGGTTCCTGCGGCCGCGACGGCAGCTGGCGCTCGCGCCGCAGATCGCGCACGATCCGCCCGTCATCACCGCGGTGTACTACGCGCTGCCGCTGCTCATCATCGCAGGCGTGGTGCGCCTGCTCAGCGCCGAGGAGCTGGATTTCAGCGCCGTGCTGCTGCTGATCTCCGTCGTCACCGGCGTCGTGTGGCTCGCCGATGTGGTGTTGTTCCGCCGTTTCCGCGCCAATGCGGCCCGGGCCGCCGGCAAGAACCTGAGCGACATTCCGGAGCCCGGGACCGTCGACTACGCGCGCAGCTTCTTTCCGGTGGCGCTTGCGGTGCTGGTGCTGCGCGCGTTCGTGTTCGAGCCGTTCCGGATTCCCTCCGATTCGATGATGCCGACGCTGGTGGACGGGGATTTCATCATCGTCAACAAGTTCGCCTATGGTCTGCGGTTGCCGGTGCTCAATCGCAAGATCGTGTCCATCGGTGAGCCGCAGCGCGGCGATGTGGTCGTGTTCCGCTACCCGCCCAATCCCAGCATCAACTACATCAAGCGTCTGGTCGGCCTGCCCGGAGACCGGGTGCTGGTGAAGGACGACAAGCTCATCGTCAACGGCGCCCCGGTGCCGGCGACTGATCTTGGGACTGTACGAGGATGGTTGCTACGAGGGCATGCATCTGGCCGCGGAGCACCTGGGCCAGCACACCCACCAGATCATGTTCTGCCCGACGCCCGGGGACATCAGCTCGGAGCCGCTGCCCACCTGCAACCGCACACCGCCGCGCAGCTACGTCTGCGTAGCGCAGCAAATCAGCGGCATGCCCGACCGCGGCGACACACCGGAGGTCATTGTCGTGCCTGCGGCCAGTTACCTCATGATCGGGGATAACCGCGATAACAGTGAGGACGGCCGGTACTGGGGCTTCGTACCGGAGGCGAATCTGGTCGGCAAAGCGACCCGGATCTGGTTCAATTGGGATTGGGACCGCAAGGGCGGACCGGTCTGGAGCCGAATCGGCTCCCGTATCGAATAAACTGCTGATTTGCAGCGGGAGGGTCTCATGTTCAGGCGACAACGCGGCGTCACATTCATCGGCTGGCTGTTTTTGCTGATCCCGCTGGCCATCGTGGGATATGTCGCCATCCGGCTGGTGCCGATCTATCTGAACTACATGCGCGTCGCGCATTCGCTGGACCAGACGGCCAGCGAAATGAAAATTGACGAGGGCGCGACCCTCACCCCGGTACTCATCCGCGCCAACATCGCCAAGCATTTCGACATCGAGAGCATCACGTTCCCGGATCCACACGATGTTACCGTGACGCGCGATGGGCCGGGGTGGACCCTGGAGGCCAAGTTCGAGGACACGGCCCCGATATTCGGCAACATTTCCATGGTGGTGGACTTCGATAAGGTCAGCAAATTCGGCGGCGGATGACCGACGTAACGCAGACCGACTGGCCGGTGCGCTGGCTGCGCGAGCGGCTGGGCTACGAGGTGCGGGATGTGGCGCTGTTCAGCGCCGCGCTGACCCACCGCAGTGCGGCGCGGGCGCACAATGAGCGGCTGGAGTTTCTGGGCGATGCGGTGCTCAACCTGAGCATGGCGGAGCATCTGTTCCGCGCCAATCCCGAGGCCAACGAGGGCGATCTGAGTCGGCTGCGCTCCTGGCTGGTCAGCAGCCCGCCGCTGGCCGAAGCGGCCGCGCAGATCGGCTTGGGCGAGGTGCTGCGGCTGGGTTCCGGGGAGCTCAAGACCGGCGGCTTCCGCAGGGAGTCGATCCTGGCGGATGCGCTGGAGGCGCTGTTTGGCGCGATCTATCTGGACGCGGGTCTGGCGGAGGCGCAGCGTGTGATCTTTGCGCTGTTCGCCGCGCGCATGGCGAACATGCCGCAGACGGATGCGCTCAAGGATTCCAAGACCCGCCTGCAGGAACACCTGCAGGCGCGCGGGTTGCCGCTGCCGGCGTACGAGGTGGTGCGCACCGAGGGGGAGATTCATGCCCAGACCTTCTGGGTGCGATGCGAAGTGAGCACATTGGGCCTGGGCGCCACCGGCCAGGGCTTAAGCCGGCGGCGTGCCGAGCAGGAGGCTGCGGCGGTGGTACTGAGTGAAATCCTAGCCAATGAGTGATGATTTTCGTTGCGGCTTCGCCGCCCTGGTTGGTCGCCCGAACGTCGGCAAGTCGACGCTGCTCAACGCGCTGATCGGCCAGAAGCTGAGCATCGTGACACCGCGGCCGCAGACCACCCGGCATCGGGTGCTGGGCCTGCACGAGGATGCCCAGGCGCAGATTGCCTTTGTGGACACCCCGGGCATTCATGCCGGTGCCAAGCGCGCCCTCAACCGCGCCATGAACCGCACCGCCGCCACCGTGCTGGCGGACGCCGATGTGTGTGTGTTCGTGCTCGAGGCGCTGCAGTGGACGCGCGAGGAGGATCTGGTCCTCGAGCAGCTGGTGCGCAGCGCCCGCCCGGTGGTCGCGGCGGTCAATAAAGTCGACAAGGTGCATCCGCGCGAGCGACTGCTGCCGTTCCTGGCGGAGCTGGCGCTGCGCCACACCTTCGCCGAAATCATTCCCATCAGCGCCACCAAGCACGTGAACCTCGTGCCCCTGATCAGCGCCATCACCACGCTCCTGCCGATCTCCCCGCCGCTGTTTCCAAGCGGACAGGTCACCGACCGGGACCTGGCCTTTCGCATCGCGGAGCTGATCCGCGAGAAACTGACGCTGGAGCTGGACCAGGAGCTTCCCTACGGCATCGCCGTGGAGATCGAAGCCATGGGCCATGATGAAGGTCAGCTGAACGTCTCCGCCGCCATCTGGGTGGACCGCGCCGGCCAGAAACCCATCGTCATTGGCGCGGGCGGGGAGCGCCTGAAGCGCGTCGGCCGCAAGGCGCGCCTGGAGCTCAACCATATCCTGGGGGAGCGGCTGCATCTGACGCTGTGGGTGAAGGTGCGCGAGAGCTGGGCGGACAGCGCCCGGGCGTTGAGCGAGCTGGGTCTGGAGTGAGGCGGCGATGAAAGCGCGTCGCACGCTGCTGGCCCAGGCTTATATCCTGCACACGCAGCCGTACCGCGATACCAGTCGCATCCTCGAGATCTTCACCCGCGAACAGGGCCGGCTGTCGCTGTTTGCCCGGGGCGTGCGCGGCCCCAAGGCGCGCCTGGCATCGCTGCTGCAGCCGTTCCAGCCGTTGCTGATCTCCTTTACCTCGCGTGGGGAGGCCGGCCAGCTGGTGAGCGCCGAGAGCGAGGCGGCGCGGCATCCGCACAGTAATCCCGGCAGTTTGATGGGTGGACTGCCCCCCGCGGCGCTGCTGTCCGGGTTTTATCTGAACGAACTGC
The DNA here is from genome assembly GCA_963708865.1 of uncultured Gammaproteobacteria bacterium. GTDB lineage: Bacteria > Pseudomonadota > Gammaproteobacteria > Steroidobacterales > Steroidobacteraceae > DAIDKA01. Next base: position 87,852 of record CAVPUC010000002.1, read on the forward strand.
TCCTGAAGTTGACCACCCGGCACGACCCGAACGCCGGATTATTTGATGGGTATGAGGAGGCGCTGGCGAGGTTGACGGCCGGGCGGCCGCTGGAGCCGGTGTTGCGTCACTTTGAACTGCGGCTGCTGCAGGAGGTGGGGTATGGGCTGGACCTCACCCGCACCGCAGCCGGCGGCACGGTGAGCGCGCAGGGGTACTATCATTTGCGGCCTGCCGATGGGCTGTTTGCCACCACCGCGGAGCATGCCGGCGCCGTGCGCGGCAGCTCGCTGCTGCAGCTGGCGGGGGGCCGCTTGCAGGAAGCGCAGGAACTGTCGGATGCCCGCAAGGTGCTGTCGGCGGCCCTCGAGCATTGTCTGGAGGGTCGACCGATCGCCACGCGCGCCGTCGCGAGGGCCTGTGTCGGCAGCGCGCTGGCGCCGGACTCGGGCGCGGGATCACCGAAGGGTTAACGTCACATGAATCATTCCAACATTCGACTCGGCATCAACATCGATCATGTCGCCACGATCCGGCAGGCGCGCCGCGCCCAGTATCCCGACCCGGTGCACGCCGCGCTCTTGGCCGAACAGGCCGGCGCCGACAGCATCACGGTGCACCTGCGCGAGGACCGGCGCCATATCCAGGACCGCGACGTACGCGCCCTGCGCGCCCTGTTGCAGACCCGGATGAATCTGGAAATGGCGCTCACCGAGGAGATGCTGACGCTTGCCTGTGAGCTGTGTCCGGCGGACTGTTGCCTGGTGCCGGAGAAGCGCGAGGAGGTGACCACCGAGGGTGGGCTGGATGTGGCCTCACAGGTGCCGCGCCTGACGGATGCCGCCGGGCGCCTGGCGGCCGCAGGGGTGCGGCTGTCACTGTTCATCGATCCGGACCCGCGCCAGGTGGAAGCCGCAGCGCGCATCGGTGCGCCCGCGATCGAGCTGCACACCGGCGCCTATGCGGAAAGTTCCGGCGCCGCGCAGGCCGCCGAACTGTCGCGCCTGCTCTCAAGCGCCCAGCTGGGTGCGCGCCTGGGGCTGTCGGTTCATGCCGGCCATGGTCTGCACTATCACAACGTGCAGCCGGTGGCGGCCATCCGCGAGATCATTGAGCTCAACATCGGGCATGCGATCGTGGCGCGCGCCATCTTCAGCGGACTGGCGGCGGCGGTGCGCGACATGAAGACGCTGATGGCGGCGGCGCGCGTGTGAACGTCCTGGTCTTCGATATCGAGACCGTTCCGGACACTGACCTGGGGCGCCGTCTGCATGGACTTGCGGGACTGTCCGATGAGCAGGTCGCGCGCGCCATGTTCACGCTGCGGCGCCAGGCCCATGACAGCGAGTTCCTGGCGCATCCCCAGCATCGCATCGTCGCCATCTCCTGCGTGCTGCGCAGTCGTGAAGGTCTCAAGGTCTGGAGCCTCGGTGACCCCGAGGCCTCCGAGGAGGAACTGATCCGCCGTTTCTTTGATGGGCTGGAGCGTTTCAGCCCGGATCTGGTGTCCTGGAACGGCGGCGGCTTTGATCTGCCGGTGCTGCAATACCGGGCGCTGCGCGCCGGCATCGCGGCGGAGCGCTATTGGGAGACCGGCGAGTCGGATACCGCCTTCCGCTACAACAATTACCTGTCGCGCTTTCACTGGCGCCACATGGACCTGATGGACATCCTCGCCGGCTTCCAGGGCCGCGCCCGGGCGCCGCTGGCGGAAGTGGCGGCGCTTCTGGGATTGCCGGGCAAGCTGGGCTTTTCCGGAAGCCAGGTCTGGGATGCGTGGCAGGCGGGTGACATTGTCCGCATCCGCCAGTACTGCGAGACGGACGTGCTCAATACCTATCTCATCTATCTGCGCTTCGAGCTGATGCGCGGCAGGTTTTCGGCCCCGCAGTACCAGGACGAAGTGGCGCGGGTGAAGGCGCTGCTCGCCGCCGGCACCGAGCCGCACCTGGGGGAATTCCTGCGCGCCTGGGAATCACTGGGTTCGGGCGCCGGGGCATGAGCCGGCGGGCCAAGGTGGCGGCAGAACCGGAGCAGGGCATGGTGGCGGCCCTGACCCATGAGGGCGAGGGCATTGTCAAAGCCGGCAAGGCCGCCTTCGTGGGCGGGGCGCTGCCCGGGGAGCTGATCCGCTTCCGGCGTGTTCGCCGCCACCGCGGCCACGATGAAGGCCAGCTGCTGGAGGTCATCGAGCCTTCGGCGGATCGGGTCACGCCACGCTGTGCGCACTTCGGGGTGTGCGGCGGCTGCGCCCTGCAGCATCTGTCCGCCGATCGGCAGATCGACGTGAAGCAACAGGAACTGCGCGATGCGCTGGAGCGCGTGGCCAAGGTGAGTGCGCAGGCGTGGCTGCCGCCGCTGCGGGGTCCGCAGTGGGGCTATCGGCGCCGCGCGCGCCTGGGTGCGCGCTATGTCCCCAAGAAGGGCCGGGTGGTGGTGGGCTTTCGCGAGCGGCTCGCCCCCTACATCGCCGCCCTCGATCGATGCGAGGTGTTGAGCGATCCGGTGGGGGCGCTGATCGGCCCGCTGTCCGTGATGTTGACGGGCCTGGACGGCCGCGAACACATCCCGCAGATCGAGGTCGCCATCGCCGAGAACGTCACGGCGCTGATCCTGCGGGTGCTGCGCCCGCTCGCGGAGGGCGATATTGCTGCACTGCGGGAGTTTGCGCAGCAACACGCTGTGCGCATCTACCTGCAGACCGGAGGCCTGGACACCGTCGCGCCCCTGGAGGCGGCCCCCGAGCTTGAGCCGCTGCGCTATTCGCTGCCCGAGTTCGGCGTCACCTATGATTTCGCCCCGACGGACTTCGTGCAGATCAACGCCGCCATCAATGCCGCGATGGTGTCGCAGGTGATTGCCCTGTTGGAGCTTGCGCCGGACTCCCGCGTGCTCGACCTGTATTGCGGACTGGGGAATTTCACCCTGCCGCTGGCGCGACGCGCCGCCTCGGTCCTCGGGTATTGAAGGGGATGCGGCACTCGTGGCCCGGGCACGACATAATGCGCTCATGAATGGGCTCACCAATGCGCAATTCTTAGCTGCGGACCTGACTCAGCCGTTGCCGCTGAATGCTGACTATCTGGCGAGCGGCTTCAGCCATGTGATTCTGGATCCGCCGCGCGCCGGGGCATTGGACGTTATGCCAACCATCGCACATCTTGCGCCCCGCAAAGTCGCTTACATTTCATGTCATCCGGGCAGTCTTGCGCGAGACGTCGCTGTGCTGGTTCACGAATATGGGTTTGCACTGCGCGCGGCCGGGGTATTGGACATGTTTCCGCATACGGCACACGTGGAGTCGCTGGCAATGCTGACGCCGCCATGAACGACTCGAGGGAATGACGCTGACATGACGCTTGGCCCGCTGATGATCGACCTGGTGGGACCTGCGGTCTCGGCGCCGGAGCGCGAGATGCTCGCGCATCCGCTGGTCGGTGGCGTCATTTTGTTCGCGCGCAATTTCGAAAGCCCCGAGCAGCTGCTGGAGCTGACGCGCAGCATCCACGCGGTGCGCAGTCCGCCGCTGCTCATCGGCGTCGATCATGAAGGCGGCCGCGTGCAGCGCTTCCGCAGCGGCTTCTCGCGCCTGCCGCCGGCACGCCGCATCGGGCAGCTGTTTGATACGGATCGGGCCGCAGGCTTGAGCGCGGCCCGCAGCATGGGGTGGCTGATGGCGGCCGAACTGCGCGCGCACGGCGTGGATCTGTCGTTCGCGCCCACGGTGGATCTGGACTACGGGTTGAACGAGGCGATCGGCGATCGGGCGCTGCACCCGGCGGCCGATGTCACGGCGCAGCTTGCCGTGGCCTACATGCTGGGCATGCGCGATGCGGGCATGGCTGCCACGGCCAAACATTTCCCGGGTCACGGCGCGGTCGTTGCCGATTCGCATGTCTCACTGCCGGTGGATCGGCGCCCACTTGCCGACCTGGATGCGGATCTCACGCCCTACCGGCGCCTCATTGCCAATGGTCTGCCGGGCGTCATGGTCGCGCACATCCTGCTGCCTGCCGAGGATGCGGCCCCGGCCAGCCTGTCGGCGCGCTGGATCCGCGGCGTGTTGCGCACGGATCTCAATTTTCAAGGCGCGGTGTTCACCGACGATCTGAGCATGGGCGCGGTGAGCGCGGGCGGGGATATCGTGGAGCGTTGCCGACGTGCGCTCGGCGCGGGCTGCGACATGCTGCTGGTATGCAATGACCCCGCATCGCGCGCACAGGCGCTGTCGGGACTTGCGGCGGCTGCCGACCCGGCGTCGCAGCTGCGCCTGATCCGCATGCGTGGGCAAGAGCGCTTATCGCCCGCGGATCTGCGCGCGGCGCCAGCCTTTGGCCAGGCCCAGCAATGGCTCGGGCGGCTCGCGGCCGCGCCGGTGCTGTCGCTGACGGCGGAACGCGCATGACCACACTGCCCGACAGCGGCTGGCGCGAGATCGTCGAGCAGTCGCCCGAAGGCATCGTCATTTGTGATGCGACCACGCCGGATTATCCGGTGGTCTATGCCAACGCGTCGTTTCTGCAGCTCTCGGGCTATGCCTTGAGCGCCCTGGTGGGCCGCAATCTGCGCCTGTTGCAGGGCAATGACCACGACCAGGAAGGCCGGCAACGCATGCGCGATGCGCTCTCGCGCGGCGAATCCTGTCGCGTGCTGATGCGCAACTACCGACCCGATGGGGCGCAATACTGGAATGAGATTCTGATCCAGCCCGTGCGCGATGCCGAAGGCAAGCTCGTGCAGTGGATCGGCTATCACCGCGATACGCGCGAGCGGCTGCGTACGCCCGAGAAGGCGGCACTCGCGGGGCTGCCCGCCGCCATGCGCGAGGATCGGCTGACGGGGCTTCATTCGCGGGCCTACTTTGAAGAGCTGCTGCAGCGCGACTGGTATATCGCGCAGCGCGACGGTCACGAGATCGGCCTGACGTTCCTCGACATCGACGATCTGGGCACCTACAACGACATCTTTGACAAGGCTGCGGGCGATGCCTGCATCCGTCGGGTCGCACGCGTCATCACCGCCTCCTATCGGCGCAGCGGCGATCTGATCGGTCGCTGGAACGGTGGCACGTTCGCCGTGCTCACCCAGGCAGCTTCCTCGGCCGCGGCGGATGAGTACGCCCGCGTGGTGCTGCAACGGGTGCGCGACCTGCTGATCCATCACCCCAGGGCCACCGCCAGCGGCCGCTATGTGACGTTGAGCGCCGGCGCCTGTACGCTCGTGCCGCCACAGGAGCTGTCCCTGCCGGCATTCATCGGCGCCTGCTCGGCTGCCTTGCAGCGCGCCAAGGGGCAGGGCAAGAACAGATCCTGCGCCCCCGAGGCCAGTGACTTCGCGCGCTCCGGTGACGCGGACGGGCCGCCCAAGGCGGCGGGCTCCGCGAGCTGAGGCGCGAAGCTAGCGTCCGGCGCGTCGGGCGCCCTGTGCCGGTACCACCAGCGCGATGACGCCGAAGGCGGGCGCGTCAAAGTAATTGCGCTCGTAGAATTTCACCCGGTGGATGTCGTTGAGCACGAACGTCGTCGGCGCGGCGGCGCCCAATCCAGCCGGCGGATTGGCGATCGTCAGGTTCAGCGCCAGGCCCAGATGCAGGAACTGGCCGCGCTGCAGGGTCACGGTGCCCGTCAAGAGCGGATTGTCGAAGCCCAGTTGCTGCACGCTCATGCTCTGATGCGTTCCCCACGGACTCGCCGTCTGCGCCCAGGCGGCATGCGCGACGACAGCGTAACTGCCAGTGGCTTTGATGCGCGCCTCCAGATCGTTGAGCTGGAATTCGGCGGGTGTCAGCGTGCGCACAAAACGGCCACCGGGCGTCTGGGCCGCGGCCTCATTGGCGCTCGTGCTGGTCTCGCCGTCAGCGGCGCTCGGCGCCGCCGGCGCCTGAGCGGCCTCCGCGCTCCAGTTCTCCGGCGAACCCAAGGTTGCGTTGGTGCGAAAGACGATGACCTCGATGTTGTAGACGCCGAGTGCGGCCGGTGCTGCCGCGGCGGCAGCGGCCGGATGCGGTTCCGGCGGGAGGGCCACGCCGCCTGCGGGCGCGGCTTGCTGTGCCACGCTCGTGCCCCACAGCTGGCAGCCCAGCACACATCCGGCCAGGACGAAAGCGCGTGCGTTCATGGCTGAATCGTATCACGCACTGCGGCCCCCAAAGCGCTGCAGCAGCTCGGCGGCATAGTCGAAGCGCTTCTCGATCGCGCCAAGCGGTGCGGTGACCCGCAGTTTCAGCGACCCCTCCAGGCGCAGCTCCTTCGGGGACTTCTGGATCAGACGGATGATCACCGCCGGATCCAGAGCGTTCTTCTCCTCGAACAGCACATAGCCTCCTGCGGTGCCCAGGTCCAGACGGCGCACGCCCAGCGCCCGGGCGCGCAGTTTCAGGCGTGCCACCTTGAGCAGATTGGCGCCGGAAGGCGGCAGCTCGCCGAAGCGGTCGACGAGTTCGGCGGTGAGTTCCTCGAGCCCGGCCGCGTCCGCTGCGGCAATCCGCTTGTATAGCCCGAGGCGCACGTGGACATCGGCGACATAGTCATCGGGCAGGAACGCGGGCACGTGCAATTCGACTTCGGTGGCGGCCGCCAGCGGCTTGTCGAGCGCCGGCTGCCGCCCCGCCTTGAGTGCCTCGACGGCGCGCTCGAGCATGTCGAGGAACATGGCCAGGCCCACTTCGCTCAACTCACCGCTCTGGGATTCGCCCAGCAGTTCCCCGGCACCGCGGATCTCCAGATCGTGGGTGGCGAGCACGAAGCCCGCACCCAGATTCTCCAGCGACTCGATGGCTTCGAGGCGCTTGACGGCATCGGCCGTGAGCTGTTTGCGCGGCGGTACGATCAGGTAGGCGTAGGCGCGGTGGTGCGAGCGACCGACCCGGCCGCGCAGCTGGTGCAGCTGTGCAAGCCCGAAGCGGTCGGCGCGGTTGATCATGATGGTGTTGGCGGTCGGCACATCGATGCCGCTTTCAATGATGGTCGTACACAGCAGGATGTTGAAGCGCCGATGATAGAAGTCGACCATGAGCTGTTCCAGATCGCGCTCGCGCATCTGCCCATGACCGATGCGCAGATCCGCCTGCGGCACCAGCTCCCGCAATTTTGCCGCGACCTTCTCGATGTCGCGGATTTCGTTGTGGACGAAGTACACCTGGCCACCGCGGCGCAGCTCGCGCATCACGGCTTCGCGAATGGTGGCATCGTGCCACTCGCTGACGAAGGTCTTGATGGTCAGCCGCCCCGGAGGCGGCGTCGTGATCAACGACAGGTCGCGCAGTCCGCCAAGCGCCATGTTCAGCGTGCGGGGAATCGGTGTTGCGGTGAGCGTCAGCACGTGCACTTCGGCCCGCAGGGCCTTGAGCTTCTCCTTGTCGCGCACGCCGAAGCGGTGCTCCTCATCGATGATGATCAGGCCCAGTTCGCGGAAGCGCACGTTCGCATGCAGCAGACGATGGGTGGCGATGACAATGTCGACCGTACCCTGTTCGATGCCCTGGATGACGGCGTCGCTCTCCTTGGCAGTGCGAAAGCGTGACAGCGCCTCGATGCGCACCGGCCAGTCGGCGAAGCGGTCACGGAAATTGCCGAGGTGCTGCTGCGCGAGCAGTGTCGTCGGCACCAGCACCACGACCTGGCGGCCGGCCTGCACGGCGGCGAAGGCGGCGCGCATCGCCACTTCAGTCTTGCCGAAGCCCACATCGCCGCAGACGATGCGGTCCATGGGCTGGGTCTTGGCCAGATCCTCGAGCACCCGGGCGATGGCATCGGCCTGGTCTTCGGTTTCCTCGAACGGAAAGGCATTGGCGAAGGCCCGGTATTCCATTTCCTTCAGCGGCAGGCTCACGGCATGCTGGGCACGGCGGCGCGCATACAGGTCCAGCAGTTCCGCGGCAATGTCGCGGACCTGCTCGGCGGCCCGCTTCTTCGCCTTCGCCCACTGTTCGGTGCCGAGCTTATGCAGCGGCGCATTCTCCGGCGCGCTGCCGGTGTAGCGACTGATCAGGTGCAGGGCGTGCACCGGCACGTAGATCCGGTCCCCGCCCTGGTACTCGAGCACCAGGAACTCCCCTGGGGTGCCCGCCACCTCCATCACCATGAGGCCGACGTAGCGCCCGACGCCATACTCCTCGTGCACCACTGGCGAGCCCGGATTCAGATCCGTGAGGTCGCGCAGAATGGCCGCAGGATCCGAAGCCGAGCGGCGCCGACGCCGCTCCTGAGCGGCGCGCGCGCCAAACAGCTGTGCTTCGGAGAGCACCGCCACGCGCGGCGACAGCAGCTGCAGGCCGCGGATATCCGGCGCCACGGTCAGCGCGAGGCGTGCCGTGCCGTCACGGAAGCTGGCCCAGTCCGGCACCGCCGTGACGCTCTCGGTATGGGGCCGCAGCATGTCCTGCAGCACTTCGCGGCGGCCCGGCGAGTCGGCCGTGATCAGCACGCGGCCATCGAATCCGCTGAGGAAGTCGGCAAGCGGGGCGAGGGGCTCTGCGGCGCGCGCATCGATGCGCAGCTCCGGCGGCATCGTGGTCGGATAATTGACTGCCGCCTCATCCGGATGCAGTTCAAGATCCGCCTTGAAGCCATCCAGGCTGATGCTGGTCAGGGGCTCGGCACCCAGTGCCAGCTCCTGTGGCGTCAGGAACAGTTCGTGCGGCGCCAAGATCGGCCGCTCGATGTCGTGGCGCCGCTCCTCATAGCGGTTTTCGATGTCGCTCCACAGCTGCTGCAGCGCCTGGCCCGCGCCGCTGTCATTCACGATCACGGCATCGCGCGGCAGGTAATCGAAGAGCGAGGCGGTCGCCTCGAAGAACAGCGGCAGGTAGAACTCGACGCCGGGTGGGGCCAGACCCTCGCTCACGCCCCGATAGATACTCGACAGCGTCGGATCCCCCTCGAAGCGCGCTCGGTAGCGGCGGCGGAAGCCTTTGACGCTCTCCGCATCCAGCGGCACTTCGCGCGCCGGGAGCATGCGCACGCTCGCGACCGCATCGAGCGAGCGCTGCGTCTCCGGGTCGAAGCGGCGAATGGCCTCGATCTCGGTGCCGAACAGATCGATGCGCAGCGGCGTCTCCGCACCCATGGGAAAGACATCGAGCAAGGAGCCGCGCACGGCGAACTCTCCCGGGGCGGTGACCTGGCCGACACTCGCGTAGCCCGCATCCGCCAGGCGCTGGCGAAACGGCTCGACACTCAAGGTCTGCCCCACCGCCAGGTCAAAGGCGCGCCCGCGGACAAAGGCCACCGGGGGCAGGCGCTGCAACAGCGTGTCGGCGGCGAGAATCAGACAGCCGCCGCGCGCCTCAGGCAGCTCAAACAGGGTCTGCAGCCGGCGCGAGGTGATGTCGGGATGGGGGGAGAACAGGTCGTAGGGCAGGATTTCCCAGTCCGGCAGCGGCATGAGCGCCTGGCCGGCGCGCTTGGCGCCCTGGAAGAAGGCGATTTCGGCCGCCAGGCGCTCCATTTCGCGGGCATCCGCGGTCACCACCACGTACAGCCGCGAGTCATTGTGCATGCACTCCGCGAGCGCCAGCGCGGTGGCGCCGCCGTGCAGCTGGTGCCAGTGCACGTGGCGCCGCATGCTGTTGGGTCGCAGGGGATTGAGGAGCGGTGTCATCGTAAGGCCATGGCGCAACGCGGGACGCGGCAGCTTACCGGGCGCCGCCGCGTATACAAGGCCTTGCAGGGCGCGGCAGGAACCGCTCAGCTGTCGGTCACCACCGAATCGATGACCCGGTCACCCTCGAAAAACACCGAAAAGTTGGGGTAGTCCCAGCGCGTGATGGGCGGCTTGCCCACCGTCGGATGTTTTTCGGCCGGGGCGCCGAACTGCTTTTCCACGGTCTTCATCAGCGCGCCGCGCGCCGGCTGCGGGGTGGCGGAGGGTATGACCGCCACCTTGCCGTCATCCACCTCGAGTGCGGCGTGGGCCCGTGTGGTATGGACAAGGCCAGCCGCGCTCAGGCACAGCAGGGAAACCAGGACCTGGGTTTTCATGGCAAAAGCTCCCTTCTCACGGCCGGAACTATAGCACCGGCCGCAATCTGTCAAAGCTGACTGGGGCGCGGGCGGCCCGAATTTGTGACACAGGTCCAGGCTGCACCGGATGGGCGCAGGTCTGTGGTTAAATGCCCGGCGTGTTTCATCCCTTTGCGCCCTACGTGGGGCTGCGCTACGTGCGCGCCCGCACCCACAAATTCTTTGTGTCCTTTATCACCTGGGTGTCATTGCTCGGTGTGGGACTGGGGGTGGCTGCACTGATTGTCATCCTCTCCGTCATGAACGGCTTCGAGGCTGACCTTCGCAGTCAGCTGCTGACCTTGAGTGCCCACGCCCGGGTGGTCCCGGCGCCCGGCGCGGGCGCGCCTGACCAGGCCGCGTGGGATGCCATCGCCGCCACCTTGCGTGCGCAGCCGGGCGTGACGGGCGCGGCGCCCTATGTCGAGGTTCAGGCGCTCGCGGTGCATCAGCCGGACATGCTGCCGGTGGTGCTGCGTGGCATCGACCCGGCACGCGAAAGCACCGTCAGCGACATCGCCAAGGTGCTGCGGGACGGCAGCCTTAAGGATCTGGGCGGCGGGGATGCTCACGTGCTCGTGGGGGATGGCATCACCCGGCAGCTGGGCAGCGCGCGTGGGGATGCGCTGACGCTGCTGATTCCCACGGTCGCCGCGGACGGCACGCCGACGCCGAAACTTCGCGAGGTGACCGTCGCGGGCGTGTTCGATGCCGGCGTCGAGGAGCAGGACGGCGCGCTCTTGCTTGCGAACATTGCCGATGTGCGCGCCATGGGCGCAGCCGCCAGCGACATGGGTCTGAGACTTCGCTACGCGAACGCCCTGAACGCGCCCGCCATGAGCGTCGCGCTGCGCCGGCTGCTGCCCGCAAATCTGCAGATCATCGACTGGACCGTCGACAACGCCAGCTACTTTCGCGCCATCCGCCTTGAGAAAACCATGATGTCGCTGATCCTGCTGCTGATCGTGGCCGTCGCGGCGTTCAACATCGTGGCCATGCTGGTCATGACCGTCACGGACAAGCGCAACGACATCGCCATCCTGCGCACGCTCGGCGCCTCGCCCCGCACCATCATGGGGGTGTTCATGACCCAGGGCCTGGTCATCGGCTGGGCGGGCGTGGCGGTAGGGGTGACGCTGGGGGTGTTGCTGACGGTCAATATGAATCACGTCGAGCCGTTCCTCGAGCGCACGCTCGGCTTTCATCTGTTCGATCCGGAGGTCTACGCGGTGACGACCATCCCGACCGACCTGCACGGCGGCAATGTGCTGTGGATTGCGGTCGCGGCACTGATCCTGACGCTGCTCGCGACGGTCTACCCGGCGTTGCGCGCCTCGCGGGTATCGCCGGCGGAGGCGCTGCGCTATGAATAAGGCAGCGCCGCGATGATCGACGCCTATGAGTGGCTGATCGGCACCCGCTATCTGAGCGGGGCACGCCAGGGTTTCATTTCCTTCGTCGCCATCATGTCGGTTTTGGGGCTGGTGCTGGGCGTCGCCGTGCTCATCGTGGTGCTGTCGGTGATGAATGGTTTTGAGCGTGAACTGCGCAGCCGCATCCTCAGCGTCACGGCGCACGCGACCATCACCGGCTTGCAGGGCAGCTTTGCGGATTGGCCGGCGGCGCGCACCCGGGTGTTGCGCGACCCTCAAGTGCTGGCGGCGGTGCCGTTCATCGAGGCGCAGGCGATGCTGGCCCATGGGCAGCACGTCGTCGGCGCGCAGATCCGCGGTGTCGCCCCGGACCTGGAGCGCACGGCGACCGGGCTCGCCCAGAAGTTTACCCACGGCAACATCGATGAGCTCGTGCCCGGGGGCTATCACATCGTGCTGGGCTCGGCGCTCGCGGCGGCGCTGGATGCCAAGGTCGGCGACTCGGTGATACTGATCGCACCGGAAGCCACGGCCACTCCCATGGGACCGCAACCGGTCGTGCGCCGCTTCAGCGTCACCGGCATTTTCAGCTCCGGCATGTATGAATACGACCGGGTTCTGGCACTCATCGAGCTGCACGATGCGGCGCGCGTCTATCGGATGGGCGATATGGTGACCGGGCTGCGGTTGGCGATCCGCGATCCCTGGCAAGCGCCGAGCGTCGTGCACCATGTGGCGCTGGATATCTTGCAGGCCCCGGGCGCGGCAGCCAGCTACTACGTCAGCGACTGGACCCGCAGCCACGAGAATTTCTTTCGCAACATCACGGTCATGAAATCGATATTGTTCGTGATCCTGCTCATGATCGTGGGCGTCGCCGCGTTCAACATCATTGCGACGCTGATCATGATCGTCAAAGAGAAGCGCTCGGATATCGCGCTGCTGCGCACACTGGGCGCCGCGCCCAGGAACATGCTGGCGACGTTCGCCATCCAAGGCGTGCTGATCGGGCTCACCGGAACCGTGCTGGGCGCGGCGCTGGGGGTGCTGGTGTCGCATAATCTGGAGAGCTGGGTGCACGTTCTGGAACACCTGCTCGGCACGCATTTTCTGGATGCCAGTGTGTACAACATGAGTGATCTGCCCGCCTATGTCGAGATCATGGACGTGCTGAGGGTCTGCGCCGTGGCCTTCGCGCTGTGTGTTCTGGCGACGCTGTATCCGGCCTGGCGAGCCTCGCGCACCGCACCGGCGGAGGCTTTGCGTCATGACTGAAGCAGCATTGCAGGCGATCGATATCTGCAAGAATTTCCGGCAGGGGCCCGAGTTGCTCGAGGTGCTGACCGGCGCGAGCCTGCACATCGCAGCGGGCGAACGCCTCGCCATTGTCGGCGCCTCGGGCTCCGGCAAGACCACCCTGCTGCAGATTCTCGGTGGACTCGACAAGCCCACTTCGGGCCGGGTGCTGGTGGCCGGCCGCGATATTCATCAGATGGGCGAGCGCGAACGCGGTCTGCTGCGCAACCGCTCGCTCGGCTTCGTCTATCAGTTCCACCATCTGCTGCCGGAATTTTCCGCCCTGGAAAATGTCGCCATGCCGCTGCTGGTGCGCCGGACCGCCATCGCCGAGGCGCGCCGCCGGGCGCGCGAGATCCTGGAAAGGGTGGGGCTGGGCCAGCGTCTCAGCCACCGCCCGCACCAGCTCTCGGGCGGCGAGCGCCAGCGCGCGGCGGTGGCGCGCGCCCTGGTCACGCAGCCCGCCGTGGTGCTGGCGGATGAGCCCACCGGCAATCTCGATGGGGTCAATGCCGCACAGGTATTTGCCCTGATGCTGGAACTGAACCGCGAACGACAGACCAGTCTGGTGGTCGTGACCCACGATCAGCGGCTCGCGGACCGCATGGACCGGATTCTCACCATCGAGGGCGGCGTGCTGCGCGAGACGCCCCGGCTCCCCGGCTAGAGCGCGGCGGAGCGCTGACAGTGCCGGATGCTGCGCCGGTGCAGTACCTGCCGGCGCCAGATGAACTCCAGCGCGAGCCAGCCGGCAATGCCGCACACCAGGGCACATACCAGGCAGCCGATCAGGAACGGCTGCCACATGGGTCCCAAGCCGTGTTCCAGCCAGTGCCAGCTGAGGCGGAAGCCGAATCGGCGCACCGGGGCGCCGCTGACGGCCGCGCCGACCCGGTAGGCGACGTAGTAGATCGGCACCATGGTGAAGGGATTCACCAGCAGCGTCGTCGCGATGATGGTCGGCAGATTGATCCGCCAGGTGACGGCCACCACGGCGGCGAGTGGCAGGTGCACGGGCAGCGGCATGAAACAGATCGCCAGTCCCGCCCCGAATCCGGCCGTGACGCCGCGCCGATGCAGGGTCCACAGCTTCGGGTCTGAGATGCGCGGCCCAAATACCCGCAGTGGCCACCGCTCAAGGAGGGTGGCCGGGTGGGGCATGAACTTCTTGAGCCATCGACGGGGCATGCGGTCGCGACTCTAGCAGAGCCGCCTTGAGCCGGGGGAGCGCTCCGGTATGATGTGACGCCGTACTTGGTTTTGCCGGGCGAGGGATGCAATCGGATGTGGGAAATCGTACGGGCCGGTGGCCCGTTCATGTGGCCGATCGTCCTGTGCTCGGTGGGGGCAGCGGCCATCATTCTCGAGCGTCTGTGGACGCTGCAGGAACAGCGCGTGCTGCCGCGGGACCTGGTGCGGCGCGTGCGCCAGCTGGTGGAGGCCGATCAGGTCACTGACAAGGTGATCGCCGCCCTGGAGCAGAACTCGCCCCTGGGCCGGGTGCTGGCCGCCGGGCTCGCCAGCCGGCACCGTGGCCGCGAGATCATGATGGAGCGGCTGGAAGATGCCGGCCGTCACGTGGTGCACGACCTGGAGCGCTTCCTCAACACCCTGGGCACCATTGCCAGCACCTCACCGCTGCTCGGGCTGCTGGGCACCGTGACCGGCATCATCAAGTCATTCAACGCGCTGCAGGCCGGTGCGGCGGGTGATCCGCGCATGCTCTCGGGCGGCATCGCCGAGGCCCTGATCGCGACCGCCGCCGGCCTGTGCGTGGCCATCCCGGCGCTCATTGCCTACCGCTACCTGCGCGGGCGGGTCGAGAGTTTCGTTGTGGAAATGGAAAAAGACGCCATCCGGCTCGCCGATGTGGTCGAAGGCGCCGGCCGCGAGCGCGCCGGCCAGGAGCGCAATCCTGAGCGGCTGCCCCACGAGCATCCCGGCCGACCGATCGCGGTGACGGGAACCGGTGCCCGGTGAACCTGCGGCCCCGGCGCGTGGAGGACCCGGAGATCAACCTCGTCTCCTTGATTGACGTGGTTCTCATGATGGTGGTGTTCTTCATGCTCTCGAGCTCGCTGGTGGATGAGGGGCGCATCCATGTGCACCTGCCCCAGGCGCGCGATCTGCCGACCGGCAAGCCGCCCGCAGAGCCCCTGGTGGTGTCGGTCACGCAGCAGGGCGGCTACCTGGTCAACGGTCACGAGCTCATCAATTCGAGCCCGGACACCTTGCGGGCCGCGCTGCTCAAGGAGGCCGGTACCGATCGCAGCATGCGGGTGACGTTGCGCGCCGATGGCCGCACCACGCATCAGTCGGTGATTACCGCCATGGATGTCCTGGGTCGACTCGGTTTCACGGAAATGAATATCGCCACGGTGCGCCAGGATGTGGCGCCGGCGGCAGACGCGAAATGACGCCGGCTGTGGGGCTGGCATGAGCAGCCCGGAACCGGCCCGTCCGCTGACGACCTACCTGCGCCTCTTGGGGTACGTCAAACCCTACCGCGGCATCTTCGCTCTGGGCCTGCTGGGCGGGGCCGCCTATGCCGCCGCCATGTCGAGCTTTGCGCCGTTCGCCAAGCGCTTCGTCAGCAGCACGCTGGAACACACGGACCCCAGGACCATTGTGTGGCTGCCGATCGCGCTGGTCGGCGTGCTGTTCGCCCGCAGCATGGGTGATTTCGCGCAGACGTATTTCACCGGTTATGTGTCGCGCCGGGTCGTTACCACGATCCGCCAGCAGCTGTTCGACAAGGTCAACCGGCTGCCCATAGCCTATTTTGACCGCAATGCCAGCGGCAATCTGCTGTCCCGCCTCACGTACAACGTCGAGCTCATCGGCGGCAGCGCGACCGATGCCGTCGTGATGCTGGTGCGATCGCTGCTGCAGATCGCCATCACGCTGTACTACGCCATGACCTATAACCTGAGGCTCACCCTCATGGCGCTGGTCATGGCACCGCTGATCGGCTGGCTGGTGTCGCGGATCAACCGCTACTTCCGCCGTTACTCGCGGCGCATCCAGGACTCGATGGGCGATGTCACGCGGGTCGCCAAGGAGAGCTTCGAGGCGCCGCGGCTGATCAAGATCTACAACGCCGAAGAACATGTGAGTCGACAGTTCGGCATCGTCAACGAGCACAATCGCCGCTCCAACATGCGCCTGGTCCTCACCAAGGGCGTCTCCAATCCGATCGTGCAGACCATCAGCTCCATCGGCATGGCCATCGTGCTGTCGCTGGCGATCGCTGACGCCATCCACGGCCGGATGAGCATGTCGGCGCTGGTGGGATTCATCGTGGCACTGGCCGGAATTTCCCAGCCGCTGCAGCAGTTCATCGGGGTCACGGGCACCCTCCAGCAGGGTGTCGCCGCGGCGCAGAACCTGTTTGAACTGCTGGACGAACCGGCCGAGGTGCACAGCGGCGGAACGGCGATCGCGCGGGTGCGCGGCGATGTGCAGTTCGACAATGTGTCGTTCACCTACGAAAGCGGCAAGGGCGCCGCGGTGCAGGGCTTGACGCTCACGGTGCCGGCGGGCCAGCAGGTTGCCATTGTCGGGCGCTCCGGCAGCGGCAAATCCACCCTGGTCAGCCTGCTGCCGCGCTTCCATGATGTCGGGGAGGGCGCGGTGCGCATCGATGGTCGGGACGTGCGCGAGTACACGCTGCACAGCCTGCGCGAACAGATCGCGGCGGTGAGCCAGGAGGTGGTGCTGTTCGATGACACCATCCGCAACAACATCGCCTTTGGCCGCGCGAGCGATCCGGCCGCCGTGGAGCGCGCCGCTGAGGCCGCGCATGTCATGGAATTCGCCGCCGCTCTGCCACGGGGACTCGACACCATGGTGGGTGACCGGGGCGTGCTGCTGTCCGGTGGCCAGCGGCAACGCATCGCCATCGCGCGCGCCTTGCTGAAGGATGCGCCCATCCTCATTCTGGATGAGGCCACCTCGGCCCTCGACACGGAAGCCGAGCGCCATATCCAGGCCGCGCTCGCGCAGCTGGTGCGCAATCGCACGACCTTCGTCATCGCGCACCGCTTGTCGACGGTGGAGCAGGCCGATCGCATCATCGTGCTCGAAGCGGGTCGCATCGCCGAAAGCGGCACGCACGCCGAGTTGCTGGCCCACGCAGGCCTGTACGCGCAGCTGCATGCCCTGCAGTTCAAGAGCTGAAGGCGAAACGCCTATGTCGGTACAGGACCGTCTGAACCGGATCTGGTATGACGGGGCGGCTGGCCAAGCGCTGCTGGCGCCTTTGTCCGGGTTGTATGGCCGGCTGGTGGCGGCACGGCGGCGCAGCTTTTCATCCGGACGGCTCAGCCCCACCCGGCTGTCTCGCCCGGTTGTCGTCGTCGGCAATCTGTCCGTCGGGGGCACCGGCAAGACCCCGATGGTCGCCTGGCTCGCCTGGCAGTTAGGGTCGTTGGGCAAGAAGGTCGGCATCGCCTCGCGCGGCTATGGCGCAGCGACGCGCGGCCCCCGGCAGGTTGAGCAGGGCGCGAGCTGGCAGAGCTTCGGCGATGAGCCGGTGCTGCTTGAGCGGCGCACGGGTGTTCCGGTCGTGGTGGATGCGGATCGGGTCGCCGCGGCCCGGCGCCTGATCGAACTGGGATGTGATGTCATCGTTTGCGACGATGGCTTGCAGCATCTGCGCCTGGCGCGCGACGTTCGAACTGGTCGTCATCGATGGCGCACGGGGCCTGGGCAACGGGCGGCTGCTGCCGGCCGGACCGTTGCGCGAAGCACCGACACGATTGAGTACGGTGGATGCCCTGGTGATCAATGGCGAGCCACGCGCCGGATTGCTCGACACACTGGCCGCCCTGGGCGCACCGCCACCGCTCTTCATGCGCATGGTGCCGTCGGCCCTCGAGCCGGTGCGCGGCGCGGGCGGCCATCAAACGCTGGCCGAGGAGATCGCGGCCCTGCGCAGCGCCGGCGGCGGCGCCGCGGGCTTGTGGGGACAGCGCCTCGAGGACCTGCGCGGCGTACGTGTGCACGCGGTGGCCGGCATCGGCAATCCGCAACGCTTCTTCGAGCTGCTGAAATCCTTTGGCTTGGGCGTTGTGCCGCATGCCTTCGCGGATCATCACGCCTTCTCCGCACGGGATCTGGAGCTGCCCGGAAACGCGCCGATCCTCATGACCGAGAAGGACGCGGTGCGCTGCGCGGCATTTGCCAGTGATCGGCTGGCTTGTGTGCCGGTTACGGCGCAGTTTTCGCCCGAGGATGCGCAGAACCTGCTGGTCGAGGTCAACGCGCGCTGCGTGTAAAGTGTCGCCCATGGATACCAAACTTCTGGACATCATGGCCTGCCCGGTCTGCAAGGGCCCACTGCAGTACCGCCGCAGCGAACAGGTGCTGGTGTGCCGCCTGGACCGCCTGAGCTATCCCATCCGCGACGGCGTTCCGGTGATGCTTGAGGAAGAGGCCCGGCTGCTCAATGCCGACGATCCACTCTTGGAGCGCTAGCGGCGGTGTTTCGCGTCGTCATCCCCGCGCGGTTTGATTCCGCTCGCCTGCCCGGCAAGGTGCTGCTCATGATCGGCGGTCGGCCGATGCTGCACTGGGTGTGCGATCGCGCCCGGGCTTCGGGCGCAGTCCAAGTGGTGGTCGCAACCGACGATGAACGCATCAAGGCCGCCACGGCGCAGATCGGCGTGGAGTGCGTGATGACGGCGTCGAGCCATGTTTCCGGAACCGACCGGATCGCCGAAGCGGCGGCCAAACTGGGTTGGGCACCCGCCGATATCGTGGTCAATCTTCAGGCGGACGAGCCGCTGATGCCACCGGCGCTGCTCGGCCAGGTGGCGCGGCTGCTCAAGGACCACACGGAAGCCGACCTGGCTACTGTGGCGGCGCCCGTGACCTCGTTGGCGGAGTTCCTGGACCCCAACGCGGTAAAGGTGGTCCTGGCCGAGGACGGACGGGCCCTGTTTTTTTCGCGCGCTCCCATACCCTGGGACCGCGATGGCGCCATCGCGGGCGCGCCGGGTCCCGACAGCTACCAGCGTGCCCTGCGCCACGTCGGCTTGTACGCCTACCGGGTGCAGTCGCTGGCGCGCCTGTCGCAGCTGCCGCCGACCTTGCTGGAGGAAAGCGAAAAACTCGAGCAGCTGCGCGCGCTCGAGTACGGCATGCAGATCCGGGTGGCGATCGCGGCCATGCGGCCGGGCATCGATGTCAATACGCCGGCCGATCTGAGCCGGATCCGGGAATTACTGGAGGGCAAGTCATGAATCATCGCGGCATGGTACTCGCGGCGGTGGCGCTGGCAACGACGGTGCTGGGCCGGCCGGCCGCTGCACAATCAGCCGCGCCTGACGCCCCGCCCAACCTTGCGCAACTGGAACAGCAGGCCACGCAACTGGCGGACCTGAATGCCATCAAGCGCCTGCAGCGCGCCTATGGCTACTACCTCGACCGATCCGATTGGGACAACATTGTCGACCTGCTGACGGACGATGCGACGCTTGAGTACGGGCCGGCCGGGGTGTTCGTGGGCAAGGCGCACGCCCGTGCCTTGCTGTACGCCATTGGCTACGGCAAACGCGGGCTCAGGCCCCAGCAGCTGCGCGAGCATGTGCAGCTGCAGCCGGTGATCTCACTCGCGGGCGATGGCCAGTCGGCCAAGGGCCGCTGGCGGGCACTGGTGCTGCTCGGCCAGTTCCATGAGTACGCACGCTGGCAGACCGGACCCTATGAATGCGAATACCGCAAGGAACACGGGGTCTGGAAGATCAGCAAGCTGCACTGGGTCGAAACCTTCACGGTGCCCGAACAGGGTGGCTGGAAGACCAAGCTCGCGCAGAGCAATGTGGCGGATCGCAAACTGCCGGCACCGGATCGACCGAGTTCCTTTGTCTACGATGCGTGGCCCGCGGTGTCGCTGCCGCCGTACCACTATGCCTCCCCTGATGCGATCCAGCCGCTGCACCCTGCGCCGGTCGCGCCGGTGAAGCTGTCCGCCGCCGCCGCGGCACAGCGGATCGCGCAATTGAAATGGCAGGTCGACCGGCTCGATGATCAGCGCCAGATCGAGATCCTGCAGCGCACCTACGGATACTACGTCGACAAGAATCTGTGGCAACAGATCGCCGATCTTTATACGGCGGATGGCACGCTGGAGATCGGTGGCCGCGGCGTCTTCGTCGGGCGGGCCCGCGTGCTGCAGTACCTGCAGTGGCTGGGCAAACCCCAGGATGGACGGCTCTACGATCACACCCAGATCCAGCCCATTGTCGATGTGTCGCCCGACGGCACGGTCGCGAAAGGGCGATGGCGTGCCTTGGTGTTTGCGGGGGCACTTAACCAGACCAGCGTGATTGGCGACTGTATCTACGAGAACGAATACCGCAAGGAGAACGGCGTCTGGAAGATCGCCAAGCTGCACGCCTACTTCGTGATGTATTCGACGCTGGAGCAGGGTTGGGATAAGTTCGCGACGCCCAATACCCGTCCCGAGAAGGCGCTACCGCCGGACCGGCCGCCGACCACGGTGTACGACATGTACCCGGGCACGCTGGTGGCGCCGCTGCACTATGGAAATCCGGTGACCGGCAAGCCGGTATACCCGGCCATGGCGCACGTGGTCGCCCCGAGCGATGGCGCCACGGATCGGGCGGCTGAACTGAGTGAGATTGCAGCCAAGCTCACGCGCCTGCAGGACACGCAGGAGATTGAGAACCTGCAGAACGCCTACGGATTCTATCTGGACAAATGGCAGTGGGATTCGGCGGCCGCCCTGTTCGCGCAAGACGGCACCCTCGAGCTCGCGCAGCGCGGAGTGTATGTCGGCAGGGCCCGGATCCGCGCAAGCCTCGAGGACGCCTTTGGCCCTCAGGGCCTGCACCAGGGCGAGGTCAGCGATCACGCCTTCTACCAACCCGTCATTCACGTGGCTGACGATGGCCGCACGGCGCAGGGACGATTTCGTGAGCTGTCCATTCTGGGCAAGTACGGCGCCTACGCCTACATCGGCGGCGGCACGCGCGAGAATCAGTACGTCAAGGAACACGGGGTGTGGCGCATCAAGTCGGATCACCTGTATCTGACTTATCTCGCCGACTATGAAAAGGGCTGGGCGCATGGGGCAATGCCGGCGCCGGGACCCAGCAAGACCCTGCCGCCCGATAAGCCGCCCTCGGTGAACTATCTGCCGTTTCCGGCCTTTCAGGAACTGCCGTTCCACTATCCCAATCCGGTCACGGGCCAGTGGATACCCAGCGGTGAACAGCGATGAGGAGAGACCTCTGAAGAAGCTCAAGCACGAGGCGGAGTTGTTCAAGGCGGCCTTGATCGCCGGTGTTGAATACGCGGAAGGCCGCAAGGCGGTCGAGTTCGAGGCGACCGACTCGGCCAGCGACAAGGCGCTGTACGTCTACCGCCTGCTGGTCCATGACAAGGTTATCGCGCCGATGCCCGAGGAGCAGGTGGGCGACAAGACCATTCGCCACCGGCTGGCGACGTGGTATGCGCACAAGCTCCCCAAGGGCCATCCGTTGCTGGAGTAACGTCGTGGTCTATGAACTGTATTACTGGCCATCGATCCAAGGCCGAGGCGAATTCGTGCGGCTGGCGCTGGAGGAGGCGGGCGCGAACTATATCGATGTCGTCCGCCTCGCGAAGCGCGGCGCCGGCGTGCCAAGGCTCATGCGGTTTCTCAAGGGACCAGAGAGCCGGCCGCCATTCGCGCCGCCGTTCCTGAAGGCGGGGCGGCTGCTGATCGCACAGACTGCGAATATCCTGATGTTCTTGGGTCAGCGGCACGGCCTGGCGCCGAAGGACGAAGCAGGGCGGCTGTGGACCAACGCGCTGCAACTCACGGTGGCCGATTTCGTGGCTGAAGTCCACGAGACCCATCATCCGATTGCCTCGAGTCTGTATTACCGGGACCAGAAAAAGGAAGCGCGTCTTCGCACCGCCGATTTCCTCAAGAACCGCGCGCCCAAGTTTCTGGACTACTTCGAGAACATTCTGGCGCGCAACGCCCGTAGCGGGCGCTACCTCGTCGGCGCGAAGCTGACCTATGTCGACCTGTCGCTGTTCCAGGTGGTTGCGGGCCTCAGCTACGCGTTCCCGAACGCCATGGCCAAGGCCGCGCGCCGGCATCACGGCGTATTCGCTTTGCATGGGAGGGTTCAGGAGCGTCCGCGCATTGCCGCCTACCTCGCCTCCGCGCGGCGCATTGCCTTCAATCAGGACGGCATTTTTCGGCACTATCCGGAACTTGATGCTGGTTGAGGTCGTGGCGTGTGCCGGGCAAAAAATGGCCCGCCGTTCGTAACAGGCGGGTCATTCTGTTTTGCGCCAAACTTGCGTAAGCATCAGAAGCGGGCGCACACCGATCATGTAGGTCCGGCCGGTCGGTGAACGTCGCATTCGGGAATTCGAAGTACCGAGCGCCGGCGATGGGCCTGAGCGAAACAGCGAGCGTCCTGAGCGGAGTCGCACTGCAGCTGGGCGGCTTCATCGGAACGCTCGCCATGGGATGGCTAATCGGCCGCTCGGTCCTGGAGGTTGATGAGTAGTCTTTATGCCGCCGCCGCGATCTGGATCGCGCTCCTGATCCTGGCCGCAGCAGCTCAGTTGCCCACGATTGTGTGCGCGGCGGCGGCCGGCTTGTGCATTGTGGGCGGGCAGGTGGGAGCCAATGCGCTGCTGGCCTACCGGCACCCGACGTTTCTGCGCGCGACTGCCCTCTCCGCAGGTCTTGTGATGGGACGCGTCGCCACGATCGTGGGACCGCTGGGTACCGGCTGGGTGATTGCGATCGGCTGGTCGACTCGGGCGACCTTCATGCTCGCCGTGTACCCGCCGTCGGTGCGTGTGCTGCCGTCCTGGCACTGGCGCGCTGCCGCATAAAAGCCGAAGATTCCTGAGGAGCCTGCAGGCCGGTAACGGAATTGGGACCCCCGTTCCACGTGCGAGCCGATTCGAAGGGCCTGCGCCGGCGTGACAGCGAATAGCATGCAACCGTAAAGGAGGAGGGAGTGCCCATGCGGTCGACCTTGATGGCCCCGATACAGGCGCTGCTCGCCGTGATGGCGATCGGCGCGGGACAGCCCGCCGGCGGGGCAAGTGATGCCTTTGCGGGTTATGCCGTGACACCGGCGTGCGACGCGCAGTGCCTGGAGGGTTTCGCCGACCGCTACCTGATCGCGCTGCCGGTGCACGGGTTTGCACGACTGCCCTGGGCCGAAAAGGTGCGATTCAGTGAGAACAATGTCTGGCTGCACATCGGCGACGGCCTGTGGGGCACGGCGACTGCCCGACCCGCAAAGATGCTGCTGTTCAGTGATCCGCAGACCGGACAGGTCGGCGGAGTGGGGCTGGTTGAACAGCGCAACCAGCTCGCCTACTTCGCGCTGCGGCTGAAGATCGTTGCCGGTCGGATCAGTGAGGTGGAAACCTTGACGAACCAGCCGGATCGCTCCAAGCCGCCATCCCCGGCAGCCGGCGATCCGCAGCAGTTGTTTCATTATCCGATCATGGACCAGGTACTGCCGGTCGAGAAGCGCACTGCGCGGCGACGCATGATCGACCTGGCAAATGGCTATTTCAGCACGCTGCAACTCAATGACGGCAAGCTGTTCACTGTCTTCAGCGAGGATTGCCGGCGTCAGGAGAATGGCTTCGAGTCGGCCGGCAACCCCAAGTTCGACCGCCCCGAAGGCAAGCTCTCGTGCGGGGACCAGTTCAAGACCGGCACGTTTATCTTCGACACCGCCGTGCGCGATCGCGACTACGTACTCGTGGATGAGGTCCACGGGCTGGTGCTGGCGCGGGCTTTCATCGACCACAATGCCGCGGCCACGGAGGATCACCTTGCGGACGGCTCGGTGGTCAAGTCCTATATCAAATCCCCCAACAGCCTGTCGATGCTGGAACTGTTCCACATCACGGCCGGCAGGATCGACCGCATCGAGGTGGTACACATCGATGTCCCGTACGGGATGCCAAGCGTGTGGCGTCGCGAGGGTGACGATGGTTAGGTGGCAATCAGGGTGCCGAGCCTGCGGGCGCTCTCGACGACGGGCAGCCGGCAGACGCTCGCACCCAGCGACGTTCTCGGCCCCTCCACCTTTCGGATGACGGCCTGTGCAAACGGGCCATTTGCGCCTGAGACGAAGATCATTGGGATCGCCTCCGAAACATGATGGTGGAGAGGAACCGGGGTATGGCGGCGCCACCACCAAGAGCAGCCTTGGCTAGCGCGGCACGCCCGTCTGCCTGGCAACCGTGGAACGGGCTGAAATGAGGTGTCAAATGTCCGGGTAGAGCCGATAGAGGAGCTCCCGCTCCTCGCGTTCGGGGTCGGCGGCCAGGTGACTGTCGACATTGATGAGCAGGGTGGAGCGCTCGCTTCTTGAATAGGGCTTCCAATGAGGAAGACCGGCCGTGGCGAAGTTCGGATCCCCAGATGTAGCGAGCGCGATCCACGCGTCGCTGACTTTCGCCGCCAGCGCGGCCGCCTCTTGCGTCCCTCCAGTCATACTTGCCATGACCTTCGTGTTGTCGAACACGAACGGAATCTCCATGGTGTGTGGCGTGCGATATTTGCCTGCTTGAACCGTTGATCGCCAGTCGAATCTGTAGAGGTAGGTCGGGGCCTGATTTTGGGCGGCGCGCCGCTCGGCGATGCGGTTCTCAAACAGCATCGTCGGATAGTCCGACCAGATGAGCAAGTGCAGATCAGGCACGGATACATCGGGATATTTCGCTTTGTATGTGGCAATGATCCTGGCGGCAGCGGCACCATGAATCGCGGTGACGCGTTTGGTCATCTCCGCCTCATCGAGTGTGAACGCCGCCGGATCCGCAAACAACGTCATTTCGGTCCGATTCCAGCCCATGATGAGCGGGACGTTGCTCCCATAGGGCGCCGCCGTCGGTGAAAATGGATGTTGTGGCAATACAATGGGATCGATCACCGGTGAGAAGTTGTCAATCAGGCCAGCCGTTATGCCGCCGGTTTTCGCCATGGTGGGGAAGAATGCCTTCAGTAGCCTCTGCGTCGGCATCTTCTGGATCTCGGGCAGACGTGCGGGCGCGAGGCCGAGTTCCTGCAGATAGACCTCGGATACATGGGTTGCCTTTTCTCGCTCGAGCATTCTGATGCCGGGCCCGCTTTCAATCGCGGCACGATGGAACAGGCCCTTGGCCAGCGGGCAGCCCATCAGCATCGACACCTTCTGACCGCCACCGGATTCGCCGAAGATCATGACGCGCGAGGGATCGCCGCCGAATCGATCCACGTTGTCGCGCACCCACCGCAGCGCTTCGACAACGTCGAGCATGCCGACATTACCGGACATTGCGTATTCGGGGCCGCCGATGTCGCCGAAGTGGCTGAAGCCGAAGGCATTGAGGCGATGGTTGAGGGTCACAACCACGACGTTGCCTCGTCGGGACAGGTTTTCACCTGCAATGATCTTGTCGGAGCCGGATCCGGAGAGGAATCCGCCGCCATGCAGCCACACCATGACCGGGCGCTTACCGCCATCGGTCAGGCCGGGCGTCCACACGTTGAGAAACAGGCAATCCTCGCTCTCGGCGTGCCGTTCGTCCCCACCCACTGGCGCAAAGCGTTCACCGCCACTGGCCTTGGCATCGGGATTGGTTTGGGGCGCGCTATTGCCGTAGTGCAGCGCATCGCGAGTACCCGACCACGGCGCAGGCTTCTTGGGCGGCATGAAGCGGTTGGGGCCGCCGGTCGGCGCCCCATAGCGAACGCCCTTGAAGGCATGAATGCCGTCCGAGGTTGTGCCTCGGACCTTTCCATAGACTGTTTCCACGACCGGGGCCGTGCTCGACCAGGCCCTTTGGCTGGACAGCGCGGTCGCGACGACGCCTCCGGCGATACAGCTCAAGGCTGAGCGGCGGTCAAGGGAACTGCATGCGGCAACGCTTGGATACCTTTCTTCGGTCATGAGCCCCCCGGTTAGAGCTGCAATCGTATGCCCAACAATGCACTACTCGAGGCATTGTGGACCGAAAGGGCCCGGTCATCCAAGCGTCATGATGTGGACAGCCAAGCGCCGCCTCGGTGCGATGGGTTCGGGTGAAGAGGGCGCTGTGCCTGGAGGCGGCGTCTAGTGTTGCGTTGAGTCCTGGAACAGCTTCATGTGTTGCTGAGCGCTATTGGATTCTTCGCGGTTATCTTCGCAGACATATTCCAGAATCTTGTATCCAGGATCGCGCTTGTACGTCCAGGTGAAAGACCAGGGTCGGGTCAGATAGACCGGATCGATCACGGTGATGGCATCCTGAAATGAGTCCGATGACAGCAGTTTGATTCGCTCATTGATCTGCATCTGATCGCTATGCGGGACGCCTTCCATGCGCACCTGTTCCTGGATGCCGACGGTGTTGACCAACAAGGTGTCCCCTTGCCAATGCCCGACGGAATGACCCCAGAAGCCCGGTTCGGCATCAGTAATGGGGGTTAACTGCTCCTGGTTAAGATAAATGTGGCGGATCTGCCGAAAGGCCTCCTCGACAATTGTAAGGTCACCTGGCGATTGCAGCACTTCCATCGGAAACATGCCCTGCATCATAGTTGGCATGCCATCGGGCAGGCAGTGCGAATAGCCAGTGGCCAGCGGCTGGCCACGCTCATCGGCCTCGTGGGATCGCCGAATGAAATCAACCCACTGCGACAGGTATTCGGGTTTCAGCGGAGGTAGGGTGGCGATGATGAGAACCGGCGACGCGCGTGTGTTCCCGAAGTCGTTCTTGATGTGCAGCAAGTCGGCGGTCACCGCGCTCACGCGCGCGCGATCGGCAGGGTCCCGGAGGCGGGCCCACGTACCCAGAAGCATGCCGTGGTCCAGCTGATCTTTCTGCCTCACCGAATCCGCCTGCACGCACGAGCCGGACAGCAGCACAATGGCTGCGATGACTGCGGGCATTGATCGCATAACCATTTCCCCTCTTCAGCAGCACTCGCCTTGTCACTGTACCCACAACTCCTGGCGTCGGCCAGTTCCGTAGCACCGGCGCGGGCCTGGGAGGCAGATCGCTGCAGCAGCGTCGGGGTTTGCGCTCGCGCCGCTGCGGCAAGCAGCATCATCAAGGCGAAACAGCCCGCCGCGCGAATGGTCATGCTGCATGCAGACGCCCTGTGAGGATTCCTCAGGACACCGGCTGCGGTGTGATGCGCTTCGTTTCCAGATCGCGAAGATCGCGCAGCCGTGTCTCGCGGCCATAGCGTGCCACCAGCACAAGCGAGATCATCACTGGCACTCCGGTGGCGGCCGCGGCGATGGCGATGGGCGGAGCGAGGCCGGCGACGCTCAGCAGCTGGGCAAAAAGGCCGCCGATCTTGCTGCAGCCGGCGATCCACCCCGTCGCCCGTGCGCGCACCCGCACGGGGTAGTTTTCCGAGGTGTAAGGCAGCAGCACGGCGATGACGCCGCTGCTGCCGATGATGACGAACACCACATCGAAGACACTGCTGCCGAGCCCCACACGGGAATAAAAGCGCAGCGCCAGCGCAAACAGGCCGAAGGCGGTGATGGCCAGCATGACGATCACGCAGCCCTTGCTGCTCCAGCGGCTGTACAGCCAGGTCGACACCAGAATGATGGGTGCGGCGATGAGCGTCGAGCGCGCAATGAGTCCACTCGCCGCCGCGACGCTCTGCCCCTGGGCGACCAGCGCACTCGGCAGCCACAGCAGCACCGCGAAATTCACCAGGCTCCAACCCAGCGCACCGATCGTCAGCGCTACCGTAAGTCCGGTGAGGGCGGGTCGAATCGCGGCAGTGGGCGGCACGTGTGCCGCGGAGGCGGCGTTGGCAGCGCTGCCGTCGGCGTCGGGCCTGCGCGTGACGCCGAATTTCGCCAGGGTCGCGCGGGCTTCCTCGCCCCGACCCATCTGCTGCAAAAAGCGCATCGATTCGGGAAGCAGGGGACTTAAGAGGACCAGCAGCAGCCCGGTCGGAAAGTTCAGTAGCCACATGACGCGCCAGCCGAATACCGGTTGCAGCAACGCCGACAGGGCGCTGGCCGCAAAGAACCCGCCAACGGACCCGATGCCGCCGATGAGCACCAATATCCAGCCGCGGTGGCGCGTCGGCATGATCTCCGCCAACAGCGCATACGCGACCGGCAGCATGCCCCCCGCGGCCGCGCCCATGAGGAAGCACATGCCCACATTCCACCAGAAGCTCGGCATCGCACCGCAGATCGAGGTGCCGATGAACATCACCGACGACAGCAGGATGGCCGCGCGGCGACCGTACAGATCAGCCAGAGCGCCCCACACGAAGGAGCCCACCACCGTGCCCGCGAGCGCCGCGAACGGCAGCCAGGCGACGGTTCTGATGCCAATAGCGTATTCGGAGCGCATGCCGGGCGTCACGAATCCGAGGCTGGCCGGCTTCATGATGTCGATGATCAGCGCCAGCGCCAGCAGCCCCGCGACACCCCAGTGCCGGCCCGTGAGCGGCGCGTTTTCGGGAGGCGAGATCAACTCCACCGTCGCGTTCGGCTGATGCGGCAGCTTGGGCAGCAGGCCGTAGCCAGCCAGGGCGATGCCCGCCACAATGGCGAACATCCCGAGCACCATCGGCGCGCCCATCGGCATGCCCGCCAGCACATAGTGATTGCTGCTGCCCATCAGGAACATCGGCACGTGTGACAGCACACCTGCAGTCACCGCGGCACAGCCGACCCAGAAGGCCAGCACGCTGCGGCGCTTGTCAAAAACATCCGTCATCGGCTGCGTCTCACCTTGTCCCTGTGAATCCGGTGCCGCCCTCCGGTCTTGTCACCGCTCGCGATCAGCTGCTGAGCACGATAGTAGATCACGGGACCGGCGTCTGCACGCGTGCGACCTCGAGCACCGCGCTTTCATTGGCCTCCGACAGACCCAGGTCGCACAGCTGTTGAAATGCTGATTCCGCCAGCGCGCCAAACGGACTGCCGATACCCAGGCTGCGGGTCAGCTGCAGCGCGTAGTTCACATCCTTCAAGCGAAGCTTTGGGGTGAACACAACGTCACGGTGAGCACCTGCCAGCATCCGTTCGCTATTGCGTATCACTTGCGGGCTGGCGGCCTGACCAGTCGCGATGGCATCGACGACGGTGCGCAAATCCAGGCCGGCGCGTTCGGCGATCGCCATGCTTTCAGCCACCGATGCGATCTGCACGGCGCCGAGCAAATTGATGATCAGCTTGTAGGCCGTGCCGCTGCCGACCGCACCGAAGTAAATGATGCGCTGTGAAAAGGTATCGAGGAGCGGGCGTGCCGCGCTCAGGTCGGCAGCATCGGCGCCGACCAGCAGCGTGAGCGCTCCGCTCGCTGCGCTGTCCGGCAGGCCGGTGACCGGTGCATCGAGGTAGCGTAGACCGCGCGACCTTGCGCGAGTCGCCAGTTTCATGACCCAGTCGTGTGACAGGGTTGAGCACTCGATGGCACAGGCATTCGGGTTTGGAGAACCGGTCAAGATGCCCGCGGTCCCGCACCAGATCGCTTGCGACGCGGCATCGTCGGCAACCATGCAGATGATGGCGTCGACCCCATGGCACGCCTCGGCGGGCGTGCCGAATACGCGCGCGCCATGCGCTGCCAGTGGGGCAGCCCGCGCCGCAGTGCGGTTATAGACATGTAGCGTGTGGCCGGCCGCGAGCACACGCTGCGCCATGCCGATGCCCATGTGTCCCAAGCCCATGAACGCGATGGTAGTCATGGGTCCGATAGTGCGCGGCGGCAATTAGCACACGCAACATTGACGCCTCCCAGACCCAGCGTTAGGCTGGCTGCCTCATTTGGCATCTCCCTATGTAGGCCTCCCGTCGCTCGCGACCGGAGGCCTCGTCGTTTTGGCCATCCAGGCCATAGAGGAGATTCCCATGAACGATGCAAAGTTACGGGCGGACTGCGCCCGCTGCTGCGGATTGTGCTGCGTTGCTCCGGCATTCGACGCGGACCAGGGCTTTGGCTTCGACAAACCAGCCCACACCGCCTGCCCGAACCTGCGCACGGACCATCGCTGCGCGATTCACGCGACGCTACCGGCGGCTGGCTTTCCGGCTTGCGCCGCCTTCGATTGTTTCGGCGCCGGACAGTGGGTGACCCAGCAGCTGTTTGCCGGGAGGTCCTGGCGAACCTCGCCCGACATTGCAGAAGAGATGTTCAGGTTATATCTGAAGTATCGCGCGCTGCATGAGCTCATGGCGCTGCTCGATATGGCGATCAGGCGGGTGCCGCAGACCGAGGCGGCCCCGCTGGTTCAATGTCTGCGCGATATAGAGCGCATCTGCGAGGCCGGAACCCAACTGCCGGATGCGTGCGGCGTGAGTGCGCTGCGTCGGAAGGTCCAGCGCCTGCTGGTAAAATGCGTGACATGAGGATCCTGTTCGTCTGCCTCGGAAACATCTGCCGCTCACCGACCGCTGAAGCGGTGATGCGAGGCATTGCCGCGGGCGAAGCATCCGACCTCGCGCTCACGGTGGATTCGGCCGGCACGGCCAACTATCACCCGGGCTCCCCGCCGGACCGCAGATCGCAGGCGGCTGCGCGGAAGCGCGATTACGATCTATCGAGGCTGCGCGCAAGGCAGGTGTGTGCCGAGGATTTTGCGCACTTCGATCTGATCCTCGCCATGGACGGGCGCAATCTTGCGGACTTGCTGGCGATAGCACCGGCCGCCGCGCACCAGAAAATCCAGCTGTTCCTGGATTACGCGCCTGAGCAGCCGCAGCGCGAAGTACCCGACCCGTATTACGGGGGACCGAACGGCTTCGAGGACGTGCTGGACCTCATTGAAGCCGCGTCGCGCGGACTGCTGGGATGGCTGCGGGCGCGGGCAGCGCAGCGCTAAGTTAGACCACATCTCCCGGGACCTCCGGCCGTCACTCCGGGAGACGCCTGGAGTGCCAGAATTGAGCGTAGCAACATGTCGTCATTCTTTTTCAAGGCTGGTCTGCAGATTGAGCAGGAGACATTAAGGGAGTGACGGATTCCCGACACCCGCTGCGGTGCCCTTCTACCCCGCCCACCTCGCCACGATACTAATAGCCGGCGAGGCGTAGCTCTCGGACTCTCAAGAGTACGACGGCCCATACGGATTGCTGCGGCGCCTGGCGAATGCAGGCGCCGCAACTTTAGATCAGATCAGATCAAGTCTCGTCACGGTCGGAAGGACCCGGACCCGAACTCGGCGCCGACGGCGCAGCGGTCGACCACACCACGTGCGGTCGCTGTGCCTCGCCAGACGGTGCCGGAGTGCGAACTGGAGCTGGCGGCTCGTAACTTTGTGCCGGCGGCGGTGCCGACTCGTAGCCAGAATCCCGCGGTGCGGCGTTGTCATAGGACGGTATGGACGACGGCGCCGTCGATTCGTATGCCGAGGAGTGTGCGGCACGCTCCTGAGGCTCGGCAAAGGGCGCGGGCGCTGGCTCATCGAAGCCACGGTCGCTCTGACCCTGATTGGCTTGCTGATGATCGTGTCCCTCAAAGCTACCGTTACCGGCCGCACCGTTGCTGTCTGACTGGCCGCCACCCTGAGGTGCGCCATCGCGTGATCCGCCGCCACCGCGACGACCACGACGCCGTCCACGACGGCCGCGGCCACCGCGTTCGCTGCCGTTGCGGGCTTCCTCACCTGCAGGCACCGCCGCGCCAGCGGTGCTGTCGGTGGCCGCCTGGTCGGCTACCTGCGGCGCATTCACCGGTTCACGATCGGGTTCCCGCTCGCGAGACCGCTCGCGATCACGGCCGTTCGCGCCGCCCTGGTCGCGATTGCCCTGATCTCGGTGCCCATCGCGGTGCCCTGATCGCGGCTGCCTTGATCGCGCGCGGCGTGGTCACGGCCGCCGTCGCGGCCGCCCTCGCGCGCACCCTGGCGATTGCCCTGGGAGTCGCGGTTGCGGTCATTGCGCGGTGGGCGGTCGCCACCCCGATCGGCACCGCGGTCAGCATTGCGATCACCGCCGCGATCTTCGCCGCCGGCGCTGCGCTCACGGTCGCCACCGCTGCGATGGCGGTCCCGTCCTCGACCGTCCCGACCACCCCGGCCGCGATCCCGATCGCGTCCGTGGCGCCGGCTGTCGCGATCGGCACTGTTGCGGTCCGCGCCGCGCGCTTCAGGGCGCGGGCTGGTATGGCTCTCCGGCTGCACTGCCGGCGCGCTGGCCACCGGCGGATCGCCGAACAGGGCACGCATGATTCGCTTGATCAGGCCGGGCTTGGCTTCCTGGGCCACCGCCACCGCCACCGGCACCGGTGCCGGCGTCGGCGCAGGCGGCGGCGAGGCGACGATCGGTGCGCTCGTCGTGGGCAGCAGCGTGGCCACGGCGGCTGGCTCCGCCGCAGGCTTCTTCTCGCTCACCGCGGGATCCGCCACCTCGGCGGCCACCGGCATCAGATAGCTCAACTGCTTGTTCTCGGGCAGCTCCAGCTCATCGTCGCGGATGCGCCGGATGGAGTACTCCGGGGTCTGCATGTGCAGGTTCGGAACAATGATGAGTTCGACCTCACTCTTGTCCTCGAGGGCGCGCATCCACTCGCGCTTCTCGTTGATCAGGTAGGTGGCGACATCCACCGGCACCTGGGCGACCACGCGCACCGTCCGGTCCTTGCGCAGCTCCTCGCCAATGAGGCGCAGGATCGACAGCGCCATGGATTCGATGCTGCGGATGCTGCCGATGCCGACACAGCGCGGGCAGACGATGTGGCTGGACTCCCCCAGCGAGGGGCGCAGCCGCTGGCGGGACATCTCCAGCAGGCCGAAACGTGACAGGCGGCCAATCTGGATGCGGGCGCGGTCCATTTTCACGGCATCCCGCAGCCGGTCCTCGACGTCGCGCTGGTTCTTGGTCGACTCCATGTCGATGAAATCGATGACGATCAGACCGCCGATGTCGCGCAGGCGCAGCTGGCGGGCGATCTCATCCGCGGCTTCCAGGTTGGTGTTCAAGGCGGTCGCTTCGATATCTGAACCGCGGGTGGCGCGCGCCGAATTGATGTCGATGGAGACCATCGCTTCGGTGTAATCGATCACGATGCTGCCGCCGGCGGGCAGCGACACCTTGTGCGCATAGGCCGACTCGATCTGGCTTTCGATCTGGAAGCGGGTGAACAGCGCGATGTCGTCGGTGTAGTGCTTCAGGCGCCGCTGGATGTCAGCCGGCATGAAGCGCTGCATGTATTCCTGGGCCTTGGCGAAGGCGGCCTCATCATCGACCAGCACCTCGCCCACATCATCGGACAGGTAGTCGCGCATGGCGCGCGTGACCGCATCGCTCTCCCGGTAGACCAGGAAGGGCGCCGCGCGTTCTTTTTCGGCGGCGGCAATCTGGTCCCACTGCGTGCGCAGGTTGTCCAGATCCCATTGCAGTTCTTCGACATTGCGGCCAACGCCCGCGGTGCGGATGATGGCGCCCATGCCGTCGGGGATCTGCAGCTGGCTCATGGCCTCGCGCATCTGATCCCGGTCCTCGCCTTCAATACGGCGCGAGACGCCCCCGGCGCGGGGATTGTTCGGCATCAGGACGAGGAAGCGGCCTGCGAGGCTGATGAAGGTGGTGAGGGCCGCGCCCTTGTTGCCGCGCTCTTCCTTTTCAACCTGAACCAGGACTTCCTGGCCCTCCGTGAGGAGTTCCCGGATGTTCATGCGGCCGCCTTGGGGGTTGCCGCGGAAGTAATCGCGCGAGACCTCCTTCAGCGGCAGGAAGCCGTGGCGCTGCGCGCCGTAGTCGACAAAACACGCTTCGAGCGAAGGCTCGACCCGCGAGATGCGACCCTTGTAGATGTTGGCTTTTTTCTGTTCCTTGGACTGTAGTTCGATACTCAGGTCATAAAGTTTCTGACCATCAACCAGAGCGACCCGCAGCTCTTCCTGTTGAGTGGCATTGACTAGCATTCTCTTCATGTTCGGCCTTAACCCAGCAAAGTGGGGCCGACAAGCAAACGACGGGAGGTCGCACGCGAACGTGCGGCACGACATAAAAGGATAGGGGTGATCGAGTCTGGCTCTTCATGAGGACCCGCCCACGAAAGGGTGGTTGCCTAAAACCTTTTGTAGCTCTACCGACGGCGCGCCCGGAGTCATTGATTGTGAGACTTCAATCGGGTGCAGCAATCTTGTCGGCCCAAACGATGGCCCCGCTTTCGAGGACCAACTAAAGACCATCCGCGGGAACAGGTGAAACGCATGACTTTCGGTACATGTGCGCCACTCCCCCCGAAGAGGCCGGTAACATGCGGCGGCCATGGCCGCGCGCCTGTGGCTGTCCTTGATTGGGAACAGCTTCGGGAGTATAGCGCTGAGACCATTGTAAAAACAATATCTTACGGGTTGAGGTGGAAGTTGTCTGAGCAGCCAGAAGGGCAGATCCGCGAAGGGGTGCGGCATGTCGAGGTTACCGCGGACGAGGCGGGCGGCCGGCTCGACAATTTTCTGACCAAACTGCTCGGCGGCGTACCGCGCAGCCGCGTGTTTCGCATTGTGCGGCGCGGCGAAGTCCGCGTGAACGGCAAGCGCGCGGGTCCCGAGACCCGGCTTCAGCTGGGCGACAAGGTGCGCATTCCGCCCGTCAGCCTGCCATCGCCCGATGCGCCCCCGCCGGTCGCGCGCGTGCCCAAGACACTCATCGAGACCGTCCGCGATTCGATCATCACGGAAAACGATCGGCTGATTGTCATCAACAAGCCCGCCGGGATCGCCGTACACGGGGGTAGTGGGGTGAGCTTTGGCATCATCGAGGCCTTACGCGCCGCGCGGCCCGAGGAAACCCTCGAGCTGGTGCATCGGCTGGATCGGGATACCAGTGGTTGTCTTTTGGTGGCACGCAAGCCGGCGGCCCTTAGGGTGGTGCACGCCCTGATGCGCGACGGCCTGGTGGAAAAGGGCTACCTGGCGCTGGTCAAAGGCCAGTGGGACCTGGGCAAGAAGCGGATCGATGTGCCCCTGAATACCGAGACCCGCGTCGGCGGGGAGCGCACGGTGCGCGTCCAGGTCGGCGCCAAGAGCGCCGTGAGCCGCTTCAGTCCGGTGCAGTTCTTCCGCAATCGCGCCTCGGTCGTGGAGGTCGATCTGGAGACCGGACGCACGCATCAGATCCGGGTGCACGCCGCGCATGTCGGACACCCGGTGGCGGGGGATGACAAGTACGGCGACAAGGACTTCAACGCCCGCATGCGCGAGGAGGGCCTCACCCGCATGTTCCTGCACTCGCACCGCATTTCATTCGACTGGCCGAACGGTGGGGATTTCAGCGCCAGCGCGCCGCTGCCCAAGGATCTGGCCGCGGTGCTCGATGCCCTGGGAGAGGCCACCAGCGCCAAGAGCGCGCGGCGTCGACGCTGAGCCCGGGCAGCCGCTTAGAAAATCGTGTAACCCGCCTGACGCAGCGCGCCGGCCAGCCAGATCAGCGGCAGGCCCACCAGGGCGGTGGGATCCTCGGACTCAATGCGCGAGAACAGGGCGATCCCCAGGCCCTCGGATTTGAAGCTGCCGGCGCAGTTCAGGGGCTGTTCGCGCGCCACGTAGTTCTCAATCTCGCCATCGCTCAGATCGCGCACCGTGACGGTCACAGTCTCCAAGTGATTCACACTGAAGCCGGTGTTGTGCCAGCGCACGGCGCAGGCCGTATGGAAGCGCGCCTGGGCTCCCGAGAGGTGCTTGAGCTGCCGGCAGGCACGCTCCACCGTGCCGGGCTTGTCGAGGATCACCCCGCCCGCGGCAGCCACCTGGTCGCTGCCGATGACCACCGCTTTGGGATTGCGGACCGCCACCGCCTCGGCCTTTTCCATCGCCAGGCGCAGCGCCCGCTCGGTCGGCGGCTCCCCGGCGATATGCGCCTCGTCGACCTCGGGGGCCTCTACGGCAAAGTCCAGGCTCAAGCGTTCGAGCAGCTGGCGACGAAAAACCGAGGTGGAGGCGAGAATCAGGGGCGGCTGAGAGCTCAAGTTGCACCAATCGATGGGAGTGAAACGGACTGCCGAAACAAGGATTTGCGCCTTTTGAAGTCGTTTTGACTTGGTGGGGCTCGATACCTATGATACGCGCCCCATGTCACAGGACTGGTCGAAGTTGCTCGATATCGGCCTCCTGGCCGACGATGGGGCGGAAATCGATTTTTCGATTCCGCTCAAGGAGTTCCCCCGTGTGTTGCCGTTGCTGGCGGCGCCCGATGGAACGGCACGCGGGCGGGTCGATTTTGGCCGCGAAGACCGCATCGCGGTGGCGCAGATCCGCCTCGTGGCCGAGGTCGTGCTGTTGTGCCAGCGATGTCTGGCGCCGCTGACCTGGTCGGTCAACAGCACGGGGCGCGCGGCGCTGGTGGCCTCGGCGGCCGAGGCCGGACGGCTGCCCGAGGCGCTGGAGACGGTGCTGGCGCCGGAGCACCGGATCAGCATTCGCGACCTGGTCGAGGAAGAGTTGCTGCTGGCGCTGCCGCTGGTGCCGCGGCATGAGAATGAGGAATGTGCCGGCGCGCGCGCGGGCCTGCCGGCAGCGTCCGGATCCGCACCGCAGCCGGCCGCGGAGACGCACCGGCCGTTTGGACAGCTCAGTGAGCTGCTCAAGCGTCAGTAGCCGATAGTTTTAGGTTTTAGATTTCGCATCCGGAGAGTTCGCCATGCCCGTTCAGAAAAGCCGCAGAACACCGTCCACGCGCGGTATGCGCCGTTCGCACGACGGGCTGCCCAAGCCCGCGTTGTCCATCGACCCGCAGTCGGGTGAGACGCACCTGCGTCATTGCATCACGCCGGATGGCTTCTATCGCGGCAAACGCGTGATTGAGAAGCCGGCCGACGCCGAAGGCCAGGAATAGCCTTTCCGCGCCATACATTGGCCGTCGGCAGCCTCGTGTTGCCCATCGCGATCGACGTGATGAGCGGCGATCGCGAAGCCGGCGAGCGCCTCGGCGGGGTGGTGCAGGCACTGCGCGCCGATGCCGACCTTGCGGTGCTGCTCACCGGGCGTTCCGAGGAACTCACTGCCCGCGTTGAGCCGCTGTCAGCGGCGCTGCGCGCGCGCATCGAATGCGTTGCCGCCTCGCAGGTGATCGCCATGGACACCCCGCCGCGTACCGCCATCCGCGGCGGACGCGACTCCTCCATGCGGCTGGCCGTGAACCTGGTCGCCGCAGGAAGGGCTTCCGCCTGCGTCAGCGCCGGCAATACCGGTGCGCTCACCGCCATGGCGCACTACGTGTTGAAGATGGTCGCGCAGGTGGAGCGCCCGGCGATTGCCTCGGCCATTCCCTCCGAGACCGGCCATACCCTGATGCTGGACCTGGGCGCCAACACGCGTGCGACACCGATACAACTGCTGCAATTCGCGATCATGGGCGGCGTCATGGCACGCGGTTTGTCCGCCATGGCGACGCCGCGTATCGGCCTCTTGAACATCGGCGAGGAGGACATCAAGGGTCACGACACCGTGCGCGAGGCGCATGCGCTGCTGCTGCAATCGAGCCTCAACTACGTGGGCTTCGTTGAGGGCGATGACATCTTTTCGGGGCGCGTGGATGTGGTGGTCACCGATGGTTTTACCGGCAATGTGGCCCTGAAAACCATGGAAGGCCTGGCGCGCATGGTGGCGAGCCGCACCCGTCAGGAGTTCGCCAGCGGCTGGGGCAATCGCATCGCAGCGTGGCTCGCCCGACCGTCACTGCGGCGTCTCGCACAGGGACTGGATCCAAGACGCTATAACGGCGCGTGCATGGTGGGTCTTGGCGGCGTCGTGGTAAAAAGCCATGGCCGGGCCGATGCCACGGCGTTTGCACAGGCGGTGGCGCTGGCCGCTGCGCTGGGACGCGGCAACCTCTGCGCGCAGATCGCGCAGGCTTTTGTTTGAGGGGCGTTGATGTTTTCTAAAATCGCCGGCACGGGAAGCTTCCTGCCCGAAAAGGTCCTGACCAATCACGACCTCGAGGCGATGATGGACACCAGCGATGCCTGGATACAGGAACGCACCGGGATCGTGCAGCGGCATATCGCCGCCGACACCCAAAGTTCCGTCGATCTGGCGGAGCCGGCGGCGCGCGCGGCGATTGCAGCCGCAGGCCTCGTACCCGCCGATATCGATCTGATCGTGTTCGCGACGTCGACTCCGGACTATGTGTTCCCCAACTGCGGGGTGCTGCTTCAGCAGCGTCTGGCCTGCCCCGGTGGCGCGGCCTTCAGCATCGAGGCGGCGTGCAGTGGCTTTGTCTATGCGCTGTCGGTGGCGGACAAGTTCGTCAAGACGGGCGAGGCGCGGCATGCGCTGGTCGTGGGTGCGGAAACCATGTCGCGGATCACCGATTGGACGGATCGGGGCACAGCGATTCTGTTTGCGGATGGCGCGGGCGCCGTGGTGCTGACGGGCAGCGCGCAGCCCGGCATCCTCTCAACCCATCTGCACGCCGATGGTGCCTACAAGGATCTGCTCTACTGCCGCCGCGGGGCGGGCATTCGCATGGCGGGCAGTGAAGTATTCAAGATCGCCGTCACCAATCTCGGCAAGGCCGTGGAGGAATGCCTGGCGGCGAACGGCCTGGAACGCTCGGCGGTGGATTGGCTGGTGCCCCATCAGGCCAACATCCGCATCATCAAGGCTGCGGCACGGCGGCTCGACCTGCCCATGGAGAAGGTCATCGTCACGGTCCAGGACCATGGCAACACCTCGGCGGCTTCCATCCCACTGGCGCTGGATGTCGGCGTGCGCGATGGCCGCATCAAACGCGGCGAGTTGTTGCTGCTGGAGGCCTTCGGCGGCGGCTTCACCTGGGGTTCGGCGCTGATCCGCTTCTGAAAAAGAAACGCCGCGCATGGCGCGGCGTTGCTCGAGGCAAAATCCGTCCGCGAACGGACGGACCCAAGATGCTTACTTGGAGATCGAACGCTTGAACATGCGGTCAATCTTCTCGTTGGTCGCGTCGACCGCGGCCTGGGCGGCCTGAGCGGCAGCCAGCGCCTGGTTCGCCGTGCTCTGCGCACCGGCGGCGGCGGTATTGGCAGCCTGCGCCTGCGAGGAGGCCTGGGCGGCAGCAGAGTTGGCACCCTGCACATCAGCCTGCAGCTTGGTGACTTGCGACTTCAATTCATCGACTTGGGCCTGCAGCGGCTTCAGGTCCGTGCAGCCAGCCAGTGCAATCACGACGGCAACAGCCGCCGCCTTAACGAACATCGTGCTCTTCATTTTGAAATTCCCCTTCTGGGTGGTTAACGGGAGTCCTAAATGCCTAAATGCGTGGTAGGACAGTGCGAACACCAGCGGGGTTCCGCCTCAGTCTTCGCAAGCGGCGCAATGGCATCAAATTTGGCCACGGAATGCAACTACTTAAAGACTAATTAAAGCGTAGGACTGTGCCCTGTGTCGGTGCGCACCGACACTTCCAACACTTTATTAAGCTTATGCAATTAATTGCTCCCGAAGCGATGGTCTTTGATGATCTCTCGCGCGGCATTGTGCCCCGGTACCGCGGTGACCCCGCCGCCCGGGTGCGTGCCCGATCCACACATATATAGACTACGCAGCGGCGTGCGATAGTCGCCAAATCCGAGCAGCGGACGGGCCGCCCAGATCTGATCCAACCCCAGGGCGCCGTGGAAGATATCACCCCCCACCAGTCCAAAGCGTTGCTCCAGATCAAGCGGCGAGAGCGCGAGGCGCCCGATGATGCTGCGGCGGAAGTTCGGGGCATGGGCGGTCACGGTATCAATGATGTGATCCGCCACCGCATCGCGTTCATCCTGCCAGCGCCTTCCTTCCGGCAGCTGATAGCGGAAATGCTGGCAAAACAGGCTCGCCACGTGCGCGCCGGGCGGCGCCAGCGAATCATCGATGGTGCTTGGGATCAGCATCTCCACGATCGGCGCGCGTGAAAACCCAGTGCTGCGGGCGCTCAAGTAGGCCTTGTCCATATAGTCCAAGGAGGGCGCCATGATGATGCCTGAGCCCAGATGTGCACCGGATGGGGGCATGGCATTGAAATGCGGCAGTTCCGACAGCGCCACGTTCATGCGAAACGTGGCTGACTCGCAACGGTAGCGCTGGATGCGTGCCAGAAATTCATCTGGCAGCACGGCCGCATCAATGAGGCGGGTGAAGAGCAGCTTCGGATTGACGTTTGCGGCAACGCGGCGGGCGTGGATGTCGCGTCCGTCCTCCAAACGCAAACCGGTGGCGCGAGCCGAGCCGTCGTTGGCACCGCCGGTGCGCACTTCCACAACGCCGGCATCCAGATGGATTTCCACGCCGAGGCGCGCCGCCTCTTGAGCCATCGCCTGCGTGATGGCGCCCATGCCGCCGAGCGCATGTCCCCACAGGCCGCTCTTGCCGTTGGTCTCACCAAAGGCATGATGCAGCAGCACATAGCCGCTGCCTGGGGCGTAGGGGCTTTGAAAGGCCCCCACGACGGCATCGAATCCCAACAGCGCCTTGATGGCATCGCTTTCAAACCAGCCGTCCAGCAACTCCCCGGCGCTGCGCGTGAACAGCTCGTGCACCTCGTGTTGCACCGTGGCGGGCAGTTTTCGATACGCGTTGCCCATGCTGAGCAGCCCGAGCAGATCGCGGGCGCGGCGCAGGTTGGCAGGCGGCGTGCGCAGCAGCAGATCACGCAGGAAGGCGACCACCCCCTCGAGCATCCGGTAGTAGTCGGGGAGTCGCGCCGCATCCTTCGGGGAGAAGGCGGCCAAGGCGCTGCGGGTGTGAGTTGCCGCAGGGCCAACGCAGAAGTTGCGCGCAGCCGCCGCATCGCCCAGGGGCAGAAAGTTCTGCATCGGCCGCTCGATGATGCGCAGACCGTGATCTTTGAGGCGCAGGTCGCGGATGACGCGCTGATGCAGCAGACTTACGGTGTAGCTCGCGGTGGAGTTGCGAAAACCCGGATGGAACTCCTCGGTGACCGCGGCACCCCCCGCGATGCCGCGGCGTTCGAAGACGCCGACCTTCAAGCCGGCGCGCGCCAGATAGCACGCGCAGGTGAGGCCATTGTGGCCCGCGCCGATGATGGCCACATCGTAAGGGTCCGTGCCCCCGGCTCGCGCGCTCATCACAGACGATACGCCTGCTTGGCGAGGCCGTACGCGAGTTCTACGGCGAGTTCGGCGGCCTCCCAGTCCTCCAGACGATGCTCGATCACCCACTTGGCGAGCATGCCGCAGTCGATGCGCCGCGCGACATCGTGCCGCGCCGGAATCGACAAAAAGGCGCGCGTGTCGTCATTGAAGCCCACGGTATTGTAGAAGCCGGCGGTTTCGGTGATC
Source organism: uncultured Gammaproteobacteria bacterium (assembly GCA_963708865.1). Classification (GTDB taxonomy): domain Bacteria; phylum Pseudomonadota; class Gammaproteobacteria; order Steroidobacterales; family Steroidobacteraceae; genus DAIDKA01. The sequence goes on from CAVPUC010000002.1 coordinate 128,719, forward strand.
TGCTCCCGATAGCGTCGCATGCCTTCGGGACTGTCATGAAACCACCAGGCCGGGCCGAGCTTCAGGGCCGGATAGTGTCCGGCGAGTGGCGCAAGTTCGCGCGCGTACGTGGATTCATCCAGCGTGAAGACGATGAACGTCAGTCGCGGGTCGTTGCCATAGCGATTCAGCAGCGGTCGCAGACCGTGCACGTAGTCCGTGGCACACGGAATATCCGCGCCCTTGTCGCGGCCATAGCGCTGGAACAGCGGCGTGTTGTGATTGCGAAACGATCCGGGGTGCAGCTGCATCACCAGGCCATCTTCAATCGACATGCCGGCCATGACGGTGAGCATGTGGGCGCGGAACAGTTCCGCATCCGCCGCGGAGCAGGTTGGGGCGGTGACGCGCTGGAACAGGGCCGCCCCTTCGGCCGCGGATAGATCCGCGGTCTGCGCCGTGGAATGACCGTGATCGGTGGAGGTCGCCCCCATGCTGGCGAAGAACGCGCGGCGGTTGCGCAGGGCGGCGAGGTATCCGGAGTAGCTGGCGGTATCCTCGTGCGTCAGGGCGCCAAGCTCGCGCAGCTGCTCGTGGAAGCCTTCGAACTCCGGGTCGATGACCGGATCGGGTCTGAAGGCGGTGATGACCCGGCCCGGCCAGCCGCTGGCGCGGATGGCCTGGTGGTGCGACAGCGGGTCGGTGGGCGATTCGGTGGTCGCGAGGACCTCGATGTTGAAGCGCTCAAACAGCGCCCGCGGCCGGAATGCGGGTGTCGCCAGCTGCGCGTTGATGGTGTCGAAGTACACATCGGCGGTGGCGGATTCCAGACGCACCTTGAGGCCGAAGACCTGGCTGAAGACCCAATCCAGCCACATCCGCGAGGGCGTGGCGCGAAACAGGTAGTAGTGATCGGCGAACAGCTGCCACGCGGCGCGCGGCTCGACCGGTGCGCCGGGCGCGACCCCCAGGCGCTCCATGGAGATACCCTGACTGTAGAGCATGCGCAGCAGATAGTGATCCGGCTGCAGCAGCAGCTGCGGCGCGCCCGCGAAGGGCGCGTTGGCGGCGAACCAGCCCGGGTCGGTGTGGCCGTGCGGGCTTAGGATCGGCAGGCGGGCGACGTGGTCATAGAGCTGCCGGGTGAACGCCCGCACCGACGGCTCGGAGGGAAACAGTCTATCGGCATACAGGTGCAGGGGTTTGGGCATGGCGGTTACCAGTTGTACATCGTGCCGTCTTCCAGCCGGTTCACCGGCAGATAGGCACGCTTGTAGGGCTGGGTGGCGGCGAGCGCCTCATCGATATCCACGCCCAGGCCAGGCGCCTCTCCGGGATGCATGAAGCCCTCCTTGAGCGTGTAGTGGTGAGGGAAAGCGCGCAGCGTCTCGGGCGTATGACCCATGTGCTCCTGCACGCCGAAGTTCGGGACCGCGAGATCAAAATGCAGCGCCGCGGCCATGCAGACCGGCGATAAGATCGGTGGCGCCATGAAAGCCCGTGCGCACGTTATGCAGATCGGCGAAGCTTGCGATGCGCCGCAGATGCGTGATGCCGCCGGCGTGCACGATGGTGGCACGGATGTAGTCGATCAGCTGCTCCTCGATGAGCTGCTTGCAGTCCCAGATGGAATTGAAGACCTCGCCCACCGCCAGCGGCGTCGTGCTGTGCTGGCGGATGAGACGGAAGTTCGCCTGGTTTTCGGCCGGCACCGCATCCTCGATCCAAAACGGCCGGTAGGGCTCGAGGTCCTTGCACAGCCTTGCGGCCTCGATGGGGGTCAGTCGATGGTGCACGTCATGCAGCAGGTGGACGTCCGGGCCCAAGGCCTCGCGCGCGGCCGCGAACAGCGGCGCGACCGACGGCAGGTACTTGGCCGTCGACCAGCTCGCTTCTTGGGGCAGGGCTGCATTGGCCGGCTCGTACGGTCCTTTGTCCTTCGTGACGCCATAGGTTTTCGCGAGGCCCGGCACGCCCGCTTGCAGGCGGATGGCCTGATAGCCCGCCGCGCGATACTTGAGCGCCTCCTCGATCGTGGCCTCGATGGTTTCGCCATTGGCGTGGCCGTAGACCATGACGCCGTCGCGGCTTGCGCCGCCGAGCAGCTGGTACAGCGGAAGGCCTGCGATCTTGCCCTTGATGTCCCACAATGCCATGTCGACCGCGCTGATCGCCGACATCGTCACGGGACCCCGCCGCCAGTAGGCCCCGCGGTACAGGTATTGCCAGATGTCCTCGATGCGATGCGCATCACGGCCGATCAGGCACGGCACCACGTGGTCTTCGAGATAGCTGCGCACGGCGAGTTCCCGACCGTTCAGCGTCGCATCGCCGAGGCCATATATCCCCTCATCGGTGATGATTTTCAGCGTGACAAAATTGCGGCCCGGACAACTGACGATGACGCGCGCTTCTTTGATCGTCGGCATGGCCGATCCCCCTACATGTTTGCACCGGGCCCGATATCGCAGTTAGGGTACCGCTACCATCGGCACCGGTCCAAGCCGCCAGGGGGGCATTCTGCATGATTTCTTCGCGGGTTCCGCGGCTGCGGCGGTCACGGCTCGTGATCACATCGATATTCATGGCGTGGCATGCCGCGGGCGCTGCGGCCGAAGACGGCTACCAACTGTGGTTGCGGTATGTGCCGGTGGACGCGGCTGCGCACGCTCAGTATGCCGCGCAGGCCACGGGCATCGTCGCCTTGGGTCGCTCGGCCGTGCTCACCGCGGCGATCGCGGAACTCAATACCGGCCTCGCCGGCATGCTGGGGACAGCCCCGCCCGCAACCGGTGTCGTGGCCGATGGCAGCATCGTGTTGGGGACGCCGGGCAGTTCAGCGCAAGTGGCTCTGCGTGCCGAGGGGCTGCGGCTGGCCGAGGCAGGGTCCGAAGGATTCGTGCTGCAATCGACCCGCTGGGAGGGCCATGCGGTGACGCTGATTGCCGCCAACAGCGATGTGGGAGTGCTGTACGGGGTCTTCCGGTACCTCGCCATCATGCAGCGGCACGAGTCGCTCGCAGCGCTCGATGTCCATGAGGCGCCGCGCCTGAAGCTGCGCGTGCTCGATCACTGGGACAACCCGGATCGCACCGTCGAACGCGGCTACGCCGGGCAGTCCATCTGGGATTTCTGGCGCCTGCCCGGATACGTCGATCCACGTTATCGGGACTACGCGCGGGCCGATGCCTCCATTGGCATCAACGGTGCGGTGCTCAACAACGTCAGCGCAAGTTCCGTGTACCTGACTCCGCGCTGGATCGCCAAAGTGGCGGCGATCGCGAAGGTGCTGCGGCCGTACGGCATCCGCGTCTATCTGTCGGTGCTGTTCAACAGTCCGCTGGATCTGGGGGAGACCAAGAGCGGCGATCCGCGCGACCCGGCGGTGATCGCCTGGTGGCACGCCAAGGCCGATGAGATCTACCGGAGCATTCCGGATTTCGGCGGCTTCCTCGTCAAGGCCGACAGCGAGGGGCAGCCCGGTCCGCGTGACTATCATCTGACGCAGGCGCAGGGCGCCAATATGATCGCCGGGGCGCTGGCGCCGCACGGGGGAGTGCTGATGTGGCGCGCCTTCATCTACGCGACCGAAGACCAGCAGGACCGGGTCCGCCAGGCCTACGCGCAGTTCAAGCCACTCGATGGGCAGTTCGCGGCCAATGTGCTGCTGCAGATCAAGAATGGACCGCTCGACTTCCAGCCCCGCGAGCCCGCGCATCCGTTGTTTGGCGCGATGCCGCGGACCAACGAGATGCTGGAGGTGCAGCTCACCAAGGAATATCTCGGATTCTCAACCCACCTGGTGTATCTGGGCGCGCTCTATGCCGAAGTGCTGCGATGGGACACCTTCGCGCAGGGGCCTGGCTCCTCCGTCGCGCGCGTCATCGATGGCTCGCTGGAGGGGCACACGCTCACCGGCATGGCCGGCGTCTCGAATGTCGGGGTCGACCGGGACTGGGCCGGTTCGATCTTCGGCCAGGCCGACTGGTATGCCTTTGGCCGCCTCGCCTGGAATCCGCAAGCGGATCCGCGAGACATCGCCACGGACTGGGTGCGCATGACCTTCTCCCGCAAGCCGCAAGTCGTCACGCCGATCGTGGACATGATGATGGGCTCGCGCGAGGCGGTCGTTGACTACATGACGCCCTTGGGGCTCGCGCACATCATGGCGACGGGGCACCACTATGGGCCCGGACCGTGGGTGGACAATCTCAAGCGCGCGGAGTGGAACCCGGTCTATTACCATCACGCGGGCAAGGATGGCATCGGCTTTGATCGCACCGCGACGGGCAGCGACGCCCTGGCCGACTATGCACCCGAGGTGGCGCGCAGACTGGGCGATCCGACTGCCGATGATGGGAAGTTCCTGCTGTGGTTTCACCATGTTCCATGGACTTACCGCCTGCCCTCGGGCCGCACGGTGTGGGATGAACTTACGTACCGCTACGATCGCGGCGTCAGCACGGTACATTCGATGGTGAGCACCTGGAACTCACTCAAGCCATACATCGATGCCGAGCGTTTTGAGGAGACCGCCGCCTTTCTGGGCGAGCAGCAAAGCGAGGCGCAGTGGTGGCGGGATGCCTGCATCGCCTACTTCCAGAGCCAATCGGGATTGCCCTTGAGCGCGGGCACCGCACCACCCGAGCATGCGCTGTCCTGGTACGAGCAGCAGGTGTATCGCTACGCGCCCGGGCGCTCCCAGCCTGATCCCGATCACGGCGTTGCCCATTGATGAGCGCGCCGGCGGTGCCCAGATTGAACGTGGCCGGCATCGCGCGACTGCCGGCTACCGTACAGCGTCCCCACTATGAGATCCCCCCGCGTGGCGGCATCGTGCATCTGGGAATCGGCGCCTTTCACCGCGCGCACCAGGCGGTGTACACGGACGATGCGATGGCCGCGGGGTCGTGCAACTGGGGCATCACCGGTGTGTCCTTGCGTTCCGCGCAGGTGCGCGAGCAGCTTCAGCCGCAGGACGGCCTCTATACGGTCACCCAGTCCGGACCCGCCGGGCATGAGATCCGCCTCATCGGTGCCATCCGCACGGTGCTGGTGGCACCCGAAGATCCGCTCGCCGTCATCACCGCGCTGGCTGCCCCCAACACGCAGGTTGTCAGCCTCACGGTCACCGAGAAGGGCTATCACCGACTGCCCGACCGGTCACTGGATTGTGCGGCACCGCCGGTGGCGGCGGATCTGCAAGGCGGCGCGCAGACCCTCTATGGCCTCTTGGCCCGCGCCTGTGCCATACGCGAGCAACGCGCGCTGCCGGGCCTGACCTTGTTGAGCTGCGACAACCTGGCGGACAACGGCGCGCAGCTGGAAGGGCTGCTGTGGCAGTTTCTCGAGCGATGCGATCCGGCGACGGCCCGATGGGTGCGCCGGGAGTGCCGCTGCCCGGCGACCATGGTCGATCGCATTGTGCCGGCCACGACGGCACAGGATCGGTCCTGGTTGGAGGCGCAACTGGGTGCGCGCGATGCCGCAGCCGTGATGACCGAGCCCTTCCGGCAGTGGGTCATCGAAGATAACTTCGCCGGATCGCGACCGCGCTGGGAAGCCGGTGGGGCGCAATTCGTCAGCTCGGTGGCGCCTTACGAGACCGCCAAGCTGCGCATGCTCAACGGCGCGCATTCGGCGCTCGCCTATCTGGGCCTCGCAGCCGGCCACGAATTTGTTCATGAGGCCATCGCCCAAGTGCGCCTCGCCGCTTTGAGCAACGTCCTGATGCGCGAGGAGGCGGCGCGCAGTTTCCAGCCGGCGCCGGGACAGGACCTTGAGGCTTACGCCGATTCGCTGCTCGCGCGCTTTGCCAACCGCGCCCGGCCGCACCGCCTGGCGCAGATCGCCATGGATGGATCGCAGAAGATTCCGCAGCGCTGGCTGGACACGCTGCGCATCGCCCAATCCGAGGGTCGGCGCTGCGCGGCGCTGCTTGAGGCACTGGGGGCGTGGATCGCCTTTGTGCGGGGCGATCGTTTCCCGGTCGAGGATCCCGCGGCGCAGGAGTTGGCGCACCTGTGGCAGAAGGTTGGGCTGGCGGGCATCGCCGCGGCCCTGTTCGGACCCGGCGGACGCTTTCCGCAATGGACGGCGACGGCCGCGGACCTGGACGATCTTACCGCCGCCACCAAGGCCTATGTCGCGCGGTAGCCCATCAGCCGCGCATATGCTCGAGTTCTACGCCCTTGGTTTCATGAACCATGGCGCGCACGAAGAAGAATGACACCAGCGCGGAGAGGGCATAGAAGCCATAGGTCACCACCAGCCCGAGCGAGGCCGCCATCATGGGAAAGCTCACAGTGATGGCGTAATTGGCGATCCACTGCGCGAAGCCCGCCACCGCGAGCCCCGAACCGCGGATCTGATTGGGGAACATCTCACCCAGCAGGATCCACATCACCGGGCCCCAGCTCAGGTTGAAAAAGATCACATACAGATTGGCGCTGATGAGCGCCAAGAGGCCCGCCGGATGCGACAGCTGCAGGGTGCCGTTCACCAGCGATCCGGTCGAAAAAGCGACGGCGACCGCCCCGAGCGTCACCGCCATGCCGAGCGAGCCGACGATCAGCAGCGGTTTGCGCCCGATGCGATCGACGGTGAAGATCGTGAAGATGCAGGCGGCAATGGACAGCACGCCCGACACCACATTGATCTGCAGCGAATCGGATTCGCTGAAACCGACCGATTCCCACAGCACGGTGCCGTAGTAGAAAACGACATTGATGCCGACCAGCTGCTGGAAGACCGCAAGCCCGATGCCGACCCAGACGATGCGCCGGATCTTGCCGGCGCCATCGAGCAGATCCGCAAGCTTGGGCCGGTGGTGGTCCGTTGCCAGCGACTGGGAGATCTCATTGATCTTGCGCTTGGCTTGCGCCGCGCCAAAGATGCGGGCGAGTACGGTTTCGGCATGCGCAAGCCGTCCACGGGACACCAGGAAGCGCGGACTCTCCGGGATGATCAGCAGCATGAAGAGGAAGATGGCGGCCGGGATGACCTGCATCCAGAACATCCAGCGCCAGGCGGGATAGCCCAGCCACAGGATCGCCGTCGAGCCGCCGGATACCTTGGCCAAAACATAATTGGCGAGAAAGGCACCGGTCAGGCCGGTGATGATCATGACCTGCTGCAGGCTCGCGAGCTTGCCGCGCGAGCGCGCCGGTGTCACCTCACTGATGTAGGCGGGACACAGCACACTCGCTGCACCCACTCCGAGGCCGCCGATGAAGCGGGCCAGGATGAACACGACCGAAGAGGGCGCATCGCCCGCTGCGAGGGCGCTCACCACGAACAGGATGGCCGCGATGATCATGACGGTGCGACGGCCGATCCGATCGGCGAGCCGTCCCGCAATGAAGGCGCCGAACGCGCACCCCACCAGCAGGGCCGCCACGTTGAATCCGGTCTCAAATTTGGTGAGTGAGAAGGTCTGCTGCAGACCATCCTGAGTGCCATTGATGACACCGCTGTCGTAGCCGAACATGAAGCCGCCGATGGTGGCGACCGCCACGATCGCGAACACGAACATCATGTTGGCGGACGCCGTGTCGGCATAACCGGGCGTCGAGTCGTTGGAACCCGCGTGCATAGTGCCCCCTCTGTCTACGTTTTTATCGGTTCGGTCTGAGTCTAGCGTCTATCGCGGCAGGTCGCGTCGCACGTTGGCGAGGTGTCAGCGATCGCCCGGCTACCGTGATAGCGCTACCATCAACGCCGCGGAAGATCTTGTCAAGCGTCCGCGTTGAAATCGCGGGAACTCAAGTATCATGCTCGCGGATTCGAGGGACGGGACTGTGAAAAAGTCAAAAAGGCGTGGCCGCAATGCGGTAACCATGCATGAAGTCGCCGAGCATGCCGGGGTATCTCCCATGACCGTGTCCCGGGTCATCAGCGGCGATGCCAACGTCAAACCCGACACGCGCAAACGTGTCGACGCGGCGATCAAGCACTTCGGCTATTCGCCCAACGTCGCGGCGCGCAATCTCGCGCGGGCCGTGACGGTGCATATCGGCCTGCTGTACAACAATCCCAGTGCCGCCTACATGAACGAACTTCTGGTCGGCGTGCTGGAGCACAGCCGCAAGGCCGGCTGTCAGATCCTGTTGGAGAAGTGCGGCACCCGCGGTGAACGCACCGCCGTGGAGAAGCTGCTCGCGGATGGGGTCGGCGGAATCATTCTGCCGCCGCCACTGTCGGACTCCAAGATCGCGATCGAGGCCCTGCGGTCGCGGGATATTCCGTTCGTGGCCGTCGCGTCCGGGCGGCTGGAGGGCATGGGCTTGGTGGTGCGGATCGATGACTTCGAGGCGGCTGCCTCCATGACGCGGCATTTGATTGGTCTGGGTCACCGGCGCATCGGCTTCATCCGCGGAGCGCCCAATCAGCATGCCAGCGCCGAACGCTACGCCGGGTACAAGGCCGCCTTGAGCGAGGCGCAGATCCCGTTGCGCACCGAATGGGTCAAACAGGGGTCCTTCACTTACCGATCCGGACTCGTGCCGAGCGAGCAGCTGCTCACCGGCGCGGAGCGCCCGAGCGCCATTTTCGCCAGCAATGACGACATGGCGGCCGCGGCCGTCTCGGTGGCCCACCGCTTGAACCTGGATGTGCCCTCGCAGCTGAGCATCGTGGGATTCGACGATACGCCGCTCGCGACCAGCATCTGGCCGACCCTGACCACGGTCCTGCAACCGGTCGCTGAGATGGCCCGACAGGCCATGGAGCTGCTGCTTAAGGAAATCCACGAGCGTCGCGAGGGCCGCACGCTGGGCCATCAGCAGCAAATCTTGAAATTCGAGCTGGTAAAGCGCGACTCGACCGGACCGGCCTTGCGGCCTTAACTCCCCGGGCGTCGACAGGTCATCGACGGGTGCTTGCCGGATGGTAGCGCTACCAAGTAGACTGTGGGCAGTGGCAGGGGGGATGGGTCTCATGGTGCTTCGGAACGCCGACAGCCGCGTCACGCTGGATGTGGCTCACGGTGGCGGAGTCCGTGAGTTCAACTGGCGTGGCTGGGACATTTTTCGCCCCGCCGCAAGCGCGGCGACCGATCCGTTTTCGCTGGCGTGTTTCCCCCTGGTGCCGTATGCCAATCGCATCGCGCAGGGCCAATTCACCTTTGAGGGCCGGGCGGTGCGCCTGCAGCCCAACTGGGAACGCGACCCGCACCCCCTGCATGGGCAGGGATGGCAGCGTCCATGGACTCTCAAGCAATGCTCCGCGACCCAGGCACGGATGGAGTTCTTAGGCGGCGGCGATGAGTGGCCCTGGCGCTATCGCGCCGTGCAGGAATTTTCACTCGGCGATCAAGCGCTGGATATCCGTCTGTCGGTCGAGAATCTCTCGCCGGACATCATGCCGGGGATGCTTGGGCTACATCCATATTTTCCGCAACCGGCACTGGCCACGGTGCAAGCGCGGGCCCGCACGGTGTGGCTGACGGACGCCCAGTCGCTGCCGGTGCAGGAAGTACTCGCGCCGCAGGAGTGGTCATTCGAGCGCTCACGCAGCCCCGCACGCGTGGGGCTGGATCATTGTTTTGACCATTGGGACGGTAGCGCGAGCGTGCGCTGGCCCGACCGGTTTCTTAACATCAGCGCGTCCGGCTGCCGAGCGCTGCACGTCTTTACGCCCCCCGGGATGGACTTTTTTTGCCTTGAACCGCAGACGGCGCAAGGGGGCGCCTTGAACCGCGCCGCCGCTGCGGTCGCGCGGCTCGCTTGCGGTGAGCGTCTGGACATGACGGTGAGTTTTTCCATGGGACAGGCCTGACATGTATTTGGGATTGACCTTGGCACCTCCAGTGTCAAAACCGTTATCGTGGATGACGATGAGGCCATCATCGCGCAGGCCAGCGCGCCGCTGGCCGTGTCGCGCCCGCAGCCACTGTTCTCAGAACAGGATGCCGGTGACTGGTGGCGCGCCGCGCTCGAGTCGCTGCTGCGGCTGCCGCCCGCCGCGCGTGCCCGCGTGCGTGGCATGGGTCTGTCGGGCCAGATGCATGGCGCAACCTTGCTCGATCGCGCCGATGTGCCGCTGCGGCCCGCCATTTTGTGGAATGACGGTCGCTCGGCTGCCGAATGCCTGCAGCTCGAACAGCGTGAGCCGCGCGCGCGCGCCATCACGGGAAATATCATGATGCCGGGCTTCACGGCGCCGAAGCTCGCCTGGGTGGCGCGCCACGAGCCGGAACTGTTTGCGCGCACCACCATGGTGCTGTTGCCCAAGGATTTCCTGCGCTTGAAGCTCACCGGGGAGCGGGTGAGCGATATGTCGGATGCTTCGGGCACGGGCTGGCTGGATGTCGCACGGCGCGACTGGTCCGATGACATGTTGGCCGCGACCGGCCTGTCGCGCACCAACATGCCACGGCTGGTCGAAGGCACTACCGTCTCCGGTCAGCTGACCGGCGCGGTCGCCGAGCAGCTGGGCATGAAGCGGGTGCCGGTGGCGGGCGGGGCGGGGGACAACGCCGCAAGCGCCGTGGGCATGGGTATCATCGCGCCGGGCCAGGCATTCCTGTCGCTCGGGACTTCCGGTGTCCTGTTCGCGGTGACCGACCAGTTTCGGCCCAATCCGGAGCGCGCCGCGCATGCCTTCTGCCACGCCATTCCCCGACGTTGGCATCAGATGGCCGTGCTGTTGTCCGCGGCGAGCGCCTTGGATTGGGTCGCGCAGTTGTTGGGGGTCACCGATCTTGCGCAGCTGGTCGATGCGGCACAGGCGCGTGGCCTGCGCCGCGATTCACCGTATTTCCTGCCCTACCTGTCCGGTGAGCGAACCCCGCACAATGAGCCCCGTGCGCGCGGCGTATTTTTTGGTCTCACGCATGAGACCTCCCCGCCGGACCTGGTCGGCGCCGTGCTGGAGGGCGTGGCGCTCGCCTTCGCCGACGGTCAGGACGTGCTGCTGGAGAGCGGCGGTGTGATCGATGAAATCAACATGACCGGCGGTGGCGCGCGCCTGGGCTACTGGGGGCAGCTCTTGGCAGCCGCCTTGAATCGGCCGGTGACTTACCGGCAGGGCAGCGAGATCGGCGCGGCCCTCGGGGCCGCGCGCCTGGGTCGCATGGCCGCCACCGGCGAATCTGCCGCGACCGTGTGCCGGCTGCCGCCGATCGTGCGGGTTGTCGCGCCCGAGCCGCCCCTTGTCGCATTGCTCGCGCAGCGTCGCGGGCACTTTCAGCAACTGTATCGCGACCTTCGCAATCTCTTTCAGGAGTCCGCAACATGAGCATTTTCTCGGGCGTTGAACCCATCCGCTACGCGGGCCCCGCCACCGACACTGAATTTGCCTACCGCGTCTACGACAAGGATCGCAAGGTGCTGGGCAGGCGCATGGAGGAGTGGCTGAAGGTTGCCGTGTGCTACTGGCACTCCTTCAACTGGCCGGGCGCGGACATCTTTGGTGCCGGTACCCTGTCGCGGCCTTGGCTCGGCGCATCGATCACGCAGGCCATGGCCGAAGAGAAACTCGATGCGGCGTTTGATTTCATCTCCCGTCTGGGTGTGCCGTACTTCACTTTCCACGACGTGGATGTCATGGCCACGGCGACCACCGTCAAGGACCACAACGCCAACCTGCGGCGCATCGAAGAGGCGATGGCGAAGAAGATGGCCGCCACCGGCATCAAGCTTTTGTGGGGCACCGCCAATGTGTTCAGCCATCCGCGCTACGCGAGCGGCGCCTCGACCAGTCCCAATCCGGAAAGCTTTGCGTGGGCCGCGGCGCAGGTGCGCGCGGCGTTGGAGACCACCCAGCGCCTCGGGGGCGAAAACTACGTGCTGTGGGGCGGGCGCGAGGGCTATGACTCGCTCCTGAATACGGATCTGCGCCGCGAACTGGATCAGTACGGCCGTTTTCTGTCGATGGTGGTGGACCATAAGCATCGCATCGGCTTCAAGGGCACAATCCTCATCGAGCCCAAGCCCTTCGAACCGACCAAGCACCAGTACGATCGGGATGCGGCGGGCGTGTTCGCCTTCCTGGAGAAATATGGGCTGACCCAGGAGGTCAAGGTCAATATCGAGGTCAATCATGCGACCCTTGCCGGACTTGATTTCGAACACGAGGTCGCCATCGCGCGCGCCTACGGCATCTTCGGCTCCATCGACATGAACCGCGGCGATCCGCGCAACGGTTGGGACACCGATCAGTTTCCCAACAATGCCCAGGAACTCGTGCCCGCGGTCATGCAGCTGGTGGAAGACGGGGGCTTTGGCACCGGCGGGTTCAATTTCGATGCCAAGCTGCGTCGCCAGTCCGTGGATCCGAATGACCTGTACCTGGCGCACATTGGCGGCATCGACACCATCGCCCGCGCGCTGCTGGCCGCCGCCGACATCGTCAGCACGGCCGCCCTGCAGAAAGTGCGCGATGCGCGCTACCAGGGCTGGAACAGTGAGCTGGGCAAACGGATCATGCAAGGAGAGTTCACCCTGGGGTCGCTCGCGGACCATGCCGGGGAGAGCAACCTGGACCCCCGCATTCCATCGGGCCGGCAGGAACTTGCGGAGAGCATCATCGCGCGGTATTGCAAGTATTGAGATTCGCGGTTCGCTAGGGAGGGGGACGTCAGTGAAAATCAGAGTTTCGAAAAATCAGCTCGGCCTCGTCTTGGCGATGGTAGCGGTGTTGGGGAGCGCCGGCAGCTTCAGTGCGGCAGCCGATGCGCCTGCGGCCAGCGGCAACCCGCCCTACCTGCAAGCCGCGCTGCCGGTCGCGCAGCGCGTGGCTGATCTGGTAAGCCGCATGACGCTGACGGAGAAGATCTCCCAGCTCAACAACGACGCGCGCGCCATCCCGCGCTTGCATGTCGCGGGTTACAACTATTGGAACGAGGCATTGCATGGCGTGGCACGCGACGGCATCGCCACGGTATTTCCACAGGCGATCGGCATTGCCGCCACCTTCGATACCCCATTGATCAAACGCATGGGCGCGGACATTGCCGAGGAAGCGCGGGCCAAGTATGACCTGGCGCTGCGCAGCGGCGATGTGAAGCTCTATCAGGGCTTGAGTTTCTTCTCACCCAACATCAATATTTTCCGCGATCCGCGCTGGGGACGCGGCCAGGAGACCTACGGCGAGGATCCCTTTCTGACCGGGCAGGTCGCCGTTGCCTTCATTACCGGGATGCAAGGTCCAGATCGCGACCATCCGGTCGTGACCACCACCGCCAAGCACTTCGCGGTGCACAGTGGCCCGGAGCTGCTGCGGCATGGCTTTGATGCCAAGCCATCGCCCCACGATCTGCACGATACCTACCTGCCGGCGTTCCGCGCCGCGGTGGTGGACGCGCATGTCGCCTCCGTGATGTGCGCGTACAACGCAGTCGATGGACTTCCCGCCTGCGCGAGTCCCTTCCTGCTGCAGCACACTCTGCGTGACACCTGGGGCTTCAAGGGCTTTGTGGTCTCCGACTGCAACGCGGTGAACAACGTCCACGATGGCCATCACTTCGTGGACAGCGAGGCCGCCGCTGCCGCCGTCGCGCTCAAGGCCGGCATGGACAACGAATGCACCGTGAAGTTCGGGCCGCATGAGGAGGACTACGCCAAGTATGCCGATGCGCTCAAGCAGGGCCTGATCACCGAGGCCGACATCGACCGGGCGCTCAAGCGCGCGCTGACCGTGCGCTTTGAGCTCGGCATGTTCGATCCGCCGGACACGGCACGGGCGGCGCCGATCAGCGCGGTCGATAACGCGGCCCACCGGCAGCGCGCGCTGCAGCTGGCCCGTGAAAGCATGGTGCTGCTGAAGAACAACGGCATCCTGCCGCTCACCCAGGCGCCAAAGCGCATCGCGGTCATCGGCCCTCTGGCGGACAGCGTGCGCATGCTCGAGGGCAACTACAACGGCACGCCCTCGCGGGTGACGACCCTCGTCGATGGCATCCGCAAACAGTTCCGGGGCTCGCAGATCGTGTTCGAGCCGGGTACCGGCGAATTCCTGCGCGAGCCCACGCCGGTGCCGACGACAGTGCTCAGCACGGAGGATGGGCATCCTGGGCTGACGCTGCAGTATTTTGCAACGCCGCAACGCAATGGGACGCCGTTGCTGACCCGCATCGAAGCCACGGTGAACCTGGACAGCACCGGGGACGCCGGACTGCGGTACGCACGCTGGCGCGGCTGGCTGACGCCCGCGCAGTCGGGTGATTACACCCTGGGTGTGCAGGGCGAGCGCAATGCGATCTATCTGGATGGCAAGCTCATCGTCGACGGCAAGCAGCATGGCACGACCCAGCCGGGCTTCGCCGCGGTGCACCTGGAGCAGGGGCACCGCTACGCCATCATGGTGGACAACGCCGCGTCGCTGTCGCGCAGCGTGCGTCTGGTGTGGGTACGCAAGGATCCCGATGCGCCGGCACGGGCGCTCGCAGCGGCGCGCAACGCGGACCTCGTCATTGCGACGGTCGGCATCACCGCGGACCTCGAGGGCGAAGAGTCACCGCTCGCCATTCCGGGGTTCAAGGGAGGCGATCGCACGGCACTCGATCTGCCGGCCGAAGAAGAACAGCTGGTGGAGACACTCAAGGCCACCGGTAAGCCGCTGGTGGTGGTTTTGGTGAGCGGCAGCGGGCTTGCGGTCAACTGGATCCAGGCGAACGCCGATGCCGTCCTGCAGGCCTGGTATCCGGGTGAAGAGGGCGGCACCGCGGTCGCCGAAACGCTCGCCGGGCGCAACAATCCTGCGGGACGCCTGCCGGTGACGTTCTACAAGGGGGTCGATGAACTGCCGGACTTTGTCGACTACTCCATGAAGAATCGGACCTATCGGTATTTCACGGGCGCGGTGTTGTATCCGTTTGGTTACGGCCTGAGCTACTCCACGTTCAAATACGACCATCTGCAGCTGTCGTCCCAGACGCTCGTGGCGGGAAAGCCCCTGACAGCGCAGGTACAACTGACCAACACCAGCGCGCGCGATGGGGACGAGGTTGCCCAGCTGTATATGCAGTTTGGCGGCGCTTCCGGTGCGCCGGGCCGCGCCTTGCGCGCATTTCAACGGGTGCATCTGAAGGCCGGAGAATCCAGGACACTGCGTTTCGTGCTGTCCGCGCGCCAGTTGAGTCATGTCAATGACGCAGGCGAGGTAGTCGTCTCGGCTGGTGGCTACGAGGTGAGTGTCGGCGGCGGCCAGCCGAAGCTCACGCCCAATGTCATCAGCGCGCCACTGACGATAGCGGGTGATCAGCGGCTACCGGACTGAACGGCAGTGATTGTCATTGGCGAGTGCATGCTCGAGCTGATCCGCGATGCGGATCGCTGGCGACTGGGCTATGCCGGTGACACCTTCAATACCGCGCTGTACCTGAGCCGCTTAGGGGTACCGACCGCATTCATGACCGCCTTGGGCACCGATCCCTTCAGCGAGGAGCTGCGCACCGAATGGCGCGCGGATGGCCTGGATACCTCGCTGGTGCTCGCCGATCCTGCACGACTGCCGGGGCTGTACGCCGTACGCAATGACGCCGACGGTGAGCGCCATTTTTATTACTGGCGCACTCAGTCTGCGGCGCGGCAGCTGTTTACGCTGCCCGGCATCGAGGCGGCGATCGCGCGGGTGCGCGCGGCGCGGCAGCTGTACCTCTCCGGAATCACCCTGTCCTTGTTCCCCCCGAGTGAACGCACCACGCTGCGTGCGCTTACCAAAGCGGTACGCGATGCAGGTGGGCAGGTGATCTTCGACCCCAACTATCGCGCCAAGGGCTGGGACAGTCCTGAGGAGGCCCGCACGGCGATTCGGGCGCTGGCGCCGTGCGTGTCGCTCGCGTTGCCGACCTTCGCGGATGAAGTGGCACTGTGCGCCGATGCATCGCCTGCGCACACCGCGGCCCGCTGGCATGAATGGGGGGCGCAGGAAGTCATCGTCAAACTGGGTGCGCAAGGATGCCTGGTCTCCACCTGCGACGGCACCGCGACGGCTCCCGCCATCGAAGTGCGCAAAGTCATCGACACGACCGCCGCGGGAGATGCCTTCAATGCAGGATTCATTGCGGCCCGGCGCGCGGGGCGCACGCCGCTTGAGGCCGCCGCTGCGGCCAATCGCATCGCGGCGCTCGTGATACAGCATCCGGGCGCGATACTGCCGCGGGAGAAAACCGCGGCACTGCGCTCCGCCCTTGCGCCTTGAAACTGCATCCATCCCCCCTCTTGCACCCAGGGCCGATCTGGATATAATCACAGTATCTGTATAAATAAACAGGTACCGCCATGTCAGATCTGACCCCGCGCCAGACACAGATCCTGCGCCTGATCCAAGACTGCATCGCCGACAGCGGCATGCCGCCCACTCGCGCGGAAATTGCCCGGGAACTGGGGTTCAGGTCCGCCAATGCGGCCGAAGAACATCTGCGGGCCCTGGCGCGAAAAGGGGTGATCGCCCTGGTGCCCGGCACGTCCCGCGGCATCCAGTTGAAGGACACCATGCGCGAGCAGTTCGGTTTGCCGCTCATCGGTCGGGTTGCCGCCGGTCGTCCGATCCTCGCCGAAGAGAACATCGAGGCGCATTTCAAGATTGATCCCGCCATCTTTCAGCCGCGCCCGCACTACCTGCTGAAGGTGGTCGGCATGAGCATGAAGGACGTCGGCATTCTCGATGGCGATCTGGTGGCCGTGCACCGTACACCGGATGTACGCAGTCGCCAGATCGTGGTGGCGCGTCTGGAGAACGAAGTCACGGTGAAGCGCTATCGGCAGGAGGGTTCAGTGGTATGGCTGATGCCTGAGAACGAGGACTTCGAGCCCATCCGCGTGGATCTGAAAGAAGAGCCCCTACTGATCGAGGGCATCGTGGTGGGTGTGCTGCGCCAGGGCCGGGCGGCCGGCCTCATGTAGCGATATCGCCCATTGAGCGGTTCACGCCGCGCTTCATCAATGCAAGGGCAGCCATGTCTGACGAATATTTTGGCCAGGCTGCTCGAACACCCGGGTATCTGGCGCGGCCGCAGTCTCACCACCCGCATCGACACGCACGCGTCGGGTTTCCCCGAGCTCGATGCGCGACTGGTAGGCGGTGGCTGGCCCAAGGTGGGGGTGGTGGAAATTCTGGCCACCCATCTGGGCAGTGGTGAGCTGCGGCTGCTGCTGCCGCTGCTGGCGGCGGTCACGCAGCAACCCCAGGCCCGCTGGTGCACGTGGATCGCACCCCCGCTGATGCCCTACGCACCGGCCCTGGCAGCGCAGGGTGTGAACCTGGCGCGAATCCTCGTGGTGCGGGCGTCGAAGGGCAGGGAACGGGCCCCGGAATGGGCCACTGAACAGGCGCTGGTATCGGGTGCCTGTGATGTCGTCCTCACCTGGATCACCCAGCCGCTCAAACCGCGCATCGTGCGACGCCTGCAACTGGCCACGCAGCGGGGCCGCACGCTGGCTTTCCTCTTGCGTCCCTGGAGTTCGCGGGTGGCGCAGGAGCCTTCCCATGCCTTGCTGCGCCTGGGCGTTGAGCCCCAAAGCCAAGGCGATCGCCACGGCGTGCGCTTGAGCATCCTCAAGAGCCGCGGTGGCAGCGTGTCGCAGTGGTGGATGGCTCTGGATGCCGCGCAGGCTGCATCGGGTGTCTGATCATGTCGTCACCGGCGCATCGCAAATCGCTTTCCACGCAGTCCTCTGTCGTCCCGCGGCAACTGTCACTGGCGGTACCCCCGGCAGGATCCCCCCCGCCCGCAGGTCCGGTCGACCGGCCCGAACGCGCTCCGGCACTGCCGGAGCTGTGGCTGGGAGTGCATCTGGCACAACCTGATCCGGCGTTGCTTAAGCGTCTGGCGGTCCTCGCGCAGCGTTTCACGCCGCGGGTGAGTCTGGAACCCCCGGATGGCCTGGTGCTGGAAGTGCAGGGCAGTCTGGCGCTGTTCGGCGGTGTATCGCGGTTGTACCGCGCGTTTCGCGCCGGCTGCCGCGCCGCCGGCTGCGAGCCGGTCCTGACGCTGGCGCCGACGCCGCTCGCGGCGTTGGTGGGTGGGCGCAGTGGCTTGTCATTCAAAGTCCTGGATCAGCAGCACCTGGTGAGTGCGGTCAGCCCGCTGCCCCTCGGCGTGCTGCGCTGGCCGCCGCAGGTGCTGCAGCGGCTTGCGAAGCTGGGGGTCTACCGCATCGGACAGGCCCTGCGCCTGCCCCGAGCGGGTTTTGCGCGCCGCTTCGGCCGCGAACCTTTGCAGATGCTGGATCAGCTCGTGGCACGCAGTGTGGATCTGCGGGCGCCGTTTCGCCTGCCCGAGCGCTTTCGCGCCAAGCGCCAGTTTGTGCGCGAGCGTGAGGATCAGGCGCAGATCCTGCAGGCGCTGCAGCCGCTCTTGCAGCAGCTTGAGAAGTTTCTCGAAGCTCGCCAGTGCGGCATCACCCGGCTTACCTGCCGGCTGCGGCACCGTAACGAGGTCCACACCGACTGCATCGTCAGGCTCGCGCAGCCCGAGGCGGCGGCGGCGCGCTTGCTCGAATGGTTTGCGGAACGCTTGAACAAGATCACGTTGCCCGGACCGGTGCGCTCACTGGAATTGCGCTCCGGGGAGCTGATAGCCCGCGCACCGATACACGAGTCGCTGTGGCAGCCCGGCGAACACGGCGGTGGCGGTAAGGCCGGCTCACTGCCCGCATCGCTGGAGTTCATCGAACGGTTGCGCATGCGCCTGGGCGAGCTCGCCGTGCATGGCCTCATCTGCCAGGACAGCCATTGTCCCGAAGGCGCCTCGCGAGCCCTGTCACCAGCGGACCCTCAGTTCCAGCGCACCTCCGCTGCGGCACGGATGACCCCATCGGCGCGTCCGTTGTGGCTGTTGGAGGCGCCGCAGTTGCTGCGTGAAGCAGGCGGGCTGGCCGCAGCTCGACGGGCCGCTGCGGCTGCGGCATGGGCCGGAGCGCATCGAGAGTGAGTGGTGGGAGGCACACGGCGTCGCGCGCGATTACTACCATGCCACGGATGTGCATGGCATTGCGGTGTGGGTGTTCCGCGAGCGTGAGCCGCCGCATCGCTGGTTCCTGCACGGGCTATCCGGATGAGCGCCTCCCCCGGCTATGCGGAGCTGCACTGTCTCAGCCACTTCACCTTCCTGCGCGGCGCATCGCGGCCCGCGGAGCTGGTGCAGCGGGCCCAGGAGCTCGGCTACAGCGCCCTCGCCATCACCGATGAGTGTTCCGTGGCGGGCGTGGTGCGCGCGCACATGGCGGTCCAGAACTGCGGGCCACCGTTCCTTAAGCTCATCATCGGCGCGGAGTTCACGCTCGCCTGTGGCTTGAAGTTCGTGGCGCTGGCGACCCATCGCCAGGGTTATGCGCGGCTGTGCGCGCTGATCACCCACGGCCGGCGTGCGGCACCCAAGGGCAGCTACCACCTCACGCGCGACGATGTAGAGCGTGAGCTCACCGGCTGCCTGATCCTGTGGCTGCCCGGTGCGGCTACCCGTGGTCGAGCAGCTGCAGTGGCTGCGCAGCCGCTTTGCCGGAAACCTATGGATCGCGGTGGAGCTGCTGCTTAAGGGCACGGATGCGCACTATCTGGCGCAGCTGACGGCGATCGCACAGGAATACTCGGTGCCACTGGTGGCGAGCGGGGATGTGCACATGCATGTGCGGTCGCGCCGGCGCCTGCAGGATGCACTGACCGCCATCCGTCACGGGGTGACGCTCAAAGCGGCCGGTGCCCGGCTGTATCCCAACGGCGAGCGGCATCTGCGCGAGCGCAGCCGGCTGGCGCGGCTGTATCCACCGGATCTTCTGGCACAGACGCTTGAGATCGCGCAGCGCTGCCATTTCAGTCTCAACGAGCTGCGCTATGAGTATCCGCGGGAGCTCGTGCCGGAAGGGGAGACCCCCGCCACCTGGCTGCGCAAGCTCGTGGAGCAGGGGGCGCGCCGGCGCTGGGCCGACGGCGGATCCGCCCAGGCCTGGCAGATTATTGGAGCGCGAACTGGCCCTGATCGCCGAGCTCGGCTACGAGGCGTACTTCCTGACGGTGTATGACATCGTGGCCTTCGCGAACAGCCGCGGCATTCTCGCGCAGGGGCGCGGCTCGGCCGCCAATTCCCTGGTGTGTTATTGCCTGCACATCACCGCCATCGGCCAACGGCTGGAGTCGCTGCTGATGGAACGGTTCATCTCCCGCGAACGCGCGGAGCCGCCGGACATCGATATCGACTTCGAGCACGAGCGGCGTGAGGAGGTCATCCAGTACCTGTACCGCAAGTATGGCCGCGAACGGGCGGCACTGGCGGGCACCGTCATCAGCTATCGCGGCAGGAGCGCCCTGCATGACCTGGCACGCGTCTTCGGTTTTTCGGAAGAGCGTGCACGGGCACTGGCGCGGGTGGTGCAGTGGTGGGACGCCGCGGTGTCGGCGCCGCACCTGCGTGAGGCCGGGTTTGATCCGCAGGAGCCGGCACTGCGGCAGATCATCGCCCTGGCCGGTGAACTCATCGGCTTTCCGCGGCATCTGTCGCAGCACGTGGGCGGTTTCGTCATCGCCGCCTCGCTCTTGTCGGATCTGGTGCCGGTCGAGAACGCCACCATGCCCGAACGCACCGTGGTCCAGTGGAACAAGGACGATCTCAACGACCTGGGGTTGCTGAAGGTCGATGTGCTGGGCCTGGGGATGCTGAGCGCGCTGCGGCGCGGCTTCGCGCTGGTCAATGGCTGGCGCGGCACGCGCTGGGCGCTGGGCCATCTGCCGCAGGAGGATCCGCAGGTCTACGCCATGATCTCCAACGCCGACACCATCGGGGTCTTCCAGATCGAGTCGCGGGCGCAGATGTCCATGCTGCCGCGGCTGCGGCCCGCGACCTTTTACGACCTGGTGATCGAGGTGGCGCTGGTACGGCCCGGTCCCATTCAAGGCGACATGGTGCATCCGTATCTGCGACGCCGTAATGGTACCGAGCCCATCGACTATCCGGGCCCCGGCGCGGAGGCGGCGCTGGCGCGCACTTTGGGAGTGCCCATCTTCCAGGAGCAGGTCATGCAGCTCGCCATGCATGCCGCAGGCTTCACGGCAGGGGAAGCCGACAACCTGCGGCGCGCCATGGGTTCCTGGGAGCGCCAGGGAGATCTGCACCGCTTCAAGGACCGGCTGGCCGCAGGGCTGATCGCGAATGATTATCCGGCAGAGTTCGCCGAGCGCATTTGCAAGCAGATCGAAGGCTTCGGCGAATACGGCTTTCCGGAATGCGTCGTCGGTGACACGCGCGTCGTGGATGCGGATACGGGCCGATGGCGGACGATTGATGAAATCTTGTCCAGTAATATCCCCTTACGCAATACGCTGGCATGCGACAACACTCTGCGCTTGCAAAAACGCAGGGTTGTCGCCGTTGTGCCCGTCGGAGTGAAGCCTGTATGGCGTTTGCGTACGGCGCTTGGGCATACCATTACCGCGACAGCAGAACATCCATTCATGACCTTGACAGGATGGCGGACACTCGGGGATCTGCGCCCGGGCGACTGCATTGCTGCCGCACGTTCTCTGGCAGTATCGGATCTTGAAGATTCAGAGATTCACTGGGACCGGGTGGGCGAAATCCAGCAGCGTGGGCTGCAACCCACATACGATCTGCAGATCGAGGGCGACCACAATTTTCTGGCGAACAATCTGATTGTTCACAATTCGCACGCCGCAAGTTTCGCGCTACTGGTCTACGACTCGGCGTGGCTCAAGCATTACGAACCCGCGGCCTTCACCTGTGCATTGCTGAACAGCCAGCCCATGGGGTTCTATGCTCCGGCGCAACTGGTGCAGGATGCCCGCCGGCATGGGGTGGAGGTGCGCCCGGTCAGTGTGGCGCACAGCGACTGGGACTGTACGCTGGAGCCCGCGACGGCCGATGCCGGACAACCGGCGCTGCGGTTGGGTCTGCGCCTGGTGCGCTCCCTCACGCAGCAAGGCGGGGAGCGCGTGATGGCCGCACGCGCCACGCAGGCCTTCCGCAGCGTGTCGGATCTGGCACATCGTGCCGCATTGGATCGCCGCGATCTTGAGGCGCTGGCAGCCGCCGGGGCACTGGCTCTGCTCAGCGGCAACCGTCATATGGCTTTTTGGGAAGTCGCGGGTTTCGAGCGCGCGCTGCCGCTAGCCGCCGCGGATCCGACCGCCATGCAGGTGAGCGAGGGGCGGCCGCTCCTGGGCATGCCGACCGAAGCGCAGGGCATCGTCGCCGACATCGCCGCGGTGGGTCTGACGCTGGGACGTCATCCGGTCGCACTGCTGCGCGCGCGGCTACAGGCGGATGGACTGCAATGCATGGCGGATGTGGCGCAGCTGCCGCATGGGCAATGGGTGCGCACCGCAGGACTGGTGCTGGTGCGTCAGCGACCCGGCAGCGCCAGCGGCGTGACGTTCATCACCCTGGAGGATGAGACCGGACAGCTCAATCTCATTGTCTGGAAGAACATCGGCGAGCGTTTCCGTCGCCCGCTGGTGGAGGCGGGACTTTTGGAAGTGCAGGGCACGCTGCAGCGTGAGGGACAGGTGCTGCACCTGGTGGCGCGCCGTCTCATCGATCGCACGACGCTCACCGGCAGGCTTAACGTGCCCTCACGGGACTTTCACTGAACGATCAGTGCAGTCCCAGCACGCGGAACACCACCAGCAGTCCCGCGCCGAACAGGCCGGCACCCAGGAGCACGCACACCGGCAGGGTCAACACCCAGGCAAGGATGATGTTGCGCACGGTGTCTCCCTGCACACCCGAGCCGCTCGCCACCATGGTGCCGGCGATGCCCGATGACAGGATGTGCGTGGTGCTCACCGGAAGCCCCAGCATGTCGGCCGTTTCAATGGTGGCGAAGGCGACGATTTCAGCCGATGCGCCTTGAGCGTAAGTCAGATGCGCCTTGCCGATCTTCTCACCGACGGTGACGACAATGCGCTTCCAGCCGATCATGGTGCCCAAGCCCAGTGCCAGCGCGACCGCCACCTTGATCCAGATCGGAATGAAATTGGTCAACGACTTGAGCGACTTCTGATACTTGTCGGCCGCGCTGGCATCCAAACCCGCCGGGATCTGCTTGACCTTGGCCAAGCGCGCCAGCGACTCGGCCACCAGGTAGACATTCAGGCGCAGGGTGGTGCGCTCGGCGCCGGCGACATGGTGCAGGTCGGTGATGCCGGCCATCCGGTCGACGACGACCTGATTGGTGACCAGGAGCGCCGGCAGCGTATTCGCGTCGGGCTTGCTGGTGCGCAGGAAGGCGGTGAGCTGCCGGTGCGCCTCGTCCAACGCGGGCGGGTTCGTGTGCACGATGGTATGCAGCTGCTGCTCGATCTGGGTGGCTGAGGCGCTGATGCCTGACAACGCCGTCGGCGAGGCCGACAGGTCCAGGGCATAGGCCGCCGGCACGATGCCGACCAGAATCAGCACCATCAGCCCCATGCCCTTCTGGCCGTCATTGGAACCGTGTGCGTAACTCACGCCGGTGCACGTGAGAATGAGCAGCGCACGCACCCACATGGGCGGCGGCGCATCGCCCACCGGGGCGGTGAACAGCTCCTTGCGCTTGGCCAGAATGACGCGCGCGATGAGCAAAAGCGCACCGGCCAGCACGAAGCCCATGAGCGGGGAGATCACCAGTGCTTTGACGGTGTCCTGAACCTTCGCCCAGTTGACCCCTTCACCGAAGGCCTCATTCGGGCTCAAAAGCGAGTTCATGAGACCGACGCCGACAATGGAGCCGATCAGGGTGTGGGAGCTGGAGGCCGGCAGACCCAGGTACCAGGTGCCGACGTTCCAGATGATGGCGGAGGTCAAGAGGGCGAACACCATCGCGAATCCGGCGCCGGAGCCGACGTTGATCACCAGCTCCACCGGCAGCAGCGCCACGATGCTGAAGGCGACGGCGCCCGTCGACATCAGCACCCCGATCAGATTCCAGGTGCCCGACCACACCACCGCGTAGTTGGGCTTGAGGCTGCGGGTGTAGATGACGGTGGCGACCGCATTCGCCGTATCGTGAAAGCCGTTCACAAACTCGAAGCTCAGCGCCAGTGTCAGCGCAAGCCCGAGGAGGATCGCGGTCGGTATGTCGATGCCTAGGCTTGCCAGCACGTGCGCTCCCCGAATACTTGGTTATTGTCGGCGGAGCACAGCCTAGGGGCGTCACATGACTGACATGTGACAGCGGCGCGGTCAGCCTTGACCGGCCCGAAGCGGCCGGTCAGGCGGATCGGTTCTCAGCGGCGATAGTAAGCGGCCGTAACCGTACCCATATCCGTAGCCGACCCCCACGCCCACGCCGACCACCGGAACGACCGGGGCCACGACCAGGCCGTGGCGGGTCGGGACGGCGACACAGCCGGCCAGAAGGCCCAGGGACACGACGATTACCGCACTGATCAGCGTCTTCATAACCTGGGCCTCCTTGTTAAACCCTTAGCCCGTACAACGCGGCGAGGGGGAGGCGGGGTGACCCGGCTTACGGGTACTTAATCTGCGCAAGCTCAGGGGATGGTCAGCGCCACGCCGCTGGCATTGCCTGCGCTCATGTCAATGGCACTCGCCGCGGGAATGCGCGTAAGCGTGCCCAAGGGATTGGCCGAATTCCATGCCCAGATCTCAGCGTTGTAGACACCGGCCGCATAGCCGCTCGAGGCACTGCCGCCCGGTGCAACGGCATTCAAGGTGAGCGGGCTTTGGCCGCTGCTGAGATAGCCGTTCAGCGATGCCGCGCCGACCAGTGCGCCGCCTTGGGTCAGGAACAGCACGGCATTATCAAAGCTCTGGCCACCACCGACACTGAGCGTGCCCATGAGGGCATCGGCCGTGGCGCCGCTGGGACGGGCGGTGCCGCAAGCGCAAAGAGCGCGGTCGTTGCGGCACTGGCGGGCGCGGTGACCGTGGTGGAGAGCGCCGCGCTGCCATAAGCCGGATTGATGGCACCGAGGGAATAGGTGGCGGCGCCTTGGGTGGGGTTGGTCGTGGTGAGCTCAATGGTGCCGCCGGCGACGTACGTGCCGTATTGAACGCTGCCGGCCGAGAGTGCCTGGTCGGTGGCAAAGCGTCCGCTGATCGGATCCACGGCGCGCGTTTCCACCACATACGGGACCTCGCCGCTCAGCGGCAGGGTCTGGTAGAAACCGACCAGGGAAGTGCTCGGGGCGGCGGGTGAGCCGGGGTTGACGTTGACCAGGAAGGGGCTTGCCGTGGTCAGTTCGAGCGTGCCCAACAGCGCGCTCGCGCCGCCCGGGGCGGCATTGGTCACCGGCACGGATTTGATGATCACGGTAGCAATGGTCGGTCCGTGGATCGACCAGATCGTAGCTGGTCGCGGCACCGCTGGCGGTGGAGAGCGGATAGAGGCTGAAGGTGCCATCGGCGCCCACCCGCGTGGTCAGCGTGATGACGTGGCGGGTGCCGTCACTGCTCAAGGATTCCGCCGACACCTGCACATCCGGCAGATCAGCCGTGGTCAGTGTCGACACCGCCGACAGATCCACGGCGCCCTGGATGGTGCCGGAATACTTCACGTCCTGGGCCTGCGGATGGGG
Source organism: uncultured Gammaproteobacteria bacterium (assembly GCA_963708865.1). Classification (GTDB taxonomy): domain Bacteria; phylum Pseudomonadota; class Gammaproteobacteria; order Steroidobacterales; family Steroidobacteraceae; genus DAIDKA01. The sequence continues at coordinate 154,174 of CAVPUC010000002.1, forward strand.
ATTGAGCAGATACGCGGGCTGACCGCTCAAGGAAACCGGTACCAGATCGCGCGTGGCATCGAAATCGACGATGAACGAGCTGATGGTGACGCCCGGAGTGGCCGTCGTGGCAGTCGTGGTACCCGTGGTGGTGGAGGTGCCGATAATGCTGGCATCGGAGCTGGTATCGGTAGTGGTGCTGCCGGTGGTGGTGGTCGAACTTGCGGTGTCGGTGCTGCCGCCCAGGGTGGTGGAACTCGCGGCGACGGTCAGATGGGTCGCGATCGTGATGCCCTGCGCGGCATTCAATATCGCGAGTGGCGCGGTGTGCGCGAGGTTTAAGGCGTCGATGTAATCGACTTGATCGTTGCTGGCGGCGCCGGCGCTTTGTGCCGAGGTCGTCAACGCATCGGTGGAGTCGGCCAGAACGAGCATCATCTGGGCGTAGGTGCCGGCGGGGACGTTCAGGTTGCTGGCGACCTGGCTCAAGGTGCCATTGGTGAGGTTCACCAGATCGACGGTCTGCGGGGTGGACAGGGTGAACTTCTGCCAGGAGCTGTCGGTCGGCGCGGCGGAAGCGCTCGAGTTGAACCAGATCTGATTGACGGTCAGGAACACATGGGTAAACTGCGCCGCCGTATTGCCGGTCGCGGCAACCTCGGTGCGCGACTCGCAGCCCGCAAGCCACGCGCAGCCGAGCAGCACTACCAGGGCAGGCAGGCGCGATGCGCTGGGTGACATATTCCGCATGGCAGCTTCCCTGTAACAGAGCGTATCGCCGGTCCGCATGGAACCGCCGACACAGTCGGTTCAACGCCTCAAACGTCAGACTCGTTGACCCGACCAGGGTTCTCGCCTGCACAGAATTTCACCTTAAGGAGCGCCGCTCAGCGCCGCGCCTTGCGGCCGCTCTTGCGAGCGCCGTCACCGATATCGTAATCGGCGAAGTCGCTGGTGAGCTCGGCGGTGAGTTTGTCCTCGCGCAGCCGTTCCAGCCGCCGCCATGGCGGCTCGCCGCTTTTCTGCGCGCGCTTCTTGGCGAGGTCCAGGTCCTTGGTCACCTGGTCGAGATCGACGTCAGCCTCGACCTCTTCAGCGGCCGGCTCATCGAGCTCCTCACCTTCGAATTCCTCGGATTCGGCTTTTTCTCCCATGGTCCCTCAACCATGCCATCAGTTTCATCGTGCGGATTCTAGTGGATGAGTTGGTTCATCTGGAAGATGGGCAGCAGCATTGCAAAAACGATGCCCATCACAAAAAGTCCCATCAGTACGATCAGGCCCGGCCCGAGCAAGCCGACAATGGCCGTCAGCAGTCCGTCGAGCTCCCGCTCCTGGCTGATGGCCGCACGCTCGAGCATGTTCTCGAGCTCACCGCTCGACTCACCGCTTTGGATCAGATGGATGGTCATGGGCGGAAACAGCTGGCTGATCGCCAGCGAGCGGCCGATGGAGGCGCCTTCACTGCACCCGCAGCGAGGCCTCACCGACGGCATCGCGCATCGGCAGGTTCGTGACCACCTCACCGGAGATGCGCAGCGCATCCAGCACCGGCACCGTGGCGCCCGTGAGGATGCTCAAGGTGCGCGTGAAGCGCGCGGTATTGAATCCGCGGGTGAGTTTGCCGATCAGCGGCAGGCGCAGCTGCAAGCGGTGAAACTGACGTTTCGGACCGGGGTTCCTCAGCCATCGCGACAGGAAGATGAAGCCGACCACGGCGATGATCAGCAGGTAGATGCCGCGCAGCCGCAGGAAGTCGCTGCCGGCGATCAGCGCGCGCGTCATGAGGGGCAGCTGCGCGTGGCTGGACTTGAAGACGTTCACCACTTTCGGGACGACGTAGACCAGGAGGCCCGTGACGATGGTTACGCACATCACGGTGAGGGCAATAGGGTAGAGCATGGCGCCCAGGACTTTCTGGCGGATCTCCTCGCGGTTCTCGGTGTAGTCGGCCAGCCGCTCGAGCACCGTATCCAGGTGCCCCGCCTGTTCGCCCGCGGAGACCGTGGCGCGATAGATTTCCGGAAAGACGCGCGGGAAGTCAGCAAAGCCATCGGCGAGGGTGTGGCCCTCCATGACCTTGGCGCGCACGCCGAGCACGATGCTCTGCACCCGCTCCCGCTCGGTCTGCTGCGAGACGGCGAGCAAGGACTCCTCGAGCGGCAGGCCCGCCTTCACCAACGTGGCGAGCTGGCGCGTGAACAGCGCCAGATCCGTGGCCGAGACGCGCCGGGCGAGGGAAAAACTGCGCTTCTGCGACTTCTCCTGCTCGGAGACGGCGTTCACGGTGACCGGCAGCAGCTGCCGTTCGCGCAGCAGCTGGCGCACATGCCGGGCGGTGTCGCCTTCGAGGATGCCGCGGCTTTCGCGACCGCCGGTATCTACTGCCGTGTATTCGAATGCGCCCATGAGGGGGTTCAGTCCTCGCGCGTGACGCGCAGGATCTCCTCCAGCGTCGTTTCTCCGCGCAGCACCCGGGCCCGTCCGTCATCGCGGATGGAGGGGGTCAGCTCCCGGGCGTGCCGTTCCAGTTCCTGCTCCGGAGCGCCATCGTGGATCATGGTGCGCATCTGGTCATCGATGGTCACCAGCTCGTAGATGCCGCTGCGGCCGCGATAGCCATTGTGCCCGTTGCCCGGCCGGTACAGCGTCGGGGCGGCGGCATCGGCCCTGAGGTTCAAGAGGCGCCGCTCGTACTCACCGGCCTTGAATGCCTGGCGGTTTTCGGGATTGAGCACGCGCACCAGGCGTTGGGCGACGACGCCGACCAGGCTCGAGGACAAGAGGAACGGTTCGATGCCCATATCGCGCAGGCGCGTGACCGCCCCCACCGCGGTATTGGTGTGCAGCGTCGAGAGCACCAGGTGACCGGTGAGACTGGCCTGCACGGCGATCTGCGCCGTCTCCAGGTCGCGGATTTCGCCGATCATCACCACATCGGGATCCTGGCGCAGGATGGCGCGCAGTCCGCGCGCGAAGGTCATCTCGACTTTGGTGTTGACCTGGGTCTGACCGATGCCATCGATGTAATACTCGATCGGATCCTCGACCGTCATGATGTTGCGGGTGTTGTCGTTCAGCCGCTCGAGCGCCGCGTACAACGTCGTGGTCTTGCCGGAGCCTGTGGGACCGGTGACCAGCAGGATGCCGTGGGGCTTGTGGATGATCTCATCGATCAGCTGCCCGGTGGTGGGGTCCATCCCCAAGGCGGACAGCTCCAGGCGACCGGCCTGCTTGTCTAAAATACGCAGCACGACGCGTTCGCCGTGACCGCTCGGAATGGTGGAGACGCGCACATCGACCGCCCGTCCGGCAATGCGCAGGCTGATGCGCCCATCCTGCGGCAGCCGCTTCTCGGCGATGTCGAGCTTCGACATCACCTTGATGCGCGAGACCACCAGCGGTGCCACGGCGCGCTTGGACTGCAGCACCTCGCGCAGCACGCCATCGACCCGGAAGCGCACCACCAGCCGGTTCTCGAACGGCTCGATATGGATGTCCGAGGCGTTCTCCTTCACCGCCTGGGTCAGCACCGCGTTGATGAGCCGGATGATCGGCGCGTCATCGTCGGCTTCAAGCAGATCGGTCTGTTCGGGCAGCACCTGTGCCAAAAGCGTCAGGTCCTCATTGCCCTCGAAGCCGCCGACCGCATCCATCGCATTGGTGGCGCCGGTCTCATAGGCCTGCCGCAACAGCGCATCGAAGCTCGCCTCATCCACCCGATTGATCGCCAGCGGCAGGCGCAGGAAGCGGCGCACTTCGGCGAGCGCCAAGGGCGAGGCGCCGCCGCGCACGGTGCAGTGCGCGACGCCATCGCTGATCGCGCCCACCAGCACGCCGTGCCGCTTGGCGAACGCGAAGGAGATGCGCTTCTCCGCGGCGGGCGGTGCGGCGGCGACCACGCTGTTCATTTCGTGTCCGGGGCCTGCAGCGGCGGCGCGGGGCTGGCGGCGGGTGGGGTCGGTGCCGGTGAGACGGTGGCGCCGGCCGTATCGGCGTTTCTGGCCGCCGCATCGCGCGCGCGCCGCGACTTCTCGGCGGCGCGCGCGCGGTCCAGGTCCGTGATGGGGGCCGGCGGGGTGGAGCCCGCCGGCGGCGGGGCCGCCATCGGCGGCAGCACCGGGGATTTGACCCCAGGCAGCAGCGGCACCGACAGCTTCGATTCATCCGCGCCGACCTGGCGTTGCTCCTCGCGGATGAAGTTGTACTTGGAGTTGGTCTCGAGCGACATCTGCGTGGTGTCGTGGATGATCGTGGGGCGGATGAAGATCATCAGGTTCTTCTTGGTGTGGGTCGCCGAATGATCCTTGAACAGCTCGCCGATGACTGGAATGCTACCCAGAAACGGCACGCGCGTCTCGGAGTGATCGTATTCGTTGCTGATCAGGCCGCCGATCACGATGATGCCGCCGTCCTCGATCAGCACGTTGTCGGTGATTTCGCGCTTGCTGGTGGTGATGTCGACCGCGCCGGCGGGGCTTGGGATGACGCTGGAGCTTTCGATGTCGATTTTCAGCACGATGGCATCGCCCTCGTTGATCCGCGGCGTGATCTTCAGGATCGTGCCGACCTCTTCGCGCTGGATGGTCTGAAAGGGGCTCACCGAGCCGCCGGAACTGCCGGTGTTGGTGTACTGGCCGGTGACGAAGGGCACCTCGTCGGCGGCCTTCATGGTGGCTTCCTGCTGGTCGGTGGTCAGTACCGAGGGCTGCGCGATCACGTTGGAATCCGTATCGCTGCGCAGCGCGCGCAACATGGCGGCAAAACTGATGCCGGTCTTGGCGATGCGGCCGAATGCCACGGTGGTGCCGCTCTCCAAAGCGGAGCTGATACCGGCCGTCGGGTTGGTCACGGCATTGGCCAGGTCCACCAGGCTTGCGCCGCCCACCGGCGTCAAGAATGTGGCGCCGGGGATGGTCTGACCGTTGCTCTGCTCCCAGGTGGCCCAGTTGACGCCCAGCTCCGAGGACTTCGCCAGGTCCACATCGACAATGATGGCTTCGATCAGCACCTCGGCGCGCCGGATATCGAGCTTATCGATAATGTCCTTGAGCTGTCGCTGAACCTTGGGCGGGGCCGTGATGACCAGCGCGTTGTTGGCCAGATCCGCCCAGATCATGGAGTTCTTGTTGTCGAGGGCCGCGGGCGTCGCGGCGCCCGCCGCGCCACCCGGGGCGCTCGCCCCGGCGGCGCCGGACAGTTGCTTGTTGAGGTTGGTGGCCAGCTTTTCCGCATCGGCGTAGTGCAGGTACACCACCTGGGTATCCCCGCCGGACTGCTGCGGGGAGTCCAGATGACTGATCAGCGCCTTGATGCGCAGCCGCGCCCCCGGCTCACCGCTGATCAGAACGCTGTTGGAGCGCTCGTCCGCCACCAGTTTCAGCGGCTGAACGCCAGGATCCTGCTGCGCCTGGCCCTGAGTGAGGCTGGTCAGCACCCGCACCACTTCGGTGGCCGAGGCGTTCTGCATCGGCATCACCTCCACGTCCGCATCCCCGACCTGGTCGATGCGCGCGATGATCCGCTTGATCCGGTTCACGTTGGAGGCGTGATCGGAAATGATGATCATGTTGGCCTGGCTGGTCGCGTTGATCTGGCCGTTTTGGGTGTTGAGCAGCGGCCGCAGCACCGTCTGCAGCTGCACGGCGCTCACATTCTTGATGGGAATCACATCGGTGACGATCTCATCGGAGGTGGCGCTGACCTGGTCCTCCAGGTCGTGGGTGCCGGGGGAATAGCGCTCCTCGGCGTCGGGCAGGATCTTGATGGTGCCGCCCGCGCCGGGCACCGCGATGAACTTGTGCACGGCGAGGATGGACAGGAACATCTCCCACATCTGCGAGGGCGTGACCGGCGTCGAGGACAGCATGGTCACGGTGGCGCGTACCCGAGGATCGACGATCAGGGTCTTTTTGGTGACCATCTGTACGGCTGCCGCGATCTGGGCGATGTCCGTATCCTTGAAATTCATGGTGATGCGGGCGGGCTCGCTGCTGCGCGCAATGCCATTGGGCGGCGCGCCACTATCCTGGGCGAGGGCGAGCCCGGCGCTGCCCAGGGCCGCCGTGGCCACCCACAGCACCGCCCAGCCCGATCGGGTGCCGCCCGGATCCTTGCGAAAATCAGAGACTGTCATCGAGTGTTCCTTAGAGCTGGAAGCGCCACGGCGGCTAGCGGCCATCGCGCAGCGTGCGCTGCGGGCCGCTCGGAGCCTGGTCGGGGGAGGATCCGGCGGCCGCCTCCGCCGCAGCGGCTCCCGGGGCGGCCTGATCCGCGCCGGTGCTGAGCTGCTCGGCCTGGTTGGCGATCTGCGACATGTTCAGAGTGATATCTTGCTGCTGCCCGTTGCGTATTACCGTGACGCGTGCCTGATCCGAGTTGCCCAGGGTGCTGAAAATGTCGTTGCCGCGCGCGGCGTCATCCAGCGGTGTCCCGTTGACCGCCAGCACCAGATCGCCATTGCGCAGTCCCAGCGAGGCAAAGGCCCGGGTATTCTGGCCGGGGTACACCCGGTAGCCGTGCAGTTTGCCGTCGGCAAACACCGGCTGCGGCCTTAGGACATCGGAAATCAGGCCCGGTTCGTTGGAAATCACCCGCTGTACCCGATCGAGGGCCGAGGGAGCCGTCGGCAGCAGGGGCGCCTGCCCCGTGCCGCTGAACTTGCGCGGCAGCAGCAGCGCTTCGATGGCGCCATTGCGCTCGAGCAGCACCCGATCGATATAGACGGCATGGACCACCGCATTGCCGGGAACCCGCTCACCCACCGGATACACCTTGGCATTGCTGGCCGTGGTGCCGATGATGGCGAGGCCATTCTTGGGGTCGGAGGCGGCGAAAATGCCGGTCAGGATCAGCGGCATATTGGTCTGGGGCGCATTGGCATCGTCCAGCGGCGCGCGGCGTTGGGGCGACACCGAACAGGTGGCTATTGCCCAAAGCCGCCAGATCGAGCGGCGGATGGGCCGGATAGGCCGCCACAACAGCGCTGCGGGGCGGCGGCCCTGCGCCGCTGCCCGCGAGATGGGTGACGATCACGGCGGCCTGGACGCCCAGTGCTGCCGCCAGGACCCACACGGCGAGTTGTGGCGCGCGCGCGGCCAGCTGGCTGCCAGATGCCGGCAGGCCTGGAATGGCGAGCCACGACGCAGTGCTCATGTTCGGATGCGCCCCCTCAGGCGTGAAAGCTGCCCCAATCATAGTGGGGCTTCGCTTTCGCTCTCAAGCAATTGTTTTCCAATTGTTTTCACTGTGTCCGTTTGCCGACACCACTGGGCCCTTGTGCTGGCGTTTTGCTAACCCTATAAAGAGACCATGTCGGATCCGTTTCCCGCCCGCCACGATGGCGGCGTCGCCGTCGAAGAGGCGCGACCTAAGGTCAAGCAACCGCCTCTCTACCAGGTGGTCTTACTCAATGATGATTACACCCCGATGGAATTTGTCGTCGATGTGCTGGAAAAGTTCTTCAGTCTGAACCGCCCGGCGGCTACGCGGATCATGCTGGAGGTGCATACCAAGGGTAAGGGGGTGTGCGGGGTCTTTACCTTCGAGATCGCAGAAACTAAGGTGGCACAAGTGACGGGCTATGCGCGGGACCACCAACATCCTTTAATGTGTACTCTGGAAGAGGCGTAAGGAATTACACAACGTGTTCTCCAACGAGCTTGAATTCTGTCTGAACGAGGCCTTCCACCAGGCGCGCGAGGCGCGCCATGAGTATCTGACCGTCGAGCACCTGGTGCTGGCGATCCTCGATACGCCGAAGGTGCGCGAGGTTCTCAAGGCCTGCGGCGCGGATCTGGCGAAGCTCAAGCAGGAACTGAAGGTTCACCTGGAGCAGTCGACGCCGAAGCTTGAGGAATCCGAGGACACCGAGGTGCAGCCGACGCTGGGCTTTCAGCGCGTGCTGCAGCGCGCGGTGTTCCACGTGCAGTCGAGCGGCAAGAAGGAAGTGGGCGTCGACAATGTGCTGGTGTCGATCTTCGGAGAGAAGCAGAGCCACGCGGTGTATCTGCTGAATCGCCAGAACGTCTCGCGCCTGGATGTCGTCAACTATATCTCGCATGGCCTCTCGAAGATCGCCGAGGAGAAAACCGACAAGGACGAGGCGGCCCCGGACGGGGAGCGCGATGCCGAAGGCGCCGGCAGTGCGCTCGAGAAATATGCGACCAACCTCAACCGCATGGCCCAGGAAGGCCGCATTGATCCCTTGATCGGCCGCAAGCTCGAAGTGGAGCGCACCATCGAGATCCTGTGCCGGCGGCGCAAGAACAATCCGCTGTATGTCGGTGAGGCGGGCGTTGGCAAGACCGCCATCGCCGAAGGTCTCGCGCGCCTCATCGTCGAGGGCAAGGTGCCCGAGGTGCTCTCCGACTGCACCATCTATTCGCTCGACATGGGCTCGCTGATCGCCGGCACCAAGTATCGCGGTGACTTCGAGAAGCGCCTCAAAGGGGTGATCTCGGAGCTGAAGAAGATTCCCGGGGCCATCCTGTTCATCGATGAGATCCACACGGTCATCGGCGCCGGCGCCGCCTCGGGCGGGGTGATGGATGCCTCGAACCTGATCAAGCCGGTGCTCACCAACGGCGAGTTGCGCTGCATTGGCTCGACCACCTACCAGGAATATCGCGGCATTTTCGAAAAGGATCATGCCCTGACGCGTCGTTTCCAGAAGATCGACGTGGTCGAGCCCACCATCTCCGAGACCATCGAGATCCTCCAGGGGCTCAAGCCGCGCTTCGAGGAGCATCACTCCATCAAGTACGCCGATGACGCCCTGGTCGCGGCGGCGGAGCTCGCCGCGCGCCACATCAATGACCGGCACATGCCGGACAAGGCCATCGACGTGGTCGATGAGGCCGGTGCGCGCCTGCGCTTAAAGCCGGTCGCCGAGCGCGAGTCGACGGTCGAAGTGCGTCATATCGAGGATGTCGTGGCGCGCATTGCCCGAATTCCGGCCAAGAGCGTCTCCTCCTCGGACCGCGAGGTGTTGAAGACGCTGGAGCGCAATCTGAAACTGGTGATCTTCGGTCAGGACAAGGCCATCGAGGCGCTGGCCTCCTCGATCAAGATGGCCCGCTCAGGTCTTGGCGATCAGCGCAAGCCCGTGGGCAGCTTTCTGTTCGCAGGCCCCACCGGCGTCGGCAAGACCGAAGTCACGCGGCAGCTGGCGATCGCGATGGGCATCGAGTTCATCCGCTTCGACATGTCCGAGTACATGGAGCGCCACACGGTGTCACGCCTGATCGGTGCGCCGCCGGGGTACGTCGGCTTCGACCAGGGCGGGCTCCTGACCGAAGCCATCGCCAAGCATCCGCACTGCGTGCTGCTCCTGGATGAGATCGAGAAGGCGCACCCTGATGTCTTCAACCTGCTGCTGCAGGTCATGGACCACGGCACGCTGACCGACAACAACGGGCGCAAGGCGGACTTCCGTCACGTGATCATCGTCATGACCACCAATGCCGGCGCCCAGGAGATGAACCGGCCCGCGATCGGCTTCACGCAGATCGACAATGCCAGTGACGGCATGGAGGCGGTGCGGCGGCTGTTCTCTCCGGAGTTCCGCAACCGCATCGATGCCATCATCCAGTTCGCGACCCTGGATCCCTCGACCATCGAGCGGGTGGTGGACAAGCTGATCGTCGAAGTGGAGGCGCAGCTGGAGCAAAAGGGCGTGAACCTCACGCTCGACGATGCCGCGCGTCGCTGGATCGCGGTCAAGGGTTACGATCCGAAGATGGGTGCGCGCCCGATGGCGCGGGTCATCCAGGAACACATCAAACGGCCGCTCGCCGAGGAGCTCTTGTTCGGGCGGCTGGTGGGCGGGGGCAACGTGCGGGTTACCGTCGCCGAGGACGAATCGAAACTCGCCCTGGACATCCAGCCGTCACAGCAGGAAGTGCCTGCCTAGCGGCCGCGGTAGATGATGCGACCCTTCGACAGGTCGTACGGGGTCATCTCCACCGTGACCGCATCCCCGGTAAGGATGCGGATGTAGTTCTTGCGCATTTTGCCCGAGATGTGGGCCGTCACGATGTGACCATTCTTGAGCTTCACCCGGAAGGTGGTATTGGGCAAAGTCTCGACGACCTCACCCTCCATCTGAATCGCATCTTCTTTAGACATTGGGGCGCGGATATTGCACAAACACCGTCGCCATTGCAATGTGCTCGCGCAGCAGGCCGAGAAACTGCGCCCGGGAGATGAGCCGGCTGCCCATGCTTTGCAGGTGCCGGGACGGTAACTGGCAGTCAATGACCACGATCCCCTGCGACTGACAGTATTCGACCAGGCGGGCGAGGGCCGCCTTGGACGCATCGCGCTCGCGACTGAACATCGATTCGCCGAAGAACACGTTCCCCAGGCGGATGCCGTAGAGACCGCCTACCAGACTGTCATCGCGCCAGGTCTCGAAGCTGTGGGCATGGCCAAGATGGTGCAGTTCCAGGTACGCCGCGCGCATCTCCGGCAACAGCCAGGTGCCGGGGCTTTGGGCGCGCGGGGCCGCACAGCCATCCAGAACGCCCTGAAAGTCCTGGTCGATGCGGTTGCTGAAGCCGCGGTTGCGCAGGGTCTTGGCGAGGCTGCGGGTGAGGCGGAACTCCGCCGGCATCAGGACCGCGCGCGGATCGGGTGACCACCACAGCACCGGCTGGCCCGCCGAGTACCAAGGAAAGATGCCGCGCTGATAGGCCGCGAGCAGCCGCTGGGTCGAAAGATCGCCGCCGGCCGCCAGGAGGCCCGCCGGATCATCCAGCGCCCGCTCCGCCGGCGGAAAATGATCCGGCGGATCGGTCGGCGAGAGCCAGGTGATGGTTTTCATGTGGCGCGGCGGAACGGCACGTGCTCGCCGACCTGCGCCGCATAGACATCCACCGCCGCCCCCTCGCGCACCAGGTAGTCGCGCACGGCGGAGCGGAAGCGCCGATCCCCCAGGTAGTGCGCCGACCAGGTGAGCGTTGGCGCGAAGCCGCGGGCAACCTTGTGTTCGCCCTGGGTGCCGGGTTCAAAGCGGCGGATGCCGCGCTCGATGCAAAACTCGATGCCCTGGTGGTAGCAGGTCTCGAAGTGCAGGCTGTGGTGCTCCTCGGCCGCTCCCCAGTAGCGGCCATAGAGGGCCTCCTGACACCAGAAAAACACCGCGGCGGCGACCGGTTTGGAGCGGTGCACGGCGATCTTCACCATGAGCGCATCGCCCAAGGTGCGCGCGATTTCGCTGAAGAACTCCCGCGACAGATACGGTTCGTGGCCGTGGCGCACGAAGGTGCCGCGGTGAAAGTCGTACACGGTATCGAGGAGGGTCTCACCGATATCGCCACCCAGTCGCGTTTCGAAGTGGATGCCGGCTTCCTCGACCCGGCGTCGTTCGCGGCGCGCCTTCTTGCGCTTCTCGGCCGTGAAGGTCGCAAGATACTGCTCGAAGTCCGAGTAGCCGTGGTTTTGCCAGTGGAACTGGCAGTCGCGACGCAGCAGCCATCCGGACTGTATGAACGCCTCGCGGTCCGGTTCATCGAAGAACAAGGCATGGGCCGAGGAAATCCGGCTCTCGGTGATGAAGTCCTCAGTCGCTTTGATGAGCCGGCGGCGCACCAGCAGGCGCCGGCAGGTCCGGGCGCACCAGCAGCCGCGATCCCGTGGCCGGCGTAAAGGGTACGCATACCGACAGCTTCGGGTAGTAGTTGCGGCCGAAGTGCGTATACGCCTCGGCCCAGGAGAAATCGAAGACGAACTCGCCGTACGAGTGCGATTTGATGAAGGCGGGCGCGGCGGCGGCGAGCCCGGCCGCATCGTGCAAGGTGAGGTACGCGGGCGTCCAGCCACTGCCCGCGCCCACGCAGCCGGTGTGCTCCAGGGCCGCCAGGAATTCATGCCGCAGGAACGGCACCTCGGTGCCCGCCAGAGCGTTCCAGGCCTGCGGATCCAGTTGATCGATGCTGGTGTGCTGGCGGGCGAGCATGGTCCCCTTAAGTCTTGGCGCCCGCGTGGCTTTCGAGGTAGCGATCGGCATCCAGGGCCGCCATGCACCCCGAACCGGCGGAGGTGATGGCCTGCCGGTAGACATGGTCCGCCACATCCCCGGCGGCGAATACACCAGGCATGCTGGTGGCCGTGGCGTTGCCGGCCGAGCCGCTGGTCACCTGGATGTAGCCGTCGCGCATGTCGAGCTGGCCGGCGAAAATCTGCGTGTTGGGGGAGTGGCCGATGGCGATGAAGATGCCGGTGACCGGCACGACCGTGTGGGCCTCGGTCGCGGTGCTGCGCACTCTTAGGCCACTGACGCCCTGACCGTCGTCCAGGACTTCCTCGACGGCGTGATTCCAGAGAATGCTGATCTTGCCGGCGCGCTCCTGCGCAAACAGGCGATCCTGCATGATCTTCTCGGCGCGCAGTCGGTCGCGACGGTGCACCAGGGTGACATGCTCGGTGATATGGGACAGGTACAGCGCCTCCTCGACCGCGGTGTTGCCTCCGCCGACCACCGCGACCCGCTGGCCGCGGAAGAAGAACCCGTCGCAGGTGGCACAGGCGGAGACCCCGCGCCCCCGGTTGCGCTCCTCGGAGGGCAGTCCCAGGTATTTGGCGGTGGCCCCCGTGGCGATGATCAGCGCATCGCAGGTGTAGTGCCGCGAGTCCCCTTCAAGGCGGATCGGCAGCTCCGCGAGGTGCGCCTTGTGGATGTGGTCATTGACGATCTCGGTGTCAAAGCGCTCGGCATGCCGACGCATGCGCTCCATCAGCGCCGGGCCCTGCAGCCCCTCCACATCCCCGGGCCAGTTGTCCACTTCGGTGGTGGTCATCAGCTGGCCGCCCTGTTCGACACCCGTGATCAGGAGCGGCGCGCGGTTGGCCCGGGCGGCATAGACGGCGGCACTGTAGCCGGCGGGGCCAGAGCCCAGAATGATGAGGCGGCTGTGCCGTGTATTCGACATGTATAATCGTCCTTTGAGACACGCCGACAATACTAGCGCGTCGGCTTGGTGCTTGGGTCGCGGGACTCATAAAATCAAGCCCCTACGCCACCCTTATCATTCGGGAAGACATCTTGGTTGAGTCGACCGCACAAGCCCGGGGAGCCCAGCGTTTTTCCGCCGCCGTGAGCCGCGGCCTGCGCGAAAGCGCGGTCATCGCGCTCGCGGTCGTGGGCCTCGTGTTGCTGGTGGCGCTCGCCAGCTACGACAGCAACGATCCGGGCTGGTCGAGGCTCTCCGACTCGACCACCATCCATAACCGCATCGGGCCTGCGGGCGCCTGGTTCGCGGACCTGTTGTTCTACATCTTCGGCCGCCCCTCATTTCTGTTTCCGGTGATGATCGGCGTGGTCACCTGGAGCCTGTTCCGCAGCGGCCGCAAGGTCGAACACGCCTCGCGTGCCAACACCGCGGTGCGCATCGCAGGCTTCGTGCTGCTGCTGGTGGCGAGCTGTGGACTTGCGACGCTGCACTGGTCGGATGCCGGGATGCCGCACACGGCGGGCGGTGCGGTCGGGGATACGGTAGGCAGGGGCTTGAAGTCGGGCCTGGAATTTCTCGGCGCCACCTTGCTGCTCCTGGCGGCCTGGATGGCGGGCGCGTCGCTGTCGCTTGGGGTGTCCTGGCTCACCGTCATGGATCGACTGGGGGCCTGGAGCTGGGGTGCCGTGGCCTGGGTTCGCGCCCGGATTGCCGCACGGCGCGAGGCCGCGGAAGGCCGCGGCCGGCGCGATGCGCGCAAAGTCAGCGTGGAAACCGAGCAGAAGAAGGCCGCGACCCGCAAGCCCACGCGCATCGAGCCGCCGCCGCTCGCCGTGATCAAGAGCGAGCGGGTGGAGAAGGAGCGGCAGGTGCCGCTGTTCGCGGCGGCCAAGCCCGGTGAGCTGCCGCCCTTGAGTCTGCTCGATGATCCGCCGCCGCATAAGCCGCTGTACGCGCCCGAGGCGCTCGAGGCGATGTCGCGGCTGGTGGAGATCAAGCTGCGGGATTTCGGCGTCGAAGCCGAGGTGGTCGCGGTGCAGCCGGGTCCGGTGGTGACGCGCTTTGAGCTGCGCCCCGCGCCCGGGGTCAAGGCGAGCCAGATCACGACGCTCGCCAAGGATCTGGCGCGTGCGCTGTCGGTGATGAGCGTGCGCGTGGTCGAGGTCATCCCGGGCAAGTCCGTGATGGGGCTTGAGATCGCGAATGAAAAGCGCGAGCTGGTGACGCTGGGGGAGATTCTGCGCTCCAAGGCCTACGACGATATCGCATCGCCCGCTGGCACTGGCGCTCGGCAAGGATATTGCGGGCCAGGCGATGGTCGCGGATCTGGCGAAAATGCCGCACCTCTTGATCGCCGGCACCACCGGATCCGGAAAATCCGTGGGCATCAACGCCATGGTGCTGTCGCTGCTCTACAAGGCGACCGCCGAGCATGTGCGCCTCATCATGATCGATCCGAAGATGCTGGAGCTGTCGGTTTACGAGGGCATCCCGCATCTGCTCGCGCCGGTCGTGACCGACATGAAGCAGGCCGCCAATGCGCTGCGCTGGTCGGTCGCCGAGATGGAACGTCGCTATCAGCTCATGTCCGCGCTCGGCGTGCGCAACATCGCCGGCTTCAACAAGCTGGTGCGCGAGGCGAACGATAAGGGCAAACCGATCCTCGATCCGGTGCTGATCCAGCGCGCCTCGAACGACCCCTCGATCGACCAGTCGAAGATCCCCGATCCTCGAGCCGCTGCCGTACATCGTCGTCATCATCGATGAGCTCGCCGACCTCATGATGATTGTCGGCAAGAAGGTCGAGGAGCTCATCGCGCGCCTCGCGCAGAAGGCCCGCGCGTCCGGCATTCACCTGATCCTCGCGACCCAGCGGCCTTCGGTGGATGTCATTACGGGCCTGATCAAGGCCAACATTCCCTGCCGCATCGCCTTCCAGGTCTCGGCGAAAGTGGACTCGCGCACCATCCTGGATCAGATGGGCGCCGAGACGTTGCTGGGCCATGGCGACATGTTGTACCTGCCCTCGGGCACCTCCATGCCCACCCGCTGTCACGGCGCCTTTGTGTCGGATGCCGAAGTGCATCGGGTCGTTGAGGCCCTGAAGAGTTCGACCCCCCCGAACTATGTCGAGGAGGTGCTGTCCGGACCTTCGATGCCGATTCCGGGAATGCCGGATGAGGATGAGGACGGCCGGGTGCTGGGCGCGGATTCGGAAGCCGATGCCTTGTACGATGAGGCCGTGAAGATCGTCACGCAGGAGCGCAAGCCCTCCATCTCCTATGTGCAGCGGCGCTTGAAGATCGGCTACAACCGCGCCGCACGCCTGCTCGAAGCCATGGAGAGTGCCGGCATCGTCGGGCCCTTGCAGTCCAACGGCGCGCGCGATGTGCTGGCGCCGCCGCCCCCGGGAGGCTGAAGGGATGGCGCACCGACTCGGGTCCCGGATCGCTTTGGCGATGGCGTTGAGTGTCGCGCTGAGTGTGAGCGTGAGCGTGCCGGCGCCGGCGGCCACCGAGCCCGCGCCCACGCTGCTCGATACCTGGCTCAAGGGCCTTACCTCACTGCGGACCCAGTTTACGCAGACCATCAAGGATGCGCAGGGACACCAGACCGATCAGACCCGTGGGGAGCTCTTGGTCCTGCGCCCGGGACGATTTCGCTGGGAATCGCATGCCGTGGCCGATGCGGCCGGCTCCAGTCCCGCGGCGGATTCCGGGCAGGTGCTGATCGCGGATGGCCGCAATGTCTGGTTCTATGATCGCGACCTGCAGCAGGTGATCGTCAAGCCCGTCGATGCGGCCCTGTCGGCGACGCCGATCATGCTGTTGTCGGGTGGGGCCGAAGTGCGCAAGGCCTTTGCGATCAGCGATGCGGGCACGAAGGAGGGACTCGCGTGGTTGCGCGTGAAGCCGCTCGCCAGCGATGCGGATTTCCGCCAGGCGGTGCTGGGATTTTCAGGCGGTGAACTGCGGCAGATGATCCTGGAGGACAAGCTCGGGCATGTCGCGACGCTGGACTTCGAGCGTTCACAACGCAACGCGCCCGTGAGCGTCGCGGAGGTGTCCTTTACACCACCCAAGGGCGTGGATGTGATCGGGACGCCGCAGCAGTGACCATCGGGACCGACGCCGGGGCGGGTGCGCCGCAGTTCGCCGGGCTGTGGTGGGCGCTGGGCTGGGCGATGGTGCTGTTCATCCTTTACTCGACGCTCGCGCCATCGCGCTATGTGCCCGACCTGCATATCTGGGACAAGCTGGAACATGCCACCGCCTTCTTCGGCATGACGTTCTGGTTCGGCGGCCTCATCCCGCGGCGGCGCTTCTGGGTCCTGGGAGTGGTGATGTCGGCGTTCGGCGCGGCCATCGAGGTGGCGCAGGGCACGATGGGATTGGGTCGCGATATGGATATCCACGACTGGATCGCCGATACCTGCGGCATCCTGGTCGCCCTCGCGCTCCTCAGCTGTGTGCCGCGCCGC
Organism: uncultured Gammaproteobacteria bacterium; assembly: GCA_963708865.1. Classification (GTDB taxonomy): domain Bacteria; phylum Pseudomonadota; class Gammaproteobacteria; order Steroidobacterales; family Steroidobacteraceae; genus DAIDKA01. Next base: position 170,586 of record CAVPUC010000002.1, read on the forward strand.
GAGGGTTCCTGGTTGCGCTGGGTCGAGCGTCTTATCGGGCGCTGACATGACGCCAGACATCACCGGGAGCAACGCGGCATTGCGCCCGCTCGCCGATCGCATGCGACCGCGCAATCTGGACGAGTTCGTCGGCCAGGCGCATCTCCTGGCGCCGGGCAAACCGCTGCGTCAGGCACTCGAAGGCGGTCGGCTGCATTCCATGGTGCTGTGGGGTCCGCCCGGCACGGGCAAGACGACGCTCGCGCGACTCATCGCCGGGCGCGCCGAGGCACAGTTTCTGGCGCTGTCCGCCGTGATGGCGGGTGTCAAGGACATCCGCGCCGCCGTGGAACGGGCGCGTCAGGAGCGTCGCGACAACGGGCGCCCGACGGTGCTGTTCCTCGATGAGGTGCACCGTTTCAACAAGGCGCAGCAGGACACCTTTTTGCCGTTCCTCGAAGACGGCACCCTGATCTTCATCGGCGCGACCACCGAGAATCCCAGCTTCGAAGTCATCAGCGCGCTGCTGTCGCGCGCGCGCGTCTATGTGTTGAAGTCCCTCGGTGTCGATGACCTGGTGGGCGTGCTGACGGCGGCTCTCCATGATGCCGAGCGGGGTCTGGGCCTTGAGGAGCTGCGGGCGCAGCCCGAGGCCCTGGATCTCATCGCGCGGGCTGCCGACGGGGATGCGCGCCGTGCCCTCAACATGCTGGAGCTGGCGGCCGGGCTCGTGGATGCGCGCGGCGGCGAACTCACCCTCGCCATTGCCCAGGAGGTGGCAAGCGGCGGGCGGCGGCGGTTCGACAAGGGTGGGGACCAGTTCTACGACCAGATCTCGGCATTGCACAAGTCGGTGCGCGGCACGGATCCCGATGGGGCGCTGTATTGGCTCGCGCGGATGCTCGATGGTGGCTGCGACCCCTCGTACATCGCCAGACGCGTCGTGCGCATGGCGGTTGAGGATATTGGCCTGGCGGACCCCAGGGCCTTGAGCCAGACGCTGGATGCGTGGGAGGCCTATGACCGGCTGGGCAGTCCCGAAGGAGAACTTGCGCTGGCGCAGGCCGTCGTGTATCTGGCCTGCGCGCCGAAGAGCAATGCCGTCTATGTGGCGATGGGGGAGGTCGTCGAGGACGTGGAGCGGTTCGGCACTCTGGAGGTGCCGGCGCGTCTGCGCAACGCGCCCACCCGGCTGATGAAGGAGCTGGGGCACGGACAGGGCTATCGCTACGCCCATGACGAACCGGACGCCTATGCGGCCGGCGAACGCTATCTGCCCGATGAGCTGCCGGATCGGCGATACTATCGGCCCGCGCCCAGGGGGCTCGAGATCCGTATTGGTGAGGCGTTAGCCCGCCTGCGGGACAAAAAAACCGATGAGAAGGGTTCGACGTGATTGATCCGAAACTGCTGCGTGCTGATCTGCCGGGCGTCGCGCGCAATCTGGCGCGCCGGGGATTCGTGCTCGATGCCGCGCGGATTACCGCCCTCGAAGAGGCGCGCAAGCGGGCGCAGATCGATGCCGATCGCGTGCGCGCTGAACGCAATGCGAATGCCAAGGCGGTCGGTGCAGCCAAAAGCCAGGGCGTGGACGCCAGCGGCCTGCTCACGCGGGGTGAGGAGCTGACCCATGAGCTGGCGCAGGTCGATACGGCGCTGGTCGCGGTTCAAAGCGAACTGGATCTCCTGCAGCTGAACCTGCCGAACCTGCTGCACGAGTCCGTGCCGGAAGGCCGTGACGAGACGGCGAACCAGGAGGTGCGGCGTTGGGGCGAGCCGCGGAAGTTTGATTTCAAGCCGCTGGATCATGTGGCCCTGGGCGAGGGGCTGCGCGGGATGGATTTCGAGGCGGCCGCCCGCATGTCCGGCGCCCGCTTCGTGGTGTTGCGCGGCCAGGTCGCGCACCTGCACCGGGCGCTCGCGCAGTTCATGCTCGACCTGCACACCATCGAGCATGGCTACACCGAGATCTACGCACCCTATATGGTGAATGCCGCGGCCTTGGTCGGCACCAACCAGCTGCCGAAATTTGAACAGGATCTGTTCGCGGTCCGTGGCGAGCAGCCCTTCTATCTGATTCCCACCGCCGAAGTGCCGGTCACAAATCTGGTGCGCGAGCAGATCCTTGGCGCCGAATCCCTGCCGCTGAGATTCGTCTGTCACACGCCGTGCTTCCGTTCCGAGGCAGGCTCGGCCGGCAAGGACACCCGCGGCATGATCCGCAACCATCAGTTCGATAAGGTCGAGCTGGTGCAGATCGTGACGCCTGACAAGTCCTACGCGGCACACGAAGAACTGACCACGCACGCGCAGACGGTGCTCGAGAAACTGGCGATCCCGTACCGGACCGTCGCGCTGTGCGCAGGCGATATCGGTTTTGGCAGTGCCAAGACCTATGACCTGGAAGTGTGGCTGCCGTCGCAGGAGAAGTACCGCGAGATCTCCTCGTGCAGCAATTTCGAAGCCTTCCAGGCCCGGCGCATGCAGGCGCGCTGGCGCAATCCCGCCACCGGCAAGCCCGAACCGGTTCACACGCTGAACGGTTCGGGTGTGGCGGTGGGCCGGGCACTGGTCGCGGTCCTCGAGAACTATCAGAACGCGGACGGCAGCATTACCGTGCCGGCCGTCCTGCAGCCCTATATGCGCGGGCTTGCGCGTATCGTGAAACCGTAAAGAGGAAAGCGCCCATGAGCAGCACAGAAGTTGTGACTTATCACGTCGAGAATCGCATCGCCTGGTTGAAGTTCAACCGGCCGGAGAAGCGCAATGCCATGAGCCCGCCGCTCAATCGCGCCATGTTGAAGGCGCTTGAGGAGCTCGAGTTCCGCGACGATGTGGGCGTGCTGGTGCTGACCGGGGAGGGCGCCGCCTGGTCTGCGGGCATGGACCTCAAGGAATACTTCCGCGAGACCGCCGCGCAGGGCCTCAAGGGCACGCGCAAGGCGCAGTCCGAAGCCTATGCGTGGTGGCGCAAACTGCGCTGGTTCCAGAAGCCGACCATCGCCATGGTGAACGGCTGGTGCTTCGGCGGCGGCTACGGTCCGCTGTATGCCTGTGACTTAGCCATCGCGGCCGAAGAGGCCACCTTCGGCTTATCCGAGATCAACTGGGGCATTCTCCCCGGCGGCGGTGCCACCAAGGTCGCCACCGATCTCATGAGCTATCGCGATGCGATGTATCACACCATGACCGGTGAGGGCATCTCCGGCACCAAGGCCGCCGAGTGGAAGCTCGTCAACGAGGCGGTGCCACTCGCTAAGTTGAAAGAGCGCGTGGTCGCGCTCTGCGAGGTGCTGCTGAAGAAGAATCCGGTGGCCCTCAAGGCCGCCAAGGATGCGGTACGCCGGGTCCATGAGATGACCTTCGACAATGCCGAGGATTACCTGATTCGTGCGCAGGAAGCGGCGGACTCCTTCGACAGCGAGGGGCGCAAGGAAGGGATCCGGCAGTTCATCGACGAGAAGAGCTTCAAACCGGGCCTCGGAACCTACGACATTTCGCGCAAGGGCAAGTAACCGGTAAACTGCATCGGCGCCCGGCGCCGGTGTGGTTCAGCACGGAGAGGTGGCAGAGCGGTTGAATGCTCCAGTCTTGAAAACTGGCGTACCTTCACGGGTACCGTGGGTTCGAATCCCACCCTCTCCGCCAGCATCGTAGCCTCGACCCGCTACACGATTCGAAGGGTGATGGCCTTGAGGACCGCGCGCGTCCGATCACGGGTGCCGAGCTTGGCGAGAATGTCCGACACATAGTTCTTTATGGTGCCCTCCGCAAGTTTCAGGCTGCGCGCGATTTCCTTATTCGAGTAGCCGCCTGCGAGCAGCCGCAGAATCTCGACCTCCCGGGCGGTGAAATCACCACTCGGAATGGCAAATCGCGGCGCGCCAGGGGCACGCGTAGCGGGTCTACGGTCACCGGCGCCAACCACTGTTCGCCGCGATGGACTCGTTCTATTGCATCACGCAGATCCGCCGCCGAGGCGCCTTTCATGAGGAAGCCCTGTGCGCCCGCATCGACAGCGGCCAGGAGGGCCCCATCATCATCGAAGGTTGTCAGCATGACCACCGGCGTGAGTGCGCCGCAGCGGCGCAGCTCGCGCAGCATCTCGATCCCATCCATGCCCATCCACATCGGCATCGGCGCCGTGGCGCCATTTCCTTTTGGGTGGTCGCTCTGCTGCGCAAAGGTACGCGCTTGCATCGGCGTCTGGGGGATGTCTATCTGCTAGCGATGCTGGGTATTTTGCTGACGGCAACACCGATGGCGGCGGTTGCCTTCGCGCGCGGCAGGTCGGTCTTCGGACCTTCCTGATGTACCTGGCGCTTGTGACCGCAACCGGCGCATGGTTAGCTTTCGGGCGATCCGGCGGCGCCGTTCAATCGATGCGTATCTGGCGAGCCCCTACCGGCCCGTCGCCTGGTTGAACATCGCTGCGGGGATCGCGGTACTCATCCTGGGCGCCCACCAAGGAGCGCTGTTGCTGGTCGGGATGTCGGCGATCGGCCTGTTAGTGGGCTACCGCATGCTTGCATTTGACGCGCAAGAAGTTGTTGACCGAAATTGGTGGCTCAAGCGGCATTACACGGGAATCATCGGCAGCGGCGCGGCGGCGCAATTGATAATCCCACCCTCTCCGCCATAACTTAGATGAACTACAAAGGCCTTCTGGGGCGTGCGGGCCGCGCCTGGACGATGTTCCGGGTACACGGCCCACGCCAATTCGCGGCGACGCTCGCGACCTGGATCCGGGGTCGATTCGGGTCAAGATCCGCAGAGCAGGCAAGCTATCTGAATAACAAAGCCGCGACCGATGCGGCATTCGATGCTGCGGCCGGCGTCAGAACAGGCGGCGTACAACATCTGTATGACCTGACCATCAACAGTGAAAATGCGCGATTCGGGACCAACCATGTCGCCTCGGATCCCACCGAATTCAACCGCGCCATGGCGCGCATCGATTTGGATCTGGCCGATGCGACATTCATTGACTTTGGTTCGGGGCGCGGGCGGGCACTGATGATGGCCGCCATGCTGCCCTTCAAAAAAGTCATCGGTATCGAGTTTGCCGAAGAACTGCACCGGGACAGCGTTGAAAACATCAGGACTTCGACGCACGACCTGGGTCGGCGCGAGCGGATTCTTCCGGTCCTCGGGGACGCGACCCAGCTTGAACTGCCCGACGGCCCGCTGGTCCTGTACCTCTACAATCCTTTTGATGCCCCAATCATCGCCGCGGTGGCACGGAATGCGCTCGCGTCATGGCGTGCGCACCCGCGGCCGATGCGCGTGGTCTATATCAATCCGATATTCGGGGGCGAATGGCAGCAAGCCGGATGGCAGCTGTTGGAGGCCGGGGAGGGGCGCGCCATCTACAGCCCCCCAGAAATGAACTAGCCAAGCGGGGCCAGACGCTCTGCCCCGCGCTTTGCTGCATGTACCATAGCGCGAAACGGGTGCACGGCCGCCCCGAGGCGAGTGGAGGGTGACGGTGAAACGTATAGGAATGCTTATCGTTTTTCTGTGCTGCACAACGTTTCTGTGGCCATTGGTGGGTCGTTCGCAGAACGCAAGTGACTACTCGGTGCCCAGCCACTGGCTGTGCTGGCCCGGACGGTCCGACGTGTGTTCGGTCCCTCTGACCTCGACGGTGATCGCGCCTCAGAGCGGCGAGATGTCGAAGCGGACCTATATACCTGATCCAACAGCGCCAATCGACTGCTTCTATGTCTACCCGACGGTCTCCGATGAGCAAACTCCCAATGCAGATCTGACGCTGGGACCGCAGGAGCAGCGCGTGGCAACGGAGCAGTTCGCGCGCTTCGGCGCCAAGTGCCGGACGTTTGCGCCCCTATATCGTCAGACGACGGTTGCGGCGATGGATGGCCAAGCGCCAGGCGCTGACTACCAGTTACCCTACCGCGACGTACTGGCAGCGTGGCATCTTTATCTCGCACGTGAGAATCGTGGCCGCGGCGTCGTGCTGATCGGCCACAGCCAAGGCGCCAAGCTTCTGGCGTGGCTGATGGCGGAAGAAATCGATGGTAAGTCAATACAGCGCCAATTGGTGTCGGCCATCCTCGCCGGCGCCGATATCCAAGTGCCCATTGGGCGCGATGTCGGCGGGACATTCCGCCATCTCCCGCTGTGTCGCAAGGCTGATCAGGTCGGATGCGTGATCGCCTATTCCTCGTACCTGGCGACTCATCCCCCCGGCGCCGATGCCGTATTTGGCGCGGCGGCCGATCCGGCATCGACAGTGGCGTGTGTCAATCCTGGCTCGCTGACAGCTGGCGGCATTCTCGATGCCGAGTTGCCGACGCGTGGCGATGTTGCCAAGGTGCTCGGCACGGTCTTCGTCGAGAATCCGGGCCTGCTCTCGGGGGCCTGCATGACGTTCCGGCAATCGGACCTTTCTGAGCGTCTCGATCGCCGCGAGTGGCACGGGAGTCGTGACTTTGAATCGGGCGCTGACCGCTTTGGATGCGCGCCGGCCAGGTTGGGGATTACACGCCCTCGATCTCAGCCTCTATCTCGGTGACCTCGTGGAGATCGTCGGGCGGCAAGGTCAAGCATGGAGGTCGGGCGCGCGATAGTTTTCTCACTCATGTGTCGCCTGCGGATCGAAGATGCGAATGGGCAGGTCGCAGTGCGCCACGGTCAGGCCCCAGCGTTGGTTCTCTTCGCGCCGGAAGGTCGCCTGGTCAGGGAAAACTTTAGGATCAGATCCAGTCACAGGCTGCCCAGGAAATCACGCAGTGATGGCAAACAGGTTAGACCGTGGATGGCAGAAGCCGACGTTTCCGCAGCGCCTTGAGTGCGTGTGTTAGCGGTTGGGAGCGGTCCAGCAGAGCCCATCATGGAAAGCGACCATCAGATCGCACAAACAGTCCGAATGTGCGGGTGCGATCTAAACCTGCAAGTCACCAATGAGTGTTAACTGGGACAGTGGGGGCGTCCATGTACGGAAACCAGTCCTCGCAGGGACTGGCGCCCCGAGCCGGGCATCTCGCTCGCGCAAGGGCAGGGAAAGAGCCAGGCGCTGCGGCGGCATGAGCACCGGTTTCTGGCGAATTTCATAGATGATAGATGAAGACCGCAAATCGCTTCTTGGCAGGGTCGGCGGTTCCAGCAATCACGAATCTCTCTCCTCAACGGGGAGGCTCATTCCGCCAGCGGCCAATAAACTTCCGTCTTCCAGTCGGCAGGATCCGGATGGTGGGCGGGGTCCGTGACGTACCACTCCCACGGTGCGCCGCCGGCGCGCGCGCCATTGGCAGCCATCCACTCCTCAATCCCCGCATAGGTTTCCGGCAGCTGCTCATAGGGTCCGGTGTGCGTTCCCAGCGCCACCGGCCCCGCCGGCAGGGTTCCCGCTTCCATCTCGCCTTCGCCGGGTGCGGGCGCCGCAAGTGGCATGGCGGCCTCGACCGTCCACAAGCCTGGTCCCACCGACAGGTAGCGGGCCAGGGGCCATCCGGCGATGGGGAGACCGGTCTTGGCGCCATGGGCATACAGCTTCCCGAAGCACTCGGACAGCATGGCCTGAAGTTGAGGGCGCGCAATACGCCGGCGGATCAGGAGGATGTCCTGTCCGGCGAACTGCCGTCGTGATACCGATGTCGTGGGCATTGTCGAAATCCTGGTGGAGTGGTGCAGCGGAAAATGAAACAGCCGGATGCAGGGACCAATCGCAGCGGTGAGTTCCCGGTGCGTCGTCCGGGTTGGCGCCGAAGCGCAAGGCATGGCGTTGGCGCGATACTGCGCAGGCGGACAGCCGAATTTGCGGCGAAACGCCCGGATGAATACCTCATGACTTGAAAATCCGGCGCCGAGCGCGATCTGAAAAACTGGCTCGTTGGAATCGATGAGTTTGGCGGCCGCCTGCTCCAGGCGCAGTCGTTCGATGAATGCCCGCGGCGTCTCGCCCAGTGTTTGTCGCAAACGCCGGTGCAGATGAAATCGCGATTTGCCGGCGCGCTTGGCAATGCCGGCCAGCGTCACTTTCGCGTCAAGGCAACGTCGAAGATCGGCCAGCAGCGATAGGACTTCCAGATTCCGCATTGCCGCCCATGATAGAAAATTCGGGCGCGGACTTCTTGATCTTTCTTGCGCTTAACCGATGGCCGCGTGCCGATAAGGCCGTGGCTAAAGATCGGGGTGGTACTTCTGATACGTGGGCGATTGCTTGAACAGGTCGCCTTGCGAGGTGTCGGCAGCTTTGCAACCGACTCGCGCCTGCGCAAGGTGCGCGAACGCATTCGGCGTTCCAAGGTCGGGAGGATCTGAGATGAGGAAACACGAGTCGCTCGTCCAGACGATCTTCTGCCCGGTCGACAGTGTATAGGACTCGCCCGCGTGATGTGGCGATGCGGCAGTAGTGGCGGTTCCTGACATGACAGCAGCGCCGGCCTCCACCGCGCCGTGTTTGGCGGCATAGGCGCCCGCTACTTTTTCCTCCTCGGCCATCCAGTCCACCGCTGTGTGCGCATCAGCGACTGGGGCCGGCGGCGCGAGGGGCGGCGCCGTGCTCTCTGGCATTGCGGGTAGAGGAGGCGCTGCGGCCGTAGCATTCTGGCGCCGCGCGCGGGGCCTTGGCGTATCGACGGGTGGCGGCGAATACAGCGCCATCGAGATCGTTACATCGCCATCGTCCGGTCGTTCACCCAAGCGGTGTGGTGTGAGCATTACGAAGAGGATCAGACCATGCAGGCCCCCAACCAGAACGATGACGGCGTAGCGCCGCAGGCGGGCAGTGTCCGCAGGCATCGACATCTTTGTGGCGCACGAATTTTAGTTCTTGATGTCGATGGGACTGAAGTCGCGGCGAGTAGTTCCTCGTGTTGACCGTTTCGTTACGACGACCGGCTCAGGATAGACCGTCGTCCTCTACGGCGCCGTTATCTGGGCGGCCTTGCTGCGCAGCTCTGCTGCCGTGAGTCCGCCGCCGGCCAGGGCCTGACCGAGGTCGAACACGCGCGTGCGTGCCAGCGATCCGATGACCACCGGATCAAACCCGATCTCACTGATCAGACGTTCGGCGACCTTGAGGGCCTGGCCATCGTCCCCGCCGATCGGAATGGCCAGCTGCACGGGCTTGCGAAAACCGTCGCTCGCCAGGGAGGCGGCGCCGATACAGTTGAACGCCCGCACGACGCGTTGGCTGTGCAGCAGCTGCGCGGTGGCCACCCCCGCACCTTTCTTCTGTGCATCCAGGGCCATGGTGCCGTCGCGCTGCTCCACCGGATTACTGGTGTCGAGGATCACCTTGCCGGCCAGTTCGGCGCGCAGCTCCTTGCCAATCTGCGGCATGGCGCGGTACGGAATGGACACCAGGATGACCGAACCGAAGGCTGCGGCCTGGCGCGGCGTGCCCGCCTGCGCATGCGGAGCAAGCTCAGCGACCAGAGCCTGCAGTTTTTCAGGGTGGTCCGAGGACACAAAAACGTCGTGACCGGCCTTGACCCACGCGCGCGCGAGCGTGCTGCCGATCTTGCCGGTGCCGATGATCCCGATCTTTGCAGGCGCCGCGGCGTCGGCAGCGCGCGTGGTGATTGATCCGAAGGATACCGCTAGCCCCAGCGTCAGCGTGACAGTAAGCAGTGGCAATCCCCGGCGCATCGGCGTCATCCCCAATGAGTGGTTGCGCAGGATGTGGCGGAGGCCATTGGCTGTCAAATCGGGCGGTTACGGGCCGGTCTTTTCCTAACGCCCTGCTTACTTTGCCATCGCTAAAGTTCTGCGCAGTGGCAAAGGAGCTCGTCGTGGACGTCATATTTATTCTGGCCATGGTCGCGCTTTACGCCGTGACCCACTGGCTGGTCTGGGCCATCGAACGCCTCAGGAGTCCGGAATGACCACGATTTACATCATCAGCGCGGTGCTCTCGATCGCCCTTTGCGCGTACCTGATTTATGCGCTGATCAAGCCGGAGAATTTCTGATGACCGCCGCAACACTCACTTTCCTGATCGTGTATGTGGGCGTCGTGCTGATGTGCGTGAAGCCGCTGGGCCTGTACCTGTCGCACGTGATGGCAGGCAACCGGATCTGGCCGTTGCGCGCCGGGGCTTCCCTGGAGCGTCTCGCGTATCGCACCGCCGGCGTTGATCCCGCCGCTGAGATGAACTGGAAGCAGTACGCCATCGGCTTGCTGTTGTTCAACATCCTGGGCGCACTCGTGGTCTATGGCCTGCAACGGCTGCAGCTGTGGCTACCGTTGAATCCGCAGAAGTTCGCCAATGTCTCTCCGGACTCCTCGTTCAACACCGCGCTGAGTTTCATCACCAATACCAACTGGCAGGGCTATTCGGGCGAATCGACCATGAGTTACCTCACTCAGATGGCGGGCCTGGCCGTGCAGAACTTCATGTCCGCCGCCACCGGCATCGTCGTGGCCTTCGCGCTGATCCGCGGTCTCGCGCGGCACAGCGCCGCCACCATTGGCAACTTCTGGGTCGATATGACGCGCACGACGCTGTACGTCCTCTTGCCGATCGCGGCTGTGCTGGCGCTCGTTCTGGCCTCGCAGGGGGTGGTGCAGAACTTCAGTGCCTACAAGGACGTGACGACCATCGAGGCACTGACCTATCAGCAGCCCAAGGTGGATGGCCAGGGCAACCCGGTGAAGGATGCTGCGGGCAATGCCGTGCAGGAAACCGTCACGACCCACACACAGACGCTGCCGATGGGTCCAGTCGCCTCCCAGGAAAGCATCAAGGAGCTGGGCACCAACGGGGGCGGATTCATGAATGCGAATTCGGCGCATCCCTATGAGAACCCCACGGCATTCACCAACTTCCTGGAGATGGTCGCGATTCTGCTGATACCGACGGCTTTGACTTACACCTTCGGTCGCAGCGTGGGTGACACCCGGCAGGGGTGGGCGGTACTCGCGGCGATGCTCATCCTGTTTGTGCCGCTATTGGGTTTGGTGGAATACAGTGAGCAGACAGGCAATCCGCTCATCGCCCATCTCGGCGTCGACCAGTCAGCCAGTGCCCTGCAGTCCGGCGGCAACATGGAGGGGAAGGAAACGCGCTTCGGCATCGGTGCGTCGGCCCTGTTCGCCACCGTGGCAACCGGCACCTCCACAGGCGCCGTCGACTCCGTGCACGATTCCTACACCCCGCTTGGCGGCTTCGTGCCGCTGTTCCAGATGCAACTGGGCGAGGTGGTCTTCGGTGGCGTGGGCACGGGTCTTTATTCCATCCTGGTGTTTGCCATTGTCGGCGTATTCATTGCTGGTCTCATGATCGGACGCACACCTGAATACCTCGGCAAGAAGATCGAGGCCTTCGAGATGAAGATGACCTCGATCGCGATCCTGGTCATGCCCATCATTGTTCTGGTCGGCACTGCGATCGCGGTCTCCACGAGCGCCGGGCAGGCGGGAGTCGGCAATCCCGGTGCCCACGGCTTCTCCGAAATCCTCTATGGGTTTACCTCGGCGGGCAATAACAACGGCAGCGCCTTCGCGGGGCTCTCCGCCAATACCCCGTTCTACAACGTGGCGCTGGGACTGGTGATCTGGTTCGGACGCTACTGGCCGATCGTGGCGGTACTGGCCGTGGCCGGGTCGCTCGCGGCCAAGAAGCGTGTACCGGTCAGCTCCGGAACCATGCCGACGCACGGCCCGACATTCGTCGTGCTGCTCATCGGCACCATTCTCCTGGTCGGTGCCCTGACCTTTGTCCCGGCGCTCGCGCTGGGCCCCGTCGTTGAACAGCTGATGCTCTGGCACTGACGGCTCGTAGTGAAGGCAAAATCATGACGCAAAAGAAACTGTCCATGTTCGACCGGTCGTTGCTGGGCCCTGCGGTGGCCGACGCGTTCGCAAAACTGGATCCGCGCGTGCAATGGCGCAACCCGGTGATGTTCGTGGTCTATATCGGCGCCATCCTGACCACGGTACTGGGAATCCAGGCCCTGGTCGGCCAGGGCGAGGCCCCGGCCTGGTTCATCATCAACGTCGCCATCTGGCTGTGGTTCACGCTGTTGTTCGCGAACTTCGCCGAAGCGCTCGCAGAAGGACGCAGCAAGGCGCAGGCGGCGGCGCTGCGCGGGCTCAAGCAGGCGGCCTCAGCCAAGAAACTCGCGGATTGGGCGGATCGGACGCACCACACGACGGTCTCGGCCACGCTGCTGCGGCGCGGTGATGTCGTGCTGATTGAGTCCGGTGACTATGTCCCGGCAGATGGCGAGGTGATCGATGGCGCGGCATCGGTGGATGAGAGCGCCATCACCGGGGAGTCCGCGCCGGTCATCCGCGAATCCGGCGGCGACTTCTCGGCGGTCACCGGCGGTACGCGGGTGCTTTCCGACTGGATCGTCGTCAAGGTCACGGTGAATCCCGGGGAGACCTTCATCGATCGCATGATCGCGATGGTGGAGAGCGCCAAACGCCAGAAGACGCCGAATGAAATCGCCCTCACCATCCTGCTGGTGGCGCTCACCTTGGTGTTCCTGTTCGCCACCGCGACGCTGCTGCCGTATTCACTCTACAGCGTCATGGTGGCCAAGCTCGGCACCCCGGTAAGCATCACGGCGCTGGTGGCCCTGCTGGTCTGTCTGATTCCGACTACGATTGGCGCACTGTTGTCCGCCATTGGTGTGGCGGGGATGAGCCGCATGATGCAGGCCAATGTGATCGCCACATCCGGTCGGGCAGTGGAGGCGGCCGGCGACGTCGATGTGCTGCTGCTCGACAAGACCGGCACCATTACCCTCGGCAACCGGCAGGCTTCGGCATTCATGCCGGCACCGGGGGTGTCCGAGGAGGAACTGGCCAATATCGCGCAACTGGCATCGCTCGCCGATGAAACACCGGAAGGCCGCAGTATCGTGGTACTGGCCAAGCAGCGCTTCAAGCTTCGCGAGCGCGACTTAGGCGCGCTCGGGGCGACGTTTGTCGCCTTCTCGGCGCACACGCGCATGAGCGGCGTGGATATCGGCGCGCGCCAGATCCGCAAGGGTGCCAGCGACGCCATCATGAAACATGTTGAGGCCACCGGGAGCGTGTTTCCCAAGGTCGTCGAGGGTGCGGTACAGGAGGTGGCGCGCCGTGGCAGTACTCCGCTGCTTGGTGGCCGATGGTGGCCGAGTGCTCGGCATCATCGAACTCAAAGACATCGTGAAGGGCGGCATCAAAGAGCGCTTCGGTGAGCTGCGACGCATGGGCATCAAGACCATCATGATCACGGGCGACAACAAGCTCACGGCGGCTGCCATTGCGGCTGAGGCGGGGGTGGATGATTTCCTGGCGGAGGCGACGCCGGAGGCCAAGTTGCGCCTGATCCGCGATCACCAGTCGCAGGGGCGGCTGGTAGCCATGACCGGCGATGGCACCAATGATGCGCCCGCCCTGGCGCAAGCCGATGTCGCGGTGGCAATGAATACCGGAACCCAGGCCGCGAAAGAGGCCGGCAATATGGTGGACCTGGACTCCAATCCGACCAAGCTCATCGAAGTGGTCGAGACCGGCAAGCAGATGCTCATGACTCGCGGCTCGCTCACCACCTTCAGTATCGCCAATGACGTCGCCAAGTACTTTGCCATCATTCCCGCGGCCTTCGCGACCACCTACCCGCAGCTCAATGCGCTGAACGTCATGCACCTGGCAAGCCCGTTCTCGGCCATCCTGTCTGCCGTGATCTTCAACGCGGTGATCATCGTGTTCCTGATCCCGCTTGCGCTGAAGGGCGTCAAGTACCGCGCGCTCGGGGCGGCCGTGCTGCTGCGCCGTAACATGCTGGTTTATGGCCTGGGCGGTGTCGTGGTGCCCTTCGTCGGCATCAAGATCATCGATCTGGGACTCACCCTGGTCCATCTGACGTAGAGGTTGGTTGTCATGCGTTCACTCATTCGTCCCGCCGTTGTACTGTTGCTGCTGTTCACGGTACTGACGGGGCTGGTGTATCCACTGGCGATAACCGGGATTGCCCAAGTAGCGTTCGCACCGGCCGCATCGGGCAGCATCCTGTCGCGCGACGGCAAGCCGATCGGCTCGAGCCTGATCGGACAGAATTTCAGCGACCCCAGCTATTTCTGGGGCCGCCCGTCTGCCACCACCCCGCAGCCGTACGGGGGTACCGCCTCCTCGGGCTCGAATCTCGGGCCGCTCAATCCGGCGTTGATCGATGGCATCAAAGCGCGCATCCAGACCTTGCGTGCCGCCGATCCGAGCAATAGCGCCGTAATCCCGGTGGACCTGGTGACGGCATCGGCCAGCGGACTTGACCCGGAGGAAAGTCTCGCCGCCGCCTATTATCAGGCGCCACGCGTGGCGCGAGTGCGCAACCTTGCGCTACCGGCGGTGCGGTCGTTGATTGCCGCCCAGTCGCAGCATCGCTGGTTGGGCATCTTCGGGGAACCGCGAGTGAATGTCATGGCGTTGAACCTGGCACTGGATGACCTCGCCCCCAAGGCCCCCAGCAGGTAGCCTTGAGCCCATGGTGGAACGCCCCGATCCGGATCAACTGCTGGAACATGTCCAGGCCGAAGAGGCCCGGGCGCGGCGCGGCCGCTTGCGGATTTTTTTCGGGGCATCCGCCGGGGTGGGCAAGACCTACGCCATGCTCGAGGCGGCACGCGCCGTTCGCGCCGCCGGCACCGACGTGGTGCTCGGTTACATAGAGCCGCACGGGCGCATCGAGACCGAGCGGCTGACGGAGGGACTGCCGCGGCTGCCGACGCTGAGGGTCCGTTACCGTGACCTCACCCGCGCCGAATTTGATTTGGATGCGGCCCTGGCGAGGCATCCGGCCATTCTGCTCGTGGATGAGTTGGCGCATTCGAATCTGGCGGGGGGCGAGCCCCCGCTGCGCCACCCCAAACGCTGGCAGGACGTGGAGGAATTGCTCGAAGCTGGCATTGATGTGTGGACGACGGTGAATGTTCAGCATCTGGAGAGCCTCAATGACCTGATCGCGCAGACCACCGGCGTTCAGCAGCGTGAGACCCTGCCGGACCATGTGTTCGACACCGCCGATGAGGTCGAGCTGATCGATCTGCCGCCCGATGATCTGCTGGCCCGCCTGCGCGCCGGCAAGATCTACGTGCAGGCCGATGCGGCCAATGCGGTGGAGCAGTTTTTCCGCAAGCCCAATCTCATGGCGCTGCGCGAGATCGCGCTGCGCCGGGTCGCCGATCGGGTCGAGGCGGCCGCGCGGGACTCGGCGCTCACCGATCGCGCCTCCCAGAGCCCGGCTCGCCAGTGACAGGGTGCTGGTGGCCACCGGGCCCGACGCCCAATCAGAGCAACTGATCCGGGCCGGGAAGCGTCTGGCGGACGCGCTCGATGCCGACTGGACCGTGGTCTATGTCGAGACCCCGGCGCTGCTCAAACTTTCCGAGCTGCAGCGCAACCGGCGCATCGAGCTGCTGCGACTGGGGGAGTCTCTGGGAGCCGAGACGGTCACCTTGGATGGGCCGACGGCGGTGGAGGCGTTGTTGGAGTATGCCGCCACCCGCCACGTGACCCGCTTGATCGTCGGTTCCCCCAAGCGTCAGGGGTGGCGGGCACTGCTGCGCCGTTCCACGGCGACCGAACTCGCACGGCGAGCCCGTGGCTTCGATGTCATCACGGTGGCGGCAACCGAAATGGCCTCACCCGACGCTGCGCGCGGTCGGCCGAGGTCCGAGCGACTGGCGACGCCCGTGCGCTGGAGCCGCTATGGTTGGGCGCTCGCATTGACGATCGCCTGTAACCTCGTGGCGTTCGCCATGTATCCGCATCTGGATACCGTCAATCTGGTGATGGTGTACCTGCTCGGCGTCACCGTCGCCGGACTGCGGCTCGGGCGGGGGCCCTCGGTGCTCACGTCGATCTTGAGCGTCGGGTCCTTTGATTTCTTTTTTGTGCCACCGCGGTTCAACTTTGCGGTCTCCGATGCGCAGTACCTGATCACCTTCGCGGTGATGCTGCTGATCTCCCTGGTCATTGCCACCCTCATGGCGAGCGTGCGCCAGCAGACCCGCGTCTCCGGAGCGCGCGAACGACGCACCTCACTTCTTTATGCGATGAGCCGGGAGTTGGCCGCGACCCGCGGCACCGCGAACATGTGCCGGGTCGCGGTCCGGCACGTGGCCGAGGTGTTTCGCTGCCAGGCGGTGGTGCTGTTGCCCGATGCCACGGGCCGGCTGCGCTTTCCCACCGATCCGCCGGGGGAGACCTCCTTGCGGGGAGCCGATCTGGCCGTGGCCCAGTGGGTGACGGACCATGGACGTCAGGCGGGACTGGGCACCGACACGTTGCCCGGCGCACCCGCCGTGTACGTGCCGCTCGGCGATGCGCGCCGGCCGCTGGGGGTGCTGGCCGTGCTGCCCGAAAATCGTCGCCGGGTGATGCTGCCGGAGCAGCGTCACCTGCTGGACACTTTCGCGGGACAGACCGGTCTGGCGCTGGAGCGTGCATTGCTGGCCGAGCAGGCGGAGTCCGCCCGGGTCTCGGCCGAAGGCGAGAGTTTGCGCAACACGCTGCTCGCTTCGATTTCCCACGATCTGCGCACGCCGCTTGCGGTCATGGCGGGCGCGGGCAGTACGCTCGCCGAACATGGGGATGCACTGGATTCTGCCACCCGCGCCACGCTCGCGCGATCCATTGAAACCAAGGCGCGCGAGATGTCCGGGTTGATCTCCAACGTCTTGGACCTGATGCGCTTTGAATCCGGGCAGATCCACCTTCGCAACGACTGGCAGACGCTCGATGAACTGGTGGAATCATCGCTGCGGCGGCTGGAGGAGCGCGTTGGCGCGCTACAGCGTCGAGCTGCGACTGCCGCCGGAGCTGCCTGCCGTCTACGTAGATGCCAGTCTCATCATCCAGGTGTTCACGAACCTGCTCGACAATATCGTGAAGTACACGCCGCCCGGTACGCATATCCAGATTTCCGCGGCGAGTGACGCCGGCGGCGCGGGCCGCGGGAGCACCTCGAGCGTGCGGGTCACGGTGGATGACGACGGTCCGGGACTGCCCGCAGGTGATCCGAGGCGATTGTTTGACAAATTTCAGCGCGGCACGGGGGAGGGCACCATCGTGGGCGTGGGGCTGGGCCTCGCCATCTGCCGGGCGATTGTCCGTGCCCACGGCGGGGAGATCGAGGCGCGTGCCCGACCGGGTGGCGGGACCCGCATCGAACTGACGCTGCCGACGGCGCCGCCGGCATGACCCAGGCCATGCACCAGATCCTGGTCATCGAGGATGACGCCGCCATTCGGCAAGTCCTGCAGGCGCTTGCTGGGGTCAGTGGGATTCCGCGTCATCGAGGCCGCCACGGCCGCGCGGGCCGATATCGAAGCGCGGGCCCATAAGCCCGATATGCTGCTGGTGGATCTGGGCCTTCCCGACGGTGATGGGCTGACCGTGATCCGTGGCGTGCGCAGCTGGTCGCCGGTACCGATCATCGTGCTCTCGGCGCGCACGATGGAGGAGCAGAAGATTGCCGCACTGGATGCCGGTGCGGACGACTACATCGCCAAACCGTTCAGCGCGGCGGAACTCCTGGCGCGGGTGCGCGCGGCGCTGCGGCGCAATGTGCGCGCCCACGATCAAAGTCCGCTGCTCGCCTTTGGCAGCATTAGCGTCGATCTGCACCGGCGCGAGGCCAGCGGCCCGGACGGTGCGGTGCACTTGACGCCGCTGGAGTTTCGGGTGCTGGAGTGCATGGCGCGGCACAGCGGCATGATCGTCATGCAGACCCAACTGATTCGTGAAGTCTGGGGGCCCGGCCATCTCGGGGATTCCCGTAGCCTGCGTGTCTGCATCCGCAATCTGCGCGGCAAGCTTGAGCCGGCGCCCCATCGACCCCGCTACCTCGTCACCGAAGCCGGACTGGGCTATCGACTGCGGCAGGATGAGGGCGGCTGAAACGTGCGAGAATCGCACGATGAAACACGTTGGCATCTGGGCGGTCCTGCTGGTCGCGGGCGGCATGGCCACGGCACAGGCACATTCGCACCTGCGCAGCTCGCTGCCCGCGGAGGGCAGCACCGTAAAGCCACCTCCCACGCAGGTGGTGCTTGCATTTTCGGAGGTCTCCCAGCTGGCGGCGCTAACGCTGACGCGGGGCACGGATCCCGCCATCAAGGTGGTGCCGCTGCCAGCGCAGCCGGCGCAGCAGCTGACCGTGATGCTGCCGAAGCTCAACGCCGGGGCCTGGACCCTGGCCTGGCGGGTCATCGGTGATGACGGGCATGTGACCCACGGAACGGTGCATTTCACGGTGGCGCCGGTCCCTTAGGCGGCTGCCTTTGGAAATGACTGATTCGGTGGTCGTGCTGGTGCGGGCCCTGAGCTTCATCGCCATGTTCCAGGCGGCGGGCGCCGCATTGTTTCTGACCCTTTTCGGGGCGCACTTGCCGGTCGCGGCAGCCCCCATCGGACGTCTCGCGCGAATCGCCACGCTCGCCGCCGCGGCGCTGGTGATGACGCATTTCAGCCTCGAGGCGGCGGGCATGGAGCGGCTCGCCTGGCACGCCGCAGCCGGTACCGCGTTGTGTCTGCGCTTGGGCGGATTGCTGCTCGTCATGGTCGCGCTCTTCACGGGCGGCCGGCTCGCAGCGGGTCTTTGCTGTGCAGGCGGTACCGTGCTGCTGGTGTGCGCTTTTGCCACGCTTGGACATACCGTCGATCACCCCCATCGGGGCGTGCTGGCCGCGTTGCTGGTGGCCCATCTGGTGAGCGTCACCTTCTGGTTTGGCGCGCTGTGGCCGCTGCGGCAGGCCGTGACGCTCGAGCCACCGGCGCGTGCGGCCGAAGTGCTCGAGCGGTTCTCCCGGATTGCCCTGCGGATGGTGCCGCTCCTGCTGCTCGCCGGCGTGGCCCTGGTTGTGCTGCTGGTACCCGGCCTGTCGGTATTCGCGCAGCCGTACGGATGGCTGCTGCTGGCAAAGATGGTCGGCTTCAGCGCGCTCTTGGGATTTGGGGCACTGAACAAGCTGCGCTTGACCCCGGCGCTGCGGCAGAATATTGCCTCCGCCGTCGCGCGTCTGCGGCGCAGTCTCGCGATTGAATACGGCATCATGGGCACGGTACTGGCGATCACGGCCGTAATGACGGGACTATACTCACCGGACTGAAAAAGGGGGGAATGCGTGCGCACCGAAGCAGCCATATCGCGGGCCGGCGCGGCAGTGCCGGTCATCGAGACGGTCGACCTTGAGGCGCCGCGCGCCGGTGAGGTGCTGATCCGCATGGTCGCAAGCGGTATCTGCCACACCGATCTGGGCGTGCATGCCGGGCGCGGGCCCGGAACACCGCTGCCGGCGGTGCTGGGACACGAGGGCGCCGGCGTGGTGCTCGAGACCGGTTCGGGCGTCACCCAGCTCGCGGTCGGCGATCATGTCGTGCTGAGCGGCTCCTCCTGCGGCGTTTGCCCCAGCTGCCGGCGAAACTTTCCCAGCTATTGCCAAGAAGCGATGCCCCGAAACTTCGGCGGCCAGCGCATGGACGGCAGCAGCGCGCTCAGCCAGAACGGCACGCGCCTGGGCGGCCACTTCTTCGGTCAATCCTCTTTCGCTCGTCACTGCATCGCCAGCGAGCGCACCGCCGTGAAGGTACCCCGGGACCTGCCTCTGGAACTGCTGGGTCCCTTGGGCTGCGGCGTGATCACCGGTGCCGGTGCGGTGCTCTATTCGCTGGGCGTTGCGCCAGGTCAATCGGTCGCGATCTTCGGTACCGGCGGGGTGGGCTTGTCCGCCGTCATGGCGGCGCGCCTGGTCGGCGCGCGCGAGATCATCGCGGTCGATCGCATTGCATCGCGCCTGCGTCTGGCGCGTGAGCTCGGGGCTACCCATGCGCTCGATGCGGCAGCGCCGGATGTCGCGCAGCAGATCATCGAGATCACCCGTGGGGTCGCGGATCGCATCCTCAACACGACGCGCGCGCCGGAGGTGTTCACCGTGGCCATGCAATGCCTGACCATGCAAGGGGTGGCGGGATTCGTCGCCGCGCCCGCGGCCCCTTGGCAACCGGCCATGTTTCCCATGCTCGCCGGGGGGCGACGCCTGCAGGGTATTCTGGGCGGCGATGCTGCGCCCCAAGTCGTCATCCCGGTGCTGATCGACTATTACAGTCAGGGCCGGTTGCCGTTTGACCGGCTGCTGCAGTTCTATTCGTTCGCCGACATCGGCGCAGCGTTTAACGACATGGAGCACGGCGAGGTCATCAAGCCGGTGCTGCGGATGGCGGCCTGAGGTGCCGACCCGGTGCCAGGGTTTAACGGAAATGCGTCGGGTTTTCGCGACGGCGGGCGGGGTCAAAAGCGGACCGCCGCCCCTGTATGCTGGCGTGCTTGAGGCTGCTTCCCGTGAGTGATCCTGAGATGAAGTGGTTCTGGAGCCCCCGCACAAAACCAGCCAGCGTGTCAGTCCGCCGCCTCACGGCGGCGGTGGCTGATCCGGCGAAGTTCGCTCAATTATTGGGCGAGTTGCCCGAATCCGAGGACTTGCGCCCGCGCCTGGCCACCAATTTCTATGCGCGCGCCTGGGATGCGGCCATTGAACGCGACCTGTGGATCGTGAGTGACGGCATTCAGGTCGATTGCTATGTGCTCGGGGGCCTGACACTTGAGCAGGCGGCGACGGTGCGGGTGCGCTGGGATGCGAAGCGGCGCGAGCCTGCGGCGCTGTCGCTGGAAGGGCTGGGCGACATCGTGGCCAAGGTCATCGAGGGCAGCGTGACGCTCGAGGAAGACTAGCCATCGCGTGCGCCCGGGCTTTGGCATAATGGCGCATCGCGCCACAGAAGCGCGCCGGTCGCCGGGCCAATCAGGGGGCGCAGTGGGTCAGACCATCCGGATCGATGATCTTGTGGATGGCCAGAAGTTTCGCGGGTTCAATTTCAACCTGCTGTTCTGGTCATTCCTCGCCATGTTTGCCGATGGCTATGACATCAGCGTGATGCCGTTCGCCATGCCCACACTGTCAAAACTATGGCATGTGGATGCGGGCTACCAGGGCTACGCGCTCACCGCGAGCCTCATTGGCGTGCTCGCGGGCTCGCCGCTGCTGGGTTATGTCGGTGACCGGTATGGCCGCAAGGCGGCCATTCTGCTGGGCAGCGTCATTTATGGCGTGACCACCCTGGCGGTGATCTGGCAGCACGGTTATTGGGCGACCATCGCGCTGCGCTTCTGCACCGGCATCGGCATCGGCGGGCTGATGCCCAATACCATCGCCCTGAACTCCGAACTTTCGCCCCGGCGGCTGCGGGCGACGCTCGTGGTGTTGATGTTCACGGGCATTACCCTCGGCAGCAGCGCGCCGGGGTTCATCGCCGCCTGGATGCTGCCCACCTTTGGCTGGACGATGCTGTTCCTGGTGGGCGGCATGGTGCCGCTGCTGGTGGCCGGCATGTCTGTACTTTGTGTTGCCGGAGTCGGTGAAGTTCCTCGGCGGCCGACACGAGCGGCGCGTTGAGCTCCTCGACACCGCGCGGCGCATGCGTCCGGATCTCGCGCTGGGCGATGACACGCAGTTCGAGTCTGCCGGTTCGCAAGCCTTCGGGCCGGGCGTTGCTGGGCATTGCCGAGGTATTCGGCCCTGGATTCACTGCGATCACACCCCTGCTGTGGGTGTGTTTTGTTACGACCCTGATGGCCAATTACTTCTTGAATTCCTGGTTGCCGACGCTGTTCAGCAACGTCGGTCTGACGCCGGAGAAGGCGGCCCTGGCATCGAGCCTCTATCACATCGGTGGCACCGTTGGCGGGCTCTTGATCAGCGTGCTGCTGGACCGGTTCGGCTTCGTGGTCATCGCCGTGCTGTTCGTCCTGGCGGCCCCCGCGATTGCGGCCATCGGCGGCAGCGGTGCGTCCTTTGCGGCGCTGGCACCGCTCGCGACCATCGCGGGCCTGTGCGTGCTGGGTGCGCAATTTGGCAATAACGCCGCCGCGGGTCTGCTGTATCCCACGCAGTTTCGCTCCAAAGGGGTGGGTTGGGCGCTGGCCATCGGTCGCTTCGGCGCCATCGTCGGCCCGTTAGTGGGCGGACATCTGATCAAAATGCACTTGCCCATGCGGCAGCTGTTTCTGGCCGCCGCGGCTCCCATGTTGATCGGCGCGGTGGCCGCAGTGGTGCTGGTGCGGCTGTGCTATGTGCGGCTGGGCATGCTGCGATTGGGTGATATACCGCTGCAGCGTTAGCGTTGTGCGGCCGTCGCGGCCTTGCGGAAGAATGCCTGGTGGCGACCAATCCGCAGATCCGCCAGCACGGCATCGACAATCAGACCCGAAGTGTCGATCAGGAAACTGGCGCGGCGCACACCCAGCCCCAGCGGGCCCACCACGTCATACGCACGAGCCAAGGTCTTGTTCGGGTCACACAGCAGCGTGAAGGGCAGGGCGTACTTCGCGGCGAAGGCCGCGTGACTTTGGGCATTCTGCGGACTCACGCCCGCCACTGAAACCCCGGCCGCTGATAGCTGCGAGTGCAGGTCGCGCAGTGCGCACGCCTCCCGGGTGCACGCGGCGGTGAAATCTGCCGGGTAGAAGTACAGGATCAGCGGCCCGGTGCGCAGCAGATCCGTGAGCGCAACCGGCAGACCATGCTGATTCTGAGCCGTGAAGTCCGGCGCGCGGTTGCCTGCTGCGAGCATCGAGCCAGTTTACGGGATTTGCCATCCCGGGTACGGGTGCTAGAATCGCCCGCTCTTTTGGGACCGATAGCCACCTGGCTCGAAGGCTCCTGGCGAACACGTGGGGCGGTAGCTCAGTTGGGAGAGCGTCGCGTTCGCAATGCGAAGGTCGAGGGTTCGATCCCCTTCCGCTCCACCATTTACCTGTCCAAGCGCGTCCACAGCGCCATGGCCGTCGCATATTTTATTGGCAATTCAGCCAGTTAGCGTCCATTTCACACAAACATGTCCGGGGCGTCCAAGGCCAGCCAGATTTTGCTCGGGTGGTTTTTGGGGGCAGGATGTGTTCAAGGAGTGACCATACCCCCAAATCCATCCACTAACCGATACCGAAGTAGGATTCTCGATAGGCCTACAAGCTCACAGAGGAGCGAGGGCTGTACTGCGGGTGAATCCCAGCGGTAGCCGCCTGTGGCGCTTCAAGTACCGGATTTCGGGCATCGAGAAGTTGCTGTCTTTGGGTAGTTATCCGGACAGCTCGCTGCAGAAGGCCCGGGCAAAAAGAGACGCTTCAAGGACGTTGCTGGCGGATGGCGGAGATCCTGGTGCCAAGCGCAAGGCCGAGAAGTTTGCTCAGACTGCCACCTTTCCTCTTGTCCATTGCCACGGGAAGAGCTAGCCGCGATGTTAGCGCCGACCTGAAGGGAGCCTGGCTCCGAAAGGAACGGTCAGCTATGCGGCCATCACCGATCCGCGCGGGGTCGGTGCTCCGGACCGGATGACTTGGATAAGGCTCTCGAACGGCAAAGCGCCGCGCTCGGAATATCCAAAAGTGATCTTGCGCGAGAGGCGCTTAAGCGATATCTGCGGGTCGCAGAATTTCGCACACTGCGGTCCAAATTGGTCGCCCGCGCACAGGCCGGTGGAATCAACACCGATGATGATGTATTCGAGGTCTTACAGAAGAGGTGAGGATTGTGCTTGATTCTTCGGTGCTGATCGCGGCACATATCAGCCGCGCCGGCGTGTGCGCCGAGTTGCTCGAAGATCTGCTATTGCACCATGAGCTTGTGACTTCCGAATTCATACTCGGGGAAGTGGCACGAAAGCTGGTGGAGAAATTCCGCTTCCCAATGCGTGAGGCTGTCCAGGTCGCCGCATTTCTTCGCCGCGCGGCCGTGGTTGTTGAGCCGGCTGATTTGCCGTCAGACATGTGTCGGGATCATACGGATATACCCATCTTGGGTACCGCAGTCGGCGGCGACTGTGCACTGCTAATCAGTGTTGATCGTGATTTGCTCGAGATGCATCGCATCAATGAGATGCCGATCATTCGACCGGGGGACTATTGGCGGCGCACAACCTAGAGTGCGTTAGTCACGACTGAGACCTGGGGTTCGGGCACCCGAACGTTCCTCTGGTAGGTCTTTCTGTTAGTCAAGATGACCTGTGTCAAACTCCGGCGCACCTCCCGAAAAGGCAAGATTCGCCATCGCAGAGGATCGAATCCTCACCCTTTTTAAGCCATGCTTTTGTGAGGGGTACCTGGTGCGGGTACAGACCAAATTCGAGGATATTGTCCTTTTTATAATCAGCGGCTTACGGGACTTATCCGACCCCTTCCGCTCCAAATCCTAAATGAAAACCAAGTATTGCGGAATGATCTTCCTTTGGAAAATAAAGGCGGCATCGCCAGTCCTGTGGGCCGGATGCGAGGGCGCGAACACGCATGAAAATTGGCACCTCCCGATTTTGCGCAGCACTTTCGCCGGTTGGAACTCGCCCTTCGCTCAGCTTGTCTCCGCTGATGAACTGGACTAAACTTAGTCCACAAGCGGAGAACTCTCTGGGGCGAGCGATGACCAAATCCATCAATATTCATGAAGCCAAGACCCACCTTTCGCGCCTCGTGGAACAGGCAGCGGCCGGTAGGGAGTTCGTCATTGCCAAGGCCGGTAAACCCCTCGCGCGGCTCGTGCCCTTGGCTATGCCGGTGCAAACCAAGAATTTGGGCCTGCTCAAGGGAAAGTTCAAAGTGCCGGACAATTTCAATGCGCCGTTGGATGATGCGACGCTGGGGCTGTTCGAGCGTGAGTAGCCATGCGTCTGCTTCTCGATACGCACCTGTTGCTTTGGGCCTTAAGCGAACCCAAACGCATCGGACGTGAAGGGCTGGCTCTGATTGCCAAGGCCGAAGTTTACGTCAGCGCCGCGTCCATCTGGGAAATCAGTATCAAGGCCGCCCAAGGTAAATTGAAGATCAACCCCGTAACAATCCTACGGGCTGTCGAGCCCACCGGTTTCTCGATGTTGTCCATCACGGGCGACCACGCCATCCGTGTTTACGATCTTGGCAAGCACCACAACGATCCTTTCGATCGGCTGCTTGTGGCTCAGGCGCAAGTGGAATCGATGACTTTGCTCACCAACGATGATGTCTTGACCGAGTACGGCAGTGCTGTGCACGTATTATGAGTGAGGCAGCAGGGCGGCACTGGACCAAAGCCCGGACCGCGACCTGACTTATCGGCGTCGGAGTTTCGATTCAGCCGAGAAGCGTTTTTCGCGAAGCATGTTTAGTAAAGGCTTCGTAGAATTGTTGAGACTAAATCTTGGACGAGGGTCAAGCTTCTCTTAGGCACTCCTGCACGCGATACCCGTCGCTTGGATGAGCGCTACGGCCCACAGCCACCGCGTTTCTGATTCCAGGAGAGGCGAAGGATAGTGCCGGCGCGGTCCGTGACCACTTCTAATGGACACCGGAAGTGAAGAGTCATGGTCTGCGGTGCCCTTTCAGTCGCAATAGTGGGGTCGCGCAAAGTGTCAACGGATCGGGCCCGAAACGGCCCGAGGTCCAT
Source organism: uncultured Gammaproteobacteria bacterium (assembly GCA_963708865.1). GTDB lineage: Bacteria > Pseudomonadota > Gammaproteobacteria > Steroidobacterales > Steroidobacteraceae > DAIDKA01. Next base: position 195,992 of record CAVPUC010000002.1, read on the forward strand.
TTGCATGCTATCGGCGGTGGTCCAGACGTAGGCGACACCCCCTGCGGCAAAAGTCTGGGTGTCCGGATATCCGATGCGCTCGATGAGGGCGTCGATTCTCTGGCCCTGGTACTGCTGAACTTCGGATTTGAGATTTGAGAAGATGTCGCTGCATCCGACAAGCAGTACAACTGCCGCAAGAATCATCAGTCTCACAGCATTCCCCCCGCTTTCATCCCTGAAGCCTTCGCCCAGTCTACTGCGAGATCATTTTCCCGGCATTGGCTTGTGAAGTCGGACGCACAGAAGGGGCAGCGAACAGGCGCGCGATTTCCTCGTCGGCTATCGTCGGGCTGAAGACTCGCCAGGCAAATGGGGCACTTGAACACCTCTTGGAGTATTACCCGGCTGACCACAAAGAGCACCGCAGACCGCCTTTGCACCGCCGGCCGCGACGGAAGGCTAAACTGGGAAACAGCCATATCCAAGTAAAGGAACCAGAGAGCCCATCTGAGCTGTCGGCGTGTATTATCTGAGCACCATGGCCATCACCGTCGACATGCAACCCGAGGTGCGCGACTGGATCGCGCACAACCTTAGGCAGGGCGCGCCATTGCATGCGGTTATCGGTGAGCTAATTAAATACAAAGTCCGGCCGGAGCTGGCGGCCGCAATGGTTGAGGCGGTGACACGTTTCGTAGAGGAGGGCGGCAGCCAGGTGACTGCGGCGGGCGGGGGCACCGAGTATGCTCCTGACCCCCTGCGCATCACGGCCAGCGCGCAGCTCAGTGCGGGCAATCGCTACGTTCGGGTGCTGATGCGCCTGCAGCGGCCGGCGGTGGCGCTGCTTTCGGGACTGATCGATGAGCAGGAGTGTGAAGATCTGATATCCCTCGCGCGCCCTCGGCTGCAGCGCTCCACCGTGGTGGATCCGATCACGGGCCAGGACATCGTCGCCGGCCACCGCAGCAGCGACGGCATGTTCTTTCGGCTCGGCGAGCACCCGCTGGTAGCCGCCATTGAACAGCGAATCAGTGTCCTCACCGGCACTCCCGCGGAAAACGGTGAGGGGCTACAGCTGCTGCATTACCCGGCCGGCGCGTGGACAAGCCCTCACTTTGATTACCTGCAGCCCACCAACGATGCCAACCGGGAGTCCATCGCGCGCAGTGGCCAACGTACGGGCACGCTGATCATGTACCTCAACGACGTGGAGGCCGGTGGCGATACCACCTTTCCCGTCATTGGCCTGTCGGTGTCGCCGCGGCGTGGACAGGCGCTGTACTTCGCGTACACCAACGCGGCGGGGCAATGCGACCCGGCATCGCTGCACGCGGGCGAGGCTGTACGCGCGGGCGAGAAATGGATTGCGACCAAGTGGTTGCGTTCGCGGCGCTTCTTGCCGCGCGGTACGGTATCGACCTACGCTTGACCCGAGATTCAGTCTACGGGAGTAGCTCGTCCGCTACCCATCCCTTCGGCGTCAGCGTGAAGCCCTCGCGCAACTGCAGTTTCCCCTCGCCCACGATCACACGATCCAGCAACGGAAACACCCGTCGGACATCCGGTGAGTGCCCCCACGGAGCCGTATCAATGTGATACGTGTACAGCACGGCGGTGTGCGTCGCGCCGTCGTAGGATCGCGGCGGCTCCCAGCCAACGATGCTGTTCAGGGTCAGCGTGGCAGCGCACAGGTCCGCCGGATGGACCACGCGATTGATGGCGTTACTTTGCACGACGATGGGCGTGTGCAGATAGTACTTTCGGCCTTCTGGTGTCATCGAAAACCGCCGCGCTTTGTGAGAGGTGACCGCGCCGTTGTCGCCCTTGATGTCCAAGAGGACGTCCTCATGCGACAGTAGACCCACCTTTTCAAGCTCCGGAAGCTGCACAGCCAGGCGGTCCTTTGATGCAAAATCGTCATCCGTCACCACGATGGGCCAATTGTACATTCCCAGGCAGAAGTGCCCGCGCTGCGCCAGGTAATCCTTCAGCGCGCTGGTGAAATTGGTCCGGTCCGGAGCGCTCGCCCGGTGGCAACCCCCAAGCAATACGCCAGACAAAACAAAAGCGACCGCCGCCAGGCGGGCCATCGATCCTCTGTTCATCATGTCCTTGCTTGTCGTCTTCTTATTTCAGTTCACGCAGGTGCCGGTGGCGGGCGTGGTGGCGGGCGGCACGTAGCTATCGGTCAGGGTGTTCAAGAAGCACTCCAGGTCCGCGATGTTCTGCTCGGTCATAAACGGGGTGCTGTGGAATGCCCTGGCGAGGGCACCGCTACTTGCCGTATTGCCGGCGTTGGGATTGTTGGGGTCCGGGCCCTGCCCCATGGGCACTTCCTCGTCGATATTTCCCTGGTAAGCTGCCGGAAGGTCGTTGAAGGTCCGAATGGTGGCACCTGGCGTGTACGTCGGCTGCAGGGCGTATGCGGGATTGTTCACCACGGTGCCACTGCCGCCGCTGCTGGGGTACCAGTATTCCGGGTTGGTATCGCGCGTGTTGTAGAAGTGAAGCACCTGATCCAGGGACTGGAACACCCCATTGTGGAAGAACGCCAGCTTGATCCCGACATTGCGTAGTCCGGCGGTCTTGAATAAACCGCAATACTGGGCGTATAGGTCGTTCGCTGCATTCGCGGCGGTATACGGAATCGACGGGGTATGATCAGTGCGATACGGACCGCAAATGCCCATGTCATAGTAGGTGGGATCCTGGTTGGCCGAGATCGGTGCCGCGTTGTTGGGAATGGAATTGTCGTTGCGCGGCACCGACAGCGCCTCGTACGTGAAGTCCGTCATCAGCGCGTTGGCGCCGTTGAAGTTCGCACCAGCGTAATGGCAGGACACGCAATTCAGATTTCCGTCGGTATTGCCGTTGATGTTGCCGATAAACACCCCAAGCCCCCTGGTTTCGGCCGCCGTCAGCGTACCGCCGATCTTGTTGTCCAGGTAAAGGTCCAACTTGCTGGTGTAGGGGTGGAAACTGGGGTCCTCGGTCTGATAAGCCGCCAATGCCTGCCCGACATCCGCGAATGCCGTAGCCACATTAGTGAGGGCATTCGTGCCGAAAGCCTGCTGGAACAGGGCTGCATACGACCCATTCTGGATGGCCTGCACGACCGCCGCCTGCGAGGTATTGGCCATTTCCACCGGGTTCAGCAGCGGCAAGGCCGGCTGCTCCGGCAGGGTGGCCACTCGGCCGTCCCACATGAAGCCGCCGCCAGGCGCCGGCAGCGATACGCCGTCGGGATTGGTGGCCTGATCCGAGTAGGGTGGGATCATGTCCTTGTACCGCAGCGAGGGGACCGAGCGGAATCCGATGGACTGCAGTGCTGGGCCGCCCAGTTGCACCGCCAGGCTGTTGGGGGCGCCGTAGGCATATGACGGATCATGACAGCTGGCGCACGACATCTGACCCGAGCCGGACAGGGTCTTATCGAAGAAGACCTTTGCACCCACCTGCGCCGCAAGGCTCAGGATTGGCGCGGAGGACGCCGGTGCTGAAGACGCTGGCGCTGAGGATGCCGGCGCCGAGGACGCTGGCGCCGAGGACGCTGGCGCCGAGGATGCCGGCGCTGACGAACTTGGCGCCGACGAACTTGGTGCGGAGGATGCAGGAGCGGAAGAACCGCTTCCCCCCGATGCGAGAGGTGGACTGCTTGAGCTGCTCCCTCCTCCGCCGCAGGCTGTCAGCGCCAAGATTGCCGTGGCGAGGACGCCAAAGGGAAGGACGCGCATCGGGATCTCCGTCACATAGGCGAATCGCCGCGGCAACGGCGGACGTAGTACTCCGTCCGCCGTTGGCTGGCAGCGCTTACTTGGTCGCCCAGATGTTGGTCTGGTTGGCATCCGGACCGACCCGCGGCGCGGTCGTGATGTCTGTCGACTGCTTGGCGATATAGCCGGCGGGGATCACGTAGGCGTGATTCATCGGCCGCACCGCGTCAAAGTGCGAATCCGCAGTCTGCTGGTACTCGGGCAGATTCAGGATGTTCTGCGTGTTGAAGTACTCCGTGTACTTGGCGCGCGCGAGGTACGAACCATCCTGCGCCGGATCGGAAAGCTGGAACATATCCTGCACCGTGCGCACCAGCGAGAAGTGGCTGTACGCATCACTGTCCTTGATGCCGGTGGGACCGGCGTTAGTCAGGAGGCCCCAGATCGAGTTGCCGTGGCCGTGATTGCCCGAGCCATAGCCAACGATGCTCGTGTCCGCCGTCACCGTCTCGCTTGGGAGAGTCCCGCTTACAGTCAGGTGTTGAACCGTCGTGGTTGAACCAGCAGCGCCCGGATTCCAGCCGCAGCAGGAGTTGTACGGATCGTTGGTCGTCGACAGTGTGGCGGTGCCCTCGTCGAACATCAGCACGATGGCGACGTGCTTGAGGGGGTTGTTCCACAGCGGCGAGGCCTGGATCCTCTGCACCACCTGCCGCACATAGTCATCGCCACGTTGGATGATGGCGTTGCCAGTGCAGCTCGGGTCAGGGGTGGCTGAGACGTTAGTGCCGGGGACACCGGTGTATGCCGGGTTCGTGCCGGTGTTGTAGCTGGTATCGCCGACGCTATGCATATCGTCGCACTGGTCGGGCATAACGAAGTTGATGTTGCCCACATCACCGCTGGCCAGGTCGGTGCTGAACTGATCGTAGTTGTAGCCCGCCGGGATCGGGTACACGGTGGAGGTCGCCAGGGCGCTCGCCGGGTACTGGGTGCCGAAAATGGTGCGGTTGTCCGCGAAATATTCTGGCAGATTGCGGGCAGTCTGGTACGCCGCGCCCGGGTGGTGCTTGGTCTTGTAAAGATTATCCGGCTCCGGGTACTCGACGCCGGTGGTACCAGGGCCCTGATAGATGCCGCTCACCTGGTTGTAATTGCCGCTTGTGGCGCTGTAACTGTTGTTGGTCACGCTGTCGGCGCGCGGGTCCTGACCCGGGGTGATGGACTCGGCGTAGGTGCGCCAGGTGAGGCCAGCGGCGGAAGCCAGCGTGAACAGGTTTGGCTGGTTGATGTTGTGGACGACATTGGCATTTGACGGCGCTGTCACGCACGCCGTGCCCCCCGAGAGCAGGTTATGGGTGAACCCGTTGACATCGGTGTAGATGGCGGGCGGAAGCGCCGGGTGCGGGCTCAGGGGCTGCCCGTCGGACGCGGTGCCGCCGGTGAAGGCAGGGTCGGTCGGATAGTTGGCGGTGCCGCTCAAAGAACCGCAGCCCCACCAATTGTCGTCGGTGATGCCCCAGTCATCGCCGCCGCCCAGGGCTGTGTAGTTGGGCTCGCTGGGATTGCCGGTCGCGAAGTAGGTCGTGGCCTGGTTGCCGACGGTGAGGTAATGGTTGATGTTCGGCGCATATGCGGAGCCCAGGATCGTCTTGGTGCCCTTGTTTTCCAGCATGACGATGAAAATGGCATCGTAGGCCGGGACGCCTTCGATGTTGAAGGCTGCCTGCTGTGACTGCAGGAAGGTGATGGGCGTGCGGGGATCGGGGCTGGGACCGGTGACAGTGGCCGCGGTGGGAATACCGTCGACTGCAGTCAGGCCTACCAATCGCGGGTCGCCGCCGGGGACAGCCAGGGCGTCCGGGTACAGGTCACCGCGGTCGAGCTTCAAAGTGGCGTAGGTGTAGCGGTTGGTGAGGGCGTTGTCTTGCGTCAGCAGCGCCTGTTGGGCCGTGCCGGTCACTGAATTGGGGTCCGCCAGAACCTGGCTGACTGAGACGCCGAGGCGAGTGGCCAGATTGGCCTGCTCGGCGGTGTATGAGCTGTTGTTCTGTTCCACCAGGCGCTGCACTTCGCTGGACATCGGGCTGATGATGATGGTGCCAAAGGCCGCGCTGACCTGCGCGGCAGAGGCACGTAGCGCAATGCGCTTGGCAACGGCCGCACCCTTGGCGGTGTTGGTGGCGGAAGTACCGATGTCTGCCAGCAGCGCCGTGTTCGCGCTGCTGGTCGTCAGGGAGAACTGGCCAGACGCGTTGGTCGTGGTCTGCGTCTCAGTGCTATCGCACTTGCCGTTGCTGTTGGCGTCGATACAGACCACCGCGCCTGAATAGTAGCCGGCCTTGATGTGTCCGGAGATGGCCGGATTACCGGTGGTGTCACCCGGCGTAAAGCCGCTCGCGGCCACGACGCCGCTGAGCACCACCGACGGCGTGGCCGCGCTCGACCCCGACTGGCTGCTCGCGCTCGTAGTGCTGTCGGAGCCGCCGCAGCCGCTCAGCAGCAGTGCAGAGGCCAGTGCGCTCGACGCAATTGCGATGGGGATGGAAAACGCAAGCGGGCTGGCGCGAAATCTATTGAGCGATGACATCCGATCCTCTCCTGAGTGGGTCCTTGGTAAACAGGCAGGCGTCGTTTGCTTCTGATGGCGCGCCTGACCGTGTCTTAGGATGCAATTCTTTAGTCACCGCATGACAGCAGCGTTACAAAGGCGATGAAAAGTGCGCCAGGATTATTTTCTCACTGCGGCTCATGTGCCGCGCGCGCGTTCGCAGAGACGTTCGTGGTGGCAGATGCACAGCATGCCGCCCGTGTCATCTTTGATTCACGGGCTTCCCCGCCGAGCCTCGTATACCTGAGTGAGATCCGACACTTAGAAATCCATCGATTTTCATGCCGCTGATGTGCTGAGCCAGTGGGGGAGACGTTGATGAGATCGAAGTCAGCGAACGCGACGTCATTGTTTGTAACATTCCCGTCGTGATCGATTTGGGGTAACCGTCGGCTATGCGATCAAAGCAGAAGTTATTGATCCGCGGGCAAGGACGTTTCGTGTTCAGCGCCCAAACGACAATGTACGGGTACGTTGATCGCCAGAGCGTGACGCCGTCTAGGTCCTCTCAAAAAGCAAAAAAGCGAGGCGTCAATAACACGCACATCGAGTCTGAGCCATCAGTGGCCGACTATTTCGGTACGCCCTTGTCACGGGCAGGACTACGCGCTAGCAGCGCCGACCTAAAGGGTGCGCCCTAAAAAAGCGCCGTCGCGTGGGCCAATGCACGCCTTGGATATCGTTGTTGGCGTTGCGGTGCATCGCGGCCATGTCCGACTACAACTTCCTATAAAGCGATAATCCACACCAATCCCAGCGCGATTGGCGCTTCTGCTTCGGTCCTCACGAGCACCAAATACGTGTTGTACTTGAACTGCTGGCTTACAAGGAGTATCTGTCGCCATCGCTCCATGTTGGCAAGTCGTCGACGATTGAACCGAGTAACCGCATCACATGGCCATCGCGTTCTCTTCCATACTGGCGACGGCGACTGACCCGCTTCTTTTGGCGGGGGCGGTAATCGTCGCTGTTTCCTCGGCGCTCGCTATGGGCAGAGGCGGAGCCCGTTGTGCACTTTGTCGTCCAGCTTATGGTCTTTGTCTTTCTCACAGGCCCGCCGCTTGCCGGCGGCGTCGCTCCTTATCGCTCAGGCGTCACGATCGGATCTGAACCGAGGCGTGTGGCCGTGGGCGCCCTCGAAGCGATTTGGTGGCTCGGCGCGGCTTGGCTCGCTGTCGGGTTCTTGCGCGCATTCGTGGTGCTGGGTCGACAGCCGCGAGAGTCTAAATTGGTCCAGGATCTTTTGGCCGGCCTGATCTATCTTGCTGCGACTTTTGCAATCATTGCGTATGTGTTCGATCTGCCTTGAAAGGCTCGCTCTCGACCTCGGGTGCCTTGGCGATCATCATCGGTCTGGCGTTGCAAAGCTTGGTCGGCGATGTCTTCTCCGGCATCGTGCTCAATATCGAGCGCCCTTATCGCGCGGGCGACTGGATCATTGTGGACGACACCATCCAGGGTAAGGTGATCGAAACCAATTGGAGGGCGACGCACATTATGAACAGGAAACGAGGATGTGGCGATCATCCCGAACAGCATCATCGCGAAGTCCAGGCTGGTGAACTGCAGCGCGCCAACCAAGATACACGGCAGCAGCATCCGGGTGAAGCTGGAGCCTTCGCTGACGCCCGCTGCGGGTTGCCAGATCCGCTGAAGGAAGTACTTCTCGGCAGCACGCAGATCCTGGCGAACGCCGGACGCAACCGCGACGATCAAGGATGTCAGCGCGGAGATGATCGATTTTGAGCTTTCCTGACGTGGTTGCTGACATCGGCGCCGTCGACCGAGCGCAAAACGAGCTTTCGACCCGGATTTACCTGGCGGTGGTGCCGGCGGGCGCGAGGTTTTCGCCACGCCTGGGGGGCCCGTGAAAAAGAAACCCACGCGGAGGGAAGCGGGGAAGTCTGGAACTCCCGAAGGCCTGCTCGCTGGCATTCTCCATTTTCTGGAGCTTGACGGCAGAGGAGAAAACATCGCTAGCCGCGCAAATGCAGCGGAAGGATTACCAGCCGGGGGCGGTGGTCGTGAAGGCCGGTACGGTCTTGCAAGCCTTGTGCATCGTCAGTTATGGCGTTCTGGTTGGATCAGTGGAGCAGGAGGGCCGCAAGATTGAGGTCACCCGCTTGCCACCGGGAGATTATTTTGGCGAGGTCGGACTGCTTACCGGTGAGCCGCTGAAGGGCGAGCTTACCGCGCTCACTTGGGTCGTGATTTATGAGATCTCCAAGGAGGCGCTCGCTCCGCTCCTCAAAGCACGTCCGGCCATGGCAGAGGAGCTCAGCGAAAGCCTCGCCAGGCGGCAGCTGGCGCATCGCACCGTGCTCGACCGCCGTGACCACCAGGAGCAGCAGGGAGACAGCCTGGCAGACCGGGTTTTAGTCAATATCCGGCGCCTGTTCTCACTACCGCACTGAAGGAGCCTGGCATTTCGATTGCGGGCCTGCCTGCGGCCAGAGATTTGTAGCTCAGGTCTGGCCGCCTTGACGCTCATCAAGGCGGCACCCGTCGCGACTGGTCAGGCTATCGGATGGGAATATTCTCATGGACCAATCAAACCCAAGGAGTACCCCATGACGACCATGAGCGATACTATGGACGCGACAGGTGGTACGACGACACTCGCGCATCGGTGGGGATGGCTGCTGGTACTTGGCATTGTGCAGAGCATTGGCGGAATCATCGCTATTGCCATTCCGATCGTCGCGTCGTTCTTGGCCGTCGCGATTTTTGGTGTCGTTTTGCTGACGACCGCGACTTTTCAGCTTATTCAGGCCTTTAAGATCAGAGCCTGGCCGCGCTCAGCATGGTACGGGGTCAGCGGTGTGCTTTACGCAATCGGCGGGCTCCTCGTGATCGCATTCCCGCTCGGTGGCGTGCTGACGCTTGCGGTGTTGATCGCACTTCTGTTCATCGCAGATGGCGCGCTACGTGTGGTATTCGCCGCGGGAGCCAGTGCCGCCGTGGATCGAGGTTGGCGCCTCGCCGCCGGCTGCTGCAGCTTTCTCCTCGGAGTCCTTCTATTGATAGGATGGCCGTACACCGCACTGTGGGTCACGGGTCTGCTTCTGGGCGTCAACCTGCTCATTACGGGCGCGACGCATATCGCCATTGCCTCCAAAATGCGCACGTTCAAAGTGGCGTCGGCTGCGGCGTAGGGAACGAGTACCGCGGGCACGCAGCGCGCGGGAAGCGACCCCGCGGCGCCAGAAGTCGGCCGCGCAATTGTGCTTTCAAAGCTTTTGTTCTGGTGACTCCCGGCGCGCCCCAAGCCGCGCGCTCGGCTTCCCGTCGAGCGGACCATGATTTCACGGTGCCACGCGGGATTACCTCGCTGCCGTTGGCTTCAACCGTTATGCGGCTGGCATCCAGTTCGGCGCTACGGTGAAATGCGCCTTGGATTGTTCGCTGAAATTGCGTGAGGCGCTACTCTGGGCTTCCATGTGATCGAGTTCGCCACACCCTTCGCACCTCGAATACGTTTCACCGAGCTCTCCGCCCGTTCCCGCACATAGGTCCAATCGGCGGTGCCCTCTAACGTCAGCCAACCGTTCTCGCCCACCACTTTGATGCCGTCGACGGAACAGGGCAGCTCTGATGTCAGGGCGACCGTGGCGTCACGGACGATGTCGGGGTCAGGTCTATCATCAATCAATGGCAGCCGTACTTCGATGTGGTTGGCGACCTCTATGACTCCGGCCACGCGCTTCGCGTCGCGCTCCGCCTGCGTCTTTTGCAGGTAGCTGCGCACGAATCCGGAGAGCACGACGACGCCGTTGTGAGCTGCCACGGCGATATTCGTCCAGTCTATGTCAGGATCCCAGCGGAGTTCATCCTCCACGTCCGCTCTGATGTCTGCGTTCAATCTCATATTACGTCCTCCCGCATTGGCTTAACGCTGATACCCAACTGCGTTATCTTTCCCCTTCGGGCACCGCGCCTTGATGTTGGTCAATACTGCCCATCACAACTTGAGTGCCTTGAGGCATTGATGAATTGACGCGCATCAAGGCACTCTGGCATCGATGAAGATAGCCTCCTCGGAAATCATCGCGCAGGCGCTGCCCTCATGATTCGCTCCACACTGCTTCGATTGAGAGAATGGCGAGACCTAACATTCGTCAGCGCGCTGCCGAAACAGTCCGATGTATCGGCTGTGTCGCCGCGCTGGCAGCTTCGACCTCCTGCGCCAATGTCTATGACGGGGACGACCCAAGCATCTGCGGGCGATCAGATTGTCGTCTAACCCGACAATGGTGAGACCTTTAACCAGCGGGCCAAGGATCGTTATGAGTGTTACCCCTGGGCCGTCGATCAGACGGGGTTTGAGTCGGCTGTAGCCGGCGGAGGCGTCGCGCGCAGCAACGTAGTGGCGAAGCGCAGTGGCGTTTTACGCGCCCAGGTGTATCAGACCGCATTGGAGACGGTGGGGCAGTCCGAAATGCCGATCTATGCAATCGATCTGGGCCCTGTTACCGAAGTCGCGCCTCTCTATCTTCGAACACAGTTCCTTACGCACGCCTCGATTGGCCAAGAGCAGAGTCCGGACTCCAGCGAATCGCTCAAGCATCGGGTGGCCGAATGTATGCTCTACCGTCACGTTGGATGTGGCGGGAGTCTATGACGACTTGATGGAGAACCTGCGAGTACGGTATGTGATCACTTACAAACCTACTCCGGTCCGATATGAATGGCGCGCGGACCGTACGGATCGAGCTGATCGATTCGAGGACGGGCGGACCTTTGCGGATCGTAGACGCCAGCGGAAGGTTGGTGCGACTTAAGGTAATTGTGGAGGGCAGCTATGTCCCTCGCGGGTCGCCGGCCGAAGCAACAGCCGCGTTGCGAAGCGCCAATTGATGAGCGTCAAGGAGTCATGATCCCGGTCGCGCTAGGGTGGCGGCTGGCCACCTTATGCTGCGACCTAAGGAGAACACCAAGTCATGAATTACTGCACAGTCTCTGCGGCGATATGCGGAATGACATTGCTATTCACGGGTCCGGTCGCGTCGCCGGCGAACGTCAGCTTTTCGGTGGGGCTCACGCCCCCTGCACCGGTCGTCGAAACCGTACCTGCGCCGCCCGCCCCGGGGAGCGTTTGGACCTCCGGTTATTGGAGCTGGGACGGAGCTAAATACGTCTGGGTACCCGGGCAGTACGTCGTGCCGCCGTTCCCGGGCGCCGTCTGGATCGGCGGCAGGTGGGTGCCGCATGGAGCTCGTTGGGTGTGGGTGAACGGGCATTGAAAAAAAAAAAAAAAAAAAAAAAAAAAAAAAAAGTAGAGACGATGAATAGCGAAGCGCGTCGGCTATCCCGGCACGAAGTCCGGCGGCGGCTCGCCTTGCGGCAGTGTCTTCCTGCCGACTTGGATCCCGAAGGCCCGAAGGCGAGATTGCAGCGTCGAAGGCCTGAGGCCCAGAAGGTCCGCGGCACCGCCCGGACCCTGGATTCGTCCGTCGCTCTCTACCGCCGCTAGAACGTTCGCCCGCTCCAGCCGGCGCCATTCGTCTTCCTTCAAAATCGTCACCGGCTCGAGCGGCGCGGGAGCCTCGGGCGGCCCACGCTCACGGCTCGACAAATCGTTATGCGGGCGGTCAAACCGCAGGCACCCGTCACGAGTGAGAATCATCGTACGCTCGATGAAATTCCCCAACTCGCGGACGTTCCCAGGCCAGTCGTAGGTCTTCAGGTCGTCGCACTGCGAATCGCTGATCGACGGCTCCTCAATCCGCAGCCTCTGGGCAGAAAGCGCGGCTAAATGCCGGGCCAGCAAGGGAATGTCGTCTTTGCGCTCTCGCAGCGGCGGTACGCGCACGGCAAAGACGTTCAACCGGTAATAGAGGTCTTCGCGGAAACGCCCAGCCTTGAGCTCAATCGGGAGTTCCCGATTCGTGGCCGCGATGACTCGCACATCGACTTCACGCGTCGTATCGTCGCCGACGCGTTCGTATTGGCCCTCCTGAAGCATGCGCAGGAGTTTCGGCTGCATTTCGAGCGGCAGGTCTCCGATCTCATCGAGAAAGATCGTGCCCCCGTCAGCGAGTTGAAATCGCCCCGGCCGGTCGCGCATAGCGCCGGTGAAGGCGCCTCGTACGTGACCGAAGAACTCACTTTCGAACATGTCGCGGGGGATTGCGCTGCAATTCACCTTGATGAGCGGTTGATTCGCGCGGGTGCTCCGATGATGGATCTCTCGAGCCACAAGCTCCTTGCCGGTCCCGGATTCGCCCAGAACGAGGACCGTGGCCTCAGTCGATGCCACGAGTTGCACTTGTGCGAGAACCTTCCGAATTGCACTACTGCGCCCGACGATGCCTCCGGGAGATATCGCGGATCGGACCTCTTCGCGCAGATAAGTGTTCTCCGCGGCCAGCCGATGGCTCATGTGCTCGTGCTCCTTCAGGGCCGCTTCGGCGCGCGCCTGCTCGACCGCCGCGCGCGCTGATCGTAGGCAGGTGGTGAGCTGATTGACCGCCGCCGAAAGCAACGACGTATCCAGGGCGGTGGGGAAATCCGCACGGTGCGACCCTGCGGCAACGACCCCTTGCGCGCCCGCGCGGAGCGGGACAAAAGCGATCCTGAGCCTCTGGTTGTTCAAGGGATTCGGCACGACAACGCTGCCCGACGCGCCATTGAGCGAGGCGAGCGCCGGGGTAAGAGCCTGTCCGATCTCTTGGGCGCGCTCCGCAGCGTGAGGGTCCCCCTCTGCGCGAGCGACCTCGATTTCACAACCGCCGCGCGGGTCCTCAAACCGCGCGTAAGCCAGATCAGCGCGTAAACTGGCGAGAAGGATGTCAAGGAAACTCAGGCCAACAGCGGGCAGCTCCTTGCCGACCCAGATCAAGGGTAGTGCGCTGAGCGCGGTGAGATCGCGCACACCGCTGCGAAGCGCCCGCAGTTCCTCTTGCTGCCTGTCCATAGGCCCTCGAGCTCAGGCGAATCTGGCCCGGGCGTCCCGTTCGGTGAGCTCACGCAAAAATTCATCCGGCGGCACATAAAAGGGGTTGACTTGAATGACGCCTCCAAGGATCACCATCGGGTGGCAGCGTAGCGTATCCATGACGACGCCTGCGCTAAGCTTCGACAGATCGTAGAGGCAAAGGATCACATCACTATCTTTGGGGATCAGCTGGTTCAGCTTGATCTCATATCGCAGAAAGTCGGCGCTGCCCGGCCAATTATCGCCGATCCATTCCCCATGGCCAGCTAAGCGAGTCAGCGGAAATCCCTGCTCGCGCGCACTCTCCAGCGTCTGCGGAATGAAAGCAAGCATCTCGCCTTCATCGAAGCGGCCGGCGCGCAGATAGTTCTCGTCCCAACCGCGCAACTCCAGTTGCCCCGCTTTTTCCATCGCCGGGACATCGACACCGGCCGCGCTGAGCCGTCCCAGCCGCTCTTGGTGAAGCTTGGGATCTCCAATGTAGACAGCTTTCTGACCTCGTTCGAGCCCTTCCCGCATGAACGGAATCAGGACGTCATACTCCTCGCTCGTGTTGCGAAAGAAAGCGCAGATATGCCGATATTCGCCAAGCTCGGCGCCGCAGAGGTGGACGGGTTGTTCTAAAGAGCTCATTTTTTATGCCTCCTGCGTGAGTGGATCGCGTCATATTTTCTGCAAGTCCGCCACAGTCGGAGTACGCGAAGAAGATCAATCTGCCGCTTGACGCCTGCCTTCCACAAGTCGGGCTGAGCTGCGTGCGCAGAGTCGTGATCTGAACACCGAAAGCGACTGCAATGTCAGCCAAATGCGACCTGGAGAGCCGAGCGCGAGCCCCGCAGTCGCTGCCGGTGACAATTCAGCGAATCATGCCGACCAAATCTCTGCAACAGTTCCAGCCAACGCCCTTGGCTGAGGCATCGATCAAAGGACTGTGGCTATCGGTGACGACAACGCGCGCTGAGCCGCCCACAGGCATGGCAACAGTTTCCGACGTAACGGCCAACTCCTTGAGCAGGAGGATAACGCCGCTCATGATTCATTTAAGAATGAAGAGGCCAGCATAGGCCCTATTTATCTTAATGTCAAATGTTACTGGCCAATGACTTGCGTTAAAGCTCCGGATAGCAGCAGCGAGTGATCCGCGGTCAAGTAGGAATATTGGAGAGCTGTCGGAGTGCGCCGACACGAGTTAGCTCGCTCATCGACCGCAGCGACAATTCAAAGAACAGCGAAGTCTCGGTGAACCCCACTCGATCCCCATGTCCGTCGTGCTTTTTAGCGGCCCACAAGAGGCACATCCCCTGTCGGCCCGATGGCATGTTGCATGCATACCTTAAGTTATCTCGGCGCGCCGTCAGCCCACTGTTGACGCGAAGCAGTTTTCGGCGAGGAGAAACCGCCAATGCAGACAGCCAGTGAAATATTGCCAGGGACTCGATCGTGCGACACCGAGACGAGTCCCGACTCCCTGATGCGATTGCAGGAAGGCCAGACGTGAACCGAAAGCTCTGGCGCTTGGCGAAGAGCCCGAGTGAGCGACCCGGCGCAACAAAACGCGTGCATTGCATTGATATGAAGGAGCCGAGGGATGTATCCAACCACAATTCAACCAGGATTGGGTGCGATGGTGTTACGGCGGTGCGAGGCCGATTCGGCTAGTAGCACGAATCTTCTCCGTCCGAGAGCGCATGCAATTCGCAACCGTAAGTGTCCGCAGTCCGCACCTCGCGGGTAACGGCCCACCGAGTCCAATGGAATCGCTCGGCACTTTACGGCGGTACGGCGCCGATGAGCGGATCTACCGCCAAGATGAATCAGCCGATTACTGGTATAGGCTCGTCGGCGGAGCGGCGCGAAAGTGCACCCAAATATCGGATGGGCGCCGCCAGATCGTCGATTTCCTTCTCCCGGGAGATTTGTTCGGATTTCACACAGGCGATTGCTCGGTCGAGTGCGTCGTGGCCAACACCACGGTAGTGCGCTACCCACGCCGCGAGATGGAATCCCTCATGGAGGCTGATCCGCAGCTGGCGCGCGGAGTGCGCGAGTTTGCGTTCGAGTCCATCGATCGCATGCAGTCGCGAATTATCCTGCTGGGTCGCAGCCGAGCCATGGAGCGGGTATGCGGGTTTCTCCTGGAAATGGCCTATCGGCCCAGGATCGAGTCACTGGGAACGGTCTCCTTGCCGATGTCCCGCTACGACATCGCGGACTACCTCGCGATCGCCGTAGAAACCGTGAGTCGATCCTTGACGACACTTCGATCGAAGAGGGTGATTGCCTTCCTCGACACGCGGCATTTCCGAATCCTCGATCGGAAGGCGCTGGAGGCTCAGTGCTGTCGCTGAATCAGGAGTAGATATGCAATCACAGAAATTTTGCAGATCCGAATTCATCGGAGTGTGCGCTGCCGTGTCGAGCGGCCTTAAGGGTAAGCGCGCCGAGATCGAAGTGCTTTCGCCCACCGACGGGCATACTGATCGAAGCACGCTGGCTGCCGCTGATTGGAATTGCTTACGACCCGGTGCAGGACACCCTGAGAATCATGTTGGACGGCCTTGATCACCTCGTGTTTCAGCCCAGGGAGATGTATCTCGATTTCGGCGCAGGAGGCTTTCGAAGTCTAGGCATCCTGGATCGAGAGAAGTGTTTGGCAGATTGTGTCGTTGCGCGACCCGCCGATGCTGCCGCGCCCGGCGATGGCGCTCGGTGCGTGATGGCGATGTGGCAGGGTGGCGGCGTTGACGACAAAGTGGCGTGAATCTCTCGAGCCAGTAAAGCGAGTGTGCCGTACGCAGGCGGGGCCGGCGTCGAAAGCACGGCTCCCGACCGCCGGCCGGCAAATTTCTCAGTAGGCGATGGCGAGGCGGTTCTCTACTTTCGTGACGCCCGGAGCCAACCAGGCGGCGCGCTCGGCCTCGTCACGCTCTGCCCAGGATCGAACGCTGCCTTGTAGAATCACCTCACTGCCGTTGGCTTCGACTTTGATGCGATTCGCGTCTATTTGAGCGCTGCGCCTCAATGCGTTTTCGATTTTCGCCTTGACCTCTATCGGACTCACTTGCGGGGCCAGTTTGATTTGGTTGCTGACTCCGATCACACCCTTGACACGCCGCGTGGCACTCTCTGCCCTCATACGCTGATAGTTCCATGCCACGTTGCCCTCCAGCGTGACCCATCCATTCTTGACAACACTTTTGATCTGCTCGTACGAAAACGGCAATTCAGCCTTGAGCTGCGCGACTACGTCGCGCGCGATCTCCGGATCCGGTCTCGCGTCAACGGACGGTATACGGACTTGGATGTCATTAGCCACGCCCATGACGCCGCTGACGCGTTTCGCGTCCGCTTCGGCCTGTAGTTTCTGGCTGTAGCTGCCAACGAATCCGGTTAGGGCGACGACGCCGCTCTTCACCGATACACCGATATCGCTCGAATGCACGTCCGCGTCATACTTAATCTCCTCTTCCACATCGCGCTTTATGTCGCTGTCGGTCCTCATGATGAGTTTCTCCTTCGTGAACGTTGCATCAAAAGTGCGGGCCCGTCTCCGGGGACAGCGGGATCATGATGCCCTCGCGCGCAATCGCCTTGATAGGCGTCAATTATCCGGGCTTGACGCCTATCAAGGCGCTTCGCGCCGACCCTGGTTAGTATTCTCGCATCGTTGAACCGTCGCGGGACGAGGAGTGTCCATGCTTAGGATTCAGATCTGGAGCGCGTTGGCATTTAGCCTGCTCATCATGGTGGGCTGCAAGAGCATGGGCAGCGGCACCGGAGCGTCGAATACCGGAGATGTGCACGCGCAATTTACCTGGCAGCAATCGGAGGCCACTTCCGGCGCTCTTACCGCGATAGTCTCCTATCCGAGTGGCTCACAGGAGACCTACTCGGGGAAGTTCTACCAGGTCACGCGCAACTCCACGGCTGAGTCGCTGAGTCCGCTCTGGTATCCCTGGCATCCTGGATGGGGTGGATGGGGTCACTGGCGCGCCGCGCCGGACGAGGCGTTTGTCACCTACTATACCGGCCACGTCCTCGCGAATCTTTCCGGCCCCGGCGGGAAAGGCATGCGCTGCCAGTTTCAACTGTTACGGGCTGACGAGGGGATGAGAGGTGGCGGCGAAGGGGAGTGCCAGCTATCTTCCGGGCAGAACATTAGGGCTGACTTCCCTGCATCCTGAGACCCTTGAGCGAGGGGCCCGCGGTTATGCTTGGTACTTGAATGGAGACGACATGAGCGCGTTACCCCGCGTCGCGGAGTCCACGCGTGAGCAAATTGCCCGCGAGTTCGACGACTTGGGGCCGGATGCGTGCATTGCCGAAATCTCGGAGCACCTGCGTGACAACAATCCCCAATGGCTGTACATGGCTGCCAAGTGTGCAGGGGATGTGGGTGACACACGGCGGGTCATGGCCGGGTTCTGCATGTTCTATCGACTATTGATTGCGCAGGCCACCCCCAGCAATGCTGCCACGACTGCGTACGGCGTCACCATGAGACTCAACCCATTGCCTCGAGTCACCGAGACGACCCGCGCTGCGCTTGTTGCTGAAATCGACCAGCGGGGTACGGAAGCGTTCATCCGCGACGCGATACAAGAGCTGGCGGACAGCAACCCGGAGTTGCTGCAGATGGCGCATTACTTCGCGTCCGAGCATCGACAATTATGCGGGTATCATGCAGGGGTTTGCACTCCTGTACGCCGCCCTGCTCGAACAATCAACGGCGGACCGACTCTCGGTGCATTGAGAAACCATCGAGCATCGCCCAGGACCTCAGGCTTTTGAGCGCTGCCCTGGAGCCGCCGACCTCGACGGTGGCGAGATTTGCGTCGGGTTCGACGCTCCGCTTCAACGCGTCTTCGATCTGGCGCTCGACGTCAGCTGCCACCACCCGTGGTTTGCGCCTGAGGTTGTCCGAAACACCAACGACACTTTGCACCGCCCGAACGGCTTTTTCCGCCCGATCGCGCTGATAGCTCCACTCAACATCACCCTCGAGGGTCAGCCAACCGCCCTCGACGGTGACCTTGATGAATTCCGACGAATAGCGAAGCGCATCGTGAAGTCCCTCGATGGCATCGCGCGCGATCTCCGAATCGGTCCGCTTGTTGCTGACAGGCAATTCATCGTCCATGGCATTCTCCGATCAGAGCACGTAGCTAGACTCCGGCATCCTCTTCAGCTCCTCTCGGCTGGCGCCGTGGATGCCCACGCCAGATTTTCCCGGCTTGAAGAGGCGGGCACCGACGGTCAAAACGCCAATTGCCAGATGGCGAGGACTGAAGCTAGGGTTTTTCGTAGACTGATCCTAAGTAAGCCGCGACGCAGCTTCAGCCGCGTATGGTGCGGATGGCAGGATATTAGGCGCTCTCAGGCGCCCGCACATTGATCCACGTCAATTACCAAAGCGAGGTATTCATGCGCCGCATTGACGCTGATCAAAGCGGCGGTCGGAGAACACCAATATGATTAATCCGATGCTGCGGCCGACCCAATCGACCGCACGTTCAAAGGTTGTAGCATCGTTGCAGGAGGATCCAATATGACCATGTTGCGCTGGGAACCGTTTCGTGAAATGCAGGATGCATTGTGTTTTTCGCCGTCATATCTCGCCGACAACGCCGCCAGGGACGAGGTCTCGACGAGAAGCTGGGTACCGCTCGCGAACATCAGTGAAAACGAGAAAGAATATCTCATCAGGTGCGATCTGCCTGATGTGAAGAAAGAAGATGTGAAAATTACCGTGGCTGATGGTGTAATCACTATCAGCGGTGAACGCAAATTGGAGCGCGAGGATCAGAGCGAAAACGCCATCCGCGTCGAGAGCATTTACGGTGCTTTCACGCGCAGTTTTGTACTGCCGGACAACGTCGATGCCGAGAGCATTCAGGCCGAGAGCAAGGATGGCGTGCTGCGCATTCACATCCCCAAAGTCAAGACCAAGAAAGCGCAGCCTTTGGCGATCGAGGTGCATTGAACCAAGTGGCAAGGCAAGTGCCGGCCTTAGGTCCGGCACTTGACTTGACAGGTATGACGAATGTCGCGGAGCTGCTGACGAATTCCCGCAGCGCGTGAGCCTGGCGAGTGCTGCGTGATTGACGATCGCGAGAGCGTTGTGGTGTTCGAGTCTTTAACTGGGATAACAACGCCGGCTGCCGCTACCTGGGCAATGCATGATTAAATTGCGACGCCAGGGCCGCGGCCTCTGCGGCGTTCAGCCCAGTAATTTCAAATTCCTTGCCGAACGCACCTCGGATGACCGCCTGCGAGATTACTTGCGGCGAATTATGTTCGGTATACACGACTGCCATGCGGGAGCCGATATTCTGGCCTGTAGCGCTCAGCATCGAGGCGGCGCCGCGCTTGCTAAGGCGAACCTGGACGGCCACCCCGTAGTCGGTTTGCTTCGCGCGGACCTGCGTCAGCTCACCCTTTGAGACAACAGCCTGGCGTCTCAACAGGATCGGCCGGCCGCCCCGATCCGCGTAGAGCTGGTCATCGACGGGTACCTTGCCTGTATTCTGTGCCGTATACGCATCGCTGTGCTCGTCGACTAGGAAGAACTCAAGCGTTACCACGCGCTCAGCCGCCAGGGTGGTTGCACGTCCGGACATGACGGCACACAGCGCGACGAAAACGCATATCGCGCCCACCAGCACAGCGTTCTGACGGCGACTCGGGCGCGCGCCTGGCATCGACTCCGCGCAAAGCCTCCTGAGCCGGTTTTCCAGGGTCGAACGGATGGCCATCGCAACGGTGGCCGTAAACAGCGGCGATGGTGAGGCAAGGTGGCGCAGGACATTGGCGTAGGCGGTCCGGTCGCCGATGGCCGATGCGGCCGCCTCATCGCTGGTCAGCTCGCTCAGCATGTGCAGGCGCCGATACAACAGATAGGCCAGCGGATTGAACCAGAAGATGGCCCGGTAGAGCGTGGCCAGCCACAGGCGGTAACCATCCCGATTGCGGATATGGGCTTTTTCGTGTGCCAGGACAGCTGCGAGCATGGAACTGCCCCAGGACTCATATCCGGGCGGGAACAAAATCGTCGAACCAAAGGAGGCCGGGCCGCGGATCGCGGTGCTGACTCGCACGTCGAGATCATCCGCAAACTGCCCCGAAAGGCTTCGGGCGCGGCGACATATCCGTGCGCCCATCCACAGGCCCGTGACGAATCTTGCGAGCAGAGTGATCAGTCCCGCCAGATAAACGATCGAACACCACAGTGCGATGGGGGCGGCAGCCGGTGTTTCCCCTTGCAGTACCCGCTGGGCTGAACGGGGCGAGGGCAATACATCGAGCGACGGCGCCAAGGGCACAATCGCCCGGGACAAGAGCGGCATCGCAAGCGAGGCGATGGCGACCAGAGTCCATAACTGTTTTTCGGTTGTGAGGTCCCGCACTCTGAGCGCTTTGAGGGCCATCCAACTCATCGCCAGCAATACGCTGCCCCGAACGGCAGCCTCGATCACAGCTGCAAGCATCACTTGCCTCCCGATTTATCCTTCCTGACCTTTTTCATCAAACGTTCCAGGTCGCGCTGGCTAACAACTTTTGCCTCTAACATGCCCAGCAGCACTTCATCGACCGAGCCATTGCAGAACCAATCCGCCACGCGTTGCACGGCACGGGCGGCGAGGTGCGCCGGCGTTTTGACAGCGCGGTAGAGAAAGGTGCGCTGTTCGCGGGCGTGGACCAGATATCCCTTGTCCTCCAGGCGACTGAGTACCGTTCGGACGGTCGATTCCTTAAGGGGACGCGCCAGTGCGAGCCGAACCTGATCGGCACTGGCCGGACCGGAACGCCAAACTATGTGGAGGATTTCGCGCTCAAGTTCTCCGAGATCTGCTCGCATGCTGCACTCATTCGACAAGTTGTAGCGCTACAGAGTGTAGCATTTGGCCCCAAATTTGCAACTGGTAGAGTGAGCGGCCTATGTGGGCGCCGAATCACCGGGCTCGGTCAAGGCCTTTGCGTGTGAATGGTGTTCCGGCTGCCTGTGTCCGCGGGAGTGTCCGCCTAATTGTCCGCGGACAGTCCAAGCCTCCGAATCGTCTGCGATAATTAAGCGCAAACAAGCACTTATATCATCCCGGGAGGTGGCACGCGGATTGCTACTCCGCAGGCAGCATTCGCGGGTCGCCACTCGCTTTTGGTGGGGGTCTGGGGAGACAAGCGTGCTCGGTTACTACCCTGATCTGGCCTTCCGGGGCCTGAGGCGCAATGTCGCGCTCACCGCGTTGATGGTGGCGGTCGTGGGTTTCGGCATCGGTGCCTCCATGACAGTGCTGACCACACTTCGAGCCCTGGCGCTGGATCCCATACCCGGCAAATCCTCGCGCCTGTTCGTGCCGTTAATCAATGCCCGGCGTCCATCGCCCGATACCCTTACCTACAGCGATGCCATGGCCCTGATGAAGGCTCATCAGGCGCTCCGGCAGAGCGCGATGTTCGGCGGTTTACTGGTGGTGAGTGCAGCGGGCGAGGGGCCGTTCCCGGTTGGCGGCCGTGCCGCGTATGGCGATTTCTTCCGCATGTTCGCGGTTCCATTTCGCAGCGGCGGCCCCTGGAGTCAGGCTGACGATGATGGCGGCAGCAATGTAGTGGTACTCAGTGCGAAGCTGGCCGATCGCCTGTTTCCCCACGCCGATGCCGTCGGCAAAACCATTAATCTGAGTGCCCATGATTACCGGGTCATCGGCGTAACGCAGCAGTGGAATCCCGCACCGCGTTTTTACGATCTGGGCTTCGGAACCGGTCTGGATGGCCCAGATGATGTGTTCCTGCCTTTCTCTACGGCGGTCAATTCGCAAATGGAGCGCCCTGGCCCCTTACGCTGCAGCGTCGTGCGGAATTTGCGCAACGAGGAGTATGCGACCATACCCTGCTATTGGGTCCAGTTCTGGGTGGAGCTGCCCACTGCGGCGGCGGCGCGCGCTTACAAGGCGTTTTTGTACAACTTTGCCGCTCAGCGTCAGCAGGTCGGACATTTCAATTGGCCGCTGCGGGTCGATTTGCCAAACCTGCGCAGCTGGCTGGCACTGCAGATTGAGGTCCCGGATACGCTTCGCGTCAGCAGCGTAGTGGCCTTCGGCTTTCTGGTTGTGTGCCTCATCAATGCCGCGGGCCTGATGCTCGCCAGATTTTCTGCGCGCGCCGGTGAGCTGGGCGTGCGCCGCGCGCTGGGCGCATCGCGATGGGACATCTGCCTGCAGTGTCTCGTGGAAACGGCTGTCGTGGGTTTGCCGGCGGGTCTGGTGGGGTTGGGTCTGACCGCGGCAGGGCTGGCCACTCAGAGGTCGCTGCACATGATCGCCGGCAGCACGGGAGCAGTCGCCCGGGTCACGTCCCTTGATGGCGACATGATGGTCATCACCCTGGTACTGGCCGTCTGCGCCACGCTATGTTCCGCCCTGTACGCAGTCTGGCGTGCGAGCCTTGTCCAACCCGCTTGGCAGCTGAAAACGCAGTAGCGCAAGGAGCATATGGAGATACTGCCGATTCTTTATGCCCTGCGGCGCAACAAGATTGGCGCAGCGCTGATCGGGCTGCAGATCGCGTTGACGCTCGCCATCGTTTGCAACTGCTTGTCCATTATCGAGGCGTATCGCGGTCAGATGGCACGCCCAAGTGGTGTGGACGAGGCCCACATCTTCACGGTGAACAGCAGCTGGATCGGAGCACCAGATGATCTGAAGGCGGATATCGCGGTCGATCTCGCCACCCTGCGCGCCCTGCCTGGCGTGGTGGACGCCGACGCCACCAATGGCTTTCCGCTGGCCGGTTTGGGCGGCGGAACGCAAATCAGCATGAACCCGGATCAGCAGCAGTCGGATGTCGGCACGACGGAATACTTCGTCGATGAGCACGGGCTTGCGGCGTTTGGCGTCAATCTCACCGCCGGGCGCGGGTTCACAGCCGATGAAGTCACTGATCTGCGTCGGGGCGACGATGATGCCGCGCCCAGCATCGTGATAACGCAGCAGCTTGCCCGGGTACTGTTCCCCGCCGGTGACGCCCTCGGGAGTGTGATTTATCTGCGCTCGGGCACCACGCCCAAGCGCATCGTCGGCGTCGTCGAGCGGACCCAATCGCCATCCGCTGGCTTCAGCTGGGGCCAGTCAGCTGCCGAGAACTCCGTGTTCGTGCCCCATCGGTACCTCAATAGCCACATCACCTATGTCATACGAGTCCGTCCCGGCGCACTGGCGACGGTTATGTCCGCGGCACGAGACAGGCTCTACGCACTGACGCGGCGGCGGGTCATCTCGAATGTCTCACCGTTCCGGGAGATCCGACAGCAGGCCTATCAGTCACAACATTCCCTGAGCGTGCTGCTCGGTATGTTGAGCGCATTACTGATGACCGTCACCGCTTCCGGCATCGTTGGACTGGTTCTGTATTGGGTGGCTCAGCGCCGCAGGCAAATCGGCATGCGCAGGGCGCTAGGAGCGCGCCGTGTAGACATCTTGCGATACTTCCACCTCGAGAATTTACTGATCGCCGGTGCGGGCGCTGTATTGGGCGTGGTGATCGGGTTGGTCGCAAACACCTGGCTCGCTGCAACTCTTGTACTGACGCGGATGAGTGCCGGCTATATCTGCGCCGGGGCGGCCATCGTGCTCGCGCTCAGCCAGGCCGCGGTGTTGTGGCCGGCACTGCGCGCTGCTGCCATTCCACCGGCTGCGGCCATCCGCGATCTGTAGCTGGGTTCGCGGGGCACACTCATGCCAGGCCTCGGCCTATGCGTTGCGCCGGGGTGGCTGAAACGACGGGCTGCGAGCCGTACGGCCCTCAATTAAGCAGGGGGTTTCTGCTACCCCCTTTTGCGGCTCCCGGCCATGGCGCCGGGGAGCAATTCTCGGCTTCGTGGTGGACGCAGTGGCAACCGTGAGCTTTTACTTAGCCTTGGGATTTACGCCGCAATTGGAACGCCGTTGGGATGGGCTTGTCAGATCTGCAGACTCGGCACATCGAGACGTGGGTATTCCAAAAACGTGAACCAGCGAGGGGCCACGCGGTGAAGTTCCTGCCCTTGGTCTGGTCCGCTCTGTGGCGCCAACGCACCGAATCTTTGTTGACGTTGTCGGCGCTGACCGTCGCCTTCACGCTGTTCGGCGCCATGCTCGCGCTCAATGCGGCCTACGAGAAGGCCATCGCCGATGCGCGTATGGACGAGCTTTTCGTGACGCGGCGCTTCGATGGCCCGACCGCTCTGCCAATGGGCTACCGGGAACAGTTGGCACGCATCCCGGGAGTAACGGCCGTTGGCGGCCAGATCTGGTTCGGGGGCCACGAACAGGATGAACATCACGCGATTCTGATCATGTTCGTGGACGAGGGCATGCGTGCGGCGTGGCCCGAACTGCCGCTGTCGCACGCGGACTGGCAGGCCCTGGACGCCATGCCCACGGGCATCTTCCTGACCCACAAGGCGGCAGCGCGCCGAAACGCGAAAATAGGCGGCGTGGTGACCCTGAACACTGCGCCAGGCAGCCGTGCGGATGGCGGTACCACCTGGTACTTCACCGTGCTCGGCATTGTCCCGGATCCCCCGGGGTGGGGGCAATGGAACCCGGACCTGATAATCGCAAATCTGCGCTACTGGGAAGCGGCGAGCGATCTGCAGGAGCGCAACATGGTCAATACCCTGCGCGTCGCCATCGATCGCCCCGAACATGCGCGCGCCGTGTGCCGGGCGATCGAAACTCAGTTCACCAACGCGAATCCCGCACTGTCGTGCGTACCGGCGCGCGAGAACGCACAAGAGCTGGCCGAGGCGAACATCAATATGCGCAAGATCAGCCTCGGCATCGCCGCGGCCGGGTTGTTCATGATCCTTTTTCTATGCGCCAACGGCATGGCCGAGTCGGTTCGCGAGCGGCTTTGGGAATTCGGGGTTCTGAAGACCTTTGGGTACAGTGACGCGGGTCTCGGCCTCTTGGTGGTTCTGGAAGCGGCCATCCCGACGCTGCTGGCGGCTCTCCTGGGCGCAGCGCTGGCACGCGGGGTCGATGCATTCATCGCACATCTTGCGGTGACGGGTGTGATCAACATGCCCGAGATCCACGCATCATCAGCGGCCTTTGGCTGGGCACTGTGCGTCGCTCTGATAGTCGCGCTGGTAAGCTCGGTGGCACCGCTGCTGCGGGTCAGACGCATGCAAGTCGGCGCGGTGGTTGCGGGCCGATGAGCGAGCTGCGGCAGATCGTGGCCGTGATACTCATCGCACTGGGCAGCCTGCGCAACCGCTACGCCACCGCCATGGTCATCGTCATCGGCATGGCCAGCGTCGTGGGCGTACTGACGTCGATGTTATCCCTCATCAGCGGGATGACGCGGGCCTATTACGCCCCGGAAGACGCGCGGCGTGCCGTGGTTTGGGCCGGCTCCGCCAACTTTGACCAGAGCCGCAGCCTCCATCGCGATGTCATCGGGACCATCCTCGATGCTCCCGGAATCGCCAAGGGAGCGGATGGTGCGCCGCTGGCGGATGCCGAGTTCCTGATGCGACTTCCGACGCTTGAGGGATTTGCCGATGGCTCACTCAATCTGCGCGGACTCAGCGGTGCGGGGTTGGAGATCAGGCCTGCCTTCAGGGTGATCGCCGGCCGGACTGTTCCACGACGGGCCGCCGCGAACTGCTCATCGGTACCGGCGCGCAGAGCAGGTTCGGCCTCGGCGTGGGCGGCAAGGTGCACCTGATCGACGGCGACTGGCCGATCGTCGGGGTATTTACCGACGGCGGCGACATCCTAGAAAGTTATCTGGTCGGGGACGCCGACACCATCATGGGGGCGACCCGGCGCCGCGGCTATGCGCAGGTGATGGCGCAGTTGAGCGATGCCGGCGCCTACCCAAGGTTTGCCGCCTGGCTTACCGAAAACCCGGCGCTGGCCGTCAGCGTCGAACGTAAGACTGACTACGATCTTCGCCAGCTCGGACGCCAGAGCGCCTTTTTCACGCACATGGCCTATCTGATTGGCGCGATCATGGCCCTGGGTGCGATGTTCGGGGTCGTCAAGATCATGTACGCGGCGGTGCGCGCGCGTACCCGGGAAATCGGAACGCTGCGGGCCTTGGGATTTGGAGCAGCACCCGTCGCCGCCTCGGTCCTGGCAGAGGCGGCGCTGCTGGGCGTGGTCGGTGCGCTCCTCGGAACGGCGCTCGCCTGGCTCGTGTTCGACGGCCGTGAGATGTGGGTATGGGGGTCGTTCAAGCTACAGGTATCGACAGACCTTTGGGCACTCGGCCTGGTCTGGGCTCTCGTCACCTCGCTGCTGGGAGGCCTGGCGCCCGCGCTTCGTGCCGCTCGACTTCCTGCCTCAGAGGCCCTGCGAGCCGCGTAATACCCACAGATCGAACCCGCGCCGGTGAAGGAATATCTGCAGATCCGCGTCACTCGACCGGGCCAATCGCACAGATCCGCTAGCGTCCCCCCGGTCCACCACTGCCAGTTGTGGTTCCGAGGCTATTGTTGTTCTGGATCTGGTTCTGAAGATTAGTCTGGGTGTCTGCTGCCTCGGCTTGAAGTTGTGCCATCGTGTAGCAGACCCTGCTGCGCGAAACGTGTGAGCCGGTCTCCAGGTCGTTGCGACAGTATTGCGCCTCGCCGTTCACCATGGTTTTCTGATAGCCGATTGGAACCGAGAACTTCTCGCCAGGCGTCTGCGCCTGCGTCGGCGTAGGGCCTTGGGTCGCACACGCGACGAGCAGCGCAGCACCCGCGAAACTCAGGCATAGGTTGATCGTTCTCATTCGACTCCACTTTAATCTTGCCTGATTGGCAGCTGACTGAGGTTTGTGGCGGGGCCAAGATCCGCCTGCAGAGTATCGCCCCTGCAGCCGTCGATTGCGGCATTAGGCAGGAAAGCTGCTTTGCCGGAACAGGTTTACAATCGGTAGCAACGATTATCCCGCAAACAGGTATTGCCGGAGCGCTGGCGAGGAGGGTGCTGAGCATCTTCATACCGCCCCCTACCACGCCGCTCAGCCCCAGGACTTGAGTCCCACCCGTTTCACGGCCTCGCAATTCTTCCAACTGCTTTCTTCGGACCGCATATAAAGAGTGGTGCTGCGGGGTGGCTTAGGGACGCGCCTGCCCCGGAAGTGATCGGGCAGGGCGGACCACCCGTTATGTATCGTCAGCAGGCGGGCAGCACCTGCCGCACCCCGCGCACGCGCGAGGCCCGGCCCACGTGGCCTTATCGGCGGATCAGCGAACCTGCGCTTCTGCGGCAGGTTACGCGCATGACATGCAGCGCGCATCGTCGACGACCAGATGATCGAATACCCGCACGTCCACGACGCATCGCGCAGGCGCTGCGTGAGCAATCGATCGGCATGGCTCGCCTCGGCCACGCCGGATGAAGGCGATCAGGACTGGAGGTGCACTGCTTTGCACGCTCGAAAACGTTTTCTGCCTTCGCAATCTGCCTGCACGCAACTCTATCCAGAGGGAGCATCGGCCGCGACCGTAGGCTGCAACGGATGCCAGGGGTGCTTTCGGGTGCGGCTCCCCAACCTACACCGGAACGACGAGCATTGCGGAGCCAGATCTGAAGGAGCTGTGGCGCCAATTGTCCGCTGCGAGCTTGGGTAGATTCAGTCCTATTGCCGCACTGCGGCACCGCTCGCCACGAAGCGCTGGACAGGCGTTTGACGCCCTTAGCGGCGCATGGTGAAGTGCATCATGCACTTCAGAACCGAGCGTTCTCTTCACGCCGTACCCGTGCAGCAACTGCTGCCGCGCCGTCACGAACCCACTATTCGTTAGGATGCCGGTGCGAATACCCCTGCTGTTGTGAAGTTCCTGCCACTCATCCTGGCTGGATTGTTACGCAGCCGAATTCGGACCCTGCTTACATTCCTGACGGCGGTCGTGTCCTTCGTATTGTTTTCTGTCCTGCACGGCATCAGTGGGAGCTTTGATGAGCTGATCAACGCTCAAAGCGACACGCGTCTTCTGGTACAAAGTCGTCTGAGCTATACGCAGTGGATACCACTCGCGATGCGGTCACACCTGGAGCGGGTTCCAGGCGTGACGTCGGTGGTGGTGACCGCGTTTTTTGGAGGCTATTACCTGGATCCCAAGAACCAAATCGGTGCCACGGCGCGCGACGTTGCGGAAATGCTCAGGTTGTATCCGGAGCTTGAGCTTCCCGCCGCGCAGCGCGAGCAGATGCTGAATACTCCAACAGGATTGCTCGTCGGGGAGACCATGGCGCACAGGTATGGTTGGAAGGTTGGCGATCGCATCGCCATCGGAACGCCGCTGTGGGCGCACCCGGACGGAAATTACGACTGGAATTTTACGATTGAGGGCATCTATCGACATAAGAACAGTTCTCTCTCGGCTGACGGGGTTTGGATGAACTTCAAGTATTTCGATGACGCGCGTACTGCCCTGCCCGGAATGGTCGCAAGCTACATTGTCGGCATAGCCGACCCGGGAAGCGCCGCGCGCATTAGCCGAGAGATAGACGGGTTCTACGCCAACTCCTCGACACCGACGCTGACGCAAACGGAGCGAAGCTCAATGCAGGCGCAGCTGCGCGATCTGGCGAATATCAAATTCATGGTGAACGCCGTCGTGGGCGCGGTGTTGTTCACACTGATCGCGTTGTTGGCGAATACAATGATGCAAACCGTCAGGGAGCGCACGGCGGAACTGGGCATCATGAAGGCGATCGGGTATCCAGGCCGCCTGATCGGCCGACTGATCGCTGTGGAGACGTTACTACTGTGCGTGAGCGCTGCCCTGTGCGGAACTGGGATTGCGGCGCTCGTTTTCCCGAAAGTAATAAAGCGATTCGGTATCGGCTCCTTACCCATTCCTATATATGTAATGGGATCGGTGCTTCTGCTTGCACTGTGTCTGGCATTCATCAGCGCGATATTGCCTGTATGGCGCGTGTCTCGGCTTCAGGTCACTGACGCCCTCGCATCGCGCCAGGCCTAAAGGGCCGCCCTCAGATGTTCAAGGAGATCATCGCCACTACCACCATGAATCTGCGAAGCTTGCCGCAGCGCTTGGCTGCCGCAGCGGTGGTAGTCATAGGCATTGGCGGGGTTGTCGCAGTACTCATCGCTGTCTTGGCGATGGCAAGCGGGTTGTCGCGCACATTTGTGAAGACGGGCAATCTCGACCGTGCTCTAGTGCTCCACAAGGCGGCCAACACCGAGAGTTTTAGCAACATAGATTTGGGTTGGATAGCGGCGATCGCCCAACCGCCGCAAGTCTTTCGAGGCGCGGGCGGTACGGCTGCCGTGTGTCCTGAAAGAATCGTGGGCGCTAGTCTTTCCAGACGGGCTGGAGGCGAAGCAGGCGTCACCCTGCGAGGGACGTGTCCGGCGATGTTTCTGGTGCATCCGGAATGGCGAGTTGTGGCAGGCAGACAGTTCCGCCCTGGACTGCACGAGGTCTTGGTCGGAATGGGTGCATTTAGACAGTTTGCCGGGGTGGATGTTGGTGACCACGTGAAACTTGGGACGAGCGAGTGGACGGTCGTGGGGCGGTTCACGAGCGACGGTGATCTGCATGAATCTGAAGTATTGACCGATGCGACCACACTCATGTCCGCTTACAGCTGGGCAGACTACAGTTCGGTCACGGTCCGACTGATATCAGATACGGCGCTCGGCGCCTTCCGAAACGCACTCCTGTCCAATCCCTCCCTCCAAGTCGAAGTGGTAGGTGAGCGGGACTATTACCAGCGGCAATCGCAAGGGATCGCAAGTTTGCTCTACCTCGTGAGCACGGTCATAGGCGCTATCATGGCCATCGGCGCAGTCCTTACTGCCACCAACATCCTCTACTCATCGGTCGCGGTGCGCCGGGGCGAAATTGCCACGTTGCGGGCTATCGGCTTCGGCGCCACGGGTGTCGTAATTTCGATCCTGGTCGAGGCGCTGTTGCTCGCGGTTGTGGGCGCTTTACTTGGAGCGCTAGTCGCCTGGTTGGGATTCAGCGGCAGTGTCTTAAGCACCAGTGCCGGAGCGTTCGACGCCCAGGTGATGTTCACCATGGTCATGCGTCCCGGCCTCATTGCATTAGGTGTCTTGTGGGGGGTCGCCATAGGCCTTCTCGGTGGGCTGCTCCCCGCTGTTCGTGCAGCTCGAATGCCGGTCGCATTGGACTGTGGCCGGTATGATCCAAGGAAGACCCGCTCCGAGCAGCAGCTAATGATGCACACTGGGGCGGATGCCGGATGGTTTGAAGCTGAGGAACCAAGATGCCTGCGTAGTTGTGCCTCACGCTTTCAGGTGTGATCGCGCCGGTCTTGCTCGACTGCTACATTCGCGATCCCGACGGATATATCATCGAGGTCGGGCGGAGTGGCAATCTCGTGTGGGGTTGAGACCGGCCCGCAAGAAGAATGTCCGGCGCTGCTTTGGCCCCGCAAATGGCCTGGGAATAGTTATGGCGACCTATCATTCGATCGTCTGGATCGACCATCACAAGGCGGTCGTGTGGAATTTCACGGACGATGCAAAACCAAGTCTGTCGTGAAGTCACCCGACCAGCACGAACACACCCATATTCGCAAAAGCCCACGGCGGGCACAAAATCCCCGATGCCCCCCAATTTTTCGAGGGTGTCGCGAACACACTGTCGGGCGTTCGGGAAGTCTTGGTCATCGGACCGGCGCAGACCAAGAACGACTTCATGGCCTTTTTACGCAAGAAACACCCTCAGATCCGCGCCGAGATCGTCGCAGTGGAGAGCGCGGATCACCCCACAGATTCGGAGCTTCTGGCCTACGCTAGAAAGTACTTCAGCGTGTTCGATCGCAGAATTTAGCGTCACGGCAGCTTGGGGAAACGCTGCCGCTGGGGGGCCAGGTTCGGTGAAAACGGTGCCGCCCGAAAGGCGAGAGTGATGCTTGCGTCGCTTTCATGCCACAAAATGACCGGTGGATGGTGCACAGCGGCCATTGATAGCTGTCGGCGACCGCAGCGATGGCGTAACCTTGACAAAAGGGGAGGGACATGCCGTCTCTGCCATAATCATCAGGAGCCGTATGCAGACCCAGATCAATGAGATCGCTGATGGCGTCTATCGCTTTTCAACTTGTGTCCCCGATGCAGCACCGGCGGGCTTCACGTTCAACCAGTTCCTCATCAACGGCGACGATCCGCTCATTTTCCATACTGGTCCACGAGGCCCGTTTCCACTTGTGTCTCAGTTGATCGCCCGCATCATTCCGCTTGATCGAATCCGTTGGATAACGTTCGGACATGTGGAGTCGGACGAATGCGGAGCCATGAACCAATTTCTTGCTGTCGCACCACGTGTCAGGTTGCCACGGCGCGCTCGGGTGCATGGTCTCACTTTACGACCTGTGTGATCGACCGCCGCGCAGGCTCGCCGGCGGCGAAGTCATCGATCTCGGTGGCAAGCGCGTGCGTCACATCGATACTCCGCACGTCCCGCACAATTGGGAGGCGCGCGTGCTTTTCGAGGAAACGACCAAGACGCTTCTCTGCGGAGATCTCTTCACGCACACCGGCGACGGCCCCGCGCTGACTGACGGCGACATCGTTGGTCCCGCTCTGGCTGCTGAGCAGCTTTTTCATGCCACGGCGCTGACTCCAACTGCGGCGACCATCCGCAGCCTGGCAACACTGCAGCCTCAGCTATTAGCCCTCATGCATGGGTCATCGACGCGGGCGCACTGCGCTGAGGCATTGGAGAAGCTCGCTATGCGTACGAGCGATGATTAAACAGCGCGAAAGAAGCGAGGAGCGGCGCCCCAGTCGGCGCAATGAATCCACGGCCAACCGCGCTGGCATAGACGCCCAAACCTGACTATCCTAACGACGCAATTCAGTTCCGTAGACGGCACACAACGACTGTCAGGGCACAAGAGGGGGGAAGCCATGCGAATTCCGATGCATCGATTCAAGTACACCAAGCTGACCAAGGATCAGATTGGCGCAAAACTCAAGCCGGTAGAAGGTGCGGGCCCCAGGAGCGCCTCCGTCTTTACCGATGTACTGAATGGCAAGACGCTGAAAATCGTCACCGTTGACGGGCCGACGCTCGAATACAAGTTCGCGGCCAACAAGCGGCTCACGCTTGGAGAGGGCGGCAAGCAGATTACCGCCGGCTATGGCGAGCTGACGCTGAACCAGATCGTGTTCTTCTGCCACCTGATCCCCGGTGAGCAGAAAGGCTACAACGTCTACATCGACCAGAAGACCCAGCTCGCCACGGTTTTTGAAGTGTGGCTATCCAGCGGCATCAAGCAGAATGCCGGTCGGCCGAATGAGTTCACGCTCGATGACCGGGAAGTGCAGCGACAGATTTATTTCGGGTACGTCGACAACGGGCAGGCCGCTCCCGCGAAGCTGCATCACTACACCAACCGCATGACCGGCAAGGGAATCTACTGGAAGCAGGATAACGGCATCGAGACGCTGGAGCTTTATCCGTCGGTGGCCAACACGAACTTCGTGGAGCTGACCCGGCACATCGATGATCTGGGTTACGTGTCTCCGTCGGATTACGTGCTCGTCGACGACCGCACCATTGTTTACAACCGGACCGAGTGCGAGTTCTCCGGCATCCACACCTGCTTTGTGGTCGATCTGTACGGGCCCAGGCAGGTAGGCGTGCGCTTCGGCTTCAACGAGAAGGACGAGCTCGAGTACTACATGTTCCGCGGCAGCGGCAAGATCGTTGGGCAGCTCGCCTATCTCGAGGACTTCGATGACCACGGCCTGCGTCCGATGTTTGCTGCGGTCCCCGCTGCGGCTGGTCGCGCTGGCCCGGCGCCTGCCGGTGGCACAGCTGCGGCGGCAGGCCCAACTGTGGCGCCAGCGCCACCGCCTCCGCCGCCGAAGGGCGCGCGAACCACCTATCGCCCCGTGCGTACCTTCACCCACATGACGGATGCAGAGATGCAGGCGGCGGCAGACATGAGGACCAAGCCTTCGCCGCGCCCGGCGGAGGGCGGGTCCGCAGGGCGCAGCTGCGGCCGGTGCGCCCCGCCCCCCACGACTACCGGCTACACGTGCCGTTCTCCGACATCCTGGTAGGCAAGGCATTCACGCTGCGGTTCGACAATGGTGGCCCGGTGCGGGACTACCGCTGCAAGGAGATGTACAAGCTGCAATTCCGGGACCAGAAGGACAACGTTTGGCATGATGTTCATTACCGCGCCTATGAAGGCGACGACAACCTTGCTGGTTCAGCCACCTGATTCCGGACAGCAAACCGCGCGCCTGCGTGATGGTCGCCGTGGATTTCACCAACGGGCTCAGCACCAGCATCGAGTCGCACATGGGGACGGAGTATTACGGCAATGAGACCACCTATCGCCCGGTCTTCGGCGTGGCGGAGATGCCGGGCCTGGAAGCGCCGATCTATGTGCGGCATCAACTGACCGACGAGCTGGTCGGCAATGCTTTCTCGTGGTCCTACTCCGATCAAGTGACCTCCATGCACCTCTATAACTCTCCGCATTCCATGTCCTGGGTGATCTTCACGGGTACCCAGCAGTTGGGCGCGGAGTGGGGGTCGCCGTGCATTTTCGTGAAACTGCGTCCCGGTGTTTAGATCTTCTGCCAGAACGAAGAAGCCTGTAACGGCAATCAGATGACGGAACTGCTCAACACCAAGGCCTCGCATGACTGCGGCTTCACCTTCAACGGCGGCGCCAGGGGAGTCAGCCTGGGGGTGACCGGTGCCATCGGTCGGCATATCGGCAAGTTCGATCTGCTCGAGTTCTACGGGCCGAAGCGGAGGACATGATGAATATTCTCAAACTCAATAGCCGTCGCTCCTTCATCCCAAATATGGGCGCGGGCGCTTCGGCGGTCCTGGCATCCGCGGCGGCTATGGCCGGGGGTGAGGCTGCCCCGGCCACTGCAGCTGACCCGGTGTTGCAGGTGGCCTTGTTGCAGGAGGAACAAGTGCTGCGCAAGTTTCACCAGGCCTTCGAGCAGGCGATGAACAAGGACCTGAATTAGGAGGTCATCGGCATGTTTGCCGATGACGCCGAAGTCGTGTTCAACGGTGGTGTCTTCCGCCAGCGCAACCAGGGCGTCACCCGCCTGATCGCGATCGTTTCCCGACTGGAAAGACCGGCAGGCGAATGGAGCCGCGCCGGGCTTCGAACTGGCGGCCGAGCAGCAGCGTGACAGCGTGGAAGTAGCGGGGGATCGAAAGTCCGCAACGGCGGTCTTCCCCTATTCGATCCGGGTGGGCATCCCGCTTGAGTCCGTCTCATCCCTGGTCGCCATGGCGCGCCTCCACGGCGAAGGCGTGCGCACGTGGTGGGAGGGCGGAGTGTACAAGATCGCCGACGGAAAAGACGCTGCGGGCAGGTGGCGCATCGGCCGGCTCGAGTACGATACGCTCGCGCGTGCCGACTATCGGCCGGGCAGGAGCTATGCGCAGGCCATTTGCGTGGCGCGCCTGGCGACCCGCTTTCCCGAGGATCCGCACGGCCCCGACGATCTGGCGTAAGCCCGGTAACACCGCGGCGGTTGGAAGTCGTGCACAACCACGATGACCGCTCGCGCGCACAGTCCGTCTATCCTGCTTCTAAGCGTAACGATGAGGGCTAGTACTCACCATCGCCCGTTCGCTCTCGAACACCTTTGCCGGCACCGCGCCAGGGCACGTTCCCGGCTTTATCTTCGCGCAGCTCCTGGGTGCGCTCACGGCAATCCCCGTCGCCCGGTTGCTGTAGTCCAAGCGGCCTGCGGCCGCCTGATCTCACAATCAAAGAAGTCCCCGTTTTGGCGAAAAATGATGAGCGCTCCATTTTTTGCGAAGGCCGGGCTCTTGTAGCCGATTAGCCATTTTGCGAAGTCCCAAGACGGGCGCCCGATTTCCGGTACGCTAAGGCGTCGGTCACCGTACCGGGATGCTCATGTGCTACGCGGCGATCGAATCCGCAAACACCTGACCCATGAACTCTGCCTATTCACATTGCGACGCCTCGATCGCTGCTCAGCGCTCACCGGCGCCCGACACCCCTCATCCCAATTGGCTGCTGACGACCACCATTCTGGCCTCGAGCCTCGCCTTCATTGATGGCTCAGTGGTCAATGTCGGCCTGTCCGCGCTGGGTGCGACATTCAACGCCAGTGCCAGCGATCTGCAGTGGGTCATTAACGCATACCTGTTGCCCTTGAGCGCACTGCTGCTGCTGGGTGGCGCGGCGGGCGACCGTTACGGGCATACGCGACTGCTCATCATTGGCACGGCGATGTTCGGGGCGGCTTCGATCGGCTGTGCTCTCGCGCCGACTCTCGGGTGGTTGCTGGTTGCGCGCGGAATGCAGGGCATTGGCGCCGCCTTGCTCATGCCGAACAGCCTAGCCATCCTTGGTGCGCGCTTCTCAGGGGAAGCGCGCGGTCGTGCGATCGGTATCTGGGCCTCCGTGGGAGCCGTCATGGCTGCGCTAGGGCCGCTCCTCGGTGGCTGGCTGATCGATGCCGTCGGGTGGCGCTCTATCTTCCTGATCAACCCGCCGCTTGCTGGGGCCGCTATCGTCTTGGCCATTGTCTTCATCCCTGATACGCGTCGCGAGACCACGGCACCGGCGTTAGACATGTGGGGTGGCATGCTCGCCACCGCGGCTCTCGGAGCGCTCACCTGGGCGCTGACCATCGGCTCCGGTCACGCGGGCTGGACGCCCGCGGCCCTCGAGCTGCTGGTTATTGGCATCGCGCTCACGGTGGGTTTACTGGCCACCGAAAGAGCCCAGCACGATGCCGCGATGATGCCACTCACGCTCTTTGGATCCGCAAGCTTCATCGGTCTCACGACCCTGACATTGCTCCTATACGGCGCGCTAGGCGCTTTGCTGGTCCTGATACCTTATGTGCTGATTCGGACGGATGGCTATTCTGCCGCGCAGGCGGGCGCGGCACTCGTGCCCTTCGCGATCCTGCTCGCGGTGGCCTCACCGCTGATGGGTGCCGTGGCTGGAAGGATCGGCTCGCGGACGCCATTGACCATCGGGCCACTCGTCGTTGCCGGGGGCTTTTTGCTCGCCCTGAGAATAGGTGCCAACGCTGACTATTGGACCATCGTGTTTCCGGCGATTCTGCTGATTGCCATTGGCATGGCCGGGGCCGTTGCCCCGTTGACCACAGCCGTGCTGGCTTCGGTCGATAGCAGGCATGCGGGTTCCGCTTCCGGCTTGAACAGCGCGGTTGCACGCACGGGAGGCATGGTGGCGACCGCGCTGCTCGGGGGCGTTCTCGGGGCATCTGGCCCGGCACTGCTCGGGGGCTTCCACGAGGCCGCGATTATCTGTGCCCTTGCATCGATCATCGCTTCCGCCAGCGCATGGTTTCTCATTACCGCGGGCTCACAGAAAAAATGAACCACAGGAGCGCCAGTTGAAGCGACAAACGCGCGTCGGGCGCAGCGCCAAATCGACTTCTAAGAGCGTGGTGTATGTTGCGCTGCTCGGGAACATCTTGGTTGCCGCCAGCAAAGTGGGTGCCGCGCTGTGGACGGGTAGCGCGTCCATGGCTAGCGAAGCGATTCATTCGATCGTCGACACGTCCAATGAATTCCTATTGCTTTACGGCATTCGGCGCGCCGCCCGAAAGCCCGACGCCAACCATCCTTTCGGGCACGGACGAGAGGTCTATTTTTGGAGTTTCGTCGTCTCGCTGCTCATATTCGCGCTAGGCGCAGGATTTTCCGTTTACGAGGGCGTTTATCGGGTATTCCATCCGGAGCCGATACGCTCCCCGGTGGTGAGCTACATGGTATTGGGTCTGGTGTCCCTCTTCGAGGGTGCGTCCTGGCTCTATTCGCTGAGGCAGTTCCGCCAGGCAAAAGGCGGGCTGGGCTTCATCAGAGCGTTCAGGCTCAGCAAGGATCCGCCATCCTTCATGACCTTGTTCGAGGACAGTGTTGCGCTGCTCGGCGTTTTGGTTGCGGCCGCGGCAACCTACGCAGCCGTCGCTCTTGGGTATCCGGAAGTGGATGGCATGGGCTCGATTGCCATTGGACTGATCTTGGCGGTGGCGTCCCTTTTTCTGGCGCGGGAGAGCAAAAGTCTGCTGATTGGCGAACCCGCCGCCAGACCGATTCGCAAATCGATTTTGGCGCTCGCGAATGCGCAGCCGGGCTGCCTTCGGGCTAACGGTGTGATCACTGTGCAGTTGGGCCCGAATCAAGTGATTGCGATGTTGAGTCTTGAGTTTTCTGACGCGCTTCGGGCCCCTGAGATTGAGGAGGCGGTCGTCGCTCTGGAGACGAAGATTCGTGCTGAAAATCCGGAAATCGTCGCTCTGTTCGTGAAGCCGCAAACAAACCGCAAAGACATTTCAGGACCAGCGTGAGCGGAATTAAAGGTCACTTTTCAACCCCTGGTGCAAGCGGCGGTCTTTGCGATTTGCATCGCTGGTAAGATATGATCTTCGGAGTGTCAGTTTTGCCCACGGCAGCCTCCAGTGCACGTCGCGCACCATTCCTGGCACGGGCAATTGCTAAGAGAGCGCTGGTTCCGCCGATTCCGGTGGGCCGAGTCGGAGCAAGTGTGCTGCAGCCAATGCGGGCAGGACCGATAGCAGCAGTGTCGCGCTCCAGAAATCAAAGGTACCGTAAGCATGAGGACTGAACGCCTCAGGACCTCCGATGGCCCAGCGAGAGGCAATCGTGACTGCACCGCAGATTATCGGGGCGATCACGAGCGCGCGCCCGAACCAGCCTCGCACCGGCCTACCTAACACGATCAATCGAAAGGCGGCGATCAGGCCGATTGGGCCAACTGCGCCCAGAACGGCGCTGGCTAACATTGCCACCAAAGCGAACATCTTGGCGCCGGCAAAGTCCGTTTGAATGATGTGCATGTCAAGTCGGATGATTCCGGAATCCCCGCCGATCGCGTCTAGCCATCCCATCGTCAGGGGCAGGAAGCAAAGCAACATTTCAGTGGCGAGCACCCAGCGTGCAATCTTCAGGTTTCCGAAGAGCATGACGTTGATCCTCTCCCTAAGGCCTGCGACAAGGCATCCGAACGCCCAACCGAGGGCATTACGATCGTCTAGGACGCGATCAAGCTCCGAGTGCATTGCCTTATCCCAATCACTCCGCGTGGCTGGCAGCAATCGCCTCGCGCATTGCATCAGCAGCAGTGCCAGCCATCGCAACGGTCGCGCAGAATCGTTCATGCCCGGCTTCTCTGCGGTGTCGCGAGCTGGGCTGCGGAGGCGCAGCCTGTCAACTGATGTTGCGCATAGGCGATGCCCTGCGCCGTCAATCTGTATAAGTGGCGTGGCGGCCGACCGGTTTCCTCTGAGGGCCGCCACTTTGAGTCAAGCAAGCCTCGGTCGGTTAACCGCATCAGAAGAGGGTACAGCGTTCCAGAGCTCAGCTGCGTTTCGCGCGAGAGGTCATAGCCGTGGCGCCACGTTCGGGGCTTATCCGACAGTGCCCTGAGAAGAGACAAGGCTTGCGGCGATGATTTGCGGTTGCGCTCCATGACTTTAAACTCTACATATATAGAATACATGGAGCAAGGCAAACCGACGATCTTGTGACGGGCGTCTCTTAACCTTGGCGCAGACAAGCGTTATGACCGCACCTCGAGAGATTCTGCGCTAACTCTATGGCGCCTGTATTCTTCCTGGCGAGGCTGCCGGTGGCAACCGCAGCTCGCCATGGTGGCGCGAGATCGCGCGAGGTGATGAATCATGACTTTTTGAATGGAGCCGATAGGCTACGTAAGAGGAGGTCGTACGGAACCGACGAAGGACCATTGGGGTTCCAACCTCTGCTAATCTCCAATTACTTCCGGAGCGTTTCACCGCTCGCGGCAGTCGCAGGGTTGGATGAGGTGTCACATATCGAGGTGGTATTTTATTTTCACCTGCAGGCAGAGGAGCCGCCAGAGTTGGGTGCGCGCCGCCTTCGCGGTCGCATCGAGTGGCCGGCAG
Organism: uncultured Gammaproteobacteria bacterium; assembly: GCA_963708865.1. Taxonomy (GTDB): domain Bacteria; phylum Pseudomonadota; class Gammaproteobacteria; order Steroidobacterales; family Steroidobacteraceae; genus DAIDKA01. Next base: position 235,155 of record CAVPUC010000002.1, read on the forward strand.
TGGGAATATTTGCCCAGCACGGCCGCATGCGACCGAATCGATTGGGTGTATCGATTTGCCGTCTCGTGCGGGTTCGTGAATTGAGCATCGAGGTGGAAGGATTGGATGCAGTGGAGGGGACGCCACTGCTTGACATCAAGCCGGTATGGTCCGGCTATCTACCCCGCAGTGCGATTCGCGAACCGGAATGGGCGTGTCAACTAATGGCGAACTATTCTTAGCAACAGCGCTTAAACTGGCTCAAAAGGCGGAACATGCACTGTCCCGACGCACCACGAGCTTGGAATTGCGCACCGGCCAATTGGTCTCACGACGCTCGGCCGCCGCGGCCACTGACAACCGAAGAACTTCGACCGCTGCGCGCCGATGCGCGCGCGGGCGCCCGCTGTTTTGCGAGGACATTTGCCTCACGCAGTCGCACCCCTCGGCCGCCCACAGGGCTGGTGCCGCCCTCATCAATGAGTTCTACCCCGGCTGCCTGGATGGCGGCGATCAGCTTCATCAACGAATCCACAGTGCCGCGAATGACGCCTTCACTGCCTTCCATGCGCTGGATCGTGGGCACCGACAGTCGCGCCGCGTGCGCCATGGCCCGTTGATCCATGCCGAGCAAGGCTCGCGCTGCCCGTAACTGTGCTGCCGTGATCAAGGTAAACCCCCATCGATGATGTCCGAAATCGGTGTACTGATATATGGTACATTTATCCTGGGGTTTCGTCTGGCTCCCCGACACCGGATCGTTCACCTGCCAACCGGTAGGGCTTGAGGCGTCCCGCGGTCAATAGGACCACCCGGGACACAGTACTGCGCCAGTGCCCGTGCCGGTTTCGCACCGAAGGAGAATCCCTTGTCATCGAAAGAACCCAGACGCCGCTTTATCGTGAAAGCGCAGCCACCGGTGCTGCTACCTCCCAACCTGGTCACACTTGAGGAGCGGCAGTTTACGGCGCAGGAGCGGCAAACATTGCGCCGGTGGTTGACCGAGGAGGGCTGGCCGCGCGGCACCATGGATATAGCGATGCTGGAAGGCTACCTGGTGGCGCTATTGTCATGGCCGGTGGGCATAACGAGCGGTGCGTTGCTGCCGCCCATCTGGGGCGAGAAGGCCGGCTGGAGAGTGCCTGCGAAAATCGCCGCCTTGGAGCCGTTCGATACCTTTATCGCGCTGGTGGTGGGTTTGCTGCGGGATCTCGACTCGCGCCTTGCGGATTCGCCGATGAGTTTTGTACCGACGTTGCTGGCTGATGAGCGCGGGCGCCGCTGGCCGCGCTCGACGGGTGTCTCCTGGGTGCATGGATTCTTGAAGGGCTTGCAGCAGAATGCGCAGGGTCTGCAGGATCGCTCGCCAGCCATCCGCTCGGCCGTGACCCTCATTGCGCGCTACGGGTCCTTCGAGGTCCCTATCACCGACGCACGCTTCGCCGTCGTCGCCAGGGATCTGCAGGAGGCGATCGCAATCCTCATGTCGGAACGCGCCTCGCGCGGGCCGCTGGGGGCGCTCAAGGCGGCAGCCGCTGCGCCAAAGCGGTCACTTCGGGCGCATCCCGCAACCGCTCATGCGTAGCGTCTGCCGGCGCCGTGAGCTGCTGAGGTAGGGACTCGGCGCTGTACTCCAATGCCAGACGGTAGCGCGAGCTCGCACCTTTTCCGGCCGAAGCTGGCAACCGTGCTTCACGAGGGTTACAGCCTAGAGGCCCTGCGCAAGGATGCCTTGGCGGCCCTGACCGTCGCGATCGTGGCGCTGCCCCTTTCAATGGCCATCGCGGTCGCCTCCGGGGTTTCCCCAGGCCGGGGTCTGTATACGGCTGTCGTCGGTGGCTTTTGCGTCTCGGCGTTGAGTGGTAGCCGGTTTCAGATCGGCGGGCCGGCCGGCGCATTCATCGTGCTGGTGGCGGCGACGGAATTGAAGTACGGCCTCAATGGCCTGCTGCTCACCGTGCTGCTGTCCGGGCTGATGTTGACGTTGGTTGGCCTGCTGCGACTGGGCTCGCTGATCAGGCACATTCCGCACGCGGTGACGGTCGGCTTCACCTGCGGCATTGCCGTCACGATTCTGGCGAGCCAACTCAAAGATCTCGGCGGCCTGCGGCTGAGTGGCGCGGAGCCCGGTCCGCTGATTCCGAAACTGGCCGCCCTCATTCACGCACTGCCCTCGCTTGATCTCACGACGCTCACGATCGGCCTAGGATCAGTCGCCATGATATTTGTGGTCAAGCGCTATCGCCCAAACTGGCCAGGCATGCTGATTGCTGTGGCAGCGGCCGCCATTCTCGGCGCGGTCTTTCGCCTCTCGGTTGACACGATCGGGAGCCGGTTTGGAGGCGTCCCGCACGGCCTGCCGATGCCGCAGCTACCGCCGATTAGCTTGCATCTCATCATGCAGGTATTGCCGGCTGCACTTTCTTTTACACTGCTTGGCGGGATCGAGAGTCTGCTGTCGGCGAAGATTGCCGACGGCATGACGGGCCGCAAGCATCGCTCTAACATGGAGTTGGTGGCCCAAGGCGTAGCCAATATCGCCTCCGCGATGTTCGGTGGAATAAGCGTCACCGGGACGATCGCGCGCACCGCGACAAATATTCGAGCTGGAGCGCGCAGCCCCCTCTCGGGAATGATGCACGCGGGGTTTATTCTGCTATTCATGCTGGTGGCCGCGCCGCTAGCGAAATTCATTCCACTCGCGGCTTTGGCCGGCGTGCTCGTGGTCGTGTGCTGGAATATGGCGGAGAAGTCGGAGTTCGTGCGCTTGTTGGCGAATTGGCGATTTGCGGCGGTGCTGCTCACGACCTTCGGCTTGACGCTGGTTCAGAATCTCACCTACGGCATCATTGCCGGCTGCCTGCTCGCGGCACTGTTCGCCATCGTGCGTCGGCCCGTGCCGGCCAACTAGCTTTCGCGGTCCGCTGTTGCGGCCCCTGAAATTGGCGCGCCCCGCCTGCAAAAGTGGGATTAGGCCTACGAGCAGATCTAGAAAATGCCCACTCCCGGCGTGTTAGGGTGAATGCTGCATGGACCGTGATAGCAGTAACGATATAGAAAGCCTGCGGCAGAGCGAGGAGCGTTTCAGGCTCCTCGTCGAGAGCGTGAGGGATTATGCGATTTTCATGCTGGATCCGGGCGGTTACGTGCTCACCTGGAATGCCGGCGCCGAGCGATTCAAGGGCTATCAGGCCAAGGAGATCATCGGGCAGCACTTTTCTCAGTTCTATCCCCCGGAAGCACTCGCAAAGAATCTGCCCGCGCACGAACTCGAGGTAGCAAGCGAAACCGGCGTTTTCGAAGACGAGGGTTGGCGGGTCCGAAAGGATGGCTCGCTCTTTTGGGCAAACGTGGTCATCACCGCCATACGGAATGCGCAAGGTGAGCTGCTTGGATTCGCGAAGGTCACGCGCGACCTGACACAACGACGCAACCATGAGGAAGAGTTGCGTCGCAGCGAGGAGCGTTTCCGTCTCCTCGTCGAAGGCGTCGGCGAATATGCAATCTTTATGCTCGATCCCAATGGCATCGTGTCCACTTGGAACGCCGGGGCGCAGCGGATCAAAGGCTATGCGGCGGAGGAAATCATCGGGCGGCACTTCTCGACGTTTTATCCTGAAAATGCGAAGGAGAGCGGCTGGCCCGAGCATGAATTACGCGAAGCCGCGGCGAAAGGTAGCTTTGTCGATGTCGGATGGCGATGTGCGCAAGGATGGCAGCACGTTTTGGGCCAATGTCACGATTACCGCTTTGCGCGATGACGCCGGTCAGCTGATCGGCTTTGCGAAGCTCACCCGAGACCTGACGGAGAGAAAACGTGTCGAGGCCTTCGAGGCTTCCAGTCAGCAGCAAGAGGAGATGTTGGATGCGGAGCGCAGTGCTCGTATGGCCGCGCAACGCTCGGCGCGGCTAAAGGATGAGTTCCTCGCGACCCTATCGCACGAGCTGCGCACGCCTTTGAGCGCAATTCTGGGCTGGACGCAAGTGTTGCTGAGAGGATCGGGCAAAAGCCTCGAGGAGCAAAAGCGCGCCGTCGAAGTGATAGATCGCAATGCCCGCGCTCAGGTTCAGCTGATCGACGATCTGCTGGACTTGAGTCGCATCATTACCGGCAAGCTTCGGCTGGATCTTCATCAGATCTCGTTTTCGAGTGTCGTGGAGGCCGCGGTGGATTCGGCCAAGCCAGCGGCAGACGCCAAAGGCATCCGGCTCAAGGCAATCCTCAGTTCGGGCAAGGATGTCGTCAACGCCGATGCTGGCCGCCTGCAGCAGGTGGTATGGAACCTGCTGACCAATGCGATCAAATTCACCCCCAAGGCAGGTCAGGTCCAGGTGGTGCTGCAACGGGTGAATTCACACGTTGAATTGAGTGTCAGCGACACCGGTATTGGCATTTCATCCACCTATCTGCCGCACGTCTTTGACCGCTTTTCGCAAAAGGACAGCTCCTCGACGCGGGCATTCGGCGGTCTCGGGTTGGGGTTGGCGATCTGTAAGCAAATCGTTGAATTGCATGGTGGCGTGATAACGGCCGCAAGCCAGGGCGAAGGCTGCGGCGCGACATTTTCCGTGCAGTTACCGCTATCGATCGCGCATCTGGAGGAACGAGGCGCATCACGCAGCCATCCGACGATGGAAACTCACCAAAAAGAGATGCTGTCGCTGCCGCGACTCGACAACGTGTATGTCATCGCCGTCGATGACGAACCTGATGCGCGCGATTTACTTCGAACGGTGCTGGAAGAGCAGGGCGCCAAAGTGACCACCTTCCCATCGGCGGAGGATGCGCTGGCAGCCTTGAAGTCGACCAAGCCGACCGTGCTCATTTGCGATGTCGGCATGCCCAATACTGACGGGTATCAGCTGATCCGGAAACTGCGCGCTGAGGAGTCTCGCAGCGAGCGCACTCCGGCGTTGGCGCTGACGGCGTTTGCGCGAGCGGAGGATAGAAAGCGTTGCCTCATCGCTGGCTACCAGGCCCATCTGGCAAAACCGTTTGATGTGGGCGAACTGATTCTGGTAATCGCCGACTTGGTCGGACGGTAAGCTCGGGCGGCCAGCCTCCAGGCCTTTGCCCGCATCTGTGTTTGGCTAAGCTTGAGCCGGCGCGGCAGTAGACCGTGATCATTCATGAGGGCTATGGCGCGCAGTTTCCGCGCCGGCCGGCTATGAAGTAAACCACCAATGGCGAGGCGCCCGGTGGGAACTCACTCATAACATGATCGGGGATACCTGTTGGCATAGCCAAGAACAGCAAGGATCATCAAGACGACATCCTTCAGCTAGGCTAGTATTGCGGCGTCAAAGAGCGACCACCGTTCAGTGTTGTGAGGATCCGATATGAAATCCTATGGCGCAATGGCATGTGGGCTGGCAGTGTGCATCTGGTCAACGTTTGCTGTTGTCGATGCGCAGCCCGAACCGGCCGAATCACAGACGGCGCGGGCCGCGCAAGCCACGGCATTGGGACCGCAGCAGACACAGCTTGCCAGCTATTTGGGAAACTGGGATGTGGAGATCGTGCTCTCCACTGGCGCCGTCGCCGCTCAGCACAGCAAGGGCAAAGCCGAGTACTACTGGGTCATTAAGGGACGTTGGCTCGGTTGCCACATCACGGGCACGATATTCGGGCAGCCCTACGAACAATTCACGATTTTCGGTTACGACAGCTACGCCAGGGACCTGGTGCAAGTCTCCGTTGAGTCCGCCGACAACGCGATGCTGCTGTCGCGCGGAGAACGAAAGGACCCCAACCAGCCTGTGACCGCTCTATTCGGGGAACTTGACGAATACACCACCGGTGTCTTGCATCAGCCCTACAAGGTAATGTTGCACCAATTGACGCCGAACCGTCACGTCACCGAAGTGTGGGGCCTGGATGGCAGCGCGCCCGGCGTCAAGAAGATAGCGTTCACGTTCACCCGTAGCCCCTGAGCAAATTCTAAGGCAGAAGGGCATCTTTTGTCGGGAAGACGTAGCGGGTCAACCACCGCCTTGATGAGTCTGAATCGATGCTTTCGCGGCGGCCGCCTGTCGGGCGTGCTTCACTTCATCCGTCGTCAGATCGATTCCCCCGCCGCATGACGGGCATTGCATGCTGGGCCGGGAGTCGCCGGCCGTGATCGGTGCTGAGGCCCCGCACTTCGGGCAGATCACCGAAAATTGTGCCCCCTCTATTGCCTGATTTTCCGCTACCACGGGATCCTCCGATAGTTGAGTCTTGACCAAAATACGCTTTGCGATACAGCGCAAGTCGACCGCCATTACTGCCCCAATCTTGCGATCATTGTCCAATGCGGTCGGATGCAGCGCGTCAGTCCGATTGCCCGGCCGATCGCCATCGCACTTTGCATACCACGGCCGGGATGGCGTGGCGGGCAAAGAACTTTAGCCAGCGACGCTGATTGTTCTGCAGCCGATCGCCTGGCCCTTTGACTTCAATCAAGCGGTAGCGTCGCTCCGCCGGCCAGAATTGGATCAAGTCGGGCATCCCGGTCGTATTCTCCTGCAGGTCATCGAGCAGACGGTCGAAACACAGCCTCAAGTGTGAGGCCGGGATGCACTGCAGCGCGAGGGTCAGCAAAGGCGGTTTGAGCCTTCTCCATCGCACGAAGTTTGTGCGGATGCCGGCTTTCGCCTTATACAGCCGCCGGATGACGGCCTCGTGCTCGCCCGTATCAAGCAATTTCAGCAGCGCCTGAAAGTACGGCGCGCGCCGCACGCGAAATTCGCGGGTGTAGAGGTCCGCGGGGGCGGCTTGGAAAGGATGAAAAAAAGCGCCCTGGACGGGGGCGAAGAGCGCCTCCCAGCACAGCAGACCAAAGAGCGATGAGAAGAGGGAATTCTCGACGTAGAACAGCGGTGAGGTGGGCTGGGTGAGTTGCTCGGCGACGGCAAGTTCGATGCGCTGCCGCCTGTTGAGCTTGGGCAACTGCAGTTCCATAACCTCAGTCCTATCTGGAATCCTTTGTCCCTTCGGCGCCCCTTTACGCCGTCGATTCACGCGCGCCAAGGCGCGCTCAATCACTTCTTGTTGCGCTTCGCTGCACGGCAACTCCTGTGCGGTCAACGCGTCACGCTGCGCCTCCTCGTGCAATCCCAGACGCACCTGTAGCCGCACCAGCCGCACCAGCCCTTCGGCGCTGCCGACCTCTCGGTAACTTTGCAGCGCCAGATCCAGCCTGCCTTGCGCCTCGAGCAGCTCGCCGATGCGTATCTGCAGCTGCGCAAATCGAGCGTGGAGCCAGCTGCAAACTGCTGGCGGCATAAATGCGCAGTCGCGTACCACGCTTGCGGGTTCTCCAGCGTCCAGCCGCTGTCGACACTCATTCAGGCGATAGAAGTGAACAATCTCCTCGCGGCTGTCGAATGCCCTGGCCGTCTGCGCCGACGGCAACACTTTCGTAGCGGTATACGCCAAGATCCGTGAGCGCGAACTCCGCCCACGTCTGGTGATGATTGCCGAAGAACAGCAGCTGAAGACGCTTGATCAATGGATCGATGCAGAGCTCGAACGACGCCGCCAGTCAGGCGGACATTCCAATCCGCCAGCGAACGATGGACTGCTGGCTGATCGTGCAGCGGCAATGCCAGTTGGGTTGCCAGGAGGTCCGGTCGATCCTGGCGCGAGCGTCGGCCACGCGCAGTTCCTACAGCCAGGCGCAACTCCGCTGGATTGAGCACACGAAAGAGCTGCTCGGCCGACAGCAGCGGATCGGGATCAATCCAGCCACATGCAGCAAGCGCTTGAAGCGCCTTCTCGAGATCCGGAACTTCGACGTATTGCAAGGTCGCACGCCGAAACAGTGGCCCTTTGCGCATGGCAAGTCGTGTCAACAGACACTGCGCCGCCTCAGACAGGCAGTCAAATTGAGCAATGAAGCCTGCTTCATCGGCACTCAGCAAACCGCCATAGCGCTCCTGCAGAGCCCGCAACGCGCGCCGAAAGTTGTGCAGATAGTAGAGGGGCTGCAATCGCCGAGCTAGAAACTCAGGTACCCGAACTTCGTGGGCGATTGCCTGGCTATCCGCGCTCATGATTTATCACCACCCCGCCACGCGTGGAGGCGAATTCTAGCGTTATCGCTGCCTCATACAGCAAACCGCACCGTCAACTACTGTACAAGGCGCACTTATTAGGCTAAATCGTCGGCAGAGATCGGGGACGGGCCCGCGTGGAAACGCCTTGTCGATTTGAGCCACTTCGGTGCTGGTCAGTTCAAGCTGGTCGGTTTTGGCGTTTTCGACGACATGCTGAACGGTCGATGCCTTGGGAATGGCGAACACGGCGGGATTTCGCAGCAAGAATCGCAGTGCCACCTGATGCGGCGTGGCCCCATGATGATCCGCTATCTGTCGCAGCACTTGGCCGCCGGCCGATTGCGGCGCAGGGAAGCCGGATTGGCTGCCGAACGGGCTGTAGGCGACCACGGCGATCCCATGAGCCGCACACCAGGGAATCACCGCATGCTCAATCGCTCTCTGTTCCAGGTGGTAAAGCACCTGGTTGCACGCCGGTTGAGACTTGCCGGACAGGGAATAGACCTCTTCGAGATCATCCACATCGAAATTGCTGACGCCCCATGAGAGGATTTTGCCGTCCTGCATTAACTGCTCGAATGCCGCCACCGTCTCTTGCAGGGGATGCGCGCCGCGCCAGTGCAGCAAATAACAATCCAGCCGGTCGGTTTTCAAGCGCGCGAGCGAGCCTTCGCAGGCCCGCACGACGCCAGTTCTTGACGCATTCGACGGCAGAACCTTGGACACCAGGAAGATCTCGTCCCGACGCCCTTCTATCGCCTTGGCGATCAGGCGCTCCGCCTTTCCCGAGCCGTACATCTCCGCGGTGTCGATATGGGTCATGCCCAGGTCGATTCCGCGACGCATGGCGGAGATGACTGTCGCGCTCGGTACCTGTTCGATATTCCAGGTACCTTGGCCTATCGCTGATACTGGTCGTGGTGGCGAACCAAATTGCCGGCTTTCCATGGCTACCCTTCGGCCGATAACAGCCGTTTGGACTGTCGACGTGGCAGTATACTTGCAATAGCGCCTTATCCTTGTGGAAGCAGGACTGAAATGACCGGATCGTGGTTCTTCAACCATGCCAAGCTTTGGTTGGCCACCGCGATCGGCATCGCCGTTCCTTGGATATTGCCGCATCAATGGGCACTCCTGACCCGTGCGCTGGTCGGGTGGAACCTGGCGGTGCTGCTGCTGCTGCCGATGATCTATTTGCACCTGACCGGCCTCAACCCCAAGCAACTACGCGAGCGGTACCGCGCCGATGACCCGTCGGCACCGGTGATTCTGCTGGTGGTGGTGACGGCTGCCGTGCTCAGTGTCGCAGCGATCGTCGCCTTCCTGAGCACGCTCAAGAGTGTACCGCCATCCGAGAAGGTCGCGCACATCCTGCTGGCGACACTGACCATCATTGATTCGTGGCTGCTCGTGCCCACCATGTTCACCGTCCACTACGCTGATATGTTCTACAGCGCGGAGGTGGATGACCAGCCGCTGTTGTTCCCCGTGACCGCAGAGCCGGTATTCTGGGATTTCGTCTATTTCTCCTTCACGATCGCCGCGGCCTGCCAGACCGCTGATGTGTCAACGCGCAAGGTGGGCATACGCCGGGTCGTCACCATCCAAAGCATCATCGCTTTTCTCTTCAATGTGGCGATTCTCGGATTCGGCATCAACGTCACCGCGGGGCTGCTGTCCTGAAGCGGCAGGCGCTGCGCGCGTCAGCCGGCCGGGCGGCCGAGCGCCGCGATCGCCGCCGTCAGTCGATCGGCTGCGATCGGTTTGATCAGATGGACCTGGAAGCCGGCCTTGATCGCATCGGCACGGTCCTGTGCGCGGGAAAATGCGGTCAGGGCGATCGCCGGTAGGTCCTGAGCGCTGTGGCCGCTTTCGCGGACGGTTCGAATCAGCTGATAGCCATCCTTCTTGGCCATGCCGATGTCGCTGACCAGCACCGAAGGCTTGGTCGTCTGCAGCAGTGCGAGCGCCTCGTCGGCACTGGCCGCCTCGGCAATGCTGGCGCCCGCATCCAGCAGCACCCGGGAGATGAACGCCCGGGTGTCCACATCGTCCTCCACCAGCAGCACCGTCAGACCATCCAGCACCGTGCTGGGCTCGTCGCGATGCAGCGTCGGCAGTCGATCCGTGAGGGGCAGGCGCACGGTGAATCGGGCGCCATACCCCTGGCCGAGACTGGACGCCTCAATGGTGCCGGCGTGAACGTCGACCAGGTGCTTGACGATCGTCAAGCCGAGCCCCAGGCCGGTGAAGCTCTTGTTCAATCCGGAGTTCTGCTGACTGAATCGGTCAAACAGATGGGGCAGGAAGCTTGCGCTGATTCCCCGGCCGGTATCGGTTACCGCAATCTCGTACTGACCGTCGACCGCATGTGCGGATACGGTGACGTGGCCGCCGGCAGCGGTGAACTTGATGGCGTTGCTGACCAGATTCCAGACAATCTGCTGCAGCCGGCCATCATCCCCCATCACGTGCGAATCCAGATCCGCCACTTCCCATTCGAGCGTGACTTCCCTGGCCTCCGCCAGGGGCGCGAGCACGGCCTGTGCGGACTTCAGTGCCAGGGCAGGGTTTATCGCCACGATTTCCAAGTCCGTCTTGCCGAAGCGCATCCCGGCGTAGTCCAGCAAATCGGCGATCAGATGGGTCTGGAGTCGGGAATTGCGTTCAATGACATCGAGGCCCTTGAGAATGTCGGGGGTCACGTCCGGCGTGCGTTTCAGTACGTTCACCCAACCGAGGATGGCGCTGAGCGGATTGCGCAGCTCATGTGACAAGGTAGCCAGAAACTCATCCTTGATCCGGTTGAGGCGCTCAGCTTCGTGGCGTGCTGCTCGTTCCCTGGCCAGCAGGTTCTCGTAGTCCGCTTCGCTGCGGTGACCCTCCGATGCGTCGGTCGTCGTCACGATCCGGGCGCCATCGGAGCTTTCCGCGACGATGCGCCACTCGAGGGTAGTATCGCGTTCGCCTGGCAGGACCGGCAGCGTCCCTTCCCACTGGCCCTCGGATCGCAGGGACTTGTCGATGTGTTCGCACACGGCGCCGTCGGCGACCACCAGCCGTGAAATATGCCGGCCAACGACCTCGTTCTTGGGCAGGCCCGCGAGCGTGCAAAACGCCGGATTGGCATCGGTACACACCAAATCCGCGTTCAGCAGCGCCACGCCGTTGGAGGCTAGTTCGAACATAGGGCAAACCCAGTGATCACGCCCATGGGCAAGGGCCAGATATAGCTTGGGATAGCTGAACCTTCGCATCGGCGTGCTATCCCTGCCGCTGTAGGAATCCGCCTAGCCTATTCGTTGCCGATCCGTGGGACTGAGGCGCGCATTTTCATGCCAGCGTTCACGGCGCTCATCGGGAGACTGCCTTGGATTCGAAAAAAGGCCGGCGGCAAGCTGCCGGATTCATCGCCCCGCAGCTGGTGCAAGCTGCGCGCCGGTCCGCCCGGGTTCGCCGGGGCTGGGTGCGCGAGGCTGCCAAATTCGACGGCTAACGGAGCCGTTACGGGTCCAAAGAAGGAACGAGCGTGTATCGGGTCAAACCGCAGCTGGTGGCCAAGTGGAATTTGCCGGCTGGACTGCAGACGGCATGGTGCGCCAGGCATCGTTCAAGGGACTGCATGAGGATAAGCCGGCGGCGGAAGTGCAAGCGCAATCCGCGGCGCCCGACCGTGCGACGAAACTCATTCAGCGAGCGAGCTCGCAAGGCGTCGTTACGTCGTTGACGCCGCGCCGGTTACGGTTGCGATTTGCGGCGGAAAGCCAGCAGATGCATGAGCGCCTCGCGCGGCCGTTCCCGTCGCTCGTGCAGCAGGCTCAGGTGTAAATGCGCCTCATGCATCGTCGGCTCCTGCGCCAGGGCGTCCCGGTAAGCCTGGGCCGCTTCGTCATCGCGATGCAGATCCTCGAGCAGCAGCGCAAGGTTGAATGACAGGGTCGCACTGGCATGGCGAGCGGCGCGATAGGTTTTCTCGGCGGCCGCGAGTTCCCCGTTGAGGTGTTGCAGCCGCCCAAGATTGATCGAGGCGTCGAGATGGCCACGATAGGTCGCGAGCGCTGCCCGATAGCCCTCGCGTGCGGCGGCAATGTCGGTTGCCTCCAGGGCAAAGCCGCGCGCGAAGTGCTCCGCAGCGCGCTCACGGGCCTGCGCGCGGTGGCCCTTGCGCGGCGGCACCGCTGCGTTGCTTGAAGGTCCGGAATTCTGGTGACGCCGCTGTGCGTCGAGCGCTTTCACCAGCTTGCGCAGGGTACCGGCAACGCGTCGCCGCGGCACACCGGCGTCAGCCAGGATGGCGGCCGGCACACTTGATTGATCCTTCATCTTTTGCGGGCCTTGCGAGTGGGCGCGGGGCTGGCGCGCTTGGGCGCCCTGGCGACTTGAGCATCGGGCTTGCGATCGAGGCTCGCCTTCAATGCCTGCATCAGATCGATGACGTTGCTGCCGCGGTTGCTGGTGGCTTCCTGGGCCACGGAAACCTCCTTGCCCTCAACCTTGCGCTGGATCGCTGCGGCGACCCGGCCCTTGAATTCGTCCTGAAATTCACTGGGATCGAATTGTTTGACGGACAGGTGATCGATGAGCTGATTGGCGAGTTTCAGCTCACCTTCGGTCACGGTCGCAGGCTCGATCGGCAGGTCCATGATGGGTCGCAGCTCCCCCTGGAAGTGCAGCTGGTGCATCGCAAGACCCTGATCCATGGGTCGGATCACCACCACGTGCTCCTTGCCGCGCGAGATCCAGCGGCCCACGGCGCAGCGGCGCGAATTCTTCAGCGCCGTCGCCAGCAGCGCATAAGGCTTGGCGCCACCTTTCTCCGGGGCCAGGAAGAACGTCGAGGAAAAATAGATCGGATCCACCGAGTCGAGCGGCACAAATTCGCTAATGTCGATGGAGCGACTGGTCTTCTCCTCCAGTTCCTTCAGTTCCGCCGGCGTGAAGGTGACGAATTGGTCCTTCGCGAACTCATAGCCCTTCGCCATGTCCGCACGCTCAACCGGCTTGCCGTCTTTCACGGCGACATATTGCTGGCGCACCCGCGAGCCGTCCTTGGCGCGCAGAAAATTGAATGAAATCCGCTCCGAGGGAATCGCTGCGGAGAAAACCTGCACGGGAATCGCCACCAGTCCGAACGACAAGGTAAGCGAGGCGATCGGGCGGGTGCTGCTTGGCATAAGGTCCGGGAGCACGCCCGACGGTGAGTCGGCGCGTGCTCCCGCGGCTGGCCGCTAGGGCTTCGGATCCGAATCGGCCTTGGCCTGTTTTGCCAGTGCCTGGGCCGTTTGGTAGGCGGTATCGGCTTGCGCCTTGCACGCCTTCTGACCCTCGCCACTCAATCTCTCGCACTGGGCCAGGGCGACCTTGTGATCGCCCTCGGCCTGTGCCTCATTGACCTTCTCGGTCTCGACGGCGCGCGTATGATCCGCGGCCGCCTGCTCATCCCGCACCACCGTCTGCGCGCTGTTGACCTTGGCGCCAGCGTTCTCCTCGGCTTTCGCCGTGGTTTGCGCGGCGTTGTTTTCAGCAACGGCGGTATCCTTGGCGACCTGATCCGGGCTCTTCGCCTGATTGCAGCCGTTCAGCAGGCACGTTGCCAGCAGTGTCACGGTGAGGACGAGACCGATTTTATTGGTTTTCATTAAGTGAATTTCCTTCAGACGCTTGGGCGGCGCCCCAAGAAAAACGTGGCAATTGCAACGATCAGAAACACAAAGAACAGGATCTTGGCAATGCCCGCAGCACCGGCTGCGATTCCACCAAATCCCAGGACCGCGGCAATCAGGGCTATGACCAAAAACACGACGGCGTAGTGAAGCATGGAAGACCCCTTGTTTTCGGCAGGTTTTGACTGACGGTACAGTATCCAGCACAGCTTCCGATGTAAGTCCGGCGCAAGCGATACAATTCGTAGGGCATACCCTACGGAATGCGCGGCGTGGCTAGGCGAGCGTGTGCAGTTCGATGGTCAGGGTCACCACGAATACAGCGGCGGAGCCGAGGATGTAGGCCGGTGCGGCGGCCGGGGAGGCGAGGCCTCGCGATGGCCGCGGCCGTCGATGGTCGGCGCTGAATTGGCGTCGCGCCAGGAGGGTATTGAGCGTGAAGGCCACGCATAACAGCGCGCACAGGTAGCGCTGCGGATGCAACCCGTCGGCGCTGTGGTAGGGATTGTCGAGCAGCCGCAGTGTCCACAGCAGATCTGTGACGCTGAGAATATTGAGGCTGACCCCCAGACCGAGCGCCAGCATGGCAACCGTGTAGACGGGGCCGTGGCGCAAGCCGATCCGGCCACAACAGCTCACCATCGATGCGAACAGACCCCGGTACAGCTCCATGATGGCGCGTCGCGTGTGCCTAGTTCACGATCATGTTGAAGGTCAGCTTCAAGCCCCCGTCCGCAGAGGGCGCTAGCGACAGATTCCAGTCGTGTAGCCGCTGCAGCCGCCGATGGGTGCTGAAACGTCCCGAAGCGATGCCCAGTGCCGCGCCCGCCACGGTATCGGAAAGCCAGTGCTGGTTGTCATGCAGCCGCAGGTAGCTCGTGGCGCTCGCCATGCCGTAGCCCAGTGCGCGGCGCAGCCAGCGATCGTCGTCGTTGCCGGATTCGGCGAATACCGTGCCGATCGCGAAGGCGAACGTCGCATGCAACGAGGGAAATGAACTACCGCCAGCACGCCACTCGTTGCTGTCGGTGGTCTCATCGGGCCGCTGCCTGCCTGCCGCGTACTTGAGCGCCTCGGCGGTGATGGAGCTGAACCCTGCGGCCTCGAGCATGGTGTAGGCCTCCGTTTTGCCGAAAGAATCGTCAGTCACCTCGGATATCAACCACGTTCCCACGACCACGGAGGCCGCCGGAATGGCATCCCGGAGACTGTTCTTGTCGGAGCCCGTTACCCCCGCCGCTCCGGCGGGCGCGAAATGGTTGCGAACCCGCTCATCGAAGTCATGCGCTACGGCAACGGCGGTGAGGGAGCCGCCGAAGAACAACCAGTCCGATCCGTCCCAGCGCAGCGGTGCGGTGAAGTACGACTTGGCGTCGCCCAGGACATCCCCCAGGGTAAAGTCGTCGGCGTGGCAGAGGGTCGGCCGGGCGCACAGCACCGCAGTGCAACCGAGCATTGCGCAAGTGAGCCATATGGATTGCTTCACGGGTCCCGCCGGAGTCGTTGACTCTATCGTGCCATGGAAGGTGGACTTTGCCCCGTAAAGTAAATGGCGATACCGGCCGTGGCAAGCAGTTTCGACAGGGGCAGGCTAGAATCAGAGGCGTGACCATCGCCCACAAGAACCGATCGTTGCCGCAGCGTCTGGGGTTCGCTCTGGCGGGCCTGAGGCATGCGCTGCGCGGGGAACGCAGTCTGCGAACGCAGCTGGGGCTGCTCTTGATCGTGATGCTGGCGCTGGGCTATCTGCGCCCGCCGGCGGTGTGGTGGGCGCTCGTCAGCGTCTGCAGTGCCGGGGTATTCGCGGCCGAACTGTTCAACACGGCGATCGAGCAGCTGGCGGACCACCTGCACCCGGATCTGCATCCGCAGATTCGCATTGTCAAAGACTGCGCTGCTGCTGCCGTGCTGTGCGCCGCGCTGGGTGCCGTCGGGGTGGCGATCGCGTTGGTGGTGGAGCTTGCCGGGCATTGGCGCTAGAGTTCACCCATCGTGGCTGACCTATATAAAGTTCTGGCGCAGATCCATGCGATCCGCGGTCAGGTGGCGCGCGGCACCGAATTCCGGGGCTACGGCGCGGAGACCGTCGCCGCAACCGGACTGCTGGCCGGCGCTGCGGCGCTGCTGCAATCGGTGCAGCTGAAGCACCCGGAAGACAACGCCGCCGCGTATCTGGCAATCTGGATCACAACGGCCGCCGTCGCGGTGCTGGTCACGAGCCTGCAGACCATCAACCGCACACGACGCGTTCACTCGGGCCTCGCCCGGCAGATGATGTCATCCGCGGCGGAATCATTTCTGCCGGCCATCGTGGCGGGCATGCTGGTGACGGTGGTATTGACGCGCAGCGCGCAGCAAGCCCTGTGGATGCTGCCCGGACTGTGGCAGATTTTCTACGCACTGGGCATTTTTGCGTCCTGCCGCTTTTTGCCGCGCCAGATGTTCGCCGTTGGCATCTGGTTTCTCGCCACCGGGGCGCTGTGTCTGACGACGGGAACGGGCCCTAGGGCGCTGTCGCCGTGGGAGATGGGTTTCCCGTTCGGCATCGGCCAGCTGTTGCTCGCCGCGGTGCTCAAGTTCGGGTTTCGGGAGACAGACGAAGATGCGTAGCAAGAAGCCGGCGCGACCGGGCTTTGCCTACGATGCCCTGGACAGTGTCATTCACGAGCGCGCGCGCCTGAGCGTGCTGACCTCGCTGGTGACCCATCCCAAGGGGCTCGGCTTCGCGGACCTGAAGACGATGTGCGCGCTGACCGACGGCAATCTCAGTCGCCATCTGCAGGTGTTGCGCGCCGCAAAACTCATCGAGATCACCAAGGACTTGGACAACAACCGTCCGCACACCTTGTGCCGGATCACCGCCAATGGGCGCAAGCGATACCTGGATTATCTGGCCGTGCTCGAGCAGGTGATCCGCGATGTCGTCGCCGGCGAACGGACCGATCCGAGCGCCGATAGTGCGCAGGTCCCAGCCTGATTTCTAGAGCTCAGCCCGTCCCGAGCTTCATGCCGTTCAAGTGCTCCCGCACACCCTCCCGGTGACCCTCGCTGCTGGTCACCGTGGTGCCGCAGGCGAGCACAAAGATGAAGTCTCCGCGCGGCGTGCGACTCAGTTCGCGGATGTAGTTGACGTTGACCAGGCAGGAGCGGCTGATGCGCAGCATGGGCTGGCTGGCCAGTGAGGCTTCGGCCTGCTGCAAGGTGCTGCGGGCGTGGTACTGCTCACGGCCGACCGTGAATTTCACGTAGTTGCGGTCCCCTTCGACCAGCTCGATATCCGCGATGTTGAGGATATGCATGCTGCTGCCCGACTCAGCGATGATGCGCGGGCTGCTGTGCAGTTTCGACACCAGCGAGAGCAGCGCGGTGCCGCGCTCCGCGGCCGGGGCAACGTCGCGTTTGCGCCGTACCCGCGCTACGGTGGTCTTGAAGCGCTGATAGTCAAAAGGCTTCAGCAGATAGTCGCTGGCGCAGACCTCGAATGCCTCCAGCGCGTAGCGGTCGTAGGCCGTCACGAAGACGATGTCCGGGAGATTGCGCTGATCCAAGGAGCGCGCCAGGGCGATGCCGTTGACGGTATCGATCTGGATGTCCAGGAACAGCAGATCCGGGGGCTTCGCCAGGATCGCCGCCAGGGCGTTGCGGCCATCGCCGAATTCTGCGGCGATGTGCAGATCCGGTTCACGCGCGCAGCACTCGCGCAGTGTGCGGCGCGCGTTGGGTTCATCATCGACGATCATCACCTGCATCATGTCGCGACGCCTGCGATGGCTGCCCCCGGCGGGGCGGGTTCGCGCAACAACGGCATCTGCACAATGGCGGTCCACAGGGCGGGCAGCTCCGATTCCACGCGCAGCGTGCCGCGATCCATGAAATGTACCGTGAGCCGCTCGCGGACATTGCGCAGGCCGATGCCGCCGACGCCGGGGGTGACCGGACCGGTGGTGTTGCGGACGATCAGGCGCAGCTGCTGCGCGTCCGATTCCACATCGATGCTGACTTTGACCGGGCCTGCTGTGGCCGGCAAGCCCGTGCACGACGGCATTCTCGATCAGTGGTTGCAGGATGAGGCTCGGCACCCAGGCCTGCGGCAAGGCCCGCGCATCCGGCAAGGACAGCGTCAGGCGGTCCGCAAAGCGTTGCTGCTGCAGCCCCAGATACAGGCGCGCGAATTCGATCTCGGTGGCGAGCGGCGTGAACTCGGTCTCCCCGGCCGTCAGCAAGCGCCGCAGCAGGTCACCCAGCTGGATGACCATCTTCTGCGCCGTTTCCGGATCCCAGCCGATCTGACCCTGGATGGTGTGCAGCAGGTTGAAGAGCGTATGGGGAGAAAGCTGCATGCGCAGCGCCGCCAGGCGTGCGGCGTTCCAGGCTCGCTCCAGCGCCGCGCGCCGCAGCTCCGAATCCCGGAATCGCTGGTACACCGAGAAGCCACTCACCAAAGCGAGCGCGAATCCGTAGGTAAGCAGAAAGGTGGTGGCGCTGGCGATACGCAGCGGCAGATCCGCCTGCGGTCCCTGCCAGGGCATGGCCATCCGGTCGTCCGGCCGGGTCATCTGCATCGAGTCCCCCAGCAGATGTTCGGAGACCCCGAGCAGTGGCGAGGCCAGTAGCGCAAATACCAGCGCGAGCACGGCCTGCAGCGGCGCGCGTCGTGGCAGCGGCCGCCAGCCAATGCGCATGGCCAGCTGCACACACAAGAGCAACACCGGATAGAGCAGCAGGTGCTGCAGCGTCCGCGCCGGCCATGCCGCGAACAGTTGCCGGTGGCCGCCCGGGTCCAAGGACAGCGACATGTTGTGGGCGTACAGCACATTGGAGACCGTGACGTAAATCCAAAATGCCGTCAGCACGCCCAGCTGCGCGAAGGTGCCGAGGCGGGCGCGATCCCGTCCTGCGCCTGTTGTTGGCGCCTGCGTCGCGGTATCCACGCACCCAAGCCTACACGGAATCGGCCGCCATTCGCGACGGCTGGTACCAACCCGTAATGCGCAGGGACGAGTACGCGTCGCGGGCGCAGACCGAGCCGGGCCGGCGGGCGTTAGATAGCACACATCTGCAGCCAAGGGGAGCGACCATGTCAGCAAGCAACAACGAGCGAATCAGCCAGGGCAGGAGCGGATTCAGGGCAGGCATGGCGGCTGGCGTCATGGGCCTCATGATGCTGGGCGCGACGGCCATGCCGCTTGCGGCGGCCCAAGTCATCGGGCCCGACGTGACTGTTCGCTACGCTGACCTGGACATCACGACGCAGGCCGGTGCTGAAAAACTCTACGAGCGAATCGGGCAGGCGGCAGTGCGGGTGTGCCCGGTGGGGGACCTGCGGCCGCTGCCTGAATTCGAGGCGGCGATGCATTGCCGCGACGAGGTGGTGGCCCAAGCCGTAAGCCGCGTCCGCAGCGCGCAACTGGCGGCGATCTTTGCGGCGCGTGCGCATCGCGGGGTGCACCGCCCGGTTTAAGCCGCGGCCGGATCGGCGGTGATCCTTCTGTAGGGGCCTGACCTAATACCCCGCCGCTGATCCGGCCGCTCGGCGATCGTCGCTTGCGCCGTACATCATGCCGACGCGCAACCGGCCCCCCAGCGCCGAGTCAATGCCCGAGGAGGGCCGGTCGGGGGCCGAGTCGACCTGGGGAATCACAATCAGCTCGGCGGCCCCCCACGGTGACTGCTCGGCGATCGTATAGCCTGCGGCCCGCAGCGCCTGGGCTGTGTCGGCGGAGAGCGCATAGGGTTCGGCGAAGATCACATCGGGCAACCACTGGTGATGCAGGCGGGTCGCATTGACGGCCTCCTGCGGCTCCATGCCGTAGTCGATGAGATTGCTCAGGACTTCGACCGTAATGGTGATGATGCGCGCGCTACCCGGGCTGCCCACGACCATCGCGACCTTGCCGTTCTTCAGCACCAGGGTCGGCGACATCGAAGACAGCGGCCGCTTGCCTGGCGCAATGGCATTGGCGGTGCCCTGCACCAAGCCGGAGAGATTGGGCACACCCGGCTTGATGGTGAAGTCGTCCATTTCATCGTTCAACATATAACCGGTTCCGGGCGCCATGACGCCGGCACCGAAAAAACCATTCAAGGTATAGGTCACGGAGACCGCATTGCCGTGCTCGTCGGCGACAGAGTAATGCGTAGTCTGCGGGTTTTCGTGCGGCGGGGTGCCGGGCTTGATCAGTGCCGAGGAGCCTGCCTGCACGGGATCGATGCGGGAGCGGATCAGCGCCGCATACTCCGCAGTCAGCAGCTTATCCACGGGGTTGTGAACAAACACCGGATCCCCGAGCAGTGAATTGCGATCGACATACGCATGGCGCATGGCTTCGATCATCACGTGCACCGCCGCGGCGGAGTGAAAGCCCATGCCCTTAAGATCATAGCCTTCGAGGATCTGCAGGATCTCACAGGTGGTTGTGCCCCCCGAGGAGGGCGGCGGCGCCGAGGCGATCTGATAGCCGCGATAATTGCAATACACAGGCTCGCTTTCAGTGACGGTGTAATGGGCGAGATCCTGCGCGGTGATGATACCGCCGTGATCGCGCATCGCTTGCGCGAGGAGCTCGGCGTTGCTGGCGGCCCCGCTGTCTTTATAGAACGCATCGCTGCCGCCGCGGGCGATGGCCTCGAGCGTGCGCGCGAGCGCGGGTTGCACCAGCGTCTCGCCTGGCTGGTAGCTCGAACCATCCGGGTGCAGGAATACCTGCGCCGACGTCCGGGTCGCTGCGGAAACGTCGCGCGCTGGCATCGAGGATGTCGGTGTCGCCGCGGGTGAGAACGAAACCATTGCGCGCCAGCCTGATGGCGGGCGCCATCACCTTCGCGCGCGGCAGCGTGCCATAGCGTTGCAACGCGGTCTCAAGTCCCAGCACGGTGCCGGGCACGGCGACCGCGCGATAGCCGCCGATGCTGGCGCCGCGCACCGGGTTGCCGTCCGGGCCCAGATACATGTTGGCGGTCGCCGCCAAGGGGGCGGTCTCGCGAAAATTCAGGAAGACATTGGTCCCGGTCTTGGCCACATGAATCACCATGAAGCCGCCGCCGCCGAGGTTGCCACAGCACGGATTGGTGACGGCCTCGGCGTAACCCACTGCCACCGCGGCATCTACGGCGTTGCCTCCCTGTTTGAGGACCTCGACGCCCACGTCCGATGCCAGATGCTGCGCGGTGACCACCATGCCGTGAGCCGCTTCCAGCGCTGGTTTGGATGCGGCCGCGGCGGTACCGGTGGCGAGCAGGGCGAGAAGTAGCAAACGCACTATCTTGGAAACCAATCGAATATCCGTAAAGGGCGCGACCTTAGCACACCCTCATTGGCCGCGACGCCCGTGCCAGGCGTTGCAGGGCCACTGCGGCGAGCAGGCTTACCACGCCGGCGGCACTGAGGTAGTACCCCACCCAGGCGAGGCCATGCGTGCTGGCGAGCCACGTCGCGGCGTACGGCGCCAGCGATGCACCCACAATACCCGCCAGATTGAAGGTGAGGGAGGCGCCGGTATAGCGCACCTCGGTGGGAAAAAGTTCGGACAACGCCGTGCCCAGCGGCCCGTAGGTCAATCCCATCAATGCGAGGCCGACGCAAAGGTACGCGAGGGTTCCGGCGGTGGTGCCCGATCCGAACAAGGGCGCAGTCGTGAATCCGAAGACAGCGATTGCCGCGGATGCGAGCATCAGCATTTGAATCGTCCCGCGCCGCTGCGCGAGGTATGCCGACAGCGGAATCAGCGCCGCGAAGCACAGCACGCCGATCATCTGCAGGATCAGAAAGTGCGGCCGCGTGAACCCCAGCGCCTGGGTTCCCCAACTGAGCGTGAATACCGTCATCAGATAGAAAATGACGAAGGTAGCGGTGGCGGCGAAGGTGCCGAGTACCACAGCCGGCAAATAGCGCGACAGCAGTCGCAGTATCGGCACCGCCACCCGCTCGTGATGCTGGATCGCGCGGCGGAACGCGGGCGTCTCAGTGAGTGTCACCCGCACATATAGGCCGACCAGCACCAGTGCCGCACTGGCAATGAAGGGCAGGCGCCATCCCCAGCTGAACAACTGCCGCTCATCCAGTGCCGTGGCCAGGACCAGGAAGGCTGCGGTGGAACACAGAAAACCGATGGGCGCGCCGAGTTGGGGGAACATGCCGAAAATGGCGGCCTTGCCGCGGCGGCGCGTTTTCGGTCGCCAGCAATACCGCGCCTCCCCATTCACCGCCCAGGCCAAATCCCTGTCCGAAGCGCAGCAGCGCCAGCAATGCGGGTGCCCAGATCCCGATCACGGCATAGGTGGGCAGCAGACCGATACCGACCGTTGAGACACCCATGGTCAACAGCGCCGCGATCAGCGTGGCCTTGCGGCCGACACGATCGCCGAAGTGTCCGAAGACGGCCGAACCGATCGGCCGCGCGAGGAACGCCAGCGCGAAGGTGGCCAGGGATTGCAGTGCAGCAGTGGTCTTGTCCGCGCTCGGGAAGAACAGCTTGGGAAATACCAGCACCGCCGCGGTCGCATAAATATAGAAATCGAAGAATTCGATCGTGGTTCCGGCGAGGCTCGCCACCAGGATTCGGGCCGTCGAGTTGGGTGTAGGAGCTTCAGCCACTTCGCTGTCGGCCGACGCTGCTTCCGTGGGCGTTACCAAAACGTAAGACTTGGTCATCAACTTTGGTTGGATCTGTGCGTTGTTACACTACGGATAGTCACTCACAGTCAAAGGAGACTGCAA
Source organism: uncultured Gammaproteobacteria bacterium (assembly GCA_963708865.1). GTDB lineage: Bacteria > Pseudomonadota > Gammaproteobacteria > Steroidobacterales > Steroidobacteraceae > DAIDKA01. The sequence continues at coordinate 257,553 of CAVPUC010000002.1, forward strand.
ATGACGCGGTACGAACGTTCTCTTCCGGTCCTCGCCATGCTCGGCCCTGACGTTCTGGGGCATTGGCAGGGATGCACCCCTCGACGGCTCAGGCCGCCATTGGCATCGATATCGACGTGGCGCCGCCGGCTCCGCGCGTGGAGGTGGTCCCGGCGCCGCGCGCTGGCTTCGTCTGGGCCCCGGGCTATTGGCGTTGGAATGGTCATGCCCATGTCTGGCATAACGGCTATTGGATCAAGGAGCGTCCGGGGCTACCACTGGGTGCCGGATGCGTGGGTCGGCCGCGGCCCCCATTACCACTATGCCAGAGGCCATTGGGAGCGCTAGATAAAGCAGCCGGCCCGGGCTCTGTCCCCGGGCCGGCGGGTGGCTAAGCCGGCGGCACGATGGCCTCGCCGTAGGGGCGTGAACCCAGCCCTTCGGCCGTGAAGATGCCGTGATCCGCAATCCAGTCGCGTGCCTGCGGCAAATGCCGCCTCGGTGTACGGTTCAAATACCAGCCTTTCACCCGGACCCCAGCGTCGCGTGTCCATGCGGGCGTGATACTTCACCGGAAACTCGCGCCGGTAATAGTGCGTGTAGCGCTCAGGGCGCAGATCGATGTCGCGTTGCGCGCGGCGCAAGCCGCGGAAGAACTTCGCCACATCTTCAGGGTCAGGGTTGCCCGTGATCATGGTGGCGATCATGAATGTGGTGTCGATGATCTTGCGAAATCCCAGCTGCTCCGCAAAATAGTACGGGCCGCTGAAGAGCGAGGCCGCGGCAAGCTTGCCCTCCAGGAGCAGCTCCATGCGTTTGAACAGCATGCCGTCGTTGAAGGAGAGCTTGATCTGATCCGCCGGCAGGTAGGGCTCCAGCGCCTGGATGCTGGAGTAGTGGCTGCCCGACTGGTAGCCCACGGAGATCGCGACGCCGGCCAGATCCTGGGGCTCGCGGATCGGCGAATCCGCCGGCACGAAGATCGCCGCCGGCGTCACCGAGTAGGCACCCGAATACAGCTTGCCGTGCCCGGCAGCCGCCGCGACATTCACGGTCCAGTGGCAGGCGCAGCTGACATCCGAGGCGCGGCCGGATTCCAGCGACTGGTACGCGCCCACCTTGGCGCCCTGGTCGTGGACCTTGCCGGCCGTCTTCTGCACTTCCTCGTGGAAGGTGTACTCAAGCCCCTCGTCGCGAAAATATCCCTTCTCCTCGGCCACCCATTCCTGCAAGCGGAAGTGCGGCTGGATCACGAATTTTTCCGCCACGCTCAGGCCATCCGGTTCGGACTCTGGTATCCCGCCTCGAAGGTTGAATAGGTCTTGACCTTGGTGGTGATGAATTCCAGCAACGCCGGACGACCTTCCTGGGTCGCCGCGATGGCGGTCTTCAAGGCGTGCGCCACCTGGTCCGCGTCCGTCACCCGCTCGCTGTGGCCACCCAGGGCCTTGGCCCAGTCGGCGTAATTGCCGGAGATATCGGTCGAGTGGTACTTCTCGGTGGACACCGCCATGGGCTTGAATTCCATCGCCATGGCGTAGTTGTTGAACAGGATCGAGAGGATCGGGATGCGGTCGCGCACCGCGGTTTCAAAGTCCATGCCGGTCATGCCGATGGCCGCATCGCCCCACATGTTGATGCACAGCTTGTTCGGATTGGCGAGCTTGGCGCCCATCGCGAGCCCCAGGCCATACCCCAGCTGCGTCGTCTTGCCCCAGCCGATGAAGCTGTTGGGAGTCGTCGGTTTCCAGAACGGCGACAGCTCATCGCGCGGACTGCCGGCATCGTGGGTGATGACGGTGTTGGGCACGTCCGCGATCGACATCAGATCGTTGATCACCCGATACGGTGACAGCGGCTTGTCCTCGCTGGTCAGCTACGGGCGCCACTTCGCCATCCACGGATCATTCAGCGCCCGGATGCGGCGGTTGACGTCCGCGGCGTCAAGTCCGCGCGGCTTGCCCTTCAGACGGTCATGCAACGCCGCATGCAGCATGGTGAGCATCAGCTTCGAATCACCCAGCAACGGATAGTCCGTCGGGATGTTCTTGTTGATGTCCATCGGGTCGAGCGTGTTGTGGATGAACACCTTGTTCTTGGTCGGGAAGCGGATGCCGAAGCCGGTCGCCGTGAAGCTCGCGCCGATGCCGAACACCACATCGGCGTCCTGCACGTGCTGATAAACCGCTTCGGGCATGGAGACGCCGCCGGAGCCCAGTGACAGCGGATGCGTTTCCGGGAAGGCGCTCTTGCCCTCGAGGCTGGTGGTGACGGGCGCCTCGAGCAGTTCGGCCACCTTAAGCAATTCGGGCCAGGCCTTGGCGTAATGCACGCCCTGGCCGACGTAAAGCAGCGGCCGCTGCGCGGCGATCAGTGCGGCGGCGGCCTTGTCGATCATGTCCGGGTCCGGCGCCGAGCGGTAGCGCTTGACGGGGATGTAGTCGATGGTGCCCGGGACTTCAACGATTCCACATGTCGCCGGGAATTTCGATCAGGCAGGGGCCGGGGCGACCGTTGCGCGCCTGGGTGTAGGCGCGGCGCATGCGCCGGCACCAGCTGCTCCGGCGTCGTGATCATCTCCGCCGACTTGGTGATGTGCTGATAGTTGAGCGTCGCGTTGAAGCCGGGCTTCACCCACGCTTCGCGGCGCGAGGAGCCGGCCGGAATCACGATGAGGGGCACGCACTCGGACCAGGCCTGCGCCACCGCACCGAAGGAATTCTCGACACCGGGGCCCGCCTGCTGGCAGAACACACCGACCGTGTCGCCTGAGGTCTGGCGGCTGATCGCATCGGCCATGTGAATGCCGGTGCGCTCCTGGCGCACGATGATGGGCCGGATGCCAGCGGCGGCGCACGATTCGGTGAGCGGATTCAACGGGTACGCGAGCAGGTAGTTGGTTCCCTCGCGCTTCATGATCTCTGCAGTGACTTGAGCTACGTTCATCGTGCCTCTCCGATTGGATGGTCAACTCGCCGGCGCCGGCAGTCTGTCATGGGCAGGCGCACGCTGGAGTATAAACACCTTGTCCGACAACGCCCGAATCCTTTGATTTGTCATCACTTGATTGCGCAACGACCCGCGGGCCCAGGGGCGCTAGTGGGGCTCGCTGGGCAGGCCGGTCGCGCCGGCGCTGACGCATTATGGTCAAGATCAAGTTTAAGCGCCCGCGACTGTTCGCCGACATAGGCCCGGACCGCCTCGGCCTGGGCCGGGGTCACGAACCGTTTCCAGCTGATCATGCCGCGCGGGGTCAGCGCCCCGCCGATCACCACCGACTGCCATCCCTCGGGGCTGGTCAGGAAGGCCGAGCGGCGCAGGTCCGGCACGATATTGCTGGAAACCGCATTGAATCCATGGCACAGGCCGCAGCGCTTGTTGTAGACCGCCTCCCCGAGCGGCAACCTGGCTCGGGACTTGCGAGCTCGGAAGGCGGGTTGGGCGGCTGGGCGAGCGGTGGGTCGGGCGGGAAGCGTGCCGCTGCCATTGAGCTTGAATGCGAGCATCCGACCGTTGTGGCGGATGCGCGGCGTCGCGGTGCCGGCATAGAACAGGGTCCCGGAGATGACCGCCACATACTGCTCGCCGTTGACGAGGTAGGTGACCGGTCCGCCGGCCATGGCATCCGGGGCGTTCCATGACCACAGTTGCTGACCGTCGGTGGCCCGCAAGGCGACGAAGGTGCCCAGAACGCCTTCGCGGGGTCGACCCTGGAAGATCAGATTGCCGGCGGTGGTGAGCAGGCCCCCGCCGGAACCCGGCACCGAGAAGGCGGCTTTGCGGGTGAGCGGGTTCCAGGCCAGCAGATAATCCTTGCGCGGCGGCATGTGCGGACGGGTCGCTCACCGCTCCGTGCGTCGCCGCCTCCAGATCGACGGCAATCGACTCGACGCCCGGTTCGTACCGGTAGTCCGGGGTGGGTGCGTAGAACGTGGCGCTCTGCGCGGCCGGCAGATACAGCAGGCCGGTCTGGGGATTGAAGGACACCGGGTGCCAGCTGTGGGCGCCGCCGCCGCCCGGAACGCCCAGCCAGGGTGCGTCCTTGTACAGCGCCGCCGGCACGACCTTCGGTCGTCCCGGTGGCGAGGTCCACGCCGGTGGCCCAGTTGATCCCGGGCACAAACGCATCGGCCGACAACAGCTGGCCGGTTTTGCGATCGAGCACATAGAAGAAGCCATTCTTGGGCGCGTGCAGCAGCACCTTGCGGCTGACTCCGGCAATGGGCAGGTCGACCAGCGTCATGTCGGCGATGGCGTCGTAGTCCCACCGGTCCCCGGGCGTCTCCTGGTAATGCCAGTGATACCGGCCGGTGTCGGCGTCGACGGCGATGATCGAGGAGATGAAGAGGTTGTCGCCGCCGCCATTGGAGCGGTAGTTCTGATTCCAGGGAAAGCCGTTGCCGGTGGCCATGTAGATCTGGTTGAAATCCGGGTCATAGACCAGCGCATTCCAGACCTGACCGCCGCCGCCGTACTTCAGCCAGTCGCCGGACCAGGTCTTGAGCGCGGTCGTCTTCAACACCTCATCCGAGGCCGCGCCATCGGCGGGTCCGCGCAGGATCTGCGGGAACAGTGTAGAAGCGCCACACCGCCTGCCGGTTGCCGCATCGTAGGCGGTGACAAATCCGCGTCCGCCGAAATCAGATCCGGCGTTGCCGATGAAGATCTTGCCGCGCGCCGCGCGCGGCGCACCGGTGCTCGTGTAGCGCAGGCTCGGATACTCGAACATGCGCACCGTCCACACGGGCTTGCCGCGTCGCAGCGTCGAGCGCGATCAATCGGCCGTCGAGCGAGGCGAGGTACACCTTGCCCTCGTAGACGGCGACGCCGCGGTTGACCACATCGCAGCAGGCACGGGCGCCGGTGGTGCCGGGAACCTTCGGATCGTAGTACCAGATCTGCCGACCGGTCGCGGCGTCCAGGGCATACACCTTGCTCCAGGAGGTGCTGACGTACATCACGCCGTCCACCACGATGCGGCGTGGCCTCCTGGCCGCGCGTGGTATCGAATTCAGCCGACCAGGCTGGCTTCAGTGCCGCAACGTTGTTGGCATTGATGTCCGTCAGCTTCGAATAGCGCGTCTCTTGCCAGTTCCCGCCATGGGTCAGCCAGTTGCCGGAGTCCTGGTCAGCGTGCATCAGGCGCTCATCGGTGACGGCCCCTGCAGCCGCTGGGCGACGCCGCGCTTGGGCGAGGGGCTATGCGATGCAGCGGTTAGCCACGCCGCCGCGCACGATGACGCCCAGGTGCATATGGAGTGCTTTTTTCATACATTTCATTCTGCTATGTCGTGCGGCTGCCGGGGTAATCCCGTAAAATTAGGACATGAGAACGACGACTCCGACGCCGGGTGCTGCACGGTGCACTCGCGGGCCTGGCCGCCGCAGCGCCGTGGCGCCGCGGCTGACCTTGGCCAAGGCCGCGGAGGGTGCGGCCGGCGCCCCGATCGTACACACCGCATTGTCCGATTCGCTGCATCTGTTCCAAGGCGCCGGCGGCAATGTCGTCGCCGCCACCAGCGCGGATGGCGTGCTGCTGGTCGATAGCGGTCTGGAGGAGGACAGCGCGGCGCTTCTGGCGCAGGTCGCCGCGGTCAGCGCGGGCCGCAAGGTGGAATTGCTGCTCAACACCCACTGGCACTGGGATCACACCGGCTGCAACGCCGCGCTCGGCAAGGCCGGCGCGAAAATCATCGCGCACGAGAATACCCGGCTGTGGCTCGGGAACCCGGGTCGATTCGAAATGGGAGCACCGCATTTATCCCCCTCAGCCGGCTCGCGCACTGCCCACGCAGACATTCTTTTATGGACCGCAGAAGCTGAGCTTCGGGGGCCAGGATGTCGAGTACACGATCATGCCGCAGGCCCACACCGATGGCGATATCTATGTGTTCTTTCCGCGTGAGAACGTGCTCGTGGCCGGTGGCGTGGTCACCGGCGGCAGCTACCCGTTGCCCGATTACTGCACCGGGGGATGGCTGGGCGGCATGATCGACGGCTTGAAAACGATTCTCGCCAAAGCGGATGCCCAGACGCGGATCGTATCGGGCCTCGGCGCCATCGCGTACCCGCGCGGACGTCCAGGCGCAGCTGGACATGTGCACCGCGGTGATGTCGAAGATCGGCACGAACTATTTCAAGGGCGGGACCTGGCAACAGCTCCAGGACGCCAAGCCCACCGCCGAATTTGATGCACAGTGGGGCAATCCGGAACCGTTCCTGCAAATGGCCTATGACGGTGCCTGGTATCACGTCAATGAAATTCGCCGGTATTCACGCTGATGATGAATGCGCTGAAACGTGCCTTGGCAGTCCGCTCGCTCGCGGCGCTGCGCTTTGCGCCCTGCTGCTCGGGTCGGGCGCGCACGCCGCCCCTTCGCCCGCGACGGCGCATGCGCCGGCCTTCAAGGGCGACTGGCACATGCTGCAGACCTACTGCACGAAGTGCCATAACTCCGAGGACTGGGCCGGCGGTGTGGCCTTCGACACGATGAATGCGGACTCGGCCGGCGAGGATGCGAAGATCTGGGAAGAAGCGGTCATCAAGCTGCGCGGTGGGCTGATGCCGCCACCCGGCAAGACCCAGCCGGATCCGGCCGCGCGCCAGGCTTTCATCCATGCGGCGGAGGACTTTCTCGATCAGTACGGCGCCCAGCATCCCGATCCGGGCCACATGGTGCTGCACCGCCTGAATCGCAACGAATACTCCAATGCCATCGCGGACCTGCTTGGCGTGACGGTTGATCCGAATGCGCTGCTGCCGCGCGATGACAAGAGCGGCAATTTCGACAACATCGCCGAAGTGCTCAAGGTGTCGCCGACCTTCCTCGATCAGTATTTTTCGGCGGCCCGACAGGTGACGGTGGCGGCGATCGGCAGCCCGCACGCCCGCACCCAGGATATATTTCTTCAACGGACCGCCGGAGCCGCAGGAATACCAGTACATGCATGTCGACGGATTGCCGCTGGGCACCCGCGGCGGCATGCTGTTCACGCCATACCTTTCCGGCCGACGGCGAGTACCGCTTCACCATCAATGGCCTGGTCGGTGCGGGCTACCTGTGGGGTGAACTCGACCCCAATACCCTGATCATCACCGTGGACGGCAAACGCGCCTTTCAGGACAAGTTGGGCGGACCCAAGGACCTGGATGCGGTGGACCTGCAGCAGGCGGCGGGACTGACCATGATCAATGACCGCTTCAAGAATGTGCCGGTCCACATCACGGCGGGCGAGCACCGAATCGGCGTCACCTTCGTGCAGACCAGCGCCGCGGAAACCAATGAGACCCTGCACGCCTTCGTGCCGGTGGCGGGCATGGGCCAGCCGGTCAACGGCAACTCCAGCGGTCCGCGGCTTGCGAATGTCGAGATCAAGGGACCGACGGTGGCGCAGGGCGTGAGCGACACGCCCAGCCGCCGCAAGATCTTCACCTGTTATCCCAAGAGCGCGGCACAGGAGACCCCCTGTGCGCAGCAGATTTTCGCGACCATCGCGCGCCGTGCGTTCCGTCGGCCGCTCACCGATGCGGATCTCGAGGGGCGCGATGGACTTCTATGCGCAGGGCCGCAAAGAGGGCGGCGATTTCGACAACGGCATTCAGAAAGGGCTGCTGGCGATTCTCGTCAGTCCGAAGTTCCTGTTCCGCATGCACGAGCCGCCGCCGGGCGCCGTACCGGGCAAGCCGTTCGCGATCAACGATATCGATCTCGCCTCGCGACTGTCGTTCTTCCTGTGGGCGGGGCCGCCGGATGAGGAGTTGATCAAGGTGGCGGCCGTCAGGTTCGCTGCACGAGCTGCCGGTGCTGGATGCGCAGATGCAGCGGATGCTCAAGGATCCGCGCTCCCATTCGCTCGTGACGGACTTCGCCTTCGAATGGCTGAACGTCCACGGCCTGGAACTGGTCGATCCGGACACCAACCTGTTTCCCGACTACACCTCGGATCTGGAGCCGGCCTTCGAGAAGGAAATCGAACTGTTCGTCGGCAATGTGTTTGATTCGGACAGCAGTGTGATGGACCTGATGACCTCCAACCGCACCTATCTCAATGAACGGCTGGCGCTGCACTATAAAATTCCCAACGTCCGCGGCGGCGAGTTCCGCGCCGTGACGGTGCCGGACTATCGGCGCGGCCTCTTGGGCAAGGGCGCCATCCTGATGGCCACCTCGTACGCGAACCGCACCTCGATCGTGCTGCGCGGCGCCTACGTGCTCGACAAATTCCTGGGCACCCCGCCCGTGGCGCCGCCGCCCGGGATCCCGGCTTTTGCCGAAAGCCAGGAGGGCGCCGATCAGCTGACCGTGCGGGCGCGCATGGAGGCGCATCGTGCGCAGCCTTCCTGCAATGCCTGCCACGCCATCATCGATCCCATCGGCCTGGCGATGGAGAACTTCAACGCCCTGGGACAGTGGCGCGACAAGGATATCGATGCCGGCACGCCCATCGATGCGAACGGCAAGCTGGGCGATGGCACGGCGGTCCACGGCATCAACGATCTGCGCAACTACATGGTCAGCGCACGCGCCGCAGTTCATGGAGACGTTCACGGAAAATCTGCTGTCCTATGGATTGGGGCGCGGCCTCGACTATTACGACATGCCGACGGTACGCGCCATCGTGCGCGATACCGCCAAGGACCACTACAGGTTCTCCGCCATCGTGCTGGGCATCATCAACAGCCCGGCGTTCCGCGAAGATGAGATCCCCTTGAAGGGCCCCGGCGAGCCCGTCAAGTTCAACCCCGCACGTCGCCGCCGGTCTTTGAAGGGCAGCGCATGTTCATCACCAAAAAGCACTTCAGTCGCCGCACGGTCCTGCGCGGGCTGGGGGTGGGCCTGGGCCTGCCGTTGCTGGATGCGATGATTCCGGCCGCCACCGCACTCGCCAATACGGCGGCCGCGCCCAAGCCACGGCTCGGATTCATCTATTTTCCGCATGGCGCCGTGATGGACAAGTGGACGCCGAAGGCCGATGGCGCGAACTTCGACTTCCCGGACGATCATCGCCTCGCTCAAGCCTTACCAGAAGCAGCTGACGCTGATCACGGGCCTGGAGAACAAGTCGGCGATCGCCGCGCCCGTGCATGCGATCACGCCCGGCACCTGGCTGTCGTGCGTGCCGCCGCGCATCAGCCATGATCCCTACGGCGGCGTGACCATCGATCAGATCGCGGCGCAGCGGATTGGCCAGGACACGACCATGCCGTCGCTGGAAGTGGCGACCGAGGAGCGCGGCGGCGAGGGGTCGTGCGACCGCAACTACGGCTGCAGCTACGGCAAGACCATCGCGTTCAGCACCCCCTCCACGCCGCTGCCCATGGAACACAATCCGCGCAAGGTGTTCCAGCAGATGTTCGGCCAGGGGGACACCGCGCAGGAGCGCGCCTCACTGCTGCGCGAGAATGCCAGCATCATCGATCTGGTGCGTACCGATGCCTCGGACCTGTCGCGCACGCCTCGGCGCGCGCGATCAGGCGTTGCTGTCCGACTACCTGGACCAGGTGCAGGAGATCCAGCGCCGGCTGGAGAAGATGGAGCACCGGGACCTGTCGCAGATGCAGATCCCGGATGCGCCCGCGGGCATCCCGGCGGCGTTCGATGAGCACATGCACGTCATGTACGACCTGATCGCGCTGGCGTACCAGGCGAACCTGACCCGTGTGGCCAGCATGATGGTGGCGGCGGAGGTCAGCAACCAGCCCTATACGTTCATCGGCGTCAACGACGCCTTCCATCCGCTCTCGCATCATGCGAACGATCCGGCGAAGATGGTGCGCCTGGCCAAGGTGCAGGCCTTCAATACCTCGGTGTTCGCGAAGTTCATCAAACGGCTGTCGGAGCTGCCGGACGGGGAGGGCACGATGCTCGACAATTCGATCATTCTGTTCGGCAGCAACATGAGCAACAGCAACCTGCACGATCACTACCCGCTGCCGACCGCGATACTCGGTTGGGCGCGCGGCAAGCTCAAGGGCAACCAGCATCTGCGTTATCCGGATCGCACCCCGATCGCCAATCTGCATGTGGCATTGCTGAACAAGATCGGCATTGCGACCGAGAAGTTCGGTGACAGCACCGGACAGCTGACGGAGATTTGAGGTCAGTGAAATCGCCGCGCACAGGCCGGCTGTGGGTGACAGCGCTCGCCGCGGGCGTGCTGCGTCGCCGGCATCGCCCATGCCGCGGATTCGCTGCTGGAGGTCGCCGAGGCCGGCAATTCGGCGGCCGCCATGGCGCTCGTTGCTGCCAAGGCCGACGTCAATGCCCGACAGGACGATGGCACCTCCGCCCTTCACTGGGCCGCCTATCACGATGATGTGCCATTGATGCGCCAGCTGCTCAAGGCCGGTGCCAAGGTCAATGTGACCAATGACTATGGCTCAACCCCGCTGGCCGAGGCAGCCGAGCGGGCAGATCCGGAGGCGCTGCGGCTGCTGCTGGAAGCCGGCGCGGACGTGGAGTCGCCCAATCCGGACGGACAGACCGCGCTGATGACCGTGGCGCGCACCGACGTCGTCGCCGCCGCGAAGCTTCTGGTGGCGCATGGCGCCAACGTCAATGCGCAGCGAGAAGTGGCGCGGCCAGACGGCGCTGATGTGGGCCAGTGCGCAGAGTCGCCCGGCGATGGTGGCGTTCCTCATTGCGCACGGCGCCGATGTCAACGCCCGCGAAGACCGTGCGTGACTGGCCGCGGCGGGTCACCGCAGAGCCGCGGCCGCAGAACCGACCGCTCGGGGGACTGACACCCCTGCTGTTCGCGGCGCGCGAAGGCTGCGCGGCGTGTGCCCAGGAACTGGTCAAGGGACATGCGGATCTTGAGCTCACGGACCCGGAGGGCATCACGCCGCTGGTCATGTCCATCCTCAACGCCCAGTTCGATACGGCGGCCGTGCTCATCAACGCCGGCGCGAACGTGAACACCTGGGATATGTGGGGACGGGCGCCCTTGTATTCCGCGGTCGACTACAACACGACGCCGCGCGGCGGCCGGCCCGACCGGCCCTCCTCGGACAAGACGACCGCGCTCGCGGTGATCGACATGCTGCTCAAGCGCGGCGCCAATCCCGATATGCAGCTGAAGCTGTTTCCCCCGTATCGCTCGCTGGGCCAGGATCGTGGCGGGGATGGCATGCTGACAGTGGGGACCACCCCGCTGATCCGCGCCGCCAAGGCGGGCGATAGCGCCGCCATCCAGGCGCTCCTGGCGCATGGTGCGAAACCGGATCTGCCCAACTCCTTGGGGATCACGCCGCTCATGGCTGCCGCGGGAATCGGCTCGACCACCATCGACATTCGCGCCCGGTTCCGCAACGAGCAGAAATGCATCACCGCAGCGTCGCTGCTGCTGGCGGCGGGCGTTGATGTCAACGCCACCAACGGCAACGGACAGACCGCGCTGCATGGGGCGGCCCAGGCGGGCTGGAACAACTTCGTGCAGCTGCTGGCGGATCATGGCGCCGCAGTCACCGCCAAGGATCACTTCGGCAGCACGCCGCTGGATTTCGCCCAAGGCAAAGTGGGTACGTCCGGACGGCCCGGGGTCGGTGCGGGCGGTGAAGCCCACAAGGACACGGCTGCGCTTTTGACGAAGCTCGCGGCCAAGTCCTAGTCGCGCTGTCAACCGCGAGCGCGGCGGGCGCGTTGCTGTAGGCTTAGCGTGACTTAACGTTTACCGAAGGGGCATGGCGATGAAACACACATGGCTGCTCTTAGTAGGCGTGGCGGCGGGGGCCGGCTGGCACGATACCCGAGCGAGCGACGCCGCCGACGTTCCGGCGCTTACCGTTGCACCGCCCGCGGCGCAGTGGGTACAGCGCTCGTTCGAGTACACCTATTCCGGATTCACCGACAAATTCAGCTGCGACGGCCTGCGGGACACGGTGCGCGATGTGTTGCTGGCCCTGGGGGCGCGCAAGCAGGACCTGCAGATCAGGTCCCAGGGCTGTATCAAGCTGGAGGGACCTGAGACCTTCCCGGGGGTCTCCGCGCACTTTTCGGTGCTGGTGCCGGTGACGCCGGATGAGATCGGCAAGGTCGGCCGCGCCACGGCCAATCCAACGAAATGGAAAACCGTTGATCTGGTCAGGTTGACTCAGGACGGTCGCGATGCGGTCCCGTGTGAACTGCTGGAACAGCTCAAAACCAAGGCGCTACCGCTGTTCACGACCCGCAACCTGCAATTCAGTTCCAGCTGCTATCCCCACGCGGTGACGCCCGGAGAGATCAAGTTCACGGTCGATGTGCTGCAGCCGGCCGCGAAAACCCCGGCTGCGGGCGCAGCGCCTGCGCCGGCGGCCTAGGCTGCGCGAGGGTCTCGGCCGCTGAGAGCCGACGACATCGGCGCGTGCACCATCTGCCGGTGAAGTGCATGAGGCGCATCGCCTTAGTTGCTCGCCACAGGAGATCACCGGGCCGTCGGCCGGGATGGAATTCCGCCCGTTGTCGCATCAGACCAGCGGCGTGCCCTTGGGAACACGCACGACGATGGTGCCGGCCAGCTTGTCGTGCCAGGCCTGCTTGCCCGGGTCGATGGCGATCCAGATGAAGCCCAGACCCAGGGCGCACAGCGACAGGATGCATCCCAGCGCCCGCACGCACGCCGTGGGCCAGTCGAGGGGACGTGAGTCCAGCCGCACGACGCGCAGGTCCAAGGCAATGCCGCCGACGGTGGTGCCCTTTGCTTTCCACATCACGGCGCCATAGACCGCGAGCGCAAGGATGCACAGGCGCGTGGAACCCTCGTGGGGCCAGCTCAGCAGCAACCGGATCACCGCCCAGACGATGAGGGCGTCGATGCACAAGGCGCCCATCCGCGGCCAGAAGTTCGCGCGCGGCAGGGTAGTCAGGGGCAGTGGCGCAGACTCACTCGCGGCCACGCTGGGGTCGGTCGCCGCGGCCTGGGGGCCAGGTGCCGGAGGCGGGCGGCGCGCTCGGAGCGACGCTGCACGGTGGCGGCGGGTTCGGCGAAGGACGGCGCGGCGCGCGCCTCACCGGCACCGACCGCCGGGGCTGGGGTAGAGGAGGAGTGACGGATCCGGTTGAGGAGCGCATACAGCACGGCGCCATAGCCGAGCATGCCCAGCAGGATGAAGATCACGAATCCGAGGATCGGCACGAGGTAGGCGAGCATCACCAAAAGGCCGCCGACGATCACGGACAACGCCGGATGCGGCGGCTGCCTGTCCGGGCGCGCAGGGCGAAGCAGCGCGTGCCGATCCAGCCGAGCACCGTCGTCTTGCCGAACACCGCGCAGCAAAAGAGCGCGACGAACGCGATGGGAATCACCAGCAGGCCGACCACGGTGATGGCCAGCAGCAGGAACATCAATGGCGTGAGCAGCCCGGCCAGGATGGCCGTGATGAGGCTCTTGCCCGGATGCTCATTCAAGGTCGCGATGCAGTGATCGGCCGCATCGCGGAACAGCAGCGCAAGAATCGTATAGATGGCGAGGCACGCGAAGAAAATGCCCCATAGCCAACCCAGCCCGGTGCCGATCACCAATGGGCGGCCGAACAACAGGCCATGACCTACCCAGGTGCGCAGTCCGCCGGCGAATTCGATGTTGCCGGGCAGCACGCGCTCTACGCCCTGGTCGACGATGGCCGCGGCATCCTCGTTCACGGCCCCCATGACACTGACGACGTGGCCATGAACATGCGCGTGGGGTCCAAGATTGACGTTGCCCATCACGGCGACCACATCGTGGCCAACGTCGGCGTTGACCGTGACGCTGCCCAGGACCGCGACCGCGCTACCGCGCGGTCGGGCCGTTTACCGTGGTGTTGCCGAGCACCGAGACGACATCCTGACGCGCGGTGCCATCATTGGTGGCTGAGCCCAGGACCGCGACCACCGAGTCGCGCGTCGCCCCCGCGGCGAGGTAGGTATCGTGGCCCACCGACACCAGATCATCGCCGTTGTGCTGAAAGCGGCGGCGACGACCCCAGCTGCGTCCATTGCTGAGTGCGGGTATCCCAATTTCCCGCATCATCATGGTCAGAGTCGTTACTGCTGTCGGCATCGGCGGTGGCCGGGGACGCTGCTGCACAGTCGGAGTCGCTCGCCGCGCTGGCTGCGCTGCTCGGCGCCGGCACCTGTGCCGTGGCAGTCAGACTCATTGCCACGAGCGCGGCAATGAGTGCGGATTTTGCGAAGCGGGTTGTCATAGGGATTTTCCGTCTGTTAGCGGGAGGCCGGCATCAGCAGCCGGTAGCCGAAGGCGATGAGGACGAACAGCGCCACATAGGCGGCGGCGCACAGCGCCATGCCGCCATACCAGACACCGTCCGTCAGCGCGCCGGCGATGGTGTCGGCGAGGCGATGGAAGACTGCAAGAATATCCAGCGTGGCATGCAGATTCGCGGCCGGCGCGACTGATCACCATGCCCAGTGCTTTGGGCGTCGCCGGCCGGGACAGCAGCAGCGCTGCGGCCGCGGCCATCCCCGTCAGCACGAAGAGCAGCTGCGCCAGCAGCGGCCATTCCGGCACGCGCCGCTGCCACCACGGCACTTTCGCGCCGCGCTCGATGACCTTCAGCACCCGCGCCTCGAGGCTCTCCGGTGCCTTGAATTGCGCCGTTCCCGCCAGCAGTCGCGCGATGCGCTGCGCCAGTGCGGCGTCGGTGTCAGCTTTGTGATCCATGTCCAAACTCCTTCAGCGAGCCGCCGCGGGGGCCGGCTCCACGTCTGATCCCTGCAGCAGCTTTGCCAGCGCGAGCCGTCCGCGCAGAATGTCGGTCTTCACCTTGGCCACCGAGATCCCGAGGTCCTGCGCGATCTGCTGGTAGGACCGATCTTCAAAATGAAACAGCACCAGGGGCATGCGCTGCGCATCGGGCAGCCGCACCAGCACCGACCGCACCTGCGCATCGCGCTGCGCCTCGGCGAGACTCGTCGAAGACGGTGTCGAGCGTCTCGATGGCGAACTCAACCTGCGCTTCGGAGCCGTCATGCACCCGCGTCGCCCGCCGCCGGCAACAGCTCGGAGAAGAAGCGCCAGCGCCGTCGATAGCGGCTCAGATGGTTCAATGACAGACGCAGGGTCACCGTCTTCAACCACCCGCCGGCGCCGAGGCGTTCGCGTAAGTCGGCGAAGTGTTCCCAGGCTTTGAGGAACACATCCTGGGTGATGTCCTGCGCCGTCGCCTCACTCGCCGTGAGCCGGCGCGCGGTGGCAAACACCATGTCCTGATAGTCACGCATGAACATCGTGAATTCGCTGCGGTCCGGTGGCCTCGTTGGAAGTCGTTGCACTTTGAAAACATCGTTTAGACCCAGCACACCGCTGGACTCTGAAAGTTGCAGACGCGCTTGGCCGTAACCGTGCTCAGACAGAACTTATTATTGTATTAATCAAGGAGTTACGAGTGAGATATTAACTCATTTGGAGGGCAGCATCCGAGGCTCCGCTACTCCCAGCCGGTGCTCGAACCGAAGGGCAGCGAGGGCATGGTCGCTTCGATCTCCACGATCCTGCCGTTGCGTACCTTGAACACCTCGGGAATCAAGGTATCGAAGGGGCGGCGGGTGGCGCCGGAGTATTTCAGGTAACCGTAGCCGGGCACCTGGGTGCCCGCCACCTCGCCATTCTGGTGGAACATGACAATGCACTGCACGACACCGCGCTCGACATCAACCACCTCGCAGCGGCGCGGCTGGATCTGGGTAATGTACTGCCACATGTTGCTGTTGATGTTGCCGCGACAGCCCGTGTGTCCCACATCCGGCAGCTTGCGGGGACTCGGGCCCGAGGCGGGCGCTGAGCCTGCGCTCGGTATCGGCGGCGGCGCCGTATTGCCCCCCATGGCGAGCAATGCGGCCGGCGGCACGGCGGGTCCCGCGGTCTCAACGCCATTCTCGACGCGGAAGCAGGCGTCATCGAACGGCACCGCGTCGATGAGGTGATGATCGAGCGCATCAAAGTACTCGTTGGCGATGGCGATCAGTGCGGGGCGCGGGCGCTGCTCAGCGGGGGTGAGCACCTCGTTCCACAGGGGGGAGATTGCGGTGCGGTCGAATTTTCCGAAGCCTACCCCTTTGCGCACGATCGCGGTCTCCAGTTCGCTGATCCGGTTCGCCTGCACCCGCAGCCGTCCCGACAGCCAGATCGGATTGCCGTTCTCCTGCATCAGGATGTAGAAGCCGGCGGTGGCGGCGTCCGGATCGGCAATGACCAGTTTGTAGCCTTGCGGACCTGCGCTCGCGGTTCGCCACAGCGCCTCGCCCAGCCGCAGCGGCTGGGCATTTTCGGTGAAGCGTGCATCGGCGCTGAACAGGTCCTTGCCCGGATCATGGCGCAGCAGTGCGGCCAGGTACTTGTCGACGAAGCCCACCAGGCAGTCATGGTCGCAGTGCCCCTGAGTGCCGCGGAATGCAAGGCAGGGGCGGGCGCTTTGGAAGGTGACCACCCGGACTTCATGCCGTAGGGGACATCGAGCAGCACGGCCTCGATCTGCCGGATCTGACCCTTCTCGATTTTGAACAGCTCGCCGATCAGAAAGCTCTTGGGCCTGCGGAAAGTCGGCGGGAACCGCGACCGCCTTGCCGTCCATCTTGAAGCTGGCGACCGTGCCGTTGTGGTCGAAAAATACTTCGGCATAGACCAGGCCGCGTTCCACATCGACGATGGGATAACGCCGGTCGCGCACCTTGGTGACGATCACCGAGAATCCGGTGTCGAACTGCGCCCGGCAACCGAGCCTCTGCATGGCAGATGCGGCAGCTTCGGGGGAATTGGCCGTGACCGTACCGTCCTCGCGGCGTTGACATTGCGGCGCAAAGGGCACGTTCTTGCCGGAGTGATCGGTATCCAGTCCGGTGAAGTAGCTGTCCGCAATGCGGATCATCTGCGCGCGCGGGGTGCGATCGGCGGGTTTCAGGTCCGCCAGCAACAGCGGCTTTGGCGCAGCAAAGCCATCGGCCTTGGCGAACGGGGTATTGCGCGCCACGATGGTCTCCGCCTCGGTGATCCGGCCGTTGACCACCTTCAGGCGCAGCGCGACCGGCACCGGCGAGTCGTTTTCCATGAGCTGGCCGATGAAGCCGATGGCGCCGTGGTCCGGATCGACAAAGTACAACCGGAAGGTCGAATTGGCCGAGGCCGTCTTCCACAGACCATGTTGGGTGCCGAGCCGCTGGCCGTTCTCGGTGATGCGCGCGCCGGGAGCCAGCGGGGCGTTGCTCGGATCGTGTTTGACGAGCGCCGACAGGTAGCGGTCGGCAATGCCCTGCAGGCAGGCGCGACTGCAATCGGCGCGCGCCGCCGGCGCCTGGGCCAAAGTCGCGGGGGCCGCGAGGGTGCTCATGACGGTGAGCAGCGCCACGGCGGCGCCACGGTGGGTGTGCGTGGCCACGTTTTCCCCCTCCAGTGCTCCGTCAGGAGCGGGGCGGGCCGCCGGTGCGGCGAAACATTAGTGGGCTGCGGGAGCGTCCGCCGGTGGATGGATCTGCGGCACGTTGATCGGTCCGCCGCCGGCTCGGGTCGGGTCCCCCATCACCTTGCCATCGGGCAACGTCACGGCAACGAACAGCCCGCCCTTGGAGCCATCACGCAGCGGATTGATGACCACCGTCACCTTGTCGCCGGGCTGCATCTGCGTGGACTTCCACCCTTGGCGCTTGAGGTTGTTCGGACTGTTGAGTTCCACCTTCCACAGATCGGCGCCGCCGCTCGCGTTGGGAACATCGACGTCGATGAAGGCATGCGGGTTGGTCCACTGAAAGTCATGGACGGTACCCTTGAGGGGCAGGTTCTTGCTCTGATCGAACATGGCAAACGAGTGGTGTGCCACGGCAATCCCGCCGTAGCCCAGCGTCAGTGCTGCAACGCAGCCCATCATTCGGTGTCTCATTCCCAAGCGCTCCGCATTCCTTCGGCTGATGCGTGATTTACGGCGTTGTCGCACCGGCGTCAAGCTCTTATCACCCATGATGACATGTCAAAGGCAAGTTTGGCTTGATTCGACTTATACTCGCGGCCGAGCTGTGGCACTGAAAAATCTGCGTCAGCGAGGAAAAAACCGATGAGCATGCGAGTTTTGTTGGCGGCGACTTCCCTGGTCCTGGGTCTGCAGGCGCTGGCGCGCCGAGCCACCGACGGGATCCGGTCCGGCGGCGGCCTTCCCGAAAGGCCACTATTCGCAGCTGAACAGGTTACCGGACTGGGGTGGCGTGTGGACCTTTAATTTCAGGCCCCTCCCGGGCGTCAAGCGCGAACTGCCGCAGCTGAAGGGCAAGTACCTGGAGAGCTATCAGGCCTGGCAGAAGATCGCCGACGCGAACCACGGCGAGGTGCCGCGCAACGGCTCGTATTGCCGTCCGCCGGGCATGCCCGGGATCATGATGGTCGGCCAGTACCCCATCGAGTTCCTGTTCACGCCGGGTCGGGTGACCACGCATCACGAGGCGTGGATGCAGTTGCGCAGTATCTGGACGGACGGTCGTCAGCATCCGGATGATTGGGATCCCACTTTCTATGGCCATTCGATCGGTCACTGGGAGGGCTCGACGCTGGTCGTCGACACGGTGGGCATCAAGACCGTCACCGAGCTGCGCAACGGCATGCCGCACTCCGATAAGCTGCACGTGGTGGAGCACATCCACCTCGCCAAGGATGATCCCGAACACGCTGATCGATGAGATGCTGGTCGAGGATCCGCTGGCGCTGGCCACGCCCTGGCACACCGTCTTGAGCTACACGCGTGCACGCGACCAGGACCTACTGGAGTTCGTCTGCGCCGAAAATGATCGCAATCCGGTGGATGCAGCAGGCCATACCGGGCTGGAATAAATGAAGGCGGATCGATGGACGGCAGCACTGTGCGCAACACGCTCGCCACGGCGCTCCGAGCAGTTCGGAGGACGTCCGTCAACGCTTCCGTAACTGACTGAGTTATGACTGGTTTCCCGATTTCGTCCATAGTCGTCCAGTCCGATCCGGTGCTGGCAGTTGTAATGTGTAGCTGGGGGGTAGCTAAAACGTAGCTGACGTAGGGTCCGGCAACCATAATGGAGGAGCCCCTCCGGTCGATGTCGCAATTCATCGAGGCATCGCGCTATCCTTTGCCGTTGAGCCCTGGGGCATTACCAAAAAAGGTTCAAGGCAATAATTCAAGTTTGGGGTCGAGGCCATGCGAAAACACTATCGCTCGTTCATTTTCATCGGTGTCCTGGCTGTCATGGGGGGGCAGGTGGCCGGTGCCCAAGCGGCGCAGTCACTTTGGTCCGACCCGGCCACCTGGCCCAACGGTAAGGTGCCGGTGGCGGGCGACAAGCCGACGATCGGCAAAGACAAGGACGTGGTGCTGGATGTGAGTCCACCGCCGCTGGATGGTTTGTCGATCGATGGCAAGCTGAGCTTCTCGGACGATGCGGATCTGGAACTGACCACCGAATGGATCATGCTGCACGGGGAGCTGGCCATCGGCAGCGAAGGACACCCCCACACCCGCAAGGCGACCATCACCCTCACCGACCACGTGAAGGGTGAAGACGTGATGGGCGGCATGGGCGACCGCGGCATCATGCTCTCGGGCGGCACGCTGAACCTGCATGGTTCCACCACCAACACCTGGAGCAAACTGTCCGCCACCGCTAAGGCCCGCGCCACGTCGATACAGGTGCTGGATGCCTCCGGCTGGCGCGTAGGGGAGGAGATCGTGCTCGCATCCACGGACTACAACCCGCGGCAGGCCGAGCGTCGCACCATTGCCGCCATCAGCGGCAACAAGATCACGCTCGACAAGCCGCTCGACTTCATGCACTTCGGCAAGATCACCTTCAACGTGGATGAGCGCGGCGAAGTGGCCAACCTGACGCGCAACATTAAGATCCAGGCGTCAGAAGATGCGGCGCAGACGTTCTTCGGCGGCCATATCATGGCGATGCCGTCGAGCCACATGTATGTGGAAGGCGTCGAGCTGAACCGCATGGGCCAGAACCTGACGCTGGCGCGCTATCCGATCCATTGGCATCTGGTGGGGGATGCCCAAGGGCAGTACATCAAGAACGCCTCCATCCACGACACCTACAACCGCTGCGTGACGATACACGGCACGAATTTCGTGCACGTGGAGAACAATGTGACCTACAACACCGTGGGGCACTGCTTCTTCCTCGAGGACGGCATCGAGCACGGCAACCAGTTCGTGCACAACCTGGCGATCCAGGTGAAGTGCCACACTTCCAAGGAGTGTGTCCCGACCAACCTTGCCGCGGCTGGCGAGCGCCCCCCGAGTGCCCCCGGTTCCCCCAGACAGAATGGCCAGCAATCCAAGGACGTGCTGCTGCCCTCGGACAACACGGTGTCGGCTTTCTGGATCACCAACCCGGACAACTCCTTCATTGACAACGTGGCCGCCGGTTCCGATGAGACCGGCTTCTGGTTTTCCCTGCCGATGCATCCGCAAGGCCAGTTCGCCGGCGCCGAGATCAGCAAGACCATCTGGCCACGCCGAACGCCGCTGCGCGCATTCAGGGGCAACGTGTCCCATTCCAATTTCGACGGGTTCATGATTGACCGGCACATCAACGAAGACAACACCTTCGGTACGGCCTCCATTCCGTGGCTGCCGTTGGCGGACCCCAACAATCTGGAGAGCGAAGCGCTGGAGACGCACTTCGAGAACCTGACCAGCTACAAGAACCGCAATAACGGTCTCTGGGGCCGGGGCGACCTCTACGTCTACAGCAACGCGAAATTTGCCGACAACGCCATTGGCATGACGCAGGCCGCCGGCGACATCGGCACCTCACGGTTCAGCGCACGGCTGGTTGATTCGCTGGTCGTGGGCGAGACCGAAAATATCGGCAACCCCTCGACGCCCGAGGAAATCGCCTACGGCCGCAGCCTGCCGAAGCCTAAAATTCCGGATTTTCCCATCCGCGGCTACGAATACTATGACTACCGCGATGATGTGGTGAACACGACATTCGTGAATTTCCAGGACAACAAAGTGCGAAAGACAGGCGCGCTTTCGTTCCTGCTGTTCACGAGCGCGGGGCTCAGTACCGGAAGCAGCATCAGCGGCGCGAAGTTCGTCAACGCCAAGCCGGTCTATTTCCCGAAATACGATTCCCGATTCGATAATGATAACCGCGGCGGCAACCAATATCGGACCCTGTCGATCCACGACCTGGACGGTTCGGTGACCGGCATCCCCGATTCACACATCATGCTCAACGATGGCGAGAACGACAGTGTAGTCACCGACAACACGTGTCAATTCCATCCCACCTGGAACGCCTCGGTGTGCAAAGGTGACATCGGCCGCCTGAATCTCTCGGACAGCAGAGGCGAGCTTCCAAAAGCGGTCAATCTCGAATCGCGGACCGCCCGGTTCGCCTTGCTGGCGTCGATCGGTGGGAATGCTTCAAAAGATCCCCTCGTTCAGGCCCAACGTGTCGCTCTGTTTTCTCGTCGTGCTCCGCAGGCGCCCATTGCGCTGGTTCGCAACGGCAAGGAATTCAAGATCTCCGGCGACGAGAGCACCGTGAAGGCCGGCACCGAGATTCAGGTCAAGACAGAAAGACCGCAAGTCACTCTCAGCCTGGCTGAAATGCACAAGGGCTCATGGGTCATCTTTGATTTCCCGGGCTTCGCCAAAGCAGCCTCCGGAACGGAGGTGTCCAGCTTGAACGCATTGCGCCAGGCGAATGAGACTTCCTGGTTCAGGGACGGTGATGCCCTCTGGGTCAAACTGGTAGCCGGACCTCCGGTCATGCAGATTATTCGTCCAACGGATCTGCAAGCCAGCATAACGGTCAGCCGATAAGAAACGGGTCGGTGCAAGCAAGAAGCCCCGGAACTTTTGCACCGGGGCATCTCGCATCGAGCAATGGTAAGGCAAGCCCCTGGATAACGTTGCTGATGTGCCCGAGGTATTCCGCGAGGCGCGGCTCTTCGCTCATATCTGTTGAGCTTCAGCAAGTACGCGGTCGCGGAAACTGTCCGGCCGTGCGCGCCGCGTCAGCACGTCAACTTAGACGCCGAGCAAATCGCGCAATTCCGATCTGTTCGTGTGAATGACTCGATGGAACTGGCACAGCGTTCATCGGCCGCTCCGACGGCCGCCTGACCGCGCTCAATTCGCAGAACGGCGCGAAGCTGTGGGAGTTCATGACCGATGCGGGCGTGAATACCACCGCGACGACCATTGAGTACCAGGGCAAGCAGTACGTCGTCGTGCATGCCGGCGGTGGCGTGTTCGCCCAGGGCAAGCGCGGCGATGGCATCTGGATGTTCTCGGGTAGGATTCCCTCGCTCGCGCAGGCGCTCAGTGGGGGCCGTAGCGGCCTCGGGAGTCCGTCAGCTGCGGCGGCGCTGCCGGTTGCGACCCGCGCGACGAACCCCGAACGGCGCGGAGATCTATCGCGCCGCCTGTGTGCCCCGCCATGGGGCGAGCGGCGGCGGCGGGCAGGGGGTGGGGCCTTCGCTCATCAAGGGGCAGAGCCACGATGCCATTCTGGCCACCGCCAGTGCCGGCAAGAACAACCTGGCCGCCTTCAAGTCGATCTATCCGGCGGACGAACTCAACGACGTCACGGCGTATATCCAGACTTCGCTGCAGCCGGCGCAGTGGCGCTGCGCAGGGGCTCGACAGGGACAACTTGGGATCCCAAACCGGCTCCGGGCCGCGGCGCCGCGGCGGTCGCGGGGACGTGGTTGAGTTATCATCGCCCGCCTGCGACCCCTCATTCGTGGAGTACCGTCATGGCCGTCGATTTCAGAGGGCATCCGCTGTTTCCACCGGGCTTCAACAGTCCGACGCGCTTCGATGCCGACGTGTATGACTGCGAGGTGTGGGGCCAGATTCCCACCGACATCCGCGGCACCTTTTATCGGATGCAGTGCGACTTCGACTACCGCCCGCCGAAGAACGAATGGCTGACGGGATTCAATGGCGACGGCCACATCAGCCGCTTCCGCTTTCATGATGGCTCGGTGGATTTCAAGGGCCGCTTCGTGCGCACCTCGCGCCTGATGGCCGAACGCAAGGAGCGCAAGCGGCTGTTCGGGGTCTACCGCAATCCCTACACCGATGATCCGAGCGTCGCGCACATCAATCGCTCGGCGGCCAATACGCACACCTACTGGCATGGCGGCAAGCTGTTCGTCCTGAAGGAGGACTCGCTGCCGTACTACGTGGATCCGCATACGCTGGAGACGCTCGGGGACTGGAACTTCCACGGCAAGTACACCGCGCAGACCATGTCGGCGCATCCGAAGATTGATCCGATGACCGGCGAGATGATTGCCTACGGCTACGAGGCCAAGGGCATTCTGACCAAGGACATCGCCGTCTACACCATCAATCCGGCCGGCAAGGTCACCAAGGAAGTGTGGCTGCAATCGCCGTACCTCGGCATCATCCACGACATCGCCATCACGCAAAAGCACGTGATCATTCCGGTGATCGCGCGCACCTCGAGCCTGGAGCGCCTCAAGTCCGGCGAGCCGATGTGGGAATGGGATGGGAGTCTGCCGACGATGGTCGGGATCCTGCCGCGCGACGGGGAGGCGAAGGATGTGCGCTGGTTCAAGGGGCCGTCGCGCAATACGCTGCACTTTCTCAACGCCACCGATCGCGGCAACACCGTGACCATGGAGCTGCCCACCTCCTCCGGTGAGCGCGATGCTTCGCAGATCCGTCGCTGGACGTTCGATCTGGATTCCAAGTCGGACGCCTTCCAGGAGGACGTGGTGTCCACGACGCCCGGCGTTCCTGCCGCGCATGGATGATCGCTACCTGTCGCTCGATTATCGCTACGCTTTCATCAGCAGCCGCGCGCCAGCCGCCGGTGGCGGATCCGAAGGCGAACCCCATGATGGCGGCACGCCAGGTGATGCAGCGCCTGGATGTGACGACCGGCGACATCAAGCAGTGCGCGGTCGATGGCAAGGTTGCCCTGCAGGAGAGCTGCTTCGTACCGCGCGCGAATTCGAAGAATGAAGGCGACGGTTACCTGATGACCATCGCCAGCAATTTCGACACGATGAGCTCGGACATGATCATCACCGATGCCCAGCATCTGGAGGATGGCGTGATCGCGACCGTGAAGCTGCCGTTCCGGCTGCGCAGCGGCACGCACACCAACTGGTTTCCGCAGTCGGTGCTGCCGCCCATCAAGGATGAGCTGTCATGATCAGCCGCCAATCGGCGGCGCGTTCCTCGGCGGTGTCGGCATGACCGTCGCCGCGGCGGTGGCATGGCGCTGACACCGCGCGCTGGCGCGCTGTCGTGGGCGACGCCGGCCCTGCCGCTGGCGCTGTCTGGAATGTATGCCGGAAGGTGACTGGCACGTGGATGATATCTGCGGGCACATGCCGCGCTATGCGCATCCGATTCCATACATGCACGACACGATCGCCCCCGAACTCGCCGCCCTGGCGGCGCCGATGGACCGACAGTTCGTCGTTGAGAAAATTCGGGCGCTGACCTTCGCACGGCGCCGCATAGGGGGAGTCATGGAGCGTCGTTTTCCGGTTGCGCTCGCGGCGGCCGTGTTGGGTGTGTCCGCCGTCTGCGCGTGATGAGCGCCCAAGCCTGGTGCGCGCCGAAGCGCTTCCGACCACGCAGCTTCAGGTCGCCACGCTCGCGGCGAACGTGCAGCTCGCCGAGGACTTCAGCCGCATCGAGAAGCTGCAGCGTGCCTACGGCTACTACGTCGACAAGGGGCTTGTGGGAAGACCTCTCGGCAGCTGTTCACGGAAAACGCCGTCGCCAACTATCCGGCCGGGGTGTTCGTCGGCCAGAAGAGCATTCGTGAACACCTGTACTTGAACGTCGGCGGCCACCAGATCGGCGATATCGGTCTGGGCAACGGCCGCCTCTACGACCACATGAACATCCAGCCGGTGGTGCACGTCGATGCCGGCGGCATGACCGCGCAGGGGCGCTGGCGCGCATTTGCCATGTTCGGCAGCCCCGGCGGCGGGGCGACCTGGGCGGAGGGCGTGTACGAGATGCAGTACGCCAAGGAAAACGGCGTCTGGAAAATCAGCAAGCTGGATTACTACTCGGACTTCGGCGCCCCCTACAAGACGGGCTGGGCGGCGCCGCCGCCGCCAGCTGCCGCTGCCGCGACATCCGCGCCGCAAGCCGCCGGCATCCGCCGGCGCGGCCCGCCGCCCGCTGGCGCACCCGGCCGACAGTCGAACGCAACATGGAGTGTGAAGGCTTTCCCAAAGCCTGCATCGCGCCGTTTCACTACGGCAATCCGGGCACCACGGCTTCCTCGGACGCCTGGGTGCTGCCGGATGCGGCGGCCCTCGCCACGGCAGGCGGCGGGTATTCCCCAAGGGGAGCTGGCGACGCGGCTTGCCGATCTGCAGCATCGGATCACGCTCCTGAACGATGCGCAGCAGATCGAGAACCTGCAGCGCATCTACGGCTATCTACATCGATCGGGCCATGTGGGACCAGGCGGCGGACCTGTTCGCGCCGGATGCGACGATTGAGAGCGGCCAGCAGGGCGTGTACGTGGGCAAGCGCCGCGTGCGCGCATTCCTGGGACTGTCCGGTCCGCAGGGCCTGAGCTGGGGCTGGATGAACGACCACATGCAGCTGCAGCCCATCGTGGATGTGGCACCGGACGGACTCACGGCCCGTGCCAGAAGCCGCGAGCTCGATCTGCTCGGGCACGTCGGCGGTCAGGGTCAGTGGATGGAGGGTGTGTACGAGAACACCTTCGTCAAGCGCCACGGCGTGTGGATGTTCAAGTCACTGCACTTCTATCCGACGTTCATCACCGACTACGACAAAGGCTGGGCGCAGGATGCGCAGCCGGTGCCGACCGCGAGCACGACGCTTGCCGCCGGATCGGCCGCCCACCGAGGTCTACGCCATCTACCCGACGGCGCATGTGCCACCGTTCCATTACCCCAATCCGGTCAGCGGCGAGATGGCGCATTACCCGCCGGTGGGGGGACCCGACTCCGGCTGTCGCTGCGGCGGCCCTGGCCGTGCCGGGCGGACGCTTCACGGCCCGGCCCGTCGCGAATGTGGACACGGCGCTCACCCAGGCGCGGCACGGTATTGATCGGGTCAAGGGCTATTACGAGATCGAGAATCTCGAGAGCGCCTACGGCTACTACCTCGACAAGAATCTGTGGAACGATCTGGCCAATCTGTTCAGCGTCGATGGCTCCATGGAGCTCGCGCAGCGCGGCGCCTACGATGGCCGCGAACACGTGCGCGCCTTCTTGCTGAAGGTGTTCGGTCGGGGCAGTGAAGGACCGGTCGCCGGACCGGCTCGGCAATCACATGCAGCTGCAGCCGGTGATCGATATCGCCCCCGATGGCAAGTCCGCCAAAATCCGCATCCGCATGTTCCAGCAGATGAGCTTCGGTCCGCGCGCCTCGGTCGGTGCGGCCGTGTACGAAAACACGGCGGTGCTGGAGGATGGCAAGTGGAAGCTGCGCGATGACCACACCTACAACACCCTGGCGGCCGGCTACGACGGCGGCTGGGTGCGCTCGGCCAATGCCGCCACGCCCGGGCCGGACAAGGAGCTGCCGCCGGATCGTCCGCCGAGCCTACAAGTTCCAGATGTTCCCGGTGGTGTACGACATGCCGTTCCACTATGCGAATCCGGTGACGGGAAACACCACCCTGCCGCACATCGTCGATGGCGCGACGCCGCCTCCCGGAACGATCATTCCGGTGGCGACCCCGGCGCCGGCGGCAGGCGGCGGGGGCCGTGCGGGCGGCGCCGGTGCCGCGGGGGCGCCGCCGCCGCCCGCCGCGCCGGTGACGCCGGTGCAGGGACCGCATCCGGCCGGTATGCCCGACGACATTGCCGGCATCATCCGCGGCATCGGCCCCAAGATCGACACCGTGCGTACCGGCAAGCTGTACGAACCCCTGCAGCAGCGCGAGCCGTACACCGACGCCGTCGTCACTCGCGATGTGGCGTACGGGCCGGCGCCGCGCAACACCGCGGATATCTTCATTCCCCTCAAGCGCGGCCCGCGCAAGCCGGTGGTGGTGTTCGTGTACGGCGGCGGCTTTGCCGGGGGCGCCAAGCACACGCCCGGCTCACCGTTCTACGACAACATCGGCCGCTGGGCGGCGGCCCACGATCTGGTGGGTGTCACGGCCAATTACCGGCTGGCGCCGCAATCGCAGTGGCCCTCGGGCATCGAGGACATGACGGCGCTGGTGGCCTGGGTCAAGGCGCATATCGGCGAGTACGGCGGTGATCCGCAGCGCATCTTCCTATGGGGCCATTCCTCGGGCGGCGCGCACGTCGCCGACTATCTGGCGCACCGCGCACTCACCCACCAGGACCCCGGCGTCGCGGGCGCCATCCTCATGTCGGCAGCCGTCTACGACCTGGGTCACGAGACTTCGATCTGGAAGGCCTACTACGGAGAGGATCCGAGCAGGTACGCCGACCGAGTCCTCGCTGCCCGGATTGGTGAAATCGCGCACGCCGCTGCTGGTCAGCGATGCTGACCTTGATCCGGAAAACTTCCAGATGCAGGCGGATGAGCTCACCCGGGCGCGCCAGGCGGCCGGCCGGCCGGTCGAGCGGCTGCATGTACCCGGGCACTCGCACCTGTCGGAGGCCTATGCGATCGGAACGGCGGATGATTCCGTGTCGGGTCCGGTGCTGAGTTTCATCCGCGCCCACAGCCGCAAGGCACCCCCCCACGAAACCCTAGACGGAGCGTTCTGATGTGGAAGAAGCAGTGGCCGACCATGCTGGTGGCCGCCTTGATGCTCGCGCCTTTGCAGCTCAGTGCACAGGACGCCGATACCATCGCCGATGTGCGTTGTGTCGCGGTCGGCGTTCGCTCCGCCGAAAAACCCGATTCGCACCTGAAATCCACCGGCACCTTGCTGGTGCTGTACTACATCGGCCGGTTGGATGGCCGCAATCCGACGCTCGATATCGAAAAGCTGCTGACCGAACAGGTCGCCAAGATGACCGATGCCGACTATGCGACCGAGGCCGCCCGCTGCAGCAAGGATCTGACGCAGAAGGGCGCGCAGATCACCCGCCTCGGGGAAGATATGCAAAAGCATTTCAATCACTGAAGACGCATCGCCTTGTGCCGTTTGCTCATCCTGCTTTTGCGGATCATTACGACGTCGCGTGGGATCCCATATCGTTGGCAGTTTCGATCGTGGTGCTTATTGCAGGCACTTTGCGTTCCGGGCACAATTTATTACAAGAACGAAATCACTGACCGATCAAGAATCGTAGTTTAAATGGGGGATAGGAATGAGATACGGATCAACGCGGCCGCAATCGGATCGACCGCAGAGGGTGCTCTATGGGGTCGCTGGACCCAGCGCTCGTTAATCGTCGGGATGGCCGCTGTGTATTGCGGCGCCGCGCTGGGACAACAGGCCCCCGCCACCTCGGCGGCCACCGAGCCCAGCCAAAATGACAATGGCGCGCTCCAGGAAGTCGTCGTCACCGCGCGCTACCGCACGGAAAACCTGCAGCAGACTCCGATAACGATTACCGCCCTGACGGCGGAGGATCTGCAAGCGCAGCAACTGATCAACGTCGATGACTTAGGATCGGTCGTTCCGAATGCCTACTTTCGCACCCCGGTTAGCAATTACGGCCCGACGGAGACGATCGGCCTTCGCGGCATCACCCAGGTCGACTTCAGTTACACCTTTGAGCCGGCGGTGGCGGTCTACGTCGATGACGTCTACCACGCGACGGAGACCGGCGCCTCCTTGGACCTTGCGGATCTGGAGCGCGTGGAGGTGCTCAACGGTCCGCAGGGCACGCTGTTTGGCAAGAACGCCCTGGGCGGTGCGATACGCCTGATCACCGTTAAGCCCAAAGGCGATGACAGCGGGACCTTCTCCCTAACCTACGGCCAGCATCAGCGCATCGATCTTAAGGGCATTGGCGATTTTGCGTTGGTTCCGGACAAACTGTTCGTGCGCATGATCGGCAGTTCCAGTTCGGAGGACGGCTTCGGTCACTACCTGGACTTCGCCTGCTCGATGGCGGCTCGGGGAACACCGCAACTGGCGGGCAGCCTGCCGGAGACCATCTCTCCGACTCAAGGCAATGGCTGCGCACTGGGAGGCCTGGGAGGATTTCGCCACGAAGGCGGCAAGATCGAACTGCGCTACGTGGCGAGCGATGACCTGGAAATCAATCTCAACGGCAATTACACCAAGCAGGCCGATCAGCCTTATCCTCAGGCGCTGCTCACCCAATACCAGACCACCGATCTGATCAACTCCCTGTACTCCAATGGCGTGGTCAAGCCGAAGTACGGCGTCGGTTACACCGGCAATCCCGGTTTCGTCTCGCCCAGTCCATTCGACAACTACGCCACTTTCGGCGATGTGGTCACGGGGCAGCAGAACGATCCGACGCAGTACCTGGAGGAGTGGGCCATTCCGCTCACGGTGGACTATCGCCTCACCGATAAGCTGCATGCCAAGCTGATCCTCGCCTACGAAACCTATCAGTCCAACTGGTCCAACGACAGCGACCTGACGCCTTTCGGGCTGGTGCAGACCACTTATTTGCAGGAGCACGCGCAACGATCAGCCGAGTTCCGGCTCAACGGCACCTCCTTCGGGGATCGGCTGGACTGGACCGGCGGCCTGTTCTACTACAACTCGCATGATCGCGCGTACGACACGACGAATTTCGACGCATTCGCCTACCCGTCATTCATCTTCCCGAGCGGCCTGTTGGGCAATAACGTCGCGAATGACCTTTACACGGATGAGAACAAATCAGCATTTGTGCATGGGGAGTACAAGCTGACGGACCGATGGTCGGCGTCCGCAGGAGTGCGCTACACCGATGAAAGCAAATCGAACGTCTTCGATCATGTGAATGAGTATCCGGCTCAATCGATCGTCCTGCCGGGTCCGAAAGACCTCTCCTCCAGCCGCTTTGACTACAGCGGCAGCCTCAACTTCCAGGCGACCGACGATATTCTGTTCTACGCTTCAACGGCGACCGGCTTTCGCTCGCCCGGGTTCAATCCGCGCCCCTTTACGATCGGACAGGTACAGGAGGTGCCAGGAGAACATGCGATCCAGTACGAGATCGGCAACAAGAGCGATTTCTTGGATCATCGCCTGCGTGCCAACACGGCGATCTTCTATATTGACTACCAGGCGCACCTGACGCCGGTCACCGCCACGCAGTGTTCTGCCACCACTGACCTCAATCCCACCCCCTACCAGCTGGCGCCGGGCACGTTTTGTCCCGCAGGCACCTTCTTTGCCGGCACGACGGGCGAGGCATGGTTCTTGACGGTGGTGGAACCCGCCAGCATCCGCGGTATCGAGGAGCAGCTGTCCGCGACTCCGCTCGACGGACTGCATCTGAACCTCAACTTCGGCTACAACCAATTCCGCAGCACGGCATCCAGTGCCACAGCGGTCGGTTACGTGGACCCGTCGGTTAAACTGCAGCCTGAGATCAACATGAGCGGTGGCGTCCAATACGACCTGAAAATGGCCGACGCGGGGACGCTTGCGCCGCGGCTTGACTGGACCTATCAGTCGTTCATGACCAACGGTCCGACCAATGCGGTACAGGTGCACCCGTATTACATTATTCCCGGCTACAGCCTGTTCAATTTCAGGACGATCTATACCCCGAACGTCGGAAAATGGAATGTGGCGGCCGGCGTCACCAATCTGTTCAACAAGTTCTATTGGGAACAGTTGGGCGCCAACTCCCTGCCCACTGCCGCGCCCATCTCAGGTCGGGTGGGCACGCCCGGCCGTCCTCGTGAATGGACCGTCACCTTTACGAAGAATTTCTAAATGTCGCCGGTCTGCGCCGCGTGAGCGGCGCAGATCGGTAATGGCGCGGGACGGCCGTCACAGCAGCTGCAGCCGTGCGATGCGGGCCAGTGCCGGCGGGTGCGAATCGTAGAATCGCGAGTGGATGGGGTCCGGGGTGAGCGTGGTGGCGTTGTCGCGATACAGCTTCACCAGCGCCGCCATCAGGGCGGCGGCGGGCGTGTGCTGGGCCGCAAAGGCATCCGCGGCGAACTCATCCCGACGTGACCAGTGCGCCGACAGGGGCGTCACGAAGAACGTGAACGCCGGCGCGACGAACAGGAACAGCAGCAGGGCGCCATAGTCCGAGGCGCCCGAAAGTCCGAGCCCCTGATAAAACCACGCGCGGGCGGCAAGCCAGGCGAGCAGCGCCAGGCCCGCCAGCGCCAGCACGGCGGAGATGATCAGACGGCGCCGGATGTGGTGGAGTTTGAAATGCCCCAGCTCATGCGCCAGCACGGCCTCGATTTCGCCGGGCTCGAGCGTGTTGATCAACGTGTCGAAGAATACGATGCGCTTGTTGCGGCCGACCCCGGTGAAGTAGGCGTTGCCGTGCGCCGAGCGCCGTGAACCGTCGATCACGAACACGCCGCGCGAGGCAAAGCCGCAACGCGCCAGCAGTGTCTCGATCCGGGTTCGCAGCGCTGCATCGCTTAAGGGACTGAAGCGGTTGAAGAGCGGCGCGATCAGCGCCGGGTAAGCCCAGGTCAGCCCCAGGGATACGCTGAGCCATAGCGCCCACACGTACACCCACCACAGCGTGCCGCCGCGATGCATCAGTTCAAGGGCGCCCAACAGCAGCGGGCCGCCAATCGCAAGGCCCAGCAACAGGCCCTTGAGCCGATCGACGAAGAACAGCGTCACGGTCGTGCGATTGAAACCGAACCGGGCTTCAAGCCGGAAGGTGCTCCACAGCGACAGGGGCAGCCCGATCAACGCCACGACCAGCAACACGCTCAAAATGACCAAGGCGCCGTGCCACGGTTCCGCCCAGGCCAAGCGGCCGCGAGAGCTGATCGATGCCGCGGATGCCACCGCCCAGGGTCAGGCCCAGCAGCACGAGCGCATCGATCACCGTGTCGATGCGCCCGAGCCGGGTGCGCGCCACGGCGTAATCCGCCGCCTTGAGATGATCGGCGGGCGAGACGCTGTGGGCGAACGGTTCGGGCACGCGGGTGCGGTGCCGGGTGACGGCGGCAATCTGCCGGTTCGCGAGCCACAGTCGGGTGGCCGTGCCGACGAGGACGGCCAGCACGAACAGCACGGTCAGGGGCTGCATGCGGCTAGCGTGTCCAGTGCAGATGCGGACCCAAGGCGCGCGCGACCTCATCCATGTCCGGCTCACCCTGGACGATGACGGCGAGGGTGCCCCCGGCCGGACTGGGAACCAGGATGCCGGAGTAGCCGTTCTGGCGGAAGGTCTGCCGGGCGGGGATGTGTTCCTGGCGCAATATCATGACGGTGACGGGACCTGCCGCGGTGCGCACGACCAGATGCGGCACCCAGTGGCCATTGAACAGGCAGCTGCGCGCATAGGTCACGGTGGTGTCCGACGGGTCAAGCGACACGCCCGCGCCGCTCAGCACGGCGTCGGTGGCGGCGGCTGTCATCGGGGCCACCTCGGACCAGCTTCCGGATTCCAGTGCGATGTGACCCAGCACGCCGGCAGCGAGGCTCGGCTGCGGCCGCAGGGTCCAGAAGAGGATGCCCAGTCCAACGGATAGCACCAGGCTTGCCGCCAGCGCCAGCAGGGCAGGGAACCGCTTCGACACCGGTTTTGGCTTGGCGCGTGCAATGATCGGCAGCGCCACAACGCGCGTCGCCGCGCGCGGCGCGAGCGGCGCCGCGAACAGGCGCGACAGGTCCTGGTCCATGCGGCGCATCTGCTGCTGGAACAGCGCACAGTCGGGGCAGTGTGCCAGATGCGCCGCCAGGGCCGGGCCGCACCTCGGCGGGCGCGGCGCCAATCAACAATCGGGCTTCATCATGGGTCATTAGGGCTGGCTCATCCATCCCGTCCGCGGCGGGCAGTCAATCCATAAATGCGGCGCAACCGGTTGCGCGCCCGGAACAGCCGGGTCAGCACCGCCGGCGTCGACAAGGTCAGCTCCTTGGCAATCTCATCCGTGGTGAAGCCCCCGAGCACCTGCATGACCAGCGGCACCCGGTATTCATCCGGAAGCTGCGTGATGGCCAGACGCAGCCCGACCAGCTCATCGCTCTCGGCGGCAAGCTGATGGTCCTCGGCTGCAATGACTTCATCCAAGTCGGTGATCTCCAGGCGTTTACGCTCGTAGAGCCGGGCATGTTCGCGGCGGACGATCGTCAGCAGCCAGCCGCGCGCCGCCGCCGGGTCCTTCAGTGACATCCCGGGAGCGCCAGGCCCGCAGCAAGGCCTCCTGGACCACATCCTCAGCCACGGCCCGATTCCGGGACAGCCACCAGGCAAAACGCAACAGCTCCGGCCGCAGGGTCTCAAACAGCCGCTCCACCGCCAGGGGCGCGGCAGCCACACCCGGTTCAGGGGTGTCGACTAAGGGGACCGGGGCTTCGGGGGTTATATTGCGCATGCCGGAGCGGGATCATAGCCGGATGCGATGTCCGGTGTTCTGCTGCAATAGATCGGCACAAGGACCGGTCTTTGCTGACAGGTGAGCCATTTCGGCTCCCGGCGTCGGCCCCGCCGCGCGATAATCCGATCATCTTTAGGGAGCGAGCAACATGAAGTCAACGAGAGCGGGTGGTGTGGCGATTGCGACCGCTGCGGCACTATTGTTTGGAACCTTCGCGGCCACCACGGCCAGTGCCGATGAAGCCAAAGTGAAATGTACCGGTGTCAATTCGTGCAAGGGCCAGTCCTCCTGCAAGTCAGCCAAGAACTCCTGCAAGGGCATGAACTCCTGCAAGGGCCTGGGCTTTGTCGAGATGTCGAAGTCAGACTGCACGGCGGCGAAGGCCAAGGTAAAGGCCGAGGCCAAGGCCGGCTGAGCCGGCTCAGCGAAGACGGTCACGGGCTGGCCGTGGCCGTCTTCGCGCTCCACCCATGAGCCCTTCATGATTCGCGGATTCGGCCTGGGGCTGCGCCCGCAGCATTACGGCGAGGTCTTGCAGAGCCGGCCAGCCCTCGACTGGCTGGAGATCCTCAGCGAGAACTATCTGGTCGCGGGCGGCAAGCCACTTTATTTTCTCGACCAGATTCGCGAGCGCTACCCGATGGTCATGCACGGTGTGTCGCTGTCCATCGGCAGCACCGAGCCGCTGGATTTCAACTACCTGGCGCAACTGAAGTCGCTCGCTCGGCGCGTGCGGCCGGGGTGGATTTCCGATCACCTGTGCTGGACGGGCACGGCGGGCCTGAATCTGCATGATCTGATGCCGCTGCCCTATACCGCCGAAGCCCTGCGCCACCTGACCCAGCGCATCCGCCAGGTGCAGGATTTCCTGGAGCAGCGCCTGGTCATCGAGAATGTCTCCAGTTACGTGACCTACCGCTCCTCGGAGATGACCGAGTGGCAGTTCATCACGGCGCTCGCGGCGGAGGCGGATTGCGACCTGCTGCTCGATGTGAACAATGTCTACGTCAGTAGCGTCAACCATGGCTTCGATGCGCGTGAATTCCTGGACGCCATGCCCGCCTCCCGGGTACGGCAGATTCACCTGGCAGGCCACAGCCATCAGGGGGACTTGCTCATCGACACGCATGATACGGCAGTGCCGCAGGCGGTATGGGACCTGTATCGCCACACGGCGCAGCGGCTGGGCGAGGTGCCCGACCATGATCGAGCGCGACGGGAATATTCCGGCGCTCGCGGAACTGGTGGCGGAGCTTCAGATCGCTCGCGACATCGCGGCGGCCGCGACGGTACGGGCCGCCTGAATGAAACTGGCGCACCTGCAGCAGTCCTTTCAATCTCACCTGCTTGAGGGGGATGGCGCCATTGCCGCCGAGATCGCCGCCGATGAGCGCGCTGCGACCTCGCTGCGGCTGGGCATCTATACGCAGGCCTACGCGGCGCGGCTGATCGAGGTACTGGCCGAGACCTATCCAGCCGTGCAGGCCGCACTGGGTACGCATCACTTTGCACGTCTCATCGGGGACTTCGTCAAACTCCATCCAAGCCGGTTTCGGTCCGCGCGCGCCTACGGGGAGGCACTGCCCGAGTGGCTCGCCGCCCGGCTCACTGGGCCGCGGGCGCGGGGTCTTGCCGATCTGGCGCGATTTGAATGGGCCGTGGCGGGCGCCTTTGATGCCGCGGATGACTGTGCGCTCAGGCCCGAGCGTCTCACCGCCGTTGATCCTGAGCAGTGGGCCGCCCTGCAATTCACGTTCTCACCGACGCTGCGGCGTGTGAGTGTCAGCAGCAACTGTGTGGCCTGGTGGCGGTTCGCCTGCGCCGAGGAGCCCCGGCCGCGGCGCTGGCGTTTGACCTGCAGCCAGCAATGGCTGGTGTGGCGACAGGGCTTGGCCGTGTTCTATCGGCGTCTGTCCCGCGCGGAATCCTCGCTCCTGGATGCGGCGCTCGCCGGGCGCACCTTCGGTGAGCTTTGTGAGCAGCTGTCGGCAGCGGCGCCCGCGGCTGCGCTGCTGCGCGGCTGGTTCGATGCCGGACTGATCGTCGGCTATCGCTAGCCGGGCTTGAAGATCGCCTTGCGGATCGCGGCCAGCGGCGCCTGGTCATTGATGCGGACCGTATCACCCTGCGGGTCCACGCCGAGGCTGTGCCACAGCGCCGGCAGATCCGGTGCAACGGGCCGGTCCTTCATCTGCGCGTACAGCTCACTCAT
This sequence comes from uncultured Gammaproteobacteria bacterium, assembly GCA_963708865.1. GTDB lineage: Bacteria > Pseudomonadota > Gammaproteobacteria > Steroidobacterales > Steroidobacteraceae > DAIDKA01. Next base: position 293,108 of record CAVPUC010000002.1, read on the forward strand.
GACCGGTACGCCGACCGCCGCATCGGCAGTGGCCAATACCTTGTTGATGTCCCAGTCGCTCGGCAGGCCGCCGCTCGCGCGCAGCACGGCCTTCATGGCGTCCTGCAGGCCCGAGCGATTGTGGGTGCGCTCGCGGATCTGTACATCCGCGAGCAGACAGAACATCGCGCCGCCCCAGTAGGTGCGGCCATGGGAGTGATCCTGATCCAGGCCGCCGCCGTCGGGGCCCGGCAGGCCGCGCGGCATGGCATGCTGCTCTTCGGCGAAGACATCTTCAATGCTGCGGTTGCCGGCCTGCACGCGCGCGACGCCTTCGATATAGACCGCAAGACCCTCGGACAGCCAGGCATGGTCCTGGCCGATGTCCGGCAGCGCGAGGTGCGTCATTTCGTGTACCAGCACCCAGTCATTCAGCAAGGCGCCAGCATCGACCTGGTTGCCGACGCGCACGCGGATGAGCGGCGCGGGTGCGCCGAAGGTGGTGCCACCCGCCACTTGTGATCCGCCGACCGGGATCACCACGATGCGCACCTCGCGGCACCGGAAATTGTCCGAAATAATGCGCGACAATGGTGGCGGAGCGCTGTGCCCACTCGATGAGCAGCGCCTCGGCGGGAAACTGTTGCGCTGGAATCAGCACCACCAGCTTCGAGTGTGCGACGCTGAGTTCGTGCCGCTCGGCGGCGTCGCTTGCGCCTGCGCGGCGGGCGGTGCGAGCCACGGCAGGACCAGCGCCGCGGCGAGCACGGCGGCTGGCGCGCGCGTGCCGAACCTGCGCCAAAGCAGATAGGCCGGCACGCCCAGCAGCACGATGCACAGGCCCGGCCAGGTATATTGCGGCCGCTGGATCAGCAGGTTCGCGCAGATGGCCGCCGTGAGCAGCACATACAGCGCGGGCAATAGCGGATACAGCGGCACCTTCACCGGCCGTGGCGCATCCGCGCGCTTGAACGCGCAGCACAAACAGGCCGATGGCCGTGAGCAGATAGAACAGCACCGCTGCGAACATCACATAGTCCAGCAGTTGGCTGTAGGTGCCCGACAGACACAGGACGCAGGTCCAGGCGGCCTGGATCCACAGCGCGAAGGCAGGGGTGTGATAGCGCGGATGCAGGCGTGCGGCGCGCTTCAGGAACAGGCCGTCACGGGCCATGGCGTAGAATACCCGCGCGCCGGCGAGTATCAGGCCGTTGTTGCAACCGAAGGTCGAAATCATGATCGCCGCCGCCATGACAGTGAGCCCGGGGTCACCGAACATGGCCTGCAGCGCCGCGGTCGCGACGCGGTCCTGCGGCGCGCTGGCGATGGCCGCCAGCGGCAGTGAACTTAAGTAGGCAAGGTTCGCGAGCAGATAGAGCACGACGACCACGCACACGCCGGTGACCATGGCGAATGCCAGATCGCGTTTCGGATCCTTGAGCTCGCCTGCCGCGAAGCCGACGTTGTTCCAGGCGTCCATCGAGAACAGTGCCCCGATCATGGCCGCCCCGATGCTGGGGAGCAGGTGCCAGAAGGAGATCGTGCCCCAGAATCCCGGCCCGAAGTTCGTGCTGATCGCCACATGATTGCGCCCGAGGGTGAGCCCGAGCAGCACCAGCGCGGCGAGCGAGGCGAGCTTGATGCCGGTCAGCGTCGTCTGGATGACCGCGGCGGTGCGCACGCCGCGCACGTTGATCCACGTCAGCAGCACCACCGAGGCAATGGCGAGCAGGCGCTGCGGCGACAGCCCGATCTGGATGTCGCCGCTGGGCAGGTGGGCAGTCCACCCCAGGAACACCGCGGGCGTCAGGGCGGGCACGAAAACGGCGGTGAAGCGCGCGAAGGCCACCGCCACCGCCGCGATGGTGCCGGTCTGGATCACACTGAACAGGGTCCAGCCGTACAGATAACCAAACAGCGGCGAGACCCCTTCGCGCAAGTACACGTACTGGCCGCCGGCGCGGGGAAAGAGCGCTGCCAGTTCACTGTAAGTGAGCGCGCCGATCACCGTCGTCACCCCGGCGATCATCCACACCAGCAGCAGCATGCCCGGGGAGCCCACCTGGCGGACGATATCGGCCGAGACGATGAAGACGCCGGAGCCGATCATGGAGCCGGCCACCAGCGCCGTGGCATCCACGCGCGTCAGCGCGCGCACGAATTCAACCGGCGAGCGTGAGCCGGTGGCCGCCATCAGCCGCTCCGGCGGCGCAGTATCGCGGGACTCAATTCGCTGATGCTGTTGCAGCCCAGATGACCCAGCGCGCGGTCGATTTCCGTCATCAGGATCTCAAGGGCCCGGCGCACGCCCGGCTCACCGCCCGCCGCAAGTCCATACAGCGGGGCACGCCCGAGAATGACGGCATCGGCGCCCAGGGCCATGGCCTTGATCACATCGGTGCCGCGCCGGATGCCGCCGTCGACAATCAGGGTGAGCCGCTCGCCCACCGCCTGCGCGATCTCCGGCAGCATGGCGAGGCCGGACACGCAGTGGTCCATCTGCCGTCCGCCATGATTGGTGAGCACGATGCCATCGCAGCCCTGATCGGCGGCGCGCTGCGCATCGGGCACGGACAGCACACCCTTGATGATGAGCTTGCGCGGCCACCGCCGGCGCAGCCACGCCACATCCTCCCAGGTGATACGGGGCGAAAAAAGCTTGGGGATCACGGTGCTGCCGCCGATGGCGCTGGCCGAACCGGGCGGCAGAAACGGTGCGAGGTTCGCCAGCTGCGGCACCCCATTGCGCAGCAGGACTTCCCAGGCCCAGCGCGGATGCCGCAGCATCGCGAGGCGGTTGCGCAGGGTCGGCATACCCGGACGCACGTAATTGCGCCGGTCCCACTCGCGCAGCCCAAAGACATTGGCATCGGTGGTGAAAACCAGGGCTTCGTAACCGGCGGCATCGGCGCGCGCAATGATGTCTTCCGCGCACTGGCGGTTGTGGGTCACGTAAAGCTGCATCCACAGCCGCCCGCCGGCCTGCTGCGGCACATCCTCCAGGCGCACCGCGGCCATCGTGCTCAGGCAGAACGGCAGGCCGGCCGCCGCCGCGGCCCGCGCCAGCGACAGATCGCCGTTGGGCTGCAGCACGCCGTTGCCGCCGGTGGGCCCGACGATCAGCGGGGAGGCGATCGGCTTGCCGAACAGCGTCACCCGCTGGTTGCGGTCGGCCGTGTTGACCAGGGTCTGGGGAACGAACTGCCAGGCGTCGAAGGACTCGCGATTGTTGCGCAACGCGTACTCATCATCGGAGCCGCCCTCGACGTACTCGAACACAAAGCCGGGCACGCGCCGCATCGCCCGCTCGCGCAGATCCGCGATGGACACGGCGCGTCCCAGATCGCGACCCCAATATCGGCGGCGGTGCCAGCCCATGTGCGTCCTCGGCGTGCGCCGATGAAAGAGTAAGGATGCGCGAGGCTAGCAGCTTTGGGCGCCGTGATTGAACTTGCGCCCTAGAAGGACTCCGTTACCCCGAGGAACAGACCGCGGCGCGGTCCATACTGCGGTGCGCCCACCCCCACGCCCGTGCCGTTGCGGATCTCGTACACCTTGTCCAGGAGGTTGATGACATCGATGCGCGCGGTCAGACCCGACAAGCCCTGACGCTCGAAGTCATGTTCGACGCCCAGGTTCACCTGCGTGTAGTAGGGCAGGTGATCGCCGTTGGGGATCGACTCGCCATCCGGAAGTAGCAGATTGGAGCGCAGACCCGACCCCAGTAGCATGTCGGTGCTCAAGCGCGTGCCCTTCCACAGATAGGACAGGCCCGCCGAGGCGGTGACCTGCTGCTCGTGATCGAGGTGGATGTAATGATCGGCAATGTAGGCGAGATCATCGGCACTGAAGTTGAACTGGCTGGAAACGATGTCCTTGCCGATGGCGCGCTGTGAGGCGAGATTGGCGTAGGCCGACAAGGCCCCCGACATGGTATGAGCCGGTCCATTCAACGCCGTACACCTGGCCGTGGGCATAGTTGAACGGGGTCAGGATGATGGGCGCGCCGAACTGGCCCTCATCGACCAGATCGGTCGCCTGTTTGAAGTAGGTGTCCACGCCGACCGTGAAGCCCTTCGCCACGTTCTGTTCGATACCGAAGTCGTAGTAGTTGGAACGTTCGGCCTTGACCGGATCATCCTCAAGGACGCCCGGCGCCGCGGTGGTATTGGCGAACTGCCCGAGCGAGGTGCTGCCGACCAGCTCGAACGGCGGCGGGGAGAAGTAGCGGGAGTAACCGGCATGCACGGTGGTGTCGTTGAGCGGCTGCCACACCACATTTACGCGCGGACTCAACTGGCTGCCGCTGCTGAAGGCATTGTAGTGATCGAAGCGCAGCCCGTAATTCAGGGTGAGTACCGGGATGAGGTGCCATTCATCCTGCAGGTAGCCGCTCTCGATCACCTGGCCGGTGTTGTTGGTCTGGGCGATGCTCACCGGTTCATCGTTCACGGGCAGGCCGGTGGCCGGATTCGTGTCCAGCACCTGGGAGCTGGTGTCGCTGTGCAGGCGGTCGTACTGGAAGTAGACACCGGCACGCAGCGTATGGGCCTCGTTGAGCTTGTAGGCGCCGTCGCTTTGCAGGCCATAGGCCACGTCCTGTTTGTAGGCCTGCTGGGAGATGCCGTCGTACAGCAGGTCCCCGAGCGGATCCGGCACGAACCCCAGCGTGGAATTGCGCGCAATGAGCGAGGTCTGGAGGGTCAGCGGGCCGTTGGAGTGCTGCAGGCTCAGGATGCCGAACTGCGTGACCTCGCGCTGGTTTTCATTGAGGAACTCGCTCGGGTAGCCACTTTGACCGGCGACCGTGAGTCCCAGCGACGGTTGTTCGCCGCGCAGGTCCGGAATCTGGAAATCGGCATCCGATAACCCGACGATCGCACTCACGCGGTTGCTCGCATCGAGGACGTCCTCGGCATAGGCGAAGCCATGGTGCTGCTTGGTGTGATCGTGCAGCGGGTCGCTGCTGCCGTCGGGAGACTCGATTCCCAGATCGCTGCGCAGGAAGTCGCCGGTCACAAAGTAGGTATAGGGCCCGCTCGAACCCCCGTAATCGAAGCTGGGTTCAAGCTCGCCGTGGCTGCCGCCGTACAAGGTGACACTGCCACCGGGGTCGAGCGAGCCGCTCTTGGTGGTGAGATCGATAATGCCGGCGCTGCGCAGGCCGTACTGCGCGGGCAGGCTCCCCATGATCATCTGCATGGACTCGATCAGGCGCGGCGGCAGCGTTTGGCCAAAGACGCTGATGCCGTCCGGCAGGATGATGCCGTTCAAGCGGAACTGCAGGCCGTTGTGGTCGCCGCGGATATGCAGCTGGCCGAACGAATCCTGCGCGGCATCCGGAACCTGCAGCATCACCTGGTTCATGAGGACGTTGTCGCCGCCCGGTGCGGCATCGATGGCGGCCGAGTCGATGGTGTAGGTCGAGGCGCCTACCTGGGTCTGGATATGGGAGCGCTCCTCATTGAGGTGCTGCGCCGTGATGACCACCGTCTGCATGGGGTTGCTGGAGGAGTCGGCGACCTGGGCTGAGACGCTCGCAATACCGCCCGACAGGACGAACGCGAGCGGCACAGCCAGCGCCACGCTGAATCTGGAATTGGACATGGGTTGAACTTCCGCAATCTGGCAAAGACCTTAACGGCCGCGACCCGGAAGCGTCCGGCGTCACGGGCAACACTCTGGCGGTCAGGCCAGGTGCGGAGGTCCGCGGTTGCGGGGGGTGGAGCGCTGTGCGGCGGGACTTGCGTACTGAGGCTCGGCTTGTGGGCAGAGCTGGGTGGTGGGCGCGGCCCCTGGGGCGAGCGAACTGGACAGCGCACTCCCCAACTGACCGAAGGACTGGCAGCCCGGGCAGACGCCATCGTCAGCGGCGCTTTGCGACGCCTGGACACTGACCTGGTGGGGATTGGCCGCATAGGCGGCATGGCTGAGCTGGTGCAGCCAGGCGCCGTGCTGCGACAGGATCAGCAGCAACGGCAGCAGCAGGCTGATGCGCCTGCGGCGGATGGCGGTGATCTGGTGCAGGGTACGGCCCATTCAGCGTTTGACCCCCGCCATCATAGCGAGGTTCCCGCACGGCTGGAATGACCGCACCAATGAAAACGGGGAGGGCAGGCCCTCCCCGTCAAAACCACGATGCCAGCGCGGACCGGAACGGTCCGCGTCAGCCGTTGTGGCTAGGGCAGACTGAACTTGTAGACGCCCTGGATCGCAAACTCAGTGTTGTTGTTCGCGAAGGTGTCCTCTTCCTCGGAGTTATTGTAGGCGCGGGTGTACGCGAAGCCGCTGTTGTACAGTCCGTCAGACAACTTGTCGTAGCGCAGTTCGCCGCGGATCTCGAAGTTCTTGACCGGCGAGTAGCCGATGGTCACGGTGCCTTCAAGGGCGTGGCCGTAGCCAACGTAGTTGAGATATTCGCCACGAACCGACAGTCGCAAGGCATCGCTGAACGCATAGTTGGCGTACCCGGCGAAGCCATTGACATGATAGTGAGAGGAGAAGTCACCGGACTGCTGATAGAAATCAGCATTCAGAATCAGCGTCAGCGCTGAGGTAACGTTGTAGGTGCCAACGAAGTCGAGCAGCGACAGATCCACGCCGTCGAACTGATCTTGCCGAAATAACCGGTGGCGGCGAATGACAGCATCTTGTTCGGTGTAAAGGTCGCGCTGAATTCGCCGGTCTTGGAACCGAAGTTCGTGTCCGTGCTGTTCCAGCCGTTGTTCACGCCGACGATCACACTGACCGTGTCAGTGACGGCGTAGGTTGCGCGAAACCCAGTGTGATCCAGGGGTTCGAGTTCCCAGAACAGCAGCGAGCGCGAGAAGTTCGTATCCTGCGACGGGATTGATGACTTCGGCGCCTGCCAGCGTCACGAACTTGCCCGCGATCACGGTCAGGGGACCGGTCGCGTATTGCAGGTAGGCTTGGCGCACATCGACGCTGCTGCCACTGCCGCCTTCGTTCTGGCTGAGGATCTGGGCATCGGTGCCCGCGATGATATCGACGAAGCCGCCAATGCCTGTCTTGGGCTGGTAGCCGATCTGCAGGCCAGCTTCATCCAGCTGGAAGGAATCGTGGTCCTGATCGAAACCGCGCCATTCGGAGCCCGGGTAGCCGTTCGAGTGGTAATAGGACGCAGCAATATCGCCGCTTACGGTCAGGCCCCAGCCCGTGAGCAAGTCGCCGAGTGCCGGAACGGCCGGTGGGGCCGGTGCCGGGGCGGCGGGCGCATCAGCAGCCAGGAGCAGCCGTGGCGCGGCCGCAACGATAGCGGCAGCAATGATAGCGCGAGTGGTATTTCGCATGATGACAGGGTCCTCGTAAATGAAACGGAAGCGGAACTGATTCACAAAATTTCGTTCGGTGGCGCGACGGCTGCAATCGTTATGCCAAATGTCCCAGCCATTTGAAAACATAGGGTTACAGCTTGGATCGTCGCGTCGAAAAATTCGAACGCACCGGAATGAATCAGTCCCGGGTACCCGTGGCACCATTGTGGTGCGCAATGTCGGGCACCGGCGCAGTGTACCAGACTAAGTGATGCGTCGCCGCAACGCGGCAAAAAAGTCGCTGTCGCGCCGCAGTACAGGCACGCCTGAGTGGAAAGCTCCCCTGGGCGTCGCGGGGTTCAGTGATCGATGACGATGGGGATGGAGACGGCGCGCCAATGCCATGTCAGCGGCGGTTGAAGCGTTCGCCTGCACGTTGGGCAAACGGGCTTTGACAAGTCATCGCGATGTCGCGTTGAGCAGGTCCTGATACGATGCGCGTCGGTGCACCTGTCACAAGCAGGTGCGCGTTATGCACGCGTCAATACAGCGCTACGTCAGGATACACCAATGAGCTACACAATCAATGTGAACGGTACGCCTCACACCGTCGATGTCGACGGTGACACGCCACTGCTGTGGGTGTTGCGGGACACGCTTGATTTGAAGGGCAGCAAATTTGGCTGCGGCATGGGCCTGTGCGGCGCCTGCACGGTCCACATCAATGGGACCGCGACACGCTCGTGCATCACGCCGATCAGCACGGTGACCAAGGCCGCTGTCACGACCATCGAAGGCATTGGCACGAGTGACATGGGCAAGAAGGTGCAGGACGCCTGGCTGCAGATCGACGTGCCGCAATGCGGCTACTGCCAAGCCGGACAGATCATGTCGGCCACCGCGCTGCTGAATGCCAATCAAAAGCCTACTGACCAGGACATCGACAATGCGATGACCGGTAACCTGTGTCGCTGCGCCACCTACACGCGCATTCGCGCGGCCATCAAGCAGGCCGCCGGCTTGCCCATCACCGATTCGCGGGAGGTCTGATCATGACCATCGCATCGTCCATCACGCAGCGTGTCACGGGCAACGAAGCCGTTTCGCGCCGCGTCTTCCTCTCAGTCAGCGCGGCCGCCGGCGGCGGCATGCTCCTGTCACTGAGTATTCCCGAACTGGCCGACGCCTCGGTGCCGCTGGGCATTACGGATATCGCCGACCACGGTTCGATCCCCGCGATCAATGCCTACGTGCGCATCTCGCCGGACAACAAGATCACCATCACCTCCAAGGTTCCGGAGATCGGTCAGGGCATCAAGACCTCGCTGCCGATGATCATCGCCGAGGAACTCGATGCGGACTGGAGCACGGTGCACATCGAGCAGGCGCCGCTTGATGCCAAGCTCTACGGTGCGCAGTTCGCCGGCGGCAGCTTCTCCACGCCCCTGAACTGGGACCCGCTGCGACGCGCCGGCGCGGCGGCGCGCGCCATGCTGATCACGGCTGCGGCGCAGACCTGGCACGTCCCGGAGTCCGACTGCACCACCTCACTCGGCAAAGTGACCAACAAGGCCGGCAAATCGTTGAGCTACGGCGAGCTCGCGGCCCGGGCCGCGAAAGTCACACCGCCCGACCTCAAGACCGTGATGCTCAAGGATCCGAAGGACTACACGATCATCGGCAAGTCCGTCGGCGGTATCGACAACCAGAAAGTCGTCACCGGCCAGCCACTGTTCGGCATCGATGTGACGGTGGCGGGCATGCGCTACGCCGTATTCCAGAAGTGTCCGGTATTCGGCGGCAAGGTGGTCAGCGCCAATGTAGATGAGGTCAAGGCCCTGCCCGGCATCCTCAATGTATTCATCATCCAGCCGGAAGGCCCGACGGGGCTGCCGGATGGCATGGCGATGGGCCTGCAAAGTGGCGTCGCCATCGTCGCCAGCAGCTGGTGGCAGGCGAACAAGGCCCTGGAGTCCCTGAAAGTGGTCTGGGACGAAGGTCCGGTGGCGAGCCAAAGTTCGGCGGCGTTCGCCGCAAAAGCGCAGGAGCTGTCCACGCAAGCTCCGCACAAGGTCATCCGCAAGGACGGCGATGCCAAGGCCGCACTGGCGAGTGCGGCCAAGACCATCGAGGCGGCGTACTCCTACCCGTTCGTGTATCACTGCAACCTCGAGCCGCAAAATTCCACCGCCGCCTTCAAGGACGGCAAGCTTGAGATCTGGTCGCCGACGCAGAATCCCGGTTCGGGCAAGACGCTCATCGCCAAGACCTTGGGACTGGCCGAAGATGCGGTGACGGTCCACATGACCCGCGTCGGCGGTGGCTTCGGTCGGCGCCTGGGCAGTGACTTCATGGTCGAAGCGGCCATGATCGCGAAGCTGCAAGGCGAACCGGTGAAGCTGCTGTGGAACCGCAACCAGGATCTGCAGCATGAGTTCTACCGTCCGGGCGGTTTCCACTACTTCAAGGCCGGGCTCGATGCGCAGGGCCAGCTGATCGCCTTTACGGATCACTACATCGGCTACGAAAACAACGGCAAGGCCTCCAACAGCGCGGATCTGGCAGCCGGGGAATTTCCCGCCAAGTACGTGAAGAATCTGGAGCTCGCCACCTCCACCATGCAACTGGGTGTGCCGACCGGCCCGATGCGCGCGCCGGGCAGCAACGCCCACGCGTTCGTGTTCCAGTCTTTCCTGGACGAGGTGGCCCACGCCGCCGGCAAGGACCCGCTGCAGCATCTGATCGATCTGTATGCCCAGGAGCGCGCAGCGCCGCCGCCGCCGCCGCCACCCGGCATGGGCCGCCCGCCGGGCGGTGGGCGCGGGGGCGGGGGTGGCTTCCCGATGGGCGCACCGTTTGATGCGCAAGCGCGCGCAGGGCGTGCTCACGATGGTGGGGGAGAAGTCCGGCTGGGGTAAGCGCCAGCTGCCCAAGGGCACCGGCATGGGCGTGGCGTTCTACTACAGCCACCTCGGATACTTTGCCGAGGTCGTGCAGGCCACCGTGTCACCCGATGATGGTAGCGTCAAGGTGGACAAGGTGTGGGTCGTGGGCGATGTGGGCAGCACCATCATCAATCCGACCGGCGCCCTCAATCAGTGTCAGGGCGCGGCGCTCGATGGCATCAGCCAGGCATTGAATGCCCGGGTCACGATCGATCGGGGTCGGATCGCGCAGACTTTCCCGGACTATCCGCTGCTGCGCATGTACCAGGCGCCGCCCGTGCAGGTCGACTTCAAGATCACGCCAAACTCACCGACCGGTCTGGGTGAGCCGGCACTGCCGCCGGTGATTCCGGCGCTGTGCAATGCCATCTTTGCCGCCAGCGGCAAGCGCATCCGTAATCTGCCCATCGATACGACACTGCTGAAGTCAACCTGAGAACGCTGCGCTAGCGTGCAAGACCAAAGGCCCGCCCGGCGTCCAGGCGGGCCTTTTTTTTAGCTTCCCTCGCCCGCCATCCGGTCCCGCTTCATGGCGGCGTAGTCGACATGTCGAATGGTCGCAATGCCGCAACGCTCCTGGTCGACGAGCACCTTGTCGAAATTGCGGTTGACGGTATGGGACGAGAAGGTCAGTCCGACCCGGTCGGCAACGTGCAGCCGGTAGCACGGATCGCGGACGTGGATCAGGTAGGCGTCATTGACGGTCGTGAAAAATACGACGTCCTTGTCGCCGAAGGTGCGAAAACCGTCGTAGTGCCCGAAGTACGGGAAGCTGTCGATGGGCGGCCCGGCGTACTTCAGAAAGGTCGCCTGAAGCGCCCGCTCCGCGTTGCTGGGCGGGACCGCCGCACATGCCGCCATGACACCCACAGCCGTCATCGCGGCCACCAGTCGTATCGATGTGGTCATGTCGTGGGCAACTTAAGGAGGCGCGAGGTGCGCTTTCTTCATGGCCAGGTAGTCGATGTGCCGGATCGACTCGATGCGGCAACGGTCGCCGCCGACCAGCACGGCGTCGACACTGCGGGTGACGGTCCTCGCGCTCGAAGTCAGTTTCACGTCGTTGGCAAACGGCAGCTCAACGCATGGCTTCATCACGTGGATCAAGTAGGCGTCGTTGATGTCGGTCCAGATCACCAGATCCTGGCCGCCCAGGGTGCGAAAGCCATCGTAGTGGCCCAGGTAGGTGAAACTATCGATCGGCGGCCCGGCGTACTGCAGGTACGTCTCCAGGGTTGGCGCCGGCGACGCCGCCGCGGCTGCCGCACAACCTAACACGAGGCCCAGCACCGCAATCGCGGCCGACAATCGGGTAAATGTCCGCATACGCTGCTCCTTGAAAAGGACCCATTTTACAACGTTGCAGCCGGTGCGCGCGTTTACGGCGTCCGTCAGGGCTTGGCTTGCGCTGCCTCCGGCGGCGCAGGAGCATTCGCCAGCAGCTGACGGCTCAGGGCCTTGCGCCCCGACAGCGTGGCCAGTTCAGTCAGCCGTGCGGCGTACGCCGGTCGGTCCGGATAGAACTTTGGATTGGTGCGCAAACGAATCTCCAGCGCCTCAAGTGCCATGCCCGTTTCACCATTCACCAATAGTTTCCCCAAGTATTCATTGGCCACCCGGTCGCCAATCAACAGATCATCCCAGCTGCAGGTCGCCTCCAGCAGCGTGTGGTATTCGGTGAAGGGATGGGTGTCCGGACAATGCTGGCGCATCCACTCCTGCAGCGTCGCCCAAGCCTCACTGCGGCGCTTCAGGCGCAGCAGTGCGTAGGTGCGATCCAGAACGCGCGGCCCGCTCATTGGCGTGGTGGCGTTGATCGCGCGCGCTCAGCCGCTCGCCGTGCGTGTGGGTGGCCAGCTGCAGTTCCACCCGTCGTTCGAATATCGCGCCGCCGACGAAAGCGAATACGCCCATCAATACCAGCTGCGCGAGCGCCAGTGTCAGGAGCAGCGAATCCAAAGTCCGCGCCAGCCACACGATGAGCAGCGCGCCGCCCAGCGTGACCGCCAGCACCAACACATAGGTCCCACCCAGACCCTTCATGACGCGCCCGATCGCCAGCGGCGACAGCGCATGCAACCAGCTGTCGCTGATGGCCAGCAGCCCGATCGTCGCCGGCAGCGCCGTGAGCAGCAGCGCGCCAAGCGCGAAGCCTGCGAGCGGCCCGAGCGCCTGATACGCCCCCCAGCACACGATGAAACCCAGTGAGACGATTATTGCCTGAATCAGGGGCCTTTGTTCATCGACAGGATTGAGCATCTCGACCGACATTACCGGTGGCTCGTCGTGGCCGGCGACCACGCTATCAAGCAGCGCATAACAGTACTTGAAGAACCAGGACACCAGGATCAGGTCCATGAGGATGCCGAACAGCCGCCCCATGATGGCGTAGTACCAAAGCACCGTGAACACACCCACCAGAATCAGCGGTGCGGCGCGGAAGGGCATGAGCAGATAGCGCGTCATGTACACTTTGGCGATCCATGAGTTTTGATGCTGCAAGTCCGGGACGCATTCTGCGCGAGGTGTTCGGTTACCCGCAATTTCGTGCGCCGCAGGGCGAGATCATCGACCATGTCTCGCGCGGCGGCGATGCACTGGTTCTCATGCCCACCGGTAGCGGCAAATCCCTGTGCTACCAGATCCCGGCGCTGGTGCGCCCGGGGCTCGCCGTGGTGGTCTCGCCCCTGATCGCGCTCATGCAGGACCAGGTGGCGGGCCTGAAGGAGGCCGGCGTGCGCGCCGAGGCCCTGAATTCATCGCTGGACTGGCAGGAGGCGCAGCGGATCGAGCAGCAGGTGCGCGCCGGCGATCTGGACCTGCTGTACCTGGCGCCGGAGCGGTTGCTGACGGAACGTTGCCTGGCGCTCCTCGACACTACTGCCTTGAGTCTTTTCGCCATCGATGAGGCCCACTGCGTCTCCCAGTGGGGTCATGACTTCCGTCCCGAATATATCCAGTTGTCGGTACTCGCGCGCCGCTTCGCGGGTGTGCCGCGCATGGCCCTGACGGCGACCGCGGATGAACAGACACGGGAGGAGATCATCACGCGTCTGGAGCTGGGTGCCGCTCGGGTGTTCATTTCCAGCTTTGATCGGCCGAACATCCGCTACCGCATCGGCGAGAAGGACAATCCGCGGCGCCAGCTGCTCGAGTTCCTCAAAGCCGAGCATGACGGGGATGCCGGCATCGTGTACTGCCTGTCGCGCGCCTCGGTCGATGACACCGCGGCCTGGCTGGCTGAACAGGGTGTGCGCGCACTGCCGTATCACGCGGGTCTGGATGCCCGCACGCGCGAGCATCATCAGCGACGCTTCATCTACGAGGAAGGCATCGTCATGGTCGCGACAATCGCCTTCGGCATGGGTATCGACAAGCCCGATGTCCGCTTCGTCGCGCACCTTGATCTGCCGAAGAGCATCGAGGGCTATTATCAGGAGACCGGGCGCGCCGGCCGCGATGGCTTGCCGGCTGATGCGTGGTTGGTCTATGGCCTGTCGGATATCGTGCAGCTGCGACGCATGATCGAACAGTCGGAGGGCGCCGAAAGCTATCGACGCGTGAGCGCCTCCAAGCTTGATGCCATGGTCGGACTGTGCGAGGGCGTGAGCTGCCGGCGCGTGCGCCTGCTGGAATACTTTGGTGAAGCCGCCGTCGCCTGCGGCAACTGTGACAACTGCCTGGAATCGCCCGCGCAGTGGGACGGCACCCGGGCGGCCCAGATGCTGATGTCCTGCATCTACCGCATCGGGCAGGCGAGCGGTGTGAGCTTCGGTGCCCAGCATCTCATCGACGTGCTGCGGGGCAGGACCACGGCGCGGGTGCGCGATTATGGACACGAGCGACTCAGCACCTTCGGAATCGGCGCCGAGCTTGAGGAGATTCAATGGCGGGCGGTGGTGCGTCAGCTGGTCATGCAGCGGCTGCTGCAGGTGGACCATGATCAGTTCAATGTATTGAAGCTGTTGCCGGCGAGCCGTGAAATTTTGAAGGGCGAGCGGCAGTTGATCATGCGCCGCAGCGCCCCGCGCGCGGCGCGTCGCGGCCGTCAGCGAGTGCCCGCAGGCGCCGCGGCGGGTGCGCGCACGCCGGGGTCCGGCAAGGGAGCGATCACGCTGGCGGGCGCACAGCTGCCGCTGTATGAGGCGCTGCGCGAATGGCGTCGCGCCACGGCCCGCGAACACAATGTTCCGGCGTACACGGTGTTCCACGACAGCACGCTGGCGGAGATCGCGCGCCAGCTGCCGCGCTCGCCGCTGCAGCTGCGCGGTATCGCCGGCGTCGGGGAGGCGAAGCTCGCCCGCTATGGTGACGCACTGCTGGAGCTGGTGAGGCAGCACGCGTAGCCGCGACGCCGCCACAGCGGGTGCCGGCCGTCACCCCACGGGGGTTGCCTCACTTTCTCTGGGCTTAAGGACTTATACTTCAAGACATTATGAGCGATCTATTGAATGATGCGGCGCAGCGCGCGGTCCGTTATCTGGAATCTCTCGACACTCGCGCGGTCGCACCTTCCCCGGCGGCGATTGCCGCACTCGCCAGGTTCGAGGGGCCTTTTCCGCCGAATGGCTCCACGGCTGAGGCGGTGATCGCCGAACTGGATGACCTCGGCTCACCCGCGACCATGGCGTCGGCCGGCAAACGATTCTTCGGCTTCGTGATCGGCGGCTCGCTGCCGGTGACGGTGGCGGCAAACTGGCTGGCGACCGCGTGGGATCAGAACGCGGGTCTGGTGGTCACCTCACCCGTCAATGCCGCCTTGGAAAAAGTCGCCTTAGGCTGGGTGCAGGAGATCTTGCATCTGCCCGCGCAAAGCGCTGGTGGGTTTGTGACCTGCGCGACGGCGGCGAATTTTTCAGCGCTCGCGGCCGCGCGCCACGCACTACTGCGTCGCGCCGGCTGGGATGCCGAAGCCCAGGGTCTGTTTGGCGCACCACCGCTGACCGTAGTGATCGGCGCTGAAGTGCACGCGAGCGTCCAGAAGGCATTGTCCCTGGTCGGGTTCGGCCGTGCGCGCGTCGTGCGCGTACCGGCCGATGCACAAGGTCGGATGCGCGCCGATGCGTTCCCGCCCGTCGACGATCGCACCATCGTGTGTGTGCAGGCAGGCAACGTGAACAGCGGGGCCTTTGATCCCGTTGCCGACATTTGCCAGCGCGCCCGCGCGCAAGGCGCCTGGGTACACGTCGACGGTGCTTTTGGTATGTGGGCGGCGGCCGCGCCGGCGTATGCGCATCTGGCCCGCGGCATCGAAGCTGCCGACTCCTGGGCCACCGACGCCCATAAGTGGCTCAATGTCCCTTACGACAGCGGCCTGGTATTCACGCGTGACGCCGCGGCGCTGCGCGCCGCCATGTCGGTCGGCGCCGCCTACCTCGTTCAGGACGAGGACCGGGTCCCCTATCACTACACGCCGGAATTCTCGCGCCGCGCGCGCGGTATCGAAGTGTGGGCCGCCTTGCGCCAACTTGGCCGCTCGGGTCTCGCCGATCTCATCGATCGCACTTGCCGCTACGCGCGCCGATTTGCCGAGGGCCTCCGTGCCGCCGGTTACAACGTGCTCAACGAGGTCGTGCTGAACCAGGTAATGATCTCATTCGGCAGTGCCGAGCGCACCCGTGAGGTGATCAGACGAATTCAGGAAGAGGGAACTTGCTGGTGCGGCGGCACGGTCTGGCAGGGTCAGACGGCGATGCGCATCAGCGTCTCGTCGTGGGCGACGACCGAGGCTGACGTGGAGCGCAGTCTCGCCGCCATCCTGCGTACGGCTAACTCCTGAGGTACGGCACGAGCATTGGCGTGCGAGCCCGGTAAGTCTGGTAAGGCGAGCCGAGTTCGGCAGTCAGCAGCCGCTCCTCGCTGGAGGCCTTAAGATAAAACGCGAGCGTCAACAAGGCCGCGCCCAGGAAGTTGACGCCTTTGGTATGCATCGCCGCGGTCGCCCAGGCCGCCAGCAGCAGCCCCGAGTAGATCGGATGGCGCACGAGGCCATACGGGCCGGAGTCGACGATGCGGTGGTTCTCCTTCAACACGATGTTGCTCGACCACATCTGCCCCAGATGAATCCGCGCCCACCAGCACACGCCGAATCCTGCCCCGGCCGTGGCGACCAGTAGCCAGGCGATCCCCTCGTCCAGTTGATAGAGGGGACGCTGCAGGAGTCCCTCCGTAGAACCGGAGCCGTCGAAGAACAGCGCACCGATTCCCCAAAGCGTGAGGGCAAGTTCGAGGATTCTCGCGCCCGGCTGCGAGCCCTTGACCGTGCGCCCCGACCATCTCCAGGCGATGAACCAGGAGACCACCCACAGTACCCAAAGAACATTCAGGACGTGGTTTGCGGTCGCCGTCGGTATTCGCGCGCGTGGACTGCATTAGCCGGCGCGTGGCGCGGCACCGCGGCGGTGTACGTGGCGTCGCCGGGCAGCACGACCACTGGCTCGCACGACGGCGGCGGTACCGTGCCAGGAGCCGAGGAACAGCAACCATACGATCAGCCCCAGCACCAGCGTGAACACGACACCCTGCACTGTCAGCGTGAAGCCCGGTTGATAAATACTCCAGGTCGCTCGCAGCAACTCGTTGTCGGGGTGGCGTGCGAGGTAGAGGCATTGATGAACCAGGTCGGTATTGAGCGCCTGCATCGCTGCCTGCAGCCGCGCGGCGGCATCCACCATCGACTGCAGCGCCGCCCCTTCGCTGTGAAAGGTCGAATCCTGGCTGCGCCAGATGGTAGTCGATCATCTTCGCCAGACTGCCGCCGAAGTTGCGATTGGCAATCGCCTGGAACGGTGCCAGATCCAACTGCACCTGGTCCAGTCGCCCGCCAAGGCGCTGGCGGTACTGCGCGATGAAGCTGGGAATGCAGGCCGCCACCAGCACCGCCGCGAGCAGGACGAGTCGATCCAGGATGCCGCGTAGGATGTTCATGGGGCGAGTATGGCAAGCCGTTTGCGCAATGCAATATGCTTTGCATCGCGGCACTTCGGCACGCCGGATTGTTGCCAGGGCACCGCCGGGCCGGAATGTTGGCCGCGACGAGACTATTCGGTCAGCAGCAGCAGGCCCTCAAAGTTCTGATTCCAGTAGCAAGAATAGAGAATCCAGGTGTCCTTAGGCTTGTAGTACGAGAAGTACCAAACGATACCGCGCTTTTCGGTTTTCTCAATCATGGTCACTATCATGATTGAGCTCCCGGCTTTCTTTTCTATTAGCTTTTCGTAGCCGAGATACTTGCCGTAATTCACGGCGGAACCCTCGCGCTTCGATTCGGAATCGCTGATGATCGCCTCCAGCTGGGCGTGGGTCTTGTCCCAGTACGGCGCGACGCTTTCGAAGACTCCACGAACGCCCTTCGTTCCCAGCTGCGCCATGGCATCGGAAGCCAGTTTTTCGGCGGCCTTCTCATCGGGCAGGGATGCGGCGAAGGTGGCACCGCTTTGAAGGAAGGCAAGCGCTGCGACATAGACCACAACTCGAAACATGAGTGCACCTGGTGTTTAGGCCGACACTTGCTTCTAGCGGGCGGGCGGACGTGTTACTGCGATCCACCTCACAAACCGCCCAGAAAGGCACCAATATCCCCTGTCCGGCCTTGCGGCAGCTGCGCTTCGATGTACTTGCGCCCAGGATGTGCGGCGTCAGCGGATCAGTGAACCTTGTGGCCGTCCTGCTTCTGAATGTGGCCCTTGGTGTCGTCAAGCCGAACGTGCATGGTCTTCCCGTCAGGACTTACCGTGCAGGTGGCGATCTTGACCATGTGACCGTCCTTCAGGTCCGACTCAACGATCGTGTGACTGTCCTTCATCTTCACTGCAACAGTTGTGAACTCAGGATCGCCCGCGGTGGAGCGACGATCGTCGCGCTGACGGTGTCAAAATAAGAGTTGTCCTGACACCGGCTGACCGCGGCCATCTGTTTTGATTTTGTATGGCGGTTCACATCCCTGACAGACGTACATGCCATCAGCGAGCACCGATATCACTGGTTTGCCGAGCTCGGTAGGGCTGTAATTCGGACGCCACGTGCCGTCAAACACGCTTTGCGCGTTGCTGACTGCGGGAACAAGCAGCAACACAGCTATCGCCCAGTGACGTGTGCGCATGGTCCCGCCTCGTTGCATTAAGCAAGCATCGCGACCATGCGCCGATGAGCTACAAAAGTGAATGCGGCCGCGTTATTCCATCCCGCCCGGCATCGGCGAGGTGGGCTGCTCGTGCTTGCGCCGTCGCCGCGGCCCGTCGAGCGGATCGCCTAACAGACGCCGTACGCTGACAAAGAACACGGGTACGAACAGCACGCCCAGGACGGCCGCGGTGATCATGCCGCCGGCGACCCCGGTACCGATGGCGTGGCGCGCATTGGCGCCGGCACCGCTCGACAGCACCAGCGGCATGACACCCAAGATGAACGCGAAGGAGGTCATGAGAATGGGCCGGAAGCGCAGCCGCGCGGCTTCCACGACGGCGTCATGCAAGGTTTTGCCGGCGGCATGTTCGACGACCGCAAATTCGACAATCAGGATGGCGTTCTTGGCGGCGAGCCCGATGATGGTGATCAGGCCGACCTTGAAGAACACATCATTGGACAGGCCGCGAATCTGGGCCGCGGCGATCGCGCCGATGACGCCCAGTGGCACGACCAGCAGCACCGAGACCGGCACCGACCAGCTCTCGTACAGCGCGGCGAGACACAGGTACACCACCAGGATCGAGAGCGCGAACAGCGCCGGTGCCTGGGCGCCCGAGAGGCGCTCCTGCAGGGACTGCCCCGCCCAGTCGAAGCCTATCCCATCGGGAAGCTGTGCGACCTGTTTCTGCATTTCGGTCATGGCTTCGCCCGTGCTGTGGCCGGGGGTGTTGGAGCCGGTGATTTCCACGGCGGAATAGCCGTTATAGCGGGCAATACTTGGCGTCGCGACCGTCCAGTGCGGGTGCACCACGGTGGAGAGCGGAATCATCGTCGCGAGCGTGTTGCCGTTCGGGCCGGTCGTTGCCCCCGTAGCTTGGCCAGCTGCCGGCAGCGTGCTCGGCAGGTAAAAATGTGTCAGGGCCTCGGGCCCCATCCGGAAAGGAGCGTCCGCCTCCAGCATGACGCGCAGTACACGTCCCTGGTAGTAGAAGTCATTGGCGTACACGGGCGCCAACATCAGCTGGATGGATCCGTACAGGTCCGCGGGCGACAGACCCATGGTTTCAGCCTGCACGCGATCCACCGTGAGATCTAGGCGCGGGGCATCTTCCAGGGTATTGGCCCGCACATTGGTGAGGATCGGTGACTTGGCGGTGTTCTCGAGCAGGGTCTTCTGCGCGGCGGCGAGCGTGTCGCGTCCCAATCCGGCCCGGTCCTGCAAGAACAGGTCAAAACCCCCGAACTGACCCAGGCCGCGCACGGTCGGCAAGTTCACCGAGTACGCCTGGGCATCGTGAATGTTGCGCGCCAGAATGCGGTTCGCCCAAGCGATGAACGTAGCCGCGGTGTCCTTGCGCTTGTCCCACGGTTTGAGCCGCACGAAGCCCAGACCCACATTCTCACCCTGACCGACGAAGCTGAAGCCGGCGATCTCCATGACCGCGTCCACATCGGGGCTTTGGTGCATCAGATCCCCGACCCGTGTCATGACCCGCATGGTGCGATCGAGCGTCGTGCCGGGCGGCGTCTGCACGATCACGTACGCGTAGCCTTGGTCCTCCTCGGGCAGAAAGCCGCCGGGCATGCGCACGAAGATCCACGCGCCCACCGCCACCAGCACCGCGAAGGCCATCATCCAGCGCGGCGCATGCCGCACGGACTGGAACACGCGGCGCATGTAGGCCGACAGGCTCCATTCAAAGGCACGGTTGAAACCGCGGAACACCACATTCGGATTCAAGTGCCCGGGGCGCAGCAGCGTCGCACACAGCGCCGGGGTGAAGGACAGCGCGAGGAAGGCCGAGAACAGCATGGAGATCGCGATGGTGAGTGCAAACTGGCGGTAGATGGCCCCGACACTGCCGGTCTGCAGCGCGCTGGGAATGAACACGGCGGCCAGCACCACCGTGATCGCGACAATGGCACCGGTGATCTGCCCCATGGCCTTTTGCGTGGCCTCCCGGGGCGGCAGATGCTCCTCGCGCATGATGCGCTCGACGGATTCAATGACGACGATGGCATCGTCCACCACAATGCCGATGGCGAGCGCGACGCCGAACAGGCTCAAGGTGTTGACGGAGAAGCCGACGGCGTAGATGCCGATGAATGCGCCGAGCAGCGCGACCGGCATGACCAATGTGGGGATCAGGGTGGCGCGGATATTCTGCAGGAACACCAGCATCACCAGGAACACCAGCACCACGGATCCGCCGAGCGTGTACACCACCTCGCGGATCGACACCGAGATGAACTTGGTGGCGTCAAACGGTGTGATCCAGGTGACCCCGGGCGGCCAGCTGCGCTGCAGTTCGTTCATCCGATCGCGAATGGCCTGCACCACCTTCAGCACATCGGCGCCGGGCAGCACGGCGATGCCGCAGCCGGCGATGGGCTTGCCGTCCACCTTGTCATCCAGGCCGTAGGCGTAGGGGCCCAGTTCCAGGCGCGCCACATCCCGCAGCCGCACCGTGGTGCCGTTCGGGTCGGTGCGCAAGATGATGTTCTCGAACTGATCGAGCGAGGTGAAGCGGCCGGGTACCGTGACGTTGACGGACATCTGCTGATCGGGAACCGTCGGTACGGCGCCGATGTTGCCCGCGGCCACCTGGACGTTTTGGCTCTGCACCGTCGTCAGCACTTGCGCAGGCGAGAGTCCATAGGCGTGCAGACGATCCGGATTCAGCCAGATGCGCATGGCGTATTCGGAGCCGAACTGCTGCACATTGGCAACGCCGTTGATGCGTTGGATCTGGTCGAGCACCCGCGTCGCGAGCAGATTGCTGAGCTCGTATGAGTTCAAGCTGTTGTCCGTGGACTGCAGTGCCAGCACGATGACGTTGCTGGTGGACGCCTTCTGCACCGTCATGCCCAGCGCATTGACCTCGGCCGGCAGGCGCGGGGTCGCGAGCACCGCCCGGTTCTGCGTCTGGACGACGGCGGTATCGGGGTCCGTGCCGTTGTCGAACGTCAGGGTGACGTTGGCATTGCCCTTCGAATTGGAGCTGGAGGTGAAATACAGCAGATGGTCGATGCCGACGAGCTGCTGCTCGATCACCTGGGTGACGGTGTGTTCGACCACTTCGGCATCGGCGCCGGGGTAGTTGGCCGACACCTGGACCTGCGGGGGAGCGATGTCCGGATAGGCTTCGATGGGCAGTCGCGTGATCGACAGAATTCCGGCGAGCGTGATGAGGATCGCGATAACCCAGGCAAAGACCGGGTGAGAAATGAAGAACCGCGCCATGCCGGATCAGGATCCCGCGGCGCGATCGGGCAGCACTTTGACGTGCATTCCCGGGTGCACCTTGTCGACGCTGGTGGCAATGACCTGGTCGCCGTCGTTGAGGCCGCCGGTAACCAGCCAGTTGGTCCCCATCATGGTGTCGGCCTGAATGTGCTTTTGCAGGACCTGGCCATCCGCGGCAGCGACCTCGACGAACGCGCCTGCGCCATCCCGGCGCACGATCGCCTGGGGCAACACGTAGGCACGATTCTGCGTGCCCAGCGTCAAGTGCACGGTGACGAACATTCCGGGCAGCAGCTGGCGCTGGGGGTTGGCAATGATGCCGCGAAAGGCGAGGGCGGCGTTGGTGGGATCGACGGTGACATCATCGAAGTCGAGGCTGCCCAGCGGCGTGTACGGGGTGCCATCGGGCAAGATGACCTGCAGGGTGGCCTTGTCGGGACTGAACAAGGTGACATCGCCCTTGGCCTGCGCGGCGCGCAGCTGCAGCGATCTCATCCGCAGGGCGGTCGAAATTCACATACAGATGGTCGATCTGATCGATGGTGGTGAGCAGCGTTGCTTCGCCTTGGCCCACCAGCGCCCCTTCGGTGACGCGTTGCTGTCCGGAGCGGCCGGCAATGGGCGCGGTGACGGTGGCGTATCCGAGGTTGATGCGGGCGGTCTCGACATTGGCCTCGGCCTGCTTGACCTGCGCCTGCGAGGAGCGCTCGGTGGCGTTGTTGTTGTCCACATCGGAGCGCGAGACCAGACCGCTTGCCAGCAGCTCGCGCGTACGTTTCGCGTTGACCGCGGCATTGGTCGCGGTCGCCTGGGCCTGGGCCAATCCCGCGAGGGCTGCATCCAGGGCTGCCTGATACGGCTTCGGGTCGATCTCGAACAAGACCTCGCCCGCGCGCACCTCGGAGCCCTCGCGGTACAGCCGCCGCAGCAGGATCCCGGGGACCCGTGCCCGTACGTCCGCGGATCGCACCGGCGAGAGCCGCCCGACCAGGTCACGGGTCAGGGGCAGCACCTGCGCTTTCGCGCGCAGCACGGAAACTTCCGGGGTCTGGGGGCTGGAGGCGGTCGGTGCCTGCGAGCAACCTGCGGCCAGGATGACGGCCAGTGATAGACAGAAGCGCATGGGGGCGCATTCTATGCCATCCACTGTGGTTGAAAGCAGCACATTAGCTGCAACGTCGAGGTCGAGCGCTAAGCTGATCCGCCGCTGCCCAGGCGCAATGCCTCGAGTTGCTCCCAGCGGGCGAACTTGCGTGCCATTTCCTGCTCAATCGTACCGGCGCGGGCGCTGTCGGCACGCATGACCTCCCCGGAGGAGTGCTGGTACTCGGCGGAACTCATCCGCTTCAACAGCGCGGCCTGCTCGATCTCCAGTGCTTCGATCTCCTGGGGCAGGGAGGCAAGTTCGCGCTGGTCCTTATATCCGAGTCTTGATTTCGGGCGCGGCGGCGGCGCGGCAGCCGCGGCGGCAGCGCCGGACGCGGTTCGCACCGCTGCGAAGGCGGACGGGGCGCCGGCGGCGCGCGCAGCCGCCGAGGCGGCCTTCTGGAGCAGCCAGTCTGAGTAGCCGCCGACGTATTCGCGCCAGCGTCCATGGCCCTCCGCGGCAATGGTCTGCGTGACGATGTTGTCCAGAAAGCGCCGGTCATGGCTTACCAGCAGTACCGTGCCGGGGTACTCAGCGAGCGTCTGTTCCAGCAATTCGAGCGAGTCGATGTCCAGGTCATTGGTGGGCTCATCGAGGACCAGCAGGTTCGCGGGCCGTGCGAACAGGCGGGCGAGCAGCAGCCGATTGCGTTCACCTCCGGACAACATGCGCACCGGCGACTGCGCGCGCCGCGGGGAGAACAGAAAGTCCTGCAGGTAGCTCGAGATGTGTTTGCGCTGGCCGGCGATCTCGACCCAGTCGGATCCCGGGCTGATGGTATCTGCCACCGTGCGCTCCGGGTCCAGTGCCGCGCGCATCTGATCAAAGTAGGCGATATTGAGGTTGGTCCCCAGTCGCACCGTGCCCGAATCCGGCGCCTGCGTCCCCAAGATCAGGCGGATCAGCGTGGATTTGCCCGCGCCATTGGGCCCGATCAGCCCCACCCGATCGCCCCGCATCACCCGCGCCGAGAGCCCGTCAATGACCGTGAGATCCCCGAAGCGCAGCGTGACCTCCTCGAGTTCGGCGACGAGCTTCCCCGAGCGCTCCCCGGAGTCGACCTGCAGATTGACGCGTCCCACCCGCTCGCGCCGCGCCGCCCGCTCACGCCGTAATTGTTCCAGGCGCAGCACGCGCCCCTCGTTGCGGGTCCGGCGCGCCTCCACGCCCTTGCGGATCCACACTTCCTCCTGCGCGAGCAGCTTATCGAAGCGGCTGTTTGAAACGCTCTCGGAAGCCAGTTCCTGCTCCTTGAGCTCCTGATAGCGCGCGAAATTGCCGACGTAGGAGCGCAGCACACCGCGGTCCAGCTCCACGATGCGGCTCGCGATGCGGTCCAGGAACTCACGGTCGTGGGTGATGATGAGTGCGGCGCCGACCTCCGGGATCAGCTGCTGCAGCGTCTCGATGGCGGCGATATCCAGATGGTTGGTCGGCTCATCCAACAGCAGCAGGTCGGGCTCTGCGGCAAAGGCGGCGGCGAGCGCCGCGCGCTTGCGCTCCCCGCCCGAACCGGTCGCGGCCGCGCGCACCAGGTCGACCCCGAAGCGCTCCAGGTACATGGCCAGCTTCCAATCATGCTCAGCGGGCGGCGCGGGCAGCACCGGTTCCTGCTCGACCATGGCGATGCGCAGTCCGTCGCGACGTTCGATGGCGCCATCATCCAGGGCGGCCATGCCGGTCACCACTTTCAACAGTGTGGATTTGCCGCTGCCGTTGCGGCCGATGAGTCCGATGCGCTCACCCTCCTGCACGGACAGCTGGGCATGATCCAGCAAAGGGAAGTCGCCATAGGCCAGCTGCGCATCGCGAAGGGTCAGTAGTGTCATGTCCGCCATTATCGATGAAGCGTCCAATTGAAGCGACGATATGTCCATGGCGGGCGCTTGGGCCGCGCGCGACGATAATGGATATGCGCACCCAGGTCGCAATCATCGGCGCAGGTCCCGCGGGCTTGCTGCTGGGTCAGCTGCTCGCCCAGTCGGGCATCGCTTCAGTGATCCTGGAAGCGCGCGCTCGCCAATACATCGAAAATCGGGTCCGCGCCGGGGTCCTGGAACACCAGACCGCCAGTGTCATCGAGGCGGTCGGCGCCGGCGCGCGCCTGGCGCGCGAGGCCTTGCGCCACCAGGGCGTCGAACTTGTGTTCGGCGGCGAGTCGCATCGCATCGATTGCGCGGCGCTCACCGGCCGGTCGATGACCATCTACGGGCAGCAGGAGGTCGTGAAGGATCTGATCGCCGTGCGCCTGGCCGCTGGCCTGCCGCTGCATTTTGAGGTCGAGAACGTCGCACTCGCCGGATTGGATGGGGATTTTCCGCAGGTGTCGTTCAGCTGTGGCGGGGAGGCGCAGCGGCTCGACTGCGACTTCGTTGCCGGCTGCGACGGCTTTCATGGCATCAGCCGCGCCAGCATTCCGGCCGGCGTGCTCCAGCTCTACGAGCGCGCCTATCCTTACGCGTGGCTCGGCGTGCTGGCGCAGGCAACGCCGCTGCCCGAGATCATCTATGCGCGACACGAGAATGGTTTCGCGCTGCACAGCATGCGTTCGGCAACGGTGACGCGTCTGTACCTGCAGTGCCGGCCCGATGAGCCGCTGGAACCCTGGAGCGATGAGCGGATCTGGGAGGAGCTGCAGCGGCGACTGACGGTGCCCGGAGGCCCGCGCCTGAATGAGGGACCGATCCTGCAAAAATCGTTGACCCCGATGCGCAGCTTCGTCGTGGAGCCGATGCAGTACGGCCGCTTGTTCCTGGCCGGTGATGCCGCCCATATCGTGCCGCCGACCGGCGCCAAGGGCATGAACCAGGCCGCCGCGGATGTGCAGATTCTGAGCCGCGCGTTCCAGGCGTTTTATGACAGCGGCACGCCGGCCGCATTGCGCGACTACTCGGCGACCTGCCTGCAGCGGGTGTGGAAGGTGCAGCGCTTCTCGCGGATGATGACCGACCTCTTGCACGTGAATCCCGAGGATTCGCCGTTTGACCGGCGCTGCCGGGAGGCGGAGCTGGCCTACCTGGCAACTTCCGCGAACGGCGCCGCGACGTTCGCCGAGAACTACGTGGGCTTGCCGGTATAAACCGGACTTAATCGGCGCTTTGCGCGGCGCCGATTGGACGCGCGCACTCATTATCTGTACAGTGCACGTCGCTGGAAGTGGGTTGCGCGGTCAGCGCCCCATCTTGCTCGAGCGGTGTCCTTCTGTGACGCCTGCCGATATCTTCAACTTCTCCCCTCGCTCTGACCGCGGCGCCAATGGCCCCGTGCGAGTCTTACTCAAGGTTTCTTTCAAACATGTCATTTTCCGATCTCGGGCTTGCTCCCGAGTTGCTTCGCGCCGTTGCCGAAAACGCCTACACCGAACCGACCCCCATCCAGATCCGCGCCATTCCGGCCGTGCTCGAGGGGCGTGACGTGCTGGCGGGTGCGCAAACCGGCACCGGCAAGACCGCCGCTTTCGTCCTCCCCATCCTGCAGAAGCTGGCCGGGCTGGGCAGCAGCACCATCCCGACCGGCGGGGTGAATCCTGACCGGCGGGCACCGCGGTCCTTGGTGCTCACCCCAACCCGTGAGCTGGCCGCGCAGATCGCCGAAAGCGCCCGCACCTACGGCAAGTACGCGCCGGTGCGCGTGCAGGTGGTGTTCGGCGGCGTCAATATCAATCCGCAGATCTCAGGATTGCGCAGCGGCTGTGATCTGCTGATTGCGACCCCGGGGCGGCTGCTGGACCTCGCGCAGCAGGGTGCCGTGAATCTGCGTAACGTGCAGATCTTGGTGCTCGATGAAGCCGATCGCATGCTCGACATGGGCTTCATCCGCGATATCCGCCGCGTGATCAAGCTGCTGCCGACACGCCGGCAGAATCTGCTGTTCTCGGCCACCTACAGCGATGACATGCGCCAGCTCGCGAGCGGTCTGCTGCACGATCCGGTGTCGGTGGAAGTTGCCGCGCGCAATGCCACCGCCGATCGCGTCGACCAGTCGGTCTACAAAGTCCACAAGGATCACAAACGCCACTTGCTGGCGCACCTGATCAAGGACGGCAACTGGTTTCAGGTGCTGATCTTCACGCGCACCAAGCATGGCGCCAATCGCCTGACGCAGCAGCTGGAAGGCGCTGGAATCAAGGCCTCCGCGATTCACGGCAACAAGAGCCAGGGTGCCCGGACCCGCGCGCTCGCCGATTTCAAGGACAATCGCATCACGGCCCTGGTGGCGACCGAGGTTGCGGCGCGCGGCCTCGACATCAAGGAGCTGCCGCATGTCGTCAACTATGAGCTGCCGAATGTGCCTGAGGACTATGTCCACCGCATCGGGCGCACGGCCCGCGCCGGGCTGACCGGCCAGGCGGTATCGCTAGTGTCGCCGGATGAGGCGCCGTTGCTGCGCGATATCGAGCGGCTGCTGAAACGTCCGTTGCAGATATCGGTGGTGCCGGAGTTCCCGATCAGCGTTGCCCAGACGCCGGTTGCGAACCGCGAATCATCGGGTGAGCATCGGCGTCCCGACCCGGCCGCGCGGCCGAGCCGCCCGCAGGGTCAGCGCCGCGATGGCCGCGGTGCGGGCCGCGGTCGCGGTGCCCCCGCTCACAACGGCAAGGCGGCCGGCGCGGACGGCGGTCGCCGCCAGCGCATGCACTAAGGACGGGCGGTGCGCGTGCGAAACGCCTGGGGGGATTCCCCGGCGTGGGCCGAGAAGAAACGCGAAAAATAGCCTGGGTCGGAAAACCCCAGGCTATACGCCGTCTGCGCAATCGACAGGTCGGTATAGATGAGCGCGCGGCGTGCTTCGAGCAGCACCCGCTCCTGCAGCAGTTGCCGCGGCGGCTTATCGATGACCGCAAGACACGCGGCCCGCAATTTCGCGGGGCTCACCGCCAGTTCGCGCGCATAGCGCTCCACGCTCCAGCCACTGCGGCAACGTTCATCCAGCAGATTGGAAAACCGGTCGACCAGGCTCGCCATCGGGCCGCGCAGGCTGGAACTCGCGCCGGGATCGGCCGGCAGTAGGCGCAGCACCGTGATCATGACGGCAGCCAGCCAGGCCTCGGCTGCGAGCCGATTTGCCGGCGCTTCCCACGCCGTTTCGCGACGCAGCCGCTCTATCAGCAGCTCAAGATCGGCCACCCCGGCCGGCGCCGCGGACAGATCGAGGCACAGCGGGGCGACAAACACGCGGCGCAGTTCGGGCTCGCGCGCCTGGAGCCTGCGCACCAGGGGCTGCCCGGCCGTGACGACCAAACCGCGGGTACCGCGGGTGAACTGAAAGCCATGCACCACGGTGGGCGGCACCAGCAGCAGCGCCGGGGCGCCAATCGGCAGCTGCTGGCCATCCACCTGCATGGTGCCGCCGCCGTGGCCGATGAAGAGCACCTGGTTCAAGTCGCTGTGGATGTGGGCGCGAATCCGCCACTGGTATTGCCGGCTGCGGTAGGCAATGGTCTCCACGTGCACAAAGGTCTCATCGACCGGCTGCAACGGCTCTCCATATAAGAAGAATCGCGGCACTGGTGAAGGTTCGGCCACAGCTGTGCGGTGCGGGGATTTGGCGTGATCCACCCCGGAAGGCTCGCACGGATTGCAGCTGCAGCACAGAGGCAGCGCAGGCAGTGAACACAAAAGTTAAATTTGTCAATCAGTTACGGAATTTCCCGCCCCCCGTACTTCAAGTCGTGGCGGGTACCGATGCGGCCCGGATTAATGTTTACGGCTTGCCCGGTGTGCCGTAGAATGCGCGGCCTCGGTGGGTCCGGACGGAATGTGTCCGTACCTGCATGTGCGGCAAGGATCGGCCGCATTGCTTGATGGTAAAGCCCCCCGAGGGGCTTTTCGTTTTTGTGGGGTTGTGAAGTGGGCCGTAGGGCCCATTTTTGTTTTCAGGAGTGGCACGTGGCGGCACTGCGTGAGCGCCTCATCGCCTTGATCGAGCCGCTGCTCGTTCAGCTGGGCTACGAGCTGGTGGAGCTGGAGATGGCGCCGGCGCATGGTCGCGGATCCTTACGGATCTTCATCGACCGGCCCGAAGGCATCGGCATCAGCGACTGCGAGCGCGTGAGCCGCGAGGTGTCGGCGCTGATGGATGTCGAGGACCCGATTCCGACGGCCTATGCGCTGGAAGTGTCCTCGCCGGGGGATGACCGGGTGCTGCGCACGCCGGCGCATTTCGAGCGTTTCAGGGGTTCGCGCGTGCTGGTGGAGCTGGTGGCGCCGCGTGCGGGTCGGCGGCGCTATACGGGATTGTTGCAGGAGGTTTCCGCGACCGGTGTGGCCCTGGAGGTCGACCGGCAGCGCGTGGATATGTCATTTGCCGAGATTGCGAAGGCGCGACTGGCACCTTGAAGGGGTGCGCGGCGCGGAATGTGAGGAGCTGTACGTGATGAACAAGGAAATCCTGATGGTCGTCGACGCCGTCTCTAACGAGAAGGGCGTGGATAAGGAAGTGATCTTCGATGCGCTCGAAGCGGCCCTCGCGTCTGCGACCCGCAAGAAGCACGGCGAGGAGTGGGACGTGCGCGTGGCGATTGATCGCAAGAGCGGCGACTACGAGACGTTCCGGCGCTGGAAGGTGTTCGCCGATGAATCAAACGAGCTGGAAGTACCGGAGCGGGAGCTGCGCATGGACGATGCGCGCGACCTCAATCCGGCCATCGAGCCCGGCGGGTTCGTCGAGGAGCCGATGGAGTCGGTGGGCTTCGGCCGCATCGCCGCCCAGCAGGCCAAGCAGGTGATCGTGCAGAAGGTGCGCGAGGCCGAGCGCGCGCAGGTGGTCGATGCGTATCGCGATCGCGTCGGCACCATGGTGAGCGGTCTGGTCAAGCGCGTCGATCGCAATGGCCTGTACATCGACCTGGGCAGCAATGCCGAAGGGTTCGTGCCGCGAACCGACATGATTCCGCGTGAGCAGGCCAAGCCGCAGGATCGCGTCAAGGCGTTCCTGAAGGAAGTGCGCTCCGAGCCGCGCGGTCCGCAGCTGTTCCTGACGCGCACCGCGCCGGAATTCCTGATTGAACTGTTCAAGCTGGAAGTGCCGGAAGTGGGCCAGGGGCTGATCGAGATCCTGGCCGCCGCCCGTGATCCGGGCGTGCGCGCCAAGATCGCCGTGCGCAGCAACGATCCGCGCATCGATCCGGTGGGTGCCTGCGTCGGCATGCGCGGCTCGCGCGTGCAGGCGGTGTCCAACGAGGTTTCCGGCGAGCGTGTCGACATCATTCCGTTTGATGAGAATCCAGCGCAGTTCGTGATCAACGCCATGTCCCCGGCCGAAGTGATGTCCATCGTCGTCGATGAGGAGGCGCACAGCATCGACATCGCGGTCGCCGAGGACAAGCTGTCACAGGCCATCGGTCGCGGCGGCCAGAACATTCGCCTGGCGAGCCAGCTCACCGGCTGGGAACTGAATGTCATGACGGAGTCGGATGCCGAGGCCAAGAGCGACACCGAATCGCGCGATCTGGTCCAGACCTTCATGAAGCAGCTGGATGTGGGCGAGGATGTGGCCACCATCCTGGTGCAGGAAGGCTTCTCGACCGTCGAGGAGGTGGCCTACGTACCGCAGGGGGAGCTGATGGCCATCGCCGAGTTCGATGAGACCATCGTCAAGGAGCTGCGCAATCGCGCCCGCGACGTGCTGCTCACCCAGGCGATTGCCAGTGAGGAAACCTTGGATCAGGCGATGCCCGCCGATGATCTGCTGACCATGACCGGCATGAGCCCGGACCTGGCCCTCGCCCTGGCGCGCCGCGGCGTGCGCACCCGCGAGGATCTGGCCGAGCAGTCGGTTGACGACCTGTCCGATATTGATGGGCTCGCGGCCGAAGAGGCCGGCAAGCTGATCATGACCGCACGCGAACCGTGGTTCGAAGCTGGTCGAGGAAATAACTGATGGCTGATGTAACTGTTTCGCAATTTGCCCAGGTGCTGAAAGTACCTGTGGACCGCCTGATCGTGCAGCTCGATCAGGCGGGCATCAAGGTCGAGGGGCCCGATGCCCGCATCAGCGATGAGGCCAAGCTCGAACTGCTGTCGCACCTGCGCAAGTCGCACGGCGCCGATGAGCAAAGCGGCGGCTCGCCCAACAAGATCACCCTGAAGCGCAAGACGCAGAGCGAACTGAAGCTTGCGAGCACGCAGGGCCGTGCCCGCACGGTCAATGTCGAGGTGCGGCGCAGCCGCACCTACGTGAAGCGCGATGTGCTCGAGGAGCAGAACCGCCAGAGCCTGGAGGACGGCGACTCCAAGCGCCGCGAGGCCGAGGAGGCCGGCAAGCGCGAACAGGAGCGGCTCGATGCCGAGCGGCGCGAGAATGAGCGGGTCGAGGCGGAAAATCGCCGCCGTATCGAGGAGGAGCAGAACCGCAAGAAGGCGCTCGAGGATGCGCGCCGGGTCGCGGAGCTGCAGGCGCGCGAGGATGCCGAACGCCGCGACCGCGAAACGCAGCGCCATGTGCCGGAGGAGCCCCGGGAGCTCGCCCAGAAGTCGGTGCCGAAGCCCCAGGCGCCAGCGAAGGCTGCGGTGCCGTCGCGGCCCGATGTGGCGCAGAAGCCGGCCATGCAGCCAGCCTCGCCGCCGGCCGCGCCCGACCGTGCCCAGCCGACGCGCTACGGGCGCGCGGAGCTGCACGTCGCGGGCGATGTCAGCAACCGCTACAAGAAGAAGCGGCGTGTCAAGGGTCGCCCGGTGTCCGCGGGCGGCGATGCGCGCCATGCCTTCGAGATGCCGACTGCGCCGCAGAAGCGCGAGGTCGCCCTCGGGGAGACCATCACCGTAGCGGAACTTGCCGCGAAGATGGCCATCAAGGCGACCGAGGTCATCAAGGTGCTGATGAACATCGGCATCATGGCGACGATCAACCAGCCGCTCGACCAGGAGACCGCGGTACTGGTGGTTGAAGAGCTGGGTCATACGCCCAAGCTGCAGCGCGAAGACCAGATTGAAGATGACCTGCAGGGCGCCGAAACGGCGGATGAGGGCGGTGAGCCCCGGCCCCCCGTGGTCACGGTCATGGGTCACGTTGACCACGGCAAGACCTCGCTCCTCGACTACATCCGCACCACCAAGGTGGCGGCGGGGGAGGCCGGTGGCATCACCCAGCACATCGGTGCCTATCGGGTGCAGACCCCGAAGGGCGTGATCACGTTCCTGGATACCCCGGGACATGCGGCATTCACGGCCATGCGGGCCCGCGGCGCCAAGGCGACCAACGTCGTGGTGCTGGTGGTGGCCGCAGACGATGGCGTCATGCCCCAGACCATCGAGGCCATCGAGCATGCGCGCGCCGCGGGCGTGCCCATCGTGGTGGCCGTCAACAAGATCGACAAGACCGGCGCGGACCCGGAGCGGGTGCGCAATGATCTCGCCAAGTACGATGTGATCCCGGAAGCCTGGGGCGGCCAGAACATGTTCGCCAATGTCTCGGCGCGTACCGGCGCGGGCATCGATCAGCTGCTGGAAGCCATCCTGCTGCAGGCCGAAGTGCTGGAACTGTCGAGCACGGTCACGGGCCCGGCCTCCGGCATCGTCATCGAATCGAGCATCGAGAAGGGCCGCGGCCCGGTGGCGACGGTGCTGGTGAAGAAAGGCACGCTCAAGATGGGCGACTTCATTCTGGCGGGCACCGAGTTCGGCCGCGTGCGTGCCATGTTCAATGAAGTGGGCGCCGCCGTGCAGGAAGCAGGTCCTTCCACACCGGTGGCGGTACTGGGCCTCTCTGCGGCACCCAAGGCAGGTGATGACCTGCTGGTGGTGGAGAGCGAACGCAAGGCGCGCGAAGTCGCGCTGTATCGCCAGAGCAAGATCCGCGATGCGCGCGTCGCCAAGACCGCCACCCGGGCAGAGGATGCGTTCTCGGTACTGGAGGCCGGCAAGGCCGGTGTGGTCGTCGTGTTGCTCAAGGCCGACGTGCAGGGCAGTCAGGAGGCCTTGCGCGATGCACTGACGAAACTATCGACTTCGGAAGTCTCGGTAAAGGTCATCGCCAGCGGCGTCGGCGGCATCACCGCCTCGGATGTGCAGCTGGCCGGCGCCTCCAAAGCCTTGATCATCGGCTTCAACGTACGCGCTGATTCGGGCGCGCGCGAGGCGATCAAGGAGCTGGGCGTGGATGTGCGCTACTACAGCATCATCTACGAGGCCATCGATGACGTGAAGGCGATGATGAGCGGCATGCTCGCCCCGGAGGTCAAGGAGACCATCGTCGGGGTCGCGCAGGTGCGCGAAGTATTCCGCTCCAGCAAGTTCGGCGTCGTCGCCGGCTGTCTGGTCACCGAGGGGGCGGTCAAACGCAACCTGCCCATCCGGGTGCTGCGTGAAAGCGTGGTGATCTTCGAGGGGCAGCTGGAGTCGCTGCGGCGCTTCAAGGATGACGTGGGCGAGGTGCGTGCCGGCACCGAGTGCGGCATCGGCGTCAAGAACTATCAGGACGTGCGCGCGAACGATCAGATCGAGTGCTTCACCCGCGTCGAAGTGGCGCGGACGGTGGAATAGCTTGCCCAGCAAGCACCAGCCTGCCGGCGGTCGTCACGGTCGGATCGAAGCACAGATGCAGCGGGTGCTGTCCGAGCTCATCAGCCGTGAGGTCAAGGATCCGCGCGTCGGCAACGTCACGATCACGGCGGTGGAGGTCGCGCAGGATCTGGCGACCGCGCGGATCTTCTTCGTGCCGTTTGCCGGCACCCATGACCCGGCCGAAGTGGCCGAGGGGCTGGCTCGCGCGTCAGGCTTCCTGCGCGGCGCGGTGGGACGCGAGCTGGGCCTGCGGCATGCGCCGCGCCTGTCATTCGAATTTGATGCGACGCTGGATAAGGCCGCCCGGCTCACCGATCTGATCAATCGCGCCGTCGCCTCCGACACCCCCAAGCCGGACGAGAAGTGAACGGCATCCTGCTGCTGGACAAGCCCCTGGGGCTCTCGTCCAACGCAGCGCTGCAGCGGGTCCGGCGGCTGCTGGGCGCCGACAAGGCCGGCCACGTCGGCAGTCTCGATCCCCTCGCCACCGGCATGCTGCCGATCTGCCTGGGGGAGGCCACCAAGGTCGCCGGCGACATCACGGCGGCCCGCAAGCGCTACCAGTTCACCATTGCCTTCGGGCGCCGAACCACCACCGGGGATCTGGAGGGCGAAAGCGTGGAGGAGGCGCCGGTGCCGCCCTTGACTAAAGCCCAGGTGGAGCTTGCCCTGGACGTTTTTCGCGGCAGCCAGTCCCAGGTTCCGCCAATGTTCTCGGCGCTGAAGCGCGACGGCCAGCCGCTCTACAAGCTGGCCCGCGCCGGACTCACCGTGGAGCGTGCTGCGCGGCACATCGAGATTAGCGAATTGTCCCTGGTCGCGCTCGGGCCGGGGCAGCTGGAACTGTCGGCCCTGTGCTCCAAAGGGACCTATATCCGGGTGCTCGCCGAGGACATTGCCCGAAAGCTCGGCACCTGCGGCCATGTCAGCGCTCTGCGTCGGCTGTATGTCGAACCGTTCGATTTCGCACCCATGCAGACCCTCGCCGAGGTGCAGGCGGCCTGCGAGGGCGGTGCGGCGCTGACCATGATCGCGGCCGATGAGGCCCTGCCGCAGATGCCATCCGTCCACTTGCCCGCGGACCTGGCAGGGCGACTCGCGCACGGCCAGTCGGTCATGACGTGCGGGGCGACCGCCATCGGCAAAGTTCGCCTTTACGACTCGCACGGGCGCTTCATGGGGCTCGGTGAAGCGGATGCGCAGGGCCAGGTGCGGCCGCGGCGACTGTTTGCGTGCCAATGAGCACTTTTCCTTGAGACCTCAAGGGCGTACGGGTAGAATGCCGCGCTTCAAAAATAGCCCCAATCAACACTAGTTCTTAGGAATATTCGCGCAAATGACCCTATCAGCCGAACAGAAGGACGGAATCGTCGCGCAGTTCCGTCGTGATGCCAAAGACACCGGTTCACCCGAAGTCCAGGTCGCATTGCTCTCCGAGCGCATCAACGGACTGGGTGAGCACTTCAATGCTCACAAGAGCGATCACTCATCGCGTCGCGGGCTCGTGAAGCTCGTCAATCAGCGCCGCAAGCTGCTCGATTACCTGAAGTCGACCCAGCCGCAGAAGTACCAGGAGCTCGTCGAGCGCCTGGGACTGCGTCGCTGAACATTACGTGGCGTTACCTGTCGTAACGCCCAATATTGCGGCCATTCCTGACCGCAATTTCCCACTATGAGGATAAAAGCGTGAGTGCTTTTTCGAAGTCATTTGCTTACGGCGGCCAGACCGTAACGATCGAGACCGGCGAACTCGCCCGTCAGGCCGATGCGTCGGTCAAGGTATCCATGGGCGACACGGTCGTCCTGGTCACGGCTGTCGCCAAGACCACCCCGGTGCCGGGTCGGGATTTCTTTCCCCTCACCGTCAATTACATCGAAAAGACCTACGCCGCGGGCAAGATCCCTGGCGGGTTCTTCAAGCGTGAGGGTCGTCCGACTGAGAAGGAAACGCTCACCTCGCGGCTCATCGACCGCCCGTTGCGGCCGCTGTTCCCCGATGCGTTCTACAACGACGTGCAGGTCGTGGCGACCGTGCTGTCGCTGGATCCGACCATTGATCCGGATATCCCGGCGCTGCTGGGCGCCTCGGCGGCCGTGTCGTTGTCCGGCATCCCGTTCAACGGCCCCATCGGCGCCGCCCGAGTCGGCTACAAGGATGGCCAGTACCTGCTCAACCCGACCTCAACCGACATGGTGGGATCGCAGCTCGACCTGGTGGTCGCGGGCACCGAGCAGGCCGTCATGATGGTCGAGTCCGAAGCGCAGGGCCTGTCCGAGGAGGTCATGCTGGGCGCCGTGGTGTTCGGCCACAAGGGCATGCAGGTGGCCATCAGCGCCATTCGCGAACTGGTGGCGCAGGCCGGCAAGCCGCGCTGGGCCTGGAAGGCCCCGGCCGCGATCGCCGAGCTGCCCGCGGCGCTCGCCGCCCAGGCGCAGGCGGCGCTGACCCAGGCGTTCGCCATTACCGAGAAGCTGCAACGACGCGACAAGGTCGCCGAGGTCAAAGCCGCCGCGATCGCGGCGCTTGCCGGTGGCGAGAACCCCAAGTACACCGCCGATCAGGTGGACGATGAGTTCTTCAAGCTGGAAAGCAACATCGTTCGCCAGCGCATCTTGAATGGCGATCCGCGTATCGACGGCCGCGATGCCAGCACCGTGCGGCCGATCACGGTCAAGACCGGGGTGCTGCCCCGTACCCACGGGTCGGCGCTGTTCACGCGCGGTGAGACCCAGGCGCTGGTGGCGACGACGCTCGGCACCGGGCGCGACGCGCAGATCATCGACGCGCTCAGCGGCGAGCGTCGCGAGCCGTTCATGCTGCATTACAACTTCCCGCCGTTCTCCGTCGGTGAGACCGGCATGATGGGCTCGCCGAAACGCCGCGAAATCGGCCACGGCAATCTGGCGCGTCGCGGTGTCGCCGCGGTGATGCCGGACATGGCCACCTTTCCGTACGTGATTCGCGTGGTCTCGGAAATTCTCGAGTCCAACGGCTCCAGCTCCATGGCGAGCGTGTGCGGCACGAGCCTGTCCTTGATGGACGCCGGTGTGCCGCTGAAGGCGCCGGTTGCCGGGGTGGCGATGGGTCTGGTGCTCGATGGCAGCCGCTTCAAGGTGCTGACCGACATCCTGGGCGACGAGGATCACTTGGGCGACATGGACTTCAAGGTGGCCGGCACCAAGGATGGCATCACGGCGCTGCAGATGGACATCAAGGTCGAGGGCGTAACGCCGGAGATCATGAAGGTTGCCCTCGATCAGGCGCGCGCCGGACGGCTGTTCATCCTGGGCGAGATGAACAAGGTATTGAGCGAGCCGCGCGCCAAGATGTCGGAGTGGGCACCCTCCATCATCACGCTGAAGATTGATCCGGAGAAGATCCGCGACGTCATCGGCAAGGGTGGCGCGGTCATCCGTCAGATCACCGAGGAAACCGGCACCACCATCGACATCGAGAACGATGGCACGGTGAAGATTGCCTCGGTGAATGGCATCGCGGGCCGCGAAGCCCAGCGCCGCATCGAGCTGATCACCGCGGACGTGGAGGTCGGCCGCATCTATGAGGGACGCGTCGCGCGCCTGATGGATTTCGGCGCGTTCGTGACCATTCTGCCGGGCCGTGATGGCCTGGTGCACATCTCGCAGATCTCCGATGAGCGTGTCGAGCGGGTCAGCGACAAGCTCAAGGAAGGCGATGTGGTAAGGGTCAAGGTGCTGGAAGTCGACCGCCAGGGTCGGGTGCGCCTGTCCATGCGCAGCGTGGACGCGGCGTAGACTCCAAGCTCGGCACCGGAATGAAAAGGGCGCGCCACGCTGAGGTGGCGCGCCCTTTTTTATGCGGGACTACTTGGCAGCAGCCGCCACGCCGTCTTCCTCGGGGCCGCGCGTGCGGGTGCCACTGCCGATCAGCGTGCGGAAGATCTCATCCTGAACCGTACGCCAGCGCTGGAAGTTGCGCTGGGTCACCGCCGCAACGGCGCCATCCGCATCTCCCGCCGTGAAACTTTGCGCCTTGTCGCGCGTTTCGCGCTGCTGGGCGGCAAACAGCTTCAGACTCTGTTCCAGATAGGAGCCCACGACGCCCTGCATGATCCCGCCGCCATAGGAGCGGATGATGTGCTGCAGAAAGTCGCGACTCATCAGGGGTTCGCCGGCATGCTCTTGCTCGGCAATCACCTGCAGCAGGATGCTGCGCGTGATGTCCTCCTGACTCTTCTTATCAATGACCATGAATTCGATGCGTTCAACGACCAGTTTCCGCACATCAGCCAGCGTGATGTAACGGCTCTCGACCGTGTCATACAGCCGACGATTCGGATATTTCTTGATGACCCTCGGTTCGCTCATTGCAAGCCCCCGTAATTAGTATGCGCACTCCGCCTGCCGTTTTGCGGCAGGCGGGCCGTGTTTTCTCCCGTCCCCAGTGGCTACCTTAGTACAACCGTCAGGCGAAGGGCAATTGGGAATTGATTTGACAAGTGTTCGCGAGCCGGGCGCGGCGCGGCTAGAGCGCTGCAACGGCCGTAATCCCGTTCAAACGGGCGGGGTTCCAGTTCAAAATCGCCCACTCGAGTACTTCACGCGGTTCAAGTCCGGCCAATTCGGCCGGTGGCCGTTGTTCCAACCATGTCAGGGTCTGCAGCAGGACCGGGACCGGATCGGATAGATCCGGGGCGATGGAGGCGCGCGATTTGGCGAGCTTGCCGCCGTCCGCCGCCGTGACCACCGGCAAATGGCCGTAACGGGGCGGGGTGTGGCCCAGTGCCCGCTGCAGCTCAATCTGCCACGCCGTGCTCTCCAAGAGGTCGGCGCCGCGCACGACGTCGGTCACCGCCTGAGCCGCATCATCGACGACCACCGCGAGTTGATAGGCGTAGAGGCCATCCCGGCGTCGGATCACGACATCGCCCAGTCGCGCCAGACTCTCTCGGCGAACGCCTTGAATGCGGTCATCGAACTGCAGCCACTCGCCTTCGGGCGACCCGAAAGCGCGTGGCCGTGGGGCCGGCGTGGCGCGGCCCGTCGCGGCAGGTCCCCGGGTAGCCGCTGTCGCCTTGGGCCGTAACCCCCCGGCGCGAACAGCTGCATTCAAAGGTCCGGCCGCTGGCGCGCAGCTGCTCGAGCGCCGCTTTATACAGCGGCAGACGGGCGGATTGGTAGGTGACCTCCCCATCCCAGAACAGGTTCAGGGTTTCCAGGGTTCGCAGGATGTCAGCGGCACTGCCGGGCAGCACACGCGCCGTGTCCAGATCCTCGATCCGCACCAGCCAGCGCCCGCCGTGATGGCGGGCATCGAGGTAGCTGCCAAGCGCCGCCAATACCGAACCTGAGTGCAGCGGACCGGTGGGCGAGGGGGCGAAGCGGCCGGTGTAGGACTTCAGCGGTAGCGGTCGTCGCGGTCGCCGTACTGGCGTTCACGGCGCTCGCGGCGCTCCTGTGCCTCGATGCTCAAGGTGGCGACGGGGCGGGCCTCCAGGCGCTTGATGCCGATTTCCTCGCCGGTCTCCAGGCAGTAGCCATAGGAGCCGTCCTCAATGCGCTTGAGGGCCTCATCGATCTTGCGGATCAGCTTGCGTTCCCGATCACGGGTGCGCAGCTCCAGGGAGAACTCCTCCTCCTGGGTCGCCCGGTCATTGGGGTCGGGAAAGTTGGCCGCCTCATCCTTCATGTGGGTGACGGTGCGGTCGACCTCTTCCATCAGATCGCGCTTCCAGGTCTGCAGGATTTGCCGGAAATGCTCCGCCTGCTCCTTGCTCATGTACTGTTCGCCGCGCTTGACAATGTACGGCTGTACGTTGCGCGGGCCGGCCAGCAGGCTTCCCGGTTCCAGCGCGTCGTTGTCGTCGGCTTCGTTGGCGGCGATCTGCGGGGCGGGCGCCGCCGGACGCGGCGGTGACGCTTTGGATTCCGCGGCGGGCTTGGCGGGGGGAGATTCGGTTCGCTCGGCTACTGGTCGTCGCATCGTTTCTACGGGTTCCGCGCTGGTTGGAGTGCTTCGGGCGCCTGGGGCCGACTTGCGGGTAACCGAAGCCGCCACGGGCGAACGTGGATGGACAGAGCTCTTCACCCGTTCCGTGGGTTTGCGAATTGCCGCCTTTCTGGCGGCAGGGCGGCTTACAGCCTTTTTGCCCTTGACGGGCTTGGCCGCGGTCTTCTTGGCCGGCATCAGTCACTCCTCAAAAGCAGCTGCCTTGGCGAAGGACGCGCGATTATACCGACGCGCCCGCGCGTGTACAGGGCAGTGCGCAAGGTGGCCAAAAAGGATGGCTAAAGTGTCGCAAATCGGCGTATTGGCCGGGTTTTTGCTTCACGGCAGCGTCACGGGCGGCCCCGGCAGCCATCCCGGCAGGCGGTGTTCGACCACCACGGAGGTGTAAATGCCGCCCCGGACGTTGAATTTCGCGCTCAGGCGCAGGAATCGGGGGGCAATCGCGGTGGCGATGCGCTCGGCGATTTCGTTGGTCACGGCCTCGTGGAACGCACCACGGTCGCGGA
This sequence comes from uncultured Gammaproteobacteria bacterium, assembly GCA_963708865.1. Lineage (GTDB taxonomy): Bacteria > Pseudomonadota > Gammaproteobacteria > Steroidobacterales > Steroidobacteraceae > DAIDKA01. Next base: position 332,824 of record CAVPUC010000002.1, read on the forward strand.
ACGACCAGATATACAACTTCAGGGACTTCAGCTCCACGCACAACTTATCCGGCACGTACTCCAGGTCGAGCGTCGCGAAGTCCGGCTGGCCGCTCATCGGGCACAGGCAGGTGAACTCCGGCAGGGTCATGCGCACCGTGTAGTCGCGCGCGACGGCCGGATTGGCAAAGGTTGTGAGATCTGTTGTCGGACTTGAAGGCATAGTGTCTCCATATATTTTATCATGGCCGCCATTCTTCTGAACGCACCTCGAGTCCAAACACGATGCGGCTGACCAAGATCAAGCTCGCCGGCTTCAAATCATTTGTGGATCCGACGACGGTCGGATTTCCGGGCAACCTCACCGGCGTTGTCGGTCCGAACGGCTGCGGCAAGTCGAACATCATCGACGCCGTGCGCTGGGTGATGGGCGAGTTGTCCGCCAAGCATCTGCGCGGGGACTCCATGGCCGATGTGGTGTTCAACGGCTCCACCGCCCGCAAGCCGGTGGGTTCGGCCTCCGTGGAACTGGTGTTCGACAACAGCGACGGACGCATCAGCGGCGCCTACGCGGGCTACAACGAGGTGTCGCTGAAGCGGCTGGTCTCGCGCGATGGCAGCTCCAATTACTACATCAACGGCGCGCGCTGCCGGCGCCGGGACATCACCCAGCTGTTTCTCGGCACGGGCCTGGGGTCGCGCAGCTATTCGATCATTGAGCAGGGCATGATCTCGCGGGTCATCGAGGCGAAGCCCGAGGACATGCGCGCCTTTATCGAGGAGGCCGCCGGCATTTCGCGCTACAAGGAGCGGCGCCGGGAAACCGAAGCGCGCGTGGCCGACACCCGCGAGAACCTCGAGCGCCTGCAGGACGTGCGCGATGAGGTCGATCGGCAGATCCGTCACCTGCAGCGGCAGGCGGGCGCCGCGCGGCGTTACCAGGCGCTCAAGGACCAGGAGCGCCGGGCCTTGGCGGAGCTGCTGGCGCTGAAGATGCGTGACCTCGACAGCGGCGCGCAGATCCAGGACAGCGCGGTGCGCGAACGCGATGTCGCCATGCAGGCGGCGCTTGCCGACCAGCGCGGCGCGGAAGCCGCCCTCGAACGGCAGCGCGCGATCCATGGCGAACATGCCGAGAAGGTCGCGGCGGTGCAGGGGCGGCACTACGAAATCGGCGCCGATATCACCCGCACCGAGCAGTCCCTGCAGCACACCCGTGAGATGCGCGAGCGGCAGCGCAGCGACCTCATCAAGGCGCGCGAGCAGCTGGCCGAGCTTGCCACCCTCATCGAGCGCGACGAGCAGCAGGTCGCGGCGCTGCGCAGCGAAATCGAGACCCTGCAGCCCCAGGCCGCCGAGGCGAGCCGGCTGGAACAGGCCGCCCTCACCACCCAGGCGCAAAGTGAACAGGAACTGGGGGAGTGGCAGCAGCGCTGGGATCAATTCATGCGCGCGCTCGCGAGCGCGGACCAGACGACGCAGGTCGAGCGCACCCGCATCGAGCAGCTGGAAAACCAGTTGAGTCTGCTCGGCCTGCGCAACGATCGCTTGAGCCTCGAGCAAGAAGAGCTCGCCACCGAGGCGCCGGACAGCGAGCTTGCGCAACTGGTGACGCAGGAGGCGCAGGCGCGTGCCCGCAGTGAGGAACTCGGCCGCGCCCAGAATGCGGCGGCTGAGCATGCCCAGGCGCTGCGGCAGGAGCAGCGTGCCGCGGAGAGTCGTCTGGAGGCCGAGCGCGCCGCGCGCGAAAAGACCCGCGGCGAGCTCGTCGCCCTGGAGGCAATTCAGAAGGCCGCGCTCAGCCACAACGCGCCGCGCGCCGGGGAATGGTTGAACACGAGCGGGCTTGCCGGCCGCGAACGGGTGGCCCAGACCCTCGAGGTCGCCGATGGGTGGGAGCGGGCGGTCGAAACGGCGCTCGGGGACTACCTCGAGGCGGTGTGCGTAGAGCGCCTCGAGGATGTCGAGACGGCGCTCGGCCGGCTGTCAGCCGGCCGCATCACACTCGTGGAGCAGGGCGCGACCGATACCGCAGGTACGGCGTCGAATCGCTGGCCGCGAAGATCATCAAGGGTCCGGCGGCGGTCGCCGCGCAGCTGGCCGGGGTGCTCGCGGGTGACTCGCTGGCCGAGGCGCTGCGCCGGCGCAGCACGCTCGCGCCGGGCGAATCGATCATCACCCGCTCCGGGGAGTGGGTGGGCAGGGGCTGGATCCGGGTAAGCCGCGGCGAGGATCCGCACACCGGCGTCATCGAACGTGAGCAGCGCTTAAAGGCGTTGAAGGCCGACCAGTCGCGGTCCGAGCAGCAAGTCGCGCGCGCCGACAGTGACCTTGCAAGCCTGCGCCGCGCCCAGGCCGAAGCGGAGAGCGAACGCGACCGGCTGCAGAGCGCCATTTCCGGCGGTCACCGCGAGCATTCCGATGCCCGCAGCCGCCTTGAGGCAGTCCGGGCACGCACGCAGGAGCTACACACCCGGCGCACGCGCCTGCAGACCGAAGCGGCCGAGGTGGCCCGCGAGACCGGTATCGCCGCCGACGCCGTCGCGCGCGCCCGCGCGGCATTGAGCGTCGCGCAGTCGCAGCTCGAGGAGCTCACCTCGCATCGTCCGCAGCTGGAGCAGGAGCGTGATGAACGGCGCGAAGCGCTGATGAGCGCCCGCGCCCGCACCCACAGCGCGCAGCTGACCGCACGCGACCTCATCATCCGCAGCGAATCGCGCCGGTCGCAGGAATCGTCCGTGGCGACAGGGCTGGCACGCATGACCGACCAGCGCGGGCAGTTGTCCGGACGCTGCGCGGAACTCGAGGCGGAGCTGGCGAGCGGCGATGCCCCCATCACGCAGCTGCAGACCCGGCTCGATGAGCTGCTGTCACGGCAGATCGACGTACAAGATGAGCTGGATGCGGCGCGCCGCGCCTTGGAGGCGGCGGATTCGCGCATCGGGGAGCTGGATCAGCAGCGCAGCGCCGCCGAAGCGCGCGTCGCCGAATCCCGTGACGCCATCGAGCAGGCACGCCTGGCCGCTCAGGAGAGTCGCGTGCGCCGCGAGGCGTTGGCCGAGCAGTTCGTGGCGACGCAGTATGAGCTGGCCGAAATTACCCAGGGTCTGCCGCCGGATGCGGCGGTTGCGCCCTGGGAGGACAAGGTCAATGAGTTGCGGGCCGATGTTGCCCGATTGGGCCAGGTCAATCTCGCCGCCATCGATGAGCTCAAGGAGCAGACCGAGCGTAAGGACTATCTGGATCGCCAGTACGCCGATCTGACGGACGCCCTGGCAACCCTCGAGGAGGCCATGCGCAAGATCGACAAGGAAACGCGGACGCGCTTCGAGGACACCTTCGAGAAGATCAATACCGGCCTGAAGGAGAAGTTCCCGCGCCTCTTCGGCGGCGGCCACGCCTATCTGGAACTGGTGGGCGATGACATCCTCGCCGCCGGCGTCGCGGTCATGGCCCGACCGCCGGGCAAGCGCAACAGCACCATCCACCTGCTCTCGGGCGGGGAGAAGGCACTGACGGCGGTGGCGCTGGTGTTCTCGATATTCGACCTCAACCCCGCACCGTTTTGTCTGCTGGATGAGGTCGATGCGCCGCTCGATGAGCACAATGTCGGGCGCTTCTGCGAAATCGTCAAGGAAATGTCCGAACGGGTGCAGTTCATTTTCATCACCCACAACAAGGCAACCATGGAGCTGGCCTCGCAGCTGATCGGCGTCACCATGACTGAACCGGGCGTCTCGCGGCTGGTGGCCGTGGACGTGGAAGAGGCGGTGCGCCTCGCGGCCGTCTGAGCTTGCGTTAGAATTCCCACCATGCCGGAATTGCGACTGACATTGATGGTGGTGGGCGGGCTCTTTCTGATCGGGCTTGCCTGGTGGGAGTTGCGCCGCTCGCACCAGGTGCGGGGCAGCGATCTGCCGCGCCCGTCCGCTGAGCCCACGGAACGGACCGCCACCCGGACCTCGGACTGGGACCTGCCCGTCCTGGAACTGCCGCGCATGAGTGCCCGCGATCCGGAGGCACAGCTGCCGATCGTGGAGGTGGATCCGGCCGACTTCGCCGATCTTGAAGCGCGCGCCGCAGCGCCAGACACTGGCGTGCCTGCCGCGCCAGCATGTGACATGGACGGCCTGCTGGATGAACTGGGCACAAGCCAGCTTCGCGATCCGCCCATCTTCGAGGAGTCCTTGGCGGTGGCGGCCGTGCCGGTGGCCGCACCGATGCCGCCGGCCGCGCCGGCGGCTGCCGTCACGGTCGCGCCCGATAGCCTCGCCGCTGCCGCCGATGCCTTTAATGTCCCCGATGTCCCCGACCTCCCGCATCCCCCGGCGGCGACGCCGGTCGTCATGGAGCGGCCGGTGCGCGAGGTCAGTGAAGTGCTGGCGGTGCGGCTCGTGAGCACGGGGGAGAAGTTTTCCGGCCGCGCGGTGCGCCTGGCCCTGGCCGCCGAGGGCTTCACGATCGGCAAATTTTCGATTTTCCACAAGCCGGCCACTGATGGGCATGCCCTGCTGAGCATCGCGAGTTTGACCAAGCCTGGCACGTTCGACCGACAGTCCATCGACATGCAGCGCTACAGCGGTTTGAATCTGTTCACCGTGCTGCCCGGGCCAGTGCCCGGACCGGCGGCGGTCGATGAGTTATTGGAGTGCGCGCAGGTCCTCTCCCAGCGCCTGCGCGGCGCCCTTCAGGATGAGCAGGGGGCGCCGCTGACCCCGCTGCGCACCGCGGCCATGCGCAACGCGGCGGCCGCGACGCCCACGTGAAGCGCCCGCCCGCGCGCCGCCCGGCACTCGGCGAGCCGCGCACGCGCATCGCGACGTTGCGCGAGCAGCTCGCTGCGCATGACTACCGGTACTACGTACTGGATGATCCGACCGTCAGCGATTCCGAATATGACGGACTGATGCAGGCGCTCAAGGCGCTGGAAGCCGAGCACCCGGAACTCATCACGCCGGACTCCCCCACACAGCGCGTCAGCGGCACACCGGTCGCCGATTTCGGCGTGGTCGAACATGCCGTCCCCATGTTGTCGCTGGACAATGGGTTCACCGAACAGGATGCCCGCGACTTTGACCGGCGCATTCACGAGCGGCTGAAGAGCGATGCCGACATCCGCTACTGCGCGGAGCCGAAGCTCGATGGCCTGGCGGTCTCGCTGGTGTACCGGCGCGGCGTGCTGGAACGTGCGGCGACCCGCGGCGATGGCATTCATGGCGAGGATGTGACGGCCAACGTCCGCACCTTGCGCGGGGTGCCGCTGTCATTGCGCGGCACGGTGCCTGAGCTCATGGAAGTGCGCGGTGAGATTTTCATGCCGCTCGCCGGGTTCAAACTGATGAACGAACAGGCGCAGGCACGAGGTGAGAAGGTGTTCGTCAATCCGCGCAATGCGGCGGCCGGGAGCCTGCGGCAGCTGGATCCGCGCATCACCGCGACTCGCCCGCTGGATATCTTTCTGTACGCGGTTGGTCTGGTCCAGGGTGGCACGGTACCCGATCATCACTCAGGACTCCTCAAGGCGTTGCGGGATTGGGGCCTGAAAACCTGTCCGGAGTCGCGCACGGTCCTCGGCATAGCCGGCTGCCTGGCCTACTACCGGGAGATCGGCGCGCGCCGCGATGCCCTGCCGTACCAGATCGACGGGGTCGTCTACAAGGTCGATGCGCGTGCCGACCAGGAGAAGCTCGGCTTCGTATCGCGCGCGCCGCGCTGGGCGCTGGCGCACAAGTTCCCGGCGGAGGAGGCCACTACCGAGCTTGCAGGCGATTGACTTCCAGGTCGGACGCACCGGCGCGCTCACCCCGGTCGCCCGCCTGCAGCCGGTATTCGTGGGGGGAGTCACGGTGAGCAGCGCTACGCTGCACAACATGGATGAGGTAGCGCGCAAGGATGTGCGCGCCGGTGACACCGTGGTGATCCGGCGAGCCGGGGACGTCATACCCGAAGTCGTGCGCGTGGTCATCGATGCAGGCCATGAGCGGCGCAAGCGGGTCAAACTCCCCGAGCGCTGCCCGATCTGCAATTCACCGGTGGAGAAAGCCGCAGGCGAAGCCATTGCCCGCTGTTCCGGCGGCTTCACCTGCCGGGCGCAGCGCCAGGAGGGATTGCGTCATTTTGCAAGCCGCCGAGCCTTGGATATCGAGGGTCTTGGGCGACAAGATCATTGAACAGCTGGTCGAGAAGGAACTGGTCAAGTCACCGGCCGATTTGTTTTCGCTCACCGTAGCGGAGCTCGCAGGTCTTGAGCGTATGGGCGAGAAGTCGGCGGCCAATCTGCACGCCGCCATCGCCGCGAGCCGCGACACCACGCTGCCCCGTTTCCTGTTCGCGCTCGGCATCCGCGATGTGGGCGAGGCCACGGCCGCGGGCTCTCGCGCAGCATTTTCTCACCCTCGAGGCGCTGGCGGCGGCCACGCCCGAGCAGATCCAGGAAGTCCCGGACGTGGGCCCCGTGGTGGCGGGACATGTGGCGCTGTTCTTCGCCTCGCCCGCTCATGCGGCCGTCATGGCACGCCTGCGCATGCTCGGCGTGCGCTGGCCGCCGATGCAGCCGCGGCCCAGCGCCGCGCGGCTCGGCGGCCAGACCTGGGTGGTGACCGGGACGCTCGACTCGATGTCCCGCGAGGAGGCCACCCAGGCGCTGGCGGATCTGGGCGCCAAAGTGGCCGGCAGCGTTTCGAAGAAGACCACCGGCGTGGTGGTCGGAGCGGACGCAGGGTCGAAGCTCAAGAAAGCGCAGGAGCTTGGGATTGCGATTCTGGATGAGTCGAAATTCCTCAAGCTCCTGAAGAGCGGCTAGCGCGCCCTTTAGATCTTCTTGTCGATCTGCGCCTTGGCGAGCAGGCCGTCCGTGTACGCCTTGAATTTCTTGGCCAGTACGATCTGTTCGACCCGGTCCTTGACGCCGTCATACGGCGGGGGCGTGAGCGGCCGGGTATCCAGCAGCTTGATCACGTGCCATCCGTACTGGGTCTGCACGGGAACATGGGTGTATTCGCCGGGCTTCAGCGCCACCATGGCATCGGAGAAGGGCTTGACCATGCGCTCAGGCTGTCATCCAGCCCAGGTCACCGCCCTGGTCCTTGCTGTCGGTGGACTCCTTCTTGGCCAGATCTTCAAACTTTGCGCCCTTGTTGAGCTCGGCAATGATCTTGGCGGCCGCATCCTGCGTCGGCACCAGGATGTGCGCGACGTGGTATTCGGTGTGCGGCAGCTGCGCGACCTGGGTGTCGTATTCCTTCTTCAGCTCAGCCTCCGTGGGCTTGTTCTCCTTCACGAAGTTCTCGCTGAAGGCCTGCTGGATCGCTTCATCCGCGACAGCTCGATCAGGTCCGCGGTCTGCGGATCCTTGGTCAGCCCGTTCTTCTCCGCCTGCTGCACCACCAACTCCGCCCGCACCAGGTTGTCGAGCGCCTCATCCTTCTGCTGCTGAGTCGCCGTGGCGGGGTCCTTTCCCTGCATCACACCTTTCATATAGATGTTGTACAGATTGCGGCTGATCGGGGTGCCGTTGACCGTGGCGATGGTGTCCACGGTCGCAGTGGGGGCGGCCGCTTTGGGCTGGCAGCCAACGAGGCTCAGCACGGTGAGGGAAAGCAGGGCGATATTGAAAAGTTTCATGAGTATTCTCAAATGGTTGAATGACTTTGTTCCTGCGGAGTCTCTGCCTGGATGCTCAAGGCGTGGATGTCCGTATGCAGCAGCGCCGCGAGCGCCTCATACACGAGCTGATGGCGCTGCAGGCGCGTGCGACCGGCGAACTGCTCGGATATCACAAGGACGGAAAAATGGCCGCCTTCACGAGCACCGGCATGGCCGGCGTGCGCGGCGCTGTCGTCACGGATCTCAAGCCGCACGGGGGAGAGGCGCGCGGTCAACGCCTCACGGATTTTCTCCACCCGCTGCGCTCCCGTCATGTGGTGGCTTCCCGCGGCAGGTGCCGCGACAGCCACGCCAGCTGCAGGCCCGCGAACACGACCGTGGCGGCGGTGAGACCAAACAACTTGAAGTTCACCCACGTGCGCTCGCTGGCATTGAAGGCCACGAGCAGGTTCACACCGCCCAAGAGCGCATAGAACACCACCGAGGCCGCATTGAGCCGACGCCACAGCCGCTGCCCGACGTTCACCGGTTCCCCGAGCGCCGTGCCCAGCAGACGCTCCGTCAAGGTGCGCTCACCGATCCAGAAACTGCCGAGGAAAGCCGCGCTCACCAGCCAGAAGAGCACCGTCGGCTTCCACTGGATGAAACGCTGATTGTGCAAAATGAGCGTCGCCGCGCCGAAGGCGAACACCAGTCCCGCCGACAGCGCGTGCATGGTGGGAATGCGTTTCAGCCAGGCGAGGTCCGCCACGAGCAGCACCAGCATGGCGATCATGAGGGCGGCCGTCGCGACATAGATGCCGTGGGTGTAGTAGGCCACACCGAACACCGCCACCGGGGCAAACTCCAGCACAGACAACATATTAGATAGTGAAACGGCCCTGAACCGGCAGGTTTTAACAGCCGTGTATGATAGCCCATGAGCCAGTATTTCGAGCTACATCCCGTGACACCCCAGGCGCGGCTCATTCGCCGCGGGGTGCAGATCATCAAGGCGGGCGGCGTCATCGCCTATCCCACCGATTCGTGCTACGCGCTGGGTTGCCACATCGGCGACAAGGACGCCCTCGAGCGGGTGCGACGCATTCGCCAGGCCGATCGGGATCACCACTTCACGCTGGTGTGCCGGGATGTGGGCGAGGCGGCGCGCTTCGTGCGCATCGACACCCCGCAATTTCGCATGCTGAAGGCTTGTACGCCGGGCCCCTTCACCTTTCTGCTGCCCGCCACGCGCGAGACCCCGCGGCGCCTGCAGCATGAGAAGCGTCGCACCGTGGGCATCCGCGTGCCGGATCACCCGGTGCCGCGGCTGCTGCTCGCCGAACTCGGGGAGCCGCTGATGAGCTCCACGCTGATGCTGCCGGGCGATGAGCTGCCCTTGACCGATGGGCGTGAAATCCGCGTGCGCCTGGAACATGACATCGATGCGGTGCTGGATGGCGGGCACTGTGGCATCGTGCCGACGACGGTCGTCGACCTTGCGGTCGACCCGCCCGTGATCCTGCGTCGCGGCACCGGCGATCTGGCCCTGCTGGGTCTGTAGCCTGCGCGGGAGGCTCGGCCTCCATACGCTATACTGCGCCGCTTACACATGAGCGCCAATCCGCAAACCCGCCGGGTGCTTTCCGGCATGCGGCCTACGGGGCCGTTGCATCTGGGCAATTTTCACGGTGCGCTGCGCAACTGGGTGGAATTGCAGTATCAGTATGAGTGCTACTTTTTTGTGGCCGACTGGCATGCCCTGACCACCGGCTATGAGGACACCGCGCGCCTGCAGGAATATGTGCAGGCGGTGCTCATCGACTGGCTGGCCGCGGGCCTCAATCCCGGGGTCGCGACCCTGTTCGTGCAGTCGCAGGTTCCCGAGCACGCCGAACTGCATCTGCTGCTGTCGATGATCACGCCGCTCGGCTGGCTGGAACGGGTGCCCTCGTACAAGGATCAGCAGGCGCAGCTGAAGGAGCGGGACCTGGCGACCTACGGCTTTCTCGGCTATCCGCTGCTGCAAAGCGCCGACATCCTCCTGTACCGGGCGGCGTTCGTGCCCGTGGGCGAGGATCAGGTCGCGCACGTGGAGATCACGCGCGAGATCGCCCGGCGCTTCAACCATCTGTACGGCCGTGAGCCTGATTTCGAAGTGCGCGTGCAAAAAGCGGTCAAGAGTCTCGGTGGCCGCAACGCCACGCGCTACCAGCAGCTGCGGCGCAGTTACCAGGAAACCGGCGCCGCCGAGGCACTCGAACAGGCCCGCGAGCTCGTGCAGGGCAATAATCGCATCACGGTGGCCGACCGCGAGCGGCTGCTCGGCTATCTGGAGGGCGGCTCGGTGAGCATTCTGCCCGAGCCGCAGGCGCTGCTGACCGCAACGCCGCGGGTGCCGGGTATCGACGGCAGAAAGATGTCCAAGTCCTATGGCAATACCATCGGGCTGCGCGATGATCCGGATGTCGTCGCCCAGAAGCTGCGCACCATGCAGACCGACCCGGCGCGCGTGCGGCGCACCGATCCGGGTGATCCGGAAAAATGCCCGGTCTGGGATCTGCACAAGATCTATTCCGATGAGCCCACCCGCCAATGGGTACAGCAAGGCTGTCGTACCGCGGGCATCGGTTGCCTGGACTGCAAGCAGCCGGTGATTGAGAAGATCGTCGAGGAGATCCGCGGCATGCGCAAGCGCGCGCAGGAATTCGAAGGTCAGCCCGAGCTGGTTCGCAGTATAGTCACCGAAGGGGCGGAAAAGGCGCGTGAAGCCGCCCGCCAGACGCTCGATGAGGTGCGGCGGGTCATGCATTTGCGCGCCGATTAACCAGCCATGCAACCGGAGCTCCAGATCGTCGTGTCCAACGAGCCAGCGGCGCCCGAGCAGGCGGAAATGCCGTTCGCCATGGTCAATGGCGAACCGGTCACCCAGCTGCCCAAGGATCTGTACATTCCGCCGCAGGCGCTTGAGGTGTTTCTCGAGGCCTTCGAGGGCCCGCTCGACCTGCTGCTGTACCTGATCCGCCGACAGAACCTGGATGTGCTGGATATACCGCTGGCGGAGATCACCCGCCAGTACATGAAGTACATCGAGCTGATGCAGGATCTGCAGCTTGAGCTGGCCGGAGAGTACCTGGTCATGGCCGCAACCCTCGCCGAGATCAAGTCGCGGATGCTGCTGCCGCGGGCCGCCAAGGCGGATGACTCCGAGGAGGATCCGCGCGCGGAGCTGGTGCGGCGCCTGCAGGAATACGAGCGCTTCAAGCGCGCCGCGGAAAACCTCGATGGTCTGCCGCGCCTGGAGCGCGATGTGTGGAGCGTCGGCGCGGAGTTGAGGGACCGCAAGATCGTGCGTCTGGTGCCACAGGTCACGCTGGCGGAGATGCTGCTCGCGTTCCGCGAGGTCGTGGTGCGCAACGAGATGTTCGCACACCACCACGTGCAGCGTGAACGCCTGTCGGTGCGCGAGCGCATGACGGACATTGTCGCGCGCCTGGACTCGATCAGCTTTGTGGACTTCGTGCAGCTGTTCTCGCCCGCGGAAGGCCGCATGGGCGTGGCGGTCACGTTCATCGCCGTTCTGGAGCTGCTGCGCGAGGGGTTGATTGATATCGTGCAGCAGGAGGCGTTCGGCCCCATTCATGTGCGCGCCGCGGGGCCCGGGCGCCGCTTGCGGGTGATCGCAGCCAACGCCGGTACCGAGGAGGTGCTGGAGGCGGAATGCCTGCCCGTGATCGATGACACGCGCCCGCCGACGGCCGGGATCGGGCCTGCGGCGTTGGATGATGCCGAGCCAGACGATGATTCCGATGATGACGATGATGATTTCGGGAGCTAAGCGGCCATGAGCGATTCGTATCGCAGAAATGTTGTCGAGGCAGCGCTGCTGGCCGCCGGGAAGTCCCTGCAGCTGGGGGAGCTCGCGCAGGTATTCGCGGACGCCGAGCGGCCGACGGAGGCGCAGCTGGTCGCGATTCTCGAGAACCTGCAGGCCGAATATGCGCCGCGGGCGCTGGAGCTGGCGCACACCGCCAGCGGCTGGCGGGTGCAGGTGCGCGGCGATTACGCCACGGAGATCTCGAGGCTGTGGCCCGAGCGGCCGGCGCGCTACTCGCGCGCGCTGCTCGAGACCCTCGCCTTGATCGCCTATCGTCAGCCCATCACGCGCGGGGAGATCGAGCTGGTACGCGGGGTCGCCGTGAATCCCAACATCATCAAGACGCTGCTGGAGCGCAACTGGATCCGCGTCCTCGGCACGCGCGATGTGCCGGGCCGCCCGGAACTGCTCGGCACCACGGCGGAGTTCCTGGATTATTTTGGCCTGCGTAAACTCGAGCAGTTGCCGCCGCTCGCCGAACTGAAGGCGTTGACTGAACTGAACATGCAGCTGGAGCTGGGTGGGGCGGGCGCGGTGCCGGCACTGCCGGCTGCGGACTTCGACGCCGAAGCGGCGGCCGAAGAGATGGATTCGGAGGGCGACCCGCTCACGGACGGTCCTGAGGTGCCGGGCCGGTTCGCTGCCGCCGACGGTTCCAGCGACCCTTAAGGGATGGACGCGGCCGGTCAACGCCTGCAAAAGGCGCTTGCGCATCTGGGCCTCGCCTCGCGCCGCGAAGTGGAGACCTGGATTCGCGCCGGGCGGCTCACGGTGAACGGGCAGCCGGCGACGCTGGGCATGCGGGTGATCGCAGCGGACAAGGTTCGGCTCGATGGCCGCCTGGTGCGCCAGCGGGTGGGCAGCGCGATCAAGGTATTCGCCGTGCACCGCTCTCCGGGCATCGAGATGCGCGAGCTGCTGCAGAAACTGCCCCGCAGTGGCGGGCGCCGCTTTGTCGCCGTAAGTCCCATGCCGGCGATCGACGGCGGCCTTGAGCTGGTGAGTTCTGATGGCGAAACCGCCGAACGCCTGCAGCGCGGGGTGCGGCGCCTGACGGCGGATTTCAGTGTGCGGGTTCACGGCGAGCTGTCCGCCGCGGGCCTCGAGCGGGTGCTTCAGGGCGTGCTCGATAACGGCACGACGGTCACCGTGCACAGCTGCGATGCGGCGGGCGGAGAGGGCAGCAACCGCTGGTACAACGTGGTCGCGCTCGGTGCCAGCGGCAAGGACATCCGGCAGTTGTTTGAACGCCAAGGCGCCCTGGTCAGTCGCGTGCTGCGCACCCGCTTGGGCACGGTGAGCCTGGATCGGGCGCTCGCGCGCGGCCGCTCAAGGCTGCTCGATGAGGAGGCGGCCGCGCTGCTGATGGCCGCGCTCACCGCCCCCGCCACCAGCGCCCCCACCGACCCGCAGGATGCGGACTGAGCGAGCGCGCGGCTTACTGGGCGTCGAAGCGGCCGCCGCTCACGCCGCGACTCGCCGGCCCGAGCAGGGCGACATAGGGCCGGGTGATGCTCTCGGGCGTCGCCAGGGCCGCGGCGTCTTCGGCGGGATAGGCCTGGCGGCGCATGCGGGTTCGCGTCGGCCCCGGATTGAGCGAGTTGACGCGAATGCTCGTGAAGCCGGACAGCTCCTCCGAGAGCACCTCATTCAAGCCCTCGATGGCGAACTTGGATACCGCATAGGCGCCCCAGTAGGCGCGGCCCTTGCGGCCGACGCCGCTCGCGGTGAAGACAATCGAGGCGTCCGGCGAGCGCTTCAGCAGCGGCAGCAGGATCTGCGTCAGCACGAACGCTGCGGTCAGGTTCACCTGCAGGACGCGGCACCAGGTGGGCACGTCGTAGTGTTCGATCGGTGCCAGCTGCCCGAGCATGCCGGCATTGTGCAGCAGGCCATCCAGGCGCTGGTAGCGCTGCTCGATGGCGGCGAACAGCGCGTCATAGTCACGCGCCAGCGCATTCTCCAGATCGAACTCGATGATCGCGGCGCGCTCCTCGCCATGGCGGGCGCTGATCTGCGCGAACACCTCGTTGAGCGCTCGCCCGGCGCGCCCGAGCAGCAGCACGGTCGCGCCGTGCTGCGCACAGCTCAGCGCCACGGCACGCCCGATACCTTGACTCGCACCCGTGATCAGGATCACCCGGCCGTGCAGTTCATCCGCGCTTAAGGGTGCGCTGCGCGGATCAAAATCAATCGGTTCGCTCATGGATGCTCCGTGCCACTCAAGTGATCGCCCGGCGGGCCGCACGCCAGGCGCGCAGCGCATCACGGATGCCGTCCCAACGGCTGCGCTGCCAGGCATGGGGCAGCGCGCGCTCCGCGCGCCGCGAATGCAGCTGCATCACGGCGGCCCAGACCAACAGGCCGCGCAAGGCGGCGCGCTGCGCGGGAAACGTCAGCGGCGCGCAACATTCCTGAAGGGCCGTGCGCAGTTGCTGATGTCGCACTCGCAGGTGTTCACACAGCGCGGCGGGCCACGGCGTGCGGCCCAGGGCCTCCGGCGCCACGCCCAGCGCCGCCAGCTCATCCAGCGGCAGGCGCAGTCTCCCCAGGCATGCCGCGTGCTTGAGCGAGACCAGCATGTCCAGCTCGCACAACGCCACACCGAGGCCGTGTCCGAACGCCAGCGTCAGGGGCGCCGGCAGATCCGGTGCGGCCAGCGCCGCCGCCACCTGCGGTACCGCGCGCGCCCAGCGCTCGCAATAGCCGTCGAGCTCGGTGCGCGTCTCGAACGTCGCGGCGGCCAGATCCCAGGTGGTGATGTCGGCCAGTCCCGAGAGGTCCGGTCCACCGTGCGCGGCCGGGTGGACGCTGCGCCAGGAGCGCGCGGGTGAGCGGATGCAGGGCATGGCCGCCGCGCACGCGCTGCGTCTCCTCGCGCCACCAGGTGGTGCGCACATGCGCCACACTGTGTTCCAGGCCCGGCGTCAGCGCCGTGTTGATTTCCGCTTCGATGCCGAACAGGGGGTTGAGGATGGCCTGCATCCGCTCGCCCCCATACAGCCAGGCGAAATAGCGCGGCGTGCCTGCCAGGGCCTGGATCACTGCAGGTCCTTGGGTGCGCCGTCAATCTGCGCGGGCGCCTCGAGCGGTGCCTCGCAGGTGGCACCGAGCTCGCGCAAACGCCGCGCCTGCGGCACGACCTGCCGCTGCAGCGAGCCCGCCGCCGTATTGAACGCCTCGACGGCGGCGCCCAGCCGCTGCCCGACCTTCGTCAGGTGGGCGAGGAACAAGGCGAGCCGCGAATGCAGTTCACCGCCCAGTTCCTGGAGCTGCTGCGCGTTGTGCGCCACCTGGTTCTGGCGCCAGCAAAACGCCACGCACTTGAGCACGGCCATGAGGGTGGAGGGCGTGGCGAGTACCACGCTGTCGGCGAGCGCCAGTTCAATGAGCTGCGGCTGCACCGCGAGCGCCGCGGCCAGAAACTGATCCCCGGGAATGAACAGGATCACGAACTCCGGCGCGCGCGGGAACTGTGCCCAGTAGGCTTTGGCCGCAAGCTCCCGCACCCGCGCGGCAACCTGCTGCGCGTGACGCTGCAGATGTTGGCGCTGGCTCGCCTCATCCGGCGCCTCGAGTGCCGCCAGATACGCATCCAGCGGTGTCTTGGCATCGATCACCAGCTCCCGCGCATCCGGCAGGTGCACAATCAGGTCCGGGCGCGCGCCGCCGCCGCCGCCGCTCACCTGCACCTGCTCGGTGAAGTCACAATGCTCGACCAGACCGGCGAGTTCGACGACGCGGCGTAGCGTGAGTTCGCCCCAGCGCCCGCGCACTTCCGGACGGCGCAGGGCGGTGACGAGATTGCGGGTTTCGCGCTCCAGGCCCGCCTGGCCGCGGGCCAGCAGCTCGATCTGAGCGCGCAGCGTGGCCTCGATGTCACGGCGCTCGACTTCGAGCTGCTGCGCCTGGGTTCGAGTCGCCTCGAGCGCCGCCCGCAAGGGCGTGACCAGCTGCGAGAGCTGCTCTTCGCGGCGCCGGCCGGCCAGCAGTTGCGCCGCGAGGAACCCCAGGGCCACCCCGACCAGCAATGCCACGCCGATCAGGGTAAATTCGAACCAGACGGATTGCATCAATAATTTGGAAGATAGCATGAAAGCAATTTGGAACAATGTGGTGCTCGCCGACAGCGCCGACACCGTGGTCGTGGAAGGCAATCACTACTTTCCGGCGAGCGCCCTCAAGCGCGAATACGTGCAGCCGAGCAGCACAACGTCGCTGTGCCCCTGGAAGGGTACGGCCAGCTACTATTCGCTGAACGTGAATGGCGCCGTCAACCCGGATGCCGTGTGGTACTACCCGCAGCCGAAGCCGGCCGCCGCGGCGGTGCGTGACCGCGTCGCCTTCTGGAAGGGCGTCACGGTCACGCAATGAGTGCGCCGGAGAGCTTCGACGCCGTCATCATCGGCGCCGGGCAGGCCGGGCCGCCGCTGGCCGCCCGGCTCAGTGCCGCCGGCCAGTCGGTGTGCCTGGTCGAGCGCAAGTTCATGGGCGGCACCTGCGTCAACACCGGCTGCATGCCGACCAAGACGCTGGTGGCGAGTGCCTATGCCGCACAGCTGGCGCGCCGCGCCGCGCAATACGGCGTCGAGTTCGGCGGGCGACGTGCGCGTCGATATGCACAAGGTCTGCGAGCGTGCCGCAACCGTCACGTTGAACGCACGCCATGGCATCGAAACGTGGCTGCGGCAGATGCCGCACTGCACGGTGGTGCACGGCCAGGCGCGATTTGAAAGCGCAACGCAGCTTACGGTGCAGGAGCGCCGTCTGCATGGCGCGCGGATTTTCATCAACGTCGGCTCACGCGCCATCGTGCCGGACATCCCCGGACTTGCCGTCGGTGCCATACCTCACGAATACCTCCATCGTGGCACTGGATCGGCTGCCCGCGCATCTCATCATCCTGGGCGGCAGTTACATCGGCCTTGAATTTGCGCAGATGTACCGCCGTTTCGGCAGCGCGGTAACCGTGATCGAGCGCTCGGCCCGGGTGGCCTCGCGTGAGGATCCGGATGTGTCGCTCGCCATCCGGGATATTCTAGAAGCCGAAGGCGTGACCATTCACGTTGGCGCAGAAGTGGTGGCGGTGGCGCATCGGGCGGATGGGGCCATCAGCGTGCGCGTGCGCGGCGATGCGCTCGATGCTGAGCTGAGCGGGTCGGACCTGCTGCTGGCGAGCGGCCGGCGGCCCAATACCGACGATCTGGGTCTTGAGGCGGCGGGTGTTCGGCGCAGCGCCTCCGGGCACATCCTGGTGGATGACTATCTGAGCACCAATGTGCCGGGCATCTGGGCGCTGGGAGAGTGCAACGGCCGTGGCGCGTTCACGCATACCGCCTACAACGACTTCGAGATCGTCGCGGCCAATCTGCTCGATGGCGCAAACCGCAAAGTGAGCGCGCGCATTCCCGGCTACGCGCTGTACATCGATCCGCCGCTGGGTCGGGTGGGGCTGACCCAGACCGAGGCGCAGCAAAGCGGCCGGCCGCTGCTGGTGAACCGCCGGCCGATGACTCGCGTCGGACGCGCGGTGGAAAGAAATGAAACGCAAGGCTTCATGAAGATCGTCGCCGATGCCGAGACGCACCGCATTCTGGGCGCGGCGATTCTGGGACTGAATGGCGATGAGGCCATTCACGGCATCCTCGATCTCATGAATGCCGACCAGCCGTACACGACACTGCAATGGGCGGTGCCGATTCACCCCACGGTATCGGAGTTGCTGCCCACGCTGGTCAACGGTCTTCAGCCGCTGCCCCGCGGCTGAAGTGCGCGAGGTAGTTGACGCTGGCGTCACGGCTCAGGCTTGTCTGGGAAGTAAAGGGGTCAAAGGCGAGCCCACTCACATCCTGCAGGGTCAGTCCTGCCTGCCGCCCCCAGCGCGCCAGTTCCGAGGGACGCACCAGCCGCTCGTACTCGTGAGTGCCGCGCGGCACCAGCCTGAAGAGATATTCGGCGGCGAGGATGGCCTGCACGAACGCCTTCGGCGTTCGGTTCAGGGTCGAGAGGAACACCGCGCCGCCCGGTCGCACGAGCGTTGCCATCGCGGCCACGATCGCGGCCGGATCGGGCACGTGCTCGACCATCTCCATGCAGGTGACGACATCGAATCTGCCGGGGAGCGTGGCCGCCAGCGCTTCGGCTCGAAAGTTGCCGGTAGTCGATGGCGACGCCGCGCTCGGCCGCATGCAGTCGGGCCGTCTCAAGCATGGCGGGGGCGAGGTCAATGCCCGTGACCTCGGCGCCCAGATCCTGCAGCGCCTCGCACAGCAAACCGCCGCCGCAGCCGATGTCCAGTACGCGGGCGCCTTTGATCTGACAACGCCCGGCCACATAGGCGCTGCGCACCGGATTGATCAGATGCAGGGGCCGGAACTCCCCGAGCGGGTCCCAGAACCGATGCGCGATGGCGTCAAATTTGCCGATTTCGGCCGGGTCCTCGTTCATGGTGCGCATTATGCTAAAATTCCCGCTTTGTGCCGGCCTGAAAGCCTTCGGACTCAATGACAGAATTCGCCCGCGAAATCCTGCCCGTCAATCTCGAAGATGAGATGCGGCAGTCGTATCTTGACTATGCCATGAGCGTGATCGTGGGTCGCGCACTGCCCGATGTCCGCGATGGCCTGAAGCCCGTGCACCGGCGCGTGCTCTACGCCATGCGGGTGCTCGGCAATGACTACAACAAGGCGTACAAGAAGTCCGCGCGCATCGTCGGCGATGTGATCGGCAAGTACCATCCGCATGGCGACAGCGCCGTGTACGACACCATGGTGCGCATGGCCCAGCCGTTCTCGATGCGCTACATGCTCATCGACGGCCAGGGCAATTTCGGTTCCGTGGACGGCGATGCTCCGGCGGCGATGCGCTACACCGAAGTGCGCATGTCGCGCATCGCGCACGAGCTGCTGGCGGACATCGACAAGGAAACGGTCGATTTCACGCCCAACTACGATGAGTCCGAGAGCGAGCCGGCGGTGCTGCCGACCCGCGTGCCCAATCTGCTCATCAACGGGCAGACCGGCATCGCGGTGGGCATGGCCACCAACATCCCGCCGCACAACCTCACCGAAGTCGTCAACGCCCTGATCGCGCTGCTCGAGGATCCGCAGCTGACGCTCGCCGCGTTGATGCAGCACATCCCGGGGCCCGATTTTCCGACCGCCGGCATCATCAACGGCGCGCTGGAGATCGCCACCGCCTATCGCACCGGCCGCGGCCGGCTGTCGATCCGCGCCCGCACCAATTTCGAGGACATGGACGGCAAGGGCCGCCAGGCCATCATCGTCACCGAACTGCCGTACCAGGTGAACAAGGCGCGGCTCCTGGAGCGCATCGCCGATCTGGTGCGCGCCAAGGAAATCGACGGCATCTCCGAGCTGCGCGATGAGTCCGACAAGGACGGCATGCGCGTGGTCATCGAGCTCAAGCGCGGCGAGGTGGCCGAGATCGTGTTGAACAATCTCTACGCCCAGACGCCCATGGAGACCGTGTTCGGCATCAACATGGTGGCCCTGCAGGACGGCCAGCCGAAGCTGTTGTCGCTGAAGGAGATGCTGGAGGCCTTCATCCGCCATCGGCGCGAAGTCGTCACGCGCCGCACCATCTACGATCTGGCCAAGGCGCGCGATCGCGCCCACGTGCTCGAAGGCCTGGCGGTCGCGCTGGCCAATATCGAAGAGGTGATCGCGCTGATCCGGGCGGCCGCCTCGCCGGCGGAAGCCAAGGCCGGGCTGTTGTCGCGCCACTGGGCCGGCGGGGTGGTGCCGGAACTGCTGGCGCGGGCCGGGGCACTGTCGACACGGCCGGCCGATCTGGCGGCCGATCTGGGCATGTCGGCGGCGGGCTACCGGCTCTCCGATGTGCAGGCCCAGGCCATCCTCGACATGCGCCTGCATCGCCTGACGGGCCTTGAGCAGGACAAGATCATCGCGGAGTACAAGGAGTTGCTGCTCGCCATTCAGAATCTCACCGACATTCTGAGCCGGCCCGAGCGACTGACCGAAGTGATACGCGATGAGCTGATCGAAATGCGCGAAGCCTATGGCGATGCGCGCCGCACCGAAATCAATCGCGATCACCTGGACCTGACCACCGAGGATCTGATCGAGCCTCAGGACGTGGTGGTCACGCTCTCACATGCCGGCTATGCCAAGTCTCAGCCGGTGACCGAGTACCAGACCCAGCGACGCGGTGGCCGCGGCCGCTCGGCAACGTCGGTAAAGGATGAAGACTTCGTGGAGAAACTATTCGTGGCGAACACTCATGATACCGTCCTGTGCTTCTCCAACCGGGGCAAGGTGTACTGGCTGAAGGTCTACAAGCTGCCGCAGGCCGGACACAATGCCCGCGGCAAGCCCATGGTGAACCTGCTGCCGCTGGAGGAGGGCGAGAAGATCAACGCCGTCCTGCCGGTGAAGCAATACGATGAACAGCACTTCGTGTTCATGGCGACCAGCCAGGGCACCGTCAAGAAAACCCCGCTCACCGCGTTCTCGCGGCCGCGCACCAGCGGCATCATCGCGGTGGATCTGCGCGACAACGACCGGCTGGTGGGCGTGGCGCTCACCGACGGCCAGCGCGAGGTCATCCTCTGCACCAGCGGCGGCAAGGCCATCCGCTTCCATGAGGATGAAGTGCGCCCGATGGGCCGGGATGCCGCCGGCGTGCGCGGCGTCAAGCTCGATGATGGCCAGGAGCTCATCGCGCTGATCGTGTGCGGTGAAGGCAACGTGCTCACGGCCTCGGAGAATGGCTACGGGAAACTCACGCCGCTGGATGATTTTCCGAAACATGGACGCGGCGGCCAAGGCGTGATCGCCCTGCAGACCTCGGACCGCAACGGCAACCTGGTGGCGGCCTTGCAGGTCACGGCGGGTCAGGAAATCATGCTGATCAGCTCCACGGGTACGCTGGTGCGTACGCCGGTGGATGAGATCTCGGTGCTGGGCCGCAATACCCAAGGCGTGCGGTTGATCCGCCTGGCCGAGGGTGAACGGCTCACCGGTATCGAGCGCATCGAGAGCCTGGAGACCGAAGGCGATGCCGAGGGTGCGGAGCCGGAGCCGCTGCCGCCCGCGACACCGTAGGCTTAAGCGCCTGCCGAAAAGTTCTAACCGGGGCGGGGGGTGCTTGGTACCATGCCGAGCACCCCTCTTGTCTCATCCGGAAGGCTTTTGTGCGCGTATTCAATTTTGCCGCGGGGCCGGCGACCCTCCCCCTTGAAGTGCTCGAGCAGGCACAGTGCGAACTGACGGACTGGCAGGGCAGCGGCATGTCGGTGATGGAAGTCTCTCACCGCAGCAAGGCATTCCAGGGTGTGGCGGCGGACCTCGAGGCATCAGCTGCGCAGTCTGCTGGCGGTGCCGCCCGGCTATAAGGTGATCTTCCTGCAAGGCGGTGCCACGGCGCAGTTCGCCGCCATTCCGCTGAATCTGGCGACCGCCGAGTCGACCGTCGACTACGTCAATACCGGTGCCTGGTCGAAGAAGGCGATCGGCGAGGCCAAGCGCTACTGCAAGGTCAATGTGGCGGCCGATGAAAGCGCATCCGGCTACAACACGGTACCGGCGGCGGGGAGCTCTGAAGCTCACCCCGGGCGCGGCCTACGTGCACTACACGCCCAATGAGACCATTGGCGGCGTGGAGTTCGGCTACGTCCCCGACGTGGCGGCACGCCGCTGGTGGCGGATTTCTCCTCCACGTTCCTCTCGCGGCCCATCGACGTGAGCCGCTTTGGCCTGATCTACGCCGGTGCACAGAAGAACGTCGGGCCGGCCGGCTTGTGCATCGTCGTGGTGCGTGAAGAGCTGCTGGGCAAGGCGCGTCCCGGCACGCCACAGGTCATGGATTACAAGGCCATGGCCGATGACGGTTCCATGCTCAATACCCCGCCGACCTTCGCCTGGTATATCGCGGGTCTGGTGCTCAAGTGGATCCAGGGCAAGGGCGGCCTTGCGGCCATGGAGCAGCGCGAATCGCGCCAAGGCGCAGGCGCTGTACTCGGCCATCGACGATTCGGGTTTCTACCGCAATCCGGTGGCCAAGGACTGCCGCTCCTGGATGAATGTGCCGTTCACGCTGGCGCGCAGCGAGCTGGACAAGGCCTTCCTGTCCGAAGCGCAGGCGGCCGGCCTCACCAACCTCGAAGGTCACCGTTCCGTCGGCGGCATGCGCGCGAGCATCTACAACGCCATGCCGCTCGAAGGCGTGCAGGCCCTGATCGGTTTCATGAAGGAGTTCCAGCGTCGCAATGGCTAGTCCCTACCGCATCCTCACGCTCAACAACATCTCGCCGCGCGGACTCGACCGCCTGCCGCGCGAACGCTTCGAAGTGGCCGCGGAGGTGACCGAGCCCGATGCCATCCTGGTGCGCTCCGCCGACATGCACAAGACCGCCGTGCCGGCCTCGGTGCTGGCCATCGGTCGCGCCGGTGCGGGCACCAACAACATTCCGGTCGCCGAACTGAGCAAGCGCGGCATTCCGGTATTCAATGCGCCGGGCGCCAACGCCAATGCGGTCAAGGAGCTGGTGCTGGCGGGCCTGTTCCTGGCGGCGCGCAACATCTGCCAGGCCTGGTCGTTTGCCCGCTCCTTGAGCGGCGATGACCATGCCATCGATGAGGCCGTGGAGAAGGGCAAGAAAAAGTTCGTCGGCTTCGAGCTGCCGGGGAGGACCCTGGGCGTCATCGGCCTCGGGGCCGATCGGCGTCGAGGTCGCCAATTCGGCGCAGGGCCTGGGCATGACGGTGCTGGGCTATGACCCCCAGATCACCGTGCACCGCGCCTGGCAGCTGTCCGCGAGCGTCGAGCAGGCGCTGTCGCTGGATGATCTGTTCGCCCGCTCGGATGCGATTTCGGTGCACGTGCCCCTGAACAACGATACCCGCGGCCTGGTCGAGCGCGGCGCGCCTGAAACTGATGCGCAAGGGCGGGGTGATCCTGAATTTTGCGCGCGCGCCCATCGTCGATGACGCGGCGGTGGTGGCCTCCCTGGACGCCGGTCACCTCGGTGCCTACGTCTGCGACTTCCCGAACAATGCGCTCAAGGACCACCCCAGGGTGGTCGCCCTGCCGCACCTGGGCGCCTCCACCGGCGAGGCGGAGGAAAACTGCGCCGTCATGGTGGCGGATACCGTGCGCGAGTATCTGGAGAACGGCAACATCAGCAACAGCGTCAACTTTCCCGAAGCGGTCATGCCGCGCGGCGCGGGGCTGACGCGCCTCGCCGTCGCCAACCGCAATGTGCCGAACATGGTGGGCCAGATTTCGACCTGTCTGGCCGCCGCCGGGCTTAATATTGCGGATCTTTTGAACAAGTCGCGCGGCGAATACGCCTACACTCTGATTGATATCGATTCGGCCGTTCCGGCATGCGGTGCTCGGGCAGATCCGTGGCATCGAGGGCGTACTGGCGGCACGAGTGCTTTAAAAGTTATGGACACAGCCTGAGCCCAAGGATCTGGGCGCCGTCCGCGCCTCGATCGATGCCATCGATGAGCAGCTGCACACGCTGCTCAACGAGCGCGCGCGGCTCGCCCAGCAGGTGGGCCTCTCCAAGACCGCCACCGGCTCCACGGTGGACTTCTACCGGCCCGAGCGCGAAGCGCAGGTGCTGCGCATGGTCAAGGAGCGCAACCACGGACCGCTGCGCACCGAGGATCTGCTGCGGCTGTTCCGGGAAATCATGTCGGCGTGTCTGGCGCAGCAGGAGCCGCTGAAAATTGCGTTCCTGGGGCCGGAGGGTACGTTCACCCAGACGGCCGTGCTCACTCACTTCGGGCACTCGGTGCGGGCGCTGCCGCTGCCTTCGGTGGATGAGGTGTTTCACGAAGTGGAAGCCGGGTCGGTGGATTTCGGCGTGGTCGCCATCGAGAACTCCACCGAAGGCATGGTGATCAACACGCTCGACCGGTTCCTGAACTCCTCGGCGCGCATCTGTGGCGAGATCGAACTGCGCATCCATCACTTCCTGATGGGGCGCATGCAGTCGCTGGAAGGCATCAAGCGCATCTGTTCGCACCAGCAGGCGCTCGCGCAGTGCCGGCTGTGGCTGGATGAAAATCTGCCCGGTGTCGAGCGGGTCGCGGTGACCAGCAATGCCGAGGGCGCGCGCCGCGCGCGCGATGAGCACGGCACGGCGGCCATCGCCGGAGCCACGGCCGCTGAGGTGTATGGCCTGTCGGTGCTCGCGCCGGAGATCGAGGATCGCCCGGACAATACGACCCGGTTCTTCGTGCTGGGCCGCAAGCTGTTCGCGCCCAGCGGACAGGACCGCACCACCCTCATCGCCTCGATCGGGGACACCAAGACCTCCGGTGCGCTCTTGAAATTGCTGGAGCCGTTCGCCGCGCATCACATCAGCATGACCCGCATCGAGTCGCGGCCGTCGCAGAAGCGCAAGTGGGACTACGTGTTCTTCATCGATATCGAAGGGCACGTCGAGGATGCGCCGGTCGCGGCGGCGCTTGCGGATCTGCAGCAGCGCGCCTCGCTCTTGCGCGTGCTGGGTTCGTATCCGCGCGCCGTCACCGCCGGCTGACAGCGTGCCGTGACGGGGATCAAGGAATACCAGGTCGCGCCCGGCGTGGTCGGTCAGCGGCGAGGTCACGGTCCCGGGCGACAAATCCATTTCGCATCGCTCCTTGATGCTGGGCGGCATCGCCACCGGCGAGACGCGCATCCGCGGATTTCTCGCAAGCGAGGACTGCCTGGCCACCTTGAGCGCACTGTCGCGCGCTCGGCGTGCGGATCGAGCGCCCGGAAGCCACGCGCGTCATCGTTCAAGGGGTGGGCGGCGCGGGCCTGCACGCCGCCGCCACGGCGCTCGACATGGGCAATGCCGGGCACCGCCATGCGCCTGTCCATGGGCCTCTTGGCGGGACAGCCCTTTGCCACGACGCTGGTCGGGGATGCCTCACTGATGCGCCGGCCCATGGAGCGGGTCGCGGCGCCGTTGCGGCAGATGGGCGCGCACATCACCACGCACGATGGCCGGCCCGCCGGTGCTGCTGCACGGTGGGCGCTTGTTGGACGGGCATCGACTACACCATGCCGATGGCCAGCGCCCAGGTGAAGTCCGCAGTGCTGCTTGGCGGGTCTTCGGCCAAGGGGCGCACCCGGGTGACCGAGCCTGCCCCGACGCGCGATCACACCGAGCGGATGCTCGCCGCCTTCGGCGTCAGCGTCGAGCGCGCGGGCGCAACCGTGAGCCTCAACGGCGGCCAGCCGCTCACCGGCACGGCCATCGATGTGCCGGCAGATTTTTCCTCGGCCGCGTTTTTTCTGGTGGCAGGGGTGTTGGCGGCGCGCGATGGGCTGCGCTTGCGCAATGTGGGCGTCAACCCGACGCGTACCGGCCTCTTGCAGATGCTGCAGCTGATGGGCGCGCGGATCGCCGTGCACCCGCACGGCGCCGGCCTCGATACGGCCGGCGAGCCGATCGCCGATCTGGAGGTGCATGCCAGTGAGCTGCGCGGCATCGAGGTCCCGGAAGGACTGGTGCCGCTGGCCATCGATGAGTTCCCGGTATTCTTCATCGCCGCGGCCTGCGCAAGCGGCGAGACGGTGGTGCGCGGCGCGGGGGAACTGCGGGTCAAGGAAAGCGATCGGCTGGCCGTGATGGCGGAGGGCCTGAAGACTTTGGGCGTCGACCATGCGCTGCTGCCCGACGGCATCCGCATCCGCGGCGGCCAGGGCTTTGGCGGCGGGCACCGTCAACAGTCACGGGGATCACCGTATCGCCATGGCCTTCGCGGTGGCGAGCCTGAAGGCCCGTGACCCCATCCGCATTCTGGATGTGGCGAATGTCGCGACCTCCTTTCCCGGATTCGTCGAACTGGCGCAAAGTGTCGGCATCCGCATCCGCGCTCCCGGGTCTTAGCCGATGACGACGGTCGTGACCATCGATGGTCCCACCAGCTCCGGCAAGGGCACCATCAGCCGCATGGTGGCGGCCCGCCTGGGCTGGCACCTGTTGGACAGTGGCGCGCTGTATCGGCTGGTGGCGCTGTCCGGGCAGGAGCTTGGCCTTGAACCAGACAATATCCCGGGACATGCCGCGGTCGCGCTCGGGCTGGATGTCACTTTCGGGGCAGTAGAGGATGAGGAGCGGGTGTGGCTGGCCGGACGGGATGTGACCGCCCGGATCCGCACTGCCGAGGCCGGTATGGGCGCCTCGCGGGTGGCCGCCTGGCCCACCGTCCGCAATGCCCTCCTGGAGCGGCAACGGCGCTTCATCCGCGAGCCCGGGCTGGTTGCCGACGGCCGGGACATGGGCACGGTGGTGTTCCCCGATGCCCCCCTCAAAGTGTTCCTGACGGCAAGCCCCGATGAGCGTGCCCGAAGACGCTATAAGCAGTTGAAAGACAAGGGGTCGGATGTTAGCCTTGCCGCCCTTTCGCGCGAGATAGCCGAACGGGACCTCAAGGATTCGACGCGCGCCGTCGCACCCTTGAGGCCCGCCCCCGACGCCCACGTGATCGATTCCACGGGCCTGGTCATCCAGGAGGTGGTCGACCAGGTGCTGGCGCTGGGACGCAGCCGCTCGCTGTGGCCTTGAATCGCGCGATACGGGAACAGTTTGCACAAGACCGTGGAAAGTCCCGTGCAATGTATTAACCAGATTCCATCACGGGCCATTCCAATTGCCTGTGCAAGTAGAAGGTATGCAAGCAGAAGGTATGACAGAGAGTTTCGCCCAGCTTTTCGAAGATAGTCTCGCCAATCAACGCATCCGCCCCGGGATGATCCTCCAAGGGTTGGTGGTCGATGTCACCGAAGATGTCGTCATCGTCAACGTCGGACTGAAGTCCGAAGCCGTCATCCCCGTCGAACAGTTCAAGAACGAGCGCGGTGAGCTCGAAGTCAAGACTGGCGACATGGTCGAGGTGGCGCTGGATTCGGTTGAGGATGGCAATGGCGAGACGCGTCTGTCTCGCGAGAAGGCCAAGCGTGCCCGCACCTGGACGCGCCTGGAGACGGCCTTCAATGATTCCCAGATCGTGACCGGTGTGATCACCGGCCGCGTCAAGGGTGGCTTCACCGTCGAGATCGAGAATGTCCGCGCGTTCCTGCCGGGCTCGCTCGTCGATGTCCGCCCGGTCCGTGATACCTCGTACCTGGAAGGCAAGCCGCTCGAGTTCAAAGTCATCAAGCTCGACCAGAAGCGCAATAACGTCGTGGTGTCGCGCCGCGCCGTGGTCGAGCAGGAATTCTCCGCCGAGCGCAGCGCGCTCATGGACAACCTGCAGGAAGGCGCCGTGGTGAAGGGCTCCGTCAAGAACCTCACCGACTACGGTGCGTTCGTTGACCTGGGCGGCATCGATGGCCTGCTGCACATCACCGATATGGCGTGGAAGCGCGTCAAGCATCCTTCGGAAGTCGTCAAGGTCGGCGATGAGATCGAAGTGCGCATCCTGAAGTTCGATCGCGAGCGCTCCCGGGTGTCCCTCGGGCTCAAACAGCTCGGTGCGGATCCCTGGGAAAACATCGCCCGGCGCTATCCGCCCAACACCCGCGTGTTCGGCAAGGTCACCAACATCGCCGACTACGGCGCGTTCGTGGAGATCGAGGACGGCGTCGAGGGCCTGGTGCACGTCTCGGAGATGGACTGGACCAACAAGAACGTCAATCCCGCCAAGGTCGTGCACACCGGCCAGGAAGTCGAGGTCATGGTGCTGGATGTGGACGAGGAGCGTCGCCGCATCTCCTTAGGCTTGAAGCAGTGCCAGGCAAACCCGTGGAAGGAGTTCGCCGAGAACTTCAACCGTGGCGATCGCGTCAGCGGCCAGATCAAGTCCATCACCGACTTCGGCATCTTCATCGGCCTGTCGGGCAACATCGACGGTCTGGTGCATCTGTCGGATATCTCCTGGGACATGCCCGGTGAGGAAGCCGTGCGCAACTACCAGAAGGGCCAGCAGGTGGAAGCCATGGTGCTGGCCATCGATCCGGAGCGTGAGCGCATCTCCCTCGGCATCAAGCAGCTGGCCAAGGATCCGTTCTCGGCCTACATCGCCGAATTCCCCAAGGGCACCATCGTTCGCGGCACGGTCAAGGAAGTGGATGCGCGTGGCGCCATCATTGACCTGGGCAACGGCGTTGAAGGCCAGTTGCGCGGCTCGGATCTGGCCCGTGATCGCATCGAAGATGCGCGCACGGTGCTGAAGGTGGGCCAGGAGATCGACGCCAAGTTCACCGGCGTGGATCGCAAGACGCGCACCATTTCGCTCTCCATCAAGGCGAAAGAGATGCACGAGGAAGCCGAGGCGGTACAAAGCTACCGCTCCGAGCAGACATCGACCACGGGCACGAGCCTGGGCGATCTGCTCAAGGAACAGATCGGCGATCGCAGCTGACACCGTACCAGGCAGTGAAACGGACGCCCGCGAGGGCGTCCGGCAAAGGACCCTCATGACAAAATCGGAACTGATTGAAGTCATCACGGCCAAGCAGAAGCATCTGCCCGCCAAGGATGTCGAGCTGGCACTGAAGCAGATCCTGGAGATCATGAGCGATGCCCTGTCGCAGGGGGAGCGCATTGAGATCCGCGGCTTTGGCAGTTTTTCGCTGCATTTCCGGCCGCCGCGTCAGGGGCGCAATCCCAAGACCGGCGAGGCCGTGGCGCTGTCGGGCAAGTACGTGCCGCATTTCAAGCCCGGCAAGGACCTGCGCGAGCGGGTCAATGACGGCGCCGATCAGCCGATCCGGGACTGATTCTCAAGCACTCGCCACCGGCTTGCGACTTCCAAAAGGTTCGACTCCGCTCACCGCGGTGTCGGAATCCGCCGCTACACTTGGCCGCTGCAACTGCGCACACTCAAAAAGTCTGCACCCGCAATGCCAACGCGTCTTCCTCGAGGTACTTCATGAGATCACTGCCGGCCATCCGGACCGCCGTATTTCCCGTCGCCGGACGCGGCACCCGGTTCCTGCCTGCCACCAAGGCGAGCCCCAAGGAAATGCTGCCGGTGGTCGACAAACCGCTGATTCAGTACGCGGTGGAGGAGGCGCTGCTGGCCGGTGCGCGCAAACTGGTGTTCATCACCGGTGCCTCCAAACGCGCCATCGAGGACCATTTCGATTCAGATGAGGAACTCGAGCATCTGCTGGAGACGCAGGGCAAGAGCGATCTGTTGAACCAGATTCGCAGCGTGCTGCCGTCGTATGCGACCTGTATCTATATCCGTCAGTCAGCGCCCCTGGGGCTCGGGCACGCCGTGCTGTGCGCCCAGCCGGCGGTCGGCTCGGAGCCGTTTTTTGTGCATCTGGCGGATGACCTGATCCGCGGGGAGCCGACCAGCTGCCTGGAACAGATGGCCGAGGTCTATGCCGCCAAGCGTGCCAGCGTGCTGGGTGTGGAGATGGTGCCGCACAAGGACACCGAGAAGTACGGCATCGTGGAGATCGAGGCCGACAAATCCAGTACCGGCCGGGTGCGCAGCATCGTCGAGAAGCCCAAGCCATCCCAGGCGCCCTCGAACCTGGCCGTGGTCGGCCGCTATGTCCTGACCGCCTCAATCTTCGAGCACTTGGCGCGCATCGGCCGCGGTGCCGGCGGTGAGATTCAGTTGACCGATGGCATCGCGGCGCTGATGGGCGAGGAGGCCGTGTACGCCTATCGCTTCAGCGGCAAGCGCTACGACTGCGGCAGCAAGCTGGGTTATCTGCAGGCCACGGTCGAGTACGCGCTGGGACATCCGTCGCTGGGTGAGGATTTCAGGAAGTACCTGGTCAGCATTGCAGGCATGGTCTCCGCACCGGCAGCGCGCAAGGGCGCCTCACGCGGTGGCGCCCAGGGCAAGCGCGCCGGCACCTCGCGCCGCAGGACCTGACCGCGTCCGGGCACTGCGCTTGCATGTCTGTTGGAGGTCTTGGTCCCGTCCCTACCGAGGAGACCCTTCATGGCCAATCGTCGAGTTCCCGATTCACCCAAAAAACCCACGAAGCCGCTGCCCCGCGCCGCCGTGGCTGCGCCCAAAGTGCGCAAGCGCCGCGCCAGTGCCGGGGTGCCCGTCGTATCCGAAGATGAGCGCCGTGGAATGATCGCCTATTCGGCATACTTGCGTGCCGAGCGCCGCGGCTTTGCGCCCGGCGGTGAGGCGCTGGACTGGCTGCTCGCCGAGCAGGAAGTCGATGCCTTGTTAAACGCGGGTGTCACGCCGCCGCAATAGAATCGTCACAGGCTCGAAGTCGTCCAGCGTCGGCCGAGGTCGGGGGTTGCCAAACTGGTTTGGTGTGGTATAACACCATCACAAGAAATCGGACGCCATTTCGGGGGCTTGCGGCTGGCGTATGGACGAGAAGACCAAACTCCTTGAGCAGCTGCGGATCGACCGTGGCGATGGCGCACGTTCGACCCCGGATCCTCGACGTTCGGCACCGATTTGGCTGGTTTATGCTCTGATCCTGGTCATTGTCGCCGGCATCGGCAGCTGGCTTTTCCTCCGCCCCCACGCCTCGGGAGTCGCGGGCGCAAGTTCGGCGGCGGAGGCGAGCGAGGCGAGCGATGCCAGCACCAGCCCGGCCGCGACGCCGGGCAGCACCGCCCTCGATGCCTCCGGCTACGTCGTGGCGCAACGCCAGGCCACCGTCTCGGCCAAGGCGCTCGGTCGGGTGATTGATCTGCGCATCGAGGAAGGGCAGAAGGTCCACGAAGGCGAGATCGTCGCGCGTCTGGACGACACCAATACCCGTGCCATGCTGGCGGCCGCGCAGGCGACCCTGGCCCAGGCCCAGGCGAGCCTCGATGCCGCCAAGGTCGCCGTGGCCGATGCCGGGCCGATCTTCGAGCGCAACCAGAAGCAGCACACTGCCGCGGTGATCAGTGCGCAGGACTTCGATGCGGACAAGGCCACTTACAACGCCGTGCAGTCCGACCTCTACGTCAAACAGCGCATGGTTGAGGTCGCGCAGGCCAATGTGCAGGTGGCACAGCGCAATGAGGACGACATGACCGTGCGCGCGCCGTTCGATGGGGTGATCACCGTGAAGGTGGCGCAGAAGGGCGAGATCGTCTCGCCCAATACCGCGGGCGGCGGTTTTGCGCGCACCGGCATCGGCACCATGGTCGACATGGACTCCCTGGAAGTGGAAGTGGACGTGAGCGAGAACTTCATCAATCGCGTGCATCTGGGGCAGCCGGCGACGGTGCGGCTGAATGCCTATCCGGACTGGAGCATTCCCGGCACCGTCAAGGCGATCATTCCGACGGCGGACCGCTCCAAGGCCACGGTGAAGGTGCGCGTGAGTTTCAAGGAGAAGGATCCGCGCATCCTTCCGGAGATGGGCGCGCGGGTTTCATTCCTCAACGATGCACCCGCGGCATCCAGCGCGCCCGCGACCGCATCCACTTCGCACAATTAATCGAAAGGGGAGTTCCATGGCTGCTGTGGTGTCGATTCAGAACGTCGTGAAAAGCTATACCCGCGGTCGGCAGCGGGTCGAGGTGCTGCATTCCTTGAACCTCGAGGTGCAAAGCGGGGAGTTCCTCGGACTCATGGGTCCTTCGGGCTCCGGCAAGACCACGCTGCTGAATCTGATCGGCGGCCTGGACAAGCCCGATGAGGGCCAGATCACCGTGGCCGGCGAGCGCCTGGACAAGCTGTCCGGCGCGCAGATGGCGGCCTGGCGTGCGCGGCACGTGGGCTTTGTCTTCCAGTTCTACAACCTCCTGCCGGTGCTGTCGGCCGAACGCAATGTGGAGGTGCCGCTGCTGCTCACCAAGCTGTCGCGTGCGCAGCGCAAGAGCAACGTCGCCGCGGCGCTCGCCCTGGTGGGACTCTCGGACCGCGCCAGTCACAAGCCCACCGAGCTGTCCGGCGGCCAGCAGCAGCGCGTCGCCATCGCCCGGGCGCTGATTGCCGACCCCACGTTGCTGGTGTGCGATGAGCCCACCGGCGATCTGGATCGTGAAAGCGCCGAGGAGATCCTGCAGCTGCTGACCATCCTCAATCAGAAGCAGGGCAAGACCATCGTCATGGTGACGCATGATCCGCGCGCGGCGGCGTACGCCACCCGCCTGCTGCACATGGACAAGGGCACGCTCGCCCGCGATGAGTCGAGGACGGCGGCTTGAAATACCTGCCGCTCATCTGGGCGGCGCTGCGCCGCAAGCCGGCACGCACGCTGCTGACGTGCTTTTCGATCATCACGGCGTTCTTCCTGTTCGGCACCCTGCAGGGCATCAACGTCGGCATCGCCAAGATCATGGAGCTCACCAGCGCCTCGCACCTGATGGTCATGAGTCGGGTGAACGCCGGTGCGCCCATGCCCATCGCGCATGCCGTGCAGATCCGCTCGGTGCCGGGCGTGACGGCGGTCGCGCCGTTCAACGCGGTCATCGGGACCTACCAGCAACCCAGCAATCCGATGATCGTCATCGGTACCGACATGGATGCGATGTTGAAGGTCAGCGCCGACCTGATCGTTCCCGCGGAGCAGGCGGCGGCGATGCGCCGCACCCGCAACGGCATCATTGTCGGTGTCACGACCGCGAAGCAGTATGGCTGGAAGCTCGGCGATCGCGTCCCGCTGCATGGCATTGCCACCAAGACCGACGGCACCACGGACTGGGCATTCGACATCGTAGGCTTTTATACGCTACAGCAGCCGGACTGGGCGACGCGCATTTTCGCCAATTACGACTTCATCAACGAGGCGATCACGACCGGAAAGAATCAGGCGACGTTCTTCTACGTGGGGATCAACGACCCGGCGAAGTCGGCCGCCATCTCGCAGATGATCGATGACCGGTTTGCGAATTCGCCGGATCAGACCAGCACATCCAACGAGAAGGACTACCTGGAAACGACGCTGCGGCAGATCGGTGACATCAACTACCTTGTCAACGGTGTCGTGGGCGCGGTGCTCTTCACGCTGCTGTTCTTAACTTCCAACACCATCGCGCAATCAGTGCGCGAGCGCACCGCGGAGCTTGCCGTGCTCAAGACCTTGGGGTTCACGGATGCCGGCGTGCAGTGGCTGGTGCTCGCTGAGGCGCTGATTCTGGGCATGGTATCGGCGGCGCTGGGGGTGGCACTGGCCTCGCGCGTCTTGCCGTGGGTGACCTCGGGTCCCGCGCTTTCCTCGCAGGGCATCGGTTCCATGCACGTGCCGCTCCTGGTCTATGGGGCCGCCGCCGTCGTCGCACTGCTGCTCGCGCTGATCAGCGGTGTGCCACCGGCGTTGCGCGCGCGGCGGCTGAATATCGTCGCCGCCCTGTCGGGGCGCTGAAGGCCAAGCGCCATGAAGACATTTTCGCAACTGCTCGCCGTATCCTCCATCAGCCTGCGCAGTCTGCCGTCGCGGGCGGCCTCCTCGGCGGTGATTGTCATCGGCACGGCCGGCGTCGTGGCGGTGCTGTTGTCGGTGCTCGCGCTGTCGACCGGGCTTGCCGATGCCTTGACCGCCACGGGCAGCGCGGATCGGGCCATCGTGCTGCATGCGCAGGCGGCCAACGAGATTGGCAGCGGCCTGTCCCAGGATGCGATCCCCACCATTCTGGAGGCGCCCGGCATTGCCAAGGATCCGAATCACAAGGCCATCGCTTCGGCCGAAGCCATCGCCTCGGTCAATCTGCCACGGCTGGACAACGGCAAGTTGAGTGCGTTGACCTTGCGGGGCGTGTCGACCGATGAGCTGCTGCGGCTGCGGCCCGAAATGCATCTGGTGCAGGGGCGGATGTTCCGTTCTGGGCTGCGCGAGATCATTGTCGGCAAGTCTGCGCAGGAGCGGTATGCCAATCTGAGCGTCGGCAGCCAGCCGAAATTCGGCGACAACCAGTGGACGGTAGTCGGGCTGTTTGAAAGCGGTGGCGGCGCCCATGACTCCGAAGTCATGGGCGACATCGACACGGCGCTCGCCGCCTACCAGCGCAGCACCTACAACTCGGTGATCGTCAAACTCGATGGCAGCACCGGGTTCGAGACGTTGCGCAAGGCGTTGCTTCATGATCCCAGCCTGTCCGTGCAGGTGTTCAGGGAAAGTGACTACTACGCGCGTCAGTCGCAGACGTTTGCCAGTTTTCTGGGGCTCGTCGCCAAGGTGATCAGCATCATCATGGCCATCGGCGCGGTATTTGCGGCCTTGAACACCATGTACTCCGCGGTCAGCACCCGCGCCGTGGAGATCGCGACGCTGCGCGCCATCGGTTATGGCGCGCTCGGTGTGGTCGCCTCCGTCATCATCGAGGCACTGATACTTTCCATTTTTGGTGCGCTGGCCGGGGCGGCGCTCGCCTGGGCCGTCTTCGACGGCAATACCGTCAGCAGCCTCGCCAGTAATGGCGGACTGGCCCAGGTCGTGTTCCACCTGCATATCGGTTCGGCGCTGATCACGCTCGGGATTGTCTGGGCCTGCGTGGTGGGTTTGATCGGCGGCCTGTTGCCGGCGATTCGTGCCGCGCGCATTCCGGTGGCCACGGCGCTGCGCGCGATCTGACACAACAAAAGGAAGCTTCATGCCATTGGCGCGTATCGATGTACCCCGCGGCAAGACCGCGGCGTTCCGACGGACCGTGGGCGATGTGGTCTATGAGTCCATGCTCGACACCCTCAAAGTGCCCGTCAACGACCGCTTTCAGGTGATCGCCGAGCACGATGCGCAGGATCTGCTGCTCGATTCCAGCTACCTGGGAATCCGGCGCTCCTCCTCATGCATCATCATCCAGGTGACGCTGAACGAGGGGCGCACCGTCGAGCAGAAGCGCGCCTTCTATCTTGCGGTGGCCAATGGGCTGCACGAACGGGCCGGACTGCGCCGCGAGGATGTGCTGATCAGTCTGGTCGAGGTGCGCAAGGAGGACTGGTCATTCGGCAATGGGGAGGCGCAGTACGCATGAACGCCCGCCGCGCGCTGATTTGTGCCTGTGCGGTGTTGCTGAGCGGCACAGGCGCGGCCGCCACGCCCTCCCGCGGCGAAACCGAGGTGCGCGCGCTTGAGCAAGCCCAGGCCCGTGCCGCGGTGGCCGGCGACACGGCGACCCTGCAGCGCATTTTTGCTGCCGACTATCAGATGGTAAATCCTGCCGGCCAGATCACCACCCGCGAACAGCTCCTGGCATTGTTGACCGGCGCGACACATCCGTACCGCTCGGCCACCTATACGACGGATCTGGTGCGCGACCTCGGGAACGTCATCGTCACCATCGGCCGAGAAGAGGTGGTGCCCAACCAGGGGCCCCAGGCAGGACAAGTGGTGCACCGGCGCGTAACCCAGGTGTGGGTGCGGGAGCAGGGCACGTGGCGCTTGAGTATCCGCCACGCCATGGTCGTGCCGCCGGCCTGAATCGCCGTCAGAACATGGTATTGGCGTTGTCGGCGCTTTCCGGGATGGGCTGGATGACATCCCAGTGCTCGACGATCTTGCCGTCTTCGATGCGGAAGATATCCACCACCGACTCCCCGTGCGGATTCGGGCCGTGCATGCCGTGCAGGTGCAGCACCACCAGATCCCCTTCGGCGATGACCTTCTTCACCTCATAGCGGTGCTGCGGGAAGCCTTCCTTGAACTTGCGCACCCACTCGGCGATTCCCGCATGGCCGTCGGTGGCGTAGGGGGCATGCTGGCGATACTCGGCGCCCATGTATTGGCGCGCCCCTTCATAGTCCTTCTCGCCGATGATCTTGTGGTAGAAGCTTAGCACCAGCTGTTTGTTGCGGGCGAGCTGGGCGGCAACCGAATGTTCCTGGGTGGCGACTTTGCGGAAGGTGCGGCGGGCTGATGCCTTGGCCTTGCCGCCGGCCTTGGCCAGTGCTTTTGAGCCGGCCTTGGCGCGGCCTTTGACATCGGCTTTTGCGGCGCTGACCTTGGCACTGATACGCGCCAGCAGCGTGGTCGCCTTGGCCTTCATGCCGCGCTTGGCCTTGGCCCGTGTCTTGAACTTGATCTTGGTCTTCGAACGTCTGCCGGCGCTGGCGCCGCGCTTGGATTTTTTTGCCATCCGGCATCGTCGCAGAGGCGGCCCCGGCCCGCAAGTCACTCGCGATGCGCGAGTGTCTGCGCCGGGCGTGCCCAGAAGAGGCCGGTCCGCGGCGTGAAGCTGCCATCGGCTTCGATGTTCAGTGTCCGCTGCACCTCGGCGGCAGCACCGCTCTGCAGCATCCGTATCGCCGTGACCAATCCTGCGGGCGTGCGCATCCGCTCTACCCATGAGGTAAATTCCAAGCGGGTGTGCCAGGTGCGCTGTTCGATGGGCTCAAAGCCCGCCTGGATCAGCAGCGACTGCCACTCGGCGCTGCTGCGATTGCGGACATGGGACGTATCCCGCAGCAGCTCGATGCTTTGCAGATGGGTATCCACCAGCGGCTGATCCTCGCCCAAAATATCAATGGCCAGAATGAACCCGGACGGTTTGACCACGCGGCGCATTTCGGCAAGCGCCCGCGGCACATCGAGCCAGTGGTGGGCGCTGTAGCGGGTGCACACCAGATCAAAGCTCGCCGTAGCAAAGGGCAGGGCGTCGGCGCAGCCTTCCTGGGTCTCAATCTGCGCCAGGCCGCGCGCGCGCGCCGCGGCTCGCACCGTCGCGAGCATCGCGGGTGACGGGTCAAGCGCCACGACCCGCGCCACGGCGGGCGCCAGCGCAAAGCTCAGATGTCCGGCACCGGCGCCCACATCCAGAACCTGCGCATCGGGCGTCACAAAACGCCCGAGGCCCTCACGCGCGTCGTCCAGGTCGGGACCGGCGGCGTGCACCGGACTGGTGAGATAGGCTTGCGCCAGCGGGTCAAATTGATCCTGTACGGCCTCGGCATGCGTGCGCATCGCGACTCCTCACCAGTAATGAGGCGAGTGTGCGCGTAAACTCATACGGGTAGCAGTACGCCCGTTATCCTATTACAGGGTCCACCCGCCATGGCCAGTGTCCAGCCCACCCCGGTGTTCATAGCGGTGCCGCAATCGCGACTGCTCGGTGAATTCCTGCGCGCCCGACGCGAGTCGCTGCGGGCGATTGATCTGGGCCTGCCGCATCGCAACCGGCGCCGCACGCCGGGTCTGCGGCGCGAGGAGGTCGCCCAGCTGTGCGGCATCAGTCCGACCTGGTACACCTGGATCGAGCAGGGGCGCACCGCCGCCATCTCGCCCCGAACCTTGGTGGCGCTGGCGCAGGGGCTGCATCTGACCCAGGCGGAACGCGCCTACCTGTTTGAGATCGCCGGGCGGCTCGACCCTTCACCGCCGGGACCCGCCATGACCGGTGCGGAGGACCTGACGGCGCTGGTGCGGGTGATCCGCGCCCCGGCCTATGTGCTCGATCGTCACTGGAACGCGATCGAGTGGAATCCGGCGGCCGCCGCGCTGTTCGGCGATTGGCTGGGCGCAGCGTCCGCTGGCCGGCGGGCGTCCCGTGCCAAAGTCGGGCGCGAGCCACCGAACCTGTTGCGCTATGTGTTTGTGCATCCCAGGGCCCGCACCTTCCTGCTCGACTGGGACGACCGGGCGCGACGCCTGGTGGCCGAGTTCCGCGCCGATACGCCACGGATGCGGGATGATCCACAACGCCTGGCATTGGTTGAGGAGCTGAGCCGCGCGAGCCGCGAGTTCGCGGCCGCCTGGCGCTCGCAGCGGGTGTTGTCCCGCGACGGCGGGCGGCGCAGTTTCCGGGCCGGCCGCGGTGCTGTGCAGCACTTCGAGCAGCACATCCTGCGCGTCGTGCGCCGCCCGGACCTGCGAATGACAGTGCTGGTGCCGGTGACGAGGCCGGTGGCGTAACCGCAAGGGCGTATACTGCCCGCCGTTTACGCATCGCCCCATCCGCTGCGTCACTACTTATGAGGTCGCCTGGTGATGTATTCGTATCCGCTTCTGCTCATTCTCCTGATCGTCGTGATTTACGTCATCGCCTCGATCTTCCGTTCCATCCCGCAGGCGACCGTCGCCGTGGTGACGCTATTCGGGCGCTATCACCGGCTCATGCGCGAGGGGCTGAACATCAAGATGCCCTGGGAGAAGGTCGCGTACCGGTTATCGCTACAGAATCGCGCATTGCAGCTGGAGTTCCAGGCAATCACCCAGGACCAGGCGAATGTGAAGTTCGCCACCATGGTGCTGTACGCGGTCGCCGGTGCCGACGAGGAGTCGGTCAAGAAGGCGGTGTTCAGTTTCGCCACCGCGCAGGAGTTCCAGCTGGCTTTGCAGCGGACCATTGATGGGTCGATCCGCCAGTTCGTGGCCACCACCAAGCAATCAGACATCCTCGGCATGCGCGCCGAGATCGTCGATCATACCAAGAAGAATCTCGACGAGGTGGTGCTCGCGTGGGGCTACGTGGTGCGCGACATCCAGATCACGGATATGACCTTCGACAAGGAAATCATCGACTCGATGGCGCGGGTGGTGTCCTCCAAGAACCTGCTGGCGGCGGCGGCCAATGAAGGCGCTGCCCTGTTGGTGAAGCGCACCAAGGATGCCGAAGCCGAAGCTGCGTACAAGACCATCGGTGCGGAGGCGGACAAGAAGGCCTCGGCGTTGCGGGGCGAAGGCCTGGCACTGTTCCGCCAGAATATTGCCGATGGCATGAAAGGGGCTGCCGCGAGCTTGAAGAATGCCGGGGTCGATCCGGAGTTCCTGCTGTTCCTGGAGTACACCGACGCGCTCAAATACGTCGCCGATCATGCCCAGGGCAAGGTGATCTTCATGGACAGTGGTGCCGGCGCCTCCACCCGCGTGGTGCAGGGCGTGCTATCGATGGAGCCGGCGTTCAGGGATAAAGGCCCATGAGGCTGCGCGCGTCGGTACTCGCGCTCTTGAGCGCCGCCCTACTGGGTACCTCGGTGCTCTACGCGCAGGCCCCCGGTGAGCCCAGTGCCGTGACGCCCAACTGCAATCGCGTCTGTCTGCTCGGCATGGTCCACAGCTACCTCGATGCCTTGCGCCACCAGGACCGGGGGCTCGCGCCTTTTGCAAGAAATGTCCGCTACACGGAAAACAACGTGGAGATGCCGCTCGGGGAGGGGCTGTGGGGTTCGGTAGGCGCCGTCTCGGCGAGCGGCCTCGAGGTGGCGGACCCCACCACTGGCAATGCGGCCTGGTACGGCACCGTCCAGGAACATGGCAATGGCGCCTTCCTCGCGGTGCGCCTGAAGGTTGCGGACGCTGAGATCACCGAGGTGGAATCGGTCATCCAACGCGCCCCCACTCATCCGGCGCCATTCGGCGACCCCGCAAAACTGACGCACGACCCGGCCTTCCAGGAGGTGTTGCCGCCCGGGCAGCGTCGCGAGCGGGAACGCCTGATCGCCATCGCCAACGGTTACTTCAGCACGGTCGAGCAAAATGACGGCCAGATCTTCACGGCGTTCGACCCGGACTGCCAGCGCAATGAGAACGGCATCAGCACCACCAGTGGTGCCCAGGGCGCAGCGTCGATCGCGCAAGGGTGTGAAAGCCAATTCAAACTGGGCCTCTATCGCATCAACAAGCGGGTGCGCGAACGGCGCTTTCCGATTGTCGATGAAGAGCGCGGCATCGTCGTGGCCACCGGATTCTTTGACCACGCCAATACGTTCGACAGCTACCAGACCACCGACGGCAAGGTGCACGCCACGGCGCTCAAGTGGCCGAACTCCATCTCGCTCATGGAGGCCTTCAAGATCCGCAACGGCATGATCTACCGGGTCGAAGTGGTCTTCACGTACGTGCCGTATTTCATGCATTCCCCGTATGCGTGGCCGCCGGCGGCGGGGACGCCGGCCGCGCTGCGCGCGCCGAAGGGGCCTGCGGCCGCTGCGCCGGCCGCGGACACGAGCCCCTGTGATCGTGCCTGTCTGTTCGCCGCGGCCAACAATTACATGGATGCGCTGGCCGCCCACGATCCGGCACGGGTGTCCTGGGCCCCCGACGGTGCGCTATACCGAAAACAATGTGGCCATGATGATCGGTGATGGGGTGTGGGGCGCGGCCACGGCTCGCGATCAGGCGCCATTGCTGCTGGCCGATGCCACCACCGGCACGGTGGGGTGGTACGGCACGGTGGCCGAGCACGGGCAGCTGTCCTACTACGCGATGCGCCTGAAAGTGGTGCATCACCAGGTCGCCGAGGTCGAGGCGATTCTCGATCGCAAGGGGGACGCCGGCCCCTGGGGCGATCCGGCGCACTTCACCCATGATCCAAGTTTCGCCACAGTACTGCCCGCCG
Organism: uncultured Gammaproteobacteria bacterium; assembly: GCA_963708865.1. Taxonomy (GTDB): domain Bacteria; phylum Pseudomonadota; class Gammaproteobacteria; order Steroidobacterales; family Steroidobacteraceae; genus DAIDKA01. Next base: position 372,399 of record CAVPUC010000002.1, read on the forward strand.
CCGAGCGCAGTTCACGGCAGGCAATGATTGGCTTGGTCGATGGCTATTTCAGCACCGTGCAGCGCAATGACGGCGTCATCCACACCCGCTTCGATCCGGACTGTGCGCGTGAGGAGAATGGCCAGGTCACGACCAATGGCAGCTTCGGCTCAGATGCCCAGGGTTGCGAGGCGCAATTTAAGCTCGGCACATTCCGTTTTGTGGACCGGGTGCGCGACCGGCGCTTCACGCTGGTGGATGAGGAGCGCGGGGTGGTGATGGCCGAAGCGTCCTTCGACCATGGTGCAACGTTTGAAGACTACAAAACGACGGACGGCAAGGCGGCCAAGAATCCGATCAAATCACCCAGCACGATCTCTTTGATCGAGACGTTCAAGATCCGCAATGGTAGGCTTTATCGCATCGAGGCGATATTCACCGGCGTGCCGTTCCGGATGTCCTCACAGTGGGTGCAGCCATGACCGATCTGTCCGCCTTTCCCGTGACGCGCAAATGGCCGGCGGCTTACCCGGATCGCCTGCAGCTTTATTCGCTGCCGACACCCAACGGCCAGAAAGTGTCGATCATGCTCGAGGAGACCGGCTTGCCGTATGAGCCGCATGCGGTGCGCTTTGACCGCAACGAGCAGATGAGCCCCGAGTTCCTGTCCGTGAATCCGAACAACAAGATACCGGCCATTCTGGATCCGATGGGGCCGGGCGGGCGGCCCCTGGCGTTGTTCGAGTCCGGTGCCATCCTGGTCTATCTTGCGGAAAAGACCGGGCAGTTCATGCCGCCGGATCCGGCCGGCCGCTATCAGACGCTGCAATGGCTGATGTTCCAGATGGGCGGCATCGGACCGATGTTCGGCCAACTCGGATTTTTCCATCGCTTCGCGGGTAAGGAATTGGAGGACAAGCGGCCGCGCGATCGCTATGTCGCGGAGTCAAAACGACTGCTCGGGGTGCTCAATCAGCGCTTGCAGGAGCAGGCGTGGGTGGTCTCGGATGAGTACAGCATTGCCGACATGGCGATCTTTCCTTGGGTGCGCACGCTGGTGAGCTTCTACGAGGCGGGCGACCTGGTGGGCATGGGCGGTTTCCCGGCGGTGACCCGTGCGCTCGAGGCGTTTCTGGCGCGTCCGGCGGTGGTGCGCGGCTCGACGATTCCGGAGCGGCCGAAGGACTGATCAGTGGGCGTCGTTGCGCGCCTGGACGGGCCCCGGCGTACGGATCGGCGCAAGCCACGCGGCAGTGTCCTGCGCCTGGCCATCGGAGCGCAGCCAGCCGTAGACGACGGTGTGCCATAGAATGCGCTGCACGTAGGCGCGCGTTTCATTGTAGGGAATATTCTCCACCCACACATCCGGCGCAATATTGTCGGCGGGCAGCCAGCGGCTCGCGGCGCCGATCCCGGCGTTATAGGCGGCCAGAGCGAGCGGCAGCTGCCCGTTGACCTTGTCCAGCAGCTGGTGCAGATGGACGGCGCCCAGCGTCGAGTTGATCTGCGGATCGAACAGGTCCGTCATGTGCGGGACAGGCAGCTTCAATGCCTTGGCGATCGGCTTGGCGGTCGACAGTTCCAGCTGCATGAGGCCCCGGGCGCCGGCCGGGGACACCACATCGGTGCGGTACAGGCTTTCCTGGCGAATCACACTGTAGAGCAGGCTCACCGGCAGCTTCGCCGCCTGGGCGGCGGCGGTCACTGACGATTCGTACGGCTGCGGATACAGCAGGTCGTAGTCGAAGAAGATGTGCAGCGTGGTGGCGGCGGTCACGGCCTGGTCGTACCAGCCCCAGTCCATCGCCAGGGGCACAGCCTGCAGACGCTCGGGCGCGCTGAGGTCATCAAAGGCGAACTGCCATTCCGTCATGGCCTGCGCGCGCAGGTCGCACAGCAGCAGCTCGTGTGCCCGCACCAGTGCCGGAAGCTGCGCCAGATGCGCGCGCAGGGCCGCATCCCGCAGCAGCGGCTGCGGGTGGGGGCTCACCGTGATACCGAGCCGCGCCGCCGCAAGCGCGGAGTAATAGTTGTCATCCGGCGCCAACGCCGCGAACAGCGCATGCGCCGGCGCGGTATCCCCGCCTTGCTCCAGGGCGCGCGCCGCCCAGTAGCGCCAACGGGCGCTTTGCCGGTTGGCCTCTGACATCTGCGCGATGGTCTGCGTCACCAGCGGCCAGTTGCCGGCCCACAGGGCCGCGCGGGCGCGCCACTCCAGGGCGCCGTCGTCCAGATCGTGCGTGTTGACGCGGCCGAAGAAAGCTTCGGCGCGCGCATCGCGCCGCCAGGCCAGCGGCAATGCCACGGCCAGCGCGAACGCGCTGGCGCTTTCCGAGCTGAGATCGCGGCTGCGCACGAGCTGCGCATAGCGCTCAACCGCGGCGTCAGGGTCCTGCCGCGCCAGTCGTGTCCAGCCGCCGAGCAGCGCTTCGGGCAGCACGGCGGTGCCGGGCTGGTTCAGCAGGACATCGATCGCATGGGCGGGTGCCTCCAGCAGCGCCGTCCACTCGCGCAGCGCCGTCGCCTGGGGATCGGGCAGCCGGGCGATCAAGCGGCTTCGCGAGCGCCGTGTTGCCGGCTTGCAAAGCGGCGCGCGCGCGCCGCTCGAGCAGCTCGGCGGTGAGGATGCCGTGATCCATGCCCCAGGCGAACGGCAGATCGCATTCGGGCTGCTCATGCAGGGTCAGCCACTGCTTCACCAGGGCCGGTCCCAGTGCCGCGGTTTGCCCGGTGGCAATCTTGGCGGTGAGCGCTTGGCAACGCAGCGCATCGTTCGCGACGGCGTCGCGAAAGACGGTCAGAAAGACATCCCACTGACTGCGCTGAGCGAGGTTTTCAAGCCAGCTGCGACGCAGTTGCGCGCCGACCGGCAGGAGCGAGGCGGTGGCGAGAAATCCGGCGGCGCGACGGTCGGCCGCGGCCGCGATGGGCACGGAGGTGAGGCCGGCGTTCAATGCCTGGACGATGCGTTCGGCCTGCAGGTAGGGGTAGAGCGGATAGCTGCGCAGCGCCGGGTCATCGTTGGCCTCGACCGTCGCCTCGGCGCCCAATTCGGCCGGCGGCACCGCCTGGCCCATGGCCCGCAGGAACAGCTCGCGCGCATTCGTATAGTCGGGACTGTCCGCCGCCGGCGCCACCCGGCACATCAACAACAGCAGTACGGCCAATGCCGCCGGCCGGAAACGCAGCCCCCTCATTGACATGGATGAAGAGTAACCACGCGCTGTGCCGGACGCCAGTGACAAGCTGTTAGGACAGCTGTCGTCGCGCCGCGTGTAATGTAAGAATGCATGGCGGGTGGCAAGGGAGACTGAGTTGATGCGTCAGGCGACTTTGGTGAAACTGTGGTCACAGGTGTCCCGTTCATTCCTGCCGCGCGCCGCGACGGCGCGGGAAACCGAAACCGCGCAAAACGCTTTCCTGGCGGGCGCCCTGGGCGTGTTCCTGCATCTTGAGCAGGCCGTCGAATCGGGTGATGAGAGCGTCATCGCGGCCAGCTTCAAGAATCTGCGGCGTGAATTGAACCTCGGCATGTCGCCGCGGCGCCGGGCACGCACCGGCCCCGGCTAGAGGAGCGGCAGGAGCGTTGCGATGGCATACAGCCCGAACGCCGTCAGCACCGTGCCGCAGAGGCGATTGATCACCGTCAGCGTCTGGACACCGATGTGATGGCGCACACGACCGATGAAAGCTGCTCCAGGTGAGCCACCACAGGGCCGAGCCCAGGAACACGCCCAGCACCAGCGCCGCCGCCGCGGTGTCGGCAGCTTTGAGCTGGCCCACCCCGGTGACGCCCAGGCCGGCGAACATGGCGGCGAAGCCGAGCAGGGTGATGGGATTGGCCAGCGTCAGCCGGAAGGTCGGCACGAACGCCGCCTTCGCACCCGGCTGCAGCAGCGCAGCCTTGCCGGTGGGCGGCAGGACCAGGGTGGGACGCATGAACGTCCGGGCGCCCTGGTATATCAGGTATACCCCACCGATCACCCGCAGGGCAGTGGGGTCATCGATGATCCACTGGCCGATCGCGGCCAGGGCGACAGCGCCGGCGAGGGCGTGCACGGCGTCGGCCGCCGCGGCGCCCAGGCCGCAGAGCAAGCCGATGCGGCGGCCCTCGGCGAGCGTGCGGTTCATGCACAGGATGCCAATCGGGCCCAGGGGTGCGGCCAGCGCCAGGCCGACCAGCAGGCCCTTGAGCAGGAACGAGAACGGAATACCCAACTTCGCTCTCCGGATGAGGGTTTGCGCGCGGGCGACACCATATCGGGATTTGTCCGCGGCCGCCCAGCTGATGCGCATAGCGGGCATTGAGGCCTTTGAGCGACGCGGGAGAACGTGAAAAGCTACTTGAAAAAGACTGGACATCGGCAGAGCTGGTGCGCGTGCAGCCCCCGGCGGACCGGGCGCTCGCCTTGAAGCTGGTGACCGACTGCGACCTGCTGCGCCTGAAGGTGATTGCGCGGCTGCACGGCCGCAGCCTGCCGCCGGATGTGTCCTGGGCGGATCTGCTGCAGGAGGCCTTTGCACGGGTCTTGGACGGCTCGCGCGCCATCCCGGCAGGCGTGCCGACCGTCGCCTTTCTGGCGGGCGTCATGCGCAGCATCAAGGCCGATCACTGGCGCCGCCGCCGCCGCGCCACCGAGCAGCAACCCGCCCTGGCCACGGAGTATCAGCTGCTGGCCGCGCAGAGCGTGCGAGGCCTGCGATCCGCAGCCCGATCCGGAGCGCTGGCTGATCGCGGCCCAGCAGCTCCAGGCCGTCGGCACGCTGTTTGCGCAGGATCCGGTAGCGCTGCAGATCATCGTCGGGCTCGGCGATGGGCTCACGGCGGAGGAAATCCGCGCCGCGCTGGGGATGACCAAAACCGACTATGATTCGGCGCGTAAGCGCATGCGGCGCGCGCTGATCCGCGCCGGTTTGACCCTGGGAGTCGCCCAATGAGCGTGCGTCCCGATGTCGGGCTCGAGCGATTGATCCACGGTCTTGAACAGGAGCTGTTGGCGGCGCCCGATGAGGAATTCGTGGCGGGCGCACGCGATCTGGGCATGAACCCGGAAATGCAGGGCTCTGCCGCCTTCCTCGGCGTCAAGAATCTCACCCCGCAATTGCTCGTGGCCTTGCGCCGCGCCTATCAGCAATCCTGATCAGTCGATCCAGCGCAGACGGTCCGCCAGATGGCGCAGGGCGAGAATCGCCATTCTCGGGGGTTGGCAAGCACCGGAACACCAGGCGTGCACCTGCTGCGGATCGACATCCAGGTCGCGTGCCGCTTCATCGGGCGTCACGCCAAGCCGCTGCAGCAGCCATTGGAGCTGCGCTTCGGTGTCGCCGGTGACGCCTTCGTAGACCGCAGCCGGATCGGGTATTGATTGCAATTCCAAGATACTCCATTAACCTATTGATATTATTATGTATCTGCACTGCAATAGGTGCCGATCATCCCGGCACCACCAACCGCGACAGCAGACTAAGGAAGGCGCCGCGGAAAATCAAATTTCCCTTGTCATATGCCCGCAAAGCTTCGCCCCTAAACGTGAAGCTGGGTTTTTATGCGAGATTGCCACATGTCTGACCTGCCCTCCATTGACCATGAGGAGCTGCTGCGTCGCCTAAGCCGCGATCTGGCCGACAGCTACGACGAAGAGCTGGAGATGGAAATCGAGGACCGCGACCACCTGCCCCCGGGGGTCGCAGCCGTCGCGGCCGACGCCGCGGAGCAGGCCCATCGCCGCCATTATTTCTCGGAACTGTTCCGCCTGCAGGCGGAGCTGGTGAAGCTGCAGGACTGGGTGGTGGCGACCCGGCAGAAAGTGGTGATTCTCTTCGAAGGCCGCGATGCGGCGGGCAAGGGCGGCGCCATCAAGCGCATCACCCAGCGACTCAATCCGCGCGTCTGCCGGGTGGTGGCGCTGCCGGCGCCCAATGACCGCGAGCGCACCCAATGGTACTTCCAGCGCTATGTGGCGCACCTGCCGGCCGCCGGAGAAATCGTCTGCTTTGACCGCAGCTGGTACAACCGCGCGGGCGTGGAACATGTCATGGGCTTCTGCACGCCTGAGGAATATGCGGAATTCTTCCGCTCGGTTCCCGACTTCGAATGCATGCTGGCGCGCTCCGGCATCCAGCTGATCAAGTACTGGTTCTCCATCACCGATGAGGAGCAGCACGTGCGCTTCCTGGGGCGCATCCATGATCCGCTCAAGCAGTGGAAGCTCAGTCCGATGGACTTGGAGTCGCGCCGCCGCTGGGAGGACTACACCCGCGCCAAGGAGCTGATGCTGGAGCGCACGCACATTCCCGAGGCGCGCTGGTGGGTGGTGCAGGCCGTCGACAAGAAGCGGGCGCGCCTGAACTGCATCCATCACCTGCTGCAGCAGTTCCCCTATGCGGAAGTTGAGCGCAGCAGCGTGGTGCTGCCCGAGCGCGAGCATCACGAGGACTATTCCCGCCATCCCGTGCCGCCCGATATGCTGGTGCCGGAGATATACTGACGGCATGCAGATCGTCCGTTGCACCCGCAAACAGCACGCCGCCGCCATTCTCGATATCTTCAACGAGGCGATCGCCCATACCACGGCGCTCTATGAATACCAGCTGCGCACGGCGGGCAACATCCGTACCTGGTTCGCACACAAGGAGGCGGGCGGATTTCCGGTGATCGGCGCCGAGCAGGCCGGCGTGCTGGTCGGCTTTGCGACCTATGGGAGCTTTCGGGAGCGAGCGGCGTACAAGTACACGGTCGAACACTCGGTATACGTGCACAAGGACCACCGGGGCCGCGGGATCGGCACGGCGCTGATGCGCGAGCTGATCGCGACGGCGCGTGAGCAGCAATACCACGTGCTCATCGGCGGCATCGATCTGTCCAACACCAGCAGTGCCGCCCTGCATCAGCGACTCGGGTTCACCTGTACCGGCACCATCCACCAGGTCGCGTACAAGTTCGGCCGCTGGCTGGACTTAAGCTTCTATCAGTTGATCCTGGAGACCCCGGCAAGCCCGACCGATGGCTGATCGACGCGGGACGCCTGCGCCACCGCGAGTGCCGTCATGGTGAGGATGCGCCGCACGGTCGATGACGGTGTCAGCACATGGGCCGGCCGCGCCGCACCCATGAGGATCGGGCCGATGGTGGACCCATCGCGGTTCAATACCTTGATGGTATTGAACAGGATATTGGCGGCATCCAGGTTCGGGCAGATCAGGATGTTGGCTTCGCCCTTGAGCCGGCTGTCCATGAGATTGCCGCTGCGGATGGATTCCGACAGCGCTGCATCGGCATGCATCTCCCCGTCACATTCGACATTGGGTGCGAGCCTCGAGAAGATCTCATAGGCTTCGCGCATACGCGTCGCCGAATCACGCCGCGAGGAGCCGTAATTGGAGTGCGACAGGAACGCGACCTTGGGTGTCAGGCCGAACAGGTGCACCTCCTGGATCGCCTGCAGCGCGATCTGCGCCAAAAGCGGCGCCGAGGGCATCTCGTTGACGTAGGTATCAGCCACAAAGAGCGTGCGGCCATCGAGCATCAGGCCATTGAGTGTGGCGAGGCAGGGCGCATCATTGCGCCGTCCGATGACATCGCCGATCTTGGCCAGGTGCGCATCGAAACGGCCCTGCAGCCCGCACAGCATGGCGTCCGCATCGCCGAGGTTCACCATCAATGCGGCAATGGTGGTGGTCGAACGGCGCACCGCGCTCTTGGCCGCCTCCGGACTGATGCCGCGACGTCCCATCAGGCGGTGATAGGCCTGCCAGTACTGTTTGAAGCGCGGATCATCATCCGGATTGATGAGCTCGACGTTCTGCCCGGGCCGCAGGCGCAAGCCGGCTTTGGCGATACGCTGTTCGACCACCGCCGGACGGCCGATCAGAATGGGTTCGGCGAGGCCATCGTCGATGGCGAACTGCGCCGCACGCAAGGCGCGCACATCCTCGCCTTCGGCGAACACGACGCGACGCTTGGTCGCGGCCCGCGCGGCGGTGAACACCGGCTGCATGACCAGACCGCCCGCGGCAAACATCTGCGTGAGGCGGCGCCGATATGCCTCCATGTCGGGGATCGGACGGGAGGCGACCCCGGAGGCTGCCGCCGCCGCCGCCACCGCCGGAGCGATGCGCAGGATCAGCCGCGAATCAAACGGTTTGGGGATGATGTACTCGCGGCCGAAGGCCAGCTCCTGACCGGTATAGGCGCTGGCGACCTCTTCGCTGACTTCCTCCTTGGCAAGGTCGGCGATCTGGCGTACGCAGGCGAGCTTCATTTCGGCCGTGATGCGCGTGGCGCCGCAATCCAGCGCGCCACGGAAGATGTAGGGGAAGCACAGGACATTGTTGACCTGGTTCGGGTAGTCCGAGCGGCCGGTGGCGATGATGCAGTCCGGACGCGCCGCGAGGGCCAGCTCCGGACGGATCTCCGGCTCCGGATTCGCCAGCGCGAGAATGATCGGGTTCGGCGCCATCTGTTTGACCATGGCTGGCGTGAGTACCCCGCCGGTGGAGCAGCCGAGGAAAACATCCGCACCGACGATGGCATCACCCAGCGTGCGGGCGTCGGTGCGCTGCGCGTAGCGCGCCTTGGATTCGTTGAAGCTGTCCTTGCGCCCGATGTAGAGCACGCCCTTGGAGTCGCAGGCGAGAATGTTCTCGCGCTTCATCCCCAGGCCCACCATCAGGTCCAGGCAGGCGATGGCGGCAGCGCCGGCGCCGGAAACCACCACTTTGACCTCGGCGATCTTCTTGCCCACCAGTTCCAGGCCATTGTGGATGGCGGCGGCGGAGATGATGGCGGTGCCGTGCTGGTCGTCGTGAAATACCGGGATGTTCACCCGTTCGCTCAGCAGACGTTCGACTTCGAAGCACTCCGGCGCCTTGATGTCCTCGAGGTTGATGCCGCCCAAGGTGGGCTCCATGGCGGCGATGATGTCCACCAGCTTGTGCGTATCCTTCTCCGCAAGCTCGATGTCGAACACGTCGATGCCGGCAAACTTGCGGAACAGACAGCCCTTGCCCTCCATGACTGGCTTGGCGGCCAGGGGGCCGATGTCGCCCAGTCCGAGCACCGCCGTGCCGTTGGTGACGACACCCACCAGGTTGCCGCGCGAGGTGTACTGGGCGGCAGTGCTCGGATCGGCTTCGATTTCCAGGCACGGATAGGCCACCCCGGGGGAATAGGCGAGCGACAGATCACGCTGGTTCGAGAGGGGCTTGGTCGGCGTGACCGTGATCTTTCCCGGGGTCGGCAGCCGGTGATATTCGAGCGCGGCGTCGGACAGGGCCTGCTCAGCGGCCGACAATGTGTGCTTCATGATGATCCCCCTCAAGTCCCTTTAGTGGCGCAGCCGCGCCCTAACCGGTCGAAAGCCGCCGATTATGCGCAAAGCCGGCGCACACCGCATCGTAACCCCTGCGTCGCCTCGCGCCTCGCCCGCAAGGAATATCTTATTGACTTAACCAATTAGTTAAATAAAGATACCGCCCCATGAATGCTCTGGAACGCAGCGCCCTGGACCGAACTTTCAATGCGCTGGCGGATCCGACCCGACGCGCGATTCTGGTTCGGCTGGCGCGCGGGGCTGCCTCGGTCGGGGAGCTGGCCGGCCCCTTTGCCATGTCGCTGCCGGCCATTTCCCGCCACCTCAAGGTCCTGGCCGACGCCTCACTCATCGAAAACCGACGTGACGGTAAGCGACGCCGCTGCCAGCTGCGCCCCGAGGCCCTTGGGAGCGCACGCGACTGGCTCGATTTTCACCGTCGCTTCTGGAGCGGCAGCTTCGAGCGGCTTGATGCCCACCTCAAAACGCGTCGCACGGAGAACAATTCATGACCGCCCATACCCAGGCCAGCGCAGCCGACGATGAAACCATCCTGGAACTGCGCCGCGAATTCGACGCCGCCCCGGCAGTGGTGTTTGATGCCTGGTTGAGCCGCGAGCAGTGGGCGGCCTGGATCGGGCCGGAAGGCATCCACTGCGAAGTGCCTGTGCTGGAGCCCACGGTAGGCGGCCGCTATGAGATCACCATGCGTCTGGGCAATGGCCAGGTGATCCCGGTCAGCGGGGTTTTCAAAACTATCGATCGACCGAACCGCCTGGTGTTCAGCTGGGGGTGGAACGGCGATCCGGCGCGCCAAAGCCTCATCACCCTGGAGTTCAATGCGCACGGTGCGCGCACGGAGCTGGTGCTGCGACAGGCAGGGCTCGGCACCATCGCCAACCGCGATGAGCATGGCAAGGGCTGGACCGGCGCGCTCAACAAACTGCAGCGCTACTTGGCCTCGATCCGCCATCCCTAGGACTCCTCCTACAGCGCCTCAGAATTTCCCTATTCGCGCACGCTACTAAAGCCACTTGGGCACGGGGAATGCGCTGCCTACAGTGGTGCGGCGCGATAGGTGCGCCAAAGCAGGAGCCATCCCGATGTTCGGATCTGCGGCGTTATCCAGTCTCATTGGGGCGAGGACCCCGAGGGCGGACAGTCACAACGGTCCGGACACCCAAGCGGCGATGGCCAGGGAACTGAACCTCGCCGCCATGGAGGGCGACGATGAGCGCGTCAAGCGGCTGCTGGAGCAGCTCCTGCAAGGCGGTGGTACGCGCGCGACCGAGCGGCTGCAGTCACAGGTCGCGGCGCTCGAGGAGCTGTTCTACGCCATGCGCACCATGGCGGTGACGGATGAGCTCACCGGGGTATACAACCGCCGTGGCTTTGACTGGGTCGCGAGCCGCTTGTTGCGCCATCTGTGTCGCGAGCGCCGCGGCGCGCTGCTGATGTACGTGGACATCGACAATCTGAAGACCGTCAACGATACCGCCGGACATGCCGCCGGGGATCGGTTGCTGGCAGCGGCGAGCAAGGTGCTGCGCGCGGCGTGTGGTGAAAGCACCGTCATTGGCCGCATCGGTGGTGATGAATTCGCCCTGCTGGTGCGCCAGAGCGGTGCCGAAAACTATCGCCTGCTGCGCCAGCGCATCAATGCGGCGATCGCCGAACGCAATGCGGGCGGCGCGGCGCCGGCGCTGTCGATGAGCATTGGTGTCGCGGATTTCGATCCGCTGCGGCCGGCGTCGGTGCTGTCGCTGCTGGATCAGGCCGACCGTGCGATGTACGCGGAAAAATTCCGCAAAGGGCCCAAAGTGCCATTCGAATCAGCCCCTGCGCCGCTCGCGTTGGCTGTCAATGCGGGGTGAGCACCATGAGTAGTCTGGCAATGCAGACGCGGAGCGCGCCCCAGCAGTCACACCTGGGGCGCTGCGAGCACCGCATGGACGTCGTCATGTCCGGTCGCCTCGAGGAGGTCTGTGCCGACCCAATCTGTGACCGCGTCACCATCAAGAACATCAGCGCGCACGGTGCCCGGGTCATCAGTGAACGGCCGTGGCCAGCCCATGAGCACGTGCATCTCGCGGAGCCCGGCGGCGAGCAGCATCTGGATGCCGAAGTGGTCTACTGCGAGCATCTGCCCGACAACCGCTATGCCGTGGGCCTGAAGTTCGAGTCGCACGCGCGGCGCCGCGTCGACTGAGGACTACGCGACACTCGCCTTGATGGTGTCATAGACGAAGCGCAGTTTGCCGACGACGCGGTCCGAGAGCACGAACGGATAGCCGTCCTGCAGCCCCAGGCCGCGGGTAAAATTGTTCAAGGCATAGGTGAGCGGCACCCACGCGCGGATCATGTCGTCAAATTCAGCCAGCGGGCTTGCGATCAGCAGCGCCGGCTCATCTTCACGACGCGGCTTGATCGAAACGCCGACGGATTCGGCCGTTTCCAGCGCATCGATCATATGCATCACATGCGCCCAGGACTCGGCCCAGTCCTCCCACGGATGGGTGCTGGCGTAAGCACTGATGAAGTCGTTTTCCCAATTGGGGGGTGGCCCGTTCTGGTAATGACGGTCCAGAGCCGCTTGATAATTCACGCTGTCATCGCCGAACAACTCGCGGAACTCCCCGAGCCTGGGTGTGTTCTCGATGAGGCGATCCCAGTAGTAATGCCCGATCTCGTGGCGGAAGTGACCCAATAAGGTCCGATACGGTTCATTCTGCCGGGTGCGCTGCTGTTCGCGGTAGACGTCATCGGCTTCGGCGACGTTGATGGTAATCAAGCCGTTGTCATGGCCGGTGAGCACCCGGCTCCAGTCGCCACCGGGCGTGGCCGAATCCTTCAGGAATTCAAATTCGACCCCGGTGGGATCCGCTGCCGTTTTGCTCGCCACCGGCAGCCCGAGCGTCAGGAGTGTGTAGAGCAGGCGACGTTTGGCCACTTCAAGGCGGTGCCAGGCCTCCTCGTTCCCGGGCTGACTTAAGTTGGGGATGACATGGGTGAGGCGGCAGGAGCGGCACAGCGCCTCGGGCTCGGCCACCGGCAGCGCCCAATTGCAGATCTGGTGGTTGATGGTGTTCGCACACAGCTTGTAGGCCTGATCACCGTAATACCACAGCCCGTCGTTGCCGGTTTCGAGCGCCGCCATCTCCATATGGTCGGGCAGGAAGGCCAGATCATGCTGGCAATTCAGGCATCGGACATTCTCGAAGAAGACGAGATTCTGGCAGTGGGTGCAGTGGAAGGTTTTCATGGATGCGCGATTTTGCCTGATCTTGTCGAGTCGGACTAAAGAGAGGGCGAAAGCGGCGCTCAGCCGGTGCGCCGCAGGCCCGGCGGCGCGCCCTGCGACGGGGCGGCGGCTGTGACCTTTCCCGGTGGTTGATCCTGACGCAATCCGCCCAGCACCGCAGTGAATTCGGCGCCGAAGAGAAAAATCTGCGCGGTGTAATACAACCACAGCAGCAGCGCCGCAAAGGATGCCGCGGCGCCAAAGGCCGTCGGTTGGGTGGAGTGCGCCAGGTACAGTCCGATCGCCCAGCGCCCGATATAGAACAGGACCGCCGTCAGTCCACCGCCGCTCAGCACCACGGACCAGGGCAGGCGTCGCGCCGGCATGTACCGGTAAATCAGTGCAAAAAGGCCGGAGATCAATCCGACCGAGATCAGCAGATCGAGACTGCCTATGATGCCGACCAAGGCGACATGGTTTGCGGCAAAGTGGCTGCGCAGGGTCGCAAGGCAGGTGGTGACGGTCAACGACACCAGTAACAGAAAGCCGAGCGCCAGGATGAAGCCCACGGAGAGCAGGCGCCTGCGTATCCAGCCATGGATGCCGCGCGTCGCCGGTGTCGTGTCCACCCAGATCTGTTCCAGCGCATACTCCAGTGCCGCGAACACGGTGGTGGCGCTGATGACCAGTGTCACCGCGCTGACCCACGTCGCCAACACCCCTTGCGTCTGTTGCGAACTCTTCACGGCGCCAAGCAGGATGCGGGCGGTCGCGGGGCCGAAAAGATCGTTGAGCTGGGCGCCGATCTGGCCGTAGGCGGCGGTGCTGCCGATAATCAGGCCGGCGAATGTTGAGATGATCACGAGCAGCGGCGCAAGCGAGAAGGCGCAATAGAACGCGAGCGCGGCTCCGATCGTCGAGGCGTTATCGGAACTCCAGTATTGCGCTGCGCTGCCAAACAGGCGCGCGCCGTTCTTAAGGGGGCCTGCAAGGCGCATGGCGGGGCGTGGCCAAATCATGGAAGGGTTGATGATGTCATTTCGCTGTCACTGCCGCGGCGGCGGCTGGTCGGCGCATTGCGCGATGGTCTGTCGGTTTAATCCCACAGGCAGATACGCCCGCGCGACGCGCACCAATCGGGCAGCATGGCGCCTATGAAACGATTCAAATATTCGCTGTGGTTGGTATTGCTGGTGCTCGCTCAATACGGGTGGCGTAGCCACGCCGCAGACACCCGAATCTCGGTGTTGAGTGCCGAACAGGTCATTCAGATTCTGGATGACACCGTCGAATGGTACCGCGCGCTTGGAACACAGCAGCAGAATGCCACCCAGCCCAGCGATCTGCTGATTCTGTTCGCCAACCGGCAAACGGCCGACAAGGTGGTCAGTCTCGCGTTCGATATCGCCCGTGCCAACGCGGAGCTACTGAGCAGCGAAGCGAGTTCCCAGGCCGCGAGCGCCGGGACCACCCCCTCGCAATCACTCAGCCAGCAGCAGGCCCAGCTGGATGCGGAGCGGCAGGGCCTTCAGCAGGAAATGGCCTCCGACCGGCAGAAGCTCGCGGCGGCCGGCCAGGGCAGGGCGCAGATCGAGGCGAAGCTGTCCGAGCTTGAGGGTGAACTCGCAATGGTCAATGCCCGCAGGAATCTGCTCGATACGATGACGGAGTTCGTCAACGGCAGCGAACCGAAGGCCGCCAATGTGAATGCCTTGAAGGCGCAGATCGATGCGATTGCCGCGACGGTCCCGGCGGCGGCGCCTGCCGCCGCTGGCGCGAATCCGGCCAGCCCGGCAGCCGCGAGCGCTGCCGCCAGTGCCGCGGCGGTGCGCTATGGGATCTGGGATCTGGCCGCCGAGGTGCTGCATCAACACACCAAGCTCGGCACTATCCGAGCGATTGATCAGCGCACCGCCGCGCTCGCCGACACCTTCCGCAAGATCAGTGCCGCGCCGCTCGCGCAACTGCAGGCCTATTCAGCCCGCTCCAACGGCCTCGCATCCCAGGCCGATCATGCCGACAGCGGCGCGCTCAAGGATCTGCGCAATCAATTCGATACGCTGGCGTGGCTATTCAAACAGACCTCCGAGGTGCTGCTGCCATTGGGCAAGGAGCAGGTGCTGCTGCAGCAGTACCGCCACAACCTGGTCAGCTGGCGCGATTCGGTCGAGAAGCAGTATCACGAAGCCTGGACCGCGCTGGGTGTGCGCCTGGGCATCGTCGCTGGGATTTTGCTGGTGGTGTTCGCGCTGGGGGAGGTATGGCGCCGTGCGGTGCTTCGCTACGCACATGACATGCACCGCCGGTATCAGTTATTGCTGGTCAGAACCATCGTGGTGTGGACGGTCGCGCTCGCGGTGATCTGTCTGAGCTTTGTGACGCAGCTCAGCAGCTTCGCGACCTTCGCCGGCTTGCTGACCGCCGGCCTCGCGGTCGCCATGCAAAGCGTGCTCGTGTCGGTGGTGGGCTATTTTTTCCTGATCGGCAAGTATGGAATTCGCGTCGGCGATCGAATCCAGATCGGTACGGTGGTCGGTGAAGTGCTGGACATCGGACTGGTGCGGCTTTATCTGCGGGAACTGAATCAGCAAGGCACCGCGGGCGCCACCGGCCGGGTGGTCGCCTTTGCCAATCTGATCGTGTTTCAGTCCTCCGGCGGACTGTTCAAGCAGATCGCGGATTCGGATCTGACGTGGCACGAGACGGTCTTGCCGCTGCCCCAGGTCAGCGACTACGCGGCGCTGAAAGCGAAACTGCTGGCGGCGATCGGGGCGGTGCTGGGCGCACACGGTGTGGCCGACGCACCGCAGGTGCAGATGCGTCTGGCCGGGGCGCGGATGGAGGCCCTGATTCGCTATCCGGTCAGCTTAAAGCAAGCCGCGGAGCTGGATGAGCGGGTCGCGCAGGCGGTGGTGAGCGCCCTGGCCGAGCCCAAGGACGCACCGCCCGCGCCGCGCTAGGTCGCCCGTCCGCTCCTTTACGGGGGCGGGGCAGGTGGGCCGCCGCGTCCCGGGCCGGCTCCGGGGGGAGCCGCCTTGATGGCGTTGGCACGCGAGATCAGATACTCGCGCACCGCCACCGCGTCTTCGGGTTTTAGATCGGCCCCGAAGTTGCCCATGCCTTTGTCCGCACGGCCGCCCTGCAATACCACCTGATCAAAACCCGGCTGCGTCCACAGCAGCGGCGAGACGGTGAGATTCGGGAAGCTGCTGCGCCCCTGCAGGCCGTTGGCGCCATGGCAGACCGAGCAGTACTGGGTATAGACCGCATTGCCGTGCGCGATCACATCGGCTGAGGCCGTGGACGGTGGCGGGTTGAGCGCCGGGGGGGTGTAGGGCGCCGGTTCCGGCAACACGGCGTTGCCGCCGAGGGCAAAGACCAGCATGCGTGCGTAGGTTGGGGCGAAGTAGCCGCCTTGTCCGACGCCACCGACGCTGGCGGCGATGTATTGCGTGCCATCAAGCGAGTAGGTGATCGGAGCGGCGTAGATCGCGGTCTTGGCGTCGAAGTTCCACAGCTTGGTGCCGCTCTTGGCATCGTAGGCGCTCAGGGTCTTGCCGCCGCCGTTACCCATGAAGACGAGGTTACCGGCGGTTGCGAGCACCCCGCTGGTGGGTCGTCCATTGGCGAACGGCTCCGCCTGCCACACGATCTTGCGGCTGACCGGGTCCCACGCTTCCAGCTTGCCTTTCACGCCCGATCGCGCGTAGGGCTGCAGCGTGCTCTGATCGACTTTCGCCCCCATGCTGACACCGAGACTGAAGTTGCCGGGCTTCTGCACGCTTCCGGGCGGCGGACCGGCCATCGTGAAGTAGGCTTCCCAGGCCGGGATGTAGACCAGGCCGGTGTCGGGACTGTAGGCATTCGGGTGCCAGCTGTGGCCGCCCTGCACGCCAGGGGCGAGGTCCCAGGGCGCCTTGCCGTAGCGCGCAGCCTCGATCACCTGTGGTCGACCGGTCTTCAGATCAACGCCGGTCGCCCAGTTTTCCTCGGTGAAGGGATCCGCACTCAGCAACTTGCCGGTCTTGGCCTCGATCACGTAGAAGAAGCCATTCTTCGATGGCTGCAGGATGACGTGCTTCTTGGCGCCGCCGATCACCAGATCGGCCGTCATCATCGGACTGACGGCGTCATAGTCCCAGGAGTCGCCCGGGGTTTCCTGATAGTGCCAGACATACTCTCCGGTGTCGGGCTTCACCGCGACGATCGAGGCGGTATACAGGTCATCGCCCAGCGACGGCTCGCGGGTGTTTTCATTCCAGGGCGACGCATTGCCGGTGCCGAAGTAGAGCAGGTCGGTCACCGGATCATAGACGGTGGCATCCCATACCGTGCCGCCGCCGCCGGCGATCTTCCAGAACTCACCGTTCCAGGATTTCGAAGCCTTCTCGAGCGCCTTGTTCTCGAACCCTTTGGCTGGATCGCCGGGGACCGTCCAGAAGCGCCAGACTTCCTTGCCGGTCTCGGCATCGAAGGCCGCGATCCAGCCGCGCACACCGTACTCACCGCCGGAGGCGCCGATGAATACCTTGCCCTTGGCGACGCGCGGCGCCATGGTGATGGAATAATGCTTGGCCATCTGCGGATCGAGGCCAAGACTGACGGGAACCGTGTCGGTGTCCCAGACTTTCTTGCCGGTCTTCGCGTCGATCGCCACCAGCCGCGCATCGAGCGTGCCGATGAAGATCTTGCCATTCCACGCCGCAATGCCGCGGTTCACGAGTCCGACGTTGTAGCGCAGGCGCTCGCCGCTGATATTGGGGTTGAAAGTCCATAGCGGCTTGCCGCTCTTCGCATCGAAGGCCTGCACGACATCGCGCGAGGTCGACACATAGAGCACCCCGTCGATGTACAGCGGCGAGCCGTGCTGATCCTGGTTGGTCTCGTAGTCCCCGTACCACTTAAGCCCCAGCGTATTCACGTTGGCGTCATTGATCTGCTTCAGTGGGCTGAAGCGCTGCTCGGAGTAGGTCCCCCCGTAGGTCATCCACTGGCCGGGCTCTTTATTGGCATTGACCAGCCGCTTGGCGGTGACGTTGGCGGCAGGCGCCTCGGCCGCCGCCGTTTGAATCAGGGAAACGCCGGCGACGAGGGTCGCGGACAGCAGCAAGCTCGTGCCCAGGGCGCGGCTACGGATCATCATGGAAACCCCCTAACGGTCTGACTACTAATAGTGGTGCTGTAGGTGAGATCGGGATTTTAGCCCGAACATGCCTGGCCGGTGCGGCGGCATGCGTTATAAGTGCCGTGGTCGGTGCAACTGGAGCGTTGGATCGATCAATGGGCAGGAATTCACGTATCTTGTTAATTTTAAAGATATAAATGCGCTAAAGGTGGACGAACACGCAAAACCCGCCACGGTGTTGCCTCGACAACCGATGGAAAGGCGCGGCATTTCTGGAGGACCGGGGTGAGCGGGGGCAATCGTTCCTCGTGACTCGCGTCACAGTCTGCTTGCTCCCCTGTTCATTGATGCTCCCGCCTGACCGATAACAGGGACGATGCCCGTTATCGCCTCACCCAGAACATGCACTTAGCCCGCTCCGAGCACGGTCTCAGCATCGCGCCCGCAACTGAACTGAGCGTTGCGATCGCGCTGCTGGAACGTCTGCCCGTGCCGGTACTCGCCCTTGATCAGCACGGCACCGTCCGCTATGCGAATGCCCAGGTGGTTCAGCTGTTCCGCTACGCTCAGGCCGAGCTCGTCGGCCAAGCCGTCGAGTTATTGTTCCCCGCCACGCTGCGTGTTCACGGTGGCCCCACCGTCATGCAATGGTGCAGCGGTGCCGAACGAATCGCCTCCGCCGCGGGTCTTCCGGTGCAGGGCATACGCAAGGACGGGACGCGGCTGCACCTGCATCTGCGGCGCGGCGAACTTGATGCCGGTGCGCAGCCCCTGACCCTGTGCCTCATCGAAGAGGACCGCGACATTCCGGCCATGCAGGATCTGGCGCTGACCGAGGCGCGTCTCAACGAGGCACAGCGTATCGCCCGAATCGGCAGCTGGACCTGGAATCTCACCAACGACACCCATTGGTGGTCTGATGAGCTGTATCGCATGCTGCGGCTGGATCGCCGCGTTGAGACACGGCCGTACGAGCGGTTCCGGGCGCTGGTAAATCCGCAGGATCGCAGCCGCCTGGACCGTACCCGCGAACGAATGTTCGCCGGCGAGAAGGTCGACCCCGCCGAAGTGCGCGTCACGTTGGCCGACGGCTCCGAACTGATTATCGAAACACGCGGCGAGGCGACGCTCGATGAGCGCGGACAGCCGCTGATCGTGAGCGGAACACTGCAGGATGTGACGCAGCAGAAGGTCACGCAGACCGCCCTGCGATTGACCCAGACGCGTTATCGGGACACCCAGCGTATGGCGCGGATCGGCAACTGGGAAGCGGATATCGCCACCGCCGATAGCTGGTGGTCGGAGGAGCTCTACCAGATCCTGGAAGAGGACCCCGCGACCTATCAGGCGAGTTTCGCCAATTTTCTGGCGCACGTGCATCCCGAGGATCGCCGCTCACTCGAGCAGCGCAGGAATCAAACGGTCGTCGCGCGCAATGTCCACTTTGAGTCCGAAGCGCGCCTGCTGCTGCCGCGCAGCGGCACCGCCAAGATCGTCCAGCTCTCGGTGGAAGTTCGCGAGGATGAGCGCGGCAATCCGGTCACCGTCGTGGGCACCGTTCATGACATCACCGAGCGTCGCGCACTTCAGACGCTGCTGCGTGAGAGCGAAACCCGCTATGCGAGCACCGTCGAGCTGGCGGCTGTTGGCATCGCGCACGTTGATCCGGCCGGTCATCTGATCTGGAGCAACAGCTGGTTGCGCGACATGCTCGGCTATACGCAGGAGGAACTCAGCAGGCTCACCGTCTGGCAGATATCCCACCCCGAGGATGTCCATATCACGGACATCGATCGCGGCCAGGATGCATGCGTCGGAACTCGATTCGATGCGGATCGAGAAACGCTACCTGTGCAAGGACGGCAAGACCATCTGGGTGAAGATTGCCGCGGCGCCGCGCTACGATCTGGACGGCAAACTGCTGTACGACATCGCGATCGTCGAGGACATCACGCCGCGCAAGATCGCCGAGGAGCGCATTCGCTATCTGGCCACGCACGATGAGCTGACCGGGCTGCCCAATCGGGCAGCCTTCGCGGAACTTCTCGGGCATGCCCTGGAGGGTGCGCAGCGGCACGGCCGCAAATGCGCGATCCTGTTCATTGATCTGGATCGATTCAAGATCGTCAACGATTCACTCGGCCACGAGGCGGGCGATAAGGTACTCAAGGAAGTCGCACAGCGTCTGCGCGCCTGCGTCCGTAGTTCCGATGTGGTGGGACGTTTCGGCGGTGATGAATTCATCGTGCTGCTGGACCCCATCGCCGACCACGCTGCTGGGGCTGCCGTTGCCGCCAGTATTCTCTCGGCCATGCTCAGGCCGGTGCGGGTCCTCAGCTACGAATGTCGGGTCACCGCCAGCATCGGTATCGCGCGCTTCCCTGAGGATGCCACCGATGCGCAGACGCTGATGAAGCAGGCCGACATGGGCATGTACCTCGCCAAGGATGAAGGCAAGAACAACTTCCAGTTCTACTCGGGGGTGATCTGCGCCGATGTCGGTGGAACGGATGGTACTCGAGACGCATCTGGTGCACGCGCTCGAGCGCAACGAGCTCTTCCTCGAGTATCAGCCGAAGATCCAGCTGTCCACGGGCCGCATCTGCGGCGTCGAAGCGCTGCTGCGGTGGAGGAATCCGCAATTGGGTGTGCTGTCCCCGAACGCCTTCGTGACGCTGGCCGAGGATACCGGCCTGATCGTCCCCATCGGCAAATGGGTGCTGCGCACGGCCTGCGCCCAGAGCATGGCCTGGCAGCGCCTGGGCCTGCCGCCGCTGGTCATCGCGGTCAACCTGTCGCCGCGGCAATTCAAGGATCCGGCGCTGGTGGATGTCATCACGGCGGCGCTGCAGGAGAGCGGATTGCCGGCGCACTGCCTGGAGCTGGAAATCACCGAGACCATGATCATGAACAGCGTCGATCAGGCGGCACAGACCGCAGCCGTCATCAAGTCACTGGGCGTGCGCCTGGCCATCGATGACTTCGGCACAGGGTATTCTTCGCTGTCACAGTTGAAGCAGTTTCCCATCGACACCTTGAAAATTGATCGCTCCTTCGTTCGCGAACTTCCCGGCAATCCGGATGACCAGGCGATCACCGAGGCCATCATCTCGCTGGGCAAGGCCCTGGGAGTCAATATCGTTGCCGAGGGAGTTGAAACGGCTGCCCAGGCACAGTTCCTGCGCGAGCGTGCCTGCGATGAGGTGCAGGGATTTCTCTACAGCAAACCCTGTGACGCGGAGACCTTCGTGCGGTTCTTTACCCAAGGCAATGCACGCATTGGTCGCCAGTAGCGCCCCATCCGAGCGCAAGACTCGGAGAATTCCTACGTTGTAACGCGAAAGCCGCGGGCGCTCGGACGGCATCCCGCCGATAGTGACTCCGGCGCTGCCGCGGCATCATGGCCCCTGCCAAGGTCAGACTGACGCGGGAGAAATTTATGGTACGCAGATCCGGCCCGTTAGCCATCACGGCCATCATCGCGGCAGCGGGAATGATTGCCGGCTGTGCCACCGAGGGCCCTCCACCCGTGGAGGAAGTGACCCGGGCACAAACCCTGATTGATCAGGCAGACAAGGCCGGTGTACAGCGCTTTGCGGCAGCGGATCTGCAGCGCGCCCACGATGAGCTGAGCGATGCCCAAAAAGACAACAGCGCGGGCAAATACACCGAGGCGCGTCGCGAGGCGGAATCCGCCGAGGTGGACGCGGATCTTGCCACCGCCCGCGCCTCCGAAGGGGCGGCCCTCCAGGCAGCCCGTGAGGTGGTGCAGGGTAACGAGACGCTGCGTCAGGAGTCGGCTCGTGGCGCGGTCAGCGCGGCTCCGGCCCCGAACTGATGCCATTCCAGGAGATTGTCATGAAGAAGGTCATCCTCATCGGCGCGACAGTATCGTTGCTCGCGGCCTGCGCTTCGATGCCTCAGCGCAGCGAACAGGTCGAGCAGGCGCGCGCCGAGATCGACACCTTGGCACAGCAGCCGCTCGCGCAGCAGGCGGCCGCGCGCGACCTCGACGCCGCGCGCGCGAGCCTCCAGCAGGCCGAGGCCGCTCAGCAGCAAAAGGCGCCGCCGGAGGTCGTGGATCATCTGGCCTATCTCGCCATGCGCCACGCGCAGGCAGGCGAGGCCCGCGTATCGGAAGCCCGCGCCCGCCAGGAAGTGGCCCGAGCGCAGGAGGAGCGCAACAGAATTTTGCTGGCGGCGCGCACCCGGGATGCGCAGAACGCCGAAGCGCAAGCGCAAAATGCCCGGCTTCAGGCGGAAAATGCACAGGCTCAGGCGCAAAATGCCCAGGCGCAGGCCCAAAGCGCGCAGGCGCAGGCTGAGGCCGAGCGCGCTCAGGCTCAAATCGCCAAGGATCAAGCGCTCGCTGCCCAGCAGCAACTGGCGGATACCCAGAAGCAGTTGGCGGATCTGCAGGCCAAGAAGACCGATCGCGGCATGGTGCTGACGCTGGGAGATGTGTTGTTTGATACGGGTCAGGCGACCTTGAAGCCGGGTGCCGATCTGGTACTGGGTCGTCTGGCAACGTTCCTCAGTGCCAATCCTCAGACCAAGATCATGATCGAAGGCCACACCGACAGTCGCGGCACCGATGAATACAACCAGGTGCTGTCACAGCGCCGTGCACAGGCGGTGGCGGATGCCCTGACGGCGCGAGGCGTGCCGGCCGATAACGTGCGCACCGTGGGTCGCGGCAAGGCCTATCCAGTGGCCTCCAACGACACGCCCGAGGGCCGTCAACAAAATCGTCGCGTAGAGATCATCTTCAGCGATCCTTCCGGGCAGTTCGTTCAAGGGGCGACGTAACGATCACTGGGACTTGCGGAGCTCGCGGCGCCAGCAGAACTACTAGAGCTGGGTGCCGCTGCGGGGCCGGCGAGGGCGCCCGCTTTGTCCTGGGCCTCATTTGTGCACTTAGCGATTATTAATTCTGCGCGGCTCGCCGGCGTTACACATAGGGTCCGCCGATGAAATCCGTATCGATGTCGAAGTCGAATGGCAGATCCCTGTGCGGATGCCCAGCAGCCGTGGACCTGGCTATGCAGGCGGAACGGCAACTTCACTCTGGCAATCGGGCCTTCCGCCAGGCGTTGCGCGTCCGCCACGACCAGCTCGCTGTGCGCGCTGGCGTAGTCGTTGGCCACGCCAATCAGATAGCCGTCGCCCTCCGCGGCGCCGTGCCGTCGCGGTACGAACTGCGGCTCGGAGAGCCCGTGGGTTTCACCGGCGAAGAACCTATCGAGCCGCGTTGATTCGTGATCGAATCGATACCAGGCATTGGGGATCTTGCCTCGCAGGTTGCCACCGCGGGCTTCATCGAAGGGGAACGTCGGATCCGACAGCAGGTTATAGCTGTATCGAAACGGCAGCGTCAGGTAACGGTCGTCCATGCGCGAGAAGCTGGTCGGCTTGATGCCGGCGAACAGGATTTCCTCCTGCCAGGCCTCATCACCCGACTTGGATAGGTCGAAGGTCCAGCGGCGGATCGTGTTGCGCTCGCGCCTCCTCGTCAAAGGCCGACCCGTCGAGGTTCGGAAACTGTGGATTGAAATTCCCACGCGCGGCCGGCGCATCCACGATGACCTTGCTGCCTTCGGTGCGCGCGTTCGTGGCATGTATCAGCATCGCACGGTCGTGCGGACCCTTGAACCAGCGTATGTCCTTGGCCTCGCCGTCACGCGGCAGGATGCCGACCCAGGCCGGCGCATTGCGGTCGTATGCCCAGTGGTTCAGGCCTTGTTTGAGGCGCTCAAGACTGGTCACCATCGCGGTTGTCGGCAGAATCACATGCTCTTGGGTGATCGCGAAGTCGTGCATCATCGAGACGAATGGCGCTTTGAGCCAAACCTCACGCATCAGCCGGCCGCTCGGATCGAAGAACTGCACCGCAAGGTCGTCCGTCAGGTCGCCCTTGGCCTCATACGAGAAGCCGATCATCTCGCCGCTGAGCGGATCGATCTTGGGATGCGCGGTGAAAGTCTGCGCTTGAAGGCGTCCCTCAAAGGTGTACTCGCCAAGCGTCTTAAGCGTGTGCGGATCAACGAGCATCGGCGGACTGCTTTCCTTCAAGCAGTAGAGCTTGCCCGCGTGAATCAGCGGCGTCGTATTGCCCGTGTTCACGGACATACCGGCCACGCTCGGATCATCCGTGTAGCGGTTTCTGTAAACGCCAAACAGCGCTCGCCGCGCTGACCGTTCGGCGACGTAACGCGGCGTGCGAATGTAGCGAGTCCGAAAGTCGACATGACCGCCGCGGAAGCGGAACAGATCCACTGCGCCGTCGGCGTTATAGGGGATGTCGTTCGGCAGTCGCTGCGGGTAGCGTCGATCAATGCAGGTCCGATAGAACGAACCGTCAAGGTCGAGTGGGAGCTGGCCCTCGACCTCGCAATCGTGAATGTCGGCCTCAAAGCGCATCGGCGCATTGAAACCGGTGTGGTAGGGATCTCCTCGAAAGCTGACCGTCATGCTATGTGCTGCTCCCCAGCTCACGTTGCCTTAATTCATCTGTGGCTGCGGCCAGCTTAACGGAAGACCCGCCTGAGGGCAGATGGTGGGGTCTCGGTGATGACAGATCAACGCCGTATGCTATTGATAGCAATGACTATAATGTCCCGTATGCGCGACTGAGGAAGGCGATGGCCCGCTTCGCTCAGCCGCCCCCGTGCGGATATTTTGCGCGTTGCTGTCCGCGCCCGGCGCGCTCACAATCTGCAGGCGCCTGGGACAGTACGCTCCGAATTTTCTCTCACGTTGCTGTGGCGCGCGGCCGCTTCAAACATCGACTGACTCGTTGCCGGATTTACCGGTCAGGTGTGATGAATGAAAAAATCTCCGCTCGCTGCGGGCAAGCCACCGCCTAGCGTCGATGAGTTAGTGCAATTGCTCAAAGAGGCGCGCGCAGTATTAGGCTGGTACCGATCCTCGGGTTCGGAGGAGATCGCGGAAATCTGCGAAAAAATCGACGCGGCCCTTTCCCGGGTGCTATAGAGCGCCGTTGCGCTCCTCGCAAGGTGAGTGGCATCTGAGCCGGATGGCCGAGGTGGGAAAGCGACCGACTTCGAGGTGGGTCGCTCATTAGAAACCTAACGGGCTAAGGCACGTAGACCTGTTCGATATAACCTATTGATTTCACTGGCTCCCCGGGTTGGAATCGAACCAACGACCAACGGATTAACAGGTCGGAGCAGCCGGAGCCAGCTGAACCGGATCGTCAGAAATCAAAGACATAGCGAAGGTCGCGCACGCCGAAATACGCCCCATTACACTCCAATGCAGTTGCGTGGGAAACAAGTGGGAAACATCCCAGTCCCGATGCGGAGTTAGTCACTGCACTGAATTTGCACGGAATTAGCAGCGCTATCGTGACGTGCGACTACGTTACGCATGAACCTATAGGTTAATATGCGACTTCTTCGGCTGGGCAAGCGGAATTGGACAGTGCTAGTTGTGACGAAAGGTCGGTTTGAGTGCCCGGTGCTCGATCTCTTAGAGGCATCGGGCGATCCAGGCGAAAGACTGCTTTCCGATCTTAAGGAATACGTGCCCAACCGCGGGCCGCCGAAAAACTCCGAGGCATCTAAGCCATTGAGAGACAAGATCCTTGAGTTTCGGGAACCGGTAACCAAGGGGGGCACCCTGAGGCTGCTCTACTTCTACGACGAGGGCCACGTAGTCGTGTGTGCAAATGGTGTCCTCAAAAAGTCCGACAAAACACCTGACGATCTCATTGATGCGGCAGTTGCGATCCGCACTGCCTATGTGGAGGCAAGAGAGAGTGGGCAACTTGAGATTGTTCCTCTTTCAGACGACCCTGAGTACGGAGACAAAAAATGACGCTCACCAAGTATTCCCGATTTGTAAGTCGAGCCTCGCGCGGCGTTGCATACTGGACGCGTGTAGCAATGCGTGATTTTTCTGAGGACCTCCTGGAACGCATGGGGGTGCTAAAGATGAATAATGCCGCCTTGGCAGAGGCCGCGGGCGTCAGTCCTGCGTACATTACGAAGGTGTTTCGCGGCTCAGAGAATTTCACGCTTGAAACGATGACAAAGTTGGCGATGGCGGTCGGCGGGAAGGTCCGGATCCACATTTGCGAACAGGCGGCACAGACACGCTGGCTCGATTCTTCAATCGGCATGGCTTCCTTGCAAGGGGAAACTACGGAGTCAAACCCTGCGTACGAATCTGAACTTAACTCAGGTCGCTACGAGCGGAAGTTACCTCAATACCCGCTCACGCCATCGCAAGGCGCGCTAAGCGCAGTCCAAAGCGCCCTCAAGGCGGCTACCGCAAGCCATAGGCAGGCTGCTGCGCAACATGATTTTGGTGCTTTTGTATTGTCCCAGGGCCAACTGAGAGATGCACCAGCATCGACCGCACTTCGGGCATTTCATGGAGCGGCGCCATGAAGTTTCTCTCCACAAAAGTCGCTAGAGCAGTTTGGTTGTTTCCAACTGTCGATGTTGATCCAGCTGGAAAGTTCGTACCGTCGGTAATTGCGAGCCTCGCGGAACGGTATAAGTTTGCGAAGGCCCCGGACGTGGCGGCGGCCCATGCTGTAAAGGAAGGGCTAAAATTCGAATATGGAGTATTTTCACGCGGCGCTCAAGGCGAGGTGATGGTGCAGTTCACAATTTTCAGTGATGGCGTGGTCGCTGACACTCAGGTGGACACAACCACATCGGAACATTTCATTGAGGATGTCGTTTCGTGGCTAATCAAAGATCATAAGTTCATTAGACCAAAGAAGCCGCGCAAGCAGTACGGCAGCGAGATCTACGTCGAGGTTAATGATCCCTTTCGAGGGCTGAGAGATAAACTCAAGAAGCCACGAGAGGTACTCTCGCGCCACTTCAAAGACCTTGGTGCCGTCTCCTACGATGTTTTTGGCATTCATCTGGCCGCTGAACCGGTGGGTCCACTTTCTCCCCCTCCATTTCGCTTCGAACGCGCAGCAGGCGTTCCTTTTGCGGACAACCGGTATTGGTCTCTTGCGCCACTTCAGACTCAGGATCACCTGAAGGTTCTAGAAGAATTTGAAGCCGCTCTAGTATTTTAATTTTGACAGTAGAACCGCGGGTCTAACAATGAAATGGTCCTTCTTCACATTCTCAAGTGCGCAAGTGGCAGCCGGGGCTGGAATGCGAGCACTGACCACCTTTGAGCAAGAATTCGTGCGGCTCGGTGGACCTGTGGACATGGGAATGTTCAGCGTCCAAGACGAAGGGGAGGACTTTGAGACGTTCTATCTCTCGCCCGCGGTGGAGCAGCGGGCGCCCCATCTTTTGCGCATTTTAAATGCCAAGCACGGTCCGCGTCCTCCTGAGTCCGCCGTAGTGGTGGTGGCAGTTGCCGGGAAACGGCCCAGCCAGTATTGAGAAGAACCCCGGCGAGGCTGGGCGCTTGATTGGGCTACCGCGGTTCGCCAGCTGCCACATCGATGCTTCGGCGCGTCGTACCGATGTGTCGTCGCACTCCACGTAGGCGACCGGGGCGGTGATTCTCGTCGATCCTCATCGTCCCCCAGTGCGTCAAGCGACACTCATGATCTCGAAAACGTTCGTTGAGGCCACGAATTCGATTCGGCTGCGGCGAAACGGCGCTCATGATGGCTTCTCGGGCTGGGGGTTATCGACGACAAGGCGAAGGGTTGTGCTGCCGGCGTTGTCGTTCTCGTCCCCCTCTTCCGGCTCGAAGAAATTAATTGCTTGGTCGAGCAAGTCACACGCCTCGGCGGCCGGTGAGCCTTGCTTGATCTTGCCTTCTTCAAAGAGCTGATCAAGTACGTTATATGCCTGGATCATCAAGTCGCGCGCCTGACGGAGACGCGGGATTGCCTCCGGCGGGTATAGGTGCGCGGCGTAGATCGGCGTCACGTTGTTAGTGCTCGTTCCCGCGCCTCCTCAGTTCCTTCTCCCGCGGCCGCACGCCGGTCCAGGACAACATCTGGTTCAAGGTCTCCCGCAACGTCCTCCAGCAGGATCCCGACAGCCTCCATTGCGGACCACGCGTTCTGTGTGAACGCAGCTGCGTCGCCCTCGTTGCCCACTCCCTGGGCGCGCCGTGCAGCCAGAGCAGTGATGTTGCAGATTGATTGTGCACGCCAGATGCGACGCCGTTGCTCTTCGAGCCGATCCTCGATGATCCCGCGGGCCGGGAGCGAATTGATACACTCGGTCTTAGCCATGATTGCACCTCGTTTGTGCGGTTGTGGTTAGGCGTCCGTGGCGAGTACCAGTCACTACGGACGCCGATTGAATTTAGAAAATGTCCTTTGTTCCGATCACGATGTCTTCGCTGGACTCCGCCAGTAGTCGCTTTGCTGCTTTGTGGATGTCGTCTTTGCCGGAAATGAAGGCGGTCTGTAGATCCCTCGCGTGGACACTGCCAGCGCCGAAGTGGTCTCTGAGTGCCTCGGCGCTGACGGTACAATCCCGGGTCTCTCCATTCACAATGGCTTGGAATTGAACACCTACTGTGTGAATGATCTTCACCGCCTCACGGGGAAACTCGATTACGAGTGTCTTGCGCAGCGAACGAGATCGGTGCGAGCGGATGAGCTTGATCAAACCTTCGGCCAAGCTTCCATCGCCGAGAACGGTCGCGTACTCGGCCAAGGTAGGCTCCAGTCGAACGGTGTATGGCTGCCGTACCTCATCGCCCATGCGTGGCTTCCCCTCGGGCGGAGGCAGTTCCAGAGCTGCGCGGACCTTCCTTTGGTCCAGAGGATGCGTCAGTCCTTCGCGACTGATGCGGACATACTCGCCGTCGCTCTCTTGCGCTAGCACGCCCCAAGGTTCATCGCCACGCCGAACGATACCGAGACCTTTAACGCCGTTAGGGAGTCGTTGAATTGGCACCACTTCACGCCAATCCCCCATCTGCTCGATCGTGATGCGGTCTCGATTGCTCATTTCCAATGTTTCGGCTGCGTTTGCGTTCATATTTTGCATCACCCCTGAATTTCCCCGAGGCGCGGGCCGCTCCGTTTTCCGGGTGTCCAGAAGTCGTAGCGTCTGAATAACGTATACGATACTGCGTAAAATATCAAGCTATGCAGGCTCGCTGTGCGACGGCAGCCCTGGCCCACTCGGGCTGTACCGCTCTATCCCCACTTCCAGCCGCATCCCATCGCGCTCGGCGAAGAACACGCTGTCAGCCCGGCCAATGTCGGTACAGCTCCAACCCGCTGCAATGCGCTCAGTTCGTGCCGCATTGAGAGTGGCGCGCAGATTGGTGCTTGGGGCGATCTCTCGGGCCGCCACAGGCAGCCGGCGCTCATCTCTCACCACAAGCCATGTACGCACTGAGAGCGGCTGCAGCGGGTCGTAGAGAATTCGGCGGGGCATGCCAGAAGCCTACGGTCAGGCCCATGGCGATCAGCAAACCGGATTGCGCGGAACTGGATGGCGTCCAGCATGGTGCAGCGCCCATCACTGTATAGGCGGGAGTGTCTATACGTTGCTGCGGCTGAGGCGTAGATTCCACCGACCACGGGGGGAGTTATGAGAATCTGGTGCATTGCACTATTCGCGTTTCTGGCTGGCTGCGTTTCCTCTCACGTTATGATCGGCACAGCGCGTCCGCCAATTTCACCAGACCAGGTGAAGATCTACGCCCATCCGCCCGCCGGTAAGTACGAAGAGATCGCCATTCTCGAAACTTCCAGCCGCGCATCAATGGCCATTACCGCGCAAGGTAAAACAAACAAGGTCATTCAGCGGCTCAAGGAGGAAGCCGCGAAGCTAGGCGCCAATGGCGTGCTGCTCCAAGGCATAGGCGAGCAGCAAGCCGGCTCGGTTGGTACAGGATTCGGTTCAGCTTCTGTTTCTGGCAATTCCGCATTTGGTGTCGGCTTCGGAAGCTCTGCGGCGATTTACCAAAAGTCTGGTAACGGCATCGCGATTTACGCTGAACCGTGAGCTGACTACTCCTTAGGTCCGCGACTCATCACACCGCCAATCTTGAGCAGGTCATCGCGAGCCATCGCAGGAGTGGGCGCCGCTTTACCACTGCCGACGCCTAAGTGCGCCCGATTCTCCGTGGAAATCTGCGAGGTGTCGAACACGGGGGCCTCTCGTGGGACCGGTGAATCTATCTGCGGGGCCGGCAGCGGGTTCTCATAATCCTTGGCCATATGATCCAGGATCACGCCATCGCCGTTGCTGCGCGCGCTGTTGTGGTCCTGGCCGTTCTCTGAGATCACGAGGCCGTAAGGATGCTGCAGCCGTACAGCACGAGCCTCATCGGGATTGCCGCGCTGATAATTTGCAGGTGTGCCGGCACCCTGCGGGCCGGTCTTGATGCCTGGTTCTGCGAAATTTGGATTGACGCTCTTGCCCGAGTAGTCAGCAGGGTTGCCTGCACCGTAACCCTCTTTTTGACCTGCCATCGAGCCGCGGGGCCCGATGTAATTGACGGGCGTTCCTATCGTACCTTTTGATTTCATGTGGTTGCTCCAATATTGCGTTGAGTAACAGGAATGAGAACTCGCGTTAGTGCCGCGTGAGAAAGCCAACCCCGGATGAGGCTGTCGCGCGTCGATGCTCGGCGTCTGAATCGAAACGGCGATTGCTACTGCGTTCATCGTCATGGGTCAAAGGGTCATAATCGCAAAGCGATCGACTCACACCGCCTCCATGCATCCCGTACTCGCCTGCCACAGGACCTGATGCGGCCATGAGCAACGCGCCGATTGAGGCATTCGCAACGTCGTCGTGACAGAAGCTTTTGGAAGGATGGTCAATACGCTCGCCGCCCCCTCGTTGAGCGCGTATTTCTAATAGGCGCAATTCAAATAAGAGCTGGCGATGGTCGAGCATCTCGACTCGCTTGGAGGTAAACAAGGGCAATGCCTGGCGGTAAATCTCGCTCTTGGAGCGATCGCTCTCGAAGTAGCGGATGCGGTGACGAGCGAACTCACCGCTCACATAGCCGACGGCAAACCGGTCCCCGGTAACCGATGACAGTGCGTAGTTGCTAAGGACAGCGGCACATCGTGCGACCGCATCAGCGGGATTGAAGGGCGGTTCGACCCGGCATATGGCATCGAGTACCACACGGCCTCCGACCTCTTGATGGGCTACTGCCACCACGAATGAGTCGTTACGCCCCGATGAGGCGTCGCAGAAGCCGAAATAGCTTACGTCCCGACGGTAGGGAAGTGAGAGCCGGTCGCGCACGACCGCGGCGCTAATCAACTCATCCGTTAAATAGCAGGCGGAGTCATTTCTAAATTTGCCGTTATATTCGGAAGCGGCAGACTCAGGGTTATTGCGCTCCTCTTCAGCAATCTTTATCGGATCAAGCGTCGGATTTAGGTCGAGGGATGCTGCTTGAATGAAGATCCCTGAGTCTTCCTTATCGTTTCCGAAGTACCGGGCGTACAGGTCATGCAGCAGGCCGGCCCGCACATACGGGCTGGAAATGATCAGCGCGCGGCCGCCCAACGTGAGGAGTCCCGGCGTTATTGCTTCGAATAACTTTTCGTCTGGCAGCGCAGAGCCTTCACTGGGAAGGAACGCCGCTTCATCGACCACCGCGCCAGCAAGGGTGCGGCCGCGGACCGTCTTGAAGGACGATGCTACCGTCTCAACACGAGAGCCATGCGCAAACTCAAGGGTATCCTCGGTCTCCCGGATGAGTTCTGCGCTGAGAACCGGGGAGCGCTCGATCAGGCCTCTAGCGCGCTTGAATGCGATCGATGCCTGCTCAAGATCCGGACCGCAGCAGATCACGGTTGCTTGCTCACCTGGAGCAAGACGGTTGCGGTGGTCTTCGGCGGCAAGATAAGCCACAGCGAGCCCTGCGATTTGGCTCTTACCGCTGCGACGACCCGCGCCCACCACGAGGATGTCGGGCCGCTTTACCGGGAGAACCGTGCGGCCGGTCAGGCGAAGGGCCAAAGCGCGCTCTTCCTCGTTCAGCAGGTGAGCGTCTCCATCAAAGAGCCTGGCTATCACGCGCCAAGGCGACCAGCTGGGTGCGCTGAACTCCGGGCCGCACAGTTCCGGAGTCATGATGAAGTCGAAGAATTTCATTTCACCGCTTCGGTGTCTCGCGGGCGTAGCGCGTCTCGTTCACCGCGCGCTCGCGTTTCTCAGAAAGCGACAAGTGCGCGTGGTACGGATCTGCACCAAGGCCGGTAGTGCGCAAGAGCTCGTCGAGTTTCGGGTTGCTGCGTTGCTCTGCGTCGAGCTCATGCATCTCGCGCCGCCTGTCACCGCGGCCCTCGCCCCGTGCGCGCATATCGGCCATCTGCTCACCACGTTGACGCAGGACTTCGGCAGTCTCGGCCGGGCGCCGAAGCGCGGGCAAAGCCGCCTTGAGCATTTGCAAACTACCGCTCGGGGTGGCTGCTATATAGCTCATGGCCTTTTGACGATCAGATGCCGTGAGATTGGCCTGTCCATCGAGCCACGAGATGCGCCCGTCCTTGAACATTTTGCTACCTAAGCGCGCGTCTCGATCACGACGATCAGCGCTCTTACTCGCAAGGGCGGTCTTCTGAGCCTCGCGTGCAGCGGTTTCTCGAGCGCGTGCCGAGTCTTGTGGGTTGATGTAGGGCATTGTCTCTATCTCCTCGAATTGGGGCTCATGCGCCCAAGAGTGTGTGGGTGCTCGTTGTCGCGGGATTCAGTGCGGCTCCTGCTTGGCCGCCGGCAGTGCCCGTTGTGCTGTTCAAGCCGCCGGCGGCCTGGCGGCGTGCAAGGGAAGCTTGTTCTGTTTGCTGGATCGACTGGTCATTGCTGCCGATCTGATTCGGGATTGGCGGTACATTCACCCGACCTGCACCGCTGGCGAGAGTGGCAAGCGATGAGGCCCCTGAGGCAACCGCTGCTGCTTCACTGACAGTTGTGGCAATGGTGCTCCCCGCCGCAAGCGCACCGCCGGCCGCAGCAGCGCTGGCAGCAGCATCGGGAACGGCAAGGGCCGCCAATGCGGCTGAGGTATCAATCGCTGCCACGCCGGTGCCAACCGCTGCGGCAGTTCCGGCTGCCGCAGCACCTGCTCCCGCAGCAGCGCCAGCACCGGCAGCAGCACCTGCGCCTGCACCAGCGCCTGCTGCGGCAGTGCCACCAATCCCCAGGTACGCCCCGATTCCAGCGAGTGAAAAGCCCATTACCGCGGCTTTCCTGCCCCGTCACGCACCGGGTTCGCTTCATAGCTGTCGGCGAAGAAACCCGATCGTTGCGGGTGCCGCATCAGATCAGCCTGGGTGGGCGCTCGATGACCGCTTAGACCAGCTTTCACCGCAGGCCTTGGTGCAGCGCTCGCGATCAGCTGCGCGGCGTGGGCGCGGTCCTGTGCTGTCGCAGGCACCATCCATCCAAGCGACTCACCGCCAGGACCAGTCGCGATCGGCGCGAAATGCTGATCTGGACATTCAAAGACGCTGTCGGGCTCGATGATGCGATCGAACAGAAAGCCGCGTTGGGTGGCTTTGACTAGCATTGGTGTCTTCCTGGTGCCTTGAGATCGGGGAGTGAAGTAGTGCGCGTCATGCCGCAGCCCGCTGTGAACAGGCGAGCGCCCAGTGCGCCAGCAGGAGAGCCTCGGCACGGCCTTCGTGTTTGGCGAGACTCAGATCAGCCGCGGGATACAGAAGGCGCGCCTTGTCCAAGCTCGCGCGCTTGTCCTTGGATAGACCCATGGCGCGCTTCCAGACGACTGGCGTGACAAGCTCGATGGAGAGGTGACGGGCCTGCAGGATCGACAGCACGCTGCCGAAGCCGACTCCGAAGTTGAAGGCTGATGCGATGCCTTGCCGCGGCATGGCTCCGACACGCTCCACGACCGCACGAGCGGATCTGCCATACAAAGTGTCGATCAGGATCGACTGCAGACTCCCGCCGTCTATCCAGCTCAGCCGGCCATCGCGAATGACTGGCAGGTCTGCCAGGCGCTCAAGCTCGCCTGTGGGTGACAGGATTGCGATTGCGCCTGACAGACCAGGATCGATTCCAATGACGTGCGTCACAGCGCACCACCCGTAAGTCCGCAATACAATCGACGGCTATGACGATGTACGAGTACTTGCAGCGACGCCGCAGGACGTTCGTAATCGCCGATTGGATTGGCGCTTGCTTCATTACGATCGGCATCGCGAGAATTCTTTACCTGCACATGGTCGGGGGGTTCCTGTTCGCCTGGAAGCACGGTTTGTGGTCGCTGGTACCGGGCGTCGTGTCGATCGCGGTCATCGTATGGCTCATGCACCGGATCAGGTGCCCGATCTGTAGGGGCAGACTTTGGCAGCGCACACCGCTGCGGAAGCGTCCAGCCTTCAGAAAACAACCTGTGGTGCCGAGCAGCTGCCCCAAGTGCGGCGCGGACTTCAGTCAGCCGATGCCCAACAAGGCCGCCTGACGCATGCCGCTGGGCGTCATAGGACGTCAATAAGGCGGAGATTGGCCCCGAGCGCTGCGATGGGCGAGTGCCGGTGCTGGACGTCATAGCGCCGCTCCCACCGCGTCACACGCCCTCTCAGCCCGTCGCAACACCTGACTGATGAACTCAACGCTTAAGCCGGTGGCAAGCGCGATGCTGTTAGCGCCCAGGCCAGAACTCGCCATGCGATGGATGGCCTGATCCTTCTGCCGAGCGCCCAGCGCAGTGAAGTGCAGGCGAGCCAGCGCGGTCATGTCCAGGACGCCACCGATGCGGTTCATGCGGCCTTACCTCTCATCAGGTCTTGCAGTTTCCCGATAGGTTTCGGCCGGCGATCCAATCCAAGTACCCGGCCAATGCCGAGCTTGGTGTTCATTAGCTGTGTAAGACCGCCAATGTCGATTTTCTCCCCGGCAGCGATCCGGCAAAGCATTCCCTCGACCAGAACGCTCAGCGCAACGTAGTCGATGGCGGTCGAGCGCCTTACGACTCCCATGGCCTCATCACCGCCCAGATCCGCAACCAGCGCCAGGCAGCGATCTCGGACTGCTTGCCCAACTGGCGTTGAGAACGTCCAGGGCACCCATGAAGTCACCTCGGTAACTCTCAGGAATCGATCCCACGAGCTTTTCGGAAGGTTCGCGAGCCATCACCGCACCTCACGCATTGCTTGCCAGCGCAGCGCGCGGGAAACATCTGGGAAACAGCGTGCGTAAGTCATTGACGCGCAAGCCTCCGAATTGGTGATACGGATTGGTTATCCGTTGATGGGGCGCCTTCCACCCTGGAATGAGCGGCAACATCACTCACGCGGAAGCGGATAAACCGCCCAAGCTTGTGATGCGGAACGATGCCGGCGCGCGCACAGTCCTCAAGCCACCTGGCCGTAACACCCAGCTGCAACGCCGCTTGGTCTGCATCGAGCAAAGGCTCATGCGCTGTGGCTGCATGAGACGTCGCAGGCGCCGAGATCGCTTCGCACCCTTCTCGCAGAGCGGCCTCGAACAGTTCTGACGTCAGCGACAGCCAGCGTCCATCAGGCAGCGGTACAAGCACGCGGTTAGCCATGACGACCCCCTACCCGTATCGCGGTGATAGAGGCTCTGGCTGCAATCCATGCGCACTCGGCGACAAGGGTCCACAAGGTAAATAAGGACATACATTGCGGGAGGTAATACATCCCCGCGCTAGTAGTGATCACTTTGCCCATGTCTACCCTTGTCGCCTGCGATAGGTCGTGCGGTTGCCCTTGCCTATCCGACCGACTTTCTGCCATCCCGATGCCTCCAGAGCGTCCGCCACGGCGGGTCCGAACTTGCGGGCAGTCTCGGTGTAGGAGGCTGCATCTGGATCCAGGTGCAGCGCGTAGATCAGAACGTCCCTGACAGTCACGTCCTGCCGCTGGTCAGTCCGCTGTGAGAGGTACGCGGCGACATCCTGTTCAAGCTCGCTGATTTGGACACGTTCATGCTGTTCTTCGTTGGCCAGCCTTGTCTCGGCCTCATCGAGGTGCCAGGCGGCGCCGCGGCCGTACCGGTGCACTGCTTCCGCCCACAGGGCATCCCGATCACGGGTGAGTGCGGCCACGTCGATGACACCGCACTTGATGGGCCAATATCGGCGGTTCCCGGTTCGATCCCGCAGGTAGGTCGTCTCATTGGTCGTGCCGATGAAGACGCACTGGCGCGGGAATTGTCCGGTGCGCCGGCCGTATGGCGGCCTGAATGTATCGATGGTCTGCGTCAGGAAGGTCTTTATCGCCTCGGTCTGGCTGTTCTTGAATGCCTTCAGTTCAGCGATTTCAATGATCAGACGCCCACACAGCTGCAAGGCTGCGTCTTTGTTGGCGATGTCCGGAAGGCTTCCCGCAAACCACTCCGGCTTTACAGCCAGCGCACGCGCGGCTGATGTCTTGCCTCCGCCCTGTGGGCCCTCAAGAACCAGAACATGGTCGGCCTGACAGCCTGGCTGGAAAACGCGCGCTACGGCAGAGATCAGAAACCGCATTCCGACCGCTGCAAGATATTCAGACGTTCCCGCAGCGTTCAGATAAACCTGCGGCCAGCTGGCGAGGCGCGGTGTGCCGTCCCAGACTAGACAGCTGAAATATTCAGCCACGGGGTTATAGGCGTGCTCACCGGCAACCACCGTGACACAGGCATCGATTGCTCCAATGCCTCGCACCTTGAGACCCATTTGCTGCAGCCACGCTGCAAGCTCCGTTGAATCCCCATCCCGGAATGGCTGTCCAGGTTCGGCCTGCCGCCATGGTGGCGATCGGGTAAATTCAGTCGTTAAGGCGAATTGATTGAGGCGAACCAGCCCAGCCAGTTCGGGGGCGGTGCGCAGCGCGATGAGGATATTTCGTTCATCTCCTAGATACCCGTCACCGCTGGGCGCCAGTGCCGCGCGCCAGCCAGGTAACTCTAAGGCCTTCACCGGTAGCGGCTGACCGTCGAGCACCTTAAACGTTCGCTCAAGTCGGACACTACTGGCCATGGGCGTGCCCTCGCACTCGCGCAATGCGTCCTGCTGCTTGGCCAAGCCGCTGGCACTGTTCGGGCGTTGCGGCGCCTGCTGCTTGGATATCATCGGCAATCAGCGCTAAGACCAGGGCCTCATGGTCAACTGCTTCGAGCATCTCCGCAGCGGAGAGCCCGGGCCGGCGATCGCGCCGAATACCCGAATCATCGAACAAGTCTTTAAGTTCCAGACCAACCGCCTCGACGATCTCATGGATGCTGCAGCCGGCACGGCAGATCACTAACGCCTTGTTCCCGCGCTGCTCGACTTCAAGCCCGCGGCTGCGGTCGCCATGCGGGTGATTTCCAGTCGGACATGATCCGCGCCAGACGTTCGGACGCACTTCCTGTACACGCGCGAGCCGTGAAATGATGTTTGCGGAAGCGCTCACGCCGCCCTCGAAATGGGTAGGACACCTGTCGCTATAGGGGTCGAAACGGACTCGGCGGGAGTTTTAGGGTGGTTGCAGCACGGGCACCTAACGATGCTGTCGGTCTCGGGATCGGCAATGACACGCCTCCCGTGGCAAACGATGCAGCGGTCAGCCAGCGGCATACGCACCGGCGCCGCGCCTCTGATCACTCGAAGTTTGATGCCGTTAGTGCCCATCGCGAATGGTCAGGCCGCCACATTCCCGCGCCGCTCTGCGCGTTCTCTCACACGTGTCTCGCGAGCTGCCTTGACGCGCGCCGCGGTCGCCTCAGTCCATGCGGGACGATCATCGATCAACGCATCCGGTGGAATCGCCAGCATCCCCACGTACGTTTCGGAGACGCTCAGATAGCGTGCCATCCGACCGCGACCCAAGTAGCTTGGTATGTTCACAATCACGCTCCGTGCTGAAGTTTTCATGGCGCAACAATAGCCGAGCAACTGGCCGTTTCGACGTAAACACTGCCAATGTGCCAATAAGAGCCAATATTAGGAAAGATTGCGTGTGACTTTGGTGCTTCACCAAATACGCAAGAGTTGCGTATACGAGGATATTGCGTATAATGTTGCGTAAGACGGAGGACGGTCTATGAGCAAATCGCCAAAACCTTCAGAAATAAGACACTTACGCGGGACGTACGGGCTATCGCAAAGCGACGCGGCAGTCATCGCGTACTCAACGTTGCGGACTTGGCAAAACTGGGAGGCTGGCACTGTCGCCATGCACCCAGCAATCTGGGCATGGTTTAAACACTCGGTGACCAATGATCAGAGGCCGACGGTTGAGGAGGCAGAGACTCAAGAGAAGGTGGAAAAGCCTCTCAAGTACGTGCGCCACGATATTCAGTTTTGGTGGCAACCTGGCGATAAGTCGATTCACGTGACTGCACCGCATGGGACGACACCGAAGCTGCACACGACGTTCAAGAACGATCCGGAGAGCGATCGTTACCATCGAACAATGTTCGCTTGGCTTAAGAAGATGCTTGACGCGC
The DNA here is from genome assembly GCA_963708865.1 of uncultured Gammaproteobacteria bacterium. Taxonomy (GTDB): domain Bacteria; phylum Pseudomonadota; class Gammaproteobacteria; order Steroidobacterales; family Steroidobacteraceae; genus DAIDKA01. The sequence goes on from CAVPUC010000002.1 coordinate 410,400, forward strand.
ACGCCAAGCCGTCACCGAAGGAAGCATTGTGAAACCCGCGATCTGCAGTAGGAGACTCTGATGGCATCAGCAACGGTTCGATACTCGCGGGGCGGTTGGGTCGTCGATGTTTCGACGAGAACGTCTGGCAAGCGTCAGCGCTCAATTAAGGGCTTCGGGCCCGGCGCGAAGGCCAAGGCAGCCGCGGAGGCGTATCGCGACGAGATTGCGCCGCAAGCTAAGGCTGGGAAGTTCTGGGAACGGCAGACGGCCACGTTCGCTGATCTGTGGGACAAGTTTGCAGGGCATGAGCTGGCAGGTCCCGACCGTCGGCCCTCAACGATCGCTGATTACCAGGCCATGGGCCGGCTATATCTGATCCCGCAGCTTGGGGCCCGTCTCCTGGGCGAAATCGATGCCGAGACCATCCTGGACATGAAGACGGCGCTTCAGGCCTCCGCCGGAGCCAAAGCGAGCGGGAAGGCGGGTAGCGGCAAGCCGCTGTCGCCTCGGACAATCGCCAAGATCCTCACGCTCGGTGGCACGGTGTGGCGATACGGTCGGCGCATTAAGCTGGTCGATGCCAACCCGTTCGCCGATGTTAGGAAGCCGCGGGCGGCAAAGAAGCCGGTCTACATCTTGGACGCCGGGGAGATTGGCCGGTTGCGGGCGGCTCTTGACGTGCCCGCCGAGCGAATCCTCATCGAACTGGCCATCACGACCGGGCTGCGGTCTGGGGAGATGCGGGGGTTAACTTGGGACTCGATCGACTTGGAAGGCCGGCGGCTGTTCGTGGAACGCCAGGCGGCGCGGCGAGGGGAGGAGGCTGCGACCAAGACCGAGAGCAGCGTCCGGCCGATCCCGATGCCGGCGTACCTGATCCCTGAGCTTAAGCGTTGGAAGGTGGCATGTCCTGTCACGCAGCGTGGGCTGGTTTTCCCGGGCGAGCCGAATGCCCTCGGCGAACGCGGGCCCATCGATGCGGACAAGCTCCTTCGGCATGTCCTGCGCCGGGCGCTACGCAAGGCCGGACTGCCTCCGCTTCGGTTCCATGACCTACGCCATATGGCCGCAAGCCTGATGCATGAAGCTGGGGTCCCCCTCAAGCGGGCCCCCGAGATTTTGGGTCACGCCAGCGAGCGAACGACCCTCGCTGTCTACACCCATGCCATGCGGCGCACGCGGGATGACTCAGCCGACAAGATCGCCGAATTGGCGGGCTTGGCGCCTGCGGGAAACATTCGGGAAACACTTAGCTCCGTAGAAGGTGATGAAACGGAGCTAAGTGCTTGTTTAATTGGCTCCCCGGGTTGGAATCGAACCAACGACCAACGGATTAACAGTCCGACAAATATCGTCTACCGCAGTCCATGGCCGAATAAGGTCGCCGGTGTAGATCTGTAATACATTGAATTATAATGTTTCCTGTCTATAGCGGTCCAAGCTCGTCCACCCACAGCTTTTACGGTACTGCTACCATACTGCTACCAACTTTGGTCTAGTAGTGGAAAAACGAGACCAACGGACTAACGCTTAGAAAGCTGGACGAGGGGTGGTCGCTGATGTCCCGGATTACAACCACGGCACTACGAGGGCGCGGAACCGATGGCAGCCGCTGGCTCACGGACGGTGGCTCACGCGGCGGTGGTCGGCTTGCAGCTCGCATAAAGCCGCGCGGCGTATACCTGTACTTCCAATATTTCCACGGGGCTCAAAGACGGTGGCTGCCGCTCGGGCCATACGATGAGTCGGGAGAGCGGGGGCTTTCGCTGATTCAGGCGCGTGACCGTGCTGCGGAGCTGTCGGCGCTTTATCGTGGTGGGGTGCATGACCTGCATTTGCACACTGAACGCCAGCTTCAGGCGGGCGAGGATTCGCGAAGGGCCGCCGAGATTGCGGCGACTGATGCCGCTGAGGATGCCAAACGGGGCACACTGAGACAACTTCTGTCGGCGTACGCTTCCTATCTCGAGCAAGCCGGAAAAACGTCCGCCAAGGACGTCCGGTCGATTTTTGGCAAGCATGTCTTCAAAGCTTCAGCCGAACTTGGCGGTCGCAAAGCCTCTGAGCTGTCCATCGATGACTTTGTGGGAATGATCGGGCGGCTGGTCGAGGCGGGAAAAGGTAGGACGGCTGAGAAGCTTCGCAGTTACCTTCGGTCAGCCTACCAGCTGGCGCTAGAGTCAAAGACGAATCCGGCTGCGCCTTTAACCCTGCGCACTTACGGCATACAAATTAATCCGATCGCCAGCATTGGAGCACTTTCCCAATTCAACCGCGCGCGGGAGCGGGTTCTGTCGAGTATTGAGCTTGGGGCATTGCTAAGGAGGTTTGATGGTCTCGACCCTGGGTCGCAAAAGGATGCGCTTCAACTTCTACTCCTGCTGGGCGGGCAGCGACCAGTTCAGCTACTTCGCCTGAAAGCCACCGATGTCGACCTCGCTGCCGCCACGCTTACTCTGTACGACCCCAAGGGGGCACGACAGCAACCGAGGGCCCACGTTCTACCTCTAGTAGCTGAGGCAAAGTCCATCCTCTCGCGACGATTGGATGCGCTATCGCCGGGGGAGCCGGTATTTTCCACCGATGGTAAACATTCCGTCCGCGTTGAGACTCTCGGGGCTCAAATTTCGAGTCTGGTCACGAAAATGCTGGCGAGCGACCCGCCTGAAGCTCGGGAATCGTTTCAGCTTCGCGATCTGCGGCGCACCTGCGAGACGCAGATGGCGGGACTCAAGATTTCACGTGATGTTCGCGCACAGTTGCAATCGCATGGTCTCGGAGGCGTCCAGACTCGTCACTATGACCGCCACAGCTATTTCGCTGAGAAGAAGCAAGCACTCCAAAAGTGGGCAAAGCATTTAGCCAAGCTTCAGACGCATCAGGCAACGATCCGCGACTCGAATGGCGTTTAGGATCTGATTAATGTGCCCCTCGAGCGCTCCAAAAAAGTCTTGAGCCTGGGAACCACTTCGATTTTCTGCAAAGTCATAGATCACGATCGGCAGCTCACGGATTCGGTGCTGCTGTAATTCCAGAAGTAAGCTCTGATTGCAGCGCTGCATGCCAGTGGCGTCAAAGATCTGACCATCATTTCTAACAATGCGGGCGTCGATGAGTTTGGTCTGGGCCCGCTCTTGGTCAGTCGCCAGGTACGCAAAATGATTTCCTCCTACGTCGGGGAGAACAAGGAATTCGAGCGCCAGTACCTGGCGGGGGAGCTGGAGATTTAATTCAACCCGCAGGGGACGCTCGCGGAGCGGATTCGGGCTGGCGGCGCCGGCATTTATGGCTTCTACACGCGCACGGGCGCCGGAACTGTCGTGGCCCAGACCAAGGAAACCCCGGCTCGTGGGGACGGACACTTTCGTGCTCGAACTGGGACTGACCGCGGATCTGTCACTCATCAAGGCGTGGCGGGGTGACACGGAGGGCAACCTGATCTACCGCCGCACTGCCCGCAACTTCAATCCGATGATGGCGACGGCGGGGCGCGTCACGGTGGCCGAGGTGGAGGAGCCAGCTTCGCGATGATCCGCTGACATCGGCAAGGCGGTAATCGTCATCCCGGCGTGTGCACCTGATCAGTCACCCGTTCAAGCGTCGGGTTACGGCGCCTCATGGTGTAGGACTGATGGCCGGCAAGTCCAATAGCGTCGCACAGGAAGCGGCGGCATCTCAGTTTCATCTACAAACTGGGATCCGTTTGCGTTCCATGCTTCGGAGGCTCGGCGCCGAGCTTCTGCCACGGTGGCTGCGCCGTTCCAGTGGGCAGTCGTACGGTGAAATCGCTGCCGCGGTAGGGGCCTCCACTCCGTACATCGACGTGTCCGCCGTGGAGTTCGACAATACCTCGCACGAGCGACAGCCCTACGCCAAGTCCACCTTCCGAGTGGCTAGTTGCTGCTCGATCTTGCGTGAACAATGTGAACAGCCGCGGCATAAGCTCGGCTGAAATGCCAATGCCATTATCTCTTACTACTACGATCACTTCTTCATCTTCCTGTGTGGCCTGCAGATGGATGCGTCCTCCTGGATCAGTGTACTTCGCAGCATTAATGAGCAGATTGGCGAAGACCTGCGCCAGACGCACTGGATCGCCTTCAAGTCTCGTCAGTCGTCCCGGCAGATCGATAGAGACGTTGTGACGTTTGGCATCAAGGATGGGCCGGGCGGCGTCAAGCGCGGCCCCTAGGACAGCGCTGAGCTCGATATGGCTTTTCTTTAGCTCAAGCTTTCCAAATATAATGCGCGAGACGTCGAGAAGGTCATCCAACAGTCGGCTCATGTGGGCGACTTGGCGTTCAATCACCTCTTCCGCATTGAGTTGCTGTTCTCGTGTGCGCTCGCTTTTCTTCGTCATCGCCAAGGCGTATCGGATTGGCGCGAGGGGATTGCGAAGCTCATGTGCAACCATCGCCAAGAACTCATCCTTCTGTCGATCTGCCTTCCGCAGATGCTGCTCAAGGCGCTTCTGAGGCGTGATATCGCTGATTGTCCCAATCCATCCGCAGACCGCTCCTTCGGAATCAACATCGGGTACATAGATAACCCGCATGTATCGAAGGCCTGTGCCCGTATATGGAATTTCGGTCTCGAATTCGACCCGCTCTCCTGCCAGCACACGGTCAACATACGGCTGAATAACTTTGAACGCGCTCTCCCCCATGATATCCACGATCCGCTTGCCTATGATCAACTCAGGAGGCTTTCCGAGAAATGCGGCGCATGCTTTGTTAACAAAAAGATACCGATGGTCGCGACTGCACCGGGTAAGCAATGCCTCCGTCTGTGCTGTTAAGCGTTCTAATTGCAGCCGATTCTCTATCACCAGCTCCTCTGTCTGAAGGCGCTCTAAGTAATCTGCGGACTGCCGGGCCAACAGATCCAAGTAGCGTAGCTCCCGCTCCTTCAAGCGGGTCGGCTGGCGGAAGTGCGTAGATATCATGCCAAACACCCGCCCAGTGCTGCTCACGAGTGGGGTCGACTGCACTGCGCGCACGTCTTCCCCAAGTAGTACATCGAGAGCGGGCGTGCCTGCGAACAGCTCGCTTTTCGTAATGTCGTCAACCATTACCCGCTTGGCTGCAGCCAATGCTGACCCGCAGACAGCAGCCGTCTCGCCCTGTACATGCGAAAAGAAACCAAGAAACGGTTGATGAAAGCCACGCTGGGCTCTAATTACTAAATTGGCGGTCGACCTCTCAATTAACTGCACATTCCCCTTGTCGGCCGTGGTAATGAAGATTGCAGTATCTAAGATAGCATCCAGGCAGCTGGCACAATCATCGCCGGCCCGCAGACAGAGATTGCCAACTTCACAAAGGCGGGTAAGCGCTTCAACGTCGGTAATGCAATCGCTTGCGCCATCGGGGTCCACTGCACTATAAGCGGTACTGCTGGCGGACTCGACGCTCCTATAGATGCCCCTATCGAGGCGGGGTCGTCGATGCTCAGCGGCAAACCGACCATCGTACCTCCGCATGTCGGCGGTGTCTGGATCGGCGCGGTCTGCGGATAAGACGGCGCTGTTAGCTGTCACCAACAACGCGCAAATGATCTGTGGCGGCCAGCTACACCATTCCACGCCAGATCCTTCTGCCGCGTTGCGTACGACTCTAGCGGCTAAAGGATGGCCATCAACCATGATCTCGATTTGCGCCATTAATGGTTGCATGACGTTGGTGCGAATGAATGCGCCACTAAAGCTGGCGTCGATAACGGTACCGGTACCGACACCTCCGGTCGGAAAACGGAGCAATACCGGAACATCGATGCCCATGCGCTCACCCCAGCGGTGTTCCATTACCCGTCTCCTGGTGGCTCGCTGCGATCTTTAAGTGCGATCACAACGTTTGTGTGTACCAATAGATATGAACATCGTCGATTCAGTAATGCGGGTTTTCTGACGGATGGGAGCACCTGTGATGGTTCCTGCATTGGACAGTCGCCGCGTGTGCCATACGATCGTCTCGCGCCGATTCGATGAATATTGGACGGGCTGCGGGCGGGAGCGTCAGCACTTTTACAATAACCGATCAGCAATGGTCAATCAGAAATGGCCTACATGACGGGAGGGAGAATTATGCTGCCGCCGTTCCACCGTTGATGATTAGGACGATACAAGGAGGCACTGGAGTGTCATTATGGCTGCTGATGGTGCGGGGTTGATTGAAGCTCGTCATGTCACAGCGCCTCCGCCCCGGCACGTGATCGGCGGTCCGGTGATCACCGATGCTATCCGCAGTCGTCTGGAGCACTTTGCGCTCAAGATCTCAAGATCCACATCACCGGCAAGAGCTACCGCGGCGTCAAGGCACGAAACAATGTCCCGACCTCATGTTTCTCAAACAACAAGGTCAGTATTCCAAAATAAGGATCGGTGCCAAGCAGAAGAGTTCGGGGCCAATCATCGTCAGCGATGAGCCAGTGCACTCTGCCGGTTGACAGGTATAAGAGCGCGCCCCGATTCACTTTGATAGTGCGCATGTACATAAGAAGCTGTCCGCCGTGGAGGCACCCACAAATACGGTGCCGATTGCGCGCAATCTTTCAGCAGGCGCGGACGAATAATCGGGATGCCGCCTTCATCGCCTCAACGATAGGCCGAGTGCTACACCGCACCGCCCCACGAAGCAATCGTCGAGCGAGGCAGCGGCATTCTGGCACGTCCAAAGATTCCTTCTTGGGTAGAGCGGAACAGGATTACGGTATTTTCTATCAGGACTTTGCGCCAGCAGGCCCGCGGTTGGCATGCTGAACTCGCCAGCCTGGGCCGATGGGGCCTTGCCGCCTCGCTTTTCCGCTTGAGCTCGCTCGTGTATTTCCGGAACTAAAGGTAGGGGGGATTTCCGCAGCTGCATGTCAGCCGCTGGTGACGCTGCTGGAGATACGTCGGATGACCGCCATCAGATGGCTCGCGTCAACCGGCTTCACGACATGATCGAGAAACCCGGCTTCGCGGCTTCGCTGCTGATCCTGTTCCATGCCATAGCCACTTAGTGCAACGCCTTTGATTCCGAACTCATCACGAAGCTGCCTCATCAAGTCATAGCCTGTACCATCGGGCAACCCCAGGTCGCTTACGACGACATCGAACTGTTCTGTGGCGGAAAGTCGCAGCGCAGCGTCGACGCTTCCTGCGGTCTTAACAGCATATCCGGACGCACTGAGCAAGGTTGCCAGCACTTCGCGAGTGTCGGAATGATCCTCGACCAGCAGCACGCGCAGAGCCTCTATGCGGACAGTGTGATCCGGCAGTTCCACCGGAGCGGCTTCTATGGCCGCCTCGCTAGCGAGAGGTAGCTCAACGGTAAAGGTCGCGCCTGTGCCGGAGCCGCCGCTTTTAGCGTTGATCGAACCGCCATGAAGCTCAACAATGGCCTTACAGATTGCGAGCCCCAGGCCGAGGCCGCCAAATTGACGGGTTATTTGCGAATCACCCTGCTCAAAAGCACCAAATATCTTGGGAAGGACCTCGGCTTCAATGCCAATGCCGGTATCGCACACCTCAAGGCGCACCGATCCGGATGCATTTTCAGTGCGAACGAAGATACTCCCACCATTGGGCGTGAACTTGGCCGCATTGCTCAGCAGGTTCCAGAATGTCTGCTGTAGCCGGATAGGGTCGGCATTTACCAGATCGTTCTCCGCTTGCAGAGCGAGCTCGAGGTTCAACTTCTTCGCCGATAGCTCGCTCCCGCAAGTCTGGCTCGCCAGTGTCAACACCGCATGAAGCCTCGTGGGCTGCAAATGCAACTGCATCTTGCCGCTCGTGACCCGACTGAGATCCAATAGATCATCGATGAGACGGGTCTCCAGGTCGACGTTGCGTCGTATCATTGCCAAATGCTTTCTATATTTCTGCGGAAAGTCGGGATCACGCTCCAGGGTCGCGACCGTCAGCACCACCGGGGAAAGAGGTGTACGCAACTCGTGACTCAGTGCGGCAAGAAAGTGGTCCTTCGCGCGCACTGCGGCTTCCGCCTGTCTGCGCAATGCTTCCTCTTGGGTTAGCAGCAGCTCGCGCTGGCGCTCCAAGTTCTTGCGGGCGGTGATGTCGTTGAAGATGATGCCGACACGGCGCAGTTCGGGAGCACCAACGCGAAATGCACAAACCTCGAAATAACGTTGCAAGGCCGCTGCCGGTCTCTCAAAGCGAAGTGTCTCTCCGCTGAGTGCGATGCGACCATAAAGGTCGAACCAGTGTTGTTCGTGATCTGGCGCAATTTCGCGCATGCGCCGGCCCCGGGCATTCTTAATCCCCGTTTGTGTTTCAAATACCGGGTTGACTTCCAAAAAACGATAATCAATGGGATTATTCTTTTCATCGAATATGAGTTCGGCGACGCAGTAACCCTCGTCCATTGACTCGAAGAGGGTGCGGAAGCGGGCCTCGCTTTCGCGTAGCTCCCCGACAAACTGTTTTCGCTCGGTGATGTCTCTAAACGACACCAAGATCAGGGAGGTTCCGTCGCGAATCAGGCGACGCGCATCGATGAGCACGCTGCGACGCGCGCCGTCGGGGAACTCGCGCTCAAGTTCGACGGTTCGAAAGTCCTGGTCGTGCGTGAGGGTCAATATCAACGACTGCCACAGCGTGGATGCTTTCCATTCTGCGTCGCCCAGAGCGCATAACGGAATATGCTGAGTTTCTTCTCTTGAAACGCCAAACCACTCGTAGAAGGCGCGATTCGCCGTCTGCACCTGTAAGCGGACATCGAGCACTACGATGGGGTCGCTCACGGCATTCAGGATAGTTTTGGTGTATTCCCGTTCGTAAATGGCCTGGCCGAGACTGGCACGGAAGGCGGTGAAATTCGTGAACGTAAGTACTGCGCCACACAGCTGTTGATCGGTTGTCGTGTGGGGAGCGATGCGAATGAGAAAATATCGCCCCTCGTGTTTCATCTCTTGTCGAGATGGCACTGCATCCGCCATCACCTGCATGCACGTGCGGTGGATTTCCGGAAGACCCAGCAGTGCTTGCATATTGCTGGTATGCCGGCCGATGTCCGATTTGCTGATGCCAAGCGTGTCCGCCGCCGCCCGATTGAAACGAGTTAACTTGCAGTCGCGCCCGACCACAAGGATGGGGACATCGATCGTGTCCAGAATCGCGGCGACATCGATGCTCGTCGAGTGCGCGGCGCTGCTCGTGCCTCCGGTCTCACGGACACCCAAGTCGGCGTCAGCCGCATCGTTCACTAAGGAGACTCGCGCGAACTGTGATAGAGCGTGCGGCTGCGGCTCAGCACAGACTCTGCGACATCCGGAAGACTCTCACGCAATGCCAGAAGCAATGCCTGCGAGCGCGGCATACGAAAGGCCGGCGAGTAGTTGGAGAGCAGCTGCTGCTCAAGCACTCGAGCGTCATCCGCGCCCACGGTTTCCCGCAGCGCATCTCCCACGGCACGCTCGAGGCGAGCGTAATCCTCGACGGGGATCAGATGGGAATGATTGGTTCCCAGCCGCGGCAGCAGTCGGGAATGCACCTCGCTTTGGAAATTGTCCATAACGAATGAGCAGAAAATGGCAATCTCATGATGCTTGGCAAGGCGATCGAACTGATCTTCAAGACTCATGCTCGCCGCTACGTTACCTTGCTCCCACAGGAGATTGACCATCTCACCCCACCAGCGCACTTTCGGATATTGGGCCTCTCCCCGAGCATTCGCGATGACCTCAGCAGCCAGACCCAAGAACACCGGTGCATCGGGCATAGCGTCTTTCATGAAGCGTGGTAGAAGCTCGTCTGCGTCGACAACGGTCAGCTGCCCGCGATCCTGAGCAGCCTTGACGTCCACGCCCTCCGCCTCGAGCCGAGGACGGAAGGCATCCCAGTGCGCGGCGGTCGGTACGAGAATGACGCCCTCGCCATTGGCGATCGCGCCCGCCGCGAAGCGGCAAACGGCGCGATTGAGAAACTGCTGATCCTGATAAAGCTGCACAATGTGATCCCGCGGCCCAGCCGAGGCGAGAATGCCATCCCACGGCTCCTTCGCATTCGCAATCCCTTCGCGTTCGCTGCCAGCATTGTCCATGATTGCTCCGGTAGGCCTCATTTGGGGGTAGGCCCAGCAATATATCGTGTCCGGGCCCATGCAACTCGTTTGGCAGTCCTACGACCGTGCGGTTGTGCGCCGGCAAGCTCATGCTGCGATGCGATCAGGGAGCAGGGGAGGAAATCCGCCAGATCCTCCGTCTCGCGTTCAGTGAGCGTTTTCTACGCGTAGATGTAGACGTCGGCCACGACCTCGCCAGCACCTGACAAATTCCCTTCAGCGCTGCGTCGGAGGGCTCTGACATCCGAAACGCTAATTATCCTACGAAGAGGCAAATAATCCGCTAGGCATGATGCGGAATGGAACATCGCTGGGGTACCAGAATCTCCCTTCGCGTCCCTATTCGCGTCAAAGCGGCCATTTTCCCGTGGCAAGTATCGGCAGCCTTAACAATATCAGCCTGAGCGGAGGCTTCATCCCAGCATTATCGCTTCAGCTGCACTCAATGATCCGCGTCAAATTTGTAGATCCTCTGGCAGCGCAACCACGCCTGGTCAGTCTGTCCGCATTCATCGCGCGAGCGTGCGACGAGGTTGCGGGTATCGTCTGGTGCGATTTTGTACCCCGCGTGGTGGTAAAAATCCTGCGTGCCATCGCGGGCGGTCGATTCCAACCCGCCGACAGCGGTAACGGATTGACCCAGCCTTCCTTCCTCACTGTCGCAATTTCCGCACGCAATAGGAGCCGTTAGGGGCCATGCAAATCATGGCGCCCGCGGATGACCGGGATCCTACCTGGTTGGCCTTCCGGCTGGCCACGTGGCCGGAAATTTCCAAGGTCGAACATCTCGCCGCGATGGAGGTCGCCTTTTTGAATGGACTATATGTACGTCTCGCCATCTCGTGTGAAGGGTTTGCGTTGGGCTTTATTGAAGCCTCGAAGCGAACGCAAAGCGCGAACGTACCGCCTATTACATTTATCGATGGACTCTACATCGCCTTAAGAACGGGCTCGGCCAAGATCGACCGCACGGAGATTCTGCGGCGTCTTGTGGCGGCCCTCGGTCTAGGATCGTCCCGCGAAACGTGCAATGAACTCGCCTTTGACTCGCAACTCCCCCTGGACGCGGCACACTTGCTACAACGTACGTTTTCCTTTCGGGTCGACGATAGCGGTACCTACCTTCGGCATGCTTCGGCCCCAACCATTGCAGGCAGTTGATCGGATCACGTGTTCTTGCTGCCTAAAAAAGGGCGCTAGAGTCGGAAGAAACATCTGAGGTGCGAAGAGCTTGGCCTGTGGGCCGCGGGGCTCACGGGAGCGATCGCAGACCGTTCGCTAAGTCAACCGGCTGCGGCAGGCAGGGCTGGGCAGTGATTTCCCCAAAGCTCAATCTGTAGTGGCCGGCGTCAACTATTTCTTCCGATGGCGACATCTATTCTTGCCGGTCTTGAGCCTTCATCATTGGTCCACCATCACGCAGTCTGACGCCGAAGGCGTCAGAAGCTCCGGATCCGGGTTCGGCTGAGGGGTGCCGCTGATCATGCGTCCGCCGGAACCGATTGATTGCGTCTCGTCTGCCCGGCGCGCGCTCGTTCCTCGGCGACTTCGGCTCGAACGCTGGGACCCACGAACTCCAGGACGACCGCGTGGTGCACCACTCGGTCGATGGCTGCTGCCGTCGTCATGGGATCCTTAAAGATCTGGTCCCACTTGGAGAACACCAGGTTCGAGGTGATCATCACGCTTTTGCGCTCGTATCGCTCAGCCAGCAGCGCGAACAGCACTTCCATTTCGGCTCGGTCGTGTTGGACATAGCCGATGTCGTCGAGTGCGATGCAGTCGAAGTTATCAAGGCGCTTCAGTTCGCGTGCGAGCCGTAGGTTCTTCTTCGCATCAAGTAGTCGTTCCACGAGTTTCACGACGGGAGTAAACAGGACCGGGTGCCCAGCCTCGACCAAGGCTCGGCCGAGCGCTGCCATCACGTGGGATTTTCCGGTCCCCGGGCGACCGATCAGACACACATTGGTCGCACCGGCGAGGAACTCGCCACGCAGCAACTCGCGGATCTTGCCGCGCAGCGGCGCGTCATATCGATTCAAGTCCAACGTGCCAACCGACTTGTCGCGCGGTAACTTGGCATCATGCAGTAGCCGTGTGATGCGCCGATCCGCGCGGTCGGTGGCTTCCTGGGTGACCAGTTCAGCCAGGTATCGGATGTGGTTCCAGCCTTCGACGCCAGCGCGCTGCGCGAGTTCGATGTACTGCTCGTGGAAGGAAGGTAGATGAAGCGCCTTCAAGCGTAGCTCCATCGTTTCGTCGCGACTGATCGTGGCGGCGCTCATGCGCACACCGCGGCGGTGCTGCTGCCCAGGAGCCGATCGTAAAGGTTCAGATCGGGCGCCGTAATGTTCAGATACGGGACGCCTTCCGGAACGCGCTCGCCGCGCACCTTTGCCCGCACCGCCTCGTACGTAGGCAGGATTGCCGCCGAGAGCAGCCCGGCGAGGACGCCGCGAACGCATTCCTCACCGTCGCTCGCCGCCAGATGCAGGATCCGGACGTACTCCATATCGGCTTGGTCGGCGCTAGCCGTCAAGAGCGCATCGTAGGCGCGGCGGAAGTCCAGGCTCGGGAACAACGCTTCGCGGAACACGTAGCGGCGGAACGCGCCGGGCTTGCGCACCAGCGTGTGGATGATGTGCCGGTAGTCGATCTTGTGCTTGCCGCCACCGATGATGCGGTCCATCACCGCGACGCGCCCGCCACGGTGATGCAGCTCCACGATGTCGGCGTGTAATCGTACGCGCAGCCGATGTCCGATCAGCCGCGAGGAGACCGAGTAGGAGTGTTTCAGCACTCGCACTGCGCTCGCGCGCGACACCGTCGCGTACGACTCTCGATATGCCGGCAGCGGCCGCACCGGTAATGGTCGCAGATGCAGCCGTTCCTCCTCGATCCGTACTGAACGGGTCGCATTACGGGTCTGCACGCAGCTGTCGAGGAAGCCCTCGTAGGCTTCCCTCGAAGCGAACGCCCGCGATCCGCGCAGCCGCAGTCGTTGGTCAATGGCAGTCTTCAGGTGACCGTTCGCGGATTCGACGTTGCCGTTCTCGTGCGCATTGCCGGGGAAGTTGCGGGACGCGCGCAGTCCGTAGTGATCGATGAGTTCGCGGTACCGCTCGGTGAAGTCCCGCCCGCGGCTCTCCGCCAGCTCGTGGGTCGCCGCCGACAGATTGTCGGTGCGATGTTCCACCGGCACCCCGCCCAGGCGCCAAAACGCTGCCTGCATTCCAGCACTCAAGGCCTCAAAGCTCTCGCTCGGGCAGATCGACACCGACTCCCAGTTCGAGTACGTGAGCACAAAGTGATACAGCAAATGCATGAACGGCTCGCCGGCGATGACCACCTCGAGCTCGCGCATATCCGTAAAATCCGATTGGCCTTGGTCACCCGGCACGTGTGTTTGCGGGAAGAACACTTCGCGCTCCGGACCCGCCTTCACGCGCCAGTCCATGAACCGCCGCTGCAGCGTGCGCAGCTGTCCCGCGCTGTAGCGCCCGGCGTGGCGCCGGTTCAGCTCCTCCCACACCGTCTTCGCCTGTAGTCCGGCGTCCTGGTTCAACAAGGCCTCGATTTCCGGCCAGACTTCCGCAAACGGATCCGGGCGCGTGCGCCACGTGTGCGGCACCTTCACCACCGATGGCGTCGCCCCGGAGTGTGCGTACTTGCGTGCCGTCCGCTCGCTCATTCCGGCCTTCGCTGCAGCCGTCACCTGCACTATCCCTTGGTTTAACAATGACATGAGTAACTTCACCTGTTCGTCAGTAACCACGCCATCCCCTTGCTGATGGGGCAGCGTAGACCAGACCATTGATGAGGCTCCTCGACCGGCAGTTCTAATTGTCGTCAACCTCGCCGGGGCTATCAGCCCCGACGACAATTACCGGCAAATCTAATTGTCGCTGTCCACTGTAGCTAAAAAGCCTACTAACTCCACAACAGGCGGACACGAGACTTGTCGAAAAATGTTTGGGAAATAACGATCGAACTGGTCATTGAATGGCCGATTGCAGCTTTACCAGCGCAGCGTCCAGATATTCGGCCAGAATAACCTTGGTTAAAGGCTTTGCGAGAAAGCCGGCTCCGAGCGCAACCACACGCTCGATGAGCTCCGGCTGACGATTGGCAGATGCAATAGCGACGTGGGTAGCGGGGCTCAACTGCCGCAATTGCGCAGCGACAGCTATGCCATCCGTGCCGGGCATATTGAAATCCAACAGCACAAATTGCGGGGCATGGTCATTAAATATCAATAAGGCTTCACTAGCACTCGCAGCTTCGAAGCGAAGCCAGTCCGGGTGCAATGCGGCAAGCAGGTTGCCCACGGCCGTTCGTGCCAGTTTGCTATCGTCAACGATTAGAAGTTTATAGAGCACTGGCGCCTCCGCACAATGTGGTCGAGGTCGCTATTGATGCGAAGACTAGCAGATGCGCGCCTCGCCGGTCCCAAAAGAAAGGACCCAAAATGGGTGGGCGCGGAGCGGCATCGGAACCGCTGTCGGCTTATCTCACCGTCCATTTCGTAGCGACCGGATAGGTACAGGCCCTCATTCCGCGGAGGCGGGGGGAATTCGGCTAACTTAGCGACGGTAACGTCGGTGCTGACTAGCAAATACTCCGCAGGAGCTCGGTGCCAAGGAGTCAGATAGCGCCTGGGCAAAGGCGGCGCGGACTTGTGTGTAATCGAGCGCGTGCCAGATGCCTTCCCTGTCCAAAAGCCTGTAGCCCCCAGCAATCAGGTCCAGCATCAAGGCTCCCTCGAGCCGGCTGCCAACGCTCACGGTTCCCAATGGTGTGGCAGCGAGACGCACATCGCGCGGAGCCACATATTGCTTCCACCCGTCGCCTTCGGTGACGGTCATTGTTTCGTGGGGACCCATGGGACCAGCATACCTGTCAAGCATTCGTAGCGTTAACGCGATCGTTGCCTCATTGAGTCCTTGAGCAAGCGCGTTTCAGCGGCCAAGCGGTAATTATCGGGCCGGGGATTGTGCAGCTAACCTACACGGATAGTCAGCTTCTGCGCACCGTCCATAGGGGATTGGGGATCGCCACGGTTTCAGGCAAAACCCTGGCGATCAGAGTGCTGCGCAATCGTGGGAGTTAAAAGTGTATTGGCGCCCTTAGTGATCGATGTTGCAATTTATTCCATGTGAATCGCGTATTTTCCCGAAGACCAACATTAGTATTGGAATGGGCATGCCGGAGACGCTGACCGCCTCCGGCGGTCCTGCTGACATTGCGTTTTCCAGAGCAGGAGCGTGGCATGTTCCACCGAGATATCGTCGTAGTTGGGGCCTCAGCGGGCGGTGTGCCGGCGCTTCAGCAATTCGCCGCTTCATTGCCGCCCGGCCTCGAGGTTGCGGTACTAGTCGTTCTGCATTTACCCGTGTATGCGAAGACCGTCCTGCATACCATACTTGATCGAGCGGGGCCCTTCGGGGCGACGCTCGCCCAGGACGGGGAACCCATTCGGCATGGGATGATTTACGTCTCTCCCGCGGACCACCATTTGGTCATTGAGCACGAGCGTATTCGTCTGACTCGTGGGCCACGCGAAAATCGCGTTCGGCCTTGCATTGACGTGCTATTTCGATCGGCGGCGGTTGAGTTCGGGGCACGAGTCATTGGCATTGTGCTCACTGGCGCATTGGACGATGGAACTGCCGGCCTATGGGCGATAAAGGACCGGGGTGGTATTGCCATCGCGCAGCGTCCCGATGAGGCCTCTTGCGACTCCATGCCAAAGAGTGCACTTAAGCATGTCGCGGTCGATTTCACCCTTCCGATCAGTGAGATGGGAAGGAGAATTAGCATCCTAACGCAGGAAACCCTGTCCGGTCCTGATAAGCCCGAAACGGTCCCCGATCGCATGATTCTCGAAGCGAAAGTCGCAATTGAAGGCAATGCCTTGAAGCGAGGCGTCATGAAGATTGGAGAGATCTCCCCGAATACTTGTCCGGAGTGTCATGGGGTCTTGGTTAAGATCAGAGAGGGCTCCATTAGCCGCTATCGGTGCCACACCGGTCATGCATTTTCCTTGAAAACCCTGCTGGTGGATGTCGATGATGCCATCGACGATGCGTTGTGGAGCGCGGTCCGTGCGATCGAGGAGCGAGCGATGATTTTACGGGAGATGAAGGACCTTGAAACAGGGGATACGAACACTGACCAAGCCAAACAGCTCGACATAGCGGCGGTAGAAGCCGAACGTCGGGCGCAAGTCATCCGAGATTTGGTGGTTCATGAAGGACGTCCAGGACAAAAGGCCATATGAACAACGGCAAACCATTCAGTCTGTTTAAGCCCTTTGTGTGACCTCTGCTAGAAGGTTGCGCAGGACGATACGTCCGGGGCGCTGTTATGGCACTCGTCCGCGCAGATTTCGCCCAAGTGAACACCGAAGTGGAGTATCCACAATCGTACCGCGCTCCCTCAGCTTCCAGTTCTCGGAGAGATTTCTCCATGTCTTGAAGTGGCGCCGCTTTGGCAGCACGGATGTCTGGGAGGCGGCTTCGCCTAATGATGCAACAGTCGAGCGGGAGGCCGAGAGACCGGTATCGAGCAAGACCACCGGACCCTCATGCCTCAATTCGCCGCCAATGGTCAGGTGCACCGCCAATGTGGTCTTTCCGCTGCCCCCTCCCCGGCGCTGCGAGTCTTAGCCCTCTCGTCACTCGGCGCGCTCCGCCTCCTTTGCAGCTAACTGCAGGGCATGCAAGATCACGAATCTGGACCTGTGGGAATCATTGTCCTGTGCCGCCTGCAGAAGTGATGTAAGCGTTCCGCGATCCCATCTTGCATCCGCCCGATCAGTGCTTTGTGGGTCTGCTGAGCTGGCAGCAGATCCCCGATCTGGCTGGCTGGTGTTAGCGGCAGGCGCTCGAGGACATCACGCAGGTAGGCGTAAGGATCAAGGCCGTGTAGGCGTGCGGTTTGGATGAGCGTCATGACCACAGCGGCTCGGCGGCCGGCGCGATCGGAACCTGCAAATAACCATGCGGCCCTCCCGAGAGCCACAGGGCGGATTCGGTTTTCCAACCAGTTGTTGTCTATGGGTAATTCGCCATCACTGAGGTAACGGGTCAAGGCAACCCATCGACCCAGGCTGTACTTGATCGCCTTCGCCGTTGCACAGCCCGGCGCCACTTCGGCCAAGCGCTTCGTGAGCCATTCGTGCAGGTGCTCGCTCACCGGCACGGCTTCGGCTTGCCGCAGCGCTTGGCGCGCACCCGCATCAAGTCCCTGATCCTGCGCTTTGCGCTCCACCTTGTAGAGTGCGCCGAAGTATTCCAGCGCTTCTCCAGCGATCTGGCTTTGATGATTCACGTACAGTTCGTCGAACTTGCGCCTCGCGTGCGCTGTGCAACCCACTTCTATGGAAGGTCGATCGCCCACGAACAGTGCCTTGTAGCCACTGAAGTCATCGCACACGAGTTTCCCGCGCCACGCTCCCAGGAACGCCCGGGCGTGCTCGCCGGATCGACCGACGGCAAAGTCGTAGATGACGATCGGGTCCGGATCGTATGAGGTGGTGCCATATGCCCACAGGTAACTGCGGTGGGTCTTCTTCAGGCCTGGGCGCAACGTGGGCATCGGCGTCTCATCCGCATGCAGCACCGCCCGCTTCAGCAGCAGTGCTTTGAGTGCATCGGCCAGGGGTTGGAGTTTTACCCCGCACGCTCCCACCCACTCAGCCATGGTTGAGCGCGCGATCGGCACCCCGGCGCGGGTATAGATCTCCTCCTGGCGGTACAGGGGCATATGGTGCGCATATTTGGACACCAGCACTTGTGCCAGCAGGCCCGCCGTCGGGATGCCCTTGTCGATCACATGGGGCGCCACCGGCGCCTGCACGATCTTTTCACACGCTCCGCACACCCATTTGCCGCGCACGTGCCGTTCAACCTGGAACGTCCCGGGGATGTAGTCGAGCTTCTCGGCTACATCCTCCCCGATCCGCTTCATCTGGCAGCCGCACTCGCACAAGGTGTTCTCGGGTTCGTGCGGGATGTGTACCCGCGGCAAATCCAACGGCAGGTGGGCCCGGACCGGGATCTTCTTGGGGCGGGCAGTTTCCTGCAGCTGATCCAGCTCGATTTCGATCGCGCCGAGATCCTCGTCGATGGATTCTTCCAGCAAACTGCGCTGCAGCCCGTGGAACTCCTCAGCTGCACGTCCAAAGCGCCAGCGCTTGAGGATCGCCATCTCATGGGTGAGCTGGGAGATCTTCAGATCCTTCCAGTGGATCTCTTTGTTCTGCTGCTCCACCGCCGCGAGCAGCGAGGCGGTGAGCTGCCTTAGCTCCTCAGCGCCCATCGCCGCGATGTCGGGCTTTTCCATGGGCAGGTATTATACCTCATGAGGCGACGCGATCATCATTAAAGTGCTTATTTTAAGGCGATTTTGTCACTTTCTTTAGATCACTCGGATTGTCGCAAGGTCTGCAATCTGCTGCCACGGCAGGCCCACCACCAAGGCATTCAGTTGCTCCGTCGTCATTGTTATCTTCGTGCCCCGATCGCTCTGCGCCCAGACAAAGCCGCCTTTGTGTAGGCGACGCGCGCACAGCCAGATCCCAAAGCCATCGTGCACCAGAACCTTCATCCGATTCACACGCTTGTTGGCAAACAGGTACGCGTGATGTGCCCGGGCATAGCCAAACACGCTCACCACTCGCGCCAATGCCGTGTCCGTCCCGGCGCGCATGTCCAGCGGTTCAACCGCCATCCACACTTCCTCGATCCAGATCAACCCAGTAGCTCCCGCAGCCATGCTGCACAGGAGCCTGAGGCCACTGTCGGCCACTCGACCGTAACCCGTAGGCTTCTCTTGCGCACCTGGACTCGGATCGGTCGCTGCGGTTCCAACGCCGGCTTGGAAGCCGTGATCGCCACGGGCAGGAACGCCGCTGGCTTCTCCTGCGACGAGGATCCGGAGTTCCTCATCAGCGCGCTCTTGCTCACCGCTTCTTTAATCCAGCGTCGCAGCAAATTAGCATTGATCCGCCGCTCGAGCGCCACGCCGGCCACCGAGGCCCCGGCGACCTGGCACGCTGCCACCGCATCAGCCTTGGAGACCGCCGAGTGTCGCCGCCGCCGGCGTCTATCGTTCGCGTCCATAAGTGTCCACTTATTATTAAGCGGACACTATGCTTACCCCTCCGGCCGGTCTCCGGGAAGATGGCTTTGGCGAACGCTTACGAAGTGATCGCCAGACATTACTTAGGTCCGCCCAGCGGGGCATGAATTCATCGACTTCGTTCTTAGCGATGCGCTCTAGGTTCGATATCGACATTTCGGTAATGACTTTAGCAACCTCACGATGCATGCCCAATGCCACGCCGGCGATTTCCGGTGACGCGAGGAGTGCGTGCCATGCAAGCACTAACGTGGATCGAGCCAGGTCAGCTGCTTTGCGGCGCGGGAAAAATGCATGACCTTTGGAGCCTGTAAGACGATGTGACTGTGCTGCGAGCCTCATCCAGTACGACGCATCGTTGAATCGTAGGTCCACAAGCAGGACCCGAGAGCGCGCCGCCCTTAGACGTGCGGCGGGCGTCAGTCGGACCAGTGGTTCTCGTACTCGATAGAGCAGGGGGTGCATTCCCCTCATCGGCACGGATGCTGCTTCGACCATCAGTTCCAGGCAGCGCGCGTTAATCTCGAAAAGAGCTTCGAAAGGAAAACGGCCAAAAGGCGTTGTCGGAGCGCTTTCCATAATGATGTAATTGCATTTACCACAATGGTGATTTAAATTACTTGAAAACTTAGCCCCCAACAAGCCGGGTTTCCCATGGATAACGCGCATTTGTCTGGATTCGACGATGGTTGAGCCGCTCAAGCGAGCGGTTAAACAGGCCTTGCTGCGGATGTTGTTGCCGCTGGCAAGCCTGTTGCTGGAGTTGGGTATCGGAATTGGCGAGTTTCTGTCAGTGGCCAAGCTGGCCTATGTCCGGGCGGCACAAAGTCAGGTGAATGACGGCCCGGGCGCGATGCCGCGCCCAAATGTTACTCGGATTTCAGTCGTCACCGGGCTCACACGCAAAGACGTCGCAAGTATTCTGGCTGCCGGTGGCGTTGATCTCGCTATAAGCCCTCGAGGAAGACACCGTGCGGAGCGCGTGCTATCGGGCTGGTGGAATGACTCTGAATTTCAAGATGAATTTGGTCGCCCCGCTGTCTTGCGCGAGCAGGGACCAGGGAAGTCATTCGCGGCATTGTGCGAGCGTTATAGCGGGGATCCGAGATTCTCTGCCATTCTAGAGGAGCTGATTCGCGTTCAGGCTGTTAAACAATCGGCAGACGGTCGCATTGCGGCGCTTAGCCGGACTTACGCAACCGTTAGATGGGACCCCGAGGGGGTGCTGGAGCTTGGCGAGGAGATGGGCGAACACTGCCAAACCCTCCTGCATAACCTCAAAAATCCGACCCGGCCTCGTATAGCACGGCGAATCTTCAACGCGCGTTTGGACCCGCGCTACGCCCCCATGCTGATTCGAGACTTGGAACAGCAACTCACGACACTTGTCGAAAGTGCAGACGATGCGGTAAACGCGTCGCAGTACACCGTACCAAGAGACGAAGATCAGAGAACCGTAAAGCTCGGCATTGGCGTTTACCTGTTTGAAGGGGAGGGCGAGGGCCCCGTTGCCAATTCTCCGGTCAATACCGCGCGCAGCGGTCGAAAGAAGAAGCACAAAAAACAGGCACGAGGGGCCGCCGATTGAGCTCCAAGCGGCGAATAGCTCGACCGAGCGGGGCTCGCCGTGTCGCCCGCGGCGGCCGCCCTGTGGCACCCGACGAGCGGCAACAGCTGCAAGAGATATTACGCAGTCTCGCTAGCATCCTCATTATGAGCGGATACCGTGCACAGGATTTTGCACGACAATTCAACACCGTCTGTCGTCAGCTCAAGTCGCCCTCGCCGGCGGTGTCGATGAGCCGAAGCTCAACGATTGATCATACCCAGATCATTTCGAAATGGTACCGCGATCCGGCCTACCTGGACTCTGCTGGCAAACCGCGCAAGCTTGCCTTCGCCGGCGTGCAACCTTCACTAAGCGGATTGATCTCATGCGTGCTGCCAGATGCATCCGCGCGAGGCGTGCTGGATTCGCTACTTGAACTTCGAGCCGTTAGACAGAACGGTGGCCGCTACGAGCCAACTGGTATCCAAGTGCAATTTGACGGGAACCGGGCACATTGGGCCTATTGGAATATGAAGGCCCTACACGCTCTCTTACGTAGCATGGTGCATAACTATACCTGTAAAACTGAACAAATCTTCTTGGCAAAAATGGCCTCACATCCACACCTACCCATAAGTGAGCTGCCCGCCTTCCACGCACGCATACAGCACCGGGCGCTTCGGTTCCTTAATGAGGTCGACGCGAGTATGCAACGAATAGAGAAACCCGGTTTGCAGGAGCAAAGGATGGAGACGGGTGTGCTGATGTTCTCTTTCGAAAATCCTGTTCTCTCTGGAGCGGGAGAATCCAAGAAAAGCAAAAGCGTTCGGCGTCGCTCACCACGTACCGTTGCCCCGGACTAAAATTTCATGAAGTCTGGACGCGTTGTTCATAAGATCGCGGACCGTATAGCTGAAGAGCATAACTTGATTGCGCTGGAAGCTATCGACAAATTTGCGCGCGTTCTTGCACTTACTGGCATGTCCCACGAACAGATGACGCACGCTTTCCATGAGGCTTGCGCGCGCGTGCCAAAAAGATTTTTGACGGGCCGCCGGACGTTGGAACGAGAGTTGTTCGAAGCGGTACACATACTGACCCTGTGGGTATCTGATCCGAGCTATCTCAATCAGTTTGGTGAGCCACTGCGAATCCGTTCGAGTGGGGCGAGCCCATCCCTTGAAGCCCTGGCGAAACGGATTGACCCGAAACTGAAGCTTAGCCAGGTGATGAAGTTCCTGACTCGAACCGGCTCGATTATCCGAGTGGGCAAGCGCTACTCGTTGAAGCGCCGCAACGTGGCGCTTTTGGCTAATCCGGACCTTGAGTATGCCAATGGCCTGGAGGCTATTTTGGGATTATTGCGTACGATCGAGCACAATGCGCCGCAGAAAAAAAGTCGTGGCGGTTGGTTCGAGAGTGCTACGTACAACCCACGCTTTCCCGTTCGATTGCGCGCGCAGTTCGACGCCAAATTGCAATTACTTGGATTGGATTTTCTGAGTCGCTTGGATGCGGAGATGGAGAGAGCAGAACAAACGCGGCGTCCGGGGGAGCCCACTGTACGCATGAGGGTTCAATTGTATAAGTGCGAGGATGACACCCACCGCCCTACGCCTCGAACGCGGAGTAAATTGGTTCGGGACGACCGAAGAAAGTAGGCGGCCATGTCAGCATTGATTACCAAATCTCCGGAGGATCGTTACGCGCGCGAACTGCGCCGTGTCACCCTGGCGAAACAAATGCTGCGATATGGCGTACGCCAAAGCTGGGTGCAGCAATGGACCGGGTGCAGCGAGCGGCGAGTACGCTCCATCTGCTGCGTCAGCCCAGAAGCCATTGTAATCAGCAAGCGCCGGGGCCCGGTCCCGGCGCGGGCGTTTCGCATTATTTCGACGGCCCTTTTGCGCAGCGAGGCATCCGCCATTGTGGGCCTTGCTCAGCGACTGGGCGTTCTTCCGGCAGGCCCGGTCAAGTCGGCCGGAAAGTCGTTACCCGGTCTGGCACTGGGTGAACGCCTGGTCTGGCTGTACGAGCTCTATCGGGAGTGGGTCTCGGATTCGACCCTCACGATGGAGCAATTCTTGTTGTTGGTCCTGGAGCTTGCGGAGCAGAAAACCTTGCTTCTGGCACATTGCGACAGTTGCGGGGGATTCTTGGTCATCGACAAACTTGAAACCCGGCATCGGGAATGCGCAGCTTGCGCGCTGGCTGGCCGGATCCCTCGATTGAAATCTGCTGCGCAACCTAAGACGGAGTGGAGTCCAGAACCTCAGCAGCAATCGTTGTTCTAGCGACGCGCGTCGCGGGTGCGCGCAATGAGTCGAAGCAGGCCGCTATAAAGGCCCGCGGCCATCAGACAGCCGATGCAGACCGCGAAGATCATCAATAGCGGCACATCGGGTCGATTGCCGACAAAACGCAGAAACAGCGCCGCAAGCCCTCCCAGAAGCGCAAATCCGTAGAGAATTCCGCGCACAAAAGGCTCCAGGAGCGCCAACACGACAACGATTGGCCAGCTGATGAGCGTCCATAGCGCTCCTATGCCGCGTGCTGCGATTCGCAGGGCGGGTATCCGACAAATTGGTTGCTGATTTCGAAGCGATGGCATCAGTTGCATTTTCGCTCTCCCGTTTCCTCGACTGCTCTTGGTCCTCGATTGAAGTCGGACGAAGCCAAGCGTGCGATTAATAAGGCGAATGGATCTGAACTGCAACTTAGAATAAGTGATCATTGATCACAAAAGCAGGGTGAGTTTCCGGTCGTTCTGACGGCAAACTCGAAAAATTGCCCCTGAGTTTCCGGTCAGTGCGGTTGGAATCGCGGGCTATCGCCGTGATGTGCAGGCTGATGAACTCCCTCTCGCCTTAACGATAAAGCGTAGGGAGTTACTCGTGAGAATAAAGCCAACTAACCGCCCCAATCCCGCGACCCGCCGTTTTCAACCATTTCTGCTTCTGACCCTTGTCCCGGGGCTCGCGATGGTGCAGACCGCGACATCGCCATTCCTAACCGGCGCCACTGCGCTGCAGACGAATATTCTCGCGTGGCTCACGCCGATCGCGGTGATCTTGGTCATGGTGCTGGGGGCCATGGCCATGGCAAACCGGATTTCTTGGGGATGGTGTATTACCGCGATTGTGGGCATTGCCCTCGCGTTCGGCGCGCCCCAGATCGTCACCTGGGTTCGCGGGCTGTTCGGCGTTTGAATCCATTGTGAAGGGCGCCGTATGAATGACATGAATGCCGGGCTGACGAGCGATGCTCTCTTTGTGGGCGCGACGCGCCCGCCGATGAGGTGGGGCGTGACGTACGCCGCCTTGCTGTTCAACTTGGTTTTCTCCCTGGAGGTCTTTCTCCTCAGCAAGAATCTTCTGTCCTTGCTCTTGGCGGTGCCCATTCACGGTGTTTGTGCGTTGTTGTGTGCCAGGGATCCGCGGTTTTTCGACTTGGTGGTGCTGTGGGTGCGCACGCGCCTGCCCGCCTATTTGGGCAATGCGCGAGTTTGGCGCTCCAGCAGCTACTCGCCGCTGGTTCTCGATCCGCCCGATCGGGCCGGCCGGCGCCGGCACAAGACTGCGGAGTACCACACAGGCTGCGGGGGAATCGCGCCATGAACCTGTTCCCGAAGGCCCGAATCGCCCGACGTGAGATCAGCGCGGCCGAGTACATTCCCTATCGAGCGCATGTCGCCCCGGGCATCGTGTGCACGGAAAGTGGTGATTTCGTTCAAGTGTTGAAGATCGCGGGTGCGAGCTTCGAGAGTGAGGATGATGCGCGACTGAATTCCTGGCACGAGCGGCTGAATGTTCTGTGGCGAAACATAGCGTCCCCCCAGGTAGCCGTGTGGACACACGTGATACGCCGGCGGGAGCGCTCGGCCCTCTCACATGCCGGTGGCGAGGGGTTTCCCGCGCAGTTGGAGGCGAAGTACCGGCGCAAACTCTCTGGCGAGACCCTCATGGTCAACGATCTGTACGTGTCGCTGGTGTATCGGCCGGCGTTGGGAATGGCCGGCACCTGGGCGTCGAAACTCCTCGCGCGCTCCCGGCCTCATGAGGCCCTGTTAGGGATCGCCGATGCGGTGGAGTCCTGTAACAAGCTCATCGAGACCGTGGCGGCCTCGCTCAATCGCTACGAGCCGGAGCAGCTCAAAGTGTACGAATATGGTGGTCGACCCCATTCGCGGCTTTTGGAGTTCCTCGGCTACCTCGTGACCCTGGAGCGCAGGCGGATACCCCTGCCGAGTGCCGCTCTGAATGAAGTCCTGGCAACCGGTCGTCTGTCATTTGGCATCGAGACGATCGAGTATCGAGGCGTGCAGCATCGTCGGCTCGGGGCAATGCTGGGGATCAAGGAGTATCCCACGCCGACGGCCGTCGGCATGTTTAACCGGCTGTTATCGGCGCCGTTTCCGTTTGTGCTGACCCAGTCGTTCGCCTTCTTGAGCAAGGCGGCGGGGCAGGGCCTGCTGCAACGGCAATTCAACCGCATGACCAATGCGGGGGATTTCGCACGTAGCCAAGCGGATGAGCTCAAGGACGCATTGGATGCCCTGACCAGCAATGAGTTCGTGATGGGCGATCACCACTTATCGTTGCAGATGCTTGCCGATATCCCGGTGGATCAACCGCCTGATGACCCAAGTTTCACCGTCAAGTTACTGAATGACCGCATGGCCGCTGCCCGCGCCATGCTCGCGGACACCGGGATGACCGTTGCGAGGGAAGACCTGGGTCTGGAAGCGGCCTTTTGGGCACAGCAGCCCGGATGCTTTGCACTGCGGCCGCGCAAGGCGGCCATTACCTCCCGCAATTTCGCCGCCACGGCGCCATTTCACAATTTTCCAATCGGCAGGGCGCAAGGAAACCACTGGGGTGAAGCCCTGACGCTTCTCATCTCCAGCGCCCGCACGCCGTATTACTTTTCCCTGCATGCAAGCGATCCAGCTGAAGCCGATGGTGGCAGTCGCAAGGACACCGGACACACCTTCATCTGCGGTCCAACGGGTTCCGGCAAATCGGTTCTGATCGGGTATCTTGCCGCAACCCTCGCCCGGCGCGGGGTCACCCAAGTGATCTTCGATAAGGATCGGGGGCTCGAGATCCTGGTTCGCGCGCTGGGCGGGGAGTATCAAGCGCTCAAGAGTGGCGAATCGACGGGCTTCAATCCGCTGCAGCTTCCCGTCACAGCTCCCAATGTGGAGTTCCTAAAGACATGGCTGAGACTACTGGTAAGACACCCACTCGGGCTCACCTCCGCAGCCGAGAAGGACTTGGATCAGGCGCTCATGGGGACGCTTGCACTGGAGCCCTCGGAGCGCCGTCTATCGCGTCTGATCGAATTCACGGATTCGACCGCGACTGAGGGCATTCATGCGCGACTCGCCCCCTGGTGTGCCAGCGCCGGTGGGCACTACGCCCACCTCTTTGACAATCCTTCAGATGACTTCGTTGATCGCTTGGACAAGAGCGCGACCTTAGGTTTCGATGTCACCGAATTCCTGGATCAGGAGATCTTGCGCGGCCCTCTGACGCTCTATCTTTTCCACCTCGTGCGCCGCCTCCTGGATGGTCGGCCGCTGGTGTGCTGGATGGACGAGTTCTGGCGCCTGCTTTCCGATAAGGCCTTCGAGAGCTTCGCCAAAGACGGGCCGAAAACCTGGCGCAAGTTAAATGCGGCGATGTGCCTGGCGACCCAAAGTGCCAGTGATGTCCTGGAAAGCGGCATCAGCCGGACCATCATCGAGCAGACGCCCACCAAAATCTTCTTCCCCAATCCGGACGCCGACGCGACGGAATACACCGAAGGCTTCGGCCTCTCGCAACGCGAGTTCCAACTGATCAAGCAGGAACTGGACCCTGGGTCGCGGCGCTTTCTGATCAAACAGGGCCATACGAGCGTGGTGTGCGAGCTGGATCTGAAGGGCTTCGACGCGGAGCTATCGGTGATCTCCGGACGGGCGAGCGAAGTTCAACGACTGCATCAAATTCTGGAGCGCGTGGGTCCGCAGCCCATGGACTGGCTGCCATTGTTCATGAATCCGACTCCAAGCCTTTCAACGTCTACGACCGTTGCTCACTCATAGATAAGGAGAGATATATGTTAACTCCTCGACGCTTGCTGCTATGCCTCCTGCCGTTGTTCGCATTCCTGGCTCCGGTTGCGCACGCTCAGTTCGCGGTGATCGACGTGAACGCCATCGTTCAGCTCACCCAAGAGGTAAGTGTGCTTCACCAGCAGCTCACCACCGCTGAGAACGAACTGACTCAGGCACAGAGCGCGTTCAACGCGATGACGGGAACGCGGGGTATGCAGAACCTGCTGAATGGCACAGTGCGCAATTACTTGCCGACGAGCCTTGCCGATCTGCAGGCGGTGCAGCAGGGAACCTCTGGGACGTATGGCGCGCTGTCCGCGTCACTATCGAACTTAGTGCAGGCCAATGCCGTACTGAGCGCGCAGCAGGTGTCACAACTCCCACCGACGCTGCAAGCGCGGCTGACAGCCGCAAGAAACGCGAACGCGCTGCTGCAGGCGATTGCAGGCAGCGCGCTGTCGATGGGCAGCAGCCGATTTGATTCCCTGCAGCAGCTGATCGGGGCGATCGGGACGACCACGGATCAGAAAGGGGCGCTCGAACTTCAAGCGCGCATCGCCGCCGAACAAAGCATGTTGCAGAACGATAACTCGAAACTTCAGGTCCTCGCCCAGGCAGCCCAAGCGCAGCGCGCCGCCGCGCGCCAAGCAGCGCAGGAACAGGCTATTGCCAATGTCGGCTCCTTCGGCGCTCTGCCACCCATGGGCCTTTAGGTCAAAGACAAATTGCGGACAGGAGGTCTCTCGTGGGTTTCTTTGCGGAATTCAACACTTGGCTGAATGGGCTGCTCGGTACCTACATTGCCACCAACACGGCGCTGATTGCCGCCACCATTGAGCCCGCCGTGGTGACGCTCGCAGTGATCTACGTGATGGTCTGGGGGTATCTGCAGCTCACCGGTCAGATCCAAGAGCCCTTCGTCATTGGCGTGCGTCGCCTCATCACTCTCGCCGTGATCCTGGGGGTGGCGTTGAACCTGTGGCTCTATAACCAAGTCATCGTCGACAGCTTCTTTAATGCGCCCGCTCAGCTTGGCGCCTCGATTGTTGGCGCGTATGACCCCGTTGGAACCGTGGACCAGATCATCAATTCGGGGTCTGACACCGCAGGTGCGCTACTCCAGGAAGGCGGCATCCTCAACGGCAACTTTGCCTTTTATCTAGCCGGGGTTGCGGTTTACATCATTGTCGGCATCACGGCCATTTACACGATTTTCCTCCTTTCGCTATCGCACATTGCCTTGTCGATTCTCCTGGCACTGGGCCCGGTGTTCATTGCGCTGACCCTGTTCGATACAACCAAGCGGTTTTTCGAGTCATGGGTTGCCCAACTCAGCAACTACGCCTTCATCACCGTGCTGACCGTGCTCGCCTCCGCGCTCATGCTGACCGTGCTCTCGACCGCGGCGCAGCAGGCGGTGGGGCAGGGCACAGGCATCTCCATTGCGATGGCGGCCCGTGTCTGCATGGCCGCGGGTCTCACATTTCTCGTCATGCGCCAAGTGATGCCGATGGCATCGGGTCTGGCCAGTGGCGTTGCGCTCAACACCTTTGGCTGGATGTCGCTCGCGATTGCCTGGGGTTTGGGCAGGGCGAAACGCCACTCGGGGGAATTCCTGCGAGGGCTTGGCGATCGTGACACCTCGCGCTGGGACAGTTTCTCTCGCAAGGCCGGCTATTACTCACGCGCCGGGCTTGCACTCGGGATGGCGCAAAGCAGTCGCCCGTGACAACCACATCCGAGCTGCCTAAAGCAGAACATAAAAGGAGCACAGCTGATGCGACCTCTCATCTTAGGAATCGTCTTAGGCATCGCGGGATGTCACATCGCGCCCATTCCTTGCGACGGGCGCCTGACGCCGATCAATCGAACTGTCACGGTGGGGAGCGCAGCTTCATCCGCTCCAAGAACACATGCGCCAGCGACGAGGGTGTCATCGTGAACGCCTCAGCCCCATTGGAGGGCTATTTCGCCGAGGCTCGCTCGTGGGATGCGGATCGTAAGGCCCAGGGCCAACGAATGACCCGACTGGCACTGTGGATTGCAGGGGCGGGCTGGCTCGGCCTCGTGATGGCCTGTAGTGCCTTACTCGTCCTGATGCCCTTGAAGCGAGTTGAGCCCTTCGTGATTCGGGTCGATAACACGACCGGCATCCTCGATGTGGTGCCGGTCTACGCCGGCAAGGCCGATTTGCCGGATACCGTCACACGCTACCTTCTGACGCACTACATCACGGTGTGCGAACGATTCGACTTCGCAACCGCCGAGAGTGACTACCAGGAATGCGGCGCCTTTCACACCGCGGCCCGCAATCAGGCCTGGTACGCCGCCTGGAGTCCGAACAACCCAAGCTCCCCCCTGAACCTGTACCGCGACGGCAGTTCCATCCGCAGTGAGGTGAACGCGGTGAGCTTCTTTAAGCGGGGCAACGGCGCGACGGACCTGGCCCAGATCCGCTACATCAAGGCACGCCGCGCCGCGGGCGGGGAGGAACAGCAAGTAACCCATTGGATTGCGAACATCCAATACGCCTATGCCGAGCCTTCAGCCGACCCTAAGGTGCGTCGGTGGAATCCTCTCGGCTTTAAGGTCGTGGACTTCAAGGTTGAACCTGAAGTCGTGGCCGATGCGACCGTCGCGGCCACGGCCAGCGTTGGTCCCGCGCAGAAGCCTTTAGCGCCGGCAGGTGCGCCGTGAATAGCTCAACGCGGATCAGTGCGAATTACCGCCGAGCGGCCTTTTGCGGAGCTTTGGCGGTCATTCTGGGTGCCATACAAGCAGTCGCCGGTGTGCTGCCGCAGAAAGGTACTTCGGATGAGCGCATTCGGCGCGCGCCATACAGTAGTGAGGAGGTCTACACACTGTATGGCTATGTCGGTTACCAGATCGACCTGCAGTTCGACGAAGGAGAAGCCTTTGTGGGATTGGCCTCCGGTGACATCGAGGCCTTGTCATTCGTGTCACAGGGCAATCATCTCTTCATCAAGCCCAAGGTGCCCATCGTCGGCACGAATCTTACGGTCCTGACCAGCCGACGGCAGTATCAGATCGAGTACACCGCCTCGCCTCGGCATCCGAACCCTGAGCGTGATGAGATCATCTACGCCGTCCGTTTCACCTATCCGTCGACCGCTGCGGCGCCCGTGACGGCCAATAAGGCGGCAGAAACCGATGCGGCGCTGGCGCAGGGACCCTTAAGTCGTCCGCGCAACATCGACTACTGGTTTTGCGGTGCCCCTTCGATCAAGCCGACCTCCGCCTGGGACGATGGTGTGCACACCTGGCTCACTTTCGAGCCCAAAGCGGAGCTGCCCGCCATTTTCGTGCGCAATGAGGACGGCGCGGAGTCACTGCTGAATTTCTCGGTGGAGCAGGGGGCGCTCGTGATTCAGCGCGTGGCCCACCGATTCATCCTTCGCCGAGGCAAGTTAACGGCCTGTATCGTCAATGCCGGATTCTCCGGATCCGGCGGCCGGCTACCGACAAATACCATCTCTCCGCAGGTGGAACGCGCAACTCGCGCTGTTTTGGGCGCATCAATCTTGCCCAGCGGGAGTGCACCATGAGTCTGGAGCAGCCGGATAGCAGGAGCAGGTGCGAGCCCAGAAGGACCCGCACAGCCGGCGGATTCCGCACGAGCGTCGCTTTGGACCCTTTGATTCCGTCGCAGGGGAGCGCGGAATCCCGCCCGTGCATCGGACGCGCTCCTTGCAGTCGCGTATGAGCAGCCTCCTAGCAGTCGGTTTGATGTCGGCGCTGGGTGTCGGGCTTCTCGGCTGGTACTACGCGAAGGCACTGACCCGCCCGGCGCGCGTCCAGGCCCAAGTGCAAGGCGCCGTGCGCGCCAAGGCGCAAGGGGAGATGGCATTGCCGGCGTTGGGTCCCATTCGCGCGCCTCAGCCGGTTGCGGTGTCCACGGCCGCGGCGCCGAATCCGTCACTTGCCGCATCCCTCTTAGGTTCCCCGCCGCAGGACCCCGCGGCGGGTACGTCCGGTCCAGCGCCGGGCACCGTGGCTGCATCTTCTGCGTCGAGCGCAACGGGATCGCCGGTCGCCAGTCCCGCGCAGCTGGCCCTGGCGCGCGAGTTGGGTGGTCCCGTCTTCGCGCGGGATTCTACCCAGGATAACCAGCCAGCTTCTTTCGCCGGATCGGGAATGCCCGCGTCTGTCAGTGCAGTCTCTCCAGCGCCGAGCTTACCCGACTCCTCGGCGAACTCCTCCCTTGCACCGACGGGCGAGCTGAACCGCTTGCTTAAGCCCACGGCTACACCCGCCGTGAGCGCGCGGTTACTCCCGACTCGGCGGTTTTTATTGCCTAAGGGGGCCTTTGTCGATTGCACGCTCGAGACGGCGATCGATTCGACCTACCCGGGTCTCACCACCTGCATCACGGCAACCGATACCTTCAGTGCCGATGGGGATGTGGTGCTACTCGAACGAGGTACGAAGCTCGTCGGTGAGTCACAGGCCCAAGTGCAGCAGGGCAGCCCCCGCATTTACGTCCTATGGGATGAAGCGCGCACGCCAACGGGCGTCGTCGTGCCGCTCGCGTCTCCTGGCACCGATGAGCTCGGCCGCACGGGACTTCCCGGCGAGGTCAATCGGCACTTCTGGCAGCGCTTTGGTGCCGCCATCCTCATCACCGTGGTCGACGGCGCCATTCAGGCGGGCGTCCAGGCCGCGAGCAGCAACAACGGGGCTTGGACAGCGACAATTAGATTTGCCGGTAATTGTCGTCGGGGCTGATAGCCCCGGCGAGGTTGACGACAATTAGAACTGCCGGTCGAGGAGCCTCATCAATGGTCTGGTCTACGCTGCCCCATCAGCAAGGGGATGGCGTGGTTACTGACGAACAGGTGAAGTTACTCATGTCATTGTTAAACCAAGGGATAGTGCAGGTGACGGCTGCAGCGAAGGCCGGAATGAGCGAGCGGACGGCACGCAAGTACGCACACTCCGGGGCGACGCCATCGGTGGTGAAGGTGCCGCACACGTGGCGCACGCGCCCGGATCCGTTTGCGGAAGTCTGGCCGGAAATCGAGGCCTTGTTGAACCAGGACGCCGGACTACAGGCGAAGACGGTGTGGGAGGAGCTGAACCGGCGCCACGCCGGGCGCTACAGCGCGGGACAGCTGCGCACGCTGCAGCGGCGGTTCATGGACTGGCGCGTGAAGGCGGGTCCGGAGCGCGAAGTGTTCTTCCCGCAAACACACGTGCCGGGTGACCAAGGCCAATCGGATTTTACGGATATGCGCGAGCTCGAGGTGGTCATCGCCGGCGAGCCGTTCATGCATTTGCTGTATCACTTTGTGCTCACGTACTCGAACTGGGAGTCGGTGTCGATCTGCCCGAGCGAGAGCTTTGAGGCCTTGAGTGCTGGAATGCAGGCAGCGTTTTGGCGCCTGGGCGGGGTGCCGGTGGAACATCGCACCGACAATCTGTCGGCGGCGACCCACGAGCTGGCGGAGAGCCGCGGGCGGGACTTCACCGAGCGGTACCGCGAACTCATCGATCACTACGGACTGCGCGCGTCCCGCAACTTCCCCGGCAATGCGCACGAGAACGGCAACGTCGAATCCGCGAACGGTCACCTGAAGACTGCCATTGACCAACGACTGCGGCTGCGCGGATCGCGGGCGTTCGCTTCGAGGGAAGCCTACGAGGGCTTCCTCGACAGCTGCGTGCAGACCCGTAATGCGACCCGTTCAGTACGGATCGAGGAGGAACGGCTGCATCTGCGACCATTACCGGTGCGGCCGCTGCCGGCATATCGAGAGTCGTACGCGACGGTGTCGCGCGCGAGCGCAGTGCGAGTGCTGAAACACTCCTACTCGGTCTCCTCGCGGCTGATCGGACATCGGCTGCGCGTACGATTACACGCCGACATCGTGGAGCTGCATCACCGTGGCGGGCGCGTCGCGGTGATGGACCGCATCATCGGTGGCGGCAAGCACAAGATCGACTACCGGCACATCATCCACACGCTGGTGCGCAAGCCCGGCGCGTTCCGCCGCTACGTGTTCCGCGAAGCGTTGTTCCCGAGCCTGGACTTCCGCCGCGCCTACGATGCGCTCTTGACGGCTAGCGCCGACCAAGCCGATATGGAGTACGTCCGGATCCTGCATCTGGCGGCGAGCGACGGTGAGGAATGCGTTCGCGGCGTCCTCGCCGGGCTGCTCTCGGCGGCAATCCTGCCTACGTACGAGGCGGTGCGGGCAAAGGTGCGCGGCGAGCGCGTTCCGGAAGGCGTCCCGTATCTGAACATTACGGCGCCCGATCTGAACCTTTACGATCGGCTCCTGGGCAGCAGCACCGCCGCGGTGTGCGCATGAGCGCCGCCACGATCAGTCGCGACGAAACGATGGAGCTACGCTTGAAGGCGCTTCATCTACCTTCCTTCCACGAGCAGTACATCGAACTCGCGCAGCGCGCTGGCGTCGAAGGCTGGAACCACATCCGATACCTGGCTGAACTGGTCACCCAGGAAGCCACCGACCGCGCGGATCGGCGCATCACACGGCTACTGCATGATGCCAAGTTACCGCGCGACAAGTCGGTTGGCACGTTGGACTTGAATCGATATGACGCGCCGCTGCGCGGCAAGATCCGCGAGTTGCTGCGTGGCGAGTTCCTCGCCGGTGCGACCAATGTGTGTCTGATCGGTCGCCCGGGGACCGGAAAATCCCACGTGATGGCAGCGCTCGGCCGAGCCTTGGTCGAGGCTGGGCACCCGGTCCTGTTTACTCCCGTCGTGAAACTCGTGGAACGACTACTTGATGCGAAGAAGAACCTACGGCTCGCACGCGAACTGAAGCGCCTTGATAACTTCGACTGCATCGCACTCGACGACATCGGCTATGTCCAACACGACCGAGCCGAAATGGAAGTGCTGTTCGCGCTGCTGGCTGAGCGATACGAGCGCAAAAGCGTGATGATCACCTCGAACCTGGTGTTCTCCAAGTGGGACCAGATCTTTAAGGATCCCATGACGACGGCAGCAGCCATCGACCGAGTGGTGCACCACGCGGTCGTCCTGGAGTTCGTGGGTCCCAGCGTTCGAGCCGAAGTCGCCGAGGAACGAGCGCGCGCCGGGCAGACGAGACGCAATCAATCGGTTCCGGCGGACGCATGATCAGCGGCACCCCTCAGCCGAACCCGGATCCGGAGCTTCTGACGCCTTCGGCGTCAGACTGCGTGATGGTGGACCAATGATGAAGGCTCAAGACCGGCAAGAATAGATGTCGCCATCGGAAGAAATAGTTGACGCCGGCC
>CAVPUC010000003.1:0-187905 GCA_963708865.1 uncultured Gammaproteobacteria bacterium
CAGTTTCGGTGACTTCGGCGGCGGGAAAGGCTACGAGTCGATACTCAATGCGGGCTCCGGCGTGCGGCAACAGCCAAGGCTGGTGACTTGGACTCCCGATTCAGTGGGGGTTTCGGCATACGAGTTGGTCGCCGCAGCGTTACGGGTGTGCCCTTCCATATTGATCAAAAAAGTGGAACCAATTCTGGAACCCATAGGCTCTAAAAAGTGGAACCCAAGGGGCATACGGGGTAAAAAACTTCAATGGAATCATTGGTCGGGATGACAGGATTTGAACCTGCGACACCTACGTCCCGAACACAACCAAACGCCATATATCCAGCTGAGCGAAAACCAGATCTTATTGAAAATCAAAAACTTGTAGCTCGGGAAGACCCCGGAGAACCCGCCCGGAGTCGCTTAGGATCGACTGCTCGTGGCACTGATTTGGCAGAGATCCGCTATGTCGCGCCCAGCCGGGGCCCCTTTTTCAGCGGGGGCCATCCCTTGAAACTCTACACACTGTCCCCATACGTCGTCGGTCCGTCAGTGTCGACCACGCATCGGCGTGGGTTGCTCTGAAGGGTCCATGGCGGCGTACGAGCGCCCGGGTCGGTGGTCGTGAAGGCGATGGCCTGAGCGGCTGCGATCCCGATGCTTCGATACCGAAGCGGCGGGTTCAAGACTTGGGGCTCAAGCACGGCCGCCCCCAGCCTTCAACCCCCAACAAGTTCCGGGAGGCTGGTAAGGGCCTCCAGGGGCGGCCGGTTGGCGACGATGCAGACACGGGGACTCGGTCGCGCGGTGAACGCCGTGCGGGCGGAAGGCTTGGGAAGCGGGTGGCCTTCGCTTTTCGTGTTGCAGTCGTTCTAGCCATTTTCTGCGGCAGCAATGCTTGGCATCTGGAGGGACGGATGGAATATGTTAAATCGAAATGGGCGCACCCGTCGGGGTCCGTCAGTGTCGACCACGCATCGGCGTGGGTTGCTCTGAAGGGTCCATGGCGGCACGCTCGCGCCCGGGTCGGTGGTCGTGAAGGCGATGGCCTGAGCGGCTGCGATCCCGATGCTTCGATAACGTAGCGGCGGGTTCAAAGACGTTTACGCGCGCTGGTGGGGGTCTTACCGGAAGCCTGCGTCATACAGCTTAAGGGACGAGCACGTTGAGATCGGCGCTCCTGTGGATCTCCGGCACCGGCTCGCTGCAAAGCGCTTGGGGCTCGATGCTCTCGAATGCGAGCCCCAGATCTCGAAAATCCGCCGGCGTGGATCAGGAGACCCTGATCGATTTCGACCGAAATCCAACTGCCGGGTGCCGCGCACTCATGCAAGGCATGCGCGGCCCGAGCGGGTACGAGTTTTCGGCACTCCGCGCGATTCCAATTCCAAAAGACAACGGCAAGTACCGAATTATCTGCGTGCCCACAGTGAGGGATCGCATCGTTCAGCGCGCGATCAATGCATTTCTCGCGAAGGATGACCGATGCGGGCTCGCCAACGACGTCAGCTACGGCTTTATACCGAATCGATCTGTAAAGAAGGCTGTTGCTCGCGCCCGCGAACTGCGCCGCGAGAAGAACTGGGTCTACAAAACCGACATCACAACGTTTTTCGACTCCGTCGACAGGGGTGTGCTGGAGGGCAGCATCCGACGCCATGTCAGGGACCGCTCATTGCATCCTATATTGACGGCGGCCGGTCGCTGCGAGATCGACAAACCGACGAGCTCCATTGCAAAGAGAATCCGCGAGGCGGGAATAAGGGAGGGGCGTGGCATCCGGCAGGGGATGCCACTGTCACCGTTCTTTGCAAATCTGCTCCTGAAGAACTTTGACCGCGCGATCCAACGAGCCGGTATCCCGATGGTGCGCTACGCCGATGATCTGATCTGTCTTGCGACATCACAGGGTGAATGTCAGGCAATTCACCAATCGGTGGTTGCAGCCTTGGCAAAGGAAGGGCTCACAGTCCCTGACATTGGGCCTCTGTCCAAGACCAGGATTTACGAGCCCGATGAACCGGCTGAGTTTCTGGGCCTGCAGCTGAGACCCCAAACAGGGGACTATGTGCTTGAGGTGCCCGCCCAACAGACCTTGAAAATATGCCAACGCATATCGGACTTCGCCGCCGTGGATTCACCCGAAAACCGGGGAATAACTATCACCGGTTTCAATAACAGATTGGAGGGCGTGATCGCAGGATACGTAGGCGCTTACGAGTTTGCCCACAATTCAAAGCACTTCGAGGAAGCGTTAGAGGATGCGCGCCGGAAAGCCGTAAAGCAGATCATCAAGCGAATGCTGAAACTCGAAGTGGACTCATTGGACGCCGACGGGCGGCAATTTCTCGGCATTCCTGATGGATGACTGCCGACATGCGTTCGCTCGGAAATGCTGCGGTGGTTCGGCGGATCGTTCAATTGACTTGATGCCGACCCTGGATTGCGAGTTCGCCAGGCAGAGGCCAGTTCCGCTTAAGCCAGTTCGCGCTTCAGCCCAACGCTCGGCTTGGGTAATGGGCCAGATCTGATCGCACGTGGCGCACATGCAATTAATCGGACGTCCAGTACGCAGCAAATCCAGCAACTCGACTCGAAGGAATGGAACAACCCTTGAGTCATTACACCGTGGGCATCTGGACGAAATGTAAGTCTTATCGAGCACGCGTGACGGCGGATTCTCCGTTGCAGCGGTTACTTTGCGTCGGCCTTATCGCCACGGCAATCCCCCTTCAGTCCAGCGCCGTGCGAAGCACGTGCAGCATGACCCGTCCAAAGCAATCCATGGCCGTCCATGGGCAGCTCGAACGTTACTGCTACCATACTGCTACCAGCGGGCCATTCTAAGGAAGGCCGGGGGTGGCCGGTATTGCATAAGCGATTGATTTTTATGGCTCCCCGGGTTGGAATCGAACCAACGACCAACGGATTAACAGTCCGACGCTCTACCGCTGAGCTACCGAGGAACACATAGGTGAAATCGAAGAGCGGCGGATTTTGCTGACGCCGCGCCCCGCCGTCAAGCAACCCGCTCCCATTGGCCCGAGCGCTGATTCCTCAACCCGTCGCGGCGAGCGGCGCCTGTCCGGCCGGGACCCCGCCGGTGATCACGCGCCGCATCCGCTCCAGCGCCTGCTCGAGCGTCTGCATGCTGCAGGCGAAGGACAGGCGGATATGACCGGGAGCACCGAAACCGGCACCGGGAACGACCGCAACACCGCCTTGTGCGAGCAGCAGTTCGGCAAATTCACCATCTTCACGGCAGCCCAGGCTGGCCATGGCTTTGCTCACATCCGCGAAGGCGTAGAAGGTGCCGGCGCCGGGTATGCACGACACGCCCGGCAGGGCGTTCAGACCCTCCACGATGAAATCATGGCGCGCCTTGAACGCATCGTTCATCTTGGCCACGCAGGCCTGGTCACCGTTGAGTGCCGCAGTGGCCGCTTTTTGCGAAATACTGGAGGCGTTGGAGGTCGACTGGCCCTGGATGGTAGACATCGCGGTGATGATCTCGCGCGGTCCGCCGCAATAGCCGATGCGCCAGCCGGTCATGGCATAGCCCTTCGAGACGCCATTGATCGTGACGGTGCGATGATAGAGCTCCGGCATTGCCGTCAGCAGACTGCAGAACGGTTCCGAATCCCAGAAGATCTTCTCGTACATGTCATCAGTGCCGATGACGATACGCGGGTGGTTCAGCAGCACCTCACCCAGCGCGCGCAGTTCGGAGCGCGTGTAGGCGGCGCCCGTGGGATTGCAGGGGCTGTTCAGCAGCACGAGCTTGGTCTTTGGCGTAATCGAGGTGGCCAGCTGCCGAGGTGTGATCTTGTAGCCTTGCGCTGCGCCGGCAAACGGCATTACCGGCAGGCCGTCGGAGAGCAGCACCATGTCCGGGTAGGAGACCCAGTAGGGCGCAGGAATGACGCATTCATCACCCGGATCCAGGATCGCCATGCACAGGTTGTACAGCGTCTGCTTGGCGCCGCTCGACACCAGGATCTGCGGTCGCTCGTATTCAATGCCGTTATCGCGCTTGAACTTGGCGATGATGGCGTCCTTCAACTCATTGGTGCCATCGACATTGGTATAGCGCGTGAAGCCCCCATTGATGGCATCGATGCCCGCCTGCGCAATATGCACCGGCGTATCGAAGTCCGGCTCGCCAGCGCCGAGACCGATGACATCGTGACCCTCCGCCTTGAGACGCGCGGCGCGTGCGGTAACGGCCAGAGTGGGCGAGGGCTTGACGCGCTGGACGCGTCGTGAAACTGGTAGGCTCATGGAATCCTGAGGGCATCGCGGGAGGAAGGGGGCCCACGTATATTACGGGATTGCGTCCGCGGCCACCAATCCGGCCGCTGTCTGCGATCCACATCCGGGAACTACGATGGAACGCTTGCCGTTCAAACTCCAATCTGATTACCAGCCGGCGGGCGACCAACCCCAAGCCATCGAAAAACTTTACGATGGACTGACAAGTGGTTTAGCGCATCAGACGCTGCTGGGCGTCACCGGATCGGGCAAAAGCATCGGCTACGATGATCCGATTTATCTCGTGGAACATGGGCTTGGCACCTCAACGCCGAAACTCGTTAAGGCGGGGCCCTTCATTGACTCGTTGATGCGGACACATGGTCTGGAGTCCCCTCAGGCGGGCACCGAGCGCTACACCTGTGCGGATACCGCTTACTCCACGGTCGCATTCGATCCGCTGCGCGGTGCGACCGGCACGTTCCGCGTGAGTGCCTTCCTGCGCCATGAGGCGCCAGCTGCGATGTTCCGCCTGACGACTCGATGCGGACGCAGTATCACGCTGACCGGGGATCACAATTTGTGGGTGCTTCGGGATGGCATGCCGGAGCTCATCCGGACGGCCGATGCCAGGCGGTCGGATTACTTGCCTGCGCCACTGTCCCTGGACTGCCTTGAGGATCTGCGCGAGCTGGATGTGCTGCCATATCTGCGGGACACGGGGCTGTTCGTGCAGGCTGAGGAGCCAATTCTCCGCTACGTTGCCGCGGGTGGCGGGGGTCAGTTCGAAAGCACATTGAATGCCTGCAATGTGGGCGCGCGTAGCAAGCTGTATGCAATGCGGGCCGGTATACGCGGCAAAGGCTTGAGGATTCGCCACTATCTGCGATTGTTGGCGGACACCGATGGTCTTGGAGGGCGCGTCGTGTCAGCGGCAGTGCGGGTAACCGGCCAGAAGCTGGCCTGCGGGCTGCCGGCACGGTTGCCGCTCTCGGAAGCCGTGCTGGCGTTGTTCGGCTATTACGTCGCTGAGGGTAATTCGCAGTCGAGATTTTTCATTCTGGCAAATCGTCACCCGGTCATTCGGTCGAGAATCGAACAGGCTCTCGATGAGCTGGGCATGCCGTTTTTCGTTAAGCCGTCCTCAGACTATCAGATTTCTTCAACGGCCCTGACGACCTTGCTGGCCACCTTGTGCGGAAAAACCGCTGGGCAAAAGCGCCTGCCCGATTTCTGGACGCGGCTGTCGAAGCGATCGCTCGGAACTCTGCTGCGTGCTTATTTCGATGGGGATGGCACGGTCGAAAAGAACGGCGAGGTCACGGCAACAAGCAAGAGTACTGAGCTGGCGTCGAACCTCAGCTACGCATTGATGCGTTTCGGCATTCATGCGCGATTGCGTCGCGTATTCAAGCGCGCAACCAATAGCGCACACCCCGGAGACAATTATGTGACCGTGGTGATCTCTGGCCAAGGTGATCTGCGGCGTTACGAGCAGGGTATTGGCTTTTACCATCCGGAGAAACAATCCAAGCTCGCGCAGTTGTTGGAACGCGAGGGGAATACCAATGTTGATGTCATTCCGCTGCCACCGGGATCGCTCAAGGCGCTGCGGCAGGGTCTGGGGCTGACACAGCAACAGCTTGCCACTATGGCCGGATGTACCCGCGGCATGGTGCGCGCACTGGAGCACCGCCGGCGCCGGCCGAGCCGTTCGCTCGTGGGGCGTCTGCTCGATGCCCTGGCCGGCCACAGCCGGCAACTGACCGTCACGAGCGTTCAGTGGTGGAGCGAGTGGCGGACGCTTCGCGGCCTGACTTTGGTGCGGTGGACGCGGATCCGGGCCGTGCGTCCCATCGAGTATCCCCATCCTTACGTGTACGATCTTTCGGTGCCGGGGCCCGAGACCTTTTTGGCGGGAAGCGGCGGGGCTTTTGTACACAACACCTTCACGGTAGCCTCCGTTATCGAGCGCGTGCAGCGCCCGACGATCGTGCTGGCGCACAACAAGACGCTCGCCGCGCAGCTGTACGGGGAATTTCGTGAATTCTTTCCGAACAATGCTGTGGAATACTTTGTTTCCTATTACGACTACTACCAGCCCGAAGCCTACGTTCCTTCCACCGACACCTATATAGAGAAGGACTCCTCGATCAACGAGCACATCGAGCAGATGCGCCTGTCGGCTACCAAGGCGCTGCTCGAGCGCTCGGATGCCATCATCGTCGCCACGGTATCGGCGATTTACGGCTTAGGCGACCCGCAGGCGTACCTGTCCATGGTGCTGCATATCTCGCGGGGGGACCGCATCGATCAGCGCCGGCTGCTGCGCCGCCTGGCGGATATGCAGTACACCCGCAATGAACTGGACCTGACTCAGGGCACCTACCGCGTCCGCGGGGATGTCGTGGACGTATTTCCTGCCGAGTCGAGCCGCGAGGCGGTGCGGATCGAGCTGTTCGACGACACCATTGATTCGATATCGATTTTTGATCCGTTGACCGGCCAGGTGATGCGCAAGGTGCCGCGTTTCACTATCTATCCCGGAACCCATTACGTGACGCCCCGCGACCGGCTGATCGGCGCGGTCGACCAGATCCGCGAGGATCTGCGCATCCGCCTGGCGCAGCTGCGCGATACCGGCAAGCTCCTTGAGGCCCAGCGGCTGCAGCAGCGCACCATGTTCGATATGGAAATGATGCAGGAGGTCGGTTACTGCGCCGGCATCGAGAACTATTCGCGCTATCTGTCGGGGCGTCAGCCGGGCGATCCGCCGCCTTGCCTGTTTGACTATCTGCCGCCCGACTCCCTGCTGATTGTCGATGAAAGCCATCAGACGATCCCGCAGCTCGGCGCCATGTACAAAGGCGACCGCTCGCGCAAGGAAACCCTGGTCGAGTATGGTTTCCGGCTGCCCTCGGCGCTCGACAACCGACCCTTGAAGTTCGAGGAGTGGGAGCAGGCCGCGCCGCAAATGATTTTCGTCTCGGCCACCCCCGGCTCCTATGAGAAGTCGCACTCGGCCCAGGTGGTCGAGCAGGTCGTGCGGCCCACGGGCCTCATCGACCCGCAGGTGGAGGTGCGCCCGGTGCGCACCCAGGTGGACGATGTACTGTCGGAAATCCACCTGCGCGTCGCCAAGAATGAACGGGTGCTGATCACCGTGCTCACCAAGCGGATGGCCGAGGACCTCACCGACTATCTGCATGACCACGATGTCAAGGTGCGGTACCTGCACTCGGACATCGATACGGTGGAACGCACCGAAATTATCCGTGACCTGAGGCTTGGCCTTTTCGATGTGCTGGTCGGCATCAATCTGCTGCGGGAAGGCCTGGATATGCCGGAGGTCTCCCTGGTGGCCATCCTCGATGCCGATAAGGAAGGCTTCCTGCGCTCGGATAATTCCCTGATTCAGACCATCGGCCGAGCGGCCCGGCATATCAACGGGCGGGCGATTCTGTATGCCGAGCGGGTGACCGGGTCGATGCAGCGGGCGTTGGATGAGACCGAGCGGCGCCGCAACAAGCAAATCGAGTTCAATGCGCTGCACGGTATTACGCCACGCGGGATCACCAAGGGGGTCTCGGACATCATGGAGGGCGCCCGGTCGGCCGCGCCGCAGCCGGCCGGCAAACGGCGCGGCAAGGACCGCGCCGCCGCGCCCGGGATGGGCGGCTCGCCCGTGCACCTGGAGCCCGCCGCCATCGTGCGCCAGATCAAGGCGCTGGAAACCCGGATGTTCGCCAAGGCGCGGGAGCTTGAGTTCGAGGAGGCGGCCGCCCTGCGCGATCAGATCGAGAAGCTCAAGCAGATCGAGCTGGGACTGGCCGGATGAGACGTAAGTGCTTGGAAGTGCGGTAGTTCGCTTGCCTACCCCCACTGGCTTCGGTATCGTGCCCGTCCCCTTCGCAGGACCGCTTCTGCCTCGGGAAACCGCAGGCGCGTAGCTCAGTGGTAGAGCATCACCTTGACATGGTGGTGGTCGGTGGTTCGATCCCACTCGCGCCTACCAGATCAGAACAGGGCGCCCGTGCGATCGGGCGCCCTTTTTCGTACACAGTTGGATGATCCATGCCTGTCGTGACATTGCCGGATGGCACTCAGCGCCCATTCGACCACCCGGTGACGGTGGACGAGGTGGCGGCGAGTATCGGCGCGGGGCTGCGCAAGGCCGCGCTGGC
Source organism: uncultured Gammaproteobacteria bacterium (assembly GCA_963708865.1). Classification (GTDB taxonomy): domain Bacteria; phylum Pseudomonadota; class Gammaproteobacteria; order Steroidobacterales; family Steroidobacteraceae; genus DAIDKA01. Next base: position 8,412 of record CAVPUC010000003.1, read on the forward strand.
CGGTCGCGTGGACGACCAGCTGGTCGATACCTCGTTCACGATCGATCACGACGTGAAACTGTCGATCATCACGCCCAAGGATGCCGCCGGTCTGGAAGTCATCCGGCACTCCACCGCGCACCTGCTGGCGCAGGCGGTCAAGCAGCTGTTCCCCGAAGCGCAGGTCACCATCGGTCCGGTGATCGAAGACGGGTTCTTCTATGACTTTGCCTACAAGCGCCCCTTCACGACCGAGGATCTGAGCGCCATCGAGGCGCGCATGACGCAGCTCGCCCAGGCGGATGCGAAGATCACGCCGCCGGGTCATGGACCGCGATGCGGCGGTCGACTATTTCAAGGGACTCGGTGAGCATTACAAAGCGGAGATCATCGCCAGCATTCCGGCCGGGGAAGCGATCTCGCTCTACGGGCAGGGGGACTGGATTGACCTGTGCCGCGGCCCGCACGTGCCCTCAACGGGCAAACTCACCGCGTTCAAGCTCACCAAGGTCGCCGGCGCCTACTGGCGCGGGGACTCGAAGAACGAGATGCTGCAGCGGATCTACGGCACCGCGTGGGCGGACAAGAAGCAGCTCGATGACTATCTGAAGCGCATCGAGGAGGCGGAAAAGCGCGATCATCGCCGCATCGGCCGCGAACTGGATCTGTTCCATGTCCAGGAAGAAGGTCCGGGCCTGGTGTTCTGGCATCCGAAGGGCTGGGCCATCTGGCAGGCGGTCGAGCAGTACATGCGCGGTGTCTATCGGGATTCGGGCTATCAGGAAGTGCGCGGACCGCAGGTGCTCGATGTGTCGCTGTGGAAGAAGTCGGGTCACTGGGACAACTACCAGGACAACATGTTCTTTACCGAGTCGGAGAAGCGCACCTATGCGCTGAAGCCGATGAACTGTCCCGGCCATGTGCAGATCTACAACCATGCGCTGCACAGCTATCGCGACCTGCCGCTGCGCTACGGTGAGTTCGGCGCCTGTCATCGCAACGAGCCCTCAGGCGGTCTGCACGGCATCCTGCGGGTGCGCGGCTTCACGCAGGATGATGGCCATATCTTCTGCACCGAGGATCAGATCGAGGCGGAGATCACCGCGTTCCATCGCCAGGCACTGGCGGTTTACGACGATTTTGGCTTCAAGGATCTGCAGATCAAGATCGCCCTGCGGCCGGATAAGCGCATCGGTTCGGATGCGCAGTGGGACATGACCGAGGGCATGATGCGCAACGCGCTCAAGGCCGCGGGCGTCGAGTGGCAGGAGCTGCCCGGCGAGGGGGCCTTTTACGCGCCCAAGATCGAGTACCACTTCCGGGATGCGATCGGCCGCACCTGGCAGCTTGGCACCATCCAGACCGACTTCATGATGCCCGAGCGCCTCGGCGCCGAATACGTGGGGACCGATTCGGCCCGCCACGTGCCGGTCATGCTGCACCGGGCCATCGTAGGGTCGATGGAACGATTCATCGGCATCCTCCTCGAGCATCACGCCGGCAAGCTTCCGACCTGGCTCGCCCCGGAGCAGGTGGCGGTTCTCAATATCACCGAAAGGCAGGCGGAATATGCCACTCAGGTCGCGGAAAACCTTAAGAAACATGGGCTTCGCGCCATAACCGACTTGCGGAACGAGAAGATCGGCCTTAAGATCCGCGAGCACACGCTTCAGCGTGTCCCATACTTGATTGTTGTTGGCGATAAAGAAGTCGCCGCAAACCAGCTTGCAGTGCGCACACGTGGCGGCAAGGATCTGGGCGCGATGTCTGTGGAGACGTTCATGGAACGCCTGCAGATCGAGCTCAGCAGCCACGGTCGCAGAACTTTGGAGGATTGACGCATCGCTATTGCATCCAAGCGCGTCCGGCGCAACGACGAGATTTCGTCCCCGAGTTTGCGGGTGATCGCAGCGGACGGTTCCCAGGCCGGGGTAATGACCCGATTTGAGGCCCTGGCGATGGCCACGGCAGCGGAATTGGACCTCGTCGAGGTTTCCCCGACGGCTGAACCGCCGGTCGTGCGCATCATGGACTACGGGAAATTCCTGTTCGAACAGAACAAGAAGACCCATGCGGCGAAGCGCAAGCAGAAGCAGATTCAGGTCAAGGAAGTAAAATTCCGGCCGGGTACGGAGGAGGGCGATTATCAGGTCAAACTGCGTAATCTCACCCGCTTCCTGACTGAAGGTGATAAGGCCAAGGTGACCTTGAGGTTCCGCGGCCGCGAAATGGTGCACCAGGATATCGGGCGCAAGCTCCTGGCCCGGGTTTCAGCAGATCTTGCTCCGTTGAGCATCATCGAGCAGAACCCGATGATGGAGGGAAAGCAGATGATCATGGTCTTTGCACCGAAAAAGAAGTAACGGCGCAGCGCATCGTCGGCCCGTAAGGGCCCCGATGCCTGGGTCGTTCGCCCGCCAGTGGGTGCCGCTAGGTGCCTTGCGAACGGGGCTATACAAATAGGAGTCGAAAGTCATGCCCAAGTTGAAGACCAACCGGGCTGCGGCCAAGCGTATTCGCAAGACTGCGAAGGGCTACAAGGCGTATTCCGCCGGCCGCCGCCATAACCTCGGTCACAAGGACCGCAAGCGCAAGCGTCACCTGCGTTCAGGTGGCAGCAGCCTCGTTGATAAGGCCGATGCCGGGCGTTTGCCGGCACTGCTTCCGAACCACTAGTCAACAGGCAATTTGCACAGGCGCTGCCATTGCGCGGCGCCGCTTACGGAGAATTCCATGGCACGAGTCAAGCGTGGTGTGACGGCGCGAGCCCGCCACAACAAAGTTCTGGGAAAGGCGAAGGGCTACTACAACGCCCGTCGCAAGATTTACCGCGCCGCCAAGCAGGCGGTCATCAAGGCCGGTCAGTATGCGTACCGGGATCGGCGCGCCAAGAAGCGTGAGTTCCGTGCGCTGTGGATCGCGCGCATCAATGCCGCATCGCGCATCTACGGGCTCAACTATAGCCGCCTGATCGACGGCCTCAACCGGGCGGGAATCGAAATCGACCGCAAGATGCTGGCGGACCTGGCCGTGCATGACACGGACGCTTTCGGCGCGATCGCCAATCAGGCCAAGACGGCACTCGGCATCGCGGCCTGATCCTTAAGGACGTGGGCGATCTGGGCTCCGTCGTGGAGGAGGCGCTGCGCGAAGTGGCTTCGTGCAGTGCCCTCGCGGCCCTCGAGGATTGCCGCATCCGTTGGCTGGGCAAAAAGGGCGGTCTCACCGAACAGCTGAAGGCCCTCGGCTCACTGCCCGCGGCTGAGCGGCCCGCCGCCGGCGCCCGCATCAACGCCGCGAAGGTCCGCATCCAGGAGGCCATCGACGCGCGCCGCGCGGAACTGGAACGCGCCGAAGATGAGACGCGCCTCACCTCCGGGCAGATCGATGTCACCTTGCCGGGGCGGGGCGAGGCTCGCGGCGCGCTGCACCCGGTCACCCGGGCGCGGCTGCGCATCGAGGCGATCTTTCGCAGTGCCGGGTTTGATGTGGCGGAAGGCCCTGAGATCGAGGATGACTTCCACAACTTCGAGGCGCTCAACATTCCCGCCGACCATCCGGCGCGCGCGATGCACGATACCTTCTATTTTCCCGACGGCCGGCTGCTGCGTACCCACACCTCGCCGGTGCAGATCCGCGCACTGCTGGCGCGCGGCGCGCCGCTGGCGGTGATCGCCCCGGGGCGGGTCTATCGCAGCGATGCGGACGTGACGCACTCGCCGATGTTTCACCAGCTCGAAGGGCTGGTGGTGGATGAGAACATCAGCTTCGCGAACCTCAAAGCCATTCTGCATGGCTTTGTCGAGGCATTCTTTGAACGCGACCTCGCGATGCGCCTGCGGCCTTCGTACTTTCCGTTCACTGAGCCCTCGGCCGAAGTCGACATGTCGTGCGTCTTCTGCAACGGCGCGGGCTGCCGCATCTGCAAGCACACCGGGTGGCTGGAGATCTGCGGCTGCGGCATGGTGCATCCGAATGTGCTCAAAGCGAGTGGCGTGGACCCGGAGCGTTACACCGGTTACGCCTTCGGCGCCGGCATCGATCGGCTCGCCATGCTGCGTTACGGCGTGAACGACATGCGGCTGTTTTTTGACAATGATCTGCGCTTCCTCGAGCAGTTCCGGGCGTTCTGACGCGAATTCATGAAAGTCCCAATTTCCTGGCTGAATGAGTGGGTGAAGGTGCCGTGGGAGGCGTCGGAACTGGGTGCGCGACTGACCATGGCGGGCTTTGAACTCGAGGCCATGGAGCCCGCGGCGCCGCCGTTCAGCGGTGTGGTGGTCGCGCAGATCCTCGAGGCCGTCGCGCATCCGCAGGCCGACAAGCTGCGCGTCTGCCAGGTGACCAGGGGAGCGGGCGCGCCACTGCAGATCGTGTGCGGTGCGCCGAATGCGCGCGCCGGTTTGCGCACCGCGCTCGCCATGGTCGGCGCGGAACTTCCCGGCGGCCTGCACATCGGTGCGGCGACGCTGCGCGGGGTGGCCTCCCACGGCATGCTCTGCTCGGCCAAGGAGTTGGGTTTGAGCGATGCCGCGCCCGGCATACTCGAACTGCCCGCGGATGCCCCACTGGGCGACTCACTGCGTGATTATCTGCAGCTTGAGGACCACACGCTGGAGTTGAACGTGACGCCGAACCGCGGCGATGCGATGTCCATCATCGGCGTGGCACGCGAGGTCGCGGCGCTGACCGGTGCGCCGTTGCGCGCGCCGGCGGGCGCCGCGGTGGGCGATGTGCTCACGGAACGGCAGACCGTGCGGCTCGAGGCAGCCGCGGCCTGCCCGCGGTTCGTCGGCCGCATTGTCCGCGGCATCGACAACACCCGGCCGACGCCGCTGTGGCTGCGCGAGCGGCTGCGGCGTGCCGGCGTGCGCTCGATCAGCCCGGCGGTGGATGTGACCAACTACGTGCTGCTCGAGCTGGGTCAGCCCATGCACGCCTACGACCTTGCCAAGGTATCGGGCGACATCGTGGCGCGCATGGCGCGGCCCGCCGAGGCGGTCACACTGCTTGACGGCCGCGCGGCAACCCTGGATGCCGATATGCTGGTGATTGCCGATGAAGCGGGCGCGGTGGGCGTCGCGGGCATCATGGGCGGGGAGCGCGCCGCGGTCAGCGCCACCACCCGCGATGTGTTTCTGGAGGTGGCCTGGTTTGCGCCCGACAGCATTCGAGGTCGTGCCCGTCGCTTGGGACTGCACACCGATGCCAGCCAGCGCTTCGAGCGTGGCGTGGACCCATCGGGACAGGCACGCGCCATGGAGCGCGCCACCGCGCTGCTGCTCAGCATCGCCGGCGGCCGAGCGGGGCCGCTCGTGATCACGGAGGATCCGTCGGGACTGCCGACACGCTCGGCGGTGCGGCTGCGCCGCGAGCGACTGACCCGGCTGCTGGGTGTGGCGGTGCCGGATGGTCAGGTGAGTTCCATTCTTCAGAACCTGCAGATGCAGGTCACACCGATTGCCGAGGGCTGGACCGTGGTGCCGCCGCCGCATCGGTTTGATATCGCGATCGAAGAGGACCTCATAGAGGAGGTCGCACGCATCATCGGATTTGCGGCCATACCCGAGCGACCGGCAAAGCGGCAGCAGGTATTCCTGCCGTTGCCCGAGGCCGTGCCGCCCGAGCGCGTCGTGCTCGAGGCGTTGATCGCCCGCGGCTACCATGAGGCCATCACCTTCGCCTTCGTGGATCCGGCGCTGCAGGGGCTGCTGTTCCCGCAAATCCAGTCTCTGACCCTGGCCAATGCCATTGCCTCGGACCAGTCGGTCATGCGCGTGTCGCTGTGGCCGGGCCTGGTGCGGGTGGCGCTGGAGAATCAACGTCGCCAGCACGATCGCATCCGGCTCATCAGCCATGGCGCGCGCTTCGTCGTGCACGAGGGTCAGGTGCGCGAAGTGGACTCGCTGGCGGGTATTGCGCTGGGCCGGCGACTGCCCGAGCAGTGGGGCAGCAGTGAATCGCGCGAGCCGCTGGATTTCTTTGATGCCAAGGCGGATCTGGAGGCGCTGCTGGCGGCAAGCGGCGCCGCGGAGGAGTTCAGCTTCGAGGCGGCGACGCTGTCGTGTCTGCATCCGGGACGCACGGCCTGCGTGTTGCGTGCCGGCGCGGTGGTGGGCTGGATCGGCGAACTGCATCCGCGCCTGGTACGCGAATTGGGATTCACGCAGGCGCCGGCACTGTTCGAAGTCGAGGTTGTTGCATTGCGGGTCAATTTGCCGCAGGCCAGCGAGATTTCCCGCTTCCCGCAGGTGCGCCGCGACCTTGCCATCGTGCTGCCTGAGAATGTCTCTTTCAGTGCTCTGCGCGAGCGTGTAGTCTTATCGGGGTCGAGCTTCCTGCGAAATGTGCGATTATTTGACGTATATCGTGGCGCAGGCATAGAAAAAGGGCGAAAAAGCATTGCCTTGGGCTTGATTTTCCAAGATATTTCTCGCACGCTAACTGACAACGAAGTAGACCTCGCAGTCGCGGCCGTGGTGGCCGATCTGCGTGAGAACCTTGATGCGAGAATACGAGAATAAGCCTATGACGGCTCTCACAAAGGCTGAGATGGCGGAGGCGCTTTTCAATCAGTTGGGCCTCAACAAGCGCGAAGCGCGCGAGCTGGTGGACCTCTTTTTTGAAGAAGTGCGTGCGGCACTCTCAAACGGTGAACAGGTAAAGTTGTCCGGATTCGGAAACTTTGATCTTAGGGATAAGAATCAACGTCCGGGGCGCAATCCGAAAACGGGCGAAGAGATTCCAATTACGGCGCGACGTGTCGTAACGTTCCGTCCTGGGCAAAAGCTGAAAGCGCGGGTCGAAGCCTATGTTGGAGCCAAAGAATAACGACACGCTTCCGCCGATTCCCGGCAAGCGTTACTTCACCATCGGTGAAGTCAGTGATCTGTGTGGCGTAAAGCCGCACGTCCTGCGTTATTGGGAACAGGAATTCCCGCAGCTAAAGCCCGTCAAGCGCCGCGGCAACCGCCGCTATTACCAGCGCCAGGACGTGATCGTCATCCGCCAGATTCGCAGCCTGCTCTATGAGCAGGGCTTCACCATTGGTGGAGCGCGCCAAAAACTGACGGGCGAGGAAGCCCGCACGGATGTGAGCCAGAGCCAGCAGATCGTGCGGCAACTGCGGCTGGAACTTGAGGAAGTGCTCAAGCTGCTGCGCCGCTGAGGGGGCACATGAACGTTCCTATTCGTGTTCTGGGAATGGCCGCTGTGGCCGTGATGGCGCTCTACCGCACCTTGGCACTTGCGGATAATCTGGAAGCCGCTGCGCAGCAGCAGCTGTTCGCCGCCACCTTCGAGGTCGTGCAGCTGAAGCCCCCGGAAGGAGCGGTGACGTACGAACGCGAGCTGCCGATGGATCTGATCCCCTACCAGCAGCGCATCGACAAATTCCGCTCGGTCGGCACCGCGTTTGCCATCGGCGCCAATCGCTACGTCACCGCCGGCCATGTGCTGCAGGCGGGGCAGGACAGTCAATTCGGTCCGCCGGCCCTGCGCGATGTCGCCGGTACCGTCTATGAGATCGACAAGGTCATCAAGTATTCACAGGCGCAGGACTTCGTCGAGTTCTCGCTGAAGCATCCGCCATCCCCCGAGCGGATTCTGCCGACGGCGCCGCCGCCGCCGCTCAACGAAACCGTCTTTGCCGTGGGCAACGCCTTGGGGCAGGGCGTCGTGATCCGCGACGGTGTCTTCACCTCCGAGACACCCGAGGAGACCAACGGACGGTGGAAATGGCTGCGATTTACCGCTGCCGCATCCCCCGGCAACAGCGGCGGTCCGCTGGTGGACAAGAGCGGCAATGTCATCGGCATCGTGCTGCGCAAGTCGGAGTCCGAGAACCTCAACTACGCGGCGCCCATCTCCTTGGTGGCGGCGGCATCGGATACGCAGGCGACGGTGGACGTCCGCAGCAATTACAAACTGCCCATCATGGATGCCGCCGAAGTCATCGAGAACCATGAGCACATCCCGTTACCGGCGACGCTGGCTGATTTCTATGCCGGCATGCACAAGGTCCTGCAGTCGGTGCTGGTGAACAACGAGGCGCAGGTGCTGGACCATAACAAGGATCGCCTGTTTCCAAATGGCCCAACGTCCGCGACGCTGCTGATGCAGGTCAATCAATCGCCATTTCCGCGCATGATCCGCGAGCAGCAGGACCGCAATTGGGGGATCTCCAGCCCGCAGGTGCAGGAGGCGCGGCTGGAGAACAACGGCTTCGTGCGCTATGGCGGCTTCCTGTTTCGACTGCGCGCTCCGGATGACGTGAAGCTCGCCTCGTTGTACGCCGACTCGAAGCTGTACATGGATCTGATGTTGCGCGGCGGACTCACTCTGAGCCGCAAGGTCGGCACTGCCAGCGTCAAGGTGACCTCATTGGGCAAGGCGCAGGAGGAGTTCACGAGTACCGACAGCTGGGGTCGGACGTGGCAGGTGAAGATCTGGCCCATTCCCTTCGATGATGTCTACCTGCTGACCATGAGTCTGCCCACACCGGAAGGCTACGCCGCCTTGTTCCTCACTGCCCGAGGAGCGCTGAAGGGCCCGCTGCTGGAACAGCAGAAGCTCTTGGCGAACTTCACCTATGTGACGTTCGAGGCGCCGCTGGCGCGCTGGCGCGAATACCTGCCGCTCAAGGCCAGTCAGCCGAAGGTATTCGGCGGGTTCGATCTGAGCATTGACGGGGACTACAAGCAGCTGCACTTCGTGTCCAAGCGCATCGAGCTCAACGTCACACCGAACATCCTGCCGCTGCTGCCCACGACCTTGCTGGGCCTGAACTTCAGTTACTTCAAGGACGGCGCTGCGGTGGTGTGGGATGTGGGCGGCGTGTTGATCGCCGAGAACGATCAGAGCGAATTCGTGGACGTGCGCCGCTTCGCCCAGCCGGGGCCTTCGCTTCCTGATGGCTTCCAGACCTCCTGGAAGAAGCTTGAGGGGGCTGAATTCCCGTACAACGGCGTCGCCGCCCACGACAATGGCGGCATGAAGGCCGCCATCGCCGTGGGCCCTGCCAATGCCACGACCCGTTACGCCTTGACCGTGCGCGATGAGGGCGCCCCCGGCGACAACGTCATGCATGCCCAGCTCGATGCCCTGCAAAAGGGCTTCAAGGACCTTGAACATTAGAGCGTTCAGTTAGGTATAATTTCCCGGTTCGGAACGTGGCGCAGTCTGGTAGCGCACTTGCATGGGGTGCAAGGGGTCCCGAGTTCAAATCTCGGCGTTCCGACCAGTCTTTTAGAGCGTTTCGATAAGTGAGTGTGGCCAAGCCTGTGGCCAATCTCGAAACCTCGATCCCCGCGCACCTCGGTGTTCGTTGCTACAACGACCGAGGAGACACTGCCATGCCCTCTCGCCTCGCCGCCGTCAGACCCGTGCAGCCATCACCCGGTGACGTACTCGGCCTGGCATGGTTTAACGGCCTGACAGAGTACCAGCGCTGCCTATGGCTCACGCGTGCCGGCTCAGCCGCGCCCGCTGACGCCTACGCGCTGTTCGTGGCGACGCTGGCCAAACACCCGAGTTCCCCAACCGCCGCTCAGCCGCGCGCTTAAACGCGGCCGAGCGGCTCACCACGACCAACACGTAGGAGAAGGTCATTGGCTACCAGCAGTGTATCGCGCCGCAAGGCGAAACCGTCCCCCCACGACCCGAAGGACCTGTCCCACATCAAGAGTGCGGCAGACCACATGGACGAAGCTGTGCGTGCTCTGCGCATCGCTGGCTCCATGTTTGGTCCAGACGGCCTGGAACAATGCGACCCGGGAGACGTTCATCACGTTGTCAGCGCCGCCTTGAGTGCCATGGAAATGGCCGCAGATGACCTCTTCAGTCTGCACTGCGGCTCCGCCGCCGACAGGGCAGCCGTGCCGGTGCTCATACACCTGTACAACTGCATTGACGTGACGAACGTGCTGGTCTTCGCTTTGGTAGGTGGAAAATTTCCGCCGAAAAACACGCACACATGCTCTCCGACCGCAGGAACCATTGCCGCCGCGGGGTCGATGCTGCCCGGCCTGCGTGCGAAGCTGATCAAGTTCCTCGACCAGGTGCCGGCCGCGCTGCGCAGTCGCCGATCAACCGCACCATCCGCCAGCGGGGAGGCGCAAGCGGCGAGCTGAAATCCGCCAGCGCTGAAACGATGAGGCCGCCTGCTCGCGGGGCGGTCTTTTCGTTGTGGTTAACGCCTAATCGCGTGGCAAAATTGGGCGTCTTGATCGTCACAGCTTGTTTCCAATTATCGGAGGTCCAATGCGCTTTCGTTGGTCGCTTTACTTGAATATCATCAGCCTCGCGCTTGGCCTATTTGGTGCTGCGTTCGCGGGATGGCCGTCACTTAGGCCATTTCACGGTCAGGAGTTAATGGATCTCACCATTGATGCCACGTATCCCCACAAGACTGCTGCGTATGAGTCGTGGGAGAGCCGAAATGACGAGCTGGGGCGCCTGGGGCTGGTTCTGGTCGCAGCAGGTACGGTAGCGGGCGCGATCGCGCAAATGGTCGAGCGAAAGCAGAAAGCCTGATTACCCGCCGTTGGCGACTACAATCAGCCCCATGCCAAAGGGGGACTTTCGTCGCGTATTCATCATCGGCGGCCTTGCTGTGAAGGTGGCGCGGCTGCGGAACTTCAGCCGCGGCCTGCGCTGCAACCGTTGGGAACGCGAGATGGCGAGCAAATGGCAGCCTCGGTTCCAGTGGGAGACTCTGTGTCCGATCAAGTTCGCCGACTGCTTAGGTCTCATTGTGATCATGCCAGCAGCGGGGGCGGTCGCATCAGAAGACGAGATGCAGGAACTTGACGATGCCTATACGAAAGAGTTTTCCATCATAACATCCGAAGGAAAGCCGGACGATTATCGCTGGCTGAACGGGCGCCTGGTAGTGGTTGACTATGGTTTGGCGTGCGCTGCTGATGTCAGGGAGCAGCGGGCCAAATACACCGCGAGTTTGTAAGGCAGTACACCTGCGGGCGCCCGCGCCGATCAGCCATGTCAGGGCCTTGACCACCCGCTATTCTCTCGAGCTGTGACGACCATTTTCTAGGAGGAAGCTGTTGTGCAACGTAAAGTCAGAAAGGAAGGCGAGTTCGAGACTGTGGGCGACGATGGAAGAGGCTACCTCGTAATCGAGTTTAGGGAATATCTTGTGACAACAATGCTCGATGGAACGCAGCAAACCATCGCCGGCCTTCAGATATTCAAATTAAGGAACCGCCAACACGTGAATCGAGTGGATGCAGACAATTTCTTAGTTGTTGCAACGGGCGTCAAGTTGCGAAAGCATCCGCGCTAAACAGTGCCGGCCTCGCACCGACCTGCTTCCCTGCCGCATCGCCGATTGAGCTCAGTCCTCTATTCCTCTTCCTCGTCGGTAGAGACATCGGTACTGGTATAGGCCTTTCCTTGTGTAATTCCGAGGCCGTCCCGATAGAGCATTGGAATCTTGAATATATCGCCAATTTCTTCCATAAATCCGAGCTCCAATAGCGGCTTAATCGCCGCGCGTATTTGCGTAGGATCCATCTTTAAAAGGCTTGAGAGTGAGTCGACATTGTGCTCGGCTTTGCCGTCCCTAAACCTCTCGATAAGCGGGGCCAACTCTGGTGCCTCCGCAAGGAGCGTGTCTTGAACTCGGCTTTCACTAAGCCGTTGAAGGGCCCGGCGGATAGACGCTGGCTCCATTAAGGAGACACCCGGGCCGAAAGGCCGTGGCGTCCTATCCTCGGCGCGCAGCTGTATCTCGCGCGCCTTATTCGCGAGATCAACTAAGTTGCGGGGCGGCTGCACGCTGTTTCCGTCGCGAATTCGCGCAAGAATCCAGTTCCAGGTCGTTGGATTGCGCGAACCTGACGCGACCTTTGGCGGGAATACTAGATCAAATAGCTCATTGTCCGGTCGGCCGGCTGTACCGACAAGTTTGTCGAACGATGTTGATCCGCGAATTCTTTGACACAACAAGTTCAACAAGTCCTCCTCAATCCAGACGAGCGTCGCTAGTCCGACCGTCGCATTGTGACCCGCCTGCAGCATCGCGAAAACGATATCCGTCGCTGAGTTGTCTTTGCCGAGCGCTCCAACACTGAGCGCCGCTACCGCTGTTTGCGACTGAATGAAGCCCGGCTGGTCGGGGTAATATCCGCTCTGCGTTTCTGCCAGTGCGACCCACCCGTAGACGGCAGTGCCTGAGTAATTGACCGTGACTGTGAACGAGCCGCTCGGCGTTGTGACGCCAGGGCAAAACCACACCTCCAAACCCCAAAACCCGAGTACGCGTTTGTATGTGTTGCCGCTTTGGTTATCGGTGACGCTCGCGACGCTCTGAACGCCGCCGGCTGGGAAACCGGAACCGATAAAGACCGCCACGCCATCGCCTGCGGCCGGCAAGGTCGTGAACGTCTTCGTGAGGCTGGTGACAGAAGCACTCGATCCGCCAGCTGCCTTTACTTGAACTACACCACTCATTTCAGTTCCGTCTCCGAATTTTGAATTTTGCTCACCATGGTGAGAAGGCGCCCATGGGCGGTCATCTGCCCCGAGCTTTGCAGTGTGTTATCGGGGCGCCGTCTGAATGCCAAGTTGATTGGCAAATCGTTCAAAGCCGTTTGATTCCGCCAGTTTTATCCAGCTCGCCGTGTTTGCGGCGCTTCCATTGAGCATTAGGTCGGTGAGGGCGAAGACCATGGCGTCGACGCGATCGGGAGATCCGTCGCGACCGCGGTCCCAATCGCTCGAGAACGCGCACATCTGGTCCTCCAGTTCCCGCTTCACGCCGACGATATGCACACGTTTTTGTTCAAAGAGCGCCGACACCGGTTCTGCGCGAAGGACCTTGCCGCGTGAGCTGGTGACCTCCACGACATTTACTTCGGAGTCGACCGAGGCGATCGTTGCGGCAACCATCTCGCCGGCGAAGTTAATTTCGACCACAACCCGGTCTGCATGGTGGGTGCGATATGCATCTGCCGCGCGACGCGCCCATTCCGTCGGTGAATACCGTCCGGAGTAATCTGCCAGGATGTAGCCCTCACAGTGGCAATCGATTCCCGCGACGATAATCCCGGTTTCGTCGCTGCCTTCCGCGGAAGACCCAGCCGGATCCACCGCGACGACGACGCGAATGAGATCCTGCGGCGCATGGTCCACGCGGGTTTCATCGAGCAGCGCCCGGCCCCAGAGCGCGCCGGGTGTGTCGTCAAGCAGTTCGCCGTCCAGCTCTTGGCGGCCCAATCGTGTGCCAGCGTAGCGACCCACAATCGTTTCGAGAAATTGGGGGGCCAGGTTCTCGCGGTTGTCGAATGTACGGCCGCGCGTCACGGCGACATCGCGGCCCTCGCGGGCGAGGAGATCGCGCAGCAACTTTCCTGGCCGCGGGGTGGTAGCGACAGCGCAGCGCGGCTTTTTGCCGAGGCGCAGGCCCATCATGAGCATGTCCCAAGCAGTCGGATCCTTCCAGGCGGCTAACTCATCACAGGCAGCGAGGTCATGCTGTGGACCGCGCAGACGGTCGGGCTCATCCGCGCTGAAGGTGGTCGCTACAGCGCCATTGGGCCAGGTCAGGCGCCGCTTGGACGGCTCGAAAGTAGGGCGGAACCAATCGGGGGAGATGGCGAGGATACCGGCGGGGCCCTCAACCATGACATCTCGTACGTCCGCGGCGGTGGCGGCGACCAGGGCGACGCGAGATGCGCGGCCGGTCTGGACTTCCTCGCGGACGAACTCGCAAATGGTCCTGGTCTTGCCAAAACCGCGCCCAGCCAAGAGCAGCCAAATGTGCCAGTTGTCACCGGGCGGGGCCAACTGATTGAACCGCGCGATACGCCGCCAGGACAGGTCAGCCTGCTGCCGAAGGCCGGTAGCGAGGGTCCCGAACACCGAGGAGTCCGTCATGCGGCATGCTCTAGGGCAGGGCGGTCGGTACCGCGGTTAGGACGGGTCTTTCGATCCAGATCCTCAAGGCCTGCAATCACCGCCTGCGCGGCATCGGGGAAGGGCTCGAGCACCCGCAGTAGCATGTTCTGGATGTCCTGGACCAGCGGCGCGTGAACGTGGAGCGTGTTGTTCTGGATGAAGGGGGAGTTGGCAAGCTCGCCGGTGAGTTTGGCAATCGCGTTGTTGACCTCGATGAGCCTGCCGGAGAGGGTGGCCACGCCGTTGCGATCGCCCGCTTCCAGAGCAGCGCTGCAGCACTGGTACAGGGCCGCTCTCACACTCTGGAAGTGATCCAGAACGCTTTCTGATTCGTCGGCCACCTTCGCGGCGAACGCCTCGACCTGCATTGGGCCGAGCAACAGGGCGGCTTTACGCTCGGGGCTGACGTGATTCAGCCAGTGGCGGCGCACCGCATCGTGCGAGACGCCGCCCAGCTTTTCAGCGATCGCGCGATGGGCCACGCCGGCGGCCATCCAAAGCTCTGCTCGGGCGCGATTCTTATGACGGCACACGCCGCAGACGCCGGTGGGGCGTCCTCGTTGGATTCTCATTGGGGGTTTCTCCGTGCGTCACGCTGACGCACTAAAGGCACGGTGCCTGACGTTGACACGAAACCTGCTGGCAGAGGAATTGCGCTGAGCGCAACCTATCCGCAGGTCAGCTACCGGGCATCGAGAACCGACCGGGACTCGTTTTAACGTGCGGGCACGATAAGTGTGCTTTCGCTCCTGATCGCCTGCATATGCCACTGAACCGCACGGATGGAGAGCGGAATATCCGGCAGCTTTGTGAGCACGTCCTTGGCCGTCAACGGTGGACTGAGCGGCGGATGCTGCACTAGGAGCGATCTGATCCGCTGCCGGATATCCTGTGACCGCTCATAGCACTCGACGTTGCGCACCGTGTAAGGCGCTGGGCGGGCGTCCGATAAGTCGTCCAGTGAGCTGTTCACGTCTGGCTCACGCGTTGCAAGGTCCGCAATGCGAAGGCCGGTTCCCCGTGCTCTATCTCACCGATGGCCTTTTCGATTGAGGCGCGCAGCAGAAGAATGTCGGAAGGTTTTTCGGCAGGCGCTTTACGTGCGACGAGGGCGCGGCGCAGAAGCTTGAGGGCGTCTTCATTGCTGCCGGCTCTCAGCGCGGCGATGGCGTTCCTGATCGCGTTTCGCTCGGTCGGCAGCACCAGGGGCTTGTTCATGGCCGGGAATTCAGCAAATCGTGGCAGGCCATAAATTGCATGGGAGCAGCTACCGAAATGCTTTACTCGGCCAAGAGAGCCATCGCATTCCGAACTGCGGTGGCTGTCCAGTTTGCTTTGCCGCGCCGTGTAGTGATGCCCTTCGTCGTCAGGTAGTCGGCGATGCTCTGCAGCGTGGTGCAGCCTTCGGCCTTCGCCTGCTCGATATCGGCAGCGATATCCTTCGCGAACGCTGCCGCCATGCCTTTGAGCGTAGCTGTGCCCTGGGCCGCTGCACGGCGCTGGTAGGCGGATAGGTCGCGCGGGGTGCCCAGAGTGAACCCGCGGGCCTTGCGCGCTGCCAGCGCCGCCTTGGTGCGGGCTGAGATGACTTCGCGCTCGTGCTGAGCCATTGCTGCCATCACGCCGAGAGTCAATGTATTGGCTTCCGGCAGATCGAGCGCCTGAAACTTCACGCCGGCATCGCGCAGGTTGAACAGGAACGCGATATTGCGGCTCAACCGGTCCAACTTCGCGACCAGGAGGGTGGCGCGTGCCAGTCGGCAGCGCTTCAGAGCCGCTATGAGCTGCGGACGATCGGCCACCTTGCCCGACTCCATCTCGATGAAACTGTCCACCAGAACGCCCGCATGGGCCTTCAGGAACGCATTTACATCGGCCTTCTGAGCGTCCAAACCAAGACCGCTGCGGCGCTGGTTCTCCGTGGAGACGCGGTAGTAAGCGACGAATTTCGACTTGGGGGGAACCATATATAAATCCTATCAACGAGCGTTGAAGGGAATTATATAGAATGTCCTTCGAACCAGCAATCCCGCATTGCGCAGATCCGCGTTTGCGCTGCCCTGCCGGCGCGGAGTAGTGGGCGCAGATGGGCGGTTTGTCGCCGACGCAGCCCGAGTCTAAACTCCCCCTGTCCGACCTCCAGGAGTGCACCATGCGCAAACCCACAGTGACGGCCCTGCAATCAGCATTGAAGGCCGGGGCGATTCTGATCGCTGCAGTGATGGCAACCGCTGCTGCGGCACAGTCGTCCAGCGCACCGGGTCCCGTCAAGGCCATAGGCCCGAGTCTGACAAATCCCTTTCTGATATCCCCAGTCCCATGCATCGTTGATCCGAAGATGCCCTTCCGTAGGCAGGAGAGGGCCTGTCCGCCCCCGCCGCCTGCTACCGCATGCCTGGCCGGCGCACAGCGCTGCTTCGATGTAGCGAAGCCTGGCACCGTGGTTCCAATCGCTATCCGGTAGTGCCCGCCTTCGGCGCTCATGACCGCCGCCGTGCGTTCCACAGGGCTCGGAGCCAATACAGTAGGTTGTAGGCCGCTGCGATGCTGGTCATGTCAAACCTTGGTGTCCACGGTTCCTGCGTCTCTTTCTCTAAAAGTGATCCGGATCGGAGGGGATCCGAAGCCCATCAGCCTTCGGTTCGCGGGCAAGGCGCCCCCGTCCCGCCGACGTGCAGCGGTTCGTGGGACGCCCACCATCAGCCTTTCGGACGGCGGTGCGTTGTGACCAGACTATGCGTTGGCACTTTCGTGCCTCTCCCTCGGCCCCCTCTAGTCACTACCACCCAGGGTTGCGGCTGCCGTCACCTTCGTTCCGCTTGTTCGGTCGTGAGCCTTCCGCGGTTGTCCCTGCATTGCCCACACTCCACGACCTCCTGAATTTAGGCTCTGGGCACCTCCGCTGATGCCAGGAGCGCACCATTTGCCATCGCAGGCGAAACCCACATGTGCTTTTTATGGTGCGGGCACGATAAAACTGCCTTCATGCTTTGCCCTGTTTCGCTACGCTGCGTTCAAAGGCTTTAGCCATGGCCCACAATCCCTGCCGCTCACTTTTCTCCGCGACCTTTGCCACGGCTAGTGCGTTCGGGGGCAGTAGCGCCTCTACGTGCGTCCGTAGGAGTTTGCGCATGGTCGCTGCCGGCATTGCCTCCGCCTCCACAGTGGCGGCGACGTGCAGTGCTCGGCGATCGGTTTCCTTGCGGGGTTTGCTCGGTAGGTCGTACTGCTCTATTTGCTCAGGGGTGATGCCCAGGCGCGTGAAATTCAGCTGCAGCTCGGCGCGCAGGTGTTGGCGCAACTCGCGCTCGAGAGAGACATCGATAATGACGCCGGCGGGATCGTAGTCGCCGATGTAGAAGATATTCACCGGCTTGTCCTTAACCGCCGCGTTGATCTCTTCGGCGGACTGGAAAGCCAGGGTGATGGAGCTGAAGCCGCCAGCCGGATACAAGCTCACCGCTAAGTCCTGGCAGGTGCGCTGGATGACCCCCGCGAGTGAGCGCGACTCGCACCAGACCTCGCAGTAGGATTCAGCCTCCCGCCACATGTCGGCGCGGTAGTTGCCGGCCATGGTGCGCACGAACTCCGCGGCGTTGGTGTAGGTGTTGGTGTGGTACCCGCGCCTGGTGGCATCGCTGATCCAGCCATAGGGCAGCCGGCCCGAGCGTCGAAGCTTCACGCACCGGTCCTGCACATGCCTGTACCCGCGGTCTGACTTCTCCACCGGCTCTGGCAAACGCGGATCGGTCATCCGGTAGAAGACGTGCCGGACGGACTGCGGCTGGTCGACCTCCAGCACCTCAATGATTTGATCATCCAGCTGCTCGACACGCTCCTTCGTGCGGCGGTCCCGTTTTATCGTGCTGGCCCGATAAGTCATGAGCCGGCTCGATCAAGCGATCCGCCGCTCCTGTGGCTCATGGAGCGCACTGCCTCGCCAGTGCAGCGCTGGCAGTGCGTTGTAAGAGCGCGCCCCGGGGTGAACGCTACAAGGCAGCGAAAACAGCGGAACCGTGTTGGTCGGGATTGATCGTTATGGGTCGGTTGGAATACTATGCTCACGACGTTGATGACTCCGCGCAGCTGGGCCGGCCAGCTCTTCGCTGCGCACTGAAGATGGTGCTCCCCAGAAAACGGCCGCAACTACATTGGTTGCGGCCTTTTTTTTGGCCTTCGATTCACTCGACGAATTCATATTGTTTCTGGCTCCGGCGCCTCGCGCCAAAGCTCCTCGGCAATCGCGGCGTCGAGCTTGCCCGCCAGGTGCTGCTGCGCGATCGCTTCGCGAAGCGCCTCTGCAAACTGACGCCGGACTTGATTTGGCGTTAGCCCGTCCGGTTCAATTTCAATGACGAGCCGGAGTTGCAAAATCAGGCCGCCTTCTGCGCGCCGCGCTCCATCGCCTCCAGCGTTGCGGGACGCCAGCCCACCGCCTTACCGGCGACGAAGACATCACGCGCGGGCAGCTTGTTTTCTCGCTCCCAGCGCCAGCGCGTCACCGCAGAGATGCCGTAACGTGCGAGTATTCCAGATGGCCAGACCACGGCAGTGCCGGCCAGCGGCGCGGGACGCTTTCGGCGATCGACGGTTTTGCGTTTCGCCTTGGGAGTCGCTCGGGCACGCATCGCATTCTCCTGCCAAGCCATGTAACGGCGTGCGAACAGGATAGAAAGCTCCACCGCAAAATGCAGTAACGGCTTTTTGCTAAGAAAGGCCCGAAAGTGTTACGCGATCTTGAGCGGTTTCGCCGCAGATTTGCGCAGCCGGTTGCGCACCATCTTGATTGAGTCGGTGCGATTTCTTTTCCGAAGGCCACTGAGACGATTGTTGCTACCGTCGAATCCATAGGTGAGCTGAGCAAGCGGAGAAATTGATAGGACAGCGTGCACGCGGCGGCGTAGGCGATGCGCGCGGGCAAATTGCCGGGAGGAAGGTAGGGCGGGTTTCGCGCGGCCACGGCAGCAATTCGCTGTACTTCCAACAGTGTCTTGTTGATGCTCGGCGCGCTCCTGAGCAGACTGTCGCGAACAATCGGAGCCAGCAGGGATACTTCCGTATCCCATTCGCGCTCTTCGGCTTCCTCTTGTGCTGCGCTCAGCGTCTCATCTGATTCAAGGTCGCTCGGGGCCTGATGCGTGTAGAAGCTATTGATGACGGAGTAGAACTCACCGGCAACCGTGCGCACATCACTTCCCGATAGGAGATTGGCGTATGTGTTTACGCTATTCTGAGTGCGGGTCCCTTCCTCGGTATCGCCGCACTCAAGCAAATGCGCCAGCCTACCTGCGGTCTTTCCAACTTCCGCGTAATGCTTTTTCCATGCGGCTTTAGATGTTGCTGGATTTGGCGCCTTTTTTAGTTCGGCAGATATTTTGGCAACAGTCGAAGCAATGAGGCAGCACACGATTAATGACTTTTGGCTGCCGCGCAAGAAGGGATAACGCCCAGTTCCCCGACGCACAGCCGCCTCGCGTGCGCCGATCTTTTTCCAGACTAATTTCATTCGTGGGTCGGTCGCCATTAGGCTCAGAATCCGTTGGGCCTCGGGCTTGGTACCGATACCGAACATATATTCCGCAGGCTCAAAGGCAAGGCCACCAATGTCTTCCTGGCGCTCCCAATCGGCTTCCGACATACGGACGATTCCGTCATGCGCGATGCGCAGTTCGCTCGGAGCCCACGCGGGCCAGGAGGCGGTTGCCTGTTTGCGTGAGGGCCGCCTCATTTGTCGGCACTAGCCAATTGATCGAGATAGTCTCCCCACTTCTCTAGCGCCGCGCGCTTTTCCTCGAGGTATGCATGCGTGTCATACGTGCCGGCGATCTTTTCCTGGGCATGGTTCAGGACCCGCTCCGCGACGTGCGGCTCGATCTTTAAGCGCGCGAGGCCTGTTCGGCACGTACGCCGCAGGTCATGCAGTGTGAAGGGCGCGATCTTTTTCGCTTTGAAACGCTGTAGGCACTTCGCGAGACTGCGGGTCAGCAATTTCGGGTCTACTGGACCATCGCCGCGATCGGCAGGCAGGACCCACGCGGAGCGCCCCGCCGCGCGCTTTAGCGCCTGAAACTCCAGCAGCGCGAAGTCGGACAAAGGGACAACGTGCCCGCGGCCGGTCTTCGCGTTCTCGTCGGGGATCGTCCAAGTCGCCGCCTTGAGGTCGACATGCTGCCATCGAGCCAGCGCCAGCTCGCCGCGCCGTTGGCCGGTGAGCAACAGAATCTGTATGACGTGTGCGAGTCGCCTGAAGCGGGTGCAGGCGACCGGATCAGCCAGGAAGGCCTTGAGCTCTTCGTCGCTGAGTGCACGCTCCCGCGCCTTCTCTTTTCCGCCGGGGCGCATCAGCAGCTTCACCGGACTGTCCTCGACAATCTGGCGATGGATGCCGAACTTGAACAACTGGCCGAGGAGGGCAGCCGTGCGATTGGCCTGGACAGGGGAGCCGCGCGCCACGATGCCGTCCAATAGCTCAATGACCTCGCGTGGCTTGATCCTGCGAGCGTCGCGATTGTTCCACGCGGTTAGCACGTCCTTGTCGAGGATTGCCTTAGCGTATTCGGGACGCTTGCGAGTCGGCCGGATGTACCGCGCCATGAACTCGGCGACCAGGTACTCGATACTGTGGTGATCGTCCGGGCGGAGAAGCCCTGTGGTGGCCGTGGCCTCGCGCCTGCTGGGCCCGGTGCGGCGCGGATCGATGCCATCGTCTATGGCGCGGCGCAATTCCAGTGCGCGCTCCCTGGCATCGCTGAGCGACATGGAAGGGACGTGACCGATGGTCTGCCGGACCCACTGCCCGCGCCAGCGGTAACGGAACAGCCAAGTCCGCGACTTCGCACGGACGCGCAGCTGCAGGCCCTGGACGGCTGGATCCGTGTGGTCACCTGGGCGTAGTGTGGCCAACTGCGTGGCGACCAGTCGCGACCGACCTTGCCGAGCAGGAGCGGGGGTCCGAATTGTGGATTCTGTGGCCAACCTGTGGCCAATCTACCTGAAATTGCATGAAATGTCGTGATGGAGCGGGAGGACGGCAAGACACTATGAATCGCGGCATTTGCACCTTCTTTCCATTTCATGTAGTTTCACATCATTGCGGCTATAAACCGCATGGGGTGCAAGGGGTCCCGAGTTCAAATCTCGGCGTTCCGACCAATCACTTACGCGCATCCCTCGACACCTCTGTGGCCCCTGTGGACACTTTGCGATGAATCCGAAGGCGCCGATCTCCTCCGAGTGTCCAAAGTGCCATCAAGAGCGCGCCGTGACCTATGCACGCGAGGAGCTGATCGAGCTGCTGAGGGAGGGAGCGGAGATCGAAGCCCGGTGCACCAGCTGTGATGAAAGCTGGGCGGTTTCCACCGACGAGCGAGCCGACATCGCGCGCGCACTGGAACGATAGCGCCCCTATTCCACCCAGATGACCGGAGTACCGGACCATGAAAACCATGATGGCGACAGCTGCGGCGGTAGCCCTGGCCGCGTTCACGTTGATGCGCGCCGTTGGCGCCGATGCGCCGAACCGTCCGCCCGGCGTCAGCGCGGCTGAATGGGTTGCGATCAGTGACACCATGGGTGTCGTGCTGATCGAGCAGCAGCTGGGCGCCTCAGATGCGCCCGTTGCGGGCGTTCAGCGCGAAGGGGCGGCAGCAGGGCGGCCCGTCGGCAACGGTGCCGGCGGCGGCGCGGCGCTGATATCGCCCATCTCCGGATATCTTATGGTGAAGCGGGGCCTGCTGTGGCAGCGACTCATCGTGGTCGAGCCGGTCAAGGGCCCCGGCGCTGCGGGATAGCCGTGCCCACGGCGCCGCTGCCGCTTGGACCGCGCCGTTTAGTCACATGAATTTAGTCATAACCCGCTGACTCCGGGTGGAGACAGCTTGCACTGCGTTGGCGTCGCGCCGATAGTGCAGCACCTTTGGCGAAATTCGTGACGGCCATGATCAAACCGACTCTGTTCGAAGGCTGCTCAGTCTTGATTGCGCTGGTGCTGGTCGTGGCGGACTGCCGACATCTCACGGCGAACGCTCCGGAGCCGATGGCATCCGTCAGCAGCGAGACCGCGGATGTCCGGCACATGCTGCTGATCGATCTGCAAAGCAGAAACGCGGCGCCCGGAACAGTCGGTGCCACCGGCAATGACCTGGAGAGGCAGCTCAGCGGTTTGTCCGCGCTGTTTTCCGGCGGTATTGCCCAGCTCAACGCCAGTCTTGAGTCAAGAACCCAGATCGACTGAGTCCCGCATCGCCCGGACGCTGCGCTAAGGCGTCCTTCTCACACGCTCCAACAAAGGTCAGTGGTTCCTCACAGACGGAGCATCCTTACGCCCCTGACGGATCCCGAAAGGCGCGCGGAAAATTTGACGCCTCCATTGGTCAGTCGAGGTGGTCAACATGCCACAGCCCAGCTTGAAGGGAATGCGCGTCGCGATTCTCGCGACAGATGGATTTGAGCAGTCCGAGCTGCTCGAGCCGCGAAAAGCGCTGGATGCAGCCGGTGCGGACACCGAAGTGATATCCCCGAACAACGGCGCCATCCGTGGCTGGAAACACAAGGAGTGGGGCGAGAGCGTGCCGGTGGATCGAGCGGTGGGCATCGCGAACCCGAAGGAGTACGACGCGCTGGTGCTGCCCGGCGGCGTCATGAACCCCGACGCCTTGCGCATGCAACCCCAGGCGGTGAGTTTCGTGCGCGCGTTTTTTGAAGCCTGCAAGCCGGTGGCGGCGATTTGTCACGGCCCCTGGACCATCGTTGAGAGCGGCGCCGCCAAGGGGTATCGCATGACCTCGTGGCCATCGTTGAAAACCGATATCACCAACGCCGGGGGCAGCTGGGTTGATCAGGAGGTGGTGGTGGACAAAAACCTCGTGACCAGCCGCAAACCCGATGACCTGCCCGCCTTCAACCGGGAATTGATCGCGCTGTTCGCCGAGCATCAAGCAAAGCGTGATTAAAGTGGAATAACCGCGCCTTTTGCGGCCTCTGCACGGGCCTGTGCCGGCCGGAGCGCCCAAAAGTGCCAACTGGTGCCGGGCGGCTGCAGGGCGGGGTGCCTATATTGCCCCGAGAGCTTTGCGGAGTTTTCGGCTATGCGCGATATCCCTCGGGTCATGCAGCGCCGCCCCCAGGCGGTCGCGGCCCCCTTCACGAATTCGTTGACCCGGCCGTTGCTGGCGGCGCTGGTCATGGGCGCTCTTTTGAGCCTGTTGCTGCAGCAAGCGTGGGGCGCCGCTGCGTGCCCGGGTGCGCCGGCGGTGGCCACAGCGAGCGCGAAGTGCGCCAAGCCCGCCCACGGCACCGCCAAAGCGACGGCCGCGCCCATCGCCGTGTCGGACGCAGCGGACCCGGCGGTGTCATGGAAGACCGTGCTCGAACCGCTGAGCGTCGGCGGCTGGTCATACATCTCGGATGGCCCGAGTGAAAATCCGAGCGCGATCTATGCCTCCACCCACAACCTCTTGCACAACGGCAACGTGGTCACGGCCTGGATGCGCTGGGAGTTCTCGCGCCCGCAGGCGGAAGTTTACCCGCTGCATTACCTGAGCGCCGTGACGCGCGAAGAGCTGGATTGCGATGCCCGCTCCTACCGGCGCGCCGCAGTCATCTACTACACGCGCAACAACCTCCAGGACAAGGGGCCGTCATTCACGGAGCTCGACGATGACACCACCTGGAAGCTGGCCATTCCCGGCTCCGCCCCCGATGCGATGTTGAATTGGGCGTGCGCGCTGCCGACAGCGCACGCGACGGTCACCTCCGGCAAGGCGGCCGCGGCCGGCAAAGTGGCCAAGGCGCCGGTGGTCGCCTCCTCAGCGCCCGCCCCAGCCCCGGTCGGTACCGATCTGCATACGTCGCGCTAGCCGATCCGGCGCCACGGCGGCTACGGCAGCGGTACGGCGTAGGCTTTGAACGGACCGGGGTCCTTGCCCTTCAACGCGGGGTTGATCAGGTAGAGGATCTTGCCCTCCAGCGCATACACCGTATTCCCCACCAGCGTCACCGCGGGCGGTGACTGCAGTCCCTCGCGAAGTACCTGGATGTCGGCACGAATCCCACTGATCGTGACCAGGTCGATGCGGCCGGCATTGCCCTCGGCGAGCAAAAAGCGGTTGCCGCCGATGAATCGGAACCCATCGGGGCCCGCAACCGGTTGCGACACCAGCATCTGGGTGATCGGGCCGGCCGTCCCGTCAGCATGGATGTCGATGATCAGCAATTGATTGCGGCTGACATTGTTCAGGTACAGCACACCGTTGCCGCCGAACACCAGGCCGTCAATACCCTTCAGGCGTGCATCCTCGGCGAAGACGGTCAGCGACTTGGCGCCCTTCGCCAGACGCAGGATGCGCCCGTTGGGGGTGTCCGAGGCATAGACATCCCCGTTGGGCGCCACCGAGATGTCATTGCAGACCGATGCCGGCGCCGGAAAGGGGTAGTTGCCGCGCTGCCGAGCGCTCTTCAGATCAAATGCCATCAACGAGGCGGTACCCGTCACGGGCGGAGTGCGCAACGCGCCGGGCGAGGAGCATAGCCACAGCGTATGAGTGGGCGCATCCACCAGTACCCCCAGCAGGGTCAGGATGCCATTGCGTGCGGTCGGTTTGATCCACGCCGTCGCCTTGTCCGCCCCAGGCTTGGCGCGGAACACGATGCCCTTCATGCTGCCGATGTACACGGTGCCATCCGGCGAGGAACTCATGCTTTCCGGATAAAGGTTGCTGCCGTCCATGACGATGTCCGGCAGGGGACGCGCAGGCGCAGCGACAGCCGGGATCGCGGCGAGGGCGAGCGCGGGCAGCAACGCAGCGAAGGCTTTCATGGCTTCACCGGCACGGCTTCGGCGCGCTGCGCCGCCAGGTCAAGCCGCGCCCGCCAAGGATCCTTCAGTGCGACCGCGACTCCATCGGCCTGGAAGAGCATCAGCTGATCGGACGCGCTGGAATACGCGGGCCAGTTGGGAAGGCCCGCGCCGTTGGGATCGCCGTGCTTGCCGAAGTTGACCCAATAGGCATGAGTCTGCGTGGCGACGGCCGCATCGTGGGCCGTCACGGCGCTGCCGTATCGGGCCTTGAGGGTGTCGAACACAAAGGGAATCTCCTTGGCGTGTGGCGTGCCGCTCTTCCAGGTATCGCGCATGGCCTGCACCACATACCCGAAGCGATATTCAAAGACCTTCTGCCCCTGGGCCGACAGCTGTGCGGCGACGAAGCGCGCAGGCTCAGTCATGCCGGCATCCATGCCGACGCGCGCGCCGGTAGCCCTCACATCCCCGGTGCTGTCCGGGTCATACGCCGACTGCGCCTGCGCACCGTGCGCGCCGAAGGGTTTGAACAGCTCTGCCATCGTCGCCGCGCCGCTGCCGCCGGCATCGGCGCTGTTCGTGCCGATCATGAAAGGTACCCTGGCCGCACCGCCGGCCCGATAGATCACACTCGGATCGGTGACGACGAGCTGGCCGTCCGTCATCGGCCCGGCGCTGGTCGGCGGCCCCGGCTGGCGCGGGGCGCCGAATCCGACGCCCGCCTGAACCTTATCCGCCGACAGCGCACGCAGTCTGGCGAGCCCCGTGCGGCCCGTATCCTCGATGCCCTGGCTCTTGGCGAAATTCACGCCGATGGCTTCTGCGCTGGGCGGCGCGGAGCCATTGTCGCCACCCGTCAAGCGTCGCGGGCCCATGAGGCTGCCGCGTCCGCCACCGGACTCCACCACGGCCGCGGCGAACAGGCCCTTCGCAAGCGGCGTAGTCATGAGCACGTGGACCGAGCCGCCGCCCGCCGACTCACCGAACAGGGTGACGCGGTGGGGGTCGCCGCCGAAGGCGGCAATGTTCTGCTGCACCCAGTGAAGCGCTGCGATCTGGTCCATATACCCGTAGTTGCCCAGCAGGCCATTGGGACTCTCGGCGCTGAGCGCCGGATGGGCGAAGAATCCAAACCGTCCCAGACGGTAGTTCATGCTGACGAGGATCACCCCATCGCGGGCGAAGTTTGAGCCGTCATAGGCGGCGGGGGAGGTGCCGCCGATGGTAAAGCCACCGCCGTAAATCCACACCATGACCGGCAGGGCGGTGGCACTGCTCGCCGCCGGTCGCCAGACATTCAGGTACAGGCAATCCTCGGACGGCCGGGTGCGGATGGGGGCGTCATCGGCCGGAAACGGCAGCTGCATGCAGTCATGGCCATAGTCGCTCGCCTGGCGCACGCCAGACCATGGCCTCGCCGGTAGCGGCGCACGCCAGCGCAAGCGCGCCCACCGGGGGCTGCGCATACGGAATGCCTTTGAAGGACAGTACGCCCTGGTCGGTGGCGCCGGCGAGGACGCCCGATGCGGTTCTGACCTGCGTGGGAAACTCATCGGCGTGGACCGCAGCGAAGGACCAGGTGGCCACCAGGCAGGGCAGGAGCAAACGCATGCTTGTCATGAACCGACTATACCGCCACCGGCCGGCGAGCGTCGCGGTCAGCTGATCGCCCCCCGCCAGCGATCCTGCAGCGCGGCACGCCAGGCCCGCACGTTGCGCAGCAGCTGTTTGCGCAAGCGGACGATGAATTTCAGCTTTTCAAAAAATACCAGCAGCAGCGGCGCCAGCGCCGGCGGCAGACCGGCTCGATAGATGTGACCCTGCTTCAGCATCCGCTGGCCACCGAAATGGGGAAAGCGCGCGACAATGCTGCGCAGTTCCTGCTGCGGATCGACACCCATCGCCGCAAGCTTGCGATAAAACGCCGTGGGTCGCCCATCGCCGGTGCGCGTGTGATCCATGCCGACCGCATCGACCACGTGGATCGGGTGTCGCCCCTCCAGAAGGCAACCCCAGGCGATGTCGGTGCCCCAGGTGCTGCGCGACCAGTCAAAGGTGGGCAGCAGCTGCGTGAGCGCTGCGCCCGAGAAGCACGGCGCCATGACTTCCACAAAACTGAGTCGGCGCATGATGCAGGCCGGATTGCGCACCAGCACATTGATCGTGGTGTGCGTAAACCAGTTCAGTGCGGGCTGCGACAGGTAGGTGCCGTATTGCTCGCACAGCTCGAAGAACTTCGCCAGCGCACCGGGTCGCAGATACACGTCATCATCGAGCAGCACCACATACCGCCAGGGCCAAGGATCCGGGCGTTGCTTCCAGAACTCGAGGAAGCCATCGAGCTTGTTGAAGCCGCCCGCGCAGTAATACTCGGCCCGTTGCTCGGGGATGGGCGCGACATACCAGCTCACACAGCAGTCCCAGTTGCGCTCAGGACTTTCGGCGAGCAGGCGCGGGTGCAGCGATTGCTCGCCTGCCCGGATGAACACCAGGTATGGGCGAGGCAGGGGGACTTGGGGCTGGCTCATCGGCCGCCCATGTTACATCAGGGGTTGAGCACCGCGCGGCGCACGCGCTCGCAATGCTGTTGGCAGCGCTGATGGCCGACCAGCGAGAAGCCGACGTTCGGGTCGCAGATGCTCGCGACCAGCACCTGCTGATCACGGATCTCGACGCAGACCCGCTCGCCCTCGGCGAACAGGGTGTCGGGGGTTCGGGCCTCCAGGCCGTCATCCGCCTGACGCGTGATGCGCCAACCGGCTTCGGCGGCCAGACGCCGGATCGCGGCGAGCGCGGTGTGGCGGTCGGTGGTGATGGCAATGGCGGTGAAGCGCAGCCAGCGCAGCTGCAGACGCAGGATCACGGCGCCGGCGGCGCCGGTTGCGAGCATGCCGAACACGCCCGCCGCGGTAATCGCCAGGGCATCATGGAACGTCACCAGGAATGCCGACACGGCAATCGTCGCCAGGCACAACGCCGCGAGGAACGCGAAGAACATTACCGGCGCGAAATAGCGGGCCCGGTCAATGCCGTGCAGTCGCAGGGTGGCGGGGAGGGTCGCGCTGTACATATGCTTTAGTATGCCGCCCCGTCACGCGCCGTGCGGGTAGCGGATCACGCTCTTACCGAAAATCAACATGTTGCAGGCACTGCCCTTGGTTTTCGTGGATTCGACTATAATGTGAGCCATTAGGTAATTCAGGAGACTTCGATGGCTGACCGCTTCCTCCGTTCCGGCAATCCCGGGCTGAACGACAAGACCTTCGCCGGCCAGCCGCTGGTGGGACTTGGCGGCGAGCGCATGACGGTGCAGGGCGCAGTCAACAAGTCGTTCCTGCTGCTGGTGGTGCTGCTGGCGGGCGCGTTCTGGCCCTGGTCGCAGTACCTCGCCACCGGCGATGCCTCGGTGGTCGGGGCGCCGCTGCTGATCGGCCTCATCGGTGGTCTGGTGGTGGCGCTGATCATCAGCTTCAAGCCGACCACGGCACCGTATCTCGCCGTTCCCTACGCCGCACTGGAAGGCCTGGCCATGGGCGCGATTTCGGCCATGCTCGAACGGCGTTATCCCGGCATCGCGATCCAGGCGGTCGCGCTGACGTTCGCGGTATTCGCCGCCATGCTGGTGGCCTACAAGACCAGACTGATCCAGGCCACGCAGCGGCTTCGCGCCGTGGTCATCGGTGCGACCGGGGCCATTGCCCTGATGTACGTGGCGGTTTTGGTGCTGGGTTTCTTTCACGTCAACGTGCCCATCCTCAACAGCGGCTCGCCGCTGAGCATTGGTCTGTCGCTGGTCATCATCGGGGTGGCCGCGCTCAACCTGATCCTGGACTTCGACATCATTGAAACCGGCGCGGCGCGCGGCTCACCCAAGTACATGGAATGGTATTCCGCGTTCGGCCTGCTGGTGACACTGGTGTGGCTGTACATGGAAATCCTGCGCCTGCTCGCCAACACCCGGCGCAATTGATCCGCGACCGAAGGCGGTGTGGTTCAGAAATCTCGTCCTCTATAAGCTGCCGAGCGGCTGGTCCCTGACCGCCGCGCAGCTCGAGGAGAAGCTGGGTAGCCGCCCGCTGCAGCCCTGTGGCGCGCTGGAGATGCTCAGCCGCGGCTGGGTTGCCCCGGCGCCCAGCGGGCGGCTGCTGCATGCGCTGGGTCAGCATTACCTCATTGCCCTGGGCGTCGAACAGAAACTCCTGCCCGCCTCGATCGTGCGCCAGGAGGCGGTGCGTCGCGCCAGGATCAAGGAGGACTCGCAGGGCTTTCCCGTGGGCCGGCGCCAGATGCGCGACCTCAAGCTGCAGGTGACCGAGCAGCTGCGAGCGCGGGCGCTCACTCGCCAGCGCACCACCCGTGCCTGGATAGACCCGCAGGGCGGCTGGTGCGTCGTGGATGCGGCAAGTCCCGGCAAGGCCGAGGAACTCATCGAGACGCTGCGGGACACGCTGGGGTCGTTCGCGGTGCAGTTCGTACAGACCGTGCGCTCGGCGCATACCAGCATGGCCGCTTGGCTCACGCATGGCAGTGCCCCGGGACGGTTGGCCTTGGACCAGGATCTGACCCTGGTGACGGCCGATGCCACCAAGTCGAGCGTGCGCTACACGCGCCATGCGCTCGACCTGCGCGAGATCCGGGCGCACCTGGAAGCGGGCAAATATCCCACTCAGCTGGGCCTGTGCTGGAATGACCGGGTGGCGTTCATGCTCACTGAAAAGCTCGCCATCAAGCGCGTGCAGTTCCTGGACCTTGAGTCCGAGCCGTCGGTTGAGCAAGCGTCTGGCGCCGATGCCGACCCGCAGGAAAAATTCGACGCGGATTTCGCCTTGATGACCGGGGAGCTGACCCAGCTGCTTGGGGCGGTGCTGGACTGCCTCGGCGGTGAGGTGCCGCTCGCCGCGGCTGCCTAAAGGCATCGATTATCGGCGCCGCAGTCGACCTCTCGCCGCGGTGGCGAGGGCGGCGACCGCGGCGACGACCACCAGGATCAGCAGCCACCGAGTCCGCAGCCACTCGAGTGCATCCCGCGACGGGGCCGCGCGCGGCCGCACCCGCAGCCGCAGCGCCGCGTAAACCTGCGCATTGGCCTGCACAAACCTTGGGTAGTCCGCAGGCTCGACATGATCCGAGAGGGACTCGTAGCGGTGCGTGACCTCAAGCGTGCCGCGCCTCATGCGCACGTCGCGCTGATAGCGGAACGCTGCCGTTTCGATCTTGAGGTTCTCTGGCGATACCAGGAAGTCCGGCGGCAGCCGCGCCTCAATGTGTTGTTCGAGCTTCAAGGGCCACGGGACGCTCAGCGGCAATCGCCGGGTTGCCTCGGCGCGCGGCTGCACCGCCTCGGCAAGTCCCTCGGCAACAAAATCGAGATGCGGATCCCGCCCCTCCCCAAGCGCCTGCGGCAGGCGAAAGCGTGCGGTGAGCTGCAGCGTCTGCAGCTGCGGGAGGTCCTGCACACGTACCTCGCCATCGGGAATGGCCTGCGGATAGTCCTGCACCACATCCTGGATCTGCATCAGTTGCAGCTGCGCAGGACTTTGCGCGAGCAGATCCGCGCGCACGGCCTGCGCCCAGCTGCCGCGATACTGCGTGATCACGGTGAGGGGCACGGCCTGAGTGTCCGCTGCACGCAGGTCGAACTGCTCGCTGATCGAGCGCAGCCGCGAGTCCGGCGCGGGCTGCGGCAGGGACACAAGCTTGCCGCCGGCAACCGCGATCAGCAGCGCATGACGCAGATCCGCGGGATCGGCATTTTCCAGCCCGGCCAGCGGGCCCGGCGCCGCCGGATTCAGCCAGTATTGAGCCGGGCCGTTGCGCACGACCACCAGACCCGAATCCAGAATGAAGGGCGACGGCAGGCTTTGCGCCAAGACCTCGCCGCGCTGACTGTCCGCCAATGCCACCTGGGCATCCAGGCCCAGGCGGCGCAGCAGCGATGCCAGCACGCGCGCCAGGTCGTGACTGTCGCCGTAGCCCCGCTGCAGCACGAGCGCCGGATCTGCCGGCAGATAGGCACCGCTGGCAATGCCGTTGAGCGGATGAACCTTGGCCTGCAGCAGACGCACTGCATCCAGGATCAGGCCCGGGACGGCATTTGCCGCCGGCTGCGTCGGCCACCCGTGCGGCTCGACGCCGCTGTACTGTGGTGCGAGCAGCGTCGCCACCTGGGCCCAATCGCTGAAGTCGCTCAGCTGGACGAGACCGTTGCGATCAAACCAGCGCGGCGTGTCCAGTTCCGAGGCGGGGGTGAGGTTGTGCCATTGAATGTCCAGTGCGCCTGGCTGGCTGCGAACCTGTGGCGCCACCCCGGCAGCCCCGGCGCTGATGCGAAACTGCAGCACTCGCCCGGGCGGCCAGCTCACCTGCAGGCGCTCCCAGCGTACCGACTGATCCGCATCCGGGGACCATTGCGCGGCGTAGTGGCCGGCAAACAGACCCTGGTACTGCGCGGTGCGCGAATGCAGCGTGTATTCATAGTCGAGCACATCGCCTGGCCGTGCGCCGGGCAGCGTGAGTGACAGCTGCAGCAGCGGATCAAGTTCGCGTTTGTGCGGTTCGGCTTCGGCGCTCTGGGTGCGCAGCTGTTGGCGGATCTGCGCGGCCGTCACGTCTCGTGCGGCATCAATGCCGCGGATCACTCGCAGCGAATGGATCACCAGCGCCTGGAAGCGCGGATCCACGTTGATACTCACCGGCGCTTCCTCTTCGCCGGCCTGCGCCGCCGTTAGACGCAGGATGCGATGTTCGTAGCGGTCATCTCCGTCGGCCGTGATCCGGATCTGCCGATCATGCAGCAGCAGACCCGTTGCGGCAGGGGCTTGCGCGCTATCGCCATACGGCAGAGGCGCCGGTTGCACCCAGGCCTCGCGCGGCGCCACCCGCCAGGTTGCCGAGGCGGCGGCAGCGTCTGCAGGGCCTGGCGCCAGCCCGGCGAGCAGGGCCCACAAGCTGAGCACAGGTACCCTGATGAACCGCATAAGAAAGGATGCCGCAAGCCTTCAGGGCTAGCAACTGGAGGCGCGCCAGGCCCCGTGCTGTAATGCGGCAGAGGCGAAAAGGAGAGTCTTCATGCGCGAGTGGCGATTCCGCACGGCGGCCGGATGTCTGATGACAGCGGTGTCGGCGCTGTCGGTGGCGCAAGTGCGACACGTGCCGCAATCGGCAACCCAAGCCGCCGCCGTGATCAGCGTTTTCGGCGTCCTGCAGTCCGGCGCCGGCACGGACGTTGCGGACGCCTCGTCCGTGCGGCGCCTGGATGGCGCCCTGCGCGGCATTGTCGCAGCGGGCGCGGCGGCAAACACCACTGCGGGGTCGCTGCGTAATCTCAATCCGGCGCTGCACGTGCGCGTGGCGGCGCCCTTGACGATTCCGGAGGTGCTGGTCGATGTGACCGCTCAGTCGGATCCGCTCGCCCTGCAGCGAGCGCTCCAGAGCTTAGGGATGCGCGAGAGCGCGCGCGCCTCGAACCTGATCGGCGGTTGGCTGCCGGTGTCCTCATTGACCCAGGCGGCGCAGCTCACCGGCCTCAATCAGATGCGCGCCTCGATGCCGCGGACGCGCGCCGCGAGCGGGCCGGTCGCGCTGCAGGGTGATTTTGTCCAGGGCAGCAGTGCCGTGCGCAGCCAGAATCCGAGCCTCACCGGCACCGGGCTGACCGTCGGGGTGCTGTCCGACAGCTTCGATTGCTACAGCTATTACGCGGCCCACGGACCCTCGGCCATGGGTAATGGCTACAACGGCTATGCCACCAATGGCTTCACGGCGACGCAGGCGAGCGATGTCGCCAGCGGCGCGCTGCCGAGCGGTGTGGATGTGGTGGAGGAGGCCGACTGCGCCGACTATGGCGCCCCGCAATTGCTGCCGTTCGGCGATGAGGGTCGCGCCATGGCGCAGATCGTCCACGTCGTGGCACCGGGCGCCGCACTCGCGTTTCACACGGCGATCAATTCCGAGGCGGACTTCGCCGCCGGCATCACCCAGTTGCAGCAGCTGGGTGCGAAAATCATTGTCGATGATGTGGGCTATCCGGATGAGCCCTTCTTCCAGGACGGTGTCGTGGCGCAAGCCGTCGCGACGGCCGTTGGCCACGGCGTCGCGTATTTTTCGTCGGCCGGCAACGATGGGCGCAATTCCTACGAGACCACCAGCCCCGTATTTGTCACCCAGGGCGGCCGAGCGTTGCTGAATTTCGATACCAGCGGCGCGACCACCACAACGACCCTGCCGATCAGCCTGCCGGCCGTGGACCCCGGCGACTTCGTGGTGCTGGTGCTGCAATGGGACCAGCCGTACGTGACCGGCGCGCCCGGCAGTCCCGGCGCCGCCAATACCCTGAACCTGTGTATCGAGAGCGCGAGCCCCGCGGTCGATTGGGTGGCGCAGGCCACGGGCGCGGCCGCGCTCGTCAGCTACCCGGTGTGTACCGGCGCCAACTCGATCGGCGCCGATCCGGTGCTGCTGCTGGCGGTGGGCAATCCGGCCAATGCCACCGCGCCGACCGCACCGGAGACCTTCACGCTCGCGATCCAGCTGGTCAGCGGTGCGGCACCGCAGCGGGTGAAGTTACTGGTGTCCGATGACGGTTTGGGCGCCAGCATCACCAGCTTCGCCACCGCCAGTCCCACCCTGCAGGGTCATCCGAACGCGGCTGGTGCTGTCGCGGTCGCCGCTGCCCTGTATTACGACACGCCGGCCTGCGGCACCTCCCCGGCCGTGCTGGAGCGGTACTCCTCCTACGGCGATGACCCGATCCTGTTCGACACCAGCGGCGCGCGACTGGCGACACCGGTCAACCGCGGCAAGCCGGACTTGACTGCGCCCGATGGCGTGAACGACACCTTCCTCGGGTTCCAGCTCGCCCAGAGCACCGGCGGCTCGCCACCGTGGAATTCGAGCGGTCAGTTTCCCACCTCCATCGCGCAGTGCCAGAACAACAGCGCCTATCCGAACTTCTTTGGCACCTCCGCGGCCGCACCGCACGTCGCCGGGGCGGCGGCACTGCTGTGGCAGGCGAATCCGGCGCTCACCGCGGCGCAGATTGCCTCGGCGCTCAAGGACACGGCGCTGCCCATGGCGGAAGGTGCGCCGGGAGCGGGCGCGGGCTTGGTTCAGGTGAATGCCGCATTGGCCGCGATTCCGCTGGGCGCCCCGACACTTGCGATCTCACCCACGCAGATCACCGCAGGCAGCTCCGCGACGCTCACCTGGGCCTCCTACGAGACCAGCGGCTGCACCGCCTCCGGCGCCTGGAGCGGTGCGCAGCCCGTTGCGGGCAGCACCACCGTCATGCCCACCACGGAGGGATCGCAGAGCTACTCGCTGGTCTGCACGGGAGCCAACGGCACCGGGCCGGCGGCGACGGTCACTTTGACCGTGCAGGCCGCGGCCGGACATCACGGCGGCGGCCAGACCGACGGCGCGACGCTCGCCTTGCTGCTGGTGCTGCTGGGCGGGCGCCTTATTTGGCGGTCTGCGCCTGGGCGCGTTCGAAAGAACGCATGATGAATCCGTGCGCTTCGGCGGCATCGCCCCACCCGAGCACCTTGACCCACTTGCTCACCTCCAGATCCTTGTAGTGTTCAAAGAAGTGCTGGATCTGCTGACGGGAGATCTCCGGCAGGTCGGTATAGTTGTGCACGTTTTCGTAGCGGCGCGTGAGCCGGGTGGTCGGCACGGCCACGATTTTCTCATCGCCACCGGCCTCATCTTGCATTTTGAGGACCCCGACCGGGCGCACCGCGATGACGGCACCGGGCTGGATGCCGCGCTGATTGCATACCAGCACGTCGCACGGATCGCCGTCCTCGGAGAGCGTGTGGGGGATGAAGCCGTAGTTGCCCGGATAACGCATCGACGTATACAAAAAGCGATCCACCACCAGCGCCCCTGATGCCTTGTCCATTTCGTACTTGATCGGCTCACCGCCCACGGGTACTTCGACCACGACATTCACTTCGCGCGGCGGATCACGACCTATTGAAATGGCTTCAAGACGCATGGCTACTCCTCGCACACAGATGACCGCGAAATGCGGTCGGGACCGGGCATAATATCCTTTTCGGGTTTCGCCACCTTGTCTGAACCGCTGTATCGCGAACGCGACTTCCGGCTTTTCCTGAGCGTCCGCGTCATTTCCACCCTCGCGGTGATGATCCAATCCGTCGCGGTTGGCTGGCAGATCTACGACATGGAACGCACGCCCCTGGCGCTGGCCTGGGTGGGGCTCGCGGAGTTCGTACCGATGTTCCTGTTGACCCTGCCGGCGGGCGCCGTGGTCGATCACACGGATCAGCGCAAGGTGCTGTCAGTGGCTTTTTTCATTCAGGCCGTGGCGGCCGCCCTGCTGCTCGCCTTGAGCCTCGCGCACGTGCACGTGGCGTGGCCGTTCTACGCCGTGATCGCGGTATTCGGCATCGCGCGGGGCTTCTATGGTCCGGCCGCGCAGTCGCTGCTCGCCTTCCTCGTGCCCCAGGAGCGCCTGCCCAAAGCCATTGCCCTGAGTGCTTCGGCCTACCAGGTGGCGGTGATCGCGGGTCCCGCGCTGGGCGGATTCCTCTACGCGTTGGGGCCATCCCTGACCTACGGCACTTGCCTCGCGGCCTTCTGCGTGTCGGGCGTGGCCGCGGCCACCTACGGCGGCCGGCGCAACAAACCGCAAGAGCCGGGGCAGCTTGGCCCGGTGGGACGGGTGCGCGAAGGGCTCGCTTTCGTGTTCTCGCGGCCGATCGTGCTGGGTGCGATATCCCTCGACCTCTTCGCCGTCCTGCTGGGCGGTGCGACCGCGCTGCTGCCGGTATTTGCCCGCGACATCCTGCACACCGGTCCCATTGGCCTGGGGGCATTGCGCAGCGCCCCGGCGCTCGGTGCCACCTGCGTGGCACTGGTGCTGGCCCGCAGCCCCATGGTCCGCGATGTCGGACAGCGGATGTTCACAGCGGTCGCCATATTCGGTGTGGCGACGATCGTCTTCGGGCTGTCGCGCAACATGTATCTGTCCATGGGCGCCTTGATCATCCTGGGCGCGGCCGACCAGATCAGCGTATTCGTGCGCTCCTCGCTGATTCAGCTGGCCACACCGGATGCGATGCGTGGCCGGGTGAGCGCCGTGAACATGCTGTTCATCGGTGCTTCCAATGAACTGGGGGAATTCGAATCAGGCGTGACGGCGGCGCTGCTTGGAACGGTGCGCGCGGTGGTGCTGGGAGGCATCGGTACCTTGGTCGTCGTGGGGCTGTGGATGCGGTTTTTCCCGGCGCTGCGCACCGTGGACCGCTTGGACTCGGTGCTGCCGCCCAGCTAAGGTGCAGCACAACCGTGTCGCGCGTCACGCTTCCGACAGCAGGTGCGCCCGCGGTAGCGGGCCTCTGTGAACTGGCGCCGCACAGCAGGCGGGTGAACTTAATAAAGTTCCTCGCTATGACAACAGGGCAGCAACCGGCGCAAGTCGATGTCGTGACCGGACTTCCCATGGGCGAGCACCTGGATGCGCTGACCCGCGCCACCTGGGAGGAGGCCACCGCCGCCTCGGGCGCGCTGTCGGTGGTCCTCGTGGAACTGGATGATTTTGGGCGCTACCGCGACAACTACGGCCCCGAAGCCGGTGAACTGCTGGTGCGCCGGGCGGGCGCGGTGATTCGCGCCAGTGGCCTCTCGGTGAACGATCGTGTCGGCCGGCACGGCGCGGCGGGATTTCTGATCATTCTGCCGGGCGCTACGCTGGATGCGGCACATATTCCGGCAGAGCGTGTGCTGCGGGCGATACGCGACTCTGGAGATTCCCAATCGCGGCTCGACGGTGTCCAATTACGTGACGGTCAGCATCGGCGCCGCCTCCTGCCGGCCGCAGCCCGGGGACTCCATGGTGACGCTGATTGATGCGGGCGCCAGTGCCCTGTGGACGGCCAAGCGACGCGGTCATAATCGGATCGCGGCCTACGAACTCAGTCCCAATGTGGGCGCTGAAGAATCGTCTCGCGCCATAGGCTGATACTCAAAGTCTTTGCTACACTTAACAATACGGCTGACTGTGACTTAAATCGAGGCAGATACGATGCGTGGTGAGGGAGTAAAGAAGGTGCTGATCCTGGCGGGCGTATTGAGCCTGGCGCTGGCGGCGCCGGCGTTTGCGGCAAGCACCCGCGCTCATCATCATCGTCACCTGGTGGCGCCATTGTCCGCGGATGATCCGGGTTTGAAATCTGCGGCCGCCTATGTCGTCGATCAGGCCGATGCCTCGGTCTGGTACTCACACAATGCGAGTGTGGCATCGCCCATTGCCTCCATCACCAAACTGATGACGGCCCTGGTGGTGGCGGATGCCCAGCTGCCGCTCGATGAGGTGCTCCAGGTCACTGCCGATGATCGCGCCGTCGGCAAGGGTGCCTCCTCACGGCTGGCCATCGGCACGAAGCTGACCCGCGGCGACCTGCTGCATCTGGCGCTGATGTCTTCGGAGAATCGCGCGGCGCATGCGCTGGGTCGCAACTATCCGGGCGGCATTCCGGCCTTCGTGCGCGCCATGAACGCCAAGGCGCAGACCCTGGGCATGAGCGCCAGCCACTTTGTCGAGCCCACCGGGCTGTCGAGCGACAACGTCGCCAGTCCCGAAGACCTCTCGCGCCTGGTGATGGCTGCGGCCCAGAATCCCACCATCCGTGATTTCTCCACCGACACCGAACACAGCGTGCGCATCGGCCGGCGCATGGTGGCGTTTCGCACCACGGATGCCCTGGTGCGCAATCCCGCCTGGAACATCATCGTGCAGAAGACCGGTTACATCACCGAGGCCGGACGGTGCCTGGTGATGCAGGCGGTGATCGGCGGGCGCAATGTGGTCATCGTGCTGCTGAACTCGTTTGGCAAGTACACCCGGGTGGCCGATGCGGTGCGGATGCGCAAATGGATCGAGGCGCGCATGAGCGAACACAGCGCCCACGTCGTCGCGAGCAGCAATACCTGATTGCCGAGTCCGGCTAAGAGTCCGGGGCCATGTGACCCCACAGACTGCGAAACGCCATGGCGACGAACTGCTTCGAATCGCCCCACTTGGCTTCGTATTCGGCGGCGGGGTTCTTCGCGACCACCTCATCGACGCCCAGCCCCTGACGCATCATCTTCTGCATCCGCCCGGCGATGGTGGTGTACATCTGCTGCTGCTCAGCGAGGTCGGCCTTGGCCAGCACCGGGCCATTGGCCGGGATGATGCGGGTGTGATCGTCGACCACGCCCGCTAGCGTGCGCAGGCCATCGATCAATCCCTTGAATCCAGCCGCCGGTCTTGAAATCGATCACCGGCCAGCCCGCCGCCGACACAGGTCCCCCGGCGACCAGCACGTTGGACTTGCGGAAATGCACGTAAATGTCGCCGTCGGTATGCGCCTGCATGAGATAGCCGTACTGCACCGGTTCATCGCCAAACTGGGTTTTCACCGAGTCATAAAAGAACGTCTCGGTGGGGCGGGCCTTGGGGGGCAGGGGGCCGTACAGCGTATTTTGCGGTGGCACCGGGTTCGCATACTGCAGCCACAATCGGGTGTTCTCGTGGGCAATGATCTTGGCCCCCTCATCGCCCAGGCGCAGGTTCGAACCGGTCTGGTCCGGATGCCAGTGGGTATTGAAGAGGGTGTGGATCTTGCCGGCACCGGTCGTTTCGGCGACTTGCCTCAAGAGCGCCTTGGCGCTCGCTTCCGGGCCGCCATCCACCAGCACGATGCCGGCCGGATCGCGGCAGGCCACGACATTGGCGCCTCCGGAGACCAGCACCCACAGGGTGTCACTGAGCTTCTGCGCCGCCACGGCACTGCTGTCCGCAGCCCGTGCCGGAGGCAGCCGAGCCAGGGACGCGGCCGCTGCGCCCGCGATCACGGTCTTGATAAAGCTTCTGCGGTCAGCAGCAGAACGTGTCATGTCGGCCCTTCCCGTCAAGGGGTTGTAACGAGTCCTGACGGACCTCATCCATCGGAGAACGCGCGCACGTTGACTGATCAAGGCAGGCTTGGCAATGGGGGCGGCCCGGGAAGATGGCGCATCGGGGACCGTCCATGGCGTGCCCGATGCAGTGCATAACACGGGTGGCACAGTCCATGAAGTTGCTTGAAGCTGTGGCGCGGTTAAGGCGTTATTATAGTGGGGCAGGGTTCCGGCCGCAGGGACGGTTCCCCGTGTGGAAACAGGATTTTAGCCAAGGCGAGATCGATGCGACACCCTCTGATCGGACGCGTTCTGCTGGCGGCAGGCATCTGTGGCGTGACGGCCCTCGGGGGCCTCGCGGGGCGAACCATGGCCGCCTCGGCCACGACGCCGGTGAGCCCGCGCAAGCGCAAGCGCGGCTGCGGCACCCCCGGACAAGCACTGGGCATTCCTGCAGCAGTACTGCAGCAAATGCCATAACGCCGATGACTGGGCCGGCGGCGTCGCCTTCGACACCATGCAGCCCCAGGACATCCCCAGCGACGCCAAGATCTGGGAACACGCCATGGTCAAGCTGCGCGGGCGCCTCATGCCCCCGCCCGGCAACCCGCAGCCGCCCAATGACGAGGTCCACGGCTTCGTCAATTTCATGGAGAACTCGCTGGATGCCGCCGCCACCCACCAGGTGGATGCCCCGAAGGTGGCGCTGCACCGGATGAACCGCACCGAGTACGCGAATGCGATCTGGGAGCTGCTGCGGGTGCGCATCAACGCGACCCAGATGCTGCCGCCGGATGATGAGAGCGATGGCTTCAACAACGTCGCCGATGTGCTGCAGGTTTCCCCGGCATTCGTCGACGCCTATATCTCAGCCGCACGCCAGGTGGCGGTCGATGCCTTGGGTGACCGCAACGCCAAGGCCGTCGGCGTGCAGTTCGGGGCCAACCCCGGGGTCGCCGGCAACCAGGAATTTCATGTGGACGGGTTGCCGCTGGGCACCCGCGGTGGCGTCGCCGTGGTCTACAACTTCCCGGCCGATGGCACCTATGAGCTGTCGATCGGCAATCTCGCCGCGGCGCTGTGGGTCACCAACCTCGAGTTCAAGAACGATCTGATCGCCACCTATGATGGCAAGAAATTCTTCGAGACCAATGTCGGCGGTGAAGAGGACCTGAAGTCGATCGACCAGAAGCAGGATCCGGCGGTCGATGCCATCAACGCGCGCCTGAAGCACGTCAAGTTTGCCGCGAAGGCGGGTCCGCATACCGTGGCGGTCACCTTCATCCACCGCAGCTACGCCGCCTCCGAAGATCGCCTCGAGGCACCGATTCCCGGCGGCGTGCAGGATCGGGTGCTGCGCATCGGCGGGTTTGAGATCAAGGGCCCCTTTGATGTGACGGGGATCAGCCAGACCCCCAGCCGCGAGCGCATTTTCGTCTGCCAGCCCAAGACCGAGGCGGATGAGACCCCGTGCGCGCACGAGATCTTGAGCCGCCTGACCGAGCGCGCCTTCCGCCGGCCCGTCACCGAGACGGATCTGGCGCCGCTGATGCAGTTCTATGCCGCGGGCCGCAAGGCCTCGGACTTTGATGAGGGCATTCGCCGCGCGCTGACGGCGCTCCTGGCGAGCCCCAATTTCCTCTATCGCGTCGAGACCTCGCAGAAGTCAGCCCAGGCGGCGCAGACGGCGCAGCCCCCGGCGCTGAGCCCGGTGGCGGACACCGCCGCTGCGCAAGTCACACCGCTTAGCGATGGGGAACTCGCCTCGCGCCTGTCGTTCTTCCTGTGGAGTGCGCCGCCGGATCAGGAACTGCTGACCATCGCCAACCAGGGCAAACTGCACGA
The DNA here is from genome assembly GCA_963708865.1 of uncultured Gammaproteobacteria bacterium. Classification (GTDB taxonomy): domain Bacteria; phylum Pseudomonadota; class Gammaproteobacteria; order Steroidobacterales; family Steroidobacteraceae; genus DAIDKA01. The sequence continues at coordinate 48,859 of CAVPUC010000003.1, forward strand.
CCCCGCAGTGCTCAAGGCCCAAGTCAGCCGCATGCTTCAGGATCCGCGGGCAACGACCCTGGCATCGAACTTCGCCTTTCAGTGGCTGGATGTGCAGCGGCTGGATGAGATCAAGCCCGACGCCAACCTCTTTCCGTACGTGATGGACCCGCGCGATGACTACCGCCAGGAGCTCAAGCTCTTTATCGACAGCGTGTTCCGCGAAGACCAGCCCGTCACGAACCTGCTGACCGACAACTACACCTACTTGAACCAGCGCCTGGCGATGCTCTATGGCATCACCACCGTCAAGGGTGACCAGTTCCGACGGGTGACGCTCACGGACTCGGCCCGCTGGGGCCTTCTGGGCAAGGGCGCCGTGCTGATGGGAACGTCCTATCCGAACCGCACCGCCCCGGTGCTGCGCGGAGAGTGGATACTCACCAGCATCACCGGTACCCCGCCCGCCGCGCCGCCGCCGGCCGTGCCGTCGCTGAAGGAAAACAAGACCGGCGAGAAGGCCGTGACGGTGCGCGAGATGATGGCGCGTCACCGCGACCGGCCGAGCTGCTTCGCCTGCCATGGCATCCTCGATCCGCTCGGCCTGGCGCTGGAGAATTTCGATGCCGTGGGCCGCTGGCGTGATCGGGACCGCATGGCCGGCACCCTCATTGATGCCTCCGGCGTGCTGCCGGATGGCACCAAGATCGCAGGCGTCGATGACCTGCGCAAGGCGCTGGCATCGGACCCGGGACAGTTCGTGCAGACCCTGACCATCAAGCTCATGACCTACGGCCTGGGCCGCGCCATCGATTACCAGGACATGCCCACGGTGCGCGCCATCGTTCGCGCCAGTGCCAAGCAGGACTACAAGTTCAAGGAGCTGGTGATGGACATCGTGACCAGCACCCCCTTCCAGATGCGAAGCGATCAGGCCGCCCCGGCGGCTGCTTCCCCCAAGACAGCCGCCCTGATCCGGTAAGCCGAGGAGACCCCTATGTTCATCACCAAGAAACACCTTTCCCGTCGCACCATGCTCAAGGGTGCCGGTTTGACACTCGGACTGCCGCTGCTGGATGCGATGATTCCGGCCGGCACGGCACTCGCCGACACGGCTGCCGTGGCACCGCCGCGCATGGGCTTCGTCTACTTCCCGCACGGGGCAGTGATGCAAAACTGGGTGCCCACCGCGACCGGCACCGATTTCAAGATCTCCCCCATCCTTGCGCCGCTGGATCCGTATCGGCAATACATGACCATCGTCAGCGGGCTGCGCAACAAGGCGGGCGAGAGCCCCTCCCCGCACGCCATCATCGCCGGCACCTGGTTGACCTGCGTGCATCCGCCCAGCAGCCAGCAGCCGCACGTCGGACCCTCCGCGGACCAGGTGGCGGCCAAGGCGATTGGTCAGGACACACCGCTCCCGTCGATCGAACTGGCCGGTGAGGGTGGCGGCGGCGCCTGCGATCCCTCCTTCGGCTGCAGCTATTCGGGCACCATCGCCTTTCGCACCGGCGAGCAGCCGCTGCCCATGGACAACAATCCGCGCCAGGTCTTCGCGCGCATGTTCGGGCTGGGTGACACCGCCGAGCAGCGTCACGAGATCACCCAGGAAACCGGCAGTGTGCTCGACTACGTGCAGGAGTCCGCCAAGGACATGCAGCGCAATCTGGATCCCTCCGACAAGCGCATGGTCAGCGACTATCTGGATTCGGTGCGCGAAGTGGAGCGTCGTGTCCAGAAGATGATGGCCAAGGAGGGCACGGGCGTGAAACTGCCCAATGCGCCCGATGGCGTGCCGGATGATTTCGCCAAGATGCTCGACACCATGTTCGACATGATCGCCCTGGGATGGCAGTCGAACACCACGCGGGTGGCCTCCTTCATGATCGCCAAGGAAGTGAGCATGCGCACCTACCCGAACCTGTCGATCACCGATGCGTTCCATCCGCTGTCGCACCACCAGAATGATCCGGTGAAGATCGAGAAGCTCACCCGCATCCAGAATTTCCATACCCAGGCCTTCGCGCGTTTCGTCAAGCGCCTGGCCGAGACCCCGGATGGCAACGGCAATATGCTCGATCACTCGATCATTCTGTACGGCAGCAACATGAGCAACAGCGACATGCACAACAACGATCCGCTGCCGAACGTGGTCATGGGCCATGGCTACGGCAAGATCAAGGGCGGCCAGCACCTGCACTACCCGCAGGACACCCCGCACGCCAACCTGCTGCTGACGCTGCTGAATCGCGCCGGCATCAACGCGACCTCGCACGGCATCAGCAGCGGCACGCTCGCGGAGATTTAGGCGATGTCGCTGCGCGGGACAAGACGAGGGGGCGCGCTGCTGGCTGCGCTGGTGCTGGGCGTGGCGCTCGGCGGCGCCGCCCAGGCGGCCGATGATTCGCTCGCGGCACTGGCGCGCGCCAAGGATCACGACGGCGCGGTCGCGCTGCTCGCCAAGGGAGCCGACGGCAAGTCGCGCGAGGTGGATGGCACGACGGCCCTGATGTGGGCCTGCTACAGCGGCGATGCCGACCTGGTCGAGCGTCTCATCAAGGCGGGCGCGGACGTTTCGGCGGTCAATGACTATGGCGCAACGGCGCTGCAAACGGCCGCGGTGGAGGCCAATCCGCGCATCATCAAGGATCTGCTCAAGGCCGGCGTGAATCCGGACTCCCCGAACGCGGAAGGCCAGACGGCGCTGATGGTGGTGGCGCGTTCGGGCAACGTCGAGTCCGCGAAGCTGCTGCTGGATGCGGGCGCCACGGTGGATGCGCGCGAGACGTGGGGCAACCAGACCGCCTTGATGTGGGCCGCCTCCGAGGCGCACCCGGAGATGATCAAGCTGCTGCTGGCTCATCATGCCGACGCGAACGCGCATGGCGCGATCCGCGACTGGCAGCGGCGGGTGACCGCCGAAGGGCGCCCCAAGAATGAGAACCATGGCGGTTTCACGCCGCTGATCTATGCGGCGCGCATCGGCTGCATCGAGTGTGCGAAGGCGCTGCTCAAGGGCCATGCGGATATCAATCTGCCGGACCCCGATGGCGAGACGGCGCTGCTGCTGTCGATCATCAACATGCACTTTGATTTCGCCTCGTACCTGATCTCCGCGGGTGCCGACGTGAATCGCTGGGACTTCTACGGCCAGACGCCGCTTTACGCAGCCATCGACATGGCGACGCTGCCCACCGGCGGGCGGCCCGATCTGCCCTCGGAGGACAAGACGCTGCCGCTGCAGGTCGCCGAGCAGCTGCTCAAGGCCGGCGCCAACGTCAATGCCCAGCTGAAACTGCGCCCGCCGTATCGCAACGGCGTGTTTGACCGCGGTGGCGATCAGGTGCTGTCCACGGGCGCCACGCCGCTCCTGGCCGCGGCGAAATCCGGCAACAACGATGCGGTGAAGCTGCTGCTCAAATATCACCCGATGGTCGATCTGCCGAACGCCGAGGGGGTGACACCGCTGATGGCGGCGGCCGGCATGGGCCACGGGTTCAATCCGACCCGCGGGCGTTACAAGACCGATGCGCAGGCGACCGAGGGCGTCAAGCTGTTGCAGGCCGCGGGCGCATCGATCAGCGGGGCGGACCGCACCGGACTTACCGCCTTGCACGCGGCCGCGAGCCACGGCTGGGACAGCACCGTCAAACTGTTGGTCGCCGATGGGGCGCCGCTGCAGCAGACCGATCGGCTGGGGCTGCGTCCGATCGACTATGCGGCCGGTCGCCAGCCGCGCGCCTTCCTCGAGCCCGAGCATGTGCCCAATGACTCAACCGTGGCGCTGCTGACCCAATACATCGTCGCCGCGACCGGCCAGAAGCCACTGATCTTCGCCGGTAACCTCAACCGCTCGACGCAAGGGACGGGCGGTGCGGCGGGCGGCGGCCTGCGATCCGGCGCGGCGCCTGCGGGAGCGGCTGCCGGGGCGGGTGCCGCGGCGACGGGTGCGGGGGCGGTCGCGGGGCCGCGTCCCGGTGCTGCGCCGGACACCACCCCGCCGCCGCATACCGGCATCCCGGCGCGGCCCCGGTGCCGCGGCCCCGGCCGCCGCGGCCCCGGCACGGCCGGCGGCGACACCGACCGCGCAGAATCAGGCGCCGTAATCGGTCAATTCGGCAGCGGCTGTTTGAACAGGTCGTGGGAGATGAATCCCGCGACATCGCGCAGCTCCTCGGGCTTGAGCGCGCCGCGGAACGGGGGCATGTTCTGATTCTTGCCGTTGGTGGCCGTCGTGATGATGGTTTTCATGTCACGCGCGGCCTCCCCGAGCGGGGCGCCGCCGCCGTGACCGCCGAGCCCGGCCTCGCCGTGGCAGGCCTCGCAGAAGCGTTGGTACAGCACCCGCCCGTCGGCCAGATCCGCGGCACCGGGTGCGAAGACCACCGGCGGTAATTCGACGGGAGCTGCCGCCGCGGCGCCGGGGCGAGTGGCGGTCGGTGCGGCTGCGGGGAGTGACTCCATCTTGCCGTTCAGCGAGAACAGCCAGATGCTGTCGCCTTTCTTGCCGGCCCCGAACAAGGTGCCGGCCGACATCACGGCCACATACTGCGTGCCGTGATACTCAAAGGTGCTGGAGGGTGCGTTGACGCCCGCGTCGGTCTGGAACTGCCACAGCAGGTTCCCCGTGGCGCTATCCAGTGCCGTCAGCCGCCCATCGCTGCGGCCGGTGAACACCAGCCCGCCGCGCGTCGCGAGCGAACCGCTGAAGCAGCCCTGTGGCCAGGAGTGTTCCCACACCAGTCTGTTGGTCTTCAGATCGAAGGCGGCGAACATGCCGCGGCGGGCGACATCGAAGCTGCCGTTCTTGCCGTTCTGCATCCACATGCCCTCGAACGTTGGGCCCGGTGAAGTCTTTGGCGTCGTGCGAGGACACCGCCAGATTGTCGATGCCGCAGACGAAGAAGTAGTTGCTGTCGGGATCGTAGGAGCTGGGCGGCCAGTTCACGGCCATCTGCGGCCGATACACCACGGGCTTATCCCAGAAGGGCGTGAAAATCCGGCCGCCGTTGATCAGCTGGAAGCCCTCCGGCGCCATGTCGACCGACTGCGGGAACAACGGATCACCGATCGGGTAGGGCTGGGTGGCCGCGGTCTTCTGGCGCGGCTCCTGCGGCACCGCTCGCTCCGGAATGCCCAGCAGCGGCTTGCCGGTGGCGCGGTCGAGCAGATACACCCAGCCGGTCTTGGAGATCTCGGCGATACCGTGGCGGATCTTGCCGCCATAGGGCGCATCGAACAGCACCACCGGATTGGGGGAGTCATAGTCCCAGATATCGTGATGAACCTGCTGGAAATGCCAGCGGTACTTGCCGGTCTTGACATCCAGCGCGACGATCGAGGCGGTGAAGAGGTTATCCCCCGCGCGCTTGCGCCGCCGTAATCCGGCCCCGCATTGCCGGTGGAGAAGTAGACCATGCCCAACTTGGGATCGATGGCCGGCGTTTGCCACACCGGTGCGCCGCCCCACTTGTAGTAGTCATTGTCGGCAGGCCAGGTGTCTGAGCCGAACTCCCCGGGTGCGGGCACGGTGTAGAACGTCCACAGCAGATGACCGTCGTTGGCGTCGTACGCCTTCACCCGACCGCGGATGCCCATGTCGCCACCGGCGTAGCCGACGATCACCATGCCCTGGTAGTACAGCGGCGCACCCACCAGGGAGTAGCCGAGGTTCGGGTTCTCGCCCTGGATGGACCACAGCACCTTACCGGTCTTTTGATCGAGCGCGGTGAGCTTCGCATCCAGCCGGCCGACGAAAATCTTGCCGGCGCCCATGCCCAGCCCGCGTGACACCCAGCCGCAGCACACCCGCACGTGCGCCGGATCGAGCTTGGCCTCGTAGGTCCAAAGGTGCGCGCCGTTTCTAATATCCAGCGCAAAGACATCATCGGCACCGGTGACGACGTAGAGCACGCCTTCATAGAACAGCGGCTGACCCTGGCCCGAGTACTGAGGGCCGGCGCCTGAGCCGTCCAGGTGGGTGCGCCACTGGGCCTTGAGGTCCTGGACGGTGTCGCGATTGATCTGCGTGAGCGGTGAATAGCGTTGATTGAAAAGGTTGCCGCCATTGGTAAGCCAGCCATCGGCGGGCAGGGCGGTGAGCTCGGCTGCCGTAAACCCAGGTGAGGCGGGCAGCTCCTGCGCCCCGGCAAGCAGGGCGATGAGCGTGCCGCCGATCACTGCCGTGGCGTAAAAGAGACGGCAGTGCCGTCCGGTGCGTGTCGTGCCAATCCCCCTCATCGCGGCGAGTATAGCCGAGCTTCGCCTCCCGGCCAGCTCGTCCCCGGCCGCCCCACGGTACGGCATCGACGGATGAAGGGATCATAGCGGTAGAAATTTGGGATCCCAAATCTCGGCGTTGGCTTCTCAACACCCGGCGGCCGATTTCCGCTGCGCCCGTCACAGCTGTTGTTGTTACAACACTTTGCTTTTCGCAAGAAACTCGGTAACACTCCGGCACACAAGGTTACAGATGTGATGAATTCGTGATGAATTGATGATGAACTGTAAGTGTCATGCTGTAGCCAATAGTCAATAAAACGGTCTGTTCAGGGGGTCTCGTAAATGTCTGCCAAGATTAATGGGTCTTATTCCGTGCGCCTCGCGGTGGCGATTGCGCTCGGCACGGTCGCGGTCATTGCGTCTGCGCCACAAGTCCGGGCGGCTGACGCCGATGCGTCAGTCAACAAGCCCGCGAGCGACGATTCCGCGCAGCTCGAGGAGGTGACGGTCACCGGCTCGCGCATCAAGCGCAAGGATCTTGAGTCCTCAAGCCCGCTGATCACCATCGACTCGGAGCAGATCGAGCAGCGCTCCGGATTGAATCTGGAGTCCTACCTCAACACGTTGCCCAACTACAACCCGGCGCAGACTCCGACCACCGAAAACTCGGACGTGCAGCCCTCGGCCGTCAACACCGTCGGCATCTCCACCATCTCGCTGCGCGGCTTCGGCCCGAACCGCAGCCTGGTGCTGGTCGACGGACACCGCACGACCCCGGTCAACGCGCTGATGGTGACGGACATCAACAGCATTCCGGCGGCCATGATCGACCGCGTGGAGATCATCACCGGTGGTGCCTCGGCGGTGTACGGCGCCGATGCCATCGGTGGCGTCACCAACTTCATCATGAAGAAGAACTTCGAGGGCGCGCAGATCGACATCCAGGACGGCATCTCGCAGGCCGGCGATGGCAATGAGATCCGCGTGTCGACGTTGCTGGGATCAAAGATTGCCGACGGCCGCGGCAACATCGTCATGGGCCTGGAGTACTACGACCGCGACGAGTCGTACCAGAAGAACCACAGCTTCTTCACCAATGCCTGGAGCGACCCCAATCAGCCCTCGACCAACAGCTTCTTTGCGCAGGAGGGCGACTCACGGGATCGCCATCAACTCCGCCACCCCGACCATCGCCTCGGTCAATGTGGCCTTCGGTCGCGCGCCGAACAACATTGCCTCGCCGTTCTCCTATAGCCCGACCGGCGTGCCCTCGGATCGCAATGCCACCTATTACTTCAATCCGGGCGGCTCGCTCTACACCAACAACGGTCCGCTGGCGACCGACAATCGCATCGGGCCGACCGCGGGCAATGGCTTCGGGGTGTACAACCAATACGATCCGGCCATGTTGAATTCCGGGTCTCCCCCCGCGGGCGTGTCCGGCACGCCGAACGTGGTGCAGACCTGGAAGCACAATGATCCGGATGCGTCGTTAAGTTCGCCGCAGACCCGCTATTCGTTCTTCGCCAATGGCACCTTCGACATCACGGACAAGGTCCAGTTCTATACCAATGCCCGCTTTGCCGACAGTCTGACCGCGACCCGGTTATCGGCCCCGCCCACCCTGACCGCCGGTTGGAACCAGACCGTTCCCTACAACGAGACGACGGACAGCCCGATCAATCCGGCGAGCATCAACGCGGCATCGACGGCGGCGCAGCTGCAGGCCATCTATGCCGCCTTCACCGCGAACCCGACCAGCAATGCCTACAGCAATCCGAACTTCATTCCGATCACCGCGGCGAACACGCAGCACCCGGTGCCGTGGCAGCTGGCGCTGCTGCTGGACACCCGCACGACCAGCCCTGTGGTCGGCAACATCGCCGGCGGCGGTCCCACGACCTGCAACAATTCCCTCAACCCGAATCTGTGCACGATCGCGCCCAGCAGCTGGAGCCTGGCGTGGATCCCGTACAACGCCTTGCCGGCGCGTACCACGATGGACACCTCCGAGGTGTGGCAGATCGAGACCGGCTTCAAGTTCCCCCTCATGGTGAGCGACTGGACCGGCGATGTGTACTACTCGCGCGGTCAATCGCTCGACTACGAGGGCGGTTACGGCAATGAATCCCTGCAACGCATGGATGCCTTGATCTCCTCGCCGGGTTACGGTCAGGGACAGAACTTCCAGGGCAACTACAACAACTCCACGGTGAACTTCGGCACCTCGGTACCGAGCCACTGCACCAGCGGCTTCTACAACTCCATCTTCGGCGGCGATGTCTCCGCCTCGGCCGATTGCTTGACCGCCGTTGGCTCAACGCTGCAGACCGAGACTGCGATGGAACAGGACATCGTGGAGGCGAACTTCACCGGCACGATCTTCAAGCTGCCGGCCGGCGATCTGAGCGGCGCGGTGGGTTACCAGTACCGCCGCGATGCGGGCCAGTTCACCCCCGACAACCTGCAGGCGACCAACTCCTTCCTCGATCAGGCCATCGGCCTGTACCCGCTGGGCACGCTGCAGCAAGAGGAGATTGCCGCCAAGGACGGGTACATGGAGCTGTTCATCCCCGTCCTGAAGGATCTGCCGTTCCTCAAGTCACTCAACCTGGATGTCGGCGGCCGCTACTCCGACTACAGCAACACGCCCAATGCCGTCACCTTCAAGATCAACGTCGATGCCCAGCTGACCAATTCGTTGCGGGTCCGCGGCGGCTTCAACCGCGCCACGCGTGCGCCGAACCTGGGCGAGCTGTATCTGGGCGAGCAGGAGTACTTCGGCGGCGGCGCCGCCTTCGGCGATCCGTGCTCGCTGCGCTCCACGGCGCCCTTCGGCGCCGGCGGTGCGGCTGCGGATACGAGTCTGGGCTCGTCGGCCCAGGGTCCGACGCATCTCGCCTCCGGCCAGACGGCGGCCGGGGCACTTAGCACCTACCTCATCTGCCAGGCGCAGATGGGCGGCTTGACCTCCCTCGCGGGCCAGACTTACTACGGCGTGTCGGCCCAGACCCAGGGCGGCGGCGGATTTGCCTGGCTCAACGAGGAGGGCTCGCCGAACCTGAAGTCCGAGACGGCCAACACCTGGACCGCAGGCCTGGTATTCGCGCAGCTGTCGGACAATCCGTGGTTGAGCGGCTTCTCCGGATCGATCGACTGGTGGCAGGTCAACATCCAAAACGCCATCGAGCTTGGCTCGCCCGACAACGCCAACTATCAGTGCTATGGCGCGGCCAATGTCACGACGCTGGCGCAGGCCGCCATCCAGGCGGCGACACCGGCCTGCCTGAACGTGGGGCGCAACCTGGGCACCGGTGCCGCCACCACCGCCCTGCTCACCTACACCAACCAGGCCAATATCGGCACCGCCGGTGTGGATGTGGAGTTGAACTGGATCGCGCAGCTGTCGGACCTCGGCCTCAAGAGCATTCCGGGCGCCCTGCAGTTCAATTCACAGGACACTTTCCTCAGCTACTACCGCACCAAGAACTCCCCGGGCAGCTACGATGTCACGACCAACTGGAAGGATTCGTTGGGACCCACATTGGCCGGGACCAACGGCGGCGCGTACGGATATCGGTTGAACCTCGGGGTCGGCTATGTGCTGCCGTCGCGTGGCGGTCAACCTGCGCTGGAGGTTCCTGCCGTCGGTCAATACCGCCGCCAAGGCGAGCCAGGTGGCCATCATCGCCAACGACACCAAAGTCGCCGGCGGTGCGCCCGGTACCTTGCTCAGTTACGTGCCGAACACCAACATCGCGGCGCCGGCCTGGAGTGCGTTTGATCTGTCCTTCAACTGGACGATCAACAAGACCCTGTCACTGCGCGGTGGCATCAACAACCTGCTCGATAAGTCCCCGGCCATCACCGGCGCGAGCAGCAACTTCCCGGTGGGCACGAATCTGGCCAACGTGTGTAGCGCCACAGCCAAGACCCAGGGCTGCGTGAACCCGACCACCTACAGTCTGCCCAATGATGGCGCGGGCGTGACCAATGCGGGCTTCTATGATGTGTACGGACGCACCTTCTTCCTGGGTGCGAAGGCCACCTTCTAAGAGACGTAGAAGGTAAGCCACTCTCGCGGCGGGCCCCTCGGCCCGCCGTTTTTTTGTCCTATACTTGCTGCACTATGAAACAGGCAACCGTACTGCTCGCGCTGGCTTGCTGTCTTGGCGTCAACGGGCGTGCCGCAAGCCCGCCGGTTGCGCCGGCGAACCTGGTCAGTTGCACGCGCATGGCGAATCCGGGCGAGCGGCTGCGCTGTTATGACTCGGGCATGGCGGCAATGGGTGCGCCGCTGGTGGTCGTGCCCGGGGCGGTGACCCCGGCGCCGTTACCGGCCGCTCCTCCAGCCACGCCATTGCGGCCCGCGCCCGCGCCGACAGGCGCGGTGGCATCGGTCGCGCCGCCGCCTGCGGCGAAGTTCGGCGAAGAGGACCTAAAGCCAAGCGCCCGAACTCCAGAGGCGGAGTCGGACAAGGTGCTGCTGTCGCGCATCACCTCGATTCGCGAGGCGCGCCCGAAGCTCTTCATCATCGTGCTTGCGAACGGTCAGATCTGGATGCAGGAGGGCACGCAGATCACCATGTTCTTCCGGCCCGGGTATGACGTGCGCATCGACAAGGGCCTGTTCGGCCACTATCGGATGTCGACGGCGCAGACCGGGGAGAAGAACTGGGTGACGGTCACCCGGATTCAATAGCCGTCGGGACGCAGCAGGCCCATGGCCGGCACGGTGAGGAAGTCCTCGAAATCCTCCGCCAAGGACAGGTCATGGAACAGCTGCACGGCCTGTTTGAAGCGGCCGCTGTCATAGGCTTCAGCGCCCACTTCCTTGCGCACCCGTTCCATCTCCTCGCTGATGAAGCGATCGAGCAGCGCCGGGGTGGCCACCGTGCCGCCCTCCAGCGTGATGCCGTAGTGGATCCACTGCCACACCTGTGCCCGGCTGATCTCGGCCGTCGCGGCATCCTCCATCAGGTTGTACAGCGGCACCGCGCCCTTGCCGCGCAGCCACGCCTCGATGTACTGCACGCCCACGCGGATGTTCTCGCGCAGGCCCCCTTCGGTCTTGGTGCCCGGGTGGACTTCGAGCAGGTCGGCCTGGCCGATGTTCACATCTTCGCGCAGTCGCGTGAGCTGGTTGGCCTGCGGCATCAACCGATCGAACACTTCGCGGGCGACCGGTACCAGGTCCGGGTGCGCGACCCAGGTGCCGTCATGGCCGTCGCCGGCCTCGCGCTCCTTGTCGGCCCGCACCCGTGCCAGCGCCGCCTCATTGGCCACCGGATCGCGGCGGTTGGGGATCTGCGCGGCCATGCCACCCATGGCGAAGGCGCCGCGGCGGTGGCAGGTCTTGATCAGCAGCAAGGAGTAGGCGCGCAGGAACGCCTTACCCATCACCACCTGCGAGCGGTCGGGAAGCACATAGGCCGGATTGGCGCGCAGTTTCTTGATGAAGGAGAACATGTAGTCCCAGCGACCGCAGTTCAGGCCCGCCATGTGGTCGCGCAGCTCGAACAGGATTTCGTCCATCTCAAACGCGGCGGGGAGGGTTTCGATCAGCACCGTCACCTTAATGGTGCCGTTGGCAATGCCGAGCTGCTGTTGGGCGAAGACGAAAACGTCATTCCACAGCCGCGCCTCAAGATGACTCTCGAGCTTGGGCAGGTAGAAGTAAGGACCGGTGCCCTTGGCGAGCTGCGCCCGGACGTTGTGGAAGAAGTACAGGCCAAAATCAAACAGGCCGCCGGCGACCACCGCGCCGTCCACCGTCACGCCCGGCTCCAGCAGATGCCAGCCGCGCGGGCGTACCATCAGCACCGCGGGATTGGCAGACAGCGCATACCGCTTGCCGGTGGCGGGATCGTTGAAATCGATGCTGCGCTGCCAGCGGTCGGCGAGATTGAGCTGCCCTTCCAGATTGTTGTGCCAGGTCGGGGAGTTGGCGTCCTCGAAGTCCGCCATGAAGACATTGGCGCCCGAGTTTAAGGCGTTGATGATCATCTTGCGATCCACGGGACCTGTGATCTCCACGCGGCGGTTCAAGAGGTCCGCCGGGATCGGCGCCACGCGCCACTCGGCCTCGCGCACTTTCTTGGTTTCGGGCAGAAAGTCCGGCAGTTCCCCGGCCGACAGGCGTGCCTGGCGCGCCGTGCGGGCCTTCAGCAGCTCCAGCCGCCGCGCATTGAATTTGCGATGCAGGGCGGCGACGAAGGCGAGCGCCTCGGGCGTGAGGATTTCAGCAAAGCGTGGCTCGAGGGCGCCACGCACCGTGACACCGGCCGCAGCGGCGCTCGAAGGGGTCTGATCAGCGGTGGACATAATATTCATCAAGGTTCAGGATCTTCAATTATAGCAACTGCGGCTCCTGATTGTGTTTGCGGGTGGGAACGGGTATTTATGCCCGCTCTTTTTCCCTAGGACCCCATGATGAATGTTGCCCAAGTGACCGCAGAGATCCTCAAGCGTGAAGGCGTGGAGGTGCTGTTTACCTATCCGCTCAATCCCCTGACGGAATCTTGCGCCGCGGTCAACATCCGACCCATCGTGGTGCGCCAGGAGCGGGTTGGCGTGCACATGGCCGATGCCATGAGTCGCATGACCTCCGGGGACAAGGTGGGAGTGTTCTGCTGCCAGGTGGGACCCGGCATCGAGAACGCGTTTGGCGCGGTCGCGCAGGCCTGGTCGGAGGCGGTGCCGATGGTGGTCATCCCGGGCGCGTATCCGCGCAACATCGCCTTCTCCAAGCCCAATTTCAACGCCGTCCACAACTTCCAGCACATCACCAAGCATGCCGAGACGGTCAATACGCCCGAGCAGCTGGTGCCGGCGCTGCGCCGTGCCTTCAGCTTCGCCCGCAACGGTCGCCCCGGCCCCGTGCTCATCGAGATCCCGACCGACCTGTGGAATGTCGAAGTGCCGGGGGAGATCCAGTACACGCCGCGCCGCCGCGCCTTGAGTGCGCCGGATCCGCGCGATGTCGATGCGGCCGCCGCGGCGCTGATCAAGGCCAAAATGCCGCTGATCTACGCAGGGCAGGGCGTGCACTACGCCAAGGCCTGGGATGAACTCAAGGCGGTGGCCGAACTGCTCGAGGCACCGGTCACGACCAGCCTCGAGGGCAAGAGCGCCTTCCCGGAGACCCACGCGTTGTCGCTGGGGTCGGGCGGGGTGGCCATGCCGCGCGCCGTCGCCGCCTACGTCGAGGAGTCGGACGTGGTGTTCGGCGCGGGGGCGAGTTTTTCGGCCACCAACTTCGGCATCAAGTTTCCGACCAAGAACAAGACGTTCATTCACAACACCAATGAACCGATGGATATCGACAAGCACATTGCGACCGATCATCCGATGGTGGGGGATTCGAAGCTCGCCCTGGGCATGCTGTACGAGGCGCTGAAGGAGCGGCTTAAAAAACCGCGCGGCCTGACCGGGCAGGTGCGGGCGCGCATCGAGGAGCTCAATGAGCCGTGGTGGAACGTGTGGCTGCCGCGTCTGACCAGCCAGGAGAAACCCCTGCAGCCGTATCGGGTGATCTGGGATTTCCTGCAGATGACGGATGTAGCCAACACCATCGTCACCCATGATGCCGGCAGCCCCCGCGATGAGCTGTCGCCCTTCTGGAAGTCGGTGACCCCCTTGTCCTATATCGGCTGGGGCAAGTCCACGCACCTGGGGTATGGCCTGGCGCTGGCCATGGGCGCCAAGGTCGCCCGGCCCGACAAGCTGTGTGTGAATTTCTGGGGTGATGCGGCCATTGGCATGACCGGCATGGATTTCGAGACCTGCGTGCGCAGCAATATCCCGATCCTGTCGATCCTGTTCAACAACTTCTCGATGGCCATGGAATTCAAGGTCATGGCGGTTTCCAAGGAGAAGTTCCGCTCCACCGACATTTCCGGCAACTACAGCGAATTCGCCAGGGCGCTGGGCGGTTACGGTGAGCGCGTCACGGAGCCCGGACAGATCGCGCAGGCGCTGAAGAACGGCATTGCGGCGACGAAGGAAGGCCGTCCGGCGCTGCTCGAGTTCATCACGACCCAGGAGAAGGTGTATTCAACCTTCCAGGGCGGGTATCACGGCGGGGCCTGAAGCGACCGGTGTAAGAGGGGGCGTGAGCATGGATAACAACAACAAGATAGTGGACGTTGGGGAGGTCATCGACTCCGCCAACTATTTCTGGGTGCCATTCGGCATCACTGTGATGATGGTCATCATCATGCTGACCGACGGCTTCGGTCTGTTCACGACCGGCTATATCGGCCCGCAGGTGGTGAAGGACTGGGGCATCGGCCGCGACCAGCTCGCCTGGCTGGGCTACACGCAGATGGGCGGCATGGCGCTGGGCTCGGTGCTGCTCGGCTGGGTGAGCGACCGGATCGGGCGCAAGAAGGCGTATTTCTCCTGTCTGGCGCTCCTATTCGTGGGCTCGCTGCTGTGCTATTCGGCCGGCAATATCGGACTGCTGGCGGCTTTCCGCTTCATCACGGGCCTGGGCCTGGGCGGCATCACCCCGCTCGCCACCACACTCATCTCCGAGTGGACCCCGAAGCGGGTGCGCAGCCTGATCGTGGCCTGCGTCATCGTCTCGGTGCCGCTCGGCGGCTCACTCACCGGCATCCTGGCGCGCTGGCTGATCCCGACGTATGGCTGGCGCTCGATGTTCCTGGCCGGCGCGGTGATGCCGCTGGTACTGCTGATGGCGTTCTGGCTGCTGCTGCCCGAATCGCCCAAATACCTGGCGCTGCGGCCGGCCCTGCATCCGCAGCTGGCGCGGGCGCTCAATCGCCTGCTCGGTGCCCCGCGTTTTGATGGCACTGAGAAATTCGTCGTGGTTGAACACGCCAGAGACGTCGAGCAACTGGCTCTCCACCATCTGGAACACCCGCTACTGGCGCTCGACCCTGTTCATCTGGATCGCCTTCACGTTCAACACGCTGGTGCTCTATGTCTTCACGAACAACCTCCCGGTGCTGCTCGACTCGGCGGGCCAAAGTGCAGCGGTGGCGTCACGATCCTTGAGCCTGTTCAGCGGCGGCGGGGTGCTCGGGTCCATCGGGGGCGCGTTCCTCATGGGGCTGTGGGGCTCGCGCGGGGTGGGCACCGCTGCGGCCTTCATCGGTGCAGTGGCCACGGCCGCGATCGGGGTGGTGCTGGTGCAAGCGGACCATTCGCAGTTCGTGCTGCTGGGTTGCTGCTTCATCGGTGGCGCCATGGTCAATGGCATGCAGTCGTATCTGTACGCGGTGAGTGCGCATTCCTACCCGACCGAAATCCGCGGCGCGGCGATCGGTGTCGCCCAGGCTTTTTCCCGCTTTGGGGGCTTGCTGTCGGCCACGGTGCCGCAGGTGTACTTCAAGCTCGTCCCGGTACCGCCCATCGACCGCTTCTTCTGGTTCGTGGCCGGATGCGCGATGGTCACGACCTTGAGCTACTTCCTGATCTCCCCGCATATTCCTGCCACCGGCAAGCCGACCCCGTTGATCGCCCCGCCACTGCCCGGCGCGGGGGAGCTGGCGAGGTAAGTCAGCTCGCCCAGAATGCGGCCGTCGAAGTGCTTTACGACCAGCGTTGCGACCAAGGTGATGAAGGCGCAGCCGGCCATGTAATACGCAGGCGCGGTGAGCGAGTAAGTCCTCGCGAGGTAGGTGGCCGCGAGCGGCGCGATGCCGGTGAAGATCGAAAACGCAAGATTGAAGGACACCGCGACGCCGCTGAAGCGCAGCCGGGTCGGGTACAGATCGCCCACCAGCGCGCACATCGGGCCGTTGACGAATGATGCCGCAAGCCCCGCCAGCGCGAACAGCGCATACAGGTTCATGCTGCGCGCCGCGAGCGCTGAGAAGAAGGGCACCGCCAGGATCATCATCAGGAAGGCGCCGAAGCCCAGGATATAGCGGCGCGGCATCCGATCCCCCAGCCACGCCGTGCTCAGGAGGCCAAAGGACAGCACCAGGAGCCCGGCGTTCTGCGCGCCGGCCGCCTGGGCCGGGGTGTAATGCATGACGCGCGGGCAGGAAGGAGGGCATCGCGTACAGCAGGCCGTTGAAGCCTGCGGTGCAGGTGAGCGCGCCCACGCCCACCAGGGCCGCAAGCGGCGCCGTCTTCATCAGCTCCGCGAACGGCCGCTTGGACGCCAGGTGCTTGAGCTTCTTGAACTCGCTGGTTTCCGCAAGCGACAGGCGCAGCCAGAAGCTCACGAGGCCGAGCAGGCCACCGACGATGAAGCCGATGCGCCAGCCGCCGGCGGCGATGCCCGCACTGCCCAAGGTGTGCTGCAGGGTGAGGTTCAGGAGGGCCGCGATCGCAACCCCGGTATTGACGCAGAAGAAGACGAAGCCGGCGACGAAGCCGCCGCGGCGCGGCGCCGTTTCCAGCACGTAGGTGATGGCGCCCGGGCAGCTCACCGCCCAGACAAAAACCCTGCAGGATGCGCAGCCCCACCAAAGCGATGGGCGCCGCAATCCCCCAGGATGCATAACCGGGCAGGAGGCCGATGCCCACGGTCGCGAGCGACATCAGCAGCATGGCGATGATGAAGACGGGCCTGCGGCCGAACTTGTCTCCGAAATGACCGAATACCACCCCGCCCACCGGGCGGACGACATAGCCCACGGCAAAGGTAATGAAGGTTTTCAGCAACCCCGTGGTGGGATCCGAGGAGGGGAAGAAGGTGCCGCTCAAGTACTGGGCGAAGGTACTGAACACCACAAAATCGTAGAACTCGAGCGCTCCGCCAAGGCTCGAAAGGATGATGACGCGCCATTGGGCGCGACTGATCTCACCGGTCGCGCTGGCCGCCACATCAGTCAATCTGGATCCCCCCGGACGGTCAAGCCGACGTTTGCATTGCCGGTTCTGGCCCCCATCTTAACGTTGGGTAAATCGACCAAGGCGGGTTTTTTCCTGGCGCCGCCGAACCAGTTTTGATGACATGGGGCGGGCATCTGATGGGGGGAGGGCACCCGTCCGTAACGGGTGCGTTGACCCCTCACGGACCCTGTGTTACCCCTTGGTGCAATTAGTATTTTGACCGTGTGACGGGATCCCAAACATGAGCAATCGCAGGCACTTCTTGCAGACCCTGGTGGGCGGCGCCGCCGGCTGGTCGCTGGCGGCTGCGGGCCTGGGTAGCTTGCGCTCAGGGACGGCGGCGGCGGCCGACGCGCTCGCCGTCACCCACCTGAGCGATGACCTGCTGCTGATCAGCGGCGCGGGCGCCAATGTGGTCGCCCTGTCCCAGCCTGAGGGGGTGGTCCTGGTAGACGGTGGGGATGCGGCCCATTCGGCTGCGCTACTCAGCCTGCTTCGCCAGGCCAGTGGTGGCCGCCCCATCGTGACCGCCTTCAACACCCATTGGCATTGGCCGCACACCGGCTCCAATGAGGCGCTGCGCAAGGCGGGGGTCAAGATCATCGCCCAGGAGAACACCCGGCTGTGGCTCACGGAACCGGTGAACGAGGAGTGGGAACACCGCATCTATCCGGCCCGGCCCAAGGCGCTGCCCACGGATACGTTCTTCAAGGGTGTGCAGAAGCTCAGCTTCGGCAAAGCCAACATCGAGTACGGCTACCTGCCGCAGGCGCACACGGATGGTGACATCTACGTGTATTTCCGCGATGCCAATGTGCTGGTCGCGGGCGACGTCGTGGCCGTGGGACACTATCCCATCCTCGACTATTCCACCGGCGGGTGGTCATTGGGCATGGCCAATGCCACCAAGCAGCTGCTGGATGTGGTGGATGACCAGACGCGGATCGTCCCCGGCACCGGCCCGCTTCAGACCAAGGCGAACCTCGCGGCCGAGCACGACATGCTCGCGACGCTGCATGAGGATCTGTGGCAGCTGATGCGCAAGGGCATGGGCGCCGATGACATGATCGCCGCCGGCGCCACCAAGAAGTTTGACCCCGAGTGGGGTAATTCGGATTTGTTCATCACCAATGCCTACCGGGGCCTGTACGGACACGTGCGCGAACTGCGCGGTATCGTCTAGGCACCGGCGTCATGCGCGCAAGAGGATTTTAAGACGTGAGACGCAATGCAATTCTGGCCTTCACCTGCGGGCTCTTGGCGGCGAGCAGCGTCGGCGGCGCGCTCATGGCGGCCGATGCGCCAGCTGCCACCGCAGCGCAGCCCCAGGCGTTGCCCGACAAGCACTGGGCCCTGCTCAACACCTACTGCGAGAAGTGCCACAACACGACGGATTGGACCGGGGACGTCGCCTTCGACGCCATGCAGCCGTCGGGCATTCCCCAGGATGCCAAGATCTGGGAAGCCGCGGTGAGCAAGCTGCGCGGCCGCATGATGCCGCCGCCGGGGGAGAAGCAACCCGACCAGGCGAGCATCGATGCGTTCGTCTCCTGGATGGAGGACAACCTGGACAAGGCGGCCGCCGCCCACCCGGACGCAGGCTACGTCTCCTTGCATCGCCTCAATCGCGTCGAGTACGCGAGTGCGGTCAAGGATTTGCTGGATGTTGAGGTGGACCCGACGACGCTCCTGCCGCAGGACACGAAAAGCGATGGCTTCGACAATGTCGCCAGTGTCCTGAAAGTCTCACCGACCTTCCTCGACCAGTACATCTCGGCCGCCCGCACCGTGGCCGCGCTCGCCGTGGGCAGCGCGCATGCCTCCCAGGCCATCGTCACGTACCGCGCCGGCCCGCATGATCAGATTTTCCACATCGAGGGCCTGCCATTGGGCACCCGCGGCGGCATGTCGGTGGTGCACAATTTCCCGGCCGACGGCACCTACACCTTCAATCTCAACGTCGGCACCGGCTTGGGCTATATCGGCGATCTGGCACAGGAACACAAAGTGGTGTTCCTGATCGACGGCAAGCAGGTATTTGCCGGCAGCATCGGTGGTCCTCGGGACCTGAAGGACGCGGATCAGAAGCAGCAGGAGGCGACCAAGGAGTTCGCGGCGCGGTTCCGCGGCATCAAATTGCCCCTGACCGCAGGACCGCACCAGCTGGTGCTGACGTTCGTGCAGCGGGCGCAATCGGAGTCGGATGACTGGCTGGCGTCCTTCAATCCGATGGGCGGTATTGGCGGGCTACCGCGCATCGGGGGCCTTGAGATCAACGGCCCGGTGGATGTGACGGGCTTAAGCGAGACGCCGAGCCGCGCGAAGATCTTCTCCTGTCATCCGACCCAGGCGAGCGAGGAGGCGGCCTGCGCGCGCCAGATCCTCACGTCGTTGATGCGCGATGCCTACCGGCGTCCGGTGACCGACACGGACCTCGCGGCGCCGCTGAAATTCTACGAGGTCGGCCGCCAGGGCAAGGACTTCGATGCGGGCATCCAGAACGCCATCGTCGCGATCCTGGCAAGCCCCAAGTTCCTGTATCGTGTCGAGGCCGATCCACAGGTGACCACTGCGCAGACTGACCGGGTGCCGGCGAGCGCCGTCAAGGTCAGCACGGCGCCCGCGGCCTATCACTTAAGCGATCTGGAGCTGGCCTCGCGGCTGTCATTCTTCCTGTGGAGCCAGGGACCGGACCCGGAACTGCTCAAGGTCGCCGTCGCCAACAAGCTGCACGAGCCGGCGACGTTGAATGCCGAAGTGCGGCGCATGCTGGCCGATCCGCGCGCCAATGCGCTGATCACCAACTTCGCCTTCAACTGGCTGCAGGTCGACAGCATGGACAAGATCCAGGCCGACCCGAACGTGTTCCCGTACTTCGATGAGGACCTGCGTATCGCGTTCCGCAAGGAGATGGAACTGTTCGTCGGCAGTGTGCTGCTCAAGGACCGCCCCGTCACGGATCTGCTGTCGGCAAACTGGACCTATCTGAATGAGCGACTGGCATTGCACTACGGCATCCGCGACGTGCGCGGCAGCGAATTCCGCCGCGTCGAGCTCACCGATTCGCATCGGTTTGGCCTCTTGGGCAAGGGCGCCATCCTGATGGGCACCTCCTATGCCAATCGCACGGCGCCGGTGCTGCGGGGTGCCTGGGTGCTGGAGGTCATCACCGGCACACCGCCCCACGCGCCGCCGCCGGCGATCCCGGCGCTGAAGGAAAATGTCCCGGGCGCGCAGCCGCTCACCATCCGCCAGCGCATGGAAATGCACCGCTCGCAGCCCTCCTGCAATGCCTGCCACGGCATCATGGATCCGATCGGCATGTCACTCGAGAATTTCGATGCCATGGGCAAATGGCAGAACAAGGATGCGGAGACCGGCACGCTGATCGACACCGCCGGCAAGATGGCGGATGGCCAGGCCATCAACGGGCCGGATGATCTGCGCAAGGCGTTGATGGCGCGTCCGGACCAGTTCACCCAGACGCTCACGGTGAACCTGATGACCTATGCCCTCGGTCGCTCGGTGGAGTATTTCGACATGCCGGTCATCCGACAGATCGTGCGCGATGCCGATCGCAACGGCGATCGGTTCTCGGCGATCGTCATGGGGATCGTCGGCAGTCGCGAGTTCCAGACGCAGCAGCCACAGGGCGGCAGCGCTGCGCCCCACGACAAGACGGCGAGCAATGAGCCGGCGCGGCAATCGCGCCCCGTGAGTTAGTAAAGAGGCTATCGATATGCATTTCATCACCAAGAAGCATGTTTCCCGGCGCGCCGTGCTGCGCGGCGTTGGCGCAACGGTTGCGCTGCCCCTGCTGGATGCCATGATTCCGGCGAGCACCGCGTGGGCCCAGACCGCGGCGGTGCCGAAAATGCATATGGCGTTCATCTACTTTCCGCATGGCGCCATCATGGATCAGTGGACGCCGGCCGGCACCGGCACGGATTTCAAGCTCTCGCGCATCCTCACGCCGCTCGCCGATTACCAGAAGCAGATGATCGTGGTCAGTAACCTCGGCAATCGCCCCGCGGAAAGCGCGGCCGTGCATGCCATCGTGCCGGGCACGTGGCTGTCCTGCGTGCATCCGAAGGAGAGCCAGGACCCGTACGGCGGCGTGACCATCGATCAGATGGCGGCGCTGAAGATCGGCCAGGAGACCCCGCTCCCCTCCCTCGAGGTACGCACCGAGTCAAGCGGCGGCGGCGGCTCCTGCGACCGGGCCTATGGCTGCAGCTATTCGGGCACGATCTCGTTTCGCACGCCGACCTCGCCCCTGCCCATGGAAAACAATCCCCGCACCCTGTTCCAGCGCCTGTTCGGCCGGGGCGACACGCCCGAGGAGCGCAAGGCGCTCGGCGACCAGTACGACAGCATCCTCGACATGGTCCAAAGCGACGCCGCGGCCATGCAGCGGCAGCTGGGGACCCGCGACCGGGTGGTGCTCGCCGACTACTTCGACAGCGTGCGCGAGGTCGAGCGGCGCGTGCAGAAAATGGAGAAGCAGGATCTGTCGCAGCTGAAGCTGCCGCCGGTGCCGCTGGGCATTCCGGAGCAGTTCCCGCAGGAACAGATGCTGATGTTCGACATGATCGCGTTGTCCTATCAGGCCAATCTCACCCGCATTGCCACCATGATGATGGCGGCCGAGGTGAGCAACATGACCTATAACTTCATCGGGGTTCCGGACGCCTTCCATCCGGTCTCGCACCACCAAGGCGATGCCACCAAGATCGAGAAGCTGGTGAAGATCCAGACCTTCCACTCCCAGCAGGTGGCCAAGTTCTTAAAGCGCCTGGCCGATACGCCCGATGGCGATGGCTCCCTGCTGGATCATTCGCTCATCGTCTACGGCAGCAACATGAGCAACAGCAATGCCCACAACCAGTATCCGCTGCCCACCGCGGTGCTGGGCGGGGCCTGCGGCAAACTGAAGAGCGGCCAGCATCTGATGGCGGCCGAGCACACACCCCTCGCCAATCTGTGGCTGACGTTGATGAACCGCTCGGGGATCCCCATGGACAAGATCGGCGACAGTACCGCCCAGTTCGCGGAGATTTGACATGAAGCGATGGATGCTCGCGGCGACGCTTTTGGGCCTGTGCGCCGGCACTGCCGGCGCATCGCAGGTGTCGCTCGCCGATGCGGCGCAGAACCCGGACCCTGCCCAGGCGCTGGCGCTGGTGGCGCAGGGTGCCGATGTCAATGCGGCATCGCCGGATGGCACGACGCCGCTGATGTGGGCGGCGCACCTCGGGGACTACCCGCTGGTGCAGGCACTCCTCAAGGCGCATGCCAAGGTCGATGTCAGCAACGCCTTCGGCGCGAATGCCATGTTGCAGGCGGCGCAGTTCGGCGATCCGCGCATCCTGGGCGCGCTGCTTGCGGCGGGCGCCAACGTTGAATCCCCCAATCCGGATGGCGAGACCGCCTTGATGCTGGTCGCCCGCACCGGCAATGTCGAGGCGGCGAAACTGCTGCTCAAGCATGGCGCGAATCGTCAATGCCCGGGAGAACTTCCGCGGCCAGACGGCCCTGATCTGGGCGGCTGCGGAAAGCCAGCCGGACATGGTGAAGCTCCTGATCGCCTATCATGCGGATGTCAATGCCCGCTCGCTGATCAATACCAATCGCCGCGAGGTCACCGGCGAGCCGCGGGCGCAGGCGCGTCCGCCCGGTGGCATGACACCGCTGCTGTATGCCGCGCGCCAGGGGTGCCTGGGCTGCGTCAAGAACCTGGCCGAGGGTCATGCGGATCTGAACCTGGCCGATCCCGAGGGCATCACGCCCATGCTGATCGCCACCGAGAATTTCAACTTCGACATCGCCGCCTACCTGCTCAAGCATGGCGCCGATGTGAATCGCTGGGACTGGTGGGGACGCACCCCGCTGTATGCGGCGGTGGATCTGAACACCTTGCCCTATGGCGGCCGTGCCGATCACCTCTCGATGGATGACACCACGAGCTTAAAGCTCATCGAGATGCTGCTGGATGCGGGCGCCAACCCCAATGCGCGACTGAAACTGTTTCCGCCGTATCGCTCCCTCGGCGCGGATCGTGGCGGGGACTCGCTCCTGACCATCGGTGCGACGCCGCTGCTGCGCGCTGCCAAGGCGGGCGATGCCCCGGCGATCCGCCTGCTGCTGGCCCACCATGCGCTGCCGGATCTGGGGAACAACTCGGACATCACGCCCTTGATGGCGGCGGCCGGTGTCGGCACCAGCGGCGTGGACACCCGCGGCAAGTACAAGACCCAGGCGCAGGCCTCCGAGTCCATCAAGCTGCTGGTCGCAAGCCGGCGCCGATGTGAATGCCACGGACGTGCGCGGCTTGACGGCGCTGCACGGTGCGGCGCAGCTGGGCTTCGATGATGTCATCCGGACGCTGGCGGCCGAAAAGGCGCATCTGGACGTGAAGGACAAGCGGGGCGTCACGCCGCTGGATATGGCGATGGGCAAGGGCGGGGGCCTGGGGCGCGGCGGCATGCAGCGGTGCATCAGAGCACCGCGGATCTCATCAAGCAGCTCCTGGCCAACAACGCCCAGGGCGGGGCGAACGCAGCCTGCGCCGCCGCCGACCGCCGCCAATACGCAAGTGCACTAGCCTTGCGGTAGGCTAGGCACCCCCAAAACAATTCGCGACTCAATAATGCTGAACACTCTTCGTCTGGTGTGGGATCTTCCCACCCGCGTATTCCATTGGCTGCTGGTGTTGAGCATCACTGCCTCGTATGTGACGGCCAAACTGGGCGAGATGCCCTGGCACATGCGCCTGGGCGAGTTCGCCATCGGCATGCTGATTTTCCGCGTCATCTGGGGCCTGATCGGTCCGCGGCACGCCCGCTTCCGCAACTTCGTCAAGGGTCCGGGTCAGGCGCTGCTGTACCTGAAGGGCGCAGGCATGAGCGTCGGGCACAATCCTTTTGGGGCAGTCATGGTGGTGCTGATGCTGTTACTGCTGGCGGTGCAGGTCACGACCGGCCTCTTCAGCACGGATGACATCGCCTATGTGGGACCATACAACCCCTCGGTCAGCCACAGCCTGGCCGAGCGGCTCACCGGCATCCACCATCTGAATTTCAATTTCATCCTGGCAGCGATCGTGCTGCACGTGTCCGCCATCGCTTACTACACCTTCGTGAAGAAGGAACGCCTGGTGCCGGCCATGTTCCACGGCGGCAAGCCCGCGCAGCATGTGCCGGAGCAGGAGGCCATCCCGAGCAGTCAGCTGTGGAAGGCGCTGATCGTGATCGCGGTGGCGGGAGGATGCGTGTACTGGCTGCTGCATGCGGCGCCGCCGCCGCCAGCCAGTATCGACTATTGAGCGTTGCCTGCCTGACGCCGCACTCTTCGAGCGAGAGTGCGGCGTTCGGCAACGGGTGTTACGGGTTATCGCGGAACTGATCGTGGCAGGCAGCGCAGGCTTTACCCACGCCGCGGGCGGCCGCCAGCGTCGCATCCTTGTCGCCGGTTTTCGCCGCCGCTTCCATGGCGGCCGAGGCCTTGACCAGATCAGCAGCCTTGCTGTCAAAATCCGCCTTGTTGGTCCAGATGCCTTCGCGAGCGCGGGTCTTGACCGTGGTCGCGGTATGCGTGTCGGTGGCAAACACTTCCGGAATCATGCTGGCCGTGACTTGCACGCGCTCGGCGGACTTTACCGCGGCCGCCGCGTCAAAGGGGGCCCCGCGCAGCATGGCGCTCACCGGACCGAACGCAAACGACTGAACTTTGAACAGCCCCTGGCGCGTGAGCACCGTGGCCTCAATCTTCTGTTCCGGAGTCGGCGCTGGCGCACCCTGAGCCATTGCGGCCGATGCCACGATCAGTGAGCCCACTGCCGCAACGCCGATTCTTGTGATCCCATTCATCTCGTTCTTCCCCCTTGAGAGGTGGCTGTATTGGTAAATCAACTGGGATCGCAGTCTAGCAGAGGTCCCGCAGCGGCAGGATGACAAGCTGGCGGGTTGTCCGGAAGGCGGGCGATGGCCCGGCGGACGCGCACCTCAGCCGGTGCGTGCACCGGGCGCGACGACGGCGGGGACTTCACGATCCCAATAGGGGGTTTCGGGGCCGAAGATGCTGACCAGGTAGTCCACCAGGGCGCGCACTTTCAGGGGCACCAGGCGCCGCCCCGAGTAGACGGCATAGATGGCCACATCGGCGGCGCCCCCATACGAGGGCATGACGCGACGCAGGGCGCCGCGACGCAGTTCGCCACTGACATCCCAGGTGGAACGGAAGCCGATGCCCATGCCGGAAACGACGGCCTCGCGCACGACCTCGCTGGAATTGGTCTGCAGCAGCGTCTGGGGCTTGAAGGTCACGGGACCTTCGGGACCCTCGAGCCGCCAGGTGACCTGCGGACCGCCGGCGACCAGCCGATGGTGGTGCAGATCGGCGATGGTTCGCGGCTCGCCATGGCGCTCGATGTAATCGGGAGAGGCGCACAGAACGCGCCTGTTTGGTGCAAGGCGGCGGGCGACCAGGCTGGAGTCCGGCAGGGTGCCGATGCGAACCGCCACGTCGAAGTTGCCGGCCACCAGATCAACATAATCGTCGTTCAGGTCCACCGCGAGGCGCAGATCCGGATACGACGCCATGAAGCCCGTCAGCCGCGGCACCACGTGCAGGCGGCCGAATGCCGTCGGCAGGGAGACGCGCAGCACGCCACGGGGACGTTCGGAGTCCACCGAGGCAAAGCTCTCGGCATCATCGACCGCCGCCAATACCGCCAATACGCGCTCGTGGAAACGCGAGCCCACATCGGTGGCCGTGACACGGCGGGTGGTGCGCTGGAGGAGTCTCACGCCCAGGCGGTCCTCCAGGCGCGTGACGCGCTTGGAGATCATGGCCGGGGAGGAGTGCAATTCGCGCGCGGCGGCAGACAGACTTCCCGCCTTGATCACCCGGGCGAAGATCTCGTAGTCGAGCAGATCGGTCATCTTTTCCACAGGCCGTATTATCTCAACCGGCAAGGGTGCTAGGCGTTAAATGTTACAAGTGGCATGGCTGAAGCAATGGTTGGCACCACTGGGTGTATCGGTTGCTGCCGCAACAATGCGATCCGCACGGATCGCCGCCACGGAAGAAAAAAGGCCGCCCCGAAGAGGAGGGCGGCCCTGAAGGGGAGCTTCCGGCTGCGCAGGCGCAGCCGGAATGGGCAGCTCTTAGAACGTGAGGCGGAAGCCCACGCGGTACGCCTGGCCCAATTGATCGAAGAAGACCGGGTTGCTGGTGGGGGAGTTGGCTAACGGCGGTGCCTTGTTCATCAGGTTGTTGACCTGTCCCCACAGCTGCAGGCCCTTCAGCCCCGGTATCTTGGTCAGCGTGTAGGAGGCATTCAAGCCGACCAGGAAGTACGACGGAACATGATTGGTAACGCCGGTGGCCAGCAATGTGAGCGGGGCGACATTCGCCGCGCCATTGTAATACGCCTTTTGGGCGGCTGTTGCTGTGCTGCCGGGGCCATTTATTCCCACACTCAGAAACTGACACGGTGAACCCGCCGTGGTGAACTGCGCAGCGGTGCAGGAGACGTCATTGGTGCCGATAATGCCCGAGCCCACCCAACTGAGATTGGGCGTCAGGCTGAAGTTCTCCACGTTCCAGGTGATCGACATATTGCCGCGCCAGCGCGCCGCCGGCTGGTAGTTCGGCAGGAACAGTCCGTTTGCGCCGGTCTCCCCCAGCACACTGACCGTCGGGGCTCCCTTTGAATCCGCGACCGTCTCCTCACCCACCCAGGTGGTCAGGGCACGCGCGCTCAGGCTTCCGGCCGCGCCCGGTAGCGCAATGATGTAGGCGACGGAGAAGTCGACGCCACGCTCGTCAAAGCTTCCGCCGTTGTAGGCGTGAGTATCCTCCTCTGTGATATTTGCCACGTTACCCAGCGCAAAGGCATTCGCACCTGTCACAGCCCCTGCCGTGCCCGCGGGAACCACCTGACCTGCGGCGTTGTAGGAGAGGTTGTTGAACACCAGCCCCTGGCAGTAATTGTTGTTCTGAAACGCGGAGGTTACCCCGCTCGCCTGAACAGCAGCATAACAAGCTGTGCGGCCGGTGAGATTGGCGCCTTCGATGCCATTCGTGACGCGAACATGGAACCAGTCGGCCGAGGCCTGCAAACCCGGCACCTGCGGCGGTGTGAACACCAGCCCGAGGTCTGTGGTGTTGGACGTTTCCGGCTTCAAATCAATATTACCGAGCAGATCAGTGGTGCAGAGACTTTCCGCCACATTGTTGCCTCCGGCGCCATCAAAGCAATAACCGGCGTCAAAAATGCCCTTAAATGCAGGATTACCCGGGACGAACGTCTGGGAGTAGTACAGGTCTCGCGGATCGGGGTCGCGCGAATCGTGGGACTGCGAACCGCGGAACCGGATCCCCTGCAGGGGCTCCCAGTCCAGCGACGCCTTCCAGGTGGGCAGTGACCCGGTGCCTTTGGCCCCCGGCACGACGTCCACACCATACAGGGCCTCGTTCACATAGAACGTATCACGGCCCGCGACGTCAAGCTGTAGCGTCCTTGCGAACGGGAGATCCTTGAGCAGCGGCAGATTGAACTCGGTGTAGATCTCGTTCATGGTGGTCGCGCCGCCGTAATCGTTGCCGTACTGGTAGGCGAAGTCCGAGGCGTAGGCCAGGCAGTCATTCTGTGCCGTGGTGAGATTGGCATTGCCGAGCGTGTTTTCCGCTCCCGGGCAGCTGCCGAACTGGTTGTCTGTGATCTCCCTGTGCCACTCATAGCCGGCGGCCACGGAGAACGCGCCCGCGCCGATACCCTTCCAGATTTCACCCGTGGCGTTGAGGTTGAATGAAACCAAGGACTGATTCAGCTGCAGGGCCAGCGGATGGGTGGCGTAAGTGGCGGCAGGTGATGAACCCAACGGCTGAGTGCCAAACGGGTTCAGGGGTGCGCAACCGGTGGAGAACAACTGCAAGGTCTGCAGTTCGCTCAATCCCGAAACAGGGCTTGTCGGGTTGCCCCCTCCACCATTGATCGCATCGTACACTTGCACATACGTGGGCAACGCGAGCCCGCCTACTCCGCCGCCCCCGTAGGGTCCATTGACGGCGCCGGCGGCAAGGGAAGCACCGGCAAGACCGCCATCCGCCTTTACGCGGCATTGCGGTCCCGACGAGGAGCCGACGGCGTCGATGGCCTCGCTGTAGGCCAACACCGAGAACTGCTGTCCAGATTGCAGGTTCTCGGTCTTTCCATAGCGACCGTGTGCATCCCAGGTCCAGGAGCTGTCGCCAATCTTGCCGTCTAGACTGATGCCGACCTGCTTGAGGGTGGTGCTGTTGACCAGGCCAAAATCGAGCTGGGAACTAAAGTCTTTCGTATAGAACGCAGCCGGGGCACCACCCGCATACGCTGACCCGCCCGGCCCCCACGCGGCGCTTCCGCCGGCTGTAAGCAGGTAGGGATTGTCGGTCCCGAGCGTTCCGCTGTCGGAGCCGAAGTTGTCACTGGGATTTAAGGCATTGACCTTGCCCCAGTTGAGGTCGACGTTGAAATTGATGCTGTCTGTGATCTTTGCGGTCATCCCGCCGCTGATGACGGTTCGGGTGACGGCGGTCACCAGATTGGTGTACTGGTTTTCCGGTTCGCCGGAACCGCCCGGCGCTGCGGTAAAGTTGAGAAAGCTATTGTTGGCTTCGAATGGACGTAGCCCCGTGCCATCCGAAGTCCCCTGAAATAGCGGCGCAAAGACGTTAAGCGAATAGGCGTTGAACCCGTTATAACTTGCCGGTGACAGCACGCCATTGGGGCTGGTGTTGGTGGTCAGGTGGGATCCGATGGCACTCGTAAATGTCCCGAAACCAGGAGTGAAGCCCGTGTCATACGGACCAGTGTCGGAATTACACCAGGTGCGGCCGGAAAACTGACATGAGGCCGGGTCCTGCCTCTGGTATTCCGCACCGATCACGAAGTGAATGCGATTGTCCAACATCCCATGACCGAAAGCCGCGCTGACGTGAACGGTCTTGGCGTCGTTGTAATGCGTATCG
Organism: uncultured Gammaproteobacteria bacterium; assembly: GCA_963708865.1. Classification (GTDB taxonomy): domain Bacteria; phylum Pseudomonadota; class Gammaproteobacteria; order Steroidobacterales; family Steroidobacteraceae; genus DAIDKA01. The sequence continues at coordinate 77,890 of CAVPUC010000003.1, forward strand.
TAAGTGTCGGCGTTGAACTTGCCGCCTTCCAGCTGATGATCCAGGATGATGTTGACCACGCCGCCGATGGCGCCGGAGCCATAGAGCGCCGAACCGCCCCCCGTAACGGTGTCGATGCGCTGGACCAATACCTGCGGAACGAAGTTCAGGTCGAAGCTGTCCAGGGTGTTGGTGGACACCGCGCGCTGGCCATCAATCAGCGTCAGAGTGCGGCTGCCGAAGAATGGGTTCAGACCACGCAGATCCGGGATGTAGGCGCCGGCGTTGAAGGAGGAATTGCCGGTGGTCGTGGGCGTCACACTGGACACGTTTGACGGGGTCTGGTTCAGCACGTCACCGACGTTCACGATGCCCAGGTTTTCGAGGGTGGTGGCATCGATCACCGTGGTCGGGGCGGCGGTCGTGAAGTCCGTGGTGCGCTTGATGCGCGATCCCGTGACAGTGACTTCTTGTAACGTATCGCCGGCAGGTTGATCGCTGACAGGGGCCTGCTGCGCGAACGCATGAGGTGCCACGACCCATGATGCGCTCAGCAGGCACAGCATTCCTGCCGTACCGGACACGCGTAGCACGCGTCCTTGAACATCGGCGGCACTGCGAGCCGAACGCAGCAATACGGCCACGGCTTGACGGGTTGAGACCATTGCATACTCCCTGATCACGTAAGTTTGGGATCAGACACAGTCAAGCGAAAAGCCCGAAATGACGGCTTTTCGCGATCGAAAAATGTTTGCACCACTGGACGTAGAGCGCATATCGCACTGCAATACACGGTGGAACCCCGGCGCGCGCGATGGATGCGCGGCATGCGTTCCATTCCCCCCTCCCTGACCTGTTGTTCTGGCGATCCGTAAACGCTGTAGCTCAGTCAACGGCACGATCAACGGTCTTGTGACGGTCCTAACTGTAATAGCTGCCGATGAGCGCCGCAATGGGGCTACGCGACTTTTTGACGACGTTCTTGGTACTGAGCGCACCAATGGGGTCCGCGGCAGCTGTTGACACCACAACTGATGCGACGCCGCGGCCGCCGGTTTCGCCTCACCCAAGCACTGGCGTGTCCAGCGGTCCGGCGGCCCGATGCGCGCTGCCAGCTTCACGATCACTGGAGCAGGTACCGCAGCGCCGCGCGCGGCCCCTGAAGAATCAAAAAAAGGCCGCGCTCAATGAAGAGCGCGGCCGGTAGGAAGTTCACCGGCTGCCCGCGAGGGCAGCTGGTGATTGACTTAGAACGTCATACGGAAGCCGACTCGGTACGCCAGACCCAGCTCATCGTAGAACACCGGGTAGGAGAGCGTGCCGCCGGTATAGGGCGGATTCCTGTTGAACACGTTGTTCACCTGCGTCCACAACTGCAGGCCGGTGAGGCCCGGGATGTGGGTGAAGGTGTAGGACCCGTTCAGCCCGAACAGGAAGTAAGCCGGGATGCGGTTGGGCTCATTGGCGGGCAACAGCGAGTAACCCTGCGCCTTGTCGTATGCCAGCTGCGCGGCGGTGCGACCAGGATTCGCCGCAGCCGAGTAGGCCGTCAGGATCTCATTTGCCAGTGTCGAGGGGGCTGCGGGGTTGTATTCGACACCATAGTTGTTGATGGTGCCAACGCCCACAAAGCGCATATTGGGCGTCAACGCGAAGCCACCCAACGACCAGGTGACCGACATGTTGGCGGTCCAACGTGCCGCGCTCGTGTAGTCAGGCAGGAAGGTGCCGTTCGCGCTGTTCTGTCCCAGCAGATTGACCACCTTGGAGCCCGGAGCGTTCTCGTAGGTCTGCTCGCCCACCCAAGTCGCCAGTGCGCGCGCGCTCAAGGTGCTGCCGCCCGGCAGGGCTGCCGTATAGCTCAGCGAGAAGTCCACGCCGCGCTCGTCGTAGAAGGCGCCGTTCAACGCAGGCTCGTACTCGGAGAGCACGTTGACGACGTTGCCCTGCTGGAAGGCCGCCAGACCCGTGGTGGAGCCCGGGGTGCCCGCGGCAACAACCTGACCGGCGGAGTTGTAGTAGTTGCCGTTGAAGCTCAGCTGCGAGCAGTAGTACGCCGCTCCGGGTCCGCCGTTATAGCAGTTCGCCCCGACCGGACCACCACCACCGTTGATGCCGTTGGTGAGATGGATGTGGAACCAGTCGGCCGAAGCCTGCAGGCCCTGCAGCTGGACCGGGCTGAATACCATACCAACGGTCGTGGTATTGGTGGTCTCCGGTCGCAGGCTCGCATTTCCGGCCAGTGTGATGAAGCACGGCTGGGCGGACAGTCCAAGGCTCGCATTGCCGGCACCGCAGGTGCCGAAAAAGCCGCCCGGTACGAAGGTCTGCGAGTAGTACAGATCGCGCTGGTTGGGCGAACGTGAGTCATGCGACTGGCTGGCGCGGAAGCGCAGGCCTTCGAACGGCTCATACAGGAGCGACGCCTTCCAGGTCGGCAGGTTGTAGGAGGTGTCCGTGCCCGCGGGAATGCCCACGGCGTACTCCTCGTCATTGGCGTAGTGCGATTCGCGACCGGCGATGTCGAACTCGAGCCGATGCGCGAACGGCAGGTCCTTCAGCAACGGGGTATTCAACTCCAAGTACACCTCGTTGGCGGTCACCGAGCCGGCATAGGGATTGCCGAACTGATAGTTGAAGTCAGTCGCACGCGTCAGGCAGTACTGCTCCGCCGTGGTCGCCGCCGCAAGACCGGTGCCGCAGGAGGTGAAGTCGTTGTGGAGCAGATTGCTGCGCCACTCGTAGCCGGCGGCCAGCGAGAAGGCACCGGCGCCGATGCCTTTCCAGATCTCACCCGAGGTATTCAAGGCGAACTGCTTCTGGGACAGATTGAGGGTCAAGGACAGCGGCCCGGTGATGTAATTGGCCACGTTCGACGGCAACGCCTGGTCGCCGAAGGGATTGAACGGCTGGCAATTCGCGGCCAGCAGCTGCAGGGACTGCAGTTCGGTCAGGCCGGTTACCGGGTTGACGGGGCTTTGGGCGGCGGGCAGGGAGCTGGCAGTGTTAATCGCCTGGATATACGCAGGCAATGCCAAACCGCCGATCCCGCCGCCGTTGTAGCCACCATTGGCCGCACGCGCACTGTTGAGCGTGTTGGTCAGGTTGCCGCCGTTGGCCGTCACGCGGCATTCCGGGGTGCCGGTGGGGCCCGTGACCGTGTCGAGCGCCATGCCGGCCTCGTTGTTGGTCTGCTCGTTGGGCGTGCCCTCGACGTTGTTGGTCTTGCCGTATTCCCCGAAAGCCGACCAGGTCCAGGAGCTGGATCCGATAGTGCCGTTCAAGGTCAGGCCGACGCGCTTGAGCGTCGTGTCATTGTATTGGCTGTTCGTATACTGATCGGTCATGTCCCGAACGAAGGTATAGCCATAACCGCTCGGGCCGAACGGTCCGATGGTTTCCGCCGGGGAGCCTGCGGGCAGGTAAGGATTCGTGGTGCCAATCACACCGCCGAAGATCTCGGACTCGGGATTGAACGCCTGGACCTTGCCCCAGTTCAGGTCAAGACTCGCGTTGATGCTGTCACCGATTTTGCCGGTGAGGCTTCCGGAGAACACCGAGCGGGTCACGGCGGTTTCGAGGTAGGTGTAGGTGTTGGTCAGCTCGCCGGAGCCGCCAGGCCCGGTGCCATTGAAGGCGTTGTTGCCGGAAAACACCGAGGCGGTCGCGCCAGTTGACGATGCCTGATATAGCTGGGTACCCAAATCGGTGTAGCCGAACGTCACCAGGCTGAAGTTTGCCGGGCCATAGATGCCATTCGGCGTGACGTTGGTGGTCAGCCCGGTGCCCTTCTGTTGTATGGAGACGAATGAGGACGTTTCCGACGTGGTGTACGGACCGGTGTCCGCCTGGCACCAAGCGCGGCCGGAGTCAATGCAGCGGACCGGATCGTTCCGTTCGTACTCGGCGGCGACCACGAAGTGCAGCCGGTTGTCGAACAGGCCGTGGCCAAAGGCCGCGCTGACATGCCGGTCCTTGCCGTCGTTCTGGTTGGTATTGTACTCGTCGGCATTGAGCTTGCCGCCCTCGAGGCTGCGGTCGAGGATGACGTTGAGCACGCCGCTTTCTGCGCCGGAGCCGTATGCCGCCGAAGCGCCGCCGGTGACCGTCTCAGTGCGTGACACCAACACCTGCGGGATGAAGTTCAGGTCGAAGCTGTCCTGGGTGTTCGTGGCGATGACGCGGTTGCCATCGATCATCACCAGGGTGCGCGCGCCGCTGAAGAAGCCGTTGAAGCCGCGCAGGTCGGCGATGTACGCGCCGGTGTAGAAGCTGCTGCCGCCGGTGGTCTGCGGGGTGTAGGTGGCGATGTTCGACGGGGTCATCTCGAGCATCTGACCGACGTTGACGACGCCCAGGTTCTCCATGGTCGTCGCATCGATGACCGTGGTCGGCGTCGGGGTGGTGTAGTCCGTGTTGTGCTTGATGCGCGAACCGGTGACGGTGACCTCTTCCAGCGTCTGATCGCTAGTCGCGGACGTGGCTGCCGCCGTCTGCGCGAACGCATGCGGGGCCAGGGCAAATGAGGCGGTAAGGACGCATATCATTGCGGCCGAGCCCGAGAGGCGGGACACGGGTCCTCGGCTATCCGAGGCACTGCGCGCCGAACGCAGTATTGCGGCTACGGCTTGACGGGTTGAGACCATTAGAAACTCCCTGCTCACGTGGGTGTGTTGTCAGACGCGGTCAAGCGAAAAGCCCAAAATTGCAGCTCTTCGCCATGGAATGTGCCCGGTAGGGGCCTGGACGGAATGTCGTGGATACAGCAAAGGGGGTGGAATTGTGTTGATCGCGCAACGGCTTGTGCCGGGATCCCGCGCGCCAATATTCCATTTCCCCCTGTCTCCTGCGGTTTGTTGTTCTGTTGCTACACCTCGGTAGGTGTAGCCCAGTCAACTGATTATTTACGACGCCGTAATGTAATGCGTAACTTTTGCCGCCGCAATGGGTATTGCGAAACTTTCGCCACAATTTTCGGTCTGGGCGGCGCGATTTGACAACTCAAGTGACACCTTTCATACCGCCATTGGTGTCATGCAGCACCGCTATTGCAGCGGCGATGGGGCCGTTGGCCCGATCCGACACATCGCCGCAGGGCGCGTGGAAGGGGGCGGGAAACCCGGAGACGGCACGATGGTGCAGTGCAATATGTTTTTTCTCAGCATCAAGCCGCTGGGTACGCCCGCCCGGCAAGTGCAACGGCTGCCCCCGCAGAGGTAGGCGCCTTCAGTGCAGGTTGGTCGCGAGGAACGACTCGAGCGCCGTGAACATCTTGGTGCGGTCCTCTTCCATGCTCACCGCGTGATCGGCGCCCGGCAGCAGCACAAATTCGTGCGGCTTGTGGGCCGCGGTCAAGGTGGCATCCATGGCCTTGGATTGCTCCACCGTCACCACGGTGTCGCGTCCGCCGTGAACCAGCAGCACCGGCACCTTGAAATCCCCGGCGTGCGTGTGCGGGGACTCGGCCCGCAGCTTCTCCAGGTCCGCAGGCGAGGGGCCGCCGCCGAAACCGAACATCATCGGCGGGCTGCCGGGCAACTGCAGTCCGAAATCACTGTACCCGCCGATGCTCACGGCGCAGCGGAACAGCTCCGGATTGCGTTCCGCGCCCAGCAGCGCGAGGTAGCCCGCATAGTCGCTGCCGATGATCGCCACGCGCTGCGCATCGGCGATGCCCTGGGCGATGGCCCAATGCACGCCATCGACAACGTCCGAATACGGCAGGCCGCTCCAGTCGCCGTGCGAATCCCCCAGCCACTTGGCGCCCAGCCCCGAGGAGCCGCGGTAGTTGACCTGCAGCACCGCATAGCCGCGGCTGACGAGGAATGCCCGCAGCAGATTGAAGGAGCGCGTGTCGTGCTCGGACATGCCGCCATGGGGCAATGCGACCATCGGCAGGTTCTTGCCCGCTCCGCCCGGCGGCACGGTGAGGTAGCCCGGCACCATCGTGCCATCCTTCGCCGCAAAGCTCACGGGGCGGGGTTGACCGATACGGTCCGCCGCAAGGTCCGGATAACCGGCGCCCACGCGTGCGAGCGTGTTCTTTTGCATGTCATACAGATAGAAGCTGCCGATGTCCGTATCGGAGCTGGCCTTCACGATCAGCTGCCGGCCATCGTGCGTAGTGCTGTCGAGTTCGATGAACTGCCCGGGCAGCAGGCGCTTGAGGTTGTCGATGATGCCGGACGCCGTCGGATCGGTGTAGTAGACCATGGGTTCGGAGGCGTCGTAGCGAACCCCGAACAAATGTCCGTCGCGGGCCACGAGCGGGGTGTCGACATCGGTCGACGGGCGCGCAAACTCCACGGCGGGCTTGTCCTTGCCCGAAAGGTCGATGCGCCACAACGCCGTATAGCCGTCCGAGTCCCCGACCGCATAGGCGCAGTTCAATGCCGCCGGGCACAGGGCGATGGGCTTCAGATTACCGGGCAGGGAGGCGACCTTGCGCCAGCCGTGCGTCTGAGGATCGCGCACGTCGTATTCGGTATTGCCGCCCGGCACGGCTCCCCAGCCCAGCGCCGGCTCGCCCTGTGCATCCACCAAGAAGGAGGTAAGCGGCTCGTGTGGCGGCAGTTCCAGTTTCAGTTCGCCCGTCACCGCATCGAGTGCGAAGACGGTGGGGCGCGTATTCGTATCACCCTGGGCGCGCGTGCCGCTCCAGGCTTTGGAATCGCCGGCTTCCTTGCGTCCCAGCATCAGCACGATGTTCGGCCGGTTGGGGATATCCCAGGCCAGGATGCGCCCGAGCAGCGTGAATCCCGGCGCGTCCTCCACTTCCATCAGCACCTTGACGTTCTTGCCGTCCGCATCGGCGCCGATCAGTCGGGTCTTCGACACCATGGAGCCATCGGCCTGCGCAGTGGGGGCATGCATGCCGCACAATATCCGCGTATCGCTTGCCCACCGGCACCACAGCAGTCGAAAACCCTCCGAGGCCCCGATCACGGCGTGCAGCGCGGCAGGTCCACTGGCCGTGCGGTCCTGCACCACCAGTGTCTGGACCTGCTTGATCGAGGCAATGAGCGCAAGGTAGCGGCCGTCCGGGGAGATCTGCACATCACTGATCCGCGGCGGCGCCGCAAATGCGGACAGCGGCAGCGTCTGGGCGCTGAGCGGTGTCGGCCGTAACCCAGCAGACGCCGCAGGCCGCAAGCGCCGCCAGCCATGACACCGATCGTCCGACAGATGCGCTAGTGTTCATGTAGTTATCTTGATCTGGGTTAAATGCCATGGCGCGGCGGCGGCGGCGATCTTGACCTATCCGTGACCTGTCTCGCAAGGTGCATCCGCAAGCGCGGCGAAAGCTGATGCGGTTCGGACAAGGACATATTATGGGTCATGGTGTAATGCCTCATTGGCCGAGGGATAGGTTGAACCGGATTTTTCCCACCGCGTTTCTGAAGGCTTCGGCGTTGGTCCATCTCGCCGCCTTGCTGGCGCTCATCGATCTGCGGCTGTGGCCCTGGAGCTTGGCCGCATTGGTGCTCAATCACCTCTTGTTGGCCCTCGCGGGCCTGCTGCCGCGCAGCGGTTGGCTGGGACCCAACTTGACGCGCCTGCCCGCAGGCGAGGGCCGGGTGGCGTTGACCATCGACGACGGTCCGGATCCGCAGGTGACTCCGGCGGTGCTTGACCTGCTGGCGCTGCACGGCGTGCGCGCTACCTTCTTCTGTATCGGCGAGCGGGTCGCCCAATACCCGCAACTCGCGCGCCGCATCGCGCAAGAAGGGCACGAAATCGGCAACCACACCGAGCACCACCGCTACGTGTTTTCGCTGTTTGGCCCGGCGGCGATCCGCCGCGAAATCGCGCTGGCGCAGGCGAGCATCCAGGCGGTGTGCCAGGTGGTCCCGCGGTTTTTCCGCGCGCCCGCCGGGTTGCGCAATCCGTTCCTGCAGCCGTGTTTGTCGGACCTTCACCTGCAGTTGGCCAGCTGGACGCGGCGCGGCTATGACACCGTGAACGGCGATCCCGATCGGGTGCTGCAGCGGCTGACGCGAAACTTAGCGGTCCCGGGATATTCTGCTCCTGCATGATGGCCGGAGCGCCCACGCCGCCAACGGCACGCCGGTCATCATGGCCGTACTGCCAAGCTTGCTCACCGAACTGGCACGGCGACGCCTGCGCTGCGTCACACTGTCCGAAGGATTTGCGCGCCGGGCGCCTTGAACAGGCGGGGGCGAGCATTACTAAAGGTACACTGCGCCATGGTCGGGGCTGGAGCTTGAGCGGATGAATGTCGTGTGGTCTCTGCTGTGGTACATGATCGCCGTCGGGGTCTTGGTGATCGTGCATGAATTCGGCCATTTCTGGGTGGCGCGCCGGCTGGGGTTCAAGGTGCTGCGCTTCTCGGTGGGCTTCGGCAAGCCCATCTGGCGGCGCGTGGTGGGCAAGGACCAAACCGAGCTGGTGATCGGCCCGATTCCCATGGGCGGCTACGTCAAGATGTTGGACGAGCGCGAAGGGCCGGTGCCGCCGGAGTTGCTCGCGCGCTCCTTCACCCGCAAGCCGCCCTGGCAGCGCATTCTGGTGCTCCTGGCGGGGCCCGGATTCAACGTGCTGTTCGCCATCCTGCTGCTTGTGGAGCATGCGCTGGGTCTCGGGGATCGATTATCCGAAACCCATTATCGGTGAGGTGCAGCCGGCCTCGGTGGCCGCCCGCGGCGGGCTTGCCAAAGGGGATGAAATCCTGAGCGTCGGCGCAACGGCAGTGCCGGACTCGCGCGATGTCATGTTTGATCTGCTGGACGCGATCCTCGGCGCAGGGTGAGGCGCGACTGACGGTGCGTTCGGCCGACTGGTCAGACCCATACGGTCGTGCTGTCGGTACCCGACCCGGCCGCACGCCGCCAGCTCACCGAGCCTGCCATGCTGCTGCAGGGTCTGGGTTTCCGCTTCCAGGAGCCGCCGATACCGCCGGTGCTCGGCGACGTCACGCCGCGGCGGCAATGCCGCGCGCGCCGGTCTGCTGCCCGGTGATCGCATCCTCGCCATCAACGGCACGCCCGATCGCTGACTTCATGGATCTCGCGCGGGTGATCTCGGCTGCAGCCGGCAAGACCGTCACAGCTGCAGTACCAGCGCGGCGGCGTCACACACACCGCGCAGGTTGCCGGTGCCGGCCAAGCCGGATGCGACCGGGCACCCGGTCGGCCGCATCGGCATTGCCGGTCCCGCCAGCGTCAAGTTGCCGCCGAGCATGCTGGTGCATACAGGATCTGTCGGCCGGCGCCGCACTGGTGCAGCGCCGTCGATGATGCCTGGGACCTCACGGCCACGCAGAGCAAGCTGCTGTGGCGAATGCTGCTCGGCCAGGTGTCGGTCAAGAATCTCAGCGGGCCGCTGAGCATCGCGCAGTACGCCGGTGAGTCGGCGCAGATGGGACCCGGACCTTTCCTGAGCTTCATGGTGCTCATCTCACTCGCCATCGCGTTGCTCAATCTGCTGCCGATCCCGCTGTTGGACGGCGGGCAGATCGTGTTTCAGGCGGCGGAGTGGATCAAGGGCCGCCGCTGAGCGAGCGCACGCAGATATTCGGCCAGCAGATCGGCATCGCGCTGCTCGTGCTGCTGCTGGGTGTCGCGCTGTTCAACGATGTCTCGCGCCAGTTCGGCTGACGCGAGACACGGCAACTTATTCGACGCTGTAACCGCGCGCCTGCAGGCAGGCCGCCATGGCACGATAGTAATCCGTGCTCTTGGCGTTGAACTGATCCGGTGGCACGCCGCCGCCGCTGGCGGTGGGGTCAAAGCCCGGTCTGCCCCATGGCCGAGGCGTGGCACTCGTACTTGTCCTTGGACTGCTGATCGGCGCTTTGGTTATTGCGCGGATAGATGAACAGCTGAGTGGTGGTCGGCGGTTGGGGCGCCTGCGCATCGGGCGGGGCATTGACGGCACCGGTCGGAGGGTCCACGACCTCGTAGCCGTTGTCCTGCGCGCTCCACATGTAATACGTGTCGTTGGCGTAGTAGTACGGCACGCCGCCAAACCACACTGTGGAATAGAAGGGCGGCAGCACCGGAATGAAGGCGCCGATGGGCGGTCCCACGACGGCAAAACCGCCGCCGCGCGGCGCGTACCAGATACCGCCAGAATAATAATAGCGATGCGGCCCGCGATTGATGAGGATCCGGTCGCGCGGCAGGTCGTGCACCATGTAGCCGCGATCATAGTACGGATGGTTATGGCTGAAGCGCGCGTCCATGTGTTCGTGCGCCTGCGGGCGCCCGGCGCTCCTCGCGCGGATCGGCACTGGCCAAGCCGCAGGCGAGCGTCGCTGCGAGTCCTAGGGCGCTCAGCACGGCGGCGCGGGTGAGGGCGGTATTGCCGTTCATGGGGTTTCCTTTAGTTCACGCTGTAGCCGCGGCCTTCCAGGCAGGCGCCCAGAGCCCGACGGTAATCGGAAGCCTTGCGCTCCATCTGGGCGGCCTGCGCGCGCATGTGCGCATCGGCGCTGGCATCAGCCGCCGACTGCGCCTGCGCATCGGCAGACGCTTCCGCGCCGGCGCCGATGGCGCCGCCCAGCAACGCCCCGAGCAGCAGGCCGGCACCGGCATTGCGCGGGTTGGAAACGGCCGCGCCCAGAATGCCGCCGGTCACTGCACCGACGGCAACGCCCGATCCCGGCGGCGGCCCGCCGACGACCTGGATGCGCTCGTGCGGCGGCACATTCGGGGCGCTGGGATTGAAGCCGCTCTGCTGGGTCGCCCAGCTGGAGCATTCGTAGCGATCACGGTCCAGCTGCTGGGGCGACTGACCCTGCTGCGGATAGGCGTACACCGTCACGTTGGGCGGCGGCGGCGGCGGCAGCTCGCTGCGCGGCGGTGGCGCGACCACACAACCGGCCAATGCGACCGCGGCGGCGGTGGCAGCCAGGACCCGGTGCAAGCGAAAATCTTTTGAGCATCATGTTGGGATTCCCGTGGGCATCATCTTCAGACACAAAACGCGGCAACGCCTGTCGCCGTTGACGCGCAAGCCTTCATCGGAGCGCGCCAGTGCGCTGCCTTTCCGCGCGATGATCCAAATTGAAGGAATGTATCGTAACTCGTTGAATAACCATATGACTTATATGCTCATGACCAACAAGTCTTACAACTGAAGCGCGCCAGCCCCGCAGTATGCAACGGCCTGTGTACACTGCCGCCCCCGAATTAATGCCAGCACAATCCTACATTTGAATGTCTGACGATCTGTTACTGAAAGCCATGATTGCGGCTGCCCTCGAGGCAGGCCGCGCTGCGCACCGCATTTATCAGGGCGCCTTTGCGGTCCACACCAAGGCGGATGAATCGCCCGTCACCGCGGCGGATCACCTCGCCGAGGAGATCATCCTGCGTCACCTCGCTTTGCAAGCGCCGGGCATCGCGGTCGTCGCCGAAGAACAGGTCGCGGCCGGCAACGTGCCCGATGTCGCGGAGGAGTTCTTTTTGGTGGACCCGCTGGATGGCACGCGCGAGTTCGTCCACCGGCGCGGGGAGTTCACGGTCAACATCGCCCTGATTCGCCAGGCGGCGCCCGCACTGGGTGTCGTGTACGCGCCGGCAACGGGGCAGCTGTTCGCCGCCGACGTGGCCGCCGGCACCGCCGGGCGCGCGACCCTGGATGCTGCAAATCCCATTGCCACGCCTCTGCAGCCCATCCGGGTGCGCGCCGTGCCGGCGGCGGGCCTCACCGCCGTCGCCTCGCGCTCGCACCGCACGGCGCAGACCGATGCGTATCTGGCGCACTACCCGATTGCCGAACTGGTCGCGGTCGGCTCATCGCTGAAGTTCTGTCTGGTCGCGGCCGGGCGAGGCCGACCTGTATCCGCGCCTGGGCCCGACCATGGAATGGGATACGGCCGCCGGGCATGCCGTGCTGGCGGGCGCCGGTGGCCGCATGACCGGCGCCGATGGCGAACCGCTGCGCTACGGCAAGCCGCAGTTTCGCAATCCCTGGTTCGTGGCCAGCGGTGCCTTCGTGCCGCATGCGTTCGCGGCATGAAGCACCACAGCATGACAGCGCACCTGAAGCGTCTGGAGGCCGAGTCGATCGGCATCATGCGCGAGGTCGCCGCCGAATTCGCCAATCCGGTGATGCTGTATTCGATCGGCAAGGATTCCGGTGTGATGCTGCACCTGGCGCTCAAGGCCTTCTTTCCCTCGCAAGCCGCCGTTCCCGCTGCTGCACGTGGACACGGGCTGGAAGTTTCGCGACATGATCCGCCACCGCGACATGATCGCGGCGCGCTATGGTTTCAAGCTGCTGGTCTACACCAACGCGGAGGGCGTGGCACGCGGCATCAATCCGATCCGCTCCGGCTCCCAGGTGCATACCCAGGTGATGAAGACCGAGGCGCTGAAGCAGGCGCTGGACCAGTACGGGTTCGACGCGGCCTTCGGCGGCGCCCGGCGCGACGAGGAAAAGAGTCGCGCCAAGGAGCGCATCTTCTCCGTGCGCTCGGCCGGCCACACCTGGGAGCCGCGCAACCAGCGCCCGGAGCTGTGGCACCTCTATAACACCCGGCTCACCAAGGGCGAGACCATCCGCGTGTTTCCGCTGTCGAACTGGACCGAACTCGACATCTGGCAGTACACCCGCGCCGAGGACATCCCGGTCGTGCCGCTGTATTTCGCGGCGCCGCCGGCCGGTCGTGACGCGCGATGGGCTGCTGATCATGCGCGATGATGAGCGCATGCCGCTGCTGCCCGGCGAGAAGGAGGAGATGCGCAACGTGCGCTTCCGCTCCCTCGGCGACTATCCGCTGTCCGCAGCCATCGAAAGTGACGCCGCGACGCTCGATGACATCATCGAGGAGATGATGAGCGCCACGAACCTCGGAGCGCTCCGGACGCCTCATCGACAGTGACGAGGCGGCCTCCATGGAACGCAAGAAGCGCGAGGGATACTTCTGATGGACACCCCGGTGCAGGCCGAGAAGGGCCTGCTGCGCTTCCTCACCTGCGGATCGGTCGACGACGGCAAGTCGACGCTCATCGGCCGGCTGCTGTTCGATTCGAAACTGATCCTCGAGGATCAGCTCGCCACCCTGGCACGCGACAGCCGCAAGCACGGCACCACCGGCGAGGACATCGACCTGGCGCTGCTGGTCGACGGGCTCGAGGCCGAGCGCGAGCAGGGCATCACGATCGATGTGGCCTATCGCTTCTTCAGCACCCCGCGCCGCTCCTTCATCGTGGCGGATACCCCGGGCCATGAGCAGTACACGCGCAACATGGCCACCGGCGCCTCCAACAGCGATGCCGCGGTCATCCTGATCGATGCCCGCAAGGGCGTGCTGACCCAGACACGCCGGCACAGCTACATCTGCTCGCTGCTGGGCATCCGGCACGTCGCCGTCGCCATCAACAAGATCGACCTGGTGGAGTATTCCGCCGAGACCTTCCACCACATCGTCGGCGACTACTTCGGCTTCGCGAAGTCGCTGGGCTTTGCGTCGATCACCGCCATTCCGCTGTCGGCGCGCTTCGGCGACAACGTCACGGCGCGGTCCGAGAAACTGAAGTGGTTCGAGGGCCCGACGCTGCTGGAGTATCTCGAGAGCCCTCGATGCGCAGGCGGGGCTGCTCGACGAAACCGTTCCGTTTCCCGGTGCAGTGGGTCAACCGCCCGAACCTGGACTTCCGCGGCTTCTCCGGCACGGTGGCCTCCGGCAGCATTCGCAGCGGTGAGCCGATCGTGGTGGCCGCGTCGGGCAAGGAGACCCGTATCGCGCGCATCGTCACCGCCGATGGCGATCTGCCCGAGGCCGTGGCCGGGGATGCGGTGACGCTGGTGCTGGCCGATGAGGTCGACGTCGCGCGCGGTGACGTGCTCGCCTGCCCGGCGACGCGGCCGGAGGTGGTGGACCAGTTCGCCGCGCACCTGCTGTGGATGGCGGAGGACCCGATGCTGCCCGGGCGCTCCTATCTGATGCGCATCGGCACCCGGTTCGTCCCCGCACGCATCACCACCCTCAAGCACAAGGTGGATGTGAATACGCTCGAGCACATGGCCGCCAAGACGCTCGCCTTGAACGAGATCGGCTTGTGCAATCTGGCCACCTCCGCGCCGGTGGCGCTCGATCCGTACCAGGAGAATCGCGAGACCGGCGCCTTCATTCTGATCGACCGCTTCACCAATGCCACGGCCGGTGCCGGCATGATCAGCTTCGGCCTGCGACGCGCGACCAACGTCCATCGTCAGAGCCTGTCGGTGGACAAAGGTCGCGCGCGTGCATCGCAACGGCCACAAGTCGGCGATCGTGTGGTTCACGGGACTGTCCGGCTCCGGCAAGTCCACCATTGCGAACCTTGTCGAACAGGAGCTGCATGGCGGCGGTGCCCATACCTATCTGCTGGACGGCGACAACGTGCGCCACGGTCTGAACCGGGACCTCGGCTTCACGGATGCCGACCGTGTCGAGAACATCCGGCGCGTGGGCGAGGTGGCGAAGCTGTTCACCGAGGCCGGCATGATCGTGCTGTGTTCGTTCATCTCCCCGTTCCGCGCCGAGCGCAGCATGGTGCGTGAGCTGGTCGCGGCGGGCGAGTTCATCGAAGTGTTCGTCGACACGCCGCTCGCGGAATGTATCCGCCGTGATCCCAAGGGGCTGTATGCGCGCGCCAATGCCGGCCTGATCAAGAATTTCACCGGCATCGATTCGCCCTACGAGCCGCCGCAGCAACCGGAGCTGCGTCTCGACACGACGCAGGTGAGCCTGGCGGAATGCGCGGCCCGCGTGGTCGGGCTGCTGCGGGAGCGGCAGATCCTCGCCTGGGGCGGCGGAAGGCCGTGGCGACACTCAGACCTGGATCTGAGCCGGACCCTTGGCGCCCAACGCGCGGCGTCGCGCCGCTGCCGATACGGTCGACACATAGGGGGAGTCGCGGTCGAAGAATCGCCAGGGTTGCTGCGCCCACGTGCCCGCATAGTCGACACCGATCCGGGCCGCCGGCGCCGATGCGCGGTGCTGGCGCGGCCCGCGGCGCCTGGATCCACAGCGCCGTGCCGCGCGAGCGGGTGCTGCAAAGATCCTGGCCGTTGTAGGCGCGGTCAATGCCGAGCGCACGGCACAGCAGTCCCGGGCCCCAGCTTGGCGTGTCGATGCCGGTGACGGGTTCGAGCGCGCGCAGCAGCACAGCGTGCGGCACGCCTCGGGTGGCCGTGACGACGTTGAGGCAATTCCAGATGCCGTAGATGAGATAGACGTAGGCGTGCCCCGCCGCTCCGAACATGACTTCCGTGCGCGCGGTGCGCCGTCCGCCGGCGCTGTGCGCGGCCAGATCCTCCGGCCCCTGATAGGCCTCGGTCTCGACGATGCGGCCACTCTTCAGGCCCTGCGGATGGCGGATGACGAGCTCCATGCCAATCAACTCCTGGGCAACCGCCACCGAATCACGGGCATAGAACGCACGCGGCAAGGGCTTTGACATGCGGGTAGAATGCTGCGATATGAACGCTATGAAGCTACTGGCCGCCAGCTCTGTGCCTGGCGGGCGCACTCGCTCGCGCAGGCGGCGGTCTACGATCTGACTGATCCGGCGCTGCAGGTCGTCGGCGAGGACCTGCACATCCAGACGCACTATTCGGACACGCTGGTGGAGATCGCGCGCCACTACGGACTGGGGTATGAGGAAATCGTGCGGGCCAATCCGAAGGTGGACCCGTGGCTGCCGGGAGAGGGCACCGACATCATCATTCCCGGCCGGCACATCCTGCCGCCGGGTCCGCGCGACGGCATTGTCGTCAATATTCCTGAACACCGCATTTACTACTTTCCAAAGCCCCGCAAAGGCCACACCCCGACGGTGGTCACCTATCCGGTGAGCATCGGCAAGATGGACTGGCAGACGCCGATGGGTCTCACGCATGTGGTGTCGAAGGAGGCCAATCCGACCTGGAATCCGCCGGCGTCGGTGCGCGCCGAGCATCTGGCCAATGGCGACCCGCTGCCCAATGGCGTCATCCGCTCAGGGCCCGACAATCCGCTGGGACTGTTTGCCATGCGCCTGGCCATCCACCCGGGCGACTATCTGATTCACGGCACCAACAATCCGCTGGCCGTCGGCATGGCGGTGACCCACGGCTGCATCCGCATGTACCCGGAGGATGTGGCGGCGATCTTCCCGACGGTGCCGGTGGGCACCAAGGTCTACCTGATCAATGTGCCGCTGAAGGTAGCCTTCGTCGACGGCAACCTGTTGCTCGAGGCGCATCCGCCGGTGGATGCGCAGGGCCAGAGCATCGACCCGGTGCTGGATAAGTTCGAGGACCTGCTGAATCAGGTACTGGGGACGACCACGACGGCCGTCAATTGGGACATTGCAGTGGACACGCTGAAGAAGGCGGACGGCATTCCCGTGCTGGTCGGGCTGCAGGCGGATGTCGAGGCGCCGACGCCTGCCACCGCCCCCACAACCGCGGCGGCGCCGGCCGACAGCAGCGCGCCCGCCGCGTTGCCGCCGGCCCCGGTGCCGGCTGCCGCGGCGCCCCCGCCGGCGACGACATCGACATCATCCGCCCCCGCGCCCGCCGCTGTGGCGCCGGCTGCAGAGAGCAGTCGCTGGGTTACTCAATAACGTTAAAACGCCGTCAACGGCCTCCAATCAGCCGCTAAAAGGCAGTAACGTGAGCGCAAGTGCCTGGAACGTGTTCAGGCTCAAGGCGCGCCGTCTCGCCAAGCCCTCGCACAGTCTGCTGTACAAACAGTTGAAAGGCGGCGCGGATCCGTTATAGTTCGCGCACCCACAGGGTTAACCTTTTGGGTGTAAGTCTTTGTTTTTACGTGAAAATTCCAACCTTCAGCGATGTCAGAACGCGATAACGAAAGCTTCGATCTGGACGACGAATTCCTCAATAACGCACCCGAAGACGGTACCGATTACGACCGAATTCTGGATCGCGTGGACAAACGCGTACGCACCCAGGGCAAGCGCGGCAAAGCCGCGTGGAGCAAGCTCGAAGAGGTGCTGGCAGATCGCAAGCTGGAAAAGGACCTGCGCGATATTTTCGATGATGAGAAGTAGCGCGTGCGGCCCGGAACCGTCACGGGCAGCTTCCCTCTCGCCCTAGTCCTCACTCCTAGATAACCCGCATCAGCCGGGGCCCCTTCAGCGAGGCATCGCATCGTGGCGCGCAATTTTCCGCAGTGGGTCGTTCTGAAGTTCGGTGGCACCAGTGTTTCCTCACTGGCCAACTGGCGCAACATCGCGCAGATCACGCGCTCACGCCTGGCCACGGGCGCGCGGGTGTTGATCGTCCACTCCGCCGTGACCGGCACCACCGACAAGCTCGAGAAGCTCATCGAGTCGGCGCTGCGCGGCTCCCAGGAAGAAGCCTTCGCGGCCATCCAGGAGCGCCATCGGCGCCTGGCCACGGAGCTGCAAATTCCGGTCAGCATGGCGCTGGAGCGCCAGTTCCAGGAGCTCGCGCAGATCAGCGCCGGCGTCTCCTTGGTGGGGGAATTGAGCGACAAGACCCGCGCGCGCGTCATGGCGGCGGGTGAGCTCATGGCGACGGACCTCGGCGCCCGCTTCTTAAGGACACAGGGTCTGGATGCGCATTGGCTGGATGCGCGCACGGTGCTGAAGGCCGATGAACGCCGCGGTGGCTCAGCCAAGGCCTCGGTGCTCAACGCCACCTGCATCTTTACGCCCGATGAGGCGTTTCGCGAGCAACTGAATTCGCTCGGTCAGGTGGTGGTCACTCAGGGGTTCATCGCCAGCGACGCGGAGGGCAACACCGTGCTCCTGGGGCGCGGCGGGTCCGACACTTCCGCCGCCTACCTCGCCGCCAAGCTCAGCGCCGAGCGGCTGGAGATCTGGACCGACGTACCGGGCATGTTCAGCGCCAATCCGCGCTCGACCCCGAGCGCCCGCCAGCTGCGCGCGCTGCATTACGATGAGGCGCAGGAAATCGCCAGCAGCGGCGCCAAGGTGCTGCATCCACGCTGCATCCTCCCCGTGCGCCAATACCAGATCCCCCTGCACATCCTCGCCACGCAGGTCCCGGATCTGGAAGGCACCGTGCTCAGCGCCGATGCCGGGCAGGGCGGCGCCCAGGTCAAGGCGGTATGCATCAAGAAGGGCATCACGCTGATTGCGCTGGACAGCCCCGGCATGTGGCACCAGGTGGGTTTCCTCGCCGATGTGTTCCAGATCTTCAAGGAACACGGCATGTCCGTGGATCTGGTTTCAACCTCGGAAACCAACGTCACGGTGTCGCTGGATCCGCCAGGCCAACACCCTCGACAGCGCGCAGCTGGATGCGCTGATTACGACGCTGTCCGGCCTGTGCCGCGCCCGCGCCATCGGTCCTTGCGCCTCCGTGAGCCTGGTGGGTCGCAACATCCGCGGCATCCTGCACCAGTTGGGAGAAGCGTTCGAGTTGTTCGCGGAACTGCAGGTCTATCTGGTGAGCCAGGCCGCCAATGATCTGAATTTCACCTTCGTCGTGGATGAGAGCCAGGGTGATCGGCTGGTCGATCAGCTGCACGAGCTGTTGATTCCGCGCTCGCGCACCGACCGCTCGCTCGGACCCACCTGGGACCAGCTGTTCGCGCCACAGTCGCCGGCGCCAAGCCCGCTCGGCCCGCGTCCCGCGCCGTGGTGGAAGGTGCGGCGGCAGGACCTGCAGCGGCTCATGGACGGTCGCGACTGCGCCTATGTGTACGACCGCGACACGTTGCTGAAGGCGGCGCGCGCCGTGCAGGGCGTGAAAAGCGCGGCGCGCGTGCTGTATGCCATGAAGGCCAATCCGCATCCGCAGATCCTGCAGCTGTTTCATGCGCAGGGACTGGACTTCGACTGCGTGTCGCGCGGGGAGATCGAACAGCTGCTGCAGGCGGTGCCGCAGATCGAGCGCAGCCGCATCCTCTTCACGCCGAACTTCATCGGCCGCGACGAATACGTCTGGGCGTTCGAACAGGGTGTGCAGGTGACGCTCGACAGTCACTTTCCCATCGAGAGCTGGCCGAAGGTGTTCGCGGGTAAGGATCTGTTCGTGCGCATCGACGGCGGCGTCGGCCGCGGGCATCACCGCCATGTTCGCACCGGCGGGGAGCAGTCCAAGTTCGGCGTTCCGGTCGCCGATATGGAGCAGTTGGCGCACAGCGTACGGGCGGCCGGCGCGCGGGTGATCGGTCTGCACTCCCACAGCGGCAGCGGCATCCTCGATGTGAGCAACTGGGAGCAGAGCGCCGATCTGCTCGCGCGAGCTCGCGCGCCGCTTCCCGGATGTCGCGGTCGTGGACGTGGGTGGTGGCCTGGGTATTCCGGAGCGCCCCGATCAGGCCGAGTTTGATCTGGCGAAGCTCGATGCGGCGCTGGCGCGCGTGCAGGCCGTCCACCCGCGATTGTCGTTCTGGCTGGAGCCCGGACGCTACCTCGTGGCCCAGGCCGGAGTGCTGCTGGCGCGGGTGACGCAGCTGAAGGCCAAAGGCGACAGCATCTACGTGGGCGTCGCCACCGGCATGAACTCGCTGATCCGGCCCGCGCTCTATGGCGCGTACCATGAGATCGTGAACCTGACACGAATCGATGAGCCCGCCACCGTGCTCGCCACCATCGTCGGGCCGATCTGCGAGACCGGCGATATCCTCGGTCATGACCGGCTGCTGCCGCCGACCCATTCGGGCGATGTGCTGCTGGTGGCCAATACCGGTGCCTATGGTCATGCCATGAGCTCGCGCTATACCCTGCGCGAACCGGCCGAGGAGGTTTGCATCTGAAACGTTTGGCACGCTCTGCTGGCGATCATCCTGCTGTGCGCCATCGCACTCGCCGTGTATGTCGTGCACCTGGATCGCATCGTCACCACCCAGTTCGAAGGTCGTCGCTGGACCTTGCCCGCGCAGGTCTACGCCGCGCCGCTGGAGCTGTACAGCGGCGAGCCGCTGTCGGCCGCGGACCTCGAACACGAACTGCAGCGGCTGCAGTACCGCCACGTCGATCACGCCGAGCAGCCCGGCAGCTACGCGCGCCAGGCCGACCGTTTCCAGATCAACCTGCGCGCGGCGCGCTTTGCCGATGAAGTGCGGCCGGCGAGCCTGCTGAAAGTCGAGGCAGGCGGCAGTGCGATTGCGGCGCTGACGGATGCCTCGGGCTCAGCGGTGGCCATCGCCCGCTTCGAGCCCTTGCTCATCGGCAGCATCTTTCCGATTCATGGTGAGGATCGGATTGTCGTGACCCCCGAGCAGGTGCCGCCGATGCTGCCGGCCGCACTCAAGGCGGTCGAAGACCGCAACTTCGACAAGCACCACGGCATCGATCCGCGCGGCGTCCTGCGCATGCTGTGGGTGAACGCCCGGGCCGGCCAGCTGGAGCAGGGCGGCAGCACCCTCACCCAGCAGCTGGTGAAGAACTACTTCCTCGACTCGCGCCGCACGGTGGGCCGCAAGCTGCAGGAGGCCATCATGGCGGTGCTGCTGGAAACGCATTTCAGCAAGACCGATATCATGACGGCCTATATCAATGAGATTCAGCTGGGTCAGGACGGGGATCGCGCCATCCGCGGTTTCGGGCTCGGCAGCCAGTTCTACTTTGGCAAGCCACTGGCCGAGCTGGACCTGGCGCAGGTCGCGACCTTGGTGGCCGTGGCGCGCGGTCCCTCCTACTACGATCCGCGCCGCCATCCGGACCGCGCCCTGAAGCGTCGCAACCTGGTGCTGGGTCTGATGGCGGAGCAGAAGATCATCCCCGCGGCGGCGGCGCAGGCGGCCGAGGCGCGGCCGCTTGCGGTAATGGGTCGCGGCTCGGGGGGCTACTACCCTGCCTACCTGGATCTGGTGCGACGGACCTTGCGCCGCGACTATCGCGAACAGGACCTCACCGAGGCGGGGCTCTCGGTGTTCACCAATCTTGATCCGCGCACCCAGGAGCTGGGAGAAAAGATCCTCGATCGGGAGCTCACCAGGCTTGATCGCCTGCGCAAGAGCAAGGGCGATCCGCTCGAAGGCTCGGTGGTGGTGACGGCACCCCAGAGCGGCGATGTGACGGCGGTGATCGGCGGGCGCGAAGCCGGTTTTGACGGTTTCAATCGCGCGCTCGATGCGCGCCGGCCGATCGGCTCGCTGGTCAAGCCGTTCGTGTATCTCGCGGCGATCGAGACCGGCCGCTACAACGCGGCCAGCATCATTCAGGATGTGCCGGTGGACATCAAGATTCCAGGCGCCCCGGACTGGCAGCCGGAGAACTTCGAGCATGACATCAACGGCCCGATCCCCATGGTCATGGGCCTGGCCAGGTCGCTCAATCTCGCCACCATCAACTTGGGGATGGATATCGGACTCGACACCGTGCGGCACTCCTTGCAGCGCTTTGGCATCGAGGAGGATCCACCGCGCATTCCTTCATTGCTGCTGGGAACTTTCGAACTCACGCCCCTGGATGTCGCGCAGTTGTACACGGGTCTCGCCAATGGCGGCTTTAAGACCAACTTGCGCGCGGTGCGGGCGGTATTGGGCGCCGACGGCAAGGCGCTCAAGGCCTTCAACCTGGACGTGGCGCCGGTGGCGCTGCCGGATTCGGTCTTTGCCGTGCAGATGATGATGGAGCAGGTGATGCAGCGCGGTACCGGCGCCGCGGCGCAGTCCATCCTGCCCACAGGCGCGGTGGTCGCCGGCAAGTCCGGCACCTCCTCGGATCTGCGCGACAGCTGGTTTGCGGGCTTCGCCGGCAACGCGGTCGCGGTGGTATGGGTGGGGTACGATGATGACCGGGTGACGGGGCTTACCGGCTCTGCGGGTGCCCTCGGGGTGTGGGACCGGTTGCTGACGGCAATGGGTCCTACATCGCTGTCGAATGTCATGCCGGATACTTTGCATCCGGTGAGCATCGATTTTCATACCGGCTATGCGCCGACGGCGAGGTGTTCGCCGGATCCGGTGACGGTGTATGTTCCGCTCAGCTTCACGCCCCCGGAGGCGCCGCCCGGCTGTACGGCCTTCGGGGCGCAGGCGGGCGCGAAGACGGAACCTACGTTGCTCGACAAGGCGGGTAAGTGGCTGCAGGGCCTGACGCACCATTGAGGGTGTACGCGACATGATGAGATTGCCGGTGCCGGTGTTGGCGCTAATCCTGGTCGCCGTTCAGCTGAGCGGTTGCGCGCTGTTCCGTGAACCCATCGACAATTCAGGGCCGCCCCAGCCGGTCCATCCGGCGCCCGGCAATTCCTCAAGCCAAAGCGCCAATCAGTATGCTGCTGCGCCGGCCGAAGCGCCCGCCGTGACGCCACCGCCCGCCGTGGCGCGCGCCGCCGGCTGCCACCCGCCAGTTCCGCCTGGGTGCTGCGGCCACGGCACTCGTCGCCCAGGCCCATCGCCAGGCAGGCAGCGGCGATCAGCAGGCGGCGATCAGTACCATTGAGCGCGCGCTGCGCATCGAGCCGGAGAACCCGCTGCTGTGGCTCGAACTGGGCGAGATCCATGAGTCGGCCGGCCGCTTTGATCAGGCCGCGGGTCTGGGTCACAAGGCCCTGCAGCTCGCGACCGGTGATCCGCACGCGCAGTCCGCGGCGTGGCACCTCATCGCCGAGTCGCTGAAGGCCCGCAATCGCAACGGCGAGGCGGCCGAGGCGCAGCGTCGCGCGGATGAACTGAGCGCGCAGTAAACATGTATACGCTGCACATCGCCAACAAGAACTACTCCTCCTGGTCGCTGCGGCCGTGGGCGCTGATGCGCGAATTGCGGATCCCGTTCACCGAGAATCTGATTCCGTTTCACCAGGCCGCGGAGTGGGCCGCTTACCGGCGCATCGCGCCGAACGGCAAGGTGCCGTGTCTGGTCGACGGCGACATCACCGTGTGGGAGTCTTTGGCGATTGTCGAGTACCTGGCGGAGCGCCATGCCGGTGTGTGGCCTGAAGGCACGGATGCGCGTGCCTGGTCGCGCAGCGCCGCGGCGGAAATGCACGCCGGTTTCGGGCAGCTGCGCAGCTGCTGCTCGATGAGTTGCGCCGTGCGCGTGCGCTTGCATACCCACACGGCTGGCCTCACGGCCGATCTGGAGCGCATCGCCTCGCTGTGGAACGATGGTCTGGGCCAATTCGGCGGCCCGTTCCTGGCCGGCGCGGCGTTCAGCGCCGTGGATGCCTTCTTCGCACCCGTCGTGTTCCGCATCCAGACCTATGGCCTGGAGCTTGATCCGCTCTCATCGCGGCTACATCGCGCGCATGCTGGAGCGCGAGAGCCTGCGCAGCTGGTATGAGGCAGGCGCGGCGCGAACCTTGGCGCGATGCGCCGCACGAAGCCGAAATCGCGCAGTTTGGTGCGGTGCTGCAGGACTATCGCGCGCCGGTCGAGTCCTGAGCGGCCGATACGCTACACTTGCCCGCTGGTGGCGCTGCGTCACGGTCTTGTTGTTGGGGAGAGATGCGATGCGTAACATTGCGCCTGGCGGCGATCGCCGTGCTGGCCCTGGTCATCACCGGGTGCAGCTATAACCGTTTCCAGACCCAGGATGAACAGGTGAAGTCGGCCTGGTCGGAAGTCCTGAACCAATATCAGCGCCGTGCGGATCTGGTCCCCAATCTGGTCAACACCGTCAAAGGGTACGCGGCCCAGGAACAGAAGATCTTCATCGATGTGGCCGAAGCGCGCAGCAAGGTCGGCAGTATCCAGGCGACACCGGCGCTGGTGAATGATCCGGCCGCCTTCCAGAAATTCCAGGCCGCCCAATCCGAACTCTCAAGCGCCCTGTCGCGCCTGATCGCCGTCTCGGAAAGCTACCCGCAGCTGAAGTCGGATGCCAACTTTCGCGATCTGCAGGCGCAGCTCGAGGGCACCGAGAACCGCATTACGGTGGCGCGCAATCGCTACATCCAGGCGGTACAGGACTACAACGTCTTGGTGCGCAGCTTCCCCAGCAACCTGATCGCGAAAATGTTCGGCTACGGGGTCAAGGCAAATTTCTCGGTGCAGAACGAAGCCCAGATCTCCAAGCCCCCCACGGTGGATTTCGGGACGACGCCCCCCAGCTCCTCGCCCGCACCCTAGGGCGTGGCGGTGGCGCTGCGGCGATGCTTGCGAGTCGCGCTGGTCGCGCTCCTGCTCGGCGCCTGCGATATGGCCCAAGCGCAGGTCGCGGTGCCGCAGCTGACGGCACGCGTCACCGATCTCACGGGCACGCTCAGCGCCCAGCAAGTCGCGACCCTCGAGCAGACGCTGCGGGCTTTCGAGGCGCGCAAGGGCAGTCAGATCGCGGTGCTCATCGTACCCACCACGCAACCGGAGTCCATTGAGCAGTACAGCATCCGGGTGGTGGAGCAGTGGCGCCTGGGGCGCTCGCGGATCGATGACGGCGCGCTGCTGATCATCGCCAAGAACGATCACCAGATGCGCATCGAAGTCGGCTATGGCCTGGAGGGTGCGCTCAACGATGCGGTGTGCGAGCGCATCATCAGCGAGATCATCCGCCCGCGCTTCCGGCAGGCGGATTACTACGGCGGCATCAGCGCTGGCATTGCCCGCATGATCGGTGTCGTGGACGGGGAGCCGCTGCCGGCGCCCGCGGCGCGAGCGGCCAGTCAGCCGCGCGGCATGCAGTTCCTGCCGGAGATGATCATTGTCGTCGTGGTGCTGGGCGGTTTCGCGTGGTCCTTGTTCGGCCGGCTGCCCGGCGCGCTGGTTACCGGCGGCGCGGCGGGATTTCTCACCTGGTTGCTGGCAGGCACGCTGCTGATCGCCGCGCCGGTGGGTCTCTTCGCGTTCCTGGTGACGCTGGCGGGCGGCGGCTCGGCCGGCAGAGTCGCCGGCACCGCCGGCTGGTCAGGTGGATTTGGCCGCGGTTTCGGGGGTGGCTTCGGCGGCGGTCTGGGTGGCGGCTCCGGAGGGGGCTTCGGTGGCGGAGGCTTCAGTGGCGGCGGCGGCGGTTTCGGTGGCGGCGGCGCCTCGGGAGGCTGGTAGTGGATCTGCGTCGCACCGCCCGCCATCTGCTGACCACCCATTGGCAGTTGCGCCGTGCCTTTGGGCCGGCGACGCTCAGCGCCATCGAGGCGGCCATCCAGGACAGTGAGCGCCAGCACTCGGGCCAGATCCGCTTCGCAGTCGAGAGTGCGCTGCATGGCCGACGGCTGCTGCGCAATCAGACGGCACGGCAGCGGGCGCTCGAGGTCTTCGCCGCGCTGCATATGTGGGACACCGAGCACCGCAATGGCGTGCTGATCTATCTGCTGCTGGCGGACCGGGCCGTGGAGGTCGTGGTGGACCGTGGCGCGCACCGCAATGTCGAACCAGCGGTGTGGCAGCAGATCTGCCGGCAGATGGAAAGCGAGTTTCGCGCCGGGCGCTACCAGGAGGGCGTGGTGCAGGGGATCCGCAGCGTCACGGCCGCCATGAATGGCCCGTTCCCCGCCACGGGTGCGCCATCGGCAGGGATGGCGGACACGCCGGTGGTGGTTTAGGGCAAATCGATGATGGCAATGCCATCAACATTGGTTTGCGGGTCGCGCGCGGAAAACGTCATGTGCCGTGCGTCGGCGGACCACACCGAATGATTGGCATTCAGCTCGTAGGCAGTGACCTGGACCAGACCGCTGCCGTCGGCATTGATCAGGAAAATGGCATAACGGCCGTCCGGACTGCCGCGGTCTGATTCAAATGTCACGCGTTTGCCGTCAGGTGACCAGGTCGGGGCCCGGCCTTGCTGGGGGTTGGCTTCCAGCGTGTGCAATTCGCCCGACTCGTTCACCAGCCAGATGACGTTCTGCAACTGGTTGTAGGGCTGCCCCTGATTGGCCTGACCGGCGAATACGATCCACTTGCCATCGGGGCAGACGCTGGGCATGCCGGTCAAGACCTTGCTGTGATCGGTCAAAACCTGCGCGGCGCCGCCTGCCAGGGCAATGCGTTTGGTGACCAACTCGATGCCATCCATCACCGCCAGGTGTTTTCCGTCCGGATACCAGGACGGATAAAAGATCTGATTGGACAGTCCCGTCGCGCTCACCGCGTGGGCGTTGCGGCCATCGCCATCGATCACCCAGACGCTTGCCGAGCCATCGGCGGCAATGCCCGTGAAGGCAACCTGGCCGGACCAGCTGGCCCGTGTAGCAGCAACCGGCAAGATCGATTGCGCAAACGGTTTTACCTCACCGCCCGCTGCGGGCACGGTCATCAGTTCATAGTCTGTTCCATCGGTAGTGCGGCTGGAGAGAACCAGCTTGCCGTCAGGTGAGAAGACCGAATCGTAGTCCTCGCCGCTGCGGTTAATGGTCAGAAAGCGTGGCGTGATTCCCGCCAGTGACGGCCAGGTGCGCGGCACTATTTTGCGCGGTGGCGGCGCAGGCGGCGCCTGCGCCTCGATGGCTTTGGCCGCGGCCTCCTCGATTCTGGGTGCTGTGAGTTCCTGACCGCCCTGATGCAGCGTGACACTGACGATGTGGCCGTTGGGATCGAGGTTGAAGCTGAGCTGCGCCGGGACCACCTTCAGAAAGAACTTGGTCGCGCTCTCCGCAAAGATCTCGACACTTTGCGGGCCGCTCAGGCGGGTGAAGAAATGTTCGCCCTGGCGCGTGACCGCGAGAATGGCGCGCGGCGCAAGTTGATAGTAGCCGACGTACCGGTCAAATGATGTCGCATCGAGCGCAATGGCGGTGCGCGGCGCTGCCTGTTCGGCGCGTCGTTGTGCGACCACCTCCGCGCTCGGCGGGGCTGCCGGGTTCGGGTCTTGCGCAAGCGTTGCCCGCCAGGGCAGTGCGACCAGCACCGCGATCGTCAGAACCCCGGATAACTTCATCGCCAGTCCTTGCCAACCGGCCCCGAATATACCGTGGCTAAGCTCGCCCCGCATGGCGCGCCGCGAGCTCCCGCACCACATCCTCGAGCTGCAGATTCTTGCCGCGCAGCAACACCATCAGGTGAAACAGCAGGTCGGCCGATTCGGATACCAGCTTCGCCTCGCTCTCGCCGATGGCGGCGAGCGCCACCTCGACGCCTTCTTCGCCCACCTTCTGGGCCATGCGCTGCGGCTCCGCTCGCGAACAGTTTCGCCGTGTAGCTGTTCTCGGGCGACTCGATGATGCGCTGTTCGATGATGCCCGCCAGTTGCGCCAGAAATCCCAGGCGCGAAGCCCCGGTGAGCGCGGCATCCCCGAAGCAGGTCACCGTCCCCTCATGGCAGGTCGGGCCGAGCGGACGTGCCGTGATGAGCAGAGTGTCCGCATCGCAATCGACGCGGATGGCTTCGACATTGAGGGTATGGCCCGAGGTCTCACCCTTTTCCCAGAGCCGCTGGCGGCTGCGGCTGTAGAACACGACGCGCCCGCGCGCCTGGGTCGCCGCCAGCGCCGCGGCGTTCATGTAGCCCAGCATCAGGACCGCGCCGGTATCCGCATCTTGGATGATGGCGGGCAGCAGCCCCGCGCCTTTGCCGAAATCCAGCCTCGACAGATCCGTGGGGTCGGAGGTCACGGCCATGGGCCTTATCGCAATGCCCGCCACCAGCAGGGCAGCTTTCAGATCCGGTATGGCGATGGCGGCGGAATGGAACACGCTGGCGGCCAGCGCCGCATCCACCCCGGCGAGTTCAAACGCATCGCGGAAGTGCTCGGTCGCGCCCGCGCCGCCGGAGGCAACCAGGGGCACGCGGCAGACCCTGCGCACGGCGCGCAGCTGGGTGATGTCATAGCCGCGTCTGACGCCATCGCTCGCCATGCAGTTGAGGACGATTTCCCCGGCGCCGCGTTCCTGGACCTCGCGCACCCACGCCAGGGTGTCGCGGCCGGAATCGCGGGCGCGATCCGGATCGCCCGTGAACTGGTAGACGCGGTAGCCTTTGGGCATGGTTTCGCTGTCGATGCCGACGACTACGCATTGCGAGCCAAAGCGCGCGCTCAAGGTATTGATGAGGTCCGGATCGGCGAGCGCCGGGGAGTTGATCGAGACCTTCTCGGCGCCCGCATTGAGCACGGCCTCGGCCTCGGCCACCGAACGGATGCCGCCGGCGACACAGAAAGGGATGTCCAGCACCCGCGCGACCTTGTTCACCCAGCCGCGATCGACCGAACGGCCTTCGGGGCTCGCCGTGATGTCGTAGAACACCAGCTCATCCGCACCCTCATCGCGGTATCGGGCGGCCAGCTCGAGGATGTCGCCCGACGACTTTATGGTCGCGGAAGCGCACCCCTTTGACGACCTGGCCGTCGCGCACGTCCAGGCAGGGAATTATGCGTTTGGCAAGAATGGTCGCAGCTCCTCAGCGGTCATCCGCTCTTCCAGCAAGGCTTTGCCGCTGACGGCAGCCGCCATGCCCAGTTCGGCCAGCGCCGCCAAGATCGGCGGCGTCGCGCACGCCGCCGGAGGCCTGCCACGCAATCTGCGGATAGCGCTGCGCGGGCCTCGCGATACAAGTTCCAGGTTCGGCCCACTCAGCGCGCCGTCGCGCTCGATGTCGGTGCACAGCACATGCTGCACACCGTGCGCCAGGAACGGCTCCAGCGCCTCCCACAGACTCAACTGCCCGCCCTGGGTCCAGCCGCGCGTGCGCACGCGCGGCACGCCGGTCGCGTCATTGCGGATGTCGAAGGCCAGGCAGATGCGTGCCGCGGCGAACTGGTCCAGCCAGCCGATGACCTCGCGGGGCTGCTCGACCGCGAGACTGCCGATCACCACGCGCGCGACGCCATGGCGCAGCAGATCATCGATCACGACGGCCGAGCGCACCCCGCCGCCGACCTGGATCTTCACCGCCGTCTGCGAGGCGAGGCTGATGACAATGCCGCGGTTGGCCAAGGTGCCGTCGCGCGCGCCATCCAGGTCCACCACGTGCAGCCAGGTCGCACCGATCTCCCGATAGCGCTGCAGCAGTTCGTGCGGCTCGATACTCATAGCGCGTCTCCGCGGCGAAGTCGCCTTTCAACAGGCGAACACAGCGGCCGTTGCGCAGGTCGATGGCGGGAATCAGCAGCACTTCAGGTGAGCTCCAGGAAGTTGGCCAGTATGCGAGCGCCGACCTTGGTGGAGCGCTCGGGATGAAACTGCGTGCCCCAGAAGTTGTTCTTGCGAACCACGGCGGCAACGCGCACCCCGTACTCGGCAGGTGGCGAGGGTGCTCTGCGACACCGGCGCCGCGTAACTGTGGACGAAGTACACGTACTCGCCGTCCGCCACGCCGGCTAGCAAAGGATCTTCGCGCACGATGTGCAGCTGGTTCCATCCCATGTGGGGGATGGGCCGTCCGGGAGCCGAGGCCAGCTTGCGTACCGTCTGCGGCAGAACCCCCAAGCATTGCGCCGGACCTTCCTCGGAGGTCTGGAACAGCAGCTGCATGCCCAGGCAGATGCCCAATACCGGTTGCACCAGCTTCGGCAGCAGCGCCGCGACCCCGCTGCCATTGAGCCGCTGCATGGCGTTGAGCGCCGAGCCCACGCCGGGCAGCAGCACGCGTGGCGCGCGCCATGATCACCAGCTTATCGCTGGTGACGAGACTCTTGGCGCCCAGGCGCTCCAACGCGAACTGCAGCGACGCCAGGTTCGCGCCGCCGCTGTCGATGATGGCAACGTCGATGCTCATAACACCCCTTTGGTGCTGGGCAGCTCGCGCCCTTCACGACGGAAGGCCTGACGCAGCGCACGGCCGGTGCCCTTGAAGCACGCTTCGATCATGTGATGGGAGTTCTCGCCGGTAACGCTGATATGCACGGCGGCGCCGAGGCTATCGGCCAGCGAGCGAAAGAAGTGCGGCACCAGTTCGGTCGCGAGGCCGCCGACTTCCTCGCGACCGAAGCGGCCCTCGAACACCGCATAAGCCCGGCCCGACAGATCGATGGCCACCTGGGTGCGCGCCTCATCCATCGGCAGCAGGAAGCCGTAGCGGTTGATGCCCAGCTTGCGTCCCAGCGCCTTGCGCAGCGCCTCGCCAATGGCGAGCGCGCAATCCTCCACGGTGTGGTGTTCATCGACGGCCAGGTCCCCCCGGCAGCTCAGCGACATCGCGAAGCCGCCATGCTTGGCGAGCTGCTCCAGCATGTGATCAAAGAAGCCGATGCCGGTGGCAATGCTCACCGGCGCGGTGGCATCCAGATCCACCGTGACGTCGATGCGCGTCTCCTTGGTGACGCGTTCGATGCTGGCGCGCCGCGCGGTCAGTTCATGCACCGCCGCCGGCCAGGCTGTGCCGCTCGTCCGCCACGACGAACGCGCACGCCCGCGCACGCCGATATTGCGTGCCAGTTCCAGGTCCGTGTCGCGATCGCCGATCACGGCGCTCGTGGCGAGATCAACCTTGCCGTCGCGCAGGAACTCGCGCAACAGGCCGGTACGAGGCTTGCGACACTCGCAGCCATCGCCCGGCCGGTGCGGACAGATGAAGACTTTCTCAAAGTGCACGCCCTGGGAGGCGAAGGCATCGCAGGATGAACTGATGCGCCTGTTGGAAGCGGGCGCTGGGGTGGCTCGCGCTTCCCAGTCCGTCCTGATTGGAGACGATCACCAGCCGAAAGCCCGCCGCGCGTCAGCTCATTGAGCGCGGCGAACACGCCCGGCATGAAGCGGATCTTCTCCAGGCTGTCGAGCTGCTCATCGGGCGGCTCCTCGACCAGGGTGCCGTCATGATCGATAAACAGCACAGGCGTCAGGGCGCTCACTTAGTTCACCTTCTGTACCGGCACGGCCCGGCGGTCACTACACAGGGCGGCGATCAGGCGCTGGTTCTGCTCCGGCGTGCCCACCGTGATCCGCAGGGCCCGCTCAAGTCCGGGCTGGCGGCGCACATCGCGCACCAGCAGGCCCGCGGCGCGGGCCTGCTCGAACGCGAGCTGCGGGTCCGCGAATTCGACCAGCAGGAAATTGGCGGCGCTGGGCCACAGGCGGCGCACCGCCTCGTGCTGGCTCAAGGCCGCGGCCAGCTTCGCCCGTTCGCTCTGGATCAGCGCGACGCGATCGGCCGTGTTGGCGAGCGCGCTGGGCTCAAGGGCGCGCAACACCGCCTCGACACTCAGCTGCGACAGGTTGTAGGGCTCAACGATCCGACGCAACAGCGCGATGATATCGGCGTGCGCCAGCACCACGCCGCAGCGTGCGCCGGCCAGGCCATGCGCCTTGGACAGGGTGCGCAGCACGACCAGCCAGGGATGTGCCGGCAGCTGCCGCGCGGCGCTGGCAACCCCGGCGAACTCAATGTAGGCCTCATCCACGACCAGCAGCGCCCGTCCGGCCAGTTGACTGGCGAGGCGCAGGATGACGCCTTCGGGAATGAGGTTGCCGGTGGGATTGTTGGGCGAGCACACATAGACCAGCTTCACGGTCGCCGTGCACGCCGCGAGCACCGCGTCCGCATCGAAGGCAAAGCCCTGCGCCTGGATCAGCGGTACGCGCACCACAGCGGCGCCCTGGATCCGGGCCGCGACCGCATACATGCCGAAGGTCGGTGGGCACACCAGCACCTGGTCGATGCCGGCGCGGCAGAAGGCGCGGGTCAAAAGGTCGATGGCCTCGTCACTGCCGCGCGTGACCAGCACATTGGTCGCGGGCTGGGCGTACAGCGCGGCCAGTTGCGCCACCAGCTCGCGTGGCTGCGGTTCCGGATAGCGGTTCAGACCCGCGGCGCTGGCATCGCCGCTGCCGCGCCAGGGCAGCTCATTGGCATGCAGACGCTCCAGCGTCGGGTCCCACAGCGCATGTTCGTAGGGCTCGAGCGTGACAATGTCCGGGCCGCGCGATGGTGATGGGCGAGGCGCTGCTCACGAGGGCTGCTCCAGCGCCGCAAGCCTGCGCTCGACGGCCGCGGCATGCGCATCCAGACCCTCCAGGTGCGCGAGCGTCGCAGCCACCGGACCCAGACCGCGCAGTCCATCCGGCAGTGAGTTCCTGCACCGTGATGCGCTTGCTGAAATCCACCAGCGACAGACCGCTGTAGGCGCGCGCATAGCCGTAGGTGGGCAGCACGTGATTGGTGCCGGAGCAATAATCGCCCATCGGCTCCGGGGACCACTCGCCGAGGAAGATCGAGCCCGCGTTGCGAATCTGGCGCAGCGCGCTGCGCGGCTCGCGGATCTGCAGCAGCAGATGCTCGGGCGCATAGTCGTTGCTGACCTGGATGGCGGTCGCTCAGGTCCGGCACGACGATGCAGCGGCTCGCGGCAATGGAGCTGACCAGTATCGCGCGCCGCGAGAGGCCCAGCATCTGCCGTTCGACCTCGGCGGCCACCTCGCCGGCCAGCTGTGGCCGACGCGGTGACCAGGATGGCCTGCGACTGCGGATCGTGTTCGGCCTGTGCGAGCAGGTCCGCGGCGACAAACTCGGCGCGCGCGCTGTCATCGGCGATGACCAGGACTTCGGAGGGCCCCGCCGGCATGTCCACGGCGGCGCCCTCGGGATCTGCGGCAACGTGCTGTTTGGCCGCGGTCACCCAGGCATTGCCGGGGCCGAAGATCTTATCGACCTTGGCAATGGATGCCGTGCCGTAGGCGAGCGCGGCGATCGCCTGGGCGCCGCCCACCTTGAATACCGTGTCAATGCCGCACAGCTGGGCGGCGACCAGCACCGCCGGGTGCGCGGTGCCGGCGCGCGTCGGCGGCGTGCACAGCGTGCGTTGCGGACAGCCGGCCAGCCGCGCCGGCACCGCCAGCATGATGACCGCGGAGGGCAGTGGCGCGCTGCCCGCCGGCACATACAGACCCACGGCACCGATCGCCCGCACGATGCGCTCGCAGCGCACGCCCGGAGCGGTCTCAAGCGACAGCGGCTGCAGCTGCTGGGCGGCGTGGAACTTCTCGACATTCTCGACCGCACGCTCGAGCGCGCGCGATCTGCACCGGCGTGAGCTGCGTGCGGGCGGCGGCGAATTCCGCGGCACTTGCCGCGAGGCTTGCCAGGCGCACGCCGTCGAAGCGCTCAGTGAGTGCCAGCAACGCCGCATCGCCCTCGCGGCGCACCTGCTCGATGATGCGCGCGACATCCCCGGCGAATTCCGCCCGGGCTGTAAATGCCGGGCGGGCCAGCGCGGCGCGGCGCTGCGCCGAATCGAGGTCCTGCCAATACAGAATGCGCATGGGGTTACACCAGCATCTTCTCGACCGGCAGCACCAGCATGGCGCTGGCGCCGGCCTTCTTCAGACTCTCGAGGGTTTCCCAGAACACGTTCTCGCGGCACACCGCATGCACCGCCACGCGGTCCGGGTGACCTTCCAAGCGGGATGATGGTCGGTGATTCGCTACCCGGCAGCAGGCGGCGGATTTCGGCCAGTGCCGAACGCGGCGCGTGCAGCATGATGTACTTGCTTTCCTTGACCTGCTGTACGCCATCCAAGCGCATCAGCAACCGTTCGGCCCATTCGTCCTTGGCCGGCGGCAGCGTAAGCGGGGTGCGGATCAGCACCGCGTGGCTCTCCAGTACGGTGAATACCTCGCGCAGGTGATTGGCCTGCAGCGTCGAGCCGGTGGAGACCAGGTCACACACCGCATCCGCACGACCGATGCGCGGCGCGATCTCGACCGACCCGGAGAGCACGACGACTTCGGCGTTGAGATCGTGCTGCTTGAGAAAGCGCGCCAGCATGTACGGGTAGGTGGTGGCGATGCGCTTGCCCTGCAACCAGGCAGGGCCGGTGAACTGCACGCCATCCGGCACGGCGAGCGCCAAACGGCAGCGCCCGAAATCAAGGTTGCGCACCGTCTGAAACAGCGCCGGCTGGCCGCGCGATGCCAGCTCCAGGCGCGTCTCCTCGAGCACATTCAGACCCACCAGGCCCAGGTCGCAGACATCCTCCTGCACCAGATCCGGGATGTCATCATCGCGCACGAACAGCACATCGAGCGGCATGTTCTCGCCAAAACCCATCAGCTGGTCCTTGCCGCGCGAGAGCTTCAGCCCACAGCGGCTGAGCAGGTCCAGTGACGGATCGGTGAGGCGCCCGGATTTCTGGATGGCGAGCTTGAGGCGGGTGTCCTTATCCATGGCGGGCCGCCTCCACGCGCCGGCCGGCGTCATTGCGGCGCGTGCCCTTGGTGCGCCGCACAATGAGCGAATAGCCGCCATTGCCGTCGGCCAAACAGCGCGCCACGCGGCTGATGGTCGTGACGCTGACGCCGGTCATGCGGTTGATTTCCCGGTACGGCACCCCGCGCATCAGCCAGTCGACCACGGCCCAGCGATCCGCCATGGCCTGGATCTCCGCCGGGGTGCACAGGTCGCGGAAAAAAGCCCGGCACTCATCGCTGCTGCGCAGCGAGGCCACGGCGGTGAACAGGTTGCGTTCCGCCAAGGCTTCCTGGCTGGAGGACACGTTGCGGTGAATTTTCATGTTCCGGATGTCTCGTACCAACGTAACAGCACGCTAATACATTAACACAGCGGCGACGCCATGGCCAGGGGCGGCCCGGCTGGTTTCCCTGCGGCCTAAGAAGCGGCCCATAAAGCCTGTGCGGTAGCGGCCCAATGCCTGGCCTTGACGCTGCCGCGGGACCCCGCCTAGACTTGCTCTTGCTCATCGAGACCGGCTGAGGGAAAAGGCCCTTCGACGCCGGGGCAACCGCCGAGCCTAACCAGCCCGGAAAGGTGCCAACTCCTGCGGCCCGCACAAGCGGGGCGGTAGATGAGCGGTCGGAGTGGCCCGGGTACGCGTTGCAACGCGGCAGGGATGGACCCGATTGACCCCGCCCATCGGGCGCGGGTCGCCGCAGGGGTATCGGTTGAATTTCGAGCCCTGGTCGGCGGAGCGCGCAACATGACTGCCAGAGTTGAGGTCCTGTCCACAGGCACGCGTACGGCGCGCGTGACCTCCCTGCATGCCCCTGCGGGCGCCGCGTCCCCGGCGGTGCGCGAGGGCATCCTGGAACTTGCCGGCAGCCGCCGGCTGCACCATCACGGTGAGCTCACCGACGTGCGCATCGCCTGGCGCCTGACCGGTCCGGAGGAGGCACCGGTGGTGTGCGCCCTGGGCGGCATCTCCGCGCACCGACGCGTGTGCCTGACGGCCGATCTGCGCGACAGCTGGTGGCCCGACATTGCCGGGCCGGGCAGGCCGCTCGACAGCGACCGCTGGCGCATCCTCAGTTTCGATTTCCTCGGCGGCAGCGGCGAGTCCACCGGGCCTGAAGTCGGCACGAGCGATTTTCCGAGTATCTCGACCTACGATCAGGCACGGGCGCTGGAGCAGCTGCTGGATGCGCTGGGTATCGGGGCGCTGCGCGGCATCGCCGGGGGCTCCTACGGCGGCATGGTCGCACTGGCATTCGCGGAACGCTATCCGGATCGCGTCGCAAGTCTGCTGGTCATCGGCGCATCGGACCGCGCCCATCCGATGTCCAGCGCCTGGCGCAGCACCCAGCGGCGCATGGTGCGCTTTGGCATCGCAGACCGGGCAGCCGGCCCACGGCATGGAGCTGGCGCGGGCGCTGGCCATGACCACCTATCGCTCGGCGGAGGAGTTCGCGGCGCGCTTTGACGGGCCGGCGCAGCTGGTCGAGGGCCGCTTCCAGTTCCCCGTCGAGCAATACCTGGCCGCGCGCGGCCGCGATTACGCGGCCCTGTACTGTCCGGAGTCCTTCCTGTGCCTGTCCGAATCCATCGACCTGCATCGCGTGGATGTGACGCGCATTTTCGTGCCGACCACCGTGGTGGGCATCCGCGAGGACCGGCTGGTGCCGTTGCCGGACATCCGCGCCATGGTGGCGCGGCTGCAGCAGGGCCGACTGCACGAGATTTCCTCCGTGTTCGGCCATGACGCGTTCCTCAAGGAAACGGATCAGCTGCGCGGCATCTTCACGCAATGTCCTGGGCGGTGCGCGGATGAGCAGGACGCCGGATGCGGTGACGGTGGCGGTGCGCGCGGGTCTGGAAAGCGATGCGCAGACCGGCGCGGTGGTGCCGCCGATTCATCTGTCCACGACCTACGCCTTTCGCGGCTTCGATGAGAAGCGTCCCTACGACTATTCGCGCAGCGGCAATCCCACCCGCGATCTGCTCGCCAAGGCGCTGGCGGATCTGGAGGGCGGGGTCGGCGCCTGCATTCTCGCCACCGGCATGGCGGCCATCACGCTGGTCGGCCATCTGCTGCCGGTCGGCGCACGCATCGTTGCGCCGCATGACTGCTATGGCGGCACCTATCGGCTGTTTGATGCCTGGCGGCGGCGCGGCGAGCTGCAAGTGCGACTTCGTGGACTTCGGCGATGAGGCGGCCGTGCGCGCCGCGTTGCGAGAGCCCACCGCGCTGCTGTGGATCGAGACCCCGAGCAATCCGTTGCTGCGCATCACCGACATCGCGCACTTTGCCCAGGCGGGCCACGCGGCCGGTGCGCTGGTGGTGGTCGACAATACCTTCCTGTCGCCGCTGTGGCAGAAACCCCTGGACCTGGGCGCGGACCTGGTCGTGCACTCGACCACCAAGTACTTGAACGGTCACAGCGATGTGGTCGGCGGCGCGGCGATCGCCGCCACGCAGGCGCTGCACGAGCAGTTGAGCTGGTGGGCGAACTGCCTGGGACTTACCGGGCGCGCCCTTCGACAGCTACCTCACGCTGCGGGGCCTGCGCACCTTGAGTGCACGACTGGATCACCACGGCCGCAACGCCGGCCAGTTGGCTGAATGGCTGCAAACCCAGCCGGGCGTCAATCGCGTGTACTACCCGGGGCTGAAGAGCCATCCCGGGCATGAGATCGCGGCACGCCAACAGCAGGGCTTCGGCGCCATCGTGACGCTGGAGATCGCCGGCGGTCACGATGCGGTGCGCGCGCTGGTCTCCCACATGCAGTACTTCTCGCTGGCCGAGAGCCTGGGGGGAGTCGAGAGCCTGGTGGCGCATCCGGCCACGATGACCCATGCGGCCATGGATGCCGCCGGCGCGTCAGCGCGCCGGACTCACCGATGGTCTGTTGCGGCTGTCGGTCGGTATCGAGAGGTACGAGGATCTGCGCGATGATCTCGCGGCCGGCCTTGAGCGCGCGCGCGCACGGCGAGTCGCTAGAGGCAACGCCAGCGACCCGTCGCCGACTTCGCGGGTGCTGAAGGCGCGCGCGCCCGCGACGCGCGATGTCCGGGCGTGCAGGCACCGTCACTGATGGCCTGCGCTACCGCCTTCTCGACCAGCGCAGCCTCCGCATGGAGCTTCAGCGAGTGCCGCAGCAGCAGCGCGACGCTCAAGATGGTGCCGTAGGGATTGGCGATGCCTTGCCGGCGATGTCGGGCGCCGAGCCGTGAATGGGCTCGTAGAGTCCGCGGCTGCCGTCGCCCAAAGAGGCCGAAGGCAAAAGCCCCAGTGAGCCCGCCAGCATCGAGGCTTCATCGGTGAGGATGTCACCGAACATGTTCTCCGTGAGCAGCACGTCAAAGTCGCGCGGCCTGCGGATCAGGTGCATCGCGGCGGCATCCACCAGCATGTGTTCCAGCTCAATGCCCGCAAACTCGGTGCGCACGATGCGCTGACACACCTCGCGCCACAGGCGGGAGGTCTCGAGCACGTTGGACTTGTCGATGGAGGTCACCTTGCCGCGCCGCGCGCGCGCCAGCTGACAGGCGACGCGGGTTACGCGCTCGACCTCAGCCACGGTATAGGTGCACAGGTCGGTGGCCTGCAAGGCGGTGCGGGTCTTCTCGCCAAAATAGATGCCGCCGGTCAGTTCACGCACGAACAGCAGGTCGACCCCTTCGAGGACCTCCGGACGCAGCGTCGAGACGCCACGCAGGGCAGGGTGGATGGTGACGGGGCGCAGATTGGCAAAGGTTCCCAAGCGCTTTGCGCAGCCCCAGCAGGCCGCTCTCGGGGCGCACCTTCGCATCCGGCGCCGACCATTTCGGACCGCCGATGGCACCGAGCAGAATGGCATCGCTGGCCAGACATGCGGCGAGCGTCGATCTGCGGCAGCGGTTGGCCGGTAAGATCGATGGCCGCGCCGCCGAAGGGCTGGTGGCGCCAGCGCTGAACTCGTGCCCGAAGCGCTGCGCCACGGCGGTGAGACAGCGCACGCCCTCGGCGGCGACCTCCGGACCGATGCCGTCACCGCCCAGGACGGTGATGGACGCCTGCATCGCTAGTTGTCCTTGTGTTGCTGCCTCGTAGGCGGCGATCCGTGCCTGCTGCTGCAGCAGGAAACCCAGCTCATCGACCCCGTTGAGCAGGCAATAGCTGGCGAACGGATCGATGGGGAAGCTCACGGCAATGCCGCTGGGCAGCTGAGGGTCGTCTGCGGCGAGGTCGATGCTGACTTCGCTGCCGGGATTGCCGATCAGCCAAGCGCTGGTCGCCTCATCCACCACGATGGGCAGCAACCCGTTCATCAGCGAGTTGTTGCGGAAGATGTCCGCGATCTCGGTGCTGATGACGGCGCGAAAGCCGTAATCCAGGAGCGCCCAGGGCGCATGTTCACGCGAGGAGCCGCAACCGAAGTTGCGCCCGGCGACCAGTATCTGGCAGCCGGCCGCCTCGCGGCTGGTTCAAGGCGAAGTCGCCCTCGGGCACTGCCATCCGGTGCGTAGCGCCAGTCGGAAAACAGCTGCGCGCCGAGCCCCAAGCGCGTGGTCGTGGTGAGAAAGCGCGCCGGGATGATCTGGTCGGTGTCGATGTTGCTCGCGGGCAGCACCACCGTACGCGAGCGCAGGGTCGTGATCTTCTCCATCACAAAAGCTCGCGCGGATCGGTGACCCGTCCGCGTACCGCGCTCGCGGCCGCGGTCAGGGGGCTCGCCAAAAGCGTCCGTGCGCCGGCGCCCTGACGGCCCTCGAAGTTGCGGTTGCTGGTGCTGACCGAATATTCACCGCGCGCGACCGTGTCGCCGTTCATGCCGATGCACATCGAACAGCCCGACTCGCGCCACTCGGCACCGGCATCGATGAAGATGCGGTCCAGCCCCTCGGCTTCCGCGGCGGCCTTGACCTGCTGGGAGCCCGGCACCACCAGCATGCGCACGTTGGCCGCGATCTTGCGCCCCCGCAGCAGCTGCGCCGCGCCGCGCAGGTCGCCGAGGCGGCCATTGGTGCAGCTGCCGATGAAGACGACATTGACCGGCTGGTCACGCAGCGCCTGCCCGGCCGAGAAGCCCATGTAGGCGAGCGCCTTGTCGAACACCGGATCGCCGCTGCGGTCCGGCACCGAGCCTGAGATCGGGATGACCATGCCCGGATGGGTTCCGTAACTGATCATGGGCTCAAGATTCGCGGCATCCAGGGTGTGTTCGCGATCAAAGCGCGCGCCCGCATCGCTCGGCAGTGCGCGCCAGCGCTCCACCGCCCGCTCCCACGCGGCGCCGCTCGGCGAACGCGGCCGGTCGGCGAGGTAGCTGAAGGTGGTCTCATCCGGGGCGATCATGCCGGCGCGGGCGCCGGCCTCGATGGACATGTTGCACACCGTCATGCGCTCTTCCATGTTCAGGGCGCGAATGGCCTCGCCACGGTATTCGAGCACGTGGCCGGTGCCGCCCTCGACCCCGATCTGCCCGATGATGGCCAGCACCAGGTCCTTGGCCGTGACGCCTGCCGGCAGCTTCTGATTGACGTTGATGGCAAAGGTCTGCGGCTTGCGCTGCA
Source organism: uncultured Gammaproteobacteria bacterium (assembly GCA_963708865.1). GTDB lineage: Bacteria > Pseudomonadota > Gammaproteobacteria > Steroidobacterales > Steroidobacteraceae > DAIDKA01. Next base: position 117,305 of record CAVPUC010000003.1, read on the forward strand.
GGATGCATTGGGTGGCGAACACATGGCCGACTTCGGTGGTGCCGATGCCGAAGGCCAGTGCCCCGAAGGCGCCATGGGTGCTGGTATGGCTGTCGCCGCAGACTATGGTGCGTCCGGGACGCGTCAGCCCCAGCTCCGGTCCGATGATGTGCACGATGCCGCGCAGGTCGCTGTGCATGTTCAGCAGTTCAATCCCGGCCGCGGCGCAGTTGCGCTCGAGCTGCTGAACCTGGCGCGCAGCGGCGGTTGCCACCAGCGGCACCCCGCCGAAAACCTGCTCGGTGCGCGTCGGCGTGGAATGATCCATGGTCGCCAGGGTGAGCTCCTTGCGGCGCACGGACAGGCCCTTCGCGCGCAGCACTTCAAATGCCTGGGGCGTCGTGACTTCGTGAATGAGGTGCAGATCGATGAACAGCACCGCCGGCGTCTCGGCGGTCTCGGGAGCGACTTCGTGCTGCTCCCACACCTTCTGGAACATGGTCTTCGGCATGTTGGATCCTGGTATCGGCCTAGGCGGTTTCAGTCGGCAAACGCCGCTGTAGCGCTGGGGGCTTGGCCGCCGCGCGAGTGATCTCGATGCGGTTGATGACTTCGAGCAACGCGCGCGTGCCGGCCTCGACGATATCGGTACTGGCACTGGCGCCGCGGTAGCTGCGGTTCTGGTATTCGACGTGCACCACCGCCTCACCCTGGGCATCCTGGCCCTCACTCACGGCGCGAACTTCAAACTTGCGCAGCGTGACCGCCACCCCGGTGGCCGCCTCGAGCGCCAGGAACGCGGCATCCACCGGACCATCGCCGCACGAGGTGTGCTCAACCACCCGGCCGTCGCGATGACTCAAGGCAAGCGTCGCCTGCGCGCCCTCCGGGCCGCTGCTGGAGCTGATCCGCAGCCGCGTGAGCGTCCACGGACCACTGACACTGGATTCAACGCGCAGCACCAGCGCTTCAATGTCGCCGTCGAAAAGTTCCTTCTTGCGCTGCGCGAGGGCTTTGAACTCGTTGAAGACGCGATTAAGTTCAGCCTCATCGAGTTCAAAACCCAGTGCCTGGATGCGCTCGCGCAGCGCCTGCCGGCCGCTGTGTCTGCCCAGCACCAGGCGTGCTGCGCGGCAAGCCGACATCCTCCTTGAGTATCGCATTCTCGCCGACCACCGCCTTGTTGCGCGGGATCAGCACGCCGGTGATGTTCGACACCAGCCGTGACACCGGATACAGGCGCGTCGTGCGGATGTTGGTGGCGAGATTGAAGAAGGCCGCGCGCGTGCGCAGCGCCATGACCACTTCCTCCAGCGAGCAGTTGCCGGCGCGCTCGCCGATGCCGTTGACGGTGCATTCGATCTGGCGGGCGCCGGCGACCACGGCCGTGAGGCTGTTGGCCACGGCCATGCCCAGATCATCATGGCAGTGCACCGAGAGAATGACCTTGTCGATGCCGCGCACGTGGGTGCGCAGGTAGCGGAACAGTTCGGAGAACTCATCCGGTACCGTGTAACCGAGGGTGTCGGGGATGTTGATGGTGGTCGCGCCGGCCGCGATCACCCGCTCGATCACCTCGACCAGGAACTCAAGCTCGGTGCGCGAGGCATCCTCGGGCGAGAATTCCACATCCTCGCACAGCGCCCGGGCTGCCGTGACCGCGGTCACCGCGGTGCTGATGATCTGCGCCGGCGTCAGGTGCAGCCGGTGTTTCGCGGTACACGGGACTGGTGCCCAGATACAGATGCAAACGGTGCCGCGGCGCGGCTTTGAGGGCCGCGGCGGCCCGCTCGATATCCTCGGCGATGCAGCGGGCGAGGCCACAGATCAAAGGACCCTGGACCTCCCGTGCCACGGCATTGACGCTTTCCCAGTCCTCGCGCGAGGCGGCGGGAAATCCCGCCTCGATGACATCCACTCCGAGCTCCGCGAGGGCCCGGGCCACGCGCAGCTTTTCCGGCTGCGTCATGCCGCAGCCGGGAGCCTGTTCACCATCGCGCAGCGTGGTGTCGAAGATGATGACGCGTTCGGGATCTGTGGACATGGGCGCTCGTTAGGCGCGCCGGTCGTTGAGCCAAGGCATCCTGGCGCGCAGGTTGGCGCCGACCGTCTCGATCTGGCGGTCCATGTCGGCCTTGAGCATCTTGCGATACTCCTTCTGCCCGGAGCGGTTCTCATCGATCCACTGGCGGGCGAACTTGCCCGTCTGGATTTCCTTGAGGATCTTGCGCATCTCGTTCTTGGTCTTCTCGTTGATCACGCGCGGTCCGCGCGTCAGGTCGCCGTACTTGGCCGTGTCGGAGATGAACTGGTGCATCTTGGTGATGCCGCCCTCGTGCAGCAGATCGACGATGAGCTTCAGTTCGTGCAGGCACTCGTAGTAGGCGACTTCGGGCTGGTAGCCGGCTTCCACCAGCACCTCGAAGCCCTTGACGACCAGCTCCGTGGCACCGCCGCACAGCACTGCCTGTTCGCCGAACAGATCCGTTTCGGTTTCTTCCGCGAAGGTCGTGTCGAGCACGCCGCCGCGGGTGCCGCCAATGCCATGGGCATAGGCGAGCGCGCGCGCGTGCGCATTGCCGGTCGCGTCCTGCGCGACCGCGATCAGGCAGGGCACGCCGCGGCCCTGCTGGTACTGGCGGCGCACCAGGTCACCGGGACCCTTGGGGGCGATCAGCACGACATCCAGGTCGCGGCGCGGCTTGATGAGCTTGAAGTGCACATTGAAGCCGTGCGCGAACAGCAGCGTGGCACCCTTCTTGATGGCGTCCACCACTTCGCCATACAGAGATTCCTGCGCGAGATCCGGTACCAGCATTGCGATCAGATCGGCGCCCGCGACCGCCTTGGCGGGTTCGGCGACTTCCAGCCCGTCCTTCTTCGCCTTCTTCCAGCTGGCGCCGCCCTTGCGCACGCCGGCCACGACGTCAAAGCCACTGTCCTTCAGATTCAGGGCGTGCGCGCGGCCTTGACTGCCATAGCCGAGCACGGCGATGCGCGCACCGCGCAATGCCTTCTTGTTCACGTCCTTCTGCGAATACAACTTCATTAACGGGCTCTCCTCAGCAAAAAAAACCCCGCACCCGCCCTGATCAGGGGCCGGTGCGGGGTCCTGGTGTTCGTGATGCGCTTTTCCCTAATCAGCGGCAACGTCGGCCGCGAATGTCAGCAAATTCGTGCAAAATTGTCAATCGAATCGATGTGGAGTGAGGATGAGCTCAGAACTGCTGGTGACCGGGGAGGGTGGTGCGGCGCGCCCGCTGTGGCTGCTGACCGAAGCGGCGCTCGCCCCGTGGCTGGCACAGCAGCCGGCGCACGTGGTCAATTGGCTCAACGCCAACGCCTTCCAGGCTGAGCGCCAGCGGGTGCTGGTGCTGCCGGGGGACGCCGGACAGGTCGGCGGCGCGGTGCTGGGCATGGGGGCGCTGCGAGACCTTGAGTCGCTCACCCTGTGGCATGCCGCGGGGCTGTCTGATCGGCTGCCCGCCGACCGCTATCGGCTGGCGAGCGCCCTGGGACCTCAGGCTGCGACCCAGTTCGCCCTGGGCTGGCAGATCGGCAGCTACCGCATCACCCGCTACCGCAGCGCGGGGCAGGCGCCGCGTGCCGCGCTGATCGTCCCGCCCGGCACGGATATCGAGTATGTCCAGGCGGCCGCGCAGGCGACGACGCTGGCGCGCGACCTGATCAATACACCGGCCAACGATCTGGGGCCCGCCGAACTCGCCCAGGCCGCATTTGATCTGGCGGCGCGCTTTGGCGCCCGCTGTCAGGTGCTGGTCGGGGCGGAACTGGAGGCGCAGGGTTATCCGCTGATCCGTGCGGTGGGCGCGGGCAGTGCCCGGGAGCCGTGCCTGGTGGACCTGCGCTGGGGTGCGGCCGGTGCGCCGCGGGTCACGCTGGTCGGCAAGGGCGTCTGTTTCGACAGCGGCGGGCTCGATCTGAAACCCGCCGCCGCGATGCTGCTGATGAAGAAGGATATGGGGGGCGCGGCGTGCGCGCTGGCGCTGGCGAGTCTGCTCATGAGTCAGCAGGCGCCAATCCAGTTGCGGGTGCTGCTGCCGTGCGTGGAGAACAGCATCGACGGGCTCTCCTACCGTCCGGGGGACATCCTGCGCTCGCGCAAGGGACTGACGATCGAGATCGGCAACACCGATGCTGAGGGACGCCTGGTCCTCGCCGATGCGCTGGCCGAGGCCGATGCGGAGGCGCCGGATCTGTTGATTGACCTGGCGACCCTCACCGGTGCCGCAAGGACCGCCCTCGGGCCTGAGCTGCCGGCGGCCTATAGTCCGGATGAGGCACTGCTGGCGAGCGCGCGCGCCGCCGGCGAGCACACCTGCGATCCGCTGTGGCCCATGCCGCTGTGGGCGGGCTATGACGATGAGTTCAGCAGTCGCATTGCCGATATCGGTAATGTTTCGGCCGGGCCGTTCGCCGGCTCCATCGTGGCGGCACTATTCCTTAAACGTTTTGTCACAACATCGCGCGCGTGGCTGCATATTGATCTGTATGCGTGGAATCCCAAGGAGCGGCCCGGCCGTCCCGTGGGCGCCGAGGCACAGTGTGTGCGCGCGTTATATAGCCTGATTCGCCAGCGATTCGGTTGAGGAGACCATGGCCAAGATATTGCGACCCAAGCCCCGCATTCCCCACGATCCGCGGCGTTTTTCGCGCCTGGTGGTCGACGGTGCCAAGCAGGCCCCCTCGCGCGCGATGCTGCGCGCCGTGGGTTTTGCGGATGCGGACTTCAAGCGGCCGCAGGTGGGCATCGCCTCCACCTGGGCCAATCTCACGCCCTGCAACATGCACATCGCCGAGCTCGCCCGCGCGGCGGCGGCCGGCGTCGATGCGGCGGGCGGCAAGAGCGTGCTGTTCAACACCATCACGGTGTCGGATGGCATCTCCATGGGCTCGCCGGGCATGCGCTACTCGCTGGTGTCGCGCGAGGTGATCGCCGATTCCATCGAAACGGTGGTCGGCGCCGAGGGCTTCGACGGCTTTGTGGCCGTCGGCGGTTGCGACAAGAACATGCCCGGCTGCGCCATGGCGATGGCGCGCATGAACCGGCCCGCCGTCTTTGTCTATGGCGGCACCATCCGGCCCGGCGTGCAGCGTCGCGACATCGTCTCGGTGTTCGAGGCGGTGGGCGCGCATGCCGCCGGCAAGCTGATCGGATGCGCAGCTGCTGGAGGTGGAGCGCACCGCCATCCCCGGCCCGGGCAGCTGCGGCGGCATGTACACCGCCAACACCATGGCCTCGGCGATCGAAGCGCTCGGCCTGTCGCTGCCGGGACAGTTCCGCCCAGGAGGCGGTGAGCGATGCCAAGCGAGTGGACAGCGAGCGCGCCGGCGCGGCGGTGGTGCGTCTCATCGAGTCGGGCATCCGGCCGCGCGACATCCTCACGCGCAAGGCGTTCGAGAACGCGATCACCGTCAGCATCGCGCTGGGTGGCTCGACCAACGCCGTGCTGCATCTGCTGGCCATCGCGCATGAGGCCCGGGTCAAGCTGCGGCTGGCGGACTTCAGCCGCATCGGCCGGCGGGTGCCGGTACTGGCCGATGTGCGCCCCAGCGGCCGGTATCTGATGTCGGAGCTGATTGCGATCGGCGGCATCCAGCCGCTGATGAAAATGCTGCTCGATGCGGGTCTGCTGCATGGCGAGTGCCTGACCGTGACCGGGCAGACCCTGGGCGAGAACCTGGCGGCCACCGGCGCGTATCCGGCGGGCCAGGACATCGTCCGACCGTTATCGCACCCCATCAAGAAAGACAGCCATCTGGTTGTTTTGAAGGGCAACCTGGCCCCGGAAGGCGCCGTCGCCAAGATCACCGGCAAAGAGGGCCTGGCATTTCAGGGGCCGGCGCGGGTGTTTGACGGCGAGGAGCGCGCCACCGCCGCGATCCTCGACGGCACGGTGCGCGCCGGCGATGTGGTGGTGATCCGCTACGAGGGACCGAAGGGCGGCCCGGGCATGCGCGAGATGCTCAGCCCCACCGGCGCCATCATGGGGCGCGGGCTCGGCGGCAGCGTTGCGCTGATCACCGACGGCCGCTTCTCCGGCGGCAGCCACGGCTTCGTGGTTGGACATATCGCTCCAGAGGCTGCCGTGGGCGGACCCATCGGCCTGCTGCGCAGCGGCGACATCGTTAGCATTGATGCGGTGAAACAGGCTATCGACGTGCAGCTGTCGGCAGCGGAACTGCGCCGCCGGCGCGCGGCGTGGCGTCCGCAAAAGCCCTATACGACGAGCGGGGTGCTCGCAAAATATGCACACTTGGTGGGCAGTGCCTCAGACGGGGCCGTGACCTGGACTTAACACCGCGCGAGCGTTGTGGCGCATCCGCAGATGGCATCCCGTCTCGTATATCTAGTTGTCAGTGTGCGTCGCGACAGTTACAGTTGAGTTATCAGCGAGCGGTCGTTGATAAGTTTCGAGTTCGACGTTGACAAAAAACCCGGGGGAACGCGTTTCGGACCAGTGCCCAGCTGCCCGATCTGAGACGGGCTGACGGGTACCAGAACAGAACCGACCGGCGGTGCCGCCACTGCCGGGTTCGAAAATTTGGTCCGGGACGGGCTTGCGTGCAACGCAAAACGTGGTTACGTTTCGAGGCTCGAGAATCTGCTCCTTGTTGAATCGGTAAAGACACTAAAATTAAGAGTATGGCTGCCTACGCAAGACACGACGCATCGTTCTTTTCCGGTCGCGCGATATTCTTCATTTGTATCGCGCTGTTTCACATCGGCCTGCTTTACTTGTTCGAGTCAGGGCTGGCGACCCGGGTCATCAATGCCGTGGCGCCGCCGCTCGAGACCACCATCGTCCAGGATGTGCAGAAGCACGATGCGCCACCGCCGCCGCCGCCGCCCAAAATGGAGCGGCCGCCCGTCGAGGTGCCGCCCCCGGATGTGACGATCAATGTGCCGGTCGAGACCCAGTCGACCGCCATCACCAATGTGACCACCAAGCACGTCGAGGCGCCGCCGGCGCCGGTGGCCAAGCCCGATGTGCGCACCTCTGCCAAGGTAGACGTCAAGCATTCGCCGTCGACCGACGATTACTACCCGCCGACGTCGCGCCGCATGAACGAAGTCGGGACCACGACCGTGAATACCTGCCTGGATGAAACCGGCAAGGTGACCGGGGATCCGAAGGTGCAGAAATCATCGGGCTCCTCACGGCTGGACGAGGCTGCGACGCGCTGGGCGGCCCATGCGAAATTTACCCTGGGAACGCTGAACGGCAAGCCGGTCGCCGGCTGCACGGCGTTCCTGGTGACGTTCAAGCTCACGGATTAGATAGAACTACCGCTTCAATCAGCTTCAACCAGGGCTGCCTCGTGCGGGGCTGTCCTGCCGATCTCAGACGAGGAAACTATGGAAAACCACGCAACAAGCACCGCTGCAGACACCTACGGCCCAATGGCCCTGATCCACAATGGCGACCCGCTGTCGCACTTTGTGCTGGCCGTGCTGGCGATCATGTCCTTCTTCTCCTGGTACATCATCCTTACCAAGTTGTGGGATCAACATAAGCTCGCCGCCTCCTACAAGGCCGTGGAGAAGACCTTCTGGACCTCGCCGTCGCTGAAAGACGGGGTCGAGCGCCTGAAGAAGGGTGACCCGTACCGCGCCATCGTCGAGGAGGGTCTGCGCGCCGCGGCCCACCATGACGGTCGCCTGACCGATCGCATCGAGCTGCATGAGTGGATCACCATGTCGCTGCAGCGCTCGGTGGCCAACGTCAACAGCGGCCTGCAGTCCGGTCTGGGCTGGCTCGCCAGCGTCGGTTCGACCGCGCCGTTCGTCGGTCTGTTCGGCACGGTCGTCGGCATCATCAAGGCGCTGATCGCCATCGGTGTGTCGGGGCAGCCCAGCATCGACCGCGTCGCAGGCCCGGTCGGTGAGGCGCTGATCATGACCGCGATCGGCCTCATGGCCGCCGTGCCGGCCGTGCTCGGTTACAACTGGCTGGTCGGCCGCAACAAGGGATTGCAGGAAAACCTGCGTAACTTCGCGGCCGACGTGCATGCCTACCTGGTGGGCGGTGCCCGCGTCGGTAACGGCACGGACACCCCGCGACCGGTCGCCGCTGCGCCGGCCGCTGCCATCGTCCGCAAGTAATTGCGGCCTGCTCATCGCCATCGCCTTTGCCAGCCGGGGCGCAAGCCCCGGCTTTGTCGCGGCAGGTAACTCGTCATGTCAATGAACATACAGCTCGAGGGGGAGGATCAGTCCCTCAATTCGACCATCAACACCACCCCGCTGGTGGATGTGATGCTGGTGCTGCTGATCATCTTTCTGATCACCGTCCCGGTGATCAACAAGACGGTTCACGTGAACCTGCCGGATGCGGCCAATATCCCCACCCAGACCAAGCCCGAGAACATTGTCATTGCGGTGGACGGCCAACGGGGACATGTACTGGAACAACGCGGCCGCTCGCCAACGTCCAGGAATTGATCGACAAGGTCAAGTCGAAGGCAGGCGTGGTGCCACAGCCCGAAATCCACATCCGTGCCGATAAGGATGCCCTGTATCCAGTCCGTGGGCCGCGTGTTGTACGCGATCCAGCGCGGCGGCATGATCAAGGTCGGGTTCATCACCCAACCGGACGCCGCCTCGCTGGCTGAAAGCATCGCCAACGCGCCCCAGATCCGCTAGGGGCGAGGAGAGATTCGACCATGTCAATGTCAGTAGGCGAGAACGACGGCGATGCCATGTGCGACATCAACACCACGCCGTTGATCGACGTGATGCTGGTGCTGCTGATCATGCTGATCCTCACGCTGCCCATCATGAACCACGCGGTGAAGCTGGACATGCCCAATCCGACGCACCAATCCGCCGCCGCCACCGGTCCCGCCCGAGGTCATCGATCTGGAGATCTATTCGGACGGCACCATCATCTGGGACGGCAACACGGTGCCGAACATCGCGACGCTGGAAGGCTACTTCCAGCACTCAGGCGGTCAAGGATCCGCAGCCGGAAATTCATCTGCGTCCTGATCGGCGCGCCCGCTACGAAGTCGTTGCCGAGGTGCTGGCGGCCGCACAGCGCAACCACATGAAACGCATCGGTTTCACCAACACGGCCGAGTTCAGCCAGTAATTTTGTCGCGGTAGAGCAGCCATGAACAAAGTAGCGAAGCTTGCCACCGCCGGTGCCGTGGCCATGGGGTTGGCGGGCGCGACCGCCGCATTGGCAGACGACGCGCCGGCGCCCAAGCCACAGGTGAGCGCCGCCGCCGGCAAGGATCTGCAGGCGGCGCAGAAGGCTCTGACGGCGAAAAACTATGATGAGGTGATCGCCGACCTCGACAAGGTCAAGGCCAACCCGAAAAAGAACGAATACGACGACTACCTGATGAATGAGTTCTACTTCACCGCCTATGCGGGCGAGAAGAAGTTCCAGGAGGCCCAGGCGCCCCTCGAGGCCGCGATGGCCTCCAAGTACATGCCCCCGGATGAACTGAAGCAGCGCCACTTCCAGGCCGCGGCACTGGCCTATCAGCTGCAGAACTACGACAAGGCCGTCGAGTTCGGCACGCTGGCCCTCAAGGATGGCAATACCAACCCCCAGCTGCAAGACGATTATCGCCCAGTCCTACTATCTGAAGAATGACTTCAAGGGCACCGCCAGCTTCGTGCGCGACATGGTCGATGACCAGGTCAAGGCCGGTGAGAAGCCCGACGAGGAGATCCTGCTGCTGGGTGAAAGCGCGTCACAGAAACTGAACGATGACGCGGCGGAATCGCGCTGGCTGGAACTGCTGGCGGCCTACCATCCGAAGCCGGCGTATTGGCAGAACCTGCTGCAGGAGATGTACACCACCAAGCTGACGGACAAGCAGCTGTTGCAGCTGTACCGGCTGTCCGCCGATGTGGGCGCCTTGAAGAACGGTTCAGAATATACGGATATGGCGCAGCTGGCGCTGGATGCCGGCTCGCCGGGCGAAGCCGTTTCCACCTTAAGCGCCGGGTTTGCGGCGAATGCCTTCTCCGATGCCGAAAAGCCCCGCAACCAGCACCTGCTGGATTCGGCCAAGAAGCAGGCGGCCGCCGATCAGCCCACCTTGGCCAAGACGGAGGCAGATGGCGCCAACGCCGCGACCGGCGATAAGCTGGTCGCCGTCGGCATCGGCTACTACGGCTATGGCGACTATGCCAAGGCGGTCAAGGACCTCTCGGCCGGCCTCGCCAAGGGCACCAGCAAGGATTCGACCGATGCGCGGCTGCTGTTGGGGATTGCGCAGCTGAAAAGCGGCGACAAGGATGCCGCCGTACAGACCTTCGGGCAGGTCAAGGGCAATCCGGCCTCTGAGCGGCTGGCGGCGTTGTGGATTTTGCACGCCAAGGCCTGACCCGAGCTTGAGGCGGACACCGTCCGGACTGCCGTGTCATAGGATCGAAGGCCGGGAGCATGCTTCCGGCCTTTTTATTTTCAAGGAGTTCTGCACATGAGCATCAAGGCTGGCGATCGGATGCCCTCCGGCACCTTCAAGACCACCACGGCGGACGGCCGTCGGGATGTCACGACCGATGAGCTGTTCAAGGGCAAGAAGGTGGTGCTGTTTGCCGTGCCCGGGGCATTTACGCCCACCTGCGATGCCAAGCACCTGCCCGGTTTCGTGCAGCTGGCGGATCAGATCAAGGCGAAGGGCGTGGATACCATCGCCTGCTTTGCCGTGAATGATGTGTTCGTCATGGGCGCCTGGGGCAAGCATTCCAATGTCGGTGACAAGGTGCTGATGCTGGCGGACGGCAATGGCGACTACGCCCGGGCGCTGGGGCTCGCCATGGACGGACGCGGCTTTGGCATGGGCGAGCGCAGCCAGCGTTTTGCCATCATTGTGCAGGACGGCGTCGCGCACGCAGGTGTTCGTGGAGAGCGGCGGTGAATTCAAGGTCTCCTCCGCCGAGCATGTGCTGGCGGCGCTGTAGCGCCGCGGCCGAGTTGTCAGGCATCATTTCATTCATTCATTTATTGATCGAGCTAGAACACGCATGAACAAAGTAGCGAAGATTGCCGTGGCGAGTGCGGTGGCAATGGTGCTGGCAAGCAGCATGGTGGTGGCCGATGATGCCAAGCCACAGAACAGCATCGCGGCCGGCAAGGATCTGCAGGCGGCGCTGAAGGACATGCACGAGCGCAAGTGGGACGAGATGCTCGCGGACTTGGACAAGGTCAAGAGCAACCCCAAGAAGAACGAGTACGACGAGCACGTCATGAACGAGCTCTACGCCACGGCCTACACGCAGAAGAAGCAGCTTCAGGAGGCCTCGCAGGCGGTCGAGCACCTCATCGCCTCCAAGTACACGCCGCCGGAGGAAATGAAAAAGCGCGTGGTGCAGGCGGCCTCGATGTTCGAGGATTTGAAGAATTACGACAAGGCGCTCGAGTACGGCAACCGGGCCATCAAGGACGGCTACGGGACGCCCGCGGTGCGACCTCATCGTGGCGCAGAGCTACTACCTGAAGAATGATTTCAAAGACACCGACCGCTTCGTGCACGGCGTGGTCGACAATCAGCTCAAGGCCGGCCAGATGCCGAGCGATGAGATGCTGCAGCTGGGATTAAGTTCTGCCTCCAAGCTGAATAATTCGGCCGGCGAGTCGCACTGGCTGGAGCTGCTGGTGACCTACCATCCGAAGCCGGAATACTGGCAGAACCTGCTGGCCGGCATGTACAACGCGAAACTGAGCGACCGGCAGCTGCTGCAGGTCTACCGGCTGTCTGCCGAAGTGGGCGCCATGAAGCGCGGCTCCGATTATGCCGAGATGGCACAGCTGTCGCTGGATCAAGGCTCGCCCGGTGAGGCGGTGACGCGTCCTGACGAAGGGCTTTGCCAACAACGTCTTCACCGAGCCGGCCGACAAGAACCGCAATCAGCACCTGCTGGATTCGGCCAAGAAGCAGGTGGCGGCCGATCAGCCCACCCTCGCCAAGACCGAGGCGGATGCCGCCAGTGCGCCCAACGGCGACAAGCTGGTCGGTGTCGGCATCGCCTATTACGGCTACGGCGATTACGCGAAGGCCGCCAAGGATCTCGCCGACGGCATCGCCAAGGGCCCGACCAAGGATGCGCAGGATGCGCGGCTGCTGCTGGGCATTGCGCAGTACAAAGCCGGCTCGAAGGATGAGGCCGTGCAGACTTTCAGGTCGGTCAAAGGTGACCCGACGCTGGAGCGTCTGGCGGCGCTGTGGGTGCTGCGCGTCAAGGGCGGCGCGGCCTGACTACCCCAGAAGCTTGCTGAGCGCCGGGACGATCTCGAACAGATCGCCCACCAGGCCGTAATCCGCCACTTCAAAAATGGGCGCCTCGGCGTCCTTGTTGATGGCGACGATGGTGCGCGCATCCTTGATGCCGGTGAGGTGCTGGATGGCCCCGGAGATGCCGATGGCGATATACAGCTCCGGGGCGATGATCTTGCCGGTCTGGCCCACCTGCAGCTCGTTCGGGGCGTAGCCGGCATCCACGGCGGCACGCGAAGCGCCGACCGCGGCCCCCAGTTTGTCCGCCAGGGCGAACATGAGCTTGAACCCCTCCGCGCTGCCCAGGGCGCGCCCGCCTGACACCACGCGCCGCGCGGTCTGCAGATCCGGTCGGTCCGAGCTTGCGCGCCGAGACCGCCACGAACCGGGTGTGGGTGGGCAGGGTGACGGCCGGTGCCGACCGCCTCGATGGGCGCATGGCCACCGCTGGCCGCCGCCGCAAAGGATGCCGTGCGCACGGTGCCGACGATCTGCAGGCCCGCCGCCACCTCCACCGTGACAATGGCGTTGCCCGCGTAGACCGGCCTGCGGAAGCGCGTGGCCGACTCGATGGCCATGATGTCGCTGATCTGGGGGGCGCCGAGCAGCCCGGCGACCCGCGGCATCAGATCCTTGCCGAAGGTCGTGGCGGGTCCCAGCACGTGGGTAAAGTCCTTGGCGATGGCCGCGATCTGCGGGGCCAGCACGGCGGCCATCGGGATGCTCATTGGCGGGGTGTGGCGACGGCCAGGACCTGCGCGACGCCCGCCAGAGCGGCCGCCTGGGCGGCAACGGCTGCGGGTCGCGTGCCAGGACCGCGACGGTGATCGGCGGCACCGGCAAGGGCGGCCGCGCAGGTCACGCACTTGGCCGTGCCCGGGTTCAGCTGCGCGCCGTCGTGTTCGGCAACGATGAGGATGCGGCTCATACCAGCCCCTTGGCATGCAGTGCCGCCACCAGTTCGGCGGCATCCTTGACCATGACACCTTTCTGGCGCTGCGGGGGTGGGTCAAAGCGCACGACGGTGGTCTGGCGGGCGCTCGTCACGCCCGAGGCTGGCGAGCGGCAGCACCTCGAGCGGCTTCTTCTTCGCCTTCATGATGTCCGGCAGCTTCACGTAGCGCGGTTCATTCAGTCGCAGGTCGGTGGTGAGCACCGCGGGCAGATCCACCTCCAGGGTCTCCAGCCCCGCGTCCACCTCGCGCGTCACGCGCGCCGTGTCGCCCGGCAGTTCGACCTTGGAGGCGAAGGTCGCCTGGGGCCGCTCCCACAGCGCGGCCAGGATCTGGCCGGTCTGGCTGTTGTCGTCATCGATGGCCTGCTTGCCGAGGATGACCAGCATGGGCTGCTCGCGCCTCGACCAGCTTCAGCAGCACCGTGGCGGCGGCCAGCGGTTCGAGCGAGCTGTCGGCGCCCGCGCCCGCCGCCGTCTCCACCAGGATGGCCCGGTCGGCGCCCATCGCCAGCGCCGTGCGCAGCTGCTGCTGCGCCTCGCCGCTGCCGATGCTGACGGCGATCACTTCCTCGGCGCCGCCGCGCTCGCGGATGCGCAGCGCCTCCTCGAGCGCGATTTCATCAAACGGGTTGATGCTCATCTTCACCCCGTCGGTGACGATTCCGGAGCCATCCGGCTTCAGACGGATGCGCACGTTGTAGTCCACGACGCGCTTGATGCCGACCAGAATGCGTTTCATGGTGTGTTCCCGGCGGCCGTCGCGATGCGCCTCGCTGAAGCGCTGGCGAATGGTCTTTGCCGTCTCCTGCAGCTTCGGAACGAAGCGCTCCACGGCCAGCCGCAGCGGCACGGCGCTGGCGGCGAAGCGTACGGCGACGGTCGCGAGCACCCGGTCATCGATCAATACCGGCACCGACATCGCCACTTCCTCCGAGACGCGCCGCGTCCGCACCGAGGTGGCGTAGCCCTGCTCGCGGGTCTCATCAAGAATCTTCTCCACCTCCGGACGGCTGCGCGCGAGCTTGTCCTCCTCGCGGGTCGAGCGGCTGAGGATATCCAGCAGGGCATCGCGCTGCTCGGGGCGGCAGAAGGCGAGGTACACGCGACCCGAGGCGCTCATCAGGAGCGGCAGGCGGAACCCGGCACTGAAGCGCTCCACCGCCAGGGGGCTGGCGTGGTCGGTGGTATCGCGGATCAGCATCGAGGTGCCCGAAGGCGACAGCAGTGTCACCGGCCAGACGATGTCCTTGCACAGCTCGTTGATGCAGGGGCGGGCGATCTGGGTGATCCAGGCCTCATCATCGAAGCCTTCGGCCAGGCCGCGCACCAGCAGCGTCAGGCGGTAGCGGTCATCGGCCGGGTCGCGGTAGACGTAGCCGGCCTCGGCCAGGGTCTCGAGAATGCGATAAGTGGTGGTGCGGGGCAGCCTGATCTCGCTGGTCACCTCCGACACTGTGGCGCCATTGCGACGGTTGAGCACCGCCAGGGCCTCGAGGCCGCGAATCAGGGCGCGAATGGGGCGGGTCGAATCCATGATCCTGCAATACCAAAAATGGACAAGGGCGCGAAGTGTAGGAAGCGCAAGGCCCGCTGTCCAACCCGATGCTGTCGTTGCCGTTTGGAGACACACGTCGTGCACGGCGCAGGCAGAAACGCTATTCTCCCGGGCATGACCCAGAACTCAAGCTCCGCCCCGGTGACGACCATCCGCGCCAGCGAGGGGCTGCGCCATGTCCGCTATGAGATTCGCGGCAAGCTCGCCCGGCGGGCCCACGAAATGGAGCGGCAGGGCTACGAAATCGTTTCGCTCAATATCGGCAACCCCGGCGCCTTTGGCTTTCGCACGCCGGAGATTCTGCGCCTGGCGATGATCGAGAACCTGGCCAATTCCGAAGGCTATTCGCACCAGAAGGGCATCTTCCCGGCGCGCGAAGCCATCGTCATGCACCAGCAGGCCCGCGGCGTGCAGGGCGTCACGGTGGATGACGTGTTCATCGGCAACGGTGTCAGCGAGCTGATCGATCTGGCGTTGCGGGCGCTTCTGAACGAGGGCGATGAGGTCCTGGTGCCAAGCCCCGACTATCCGTTGTGGACCGCGGCGGTGACCCTCAATCGCGGCCGCGCCGTGCATTACCCGTGCCGTCCCGAGAACGGCTTCGTGCCCGATCCGCAGGCGATCGAAGCGCTGATCACGCCGCGCACGCGCGCCATCGTCGTGATCAACCCGAACAATCCCACCGGCGCGGTGTATCCGCGCGCCGTCCTCGAGCAGATCGTCGCGCTCGCCGAGCGGCATGGCCTGGTGATCTACGCCGATGAGATCTACGACCAGATGCTGTATGACGGCGCGGAATTCGTGCCCATGGCGACCCTGGTCCGCGACACGCTGTGCGTGACCATGTCGGGGCTGTCGAAGGTCTATCGCGCCTGCGGCTACCGGGTGGGCTGGGCGGTGTTCTCCGGGCGCTTGAAAGGCGCCGGGGAGTATCTGGCGGCACTCGAACTGCTGAGCTCGCTGCGCCTGTGCAGCAACGTTCCGGCGCAGTGGGCGGTGCAAAGTGCCTTGGGCGGCTATCAGAGCATTCGCGAACTCATCGTGCCCGGCGGGCGCCTGTACGAGTCGCGTCGTGCGATCCTCAATGCGGTGGAGCAGAGCCGCTTCCTGCGTCTGGCGCCGCCGCCGGGTGCCATGTATGCCTTCATCGAAGTCGACACTGCGGACCTTCCGGAATTCGATGACCAGCGCTTCGCGCTGGATCTGCTCGAGCAGAAGCACGTGCTGGTGGCGCCGGGCGTGAGCTTCAACGTGCCGTACCGCACGCACTTTCGGATCACGAACCTGCCGGATTCGGCGGTCCTGCGCACGGTCTTCTCGCGCATCGAGGAAGTGCTGGCCGGATATGCCGCGGCTCCCCGCAGCGGCGCAGAGCAGAAGGTAGTGCGCGCTGACAAGCGCTTTGGCTGAGCTTGCGCCCCATCTCGAAGCGGCACTGAGTGCCGGTCAAACGGTTGTCGTCCCGACAGCGCAGCGCGCCGTGGCGGTGCGGGTGGCATTCGCCGCCCGGCAGCTTGCCCGCGGCCAGCGCGCCTTTCGGACCCCCGATGTTCAAAGTCTGAGCGGCTGGCTGCGGGCGTCAGCCCCGACTCGGGTCCGATGGGCGGGCGCTGCGGCGGCTCGGCGGCAGTGAAGAGTGGCTGTTGTGGCGCGAGGCGGTCGCTGAGGCCGCGGCGCGCTGGGGCCTGCCCGCGAGCGCGGGCCTGGTGGAGGCGCTGCGCCACGTCCGCAGCCCTGCTGTATGAGTGGCAGATTGCGCCCGAGGGCCTGGCTCGGGCGGCCACCGCCGAGGCGACGCTGTTGTCCGAAGCCCTCACCGCCATGGACGCACGCCTGCGGGCGCTGTCGGCGGCGGCCCCCTGGCGGGCGCTCAAGGAGCTGGCCGCCTCACCCGCCGCGGCGCCTGCCGCTGTTCGCGGGGTTTGCCTTTCACACCCCCGCGCGGCGCGCACTGCTTTCGGCGTGGACACGGGCGGGCGATGCGGCCCAGCCACCGACGCCGTCCGGCGGCGTCGCGGCCGCCGCGGTCCGCATGGCGCACTGCGCCGATCCCGCCGAGGAGTTGCAGCAGGTGGCGCACTGGTGTCGCGAGCGGTTGCAGCAGGTCCCCGCGGCGCATCTGTTGGTGGTCGTGCCGCAGCTCGCGCATCGCCGCGCGGAGCTGCGGCGGGTGTTCGATGCCACCTTGGATCCGGACTATCTGCAGCGCCCGGCGACGCAGCCCGATGGCGCCGTCTATGCCCTCGAGGGGGGTCAACCGCTGCGCGACTTCGCCCCGATTGCCGAAGGCGTGCGGACGCTGCAGATGCTGACGGGCGATGTCGAACTGGGCGTCGCCTCGCAATGGCTGCGCGGCACGGCGTGGCCGGCGCCCACGGCGACGCAGCGCGCACAACTGGATGTGTGGCTGCGCACCGTGGTGCCTCCGCGTCTGAACATCGGGCAGTTGCTGCGGGCGCTGCGTGCGGCGCCGCCGGCGTTGCTGGCCGCGGCCGATGCGGTTGCCGCGCTCATCATCCAGGCGCAGCGCGCCGTGGGCGAGGGCACACGCGCGACGCTGGCGCAGTGGAGCGGGCGTTTTGCCGCGATCCTCGCGATCTTCGATCTCACCGCGAGTGCGGCGCGGCAGCGCGCCAGCCACACACAGCAGGTGCTGCAGCGTCTCGATGAGCTGCTCGCAGGAGTGTGCCGCCTTGCCGGCGGCGTTGGGGTCTTGCGATGCGAACGAGGCGCTGCAGATCCTCATGCAGCTGCTGTCGCGTACGCGCTTCGAGCCGGCAACGGGGGATGCGGCCGTCACCCTCACCGCATCCTTCGCCGATCCGATCCTGCGCTATGAGGGGATCTGGGTGAGCGGCCTGCATGCGGGCGCGATACCGCAGCAGGCGCGCTTCGATCCCTTCATACCCGTTGCGCTGCAGCGCCAGGCCGGGATCATGGCCGCGGATGCCGCCGCGCTGGTCGGGCAGGCGCAGCAGGCGCTGGCCACGCTGTGCCGCAGCAGCCGCGAATTCATTGTCAGCGCTCCGCATCATGCCGAGGACACGGAACTGGCGGCCTCGCCGCTCTTGGCGCCGTATGCGCAGGAGCGTTACGCCGCGGCGGTGCAGGAGGCGGCCGACTTGTCGCAGGCCATCCGGGCGGCGCGCCGTACCGAGCGTTATGAGGATGAGCCCGGCCTGCCGTGGGCCGCCGCTGTGCCGCTGCCGGCGGGTACCCGCGCCATCGAACTGCAGAGCCGCTGTCCGTTTCGCGCCTATGCGCAGTTGCGGCTCGGCGCAGACCCGCTGGAATCCCCGCTGCCGGGCATCAGCCCGCGCGAGCGGGGGCGAATGTTGCATCGGGCGCTGGAATTGCTGTGGCAGGGATTGGGCGATTCGCGCTCGCTCGCGGCCGCGCGCGCCGATCAATCCCTCGGGGCGCGCATCGATGCGGCCATCGCGCAGGCGGCCGATGAAATCCTCGCGGGAACGGATCCGGACGGCGCGCGCGATGCGGCCTTTACCGCCGCCGCGGATGCGACCGGGCTTCGGGAACTGCGACGCGCCGCCATCGGCCGTGAGCGGGGCCGCGCCGGGCGGCTGCTGCGCCGCTTGTGCGAGCTGGAAGCGGCGCGCGCGCCGTTTTTCATCTCGGAGCTGGAGACGGCGCATCGCCTCCAGATCGCCGGCGCGCTCATCGATGTGCGTATCGACCGGGTGGACCGTCTGGAGGATGGCACGCACGTCATACTGGATTACAAATCGGGCCGAACCGTGACCCCGGATTGGGACATCGAGCGCACCACCCATCCGCAGTTGCTGGTCTATCAGCTGGCCGCCGGTGTCGCGGTCAGCGCACTCGCGGTGGCCCAGCTGGATCCGAAGTCCGTGGTGTTCAAGGGCATTGCGGACCTGGACAGCCGCCTGCCGGGCCTGAAGCTGGGCGCGGACTGGGCGGCCCAGCTCACGAGCTGGCGCCAGCAGGTGACGCAACTCGCGGCCGGCTTTTTGCATGGCGACGCCCGCGTCGAGCCGATGGAGCGCGCCTGTGATCACTGCCACCTGCATGCCTTCTGCCGCATCGCCGAGGTGCGGGCGGAGCGGCCATGAGTGCGCCGCTTTCCGACCACGAAGCGCGCCTGCGGGCGGTCGACCCGACGCGCTCGGTCATCCTGCAGGCGCCGGCAGGCTCCGGCAAGACCACCGTGCTGATCGAGAGGCTGCTGGTGCTGCTTGCGCAGGCGCAAACCCCCGAAGAGATATTGGCGATCACCTTCACGCGCAAGGCGGCCGCGGAGATGGCGCTGCGGGTCGCGCAGGTGCTCCAGCGCAAGTCCGATGGGCCGGGAGATGAGCGGGCGCAGCACCTGGAGCGCCTCGCGATGGCGGTGCGGGAGCGCTCGCAGGCGCGCGGCTGGCGGCTCGAGGAAAATCCCGAACGTCTGCGCATCCAGACGCTGGATGCGCTGCACCGGGCACTCGCGCTGCAGATGCCACTCGCGGCCCGCGGCAGCGGTTCATTGAACGTGCTGGCGCAACCCCAGACGGCCTACCGGATCGCGGCACGCCGGGCGCTACTCGATGCGCAATCGGACGCCCTGCGGCGCCCCGACGTTCAGCTGCTGTTTGAACGCATGGAGAATGACTTCTCGCGCTGCGAGGCGCTGATTGCCGGCATGCTGGCGAAGCGCACGCATTGGCTGCCGTACCTGGTGGGCGATGCCGCAGCCCAGCTGGCAAGACGCGTTCGCGAAAGTCTCGAAGTCCTCGTACAGGGGCGGCTGGCGCGCGCGCGGCAGCTGCTCGCGGCGGCGTTGCTTACGGAGGGCCTGAGCATCGGCGCTGCGGCCGCCCGGTATCTTGAGGCCGCCAACGCCCCTGAAGGTTTATGGGCTGAATTGCGCGCGCAGCCGGCGCCGGGCACGGGCGTCAGCGTGAGCCTGCGCCAGTGGCAGGCGCTCGCGGCGCTCGCGCTCACCCAGAAAAGCGAATGGCGCAGGCGCCTCACCGTGACGGAGGGCTTCCCGCCCGAGGATGAGCCGCTCAAGCGCCGCGGCATGGCGTGGCTGGAGCAGCTCAGTGCGCAGCGCGGCGCGTTGGAACTGCTCGATGAGCTGCGCGAGCTGCCCGACCCGCAGCTGAGCGCGGATGAGACCCAGGTGCTGGGGGTGCTCGCGCGGCTGCTGGAACT
This sequence comes from uncultured Gammaproteobacteria bacterium, assembly GCA_963708865.1. Taxonomy (GTDB): domain Bacteria; phylum Pseudomonadota; class Gammaproteobacteria; order Steroidobacterales; family Steroidobacteraceae; genus DAIDKA01. The sequence goes on from CAVPUC010000003.1 coordinate 137,227, forward strand.
CGCCGTCGCGGAGCTCGAGGTGGTCTTCAATGAACTGGGCCGCGTCGATTATCCGGCCATCGCGGCGGCGGCGCGCGCGGCGCTCGGCAGCGTCGATGAGCCCACGGATCTGGCGCTGCGCCTGGATGCGCGCCTGCGCCACATCCTGGTCGATGAGTTCCAGGACACCTCGCTTGAGCAGACGCGGCTGCTGGCGCTGCTCACCGCAGGCTGGGAGCCCGGCGATGGCCGCACGCTGTTCCTGGTGGGGGACCCGATGCAGTCCATCTACGGCTTTCGCGAGGCCGAGGTCGGCATGTTTCTCGGCGCGCGCGCCGCCGGTATCGGCACCGTGGCGCTTGAGGCCTTAACCTTGCGCCGTAATTTTCGCAGCGCGCAACAGGTCGTGCAGTGGAACAACGCGGTGTTTGCGGGATGTTTTCCGCAACTGGACGACCCGCGCACCAGCAGTGTCGCGTACACCGAAAGTGTTGCGGCGCGCCCCGCCGAAGCCTCCGCAGCGGTGCATCTGCATCGGGTCCTGCCGGGCGACCTTGCCGGTGAGGCGCAGGCAATCGTGCGGGTGGTGACCGATCTGTGGGCGCTTGAGCCCGCGGCGAGTATCGCCATTTTGCTGAGCGCCCGCGCGCACGCCGGGCCCATCGTCGCCGCGCTGACGGCCGCGCAGATCCCGCTCGCCGGTGTCGACCTGGTGTCGCTGCAGCAGCTGAGCATCGTGCGGGACCTCACGGCACTGACACAGGCCCTGGATCATCTCGCGGACCGTACCGCATGGCTGGCGATCCTGCGGGCGCCATGGTGTGGCCTTACGCTCAAGGAGATCAGCCAGATCGCAGGCGTCGATCGGCGTGCGACGGTGTGGCAGCGGCTGTGCGACCCCACGGTCCAGGACAGTCTTGCGCCTGCGGCTCGGCAGCGGGCGCGCCGCCTGCAGCAGGCGCTGGCGCTCGCTTTCGATGAATCGTTGCACAGCTATGCGAACGGCCGCGAAGCCCTGGCGCGGCGTGCCGAGTCGACGTGGCTGCGCCTGGGGGGACCGGCGGCGTGTGCGCAGGCGGCGGATCTGGTTCATGCGCGCGCATTTTTCGCCGCCCTGGAGAAGTGGACCCAGGAGCCGGACTGGAGCGGCGCGCAGGAGTTGCCGCAGCGGCTCAAACGTCTGTTCGCGCAACATCAGGTGCAGAGCGGGCCGTGTGTACAGATCATGACCATCCATCACGCCAAGGGACTGGAATTCGATCATGTGATCCTGCCGGCCCTCGGGCGCCAGCGGCGCGGCAATGAACGGCCATTGCTGCAGTGGCTGGATCTGCCCCGTGACGGCGGTGGCACGGACCTGTTGATGGTCGCGGTGCCGCCGGCCGCAGCCGCCGGACCTACGGCATTGGGACGTTACGTCACGCGATTGCAGGACCAGCGTGAACGCAATGAGGCGACGCGGCTGCTGTATGTCGCGGCGACCCGGGCGCGCCTGCAGCTGCATCTGTTTGGCCAGCTCGAAGCCGCCACGCAGGAGAAACCCAATCCTGCGCCGCGGGCGGGCAGTCTGCTGCAGCGACTGTGGCCGGCGATCCAGGACCTGTTCCCGACGCAGGCGCTGACGGATACGGCATTGCCGCAGTCCGTGCCGGCACCCCCCAGCGCGCTCACCTTGGAGCGCCTGAGTGCCGATTGGCGCCTGCCGCAGCTGCCGGGCGGCCCGCAGCCGCTGACGCTGCCCATTGCCTCGTACGAGGCGGCGCCGCGGCCGCGTGCCGCGAGCCTCGTGGAGCAGGCCGTGTGCGAGGTGTTGCGCAGCCTCGCGCGCCGGCGAGGACTGCCCGTGCGTGAGGGGACGGCGCTGGCGGATCTGTTGGGTGCACGCCTGCAGCGCCTGGACTGTCCGTCACCGCTCATGCCGCAGCACCTGGCCCAAGGGCTTGAGCTGTTGCAGGCGTGCGTCGAGGATGCGCGCCTGCAATGGATATTTCGCTGCCTCGCTGCGGCCAATGGGCGGGCTGAAGTGCCGCTCGCCCTCACCGGTATGTTTGCCGGGCGGCTCACCAGTATCCGGGCGGACCTAAGCTTCGTGGATCCGACCGGTACGCGCTGGCTCATCGATATCGCACCGGATCCCTCCCCCCCGGCGCGCGAGCAGACCTTTGCGTTGCGCCTGGCACAACAGGTGCGCCTGGCACGCGAGCTCGATCAGACAGCGGCTCGTGCGGCAGTCTACCTGCCTGCCAGCCAGCTCTTCTGGAGCGGTCCCGGGACGGATGAGGCGCCGATCTAGAACGTGCCGGCCAGCGAGAAGGGCCGCCGCCCCGCGGCATCCGGCGAGCCCAGATACCTGATCACATTGGCGATCTCGGGGGAGGCCGAAGGCCGTGCGGCCACATGACCCTGCAGCACATAACCGGGATCATGATTCAGCTGCAGGGTGGCATCCAGCGCCAGCGCGCCGCCGCTGTCGCGTACCACGCCGAGCGGTATGTCGGCGTTGCCGTCTGCCGGGGGCGCAAAGATTGCCTGGTAGTTGCCGAAGGCCGCGCCCTGAGAGCCGACCAGATCCTCTACGTCAAGCTCGCCTTGCAGCGCCGAGAGATACTTGCCGGTCCACTCAATGCGCGACAGTTTGCCCAGGAGGCGGGCGTGAGCCCCGGCGGGGAGCGAGGAGAGCACCTGGCTGTTGAGCGGAAAATCGAGCGACACATCCCGGCCGTGCAGCGCGCCGCCCAATCCCAGGGCCACATCGCCTCTCAGGTAACTGCCCTGATTGGTGAGGTCGAGTTGCAGATCGAGGCGCCCGCGCAGCAGCTGCAGAGCGTGCAGCTCCCAGGTGAGATCGCCCAGCGCACCGCTGCTGCGGGTAAGCCCGGTGCAGCTGCCGTTCCACGCGCTGCCATCGAGCTGCCGGCAATGCATGCCATGGGGCAGCAGCGGGCTGATCCAGCGCGCCGGAAAGCGCACGATCAGCACCAGCATGAAGCCGATGAGCGCGACAATGAGCGGGCGGCGCAAAGGGCGTCAGTCCTGGCTTGCGGTACGCAGCACGAGGCCGGCGTTGACCAGTCCGGGTGCGCCGGCGGCGTCGATATTTCCGGACTCCACGTGAATGCCGTTCTGCTGCGACAGCTTCGCCAGCCACAGTACCAGCGTGTCGAATGGCGCCTTGTCGAGGCGCACGCGCAGCGCGCCCGGGCCACTGGGTTCGCTGCTGTTCAAGGCTGAGCCGAGCCCCGATTCGCGCGCCGAACTGTCGATCACGACGATCAAGGAGCGCTGCGAGGTGGGTGCGGTGACCGCGGCGCCGGCGGCGGCCAGTTGTGGTGCGACCGAGCGCATCCAGGCAAGATCCGCCTGCTTGCGCTCAACCCGCGTGGTGGCGCGCGCCACGCTCGTGTCGAGCGGCACGAAGATGCTGAAGATCAGGATCAGCAGCAGCACCACCGCGGCACCGACCGCCAGGCGCTGGTCACGCGGGCTTTGGGTCTGGAACCAGGCGATGAGGGTGTCCATGCTAGGTCCTGGGCTTCATCTGGATGCGGCCCTGGTAGGCGCCGCTGGTGGAGGTGCCCGAGGTCAGATCGGCCTGCCAACCGCCGGTGCGCAGCTGCTGGCTGATGTGGTCGAGCGTATCGGCTCCCGGAGCCGTCACCTGCAGTTCCAGCAGGCCGTCACGATAGCTCACCGCCTGCACCGCCGTGCCGCTCGCCGCGGCGCGCGCCCGGGCGACCGCTGAGAGCATGGCCAGCAGACCCGAACTGTCGGTGCTGCCCTGCACCTGGGCCAACCGCGCCTGCATGCGGCGTCGCGCATTGGAACTGTTGTGCTCGCCGGGCATGGCCTCCTCGAAGGTCTCGCTGATGGACTGGTCGAGCCGCCGCTCGGTGCGCTTGAGCATCAGCAGCTGCGCAGCGCTGCCGATGCCGTGCAGCACCAGCAGTCCCAGCAGCATCACAGCGGCGATCCGCCAGGCCTTCAATCCACCGGCCAGCGGCGATACCGGCGCATAGCTTCCCTGCAGCAGGTTGATCGCCTGGTTGCCGGGCAGGGACTGGGCAAAGAGGCCCAGCGGCCCTTCGGGCAGCAGCTGCACCGACAAGCCTTCAAACTGCTCGCGCACCGCATCGATGGCGGCGCCGTACTGCTGCCACTCGGCCTCCCCGGCGTAGACCACCAGGCCATTGCCGCCAAACTCGGCCAGCTCCGGCGCGGGACGCAGCAGCTCCAGCGCTTCGGCGAGCGCGCTCAAGGGCAAGGTCACGGCCTGGCCGCCCGCGGCCCGCAGCATCACGTTCTCACCGCTCAACACCAGCACGGCCTGGCCGGGATTGTCGGGCACCAGGCTGCTGTCGGCGTACAGGCACTCCGGGGTCAGTCCCGCGCCATGCAATTGGGCGAGCCAGCCATCAAGCAGCGTGCGCGACACCACCGCGACCGGAATGCGCGCGGCCTCCCCGACACGTCGGCCGACGGCGAAGTGCAGCGAGTCGATGTCCTCCGCCACCTGCTCCTCGAGCGCGTAAGGGACGATCTGCTGGAGGCGCGCACCGGACTTGGCCGGCACTTCGGCATCGGTCAGCAGCACATCACTCGCCGGCACCAGCACGCAGATGCGCTGCCCGGCCGCGCGCTGTGCGATGCTCGACAAAGGCCCGCTGCGCACCGGGGAGATGATGCGACCGGCAGCATCCGCAGTCAGGCACTCGATGTGCTGCGGATCATTTGCCAATCTGACGAGTAACCAGTCTGCCATGCGTCAGTCTGCCGTAAAGCTGCGCTGAATGGATCGGACCCGCATGTCACCTTCCTGATGCAAGAGACTGTACAAGGCGAACTGCGTGCTGCCTATGGTGACGATACTCGTCAGCGTAAAGTAGTTGGAGATGAACGTCACCATGCTGTCCGCCTTGGCTTTGGCGGCGGCATCGCTGATCAGACCGTCAAAATCCTGCTTGGTGGGAAAACAGTCCTCGGCGCGATTCTTGGCGAGATTGTCGGGGTCGGAGAAATTGATGGTCCCGGGCGGCCCCAACGCATTGAGCAGCTCGATGCGGGCTGAACACAGGTTGATACCGGTTCCCTGGGGCAGGGCGCTGATGAACGGCTCGAGTTTCAGATACCGGTCGCGGCCGAAACCAGGCAGCGCCAGGATCTCGCTGGGCGTGGTGATGAGCATGTTGGCCGCGCGATAGGGCGGGGTCTGGCTGAGGTAGACACTGTCCTCGGCGCCGTCGGGAACATTGGGCACGGTATCCGAATCGATCCAGTCCGCCATCAGCTGCGCCCACTTCGGCTCAAGGCCGACATTGGTCAACAGGTTCTGGAACACCAGTACCGCATCATCATTGGTCGAGCCGTCGGCATTGACCAGATTGTTCAGATTGAAGCGTCCCTGGGTGTCCTCGAGCCATGCCTCGAGCGTCACGCCCGGCACCAGGTCCACCGGTCCGTAAGGGTGCGACCACAGCTGCGCAGGGTAGGTGGTCGTATGATTTTGCTGGCGCGTCGCGCGCAGCGCATAGGCGGCGATGGCCTCGGCGGCCTTTGCGACCTCCAGGCTCTGGTCAAACGCGAAGCTCGCCGTGCCGCGCCGTGCGGTCATCGCGTTTTCATAGCCGATCGTGGCCGCCATGATGGTGGCGAGCGCCACCAGCAGGATGGCGGTGATCAGGGCGATGCCGCGCTGGCGCCTCACGAGGGCACCTCGACCACGCGCACGATGTGCCCCCAGTCCTCGAGCTCCAGGGTGATCTCCACGGCAAACGGGCGACTGCGCAGGCTCGTGGTACCGAGCGCGGGCCATTGGTCGGTCCATTGCCGCGCATCGTTCATGAAGCGAAAGCTGACGGATTTGACGTGAGTGAGCAGGTCGCGGCGCACCGGCAGACTCGCCTCGGTGCCATCGAGCACGGTCCAATGCATGCGCCGCAGCGTGCCGTTGGCGAACCGGTAGGAGACCCGCTCGAGCGTCGCGCGCTGGATGCCGGCGGGGTTGGCCCAGCCACCGCGCGTGAAGGCGACCAGATCCGGGCCGCCGTCATCGGGCGGGGGGGAGCTGTCATCCTCATCCTCATCATCATCCGGCGTTGCCGGGGCCGAGCTGGGGGCACTGGCGGCGCCGGCGTCGGTGGCGCCCCCCAGTGCATCGCTCGCCTGGGTGGTGATGCAGGCCACCCAGCTCTGTCCCAACGGATCGCGGACCGGACGCGCCGCGAGCTCCGAGAAGTCCTGCACCATGGCACGCACGGCGTTCTGCACCTCGCTCAGTCGGGTCTGGTGCTCCTTCAGCTGCTCATGATTGTTCAGCGCCTGGTTGATGGCGCCATAACCGATGCTGAAAATGATGGCGGTGATGAATAGGGCCACCAGCAGCTCAATCAGGGTGAAGCCCTGTGCAGGCCCGATGCATCGCTGCCGGCTCATGGCGTGCCACCGCCGCTTTGCGGGGCGGGTTGCGGTGCCGGTACCGTGGGCGCGAAGAACGGCGAGGGCGCGCTCGAGGGGGCCGGCTGGCTGGAGGCGGGGGCTGAGCTGACACTGCCGGGGAGCGAGGGGTCGGGGTAGAGCGATTGCAGCTGCGGGGTCGCCACGGCATCACCGATGGCACCGGTGACCGTCGCCATCCAGCCCTGCTCATCGACCGTTGCGGTGTCGGCCGGCTCCGCCGACACATCAATGCGGAACAGGCCCGGAAATCCCATGGTGGTGACCACCTGCCGCCAGCGCCAGTGCCGACCGGCATAGTCGAGTTCACCGGCGGTGGTTCCCGCCGAGGGCAGTGTTCCCGACAGCCGCAGCGTCGCGAGCTGATTGAAGGCGATCCACTGGGCAAAGCTCTTGTCGCGCAGCCAGGTGGCGGTGTCCGCCGCCGATCCGAGCGACTCGAGCAACGCCGACATGCCCAGCGCCACGATCACCAGGGCGACCAGCACCTCAATGAGCGTGAACCCGCGTGTCGCCTTCACGTGACGTGATCCTTGGGAACCTTCACTTTGATCTTGCCCTGCCGATCCGGCAGCAGTGTGACCGTCTGATCGGTGCCCTCCCGTTCCAGCGTCACGCGAAAGGAAGTCAGGTCGCCATTGGAGAAGATCATCACATGCGGCTGCAGGTCCTGCGGCGCGATCTTCTTTTTCTGTTCATCGGCGAGCGATGCCAGCACCACCTCGCGCCCCTCGACATCCAGCTGCAGTTTGATGGCATCCGGCAAGGTGCGGGCCCGCAGGGCATCATCGTCATCGATCGGCACCCACAGGTTGCGGCGCGCATCGAAGGCCAGGAACTTGTAGCTGTGATCGGTGCAGTACATGCCCAGCTCCCGGGTCTGCAGTTCGCCCTGCTCCTGCGCGTAGTTCATGAGGTCGACGAGCCGCTCGCCCTCGGTGTGAAGTTCGCGGTCGGGTCCGGTGAAGGACATCGACAGCATCGCCCCGGCGATGACGACCCCGATGATCACCATTACCACCAGAATCTCGATCAGCGTAAACCCGCCGCTCGCGCGCTGCCGGGGCCTGTGCGGCACGGGGCTTATCCGGCTAGGAACCGGTGGGACTCTGAGCGGTTCCAGGTTTGACATCCGTGTTCCAGTTGCCAATGTCCGCATCTTCGCCTTCGCCGCCTTCCTGGCCGTCGGCGCCGAAGGAATACAGGTCGTACTCGTGGCCGTGTGTGCCGGGGTACACATACTGATAGTCGTTGCCCCACGGGTCCTTGAGTGTGCCGTCCTGGATATAGCCGCCCTTGCGCCAGTTGCGGATGGTGGGGTCCGAGGGCTGCTGGACTAAGGCCTTGAGGCCCTGATCCGTGCTCGGGTACTTAAAGTTATCGAGCCGATACAGGGTTAACGCGGTGCCGATGGCCTGGATATCCTCATGGGTTTTGGCGACACGCGCATCAGCGACTCGACCGAGCATACTGGGCACAATGACGGCAGCCAGCAGGCCGATGATGATCACGACGACCATGATCTCGATGAGCGTGAAGCCGCGGACGCGGGCCATGGGATTTTGATCTCTGAAGAACATGCGCATGGTATTACCCGCGTGGTGAGGGGTGCAGCGAATGGCGCCGGATCATAACAAATGAACCTCTCATCCCAGCGCGAACGGCTGCACCGTTTGGCAAAGTCGCTCAATTGCGACGGTCGGCGCGGCTGGCTGCTGCTGGGCATCTGCGCAGCCGTGCTGCTGATCCAAAGTGGCGGCATGCCCGCCCAACTCGCCTTGCGCTACGACCGGGAGGGCCTCTCGGCCGGTCAATGGTGGCGTCTGCTCACGGCACACGTCATTCACCTGGGATTCGAACACGCGCTGCTGGACATGGCAGGTCTTGCATTGATGTGGGCTCTGTTTGCCAAGGACTACTCAGTGGGCGCCTGGCTGTGGATCCTCGGGCTGTCGGTGGTGGGTGTCGATGCCGGACTGTGGCTGCTGTCTTCGACCACGCAGTGGTATGTCGGTTCCTCGGGCGTCCTGCACGGGGTGCTCGCGGCGGGTGCCTTTGCACACCTGCGCGCCCGGCAGGCGGATGGCTGGGTCCTGGCGTTGTTCCTGGTCGGCAAGCTGGTGTACGAGCAAAGCGCGGGGGCGTTGCCGCTCACCGCGGGCGGCGCCGTCATCGTGGATGCCCACCTGTACGGCGCCGTCGCCGGGGCGCTGGCTGCGGCGCTCCTGCGCGCGGTTGCCAAGCCGGTATAATCGCGCCCCTTTGGCGAGACGTTTCCAGGGAGCGCCATGTCATTCGCGTTTGTATTTCCGGGTCAGGGATCGCAGTCCGTGGGCATGCTCGCGGACCTTGCCACCGAGCGGGCGGTCGGCGGCACCTTCGATGAGGCCTCCGCCGCCTTGGGCTACGACCTGTGGGCGCTCATCCAAGAAGGGCCTGCCGAGAAGCTGAACAGCACCGAATACACCCAGCCGGCGATGCTCGCGGCCGGGATTGCGCTGTGGCGGCTGTGGCAGGACCGCGGCGGCGCCGACCCCGGTGAGGTCAGCGGTCACAGCCTGGGGGAGTTCACCGCGCTGGTGTGCGCGGGGGCGCTGTCACTGGGTGCGGCGGCCGATCTGGTGCGTTTTCGGGGCAGAGTGATGCAGGAGGCGGTGCCCGCCGGGACCGGCGCCATCGCCGCCATTCTCGGCCTAACCGATGCGCAGGTCGCGGCCTGCTGCGATGAGGCGTCGCACGGCAACGTCGTCGAGCCGGTGAATTTCAACGCCCCGGGGCAGGTGGCGATCGCCGGCATCCGCGCGGCCGTGGAGCGCGCCATCGAGGCCTGCAAGGCCGCCGGGGCCAAGCGCGCGGTGGTGCTGCCGATGAGTGTGCCCGCGCACTGCAGCCTGATGGGGCCGGCGGCGGACCGGCTGGAGGAGCGCCTTGAGGATGTGAAGTTCGCGACGCCCGTGATCCGCTATGTGAGCGCCGTCGATGCGGCTGTGCATACTGACCCGGATGACATCCGGGAGCTGCTGGTGCAGCAGCTGGCGAGCCCGGTGCGCTGGCAGGACACCGTGCGGGCGCTGGCCGCCAATGGCCATGCCCAGCTGATCGAATGCGGTCCCGGCAAGGTCCTCACCGGCCTGAATCGTCGCATCGATAAAAGGCCAGGGCTCGCGTATCTGGCACTGGAAGATCGGGCGAGCCTGGAGGCGGCGCTCGCCGCCACCCGTTCCTAAAGGCGCCATGAGGAGCTTTGCGCATGTTTGAAAATGATGTGGTGCTGGTGACGGGCGGTTCACGCGGCATCGGTCGCGCCATCGCCTTCGGCCTCGCGGCCGCCGGGGCGCGCGTCATCGCCACCGCCACCAGCGAAGCCGGTGCGGCCGAGCTCACGGCAACCCTAGCCGCGAACGGCCTGGCCGGGCGGGGCGCGGTGCTGGATGTCGCCAGCGATGCCTCGATCGATGCGCTGCTGGCGCAGCTGGAGGCCACTAGCAGCATGCCCAGCATTCTGGTGAACAATGCCGCGATCACCCGCGATGGCCTGTTGCTGCGCATGAAGCCCGATGACTGGAATCAGGTCATCACCACCAACCTTACGGCCATTTACCGGCTGTCCAAGGCGGTATTGCGGCGCATGATGAAGGAGCGCCGCGGCCGCATCATCAACATCACCTCCATCGTCGCGGTCACGGGCAATCCCGGGCAGGTGAATTACGCCGCCGCTAAGGCGGGGGTGCTGGGCTTTACCAAGTCCCTGGCCCAGGAAGTCGCCTCCCGCGGCATCACCGTCAATGCGGTGGCGCCGGGCTTCATCGAGACGGACATGACCCGGGCGCTCAGCGAGGAGCAGCGAGCGGTGCTGGCCGCGCGCATCCCCATGGAGCGGCTCGGCGCGGCGGAGGATGTTGCATCGGCGGTACTGTTTCTCGCCTCCCCGCAGGCCGGCTACATCACCGGGGAAACCCTGCACGTGAACGGTGGGCTGTACATGCCGTAAGCGCGCCGCACACCAATGCGGGCACGGCGTTGGAAAATAGCCACAGCAAGCCGCGGCGCCGACCGAACGCGGGCCTTGACGCAACGGCATCAGCGTTTCACCTGAAAAAACAACCACTCCCACTCGCTTTACCGTGCTGGCAGACGGGGGGGTGTTCCCCTACAATACCGCGCCCGTGCCGCCGAGCATCGGCTGGCGCAAGCGCTAATTCTTCATAAGGACAATCCCGTAATGAGCACCGTTGAGCAGCAGGTAAAGGCCATCGTCGCGGAGCAACTGGGCGTCAAGGCTGAACAGGTTACGAATGACGCCTCGTTCGTCGACGATCTGGGCGCGGACTCGCTGGACACGGTCGAACTGGTGATGGCTCTCGAAGAGGAGTTCGAAATCGAAATTCCGGACGAGGACGCCGAAAAGATCACGACGGTTCAACAGGCCATCGACTACATCAACGACCGTCGCAGCAAGGTTTAGAACTGCGCTGCGCATCGGAGGTTGAGTACCGGGGCTGCGAGTGAGTAAACGTCGCGTCGTCGTAACAGGTATGGGTATGGTTTCTCCGGTCGGCAGCACTGTGCCTGCCGCGTGGGATGCCATCTTGAACGGGCGCAGCGGCATTGGCCCGATCACCCGCTTTGATGTGTCGGCATTCCCGGTGCGCTTCGGCGGCCAGGTGCGCGATTTCGACCTGGGCGCCTACATCTCGCCGAAGGATGCCCGCCGCATGGACGATTTCATGCACTACGGCGTGGCCGCAGGCATGCAGGCCATGGTGGATTCCGGGTTTGATGTCGCCCGAAGCGATGCCACCCGTTGCGGCGCCATCATGGGCGCCGGCATCGGTGGCTTGGGCACGATCGAGGCGGAGTACCACGATTATCTGAAGGCGCACAACCCGCGCAAGATATCGCCCTTCTTCGTGCCGGCCACCATCATCAACATGATCGCCGGACACCTGTCGATCAAGTACGGACTGCGCGGCCCGAACCTTGGCGTCGTGAGTGCCTGCACCACCTCGACCCATGCCATCGGTTTTGGCATGCGCGCCATCCAGTACGGCGATGCCGACATGATCATCGCCGGCGGGTCGGAGATGGCGACGACGGTGTGCGGACTGGCGAGCTTCGCGCAGGCCAAGGCGCTCTCGGGCCGCAATGATGCTCCGCAGGAGGCGAGTCGCCCCTGGGACCTCGACCGGGATGGCTTCGTGCTCAGCGATGGCGGTGGCGCCGTCGTCCTCGAGGAGCTCGAACACGCCCGCGCCCGGGGCGCCAAGATCTACGCGGAGATGGCCGGATTTGGCATGAGCAGCGATGCCTATCACATCACCTCGCCGCCCGAGGATGGCGCCGGTGCCGCACTGGCCATGACCAATGCCCTGCGCGATGCCGCCATGAATGCGACCGACATCCAGTACATCAACGCCCACGCGACCTCCACACCCCTGGGTGACAAGGCCGAGACCGCCGCGATCAAGGGCGCCTTCGGCGATTACGCGTACCGGGTGGCGGTGAGCTCCACCAAGTCCATGACCGGTCACCTGCTGGGTGCGGCGGGGGTGCTGGAGGCGATCTTCAGCATTCTGGCAATCCGCGACAATGTCGCTCCGCCCACCATCAATTACCGCACGCCGGATCCGAACTGCGATCTGGATTTCGTACCCAATGTCGCGCGGCCGATGCCGATCGATGTGGCATTGTCGAACTCGTTCGGGTTCGGCGGTACCAACGGTACCCTTATCTTCCGCCGCTTCAGCGGCTGAACCGTGACGTCACAGGCACGCCGGCTGGATGTGCCGCCCGCGGTACTGCGACAGCTGGCGGCGAGCAATCCGCGGCGCTACCCAGCGCTGCTTGAGAGTGCGGTCGCCGGTGCCCTGGGCAAGGTCACCATCCTGGCGGCACAGCCCCAGGCGGCCCTGTGGGCCACACCGGACGGGCGTCTGCATGGCGAAGGCATGGAGCCGCGGGCCGGGAAGTTCCTGGATGCGCTGGAGCTGTGGTGGCAGCAAAGCGCCAAGACCGAGAGTCCCGGCGCTGAGTTGCCTGCCGCCCGCGACAGCGGCGTGCCCTTTGCGCCGGGCTGGGTGGTGTTCGTGGGCTATGAAATCGCCGCGGATATCGAACCGCATCTGCTCCTGCCGCCCACCCCGCTGCCGTGGCGAGCCTTCGCCTTGCGCACGCCGTGCGCGCTGGTGCATGTGCTGGCGAGCGACACCGTCTGGGCGGTAGCGGAACCTGGGGCGCATAATCTGCTCGATGAGGTCGTGGCGGATGCCGAGCGGCAGGCGCGCGTACGCCACGGGGCAGGCTCGCCGGATCCGGTTCGGCTGGGCTTCGCGGTCACCGAGGAGGATCCCGCCCTGCTACCTGCAGCGCGTGCTGCGTGCCAAGGAGTACATCCGCGCCGGCGACATCTACCAGGCCAATCTGTCACGGCCCTGGTCGGTCAAGCCGACCGCCGCACCGGGCTCCGCGCGCCATGCGCAGGCACTGGATACGGCAATGTTGTATGAGCGGCTACGCGCGCGCAATCCGGCACCGTTCGCCGCGCTGGTGCAATGGCGCGGCGTGAGCCTGCTCAGCTCCTCCCCCGAGCGGCTGCTGCGGGTCAGCGGCCGGGAGGTGGACACGCGGCCCATCGCCGGAACGCGGCCGCGCACGCTCAGGCCCGGTGGCGATGCGCCCGAGGCGGCGGCGCTGGTGGCCCACCCGAAGGAGCGCGCCGAGCACATCATGCTCATCGACCTGGAACGCAACGACCTTGGGCGGGTGTGCGAGGCCGGCACCGTGATCGTCAACGAGCTCATGGTCACGGAGACCTACGCGCATGTGCATCACATCGTCTCGAACGTGCAGGGACGACTGCGCGTGGGGGTGACGCCCATCGGTGCCTTGAAAGCGGTGTTCCCGGGCGGCACCATCACCGGCTGCCCGAAGTTTCGCTGCATGCAGATCATTGCGGAGCTCGAAGGGCAGGGGCGCGGCGCGTTCTATGGATCCTTGGGCTACCTGACATCGGGCGGGGAAATGGACCTCAATATCCTCATCCGCACCATGACGCTTGAGCACTCGCGCATCACTCTGCGCACCGGCGGCGGCATCGTCGCCGATTCGGATCCGCAGCGTGAATTGAACGAGACCCGCGCCAAGGCCCGCGGCATGCTGGCGGTGTTTGATGAGGAGCCTGCCGGCAGCGCCGCGAGGCACCCGGCATGAGCGCCGTGGAGCCGAAGGGTTGGGCAGCGCCCATTGTGGTGCAGGTCGATGGCGAGACGGCCGCGGCCATCGATGTGCTGGACCGCGGGCTGCACTTTGGCGATGGGCTGTTCGAAACCATCGCCTGTCGGGCGGGCGTCGCCCGATTCGTGGATCTGCACCTGCAGCGGCTGGCAGAAGGCGCCGCGCGACTGGGGATTCGCTTCGAGCGCTTCTCCCAGCTGGCCGTGCGGATCCGGGAGCTTGCCGCGAGCCAGGCGAACAGCCTCATCAAGCTCATTCTCACCCGCGGCAGTGCGACGGCGCGCGGCTATGGCGCGCGCGGCGATGAAACCGCGCGCACGGTGCTGCTGCAGTACCGATGGCCCCCGGAGGACCCCAGCCACTGGGAGCGCGGCATCGCGGTGCGCACCGCGCGCGGCCAGCTGGGCGAGAATCCGGCCCTGGCGGGGCTCAAGCATTTGAACCGGCTGGAGCAAGTGCTGATTCGCGCCGAGTGGAGCGATCCGGCGATCCTCGAGGCGCTGGTCTTCAGTAGCTCCGGACGGCTGGTCTCAGGCACGATGAGCAATGTGTTCCTGGTCAGTGAGGGGCGGATCATGACGCCTGCGATCGTGAGCGCTGGCGTGCGCGGCGTCATGCGCCGCGTGGTCATGGGCGAGGCGCAGCGCGCCGGCCTAGAGGTGGCCGAGACGGCGCCCGATGCGGCGGCGCTTGAGGCGGCCACGGAAATCTTCGTGACCAACGCGCGGATCGGCATCTGGCCGGTGCGCGCCCTCGACGGGCGTGAGCGGACCGTAGGTCCGGTCACACGACAACTGCAGCGCTCGCTGTTGCCGTTGCTGGAGCCACCCGGTGCGTAGGGCGATCTTGATTCTGGTGCTGCTGGTGCTGCTGGTGGGGGCGGCCGCAGGCGCGGGCTGGTGGTGGCTGACGATGCAGTTCGACGCGCCCGGTCCTGCTGCCCAGAACCTGCGGGTCACGGTCTCCCCGGGCTTGAGCGTACGCGGCGTGCTCGGGCGACTGCAAAGCGCCGGTGCGCTGCAGTGTGCCCTGTGCACCCAGGTGTACCTGCGACTGACCGGCCGCACGCTCACGATCAAGGCCGGCGACTACGAAGTCGATGCGCATGCCAGTGCCAGCGATGTCATCGAAATGCTCGAGGCCGGGCGCGTCATCCTGGAGCAGCTCACGGTGGTGGAAGGCACGCGCTTCAGTGATCTGCGGCAGGCACTGGCCGCGGATCCGCATGTGCATGCGCTGTTGGTGGGCCGCAGCGACGCCGACGTCATGGCCGCCATCGGTCACGCAGGCGTCGTCCCGGAGGGACACTTCTTTCCGGATACCTACCTGTTCGCCTCCGGCACCACCGATGTTGAGATCCTGAAGAAAGCCTATAACAGCATGCGCGATGCACTGGCGGATGCCTGGAGCATGCGCGCCGCCGACCTGCCGCTGGCATCGCCCGAGCAGGCACTGGTGCTGGCTTCGATGGTGGAGAAGGAGACCGGCCTGCCCACCGAGCGGCCACGCATTGCCGGGGTATTCGTGGCGCGGCTGCGCAAGGGCATGCGCCTGCAGTCGGATCCGACGGTGATTTACGGGTTAGGCGCCGCCTACGACGGCCACATTCACGAACGCGATCTGACCACCGATACACCCTACAACACCTATACGCGCGATGGTCTGCCGCCGACACCCATCGCGCTGCCGGGTCGTGCCGCACTGATGGCGGTGGTGCGCCCGGAGGAGACCGGTGATCTGTACTTCGTCGCCACCGGCGATGGGCAGGGCGGCCATCACTTCTCGGCAACGCTCGCCGAGCACAATCAGGCGGTCCAGCACTACGTGCAGAAACTGCGCGGCGCGGTGGCCCACCCGTGATGCCAGGGCGTTTCATCACGCTCGAGGGTATCGAGGGTGCCGGCAAGTCCACCATCGCGCGCTACATTGCCGAGTGGCTGCAGGCGCACCACCTGCCGGCCGTTGTCACCCGCGAACCGGGCGGCACGCCGCTGGCGGAGCGGGTGCGCGAGCTGGTGCTGCAACCGGATGGTGAAGCGATCCCCGCGGCTGCCGAGACGCTGCTGATGTTCGCGGCCCGCAGCATCCATCTGGCCAACCTGATCCGCCCGGCACTGGCGCGCGGCGAGTGGGTGGTGTGCGATCGTTTCACGGATGCCACCCGCGCCTACCAGGGCGGCGGCCGCGGCGTTGATGCCGGCAGCATCGAATCGCTTGCCACCCTCGTGCATGGGGATCTGATGCCGGATCTGACGCTGCTCTTGGATCTGCCAGTGGCGGTGGGCCTGGCGCGGGTGCAGGCGCGCCGCGGCCACACCGATCGCTTCGAGCAGGAGCGGGGGCCGTTCTTCGAGC
Organism: uncultured Gammaproteobacteria bacterium; assembly: GCA_963708865.1. Taxonomy (GTDB): domain Bacteria; phylum Pseudomonadota; class Gammaproteobacteria; order Steroidobacterales; family Steroidobacteraceae; genus DAIDKA01. The sequence goes on from CAVPUC010000003.1 coordinate 153,244, forward strand.
GCGTCCGCGCCGCGTACCTGGCGGTGGCGCACGCCGATGCCCAGCGCTTCTGTGTCATCGATGCCGCGCGTGAACTGCCGCAGGTGCAGGCCGCCGTGGCGCAGGCCCTTGAGGCATTGCAGGCGCGGCCTGCGACCGCGAGTGGCCCATGAACTCCGTGACCGGGGCATCCTGGCTGCAACCGGCGCGCGAGCAGCTGCTGGCGACGCTGCGTCACGATCGGGTACCGCATGCGCTGCTGATCCAGGACGCACCCGGCGCGGGCGGGGATCAGCTGGCGCTGTGGCTGGCGCAGCTCCTGTTCTGCGCCACCCCGCACAGCGCGGGACCGTGTGGCATCTGCGCGCCCTGTCGCAGCGTCGCGGCCGATCATCACCCCGACTTCACGCGCCTCGCGCTGCTCGAGGACTCCAAGCAGATCCGCGTCGAGCAGGCGCGTGAGCTGTCGGCACACCTCGCCCTGGCCAGTCACCAGGGCGGCTACAAGGTGGCGCTCATTGATCCGGCCGATGCGCTCAACTGGAACGCCGCCAATGCGCTCTTGAAGACTTTGGAGGAGCCACCGGCGCGCACGGTGCTGATCCTGGTCGCGCAGCAGCCCTCGCGGCTGCCCGCCACCATTCTCAGTCGTTGCCAGCGGGTGCGGATCCGCAGCCCGGAACGCGAGGCCGCCCTTGCCTGGCTGAATCAGTCCGTGGGGGAGGGACCGTGGGAGGCGGTGTTGGATGTCATCGGCAACGCGCCGCTGCTGGCGGCGGGCCTTGATCCGCGCGCCGTGCTGCAGATCCGTGATGAGACCTTGAGCGCCCTCGCTGATCTGGCTGCGCGGCGCGCGGATGCCGCTCAGCTGGCCGATAGCTGGAGCCGCGCGGAGGTGGCGCTGCGCCTGACGTGCTTTGAGAACTGGCTCACGGAACGGATTCGCCGCGCGCTCGGCGCCGGGACATATTCCGTGGAAATGCGGGATGGTACCCACCCGGTGCGAGGCGATCCGGGGTCAAATGTCCCTCGGCTTTTTGATTTGCTGGACCAGTTACGTGCGCTGCGGGCGGCCTTGGCCACCCCCGTGAATCGTTCGCTGGCGCTGGAGAGCCTGCTACGCTCTCTTGTTTAGAGATCAGACCAACACGGCAATGGGACCAAAACCCGGACTTCTCACGCTGACGATCAAGGACAAGAGCGCCTTGTACCTGGCATACATGCCCTTTGTGCGCAATGGGGGCCTGTTCATTCCCACCAACAGCAACTACCGACTCGGCGATGAGGTCTTCATGCTGCTGAACCTGATGGGTGAAGATGAGAAACTGCCGGTGGCGGGGCGCGTGATCTGGGTGACGCCCAAGGGCGCACAGGGCAAACGCACAGCGGGCATTGGCGTGCAGTTCAGCGAACAGGACCGCGGTCAGACCCAGAAAAAGATCGAGACCTATCTCGCTGGAGCACTCTCCGGTGATAAAGCCACGCATACGATGTAGCTGGCGACCCCGGGGAACTGACGGCATGAGCTGGCTGGCCAGAAATCTGGGTGTGATCCTGACCCTGATCCTCGCGGCACTCGCGGCCATGATCGCGGTGTCGAGAGAGGCCGCCGTAGCCAACCTCAAGACTTATTTTCCGGCGCTCGCCCTCAGTCCGCGCACCCTGCTCATCGGCGCGATCGCGGTGGTCCTCCTCAGTGTCGTGATGGTTGCGCTCACGCTGTTGCGCCCCGCGTATCAGCGCTGGGCCGTCCCGCCGCCCTATCTGCCGCCATTCACCGCGGAGTTGTCGCTCGCGATCCGCGCGATGGTGTTGAAGAGTCGCTGGGGGATCGCGTATTGCAGGAAGTCAGCGACGCCGCTCGCTCCGCAGCCCACGCTCGATGCGATGAACGCCGCCGTGTTCCAAGTCACCTCCAAGGCGGCAAGCGGCGCCCTGAAGATTCGTCGTCGGCCCGCCGGCGGTATCGCGACCTTCGAGATACCCGCCCATAAGTGGCGGGTCGCGACCTTGGCGGCAACGGCCGATGCGGGCACGAGCTGGCGGCTGGACATCGTGCCGCGACCCGGCGTGCAGCGCTCCAAGATCGCCGACCTCATGGGTTACGACAGTTTGACCATCAATCGGGAAGAATTCGAAAAACTGTGGCCCGGCCCGCGCCGACCGAGCTGAGGCCCCAGGCGGGCGGGGTGTCCAAACAACCTATACCGCTGTGCCCCTGCCGGTGCGAGACTGGGGCGCATGCGAATGTCAGGAATGGTTGCCGCCGGCGCAGTCGCGCTAACGCTCGTGACGCTGTGTGCCTGCACGGGGGTCGTGGGATTGGCGCACGGGGATCCGGGGCGCGCCGGCGCGGTCGCTGAGCGCGCGCCGACACCGCACCTTACGGCAGACGCCCCGCCACACGCCTCGATGAGCGGCGCCTCCGCCGCGCCAGCCGCGCTACCCGCCATCCTGACTTCGGGGGCCGTGAGTGCGGTCGCCGTGACCTTCAGCGATCATGCGCAGCAGCTGGCGGCGTCGGACCCGCGTCTCACCCCCGGCGCCATCGCCTTGGCCATCGAGGGGGAATTGCGCGCGCATCAGCTGTACGCGCCGGCCGCGGACGGCGTGCACCGCACCTTGGCGATCACCGTGAATGATCTGACCAGCACGCTTGCGAGCAACGCGACGGTGCTGGGTTATACGTTCCGCAACGCGGTGTTGAGCGCTCAGGTGCAGGTGCAGGGAGCCGCGGGCGCGATCCCTCCGCCCTTCACGGTGCATGCGCGCACGCGCGTGACCAACCGCGGTTCCAGCGCCAATGCGGGATCGCTTGCCGGCCTGTATGCGCGCTTTGCGCTCTTGACGGTGGCCGATCTGCGCGGCATCGAGGCGCCCGCGGAGCCCGTGCCCCGCTAACGGGACTGATGCAGTCCGACCGCGCCCGTGGTCAATCCGCCGCGCAGCACATAGGCATCGAAGCCGCGCTCCACCAGAATGTAGGCGGCCGCGGAGCTGCGCCGTCCGGTGTCGCAATAACACACGTAGGGCGTCTTTGGATTGAGCGTCGAGAGCTTCAGCCGTATGAAGTACAGCGGGATGTTCAACGATCCTTCGATGCTCATGTTCTGATGCTCGCTCGGCAGGCGCACATCGAGCCACCGTCCGCCGCGCGCCACGATCTCACGGGCCTGGTCGTAGTTGGCCCATTGCAGCAGCGGCTCGTTCATGAGCTCGCGAAAATCAGCCTTGGCGAGCCGCATCAGCACCCCATCGGTCAACATGGTGATGGTGGCATTGCGCTTGGCTTCCGCGATCAGGGCTTCTTCACCGAAAGTATCGCCCACGCTCAGTTCCGCAAGCTTGATGCCGTCGCGATTCAGCGGCGTCTCGCGCGTCACCACGCACTGGCCCTTGACGATCACGTAGAAGTAATCGCCCTCATCGCCCTGTTTGATGATCACATCTCCGGCCAGGTAGGGCACCCGCTGCATGCGCATGAAGATGGCCTGGATGTTCGCCGGCGGTATCTTGTGGAAGGAGCGGGTCTGCAGCAGCGTCGTCATCCAGTCATCGCCATTGGCGCCGCCGTTCAACTGCGCCTGCAGCTCCTCGACTTCGTAGGTGCCGGTCTGGTCCCACGTGATCATCACATCGAGCAGTTCACTGTCGATCGACAGATAGGTGATCTCATCCACGGCACGCGCGCTGACGATGCGCGGCAGGGTGGGCGAGAGGGGGTTGCGCGCCTCAGGCGTACCACCGCGGATCATCGCCACGGTGCGTTCGGCCTCGCGCAGCTCGAGCATGCCGCTGACCAGCCAGATCTTGCGTTTGTCGGTATCGCCTTCCTTGAACAAGAAGCGGCCCGCAGACATCGTGCGGATGCTGACTTTCTTCGCCAGCGCGGCAATATTCTCGCGTTTCAGTCCATCCAGCGGTGCGAAGGTTTTGAGAACCTGAACGCTGGCTTCACGTTCTTCGGTCATTTGCACGGCTGATGATGGGTGAAAGTTCGGTTCTGGATGGGCTTTGATGGTAGCACAGCATCAGTGTTGCTCCGGAACGCCGTTCACGGTTTGCGGGCCCTCTTCAAGCAGACTCCAGCCCGGATCGGCGCGGAAGCGCTCACCGTGCCGCGTTGCCAGATCGTTAAGGCGTCGCAAGCAATCCGCGATGCCGCGGGCGCGGGCGTAGGCAATCGGTCCACCGCGAAACGGTGCGAATCCGGTGCCAAAAATCACCGCGGCATCCAACAGATCCGCATCGCTCACCACACCCTCACGCAGGCAGGCCACCGCCTCATTGACCAGTGCCAGCATCATCCGATCGGTGGCATCCGCCGGCGCCGCACGGGCGGCGGGCGGCTTGGTCGGATGACCCTCGTGCCAGGTATAGAATCCCGAACCGCTCTTGCGTCCGAGCTTGCGCGCCGCGACCCGCTCGGCAAGCTGCGGATGCGCAGGCAGCGGCCGGCCCAGTTCCGCGGCGATGATCTCGCCCACATCCTTGGCGACATCGAGGCCGACGACGTCCGCCAGTTCGATCGGACCCACCGGCATGCCAAAGTCGGTCGCGGCGGCGTCGATTGCCGCGAGCGCCACGCCTTCCTCCGCCAGGTACATGGCCTCGTGCAGGTATGGCATCAGCACCCGATTGACCACGAAGCCCGGGGCGCTGCGACAGGCGATGGGCAGCTTGTCCAGGCGGCGCGTGAAAGCGACGGCGAGGCTCTGCGCCTCCTCGGAAGTATTGGTGCCGCAGACGACTTCCACCAGCGGCATCTGCGACACGGGGTTGAAAAAGTGCAGTCCCACGAGCCGATCGGGCCGTGCCAGCTGCTCGGCCAGCGGCTCAAGTTGCAGGCTGGAGGTATTGGTCGCCAGCAGTGCCTCGGGCTTCATCCGCGGCTCGAGCGAGGCGTACAGGGCGCGCTTGGCCTCCAGGCTCTCGAAGATGGCCTCGATGACCACGTCGGCCTCGGCGACCCCATTGCCGGCCACATCGGCACGCAGACGGGTGCGGCCGGCGGCGATCTTTTCCGGCTCACGCAAACGCTTCTCGAACAGCTCCTCGGCACGCTTGAGCGCCGGCTCTATGTATTCGAGCGCCCGATCCTGCAGCGTCACCTCAAAGCCGCGCAGCGCGCACCACGCTGCAATATCCCCACCCATGACGCCGGCACCCACCACATGAACCCTCTTCACGTCGGCCGCGGCCCTGGTGCTCTGGGCCTTGAGCCGATCCTGCAGCAGGAACACCCGGATCAGGTTGTGCGACGTCGGTGTTTCGAACATGGCCGCGATCGAGCGCGCCTCGGCTTCGAATGCCGGTTCACCGTGCGCGCCGTTGCGGGCCCACAGATCGATCATCGCGTAGGGCGCCGGATAGTGCGCCCGGGGCGCCTTGGCCGCGACCTGCTTGATCAATGCCCGCTTGATGAACGGGCGCACCGGCGCCAAGCTGAGCAACCGCTCCACCAGCGGCGGGCGATGACGGGAGGGCGGATGCAGCACCATCTGGCGCGCGGCATCGTCAAGCTCCGCCGCGCCGACCAGACGGTCGACCAGTCCGATCCGCACAGCCTTGTCGGCGCGCACCGGACGCCCGGTGAGCATGAGCTGCATGGCGGGCCGCACCCCGAGCAGCCGCACCGCACGCACGCTGCCACCGAAGCCCGGATGGATGCCCAGCTGCACCTCGGGCAACCCCAGCTGCAGCCGCTCATCCCCGACCGCCACGCGGTAGCGGCACGCCAGCGCCAGCTCCAGGCCGCCGCCCAGGGCGAATCCGTGGATGGCGGCCACCGTGGGACAGGGCAGTCGCTCGATCCGCGAGAAGGTTATCTGCCCGGCGCGCGTGAGCTGATAGCCGGCGGCGGCATTGGCGAGCGTGGTGAATTCATTGATGTCCGCGCCGGCGATGAAACCGGAGGGTTTGCCGGAGCGGATGATCACCCCGCGCGGCGGGGAGCGGGCGAGCGACTGCAGCAGCGCATCCAGCTCGCGCATGACCTGCTGCGAGAGGGTATTGGCGGAGGTGTCCGGCTTGTCGAGGGTAAGCCACGCGATGCCTTGGCTGTCGCGCTCCATTTTCCAGGCTGAGGTGCTCATAGTTTATCCCTCATGCGGCGCTGTCACGGCGCTGCGCGCCGCTCAGGACGTTGAAATCACACACCAGTGGGCGATGGTCGGAGAACCTCACGTCCGGCACCCGAAAACCGGTGAGCTGGATATCGGCACTGACCAGGATGAAGTCCAGCTCCACGCGCGGCACGCGCGCCGGGAAGGACGGCAGCTCCTCGGTGTTGGCACTGCGCAGGCCGGCGGCGTGCATGAAGAGGTAGATCTCGTGGTTGCCCCAGAAGGTATTGAAATCCCCCGCCACGATCACCGGTTTGTTGGATTTCATGATGAGCTCATGCAGGAAGCGCAGCTGGTACTGACGATGGCGGTACTTGAGCGACAGGTGCACCAGGAATACGCACACCTCATCCAGCTCCAGTTCGATGACCAGACGCTTGATGCCGGTATCGAAGTAGTGGAAGCGCTCCCCGGTCACGTGCGGCGCCGCCAAAAAGGCGTTGGCCTGCTTGCGGACAATGGGCACGAACTTGTTCAGTGACTGCGTGCCGTACTTGCACTCGAAGATGGAGAAGTGCCCCAACTGCTGGGCGATGTGCTCGGCCTGATTGACCATGCCGGAGCGGATGGAACCGGTGTCGACCTCGATCAGGCCCACCACATCGGGCTTCTCGGCGCGCAGAAACTCGGTAATGCCGCTCAGCACGCGCGGATTACTGCGTAGGTACCCGGCGCCCGGCAGTGGCAGGTGAAAAGCGGGCCCGGTGCCCGTCGCGTAGCGGATGTTGTAGACGACCAGACGCAACGGTAGCCGCTCTTTAGGCCTTTCAAGATGCTGAAGACCGAGGATTGTACTCTCAGGAGAGCGGATTTTGCGGCCGGCTGCCTGCTGTGCGAGACTTCCGCCATGTCGCAAGCCAATCCATTTCAGCTCTTCGTCACGCACGGCTGGGACAACAGCGACGATTACCTGCGGATCTTCGAATACCTGGAGAGTTCGAACAATTTCTTCTACAAGAACTGCAGCACGCCGGATCACATGCCCGCCGGGGACATGGAGGCGCTGCGCGAGAGCCTGCGCAAACAGATCGCGCCTGCCGAAGTGGTGATTGCGCTGCCGAGTCTTGCGCAGGGCCATCGCGATCTGCTGCAGTTTCAGATGGTCTTTGCCCAGGCTTGCAATAAGCCCGTGGTGATGATGAGGAACTTCGGCAGCGACGTGCCGGTGGCCAAGGGCATCGCGGAGATGGCCGACGAAATTGTGGATTGGGACGGACGGGCGCTGGTGGATGCCATCAAGCGCCAGGCACGGCACGAGGCAACCAATCGCTGGGACACCATCGAATTCAAGCTCGACTAGCCATGCGCGCCACGTCACGCGTCACCGCTGCGCTAAGCCTCCAGCAGATACAGCGGCGCGAGGGCAGGGCGCGTCGAGGGCGCTGAGCGGGCCATCACCGAGAGCATCTGCACGACGGTCTCGGCAATGTCCTCGGCCTCGTGGCTGGACATCTTGCGAACTGTGGCACGAATGGCATCTTCGCCACGTTGGGGACGTTCGCGTGTCAGGGAGCAACGTACTTTGTGGAACTGCTCGCGGATCTCGCGCGGCAACTCATCCTCGGCGACGGCGGACAGATGGTTGCGATAGGCATCAGCGAGACGATCCTTGAGCGAACCGGATCGCGCCAGGGACAGGGTGGCCCCCTGAAATTTTTCCCATGTACTGCTCATTGCGGCCTCTTCTCGGGGTGGCGGACGCCTGGTGTCGAACCGTTCTTAAGTTATGGCGACGCTGGCGTATTGGTGTTGTTTGACAAGTAAACCCTGCATCATCCGGCTTTCATTGCCGAATATACGCCCCGCACTATGAAAAACAATGTCAAATGATTTTTGGCACAGCGGTGGGTATATACTCAAGACACTGTCTTAGGTATCGGCACCCCGGTATTGATTCTTAAGGCAAACGCGGGATTTTACGTGCGCCCCCTTTTGGGGCGCAACGGGTCGCCTCAGGCTGAAACGTGGTGCGGTGCTCTGCACCGCTCCCAGCAAAGGCGTATTATTCGAAGATAGGATTTCTAGAGGCGTCGCCGCGATGGATATATTCTCTCCCAAGCATCTGCTGATCCTGTTGGCGGTCGTACTGCTGGTTTTCGGCACAAAGAAGCTGCGGACCATCGGCCCGGATCTGGGCAACGCCATTCGCGGGTTCAAGGATTCCATGCGGGACGGGGAACGCGACGCGGACGCCCCGCCGCCGCAGGTGCCCCCGCCGCAGATCAGCGCCCAGGAGCGCGATAAGGCCGCCGCAGCCTCGGCCGCTGCCACGGAAAAAGCCAAAGAGAACGATAAGACGCCGGTCTGAGGCCATCAGGAACCCGGGAGTCCTGCATCAGTCCTCCATCGCTGTTGCCACGGCGGTCAGCGTCGCTAATCTTTGCTATGCCCAGCCGCTCAGCGCGGTCCTGATTCGGTTGTTGTGCACTGCGGCGGGCACCAGGGGCACAAGGGGGATAGGAAATGACTGCGAGCGTCTTCGCGAGGCACCGGGCTTGGCGCCTTGGGCTGACGGTGTCTGCCTGCCTAGGCGCAGCCTCCATGGCCAGCGCCGCTGAAGCCCCGGCATTGCAGCAGAGCGTTGCCGCGCTGGAAGGACGAGCAGCGGCGCTACTCGACATCAACGACATCAAGCGTCTGCAGCGCGCCTACGGCTACTACAGCGATTCAGGTCAGTGGGACCAGGTGGCGAAGCTGTTTGCGCGCAATGCCACCCTGGAGATCGGCCTGGATGGGGTGTATCGGGGGCAGGAGCGCATCCGCCAGTACTTTCTGGCCATCGGCGGTGGCCATACGGGATTGGCGCCCGGTGAGGTCAATCAGTCCCTGCAACTGATGCCGGTCATCAACCTGGCGCCTGATGGACTGACGGCCAAAGGCACCTGGCGCGCCTTGATCTTGGCAGGGCAGAGCGGCAAAGCCGCCACCTGGGGTGAGGGCCCCTACGAGAACGCGTATGTGAAAGAGGGCGGTGTCTGGAAGATCAGTGCGCTGCACTGGTACCAGACGCTGATGACGCCTTATGGCGAGGGTGGCTGGGCGCGAAACGCTGACGTGAACGGCGGCCACTATGCACCGGCCTCGCTGCCCCCCGATGCGCCGCCGACTGAACAGTACAAGGTGTGGCCGGGCGCCCATGTGCCGCCGTTTCATTTCAAGAACCAGGCGCCAAGCCTGCGTACGGATGGTGCCCAGGGCAGCGTGGGCACGGTGATGCAGGTCAACTTCAGCGACGCGCAGCTGCGCCGGCAGCTGGTCACGCTGCGCCATGAGGTGCAGCTGCTCGAGGATCAGAACGCCATCGAGAAGCTGCAGCGCATTTATGGCTACTACCTCGATAAGGGATTGTGGAGCGAGGCCGCGGACCTCTTTGCCGATGACGGCGAAGTGACCATCGCCGGTCGTGGCAGCTATGTGGGCAAGGCGCACGTGCTCGCGTATCTGCACGCCATCGGTCCTGAAGGGCCGGTCGCCGGGCGGCTGTACGACAACATGCAGCTGCAGCCCATCGTGCATGTGAACGCCGACGGCACCACGGCGCAGGCCCGCTGGCATCTGTTCGCACAGCTCGCCCTCGCCGGGCAGTTCCATGAGTGGGGGGTCGGGGTCTATGAGAACGAGTATGTGAAGCGTGACGGGGTGTGGAGAATCCGCCAGTTGCATTTCTATCCCACCCTCTACACCCCCTATGAGGCGGGTTGGTCGCAGAGCGTCGCGCCGTACTCGCGATTTGAACCGGATCTGAAACCGGACCGGCGCGAGGCTGCATTGCCGCGTCTTCCGGCGCTCGCACCCTTTGACTATGCCAATCCAGTGAGCGGCGCCGCACGGCCGCGCTCCTGGTCCCCGAGCGCTGCGGCCCTGAGCGCAGTGCCTGATACCCCGGCGGCCATGAGCGAGCTGGCAGCCGATCTCGCGCACCGCGTGGGCCTGCTGGAAGATGCCGCGATCATCGAAAATCTGCATGCCATGTACGGCTACTATCTGGCGACGCTGGAATGGGATTCACTGACGGACCTGTGGGCGCCCGAAGGCACCATCGAGATCGCGTTGCGCGGGGTGTACAAGGGCAAGGCGGCGGTGCGTCGCAATCTGAACCTGTATGGCCAGCAGGGACTGGATGACGGCGTGCTGCACAATCATATGCAGTACCAGCCGGTCATTGATGTGGCCAGTGATGGCCAGAGCGCCAAGATGCGTTCACGTGCTTTCAGCATGATGGGCAATTACGGCAAGAACGGCACCTGGATGGGCGGCGTCTACGAGAACACCTACGTGAAGCGGGACGGTATCTGGCGAATCGAATCCGACCACGTCATCAACACCTACTTCGCGCCCTACGATGTGGGCTGGAAGGACCTGCCCGCGCGCGATGCGCCGGGCATTACGGGATCCAATCCGCCCGATTCCCCGCCGACGGTGCACTTCGAGATGTACCCGCGCTCATTCCTGCCGCCGTTTCACTATGCAAATCCGGTGACGGGCAAATGAGCCGCTGGTCAAGCCTGTTGCACCAACAACTCATGCGGCGATACCATCGCCGACCGGTTCACGAGGAGAACCCCATGCGTCGTTTTTCCATTGCCGCCTTCAGCACTGCCGTCATGGCGTCTCTCATGGCCTATGTCGGCCCCGCCGCCGCGCATCACTCCGGCGCCATGTTCGATACCGCCAGGAAGGTCGATGTCACAGGCACGATCGTCGACTTCAACTGGAGCAATCCACACGCCAATTTCAAGGTGAACGTCGCCAAACCCGACGGCAGCTCCGAGGTTTGGGCGGTGGAGATGAACAGTCCCAATAACCTGGTGCGGGACGGCTGGAAGCGTTCCACGCTCAAGCCGGGCGATAAGGTCACCGTGACGGTGCGGCCGCTGCGCGACGGTACACCGGGCGGCCAGTATGTTTCGATTGTGCTCGCCGATGGCAAGGTCCTCGGCGGCGAACAGCAGCGATAAGAACTGAAAAAAAGACGAGGGGGCAAGTGATGCGAATCTCCGGCAGGCGGATGGCGATGGGAGTGGGCGCAGCGCTGCTGCTGGTGATGGCCACGGTGGCAACCGCGCAGCAGGCGCCGCCGCGACCGGGCCTGAGTCAAAAACAGGAGGACGATCTCGCCCACAAGCACGATGGCTACTACGGCGCGCTCGCGCCGCAGAATCTGCACAAGCCGCGCCCGAAGCCGCCGTTCGACATGACCGGGACCTGGTTTGTGAATCTGCGCCACGGCTTCGCCGATTTCATGTTCGGACCGCCATACCCTGAGTTCTATCGAGGCCGGCAAGCAGGCCATGGTTGACTCAGCAGCGGCTCGCGCGGCCCACAAGTCCTACCGCGACAGCATCGGTGAGTGCTATCCCGGCTGGCATGCCCATGATCATGACGCGGGTGTGGCCCACCAACATCATCCAGCTGCCGACTGCCGTGTTCATGACTTTCGGCTTCACCAACAGCTTCCGGGTGATCTACCTCGACGGCCGCAAGCACACGGATCCGGATATTTCGATCTCGACCTACAACGGCGAATCAATCGGGCACTGGGAGGGTCAAACCCTGGTGGTCGACACCAAGTATCTGGAGCCCAATGAGCACTGGATCGACCAGGGCCTGCCAATCTCGGATGAGTTTCAGATCGTGGAGAAGTATCGACTGCAGGATAAGGGCAAGACCCTTGAAGTCGAGTACATCATGACGGATCCGAAGAACTGGAAGGGCGAATGGCACAACACCAAGCATTTTATCCGCGAGGACTACAGCGACATACCTGAAGTGGAGTGCCTGCCGAACCTGAATGCGAATCTGCCCAGCACCGAGAAGGGTCACGACGCCGCCGAGCATCAAGGCTCCGCGGCCAAGCCCGCTGCGGCAGGATCGCAACCCGCTGCCAAGTAAAGGCGGCCGTGTTACGGAAAGCCGGTCACCATCGCCTTAAGGCCGGTGGTGAAGCTCTCATCGAAGCCGATGACGCGGGCGAGATAGTCGTGCAGCGCTTCGCTTTGTTCATAGATGCACCAGCCCAGCACCAACGAGATGACCGAGGACTGATAGGAGAGGGCCACATCGCGTTTCAGGCCCGCCCTGACCAACGGTCTGGTCAGCGTGTCGGTCGCTGCCGCGGCATCCTCATCCAGGGGTTTGGCGATGGCGCACAACTGTGCGGAATCACGATGCCCCAGCAATGAGCCGCGCAGCGCATTGCCGTAGCTCAGGAGCCACTCACGCCAGGCAAGTCCATCCGGTACGGCCGTCAATGCCGCATCGTAGAAGTGCGCCGCCATCAAGGTGAGCAGTTCCCCTTTGTTGCGCACATGCCAATAGAGCGCGGATGCCTGGACATCCAGGCGGCTCGCCACGGCGCGCATCTGCAGTTCGGATAGGCCCTGTTCGTCCAGCAGGGCGAGCGCCACATCGATGACCTGGCGTTTATGAATTTTCACAAAACCTGCATTCCTGTTGCGAGGGCCCCGGGGTGGCGACTATACATGGGCATTAGCAGTCCGTATCAAACAGGAGCTTCACCAATGACCCGTCCCGCCATCCAGCAACCCGATCCGAGGCTCGATCTGGTCCTGGAACGTCTTGTCGATGTGCCGGCGCAGTTTCTGTGGCGCGGCTGGACGGTGCCCGACCAATTGAAGAGATGGTTCACCCCAGCCCCGTGGAAAACGGTGGAATGCGAAATCGACCTGCGTCCCGGCGGCAAATTCCGCACCGTCATGCGCGGACCGGAAGGCCAGGAGTTCGACAATGTCGGCTGTTACCTGCAGATCGTTCCGAATCAGAAGCTGGTGTGGACGGGGGCCTTGGGGCCAGGCTTTCGGCCGCGGCCTGCGACGGGCCCCGAGGTGCCGTTCCTCATGACGGCCATCATCACGCTGCAGCCGCGCGGCAACGGCACGTTGTATACGGCGCTCGTCATCCACGGCGATGAGGAGGCCCGCAAGGCCCACGAGAAGATGGGCTTTCAGCAGGGTTGGGCGAAGGCGCTGGACCAGCTCGTGGCCCTTGCCAAGGATTAGGGTCGTTGTCCTGTGCGCCGCAGCATTCAGCCGCCAGGGCGACATAACACCGGCTAAGCCCAGGAAATGAGACGCAGCGCCAGCGGTTGCGGCGCACCGATGGCTATGGTGGCAGGAGCACGATCCGTATCCGGAGTCGCTCCATGCAGGACCTCAAACTTTCCGAGCTGATTGGCGCACTGAGCCACGCACTCGACATGACGGAGGGGCAGCCCAAGGGGCACTGCACGCGCTGCGCCTACATCGGCACCGCGGTAGGGCGGGAGCTGGGGTTGGGGTCGCGCCAGCTGTGGGAGCTCTACTACACGCTGCTGCTCAAGGATCTGGGGTGCAGCAGCAATGCGGCCCGCATCTGCGAGCTGTACCTGACCGACGATCTGCAATTCAAACGCGACTTCAAGCTGGTGGGCAGCTCGTTACCCCAGGCAGTGCGCTTCGTGCTCACCCACACGGGCCTCAGAGCAGGCCTGGCCGAGCGCTTCCGCGCCACCATCGAGATCTTCCAGAATGGCGGCGAGATCGCGCACGACCTCATCCAGACCCGCTGCCAGCGCGGCGCGGATATCGCGCGGCAGTTGCGTTTTGGTGAAGGCGTGGCCGCCGGTATCCACTCGCTCGATGAACATTGGGACGGCAGCGGCAAACCCGATGGCCTGCGCGGCGAGCAGATCAGCCTGTACGGACGCATTGCGCTGCTGGCCCAGGTGATTGACGTGTTCAATGCCTCGGCAGGACCGGCGGCCGTTCTGCAGGAGATCCGCAAACGCAGTGGTCAATGGTTCGACCCCGCGTTGGTGGGTGCGTTTGAGAAGGTCGCATCGCATCCGCAGTTCTGGAGCGATCTGTGCGCCGGTGACCTTGCGGCGAGGGTCTGCGAGCTTGAGCCGGCCCAGCACAGCGTACCGCTGGATGACGAATACCTGGACGAGATCGCCGAAGGATTTGGCCAGATCATCGATGCCAAGAGCCCGTTCACGGCCGGCCACAGCGCGCGCGTCGGGCTCTACACCGACCTGATCGCCGAGCAGCTGGGAATCTCTGCCGAACGGCGTCGCTGGCTGCGGCGCGGCGCGCTGCTGCACGACATCGGCAAACTCGGCGTCAGCAACTCGCTGCTCGACAAGCCAGGCAAGCTCGACGCCACCGAGTGGGACGCCATGCGCCTGCATGCGGTCTTTACCGAGCAGATTCTCGGTGCCATTGCGCCCTTCGCTGAATTGGCGCGCATCGCCGGTGCCCACCACGAAAAGCTCGACGGCACCGGCTATCCTCGGGGCTTGACGGCGGCTCGGATATCGCGCTGGAAACCCGCATCATCACCACCGCGGATATCTTCGATGCGATCTCGGCCGATCGACCCTACCGTGCCGCGGTTCCGGTCGAGGAGACGCTGCAGATCATGCAAAAGATGGTCGGTACGGCCCTCGATAGCCGCTGCATGACGTCGCTGCGTCACACGGCAATGCGGATTGAAGCCGAATTCACCACACTTGCGGCACCGGATGCGACTGCCCCCGCCATGGTGGCGTAAGCTGCCGGCATGCCAACCCAAGGTGTATTGGTCAGTATGGTTCTCATGCTGGGCATCGCGGTGCTCAGCGCGGATCACGTCCGGGCCGCCGGTCTCACCGGCGCCGTCCCGCAGTATGTGGCGATGGGCAGTTCGTACGCGGCAGGTCCGGGAATCAGTCCGGTCGTCGACGGAAGTCCGATCCGCTGCGCACGCTCGGCCAACAACTACGCACATGTGTTCGCCAGGGCGCGCAGATTGTCGCTGGTCGATGTGACCTGTTCGAGCGCCACGACTGTCGATGTGCTGAAGGGCGGCCAATTCGGTCTGCCGCCGCAGCTGGATGCGGTGAGCGCCGAGACTCAATTGGTCACCGTGACTATCGGCGGGAACGACGTGTTCTTCATGGCGAACCTGATCGCCATGTCCTGCGGTCCTGATACCCCGGCGGCGCGCAGCGTGCTGGGCGGCTGCATCGTCCGGCCGCACGCCCTGGTCGCGGACCGTTTTGCATCGCTCGCCGACTCCTTGCGCCAGATCGTGGCCGGGGCAAGGCAGCGCAGTCCGAAGGCGCGCGTGGTGTTCGTCAACTACTTCACCGTGCTGCCAGACCAGGGCACCTGTGCGCGGATCGCCCTGACCGCCGAGCAGGCCGACCAGATGCGCGCCGTCGCCGCGCGCCTGGCGGAGATCACCCGCCAGGTCGCACACCAGTCCCAGGCGGACCTGCTCGATGTGGCAAGGCTGAGCCGCGCGCACAATGCCTGTTCCACCGACCCGTGGGTGTCGGGAGCGAATCCGGAGCCAGGCGCTTCAATTCCGCCTTTTCATCCCACCCTGGCGGGCATGCAGGCGGTGGGGGCGGCGCTGTATGGCTACCTGCGCTACAACGATAGTCTGAATCAGAAAGACCCTTGAGCCGGTACGCGGTCGCTAGGCCGCACGGCGAATCGGTGGCAGCGCTGAAGCCGCGGCGATTACTGTTGGTAAAACGGCGCAAGCTTGCAACGCCCCTACAGCCCGCGAGAAACGCAGCCGTATTGGCGTGGCTGCGGGCAGCCATTCAGCATCGCGCAATGGAATCATTTCCTACACTGCCGTAGGTAAAAATCCATTAATAACAAAGAGAAACTCCCGCAAACTCGCCGGTGTAGCCTACTCAGGCCCATTACCGCCGGATAACCCTCCATGAAGTTGCGCAGTGTCATCGTGCTGGTCTTGGTCGTGGTGCTCGGCTTCATCCTGTGGCTATGGTGGCGGCATCACGAGGCCGAAGAGGCGGCCGCCGCCGCCAGAGCGGTCACCTCGGTGACGGTGACGACCGCCGCGGCGGTCAAGGGCGATATCGGCGTGTACCTGGAAGCGATCGGCACCGTGACGCCGGTGTACACCAGCTCCATTACCAGCCAGGTCAATGGAATGATTGTTGCGGTGCATTACCAGGAAGACCAGCGCGTAAAGAAGGGCGACCCGCTGATCGACATCGATCCGCGGCCCTATCAGGCCACCCTGCTGCAGGCCCAGGGCACGCTGCAAAAGGACGAGGGCGTGCTGGCGCAGGCGCAACTGGATCTCACGCGCTATCGGGCGGCCCTGGCCCGCAACGCCATCGCCGAACAGATGGTCGCGGATCAGGAGAAGCTGGTCGAGCAGACCGAAGGTACCGTCAAGAACGATCATGGCCTGGTCGACTACGATCAGCTGCAGCTGGATTACTGCCACATCACCGCACCGATCAGCGGCCAAGTCGGACTGCGACTGGTCGACCCGGGGAATGTCGTGCAGGCCAACGGCACCATCACGCTCGCCGTCGTGACGCAGCTGGAGCCGATCACGGTGATTTTCACGCTCCCGGAGGACAATCTCGGGCCGGTCCTGGCACGGCTGCGAGCCGGCGCCAAGCTGAGTGTCGATGCCTTGGATCGCGCCGGTCAGAAGAAGCTCGAGACCGGCATGCTGACCGCACTCGACAACCAGATCGACACGACGACCGGCACGGTCAAGGCACGCGCCACGTTCGATAACAAGACCGACACGCTCTTCCCCAATCAGTTCGTCAACACGCGTCTGCTCGTCAATACGCTCCAGGGCGTGACCTTGATACCGGCGTCGGCCATTCAGCAAAACGGCCGCGCTTCGTTTGTGTTCGTCATCCAGGATAACGTGGCGCACATGCGCGCGGTGAAGACCGGCGTCACCGAGGGGGGCAACACCCAGGTGGAGGGCATCAACCCCGGCGAAGTGGTGGCGAACAGCAGCTTCGAGAAGCTGCAGGACAAGAGCAAGGTCACCGTCTCGAGCGCGCCCGCCCAGTCCTCAGCGCCCTCATCGGCGCCGTCTTCCGCTGCCTCATCGGCGCCGTCCTCCGCCGCAGCACCAAGCGTCGACTCCAACGCCGTGAATCCGTCCCGTCCGTTTATCCTGCGACCGGTCGCAACGGCGCTGCTGATGGCAGCGATCTTCCTCATCGGCGCTGGTCGGCTTCTCGCAGTTGCCCGTTTCGGCGCTGCCGCAGGTGGACTATCCCACCATCCAGGTAGTGACCTACTACCCGGGGGCCAGTCCCGATGTGATGGCCACCACCGTGACCGCGCCGCTCGAGCGGCAATTCGGCGAGATGCAGGGGCTGTCGCAGATGACCTCCAACAGCTCCGCCGGGATATCGGTGGTGGTACTGCAGTTCAGTCTGTCCCTGAACATCGACATCGCCGAGCAGGAAGTGCAGGCGGCCATCAATGCCTCCCAGAGCCTGCTGCCTTCGTCGCTGCCGGCGCCACCGATCTACAGCAAGACCAATCCCGCCGATGCCCCGATCCTCACCTTGGCCATCACCTCCGACTCCATGCCGCTGTCTCAGGTGGAGGATCTGGTCGACACGCGCCTGGCGCCGAAGATCTCACAGTTGAACGGCGTGGGACTGGTGACGATCAGCGGCGGACAGAAGCCGGCGGTGCGCATCCAGGCCAATCCGGATGCGCTCTCATCCTACGGCATCAATCTGGAGGATCTGCGCACCGCGCTCACGCAGGCGAGCGTCAATGCGGCCAAGGGCAATTTCGATGGTCCGCTGCAGGGCTACCAGATCGACGCCAATGACCAGCTGCAGACCAGCGACGACTACCGCAACGTCGTGGTGGCTTATCGCAACGGTGCCCCGGTCATGTTGCGCGATGTCGCCAACGTCGTGAACGGCGTGGAGAACAACTTCCAGGCGGCGTGGATGAACCAGACGCCGGCGGTCATCCTGAACATCCAGCGCCAAACGGGCGCCAATACCATCAGTGTCGTCAAATCGATCAAGGAGCTGATGCCGCAGCTGATCGTGAACCTCCCCAAAGGCATTCAGGTCACCACACTGACCGACCTCACCACCGGCATCCAGGCCTCGGTGGCGGACGTGGAGTTCGAAGTGTTCCTGGCGTTCGTGCTGGTGGTGGCGGTGATCTTCATCTTCCTGCGCAGCTTTTCGGCAACCTCATTCCGGCTGTTTCGGTGCCGCTGTCGTTGGCGGGCAGCGTGGCGCTGATGTATCTGCTGGGCTACAGCCTGGACAACCTGTCACTGATGGCGCTCACCATCTCCACCGGTTTCGTGGTGGACGATGCCATCGTCATGATCGAGAACATCTCCCGGTACGTCGAGCACGGGGATGCGCCGATGGAGGCGGCGCTGAAGGGCGCCGAACAGATCGGCTTCACCATTCTGTCCCTGACGATCGCGCTGATTGCGGTGCTGATTCCGCTGCTGTTCATGGGCGATGTGGTCGGGCGGCTGTTCCGCGAGTTCGCGGTGACCCTGGCCGTGACCATTGGCTTCTCCGCCGTGGTGTCGCTGACCCTCACCCCGATGATGAGCGGCAGACTCCTCAAGCACAGTGATCCGAAAAAGCAAGGCCGGCTGATGCGCGCCTCGGAGCGGGTATTCGCTAACGTCATCGGCTTCTATGCCCGCACCCTGAAGTTCGTGCTGCGCTATCAGCGCGCCACGCTGTTCGTCGCACTGGGCACATTGGCGCTCACGGTGCTCATGTACATCTTCATTCCCAAAGGTTTCTTTCCGGTTCAGGATACCGGCGTCATCCAGGGCATCTCCCAGGCCGCGCCCTCCATCGGCTTTCAGGGCCATGGCGCGGGCGCAGCAGGAACTGGCCAAGATCATCCTGGCCGATCCCGATGTGCAGAGCCTGTCCTCGTTCATCGGCGCCGATGGCACCAACACCACGATCAACAGCGGCCGGATGTCGATCAACCTCAAGCCGCTCAACAAACGCCATGCCAGCGCCGGCGCAGATCATCAACCGCCTGGCGCCGAAGCTCGCGCAGGTGGAAGGCATCCAGCTGTTCATGGAGCCGGTGCAGAACATCACGGTTGATGACCGGGTCAGCCGTACCCAATACCAGTACACCTTGGAGGATCCGGACGTCGAGGAGCTGAACCTGTGGACCGGGCGGTTCGTTGCGAAACTCAAGGAGCTGCCGGAACTGGCGAGCGTGGCCACGGATCAGCAGGACGGGGGGCTTGCCGAGAACCTGGTCATCGATCGGGTGACCGCATCGCGGCTGGGGATCAGCCCGGCTACCATCGACAACACCCTGTATGACGCCTTTGGCCAGCGCCAGGTCAACACGATGTACACGCAGGTTAACCAGTACCACGTCATCCTGGAAAGTTCACCGCGCTTCCAGCTCGATCCGGCGGCCTTGACCCGTCTGTATATTCAATCGAATGCCTCATCGGGTGTGGCGGGCTCGGCCGCGGCCGCATCGTTCGCCTCATCGGGGTCTTCCTCGGCGGGCTCCAACGCCCTGACATCAGCCGCGCTGTATACGCCGTCGTCGACGATTCTCGACGGCACCGAACAGCGCACTGACGGCAGAGTACCGTCACCGCCAATTCAAGTCGTGGGGCGGGCTCTGCGGGCACCACGAGTTCAGCGTACTCCAATGCCGTGCCGTTGAGCACGATTGCCCACTTCGAGAAGACCACCGAGCCTTTGACGATATCTCACCAGGGTCAGTTCCCGGTGATCACCGTCTCTTTCGATCTGTCGTCGAAGGGCTCGCTCGGCGCGGCCATCCGCGCGGTCGACAAGGTCAAGGAACAGCTGCACATGCCGCCCGGTCTGGCGGCCGCCTTCCAGGGCACGGCGGCCTCCTTCACCAACTCGCTGTCCAATGAACCGCTGCTGGTGCTGGCCGCGCTGGTCGCGGTCTACATCGTGCTCGGCGTCCTGTACGAGAGCTTCATACATCCCATCACCATTCTCTCGACGCTGCCGTCCGCGGGTGTCGGGGCACTGCTGGCGCTGATGCTGTTCGGTCAGGACCTGGATGTGGTGGCACTCATCGGCATCATCCTGCTCATCGGCATCGTCACCAAGAACGGCATCATGATGGTGGACTTCGCCCTGGATGCCGAGCGCACCCAGGGCAAGACCGCCACCGAGGCCATCTACGAGGCCTGTCAGCTGCGCTTCCGCCCCATCCTCATGACCACGATGGCGGCGATCCTCGCCGGCCTGCCGCTGGCAATGGGCTCCGGCTCCGGATCGGAGCTGCGCCGGCCCTTGGGTATCGCGATGGTCGGTGGCTTGTTGCTCAGTCAGGTGCTGACCCTCTACACCACGCCTGTGATCTACATCTTCTTCGATACTCTGGCGGAACGTTTCGGTCGCAAGGGCGCGGCGCGCAAGGGCGGGGAGCGGGGCGTGGAGCGCATATGAACCTGTCGCAGCGCTTCATCGAGCGCCCCGTCGGCACGACGCTCCTGGCTATCGCAGTCGCCATCGCCGGCGCCATCGCCTTCGGCATTCTTCCCGTAGCACCGCTGCCGCAGGTGGACTTCCCGACCATCTCCGTGAGCGCGGGCCTGCCCGGCGCGAGCGCGGACATCATGGCCTCCTCGGTGGCGACGCCTCTGGAGCGCCAGTTCAGCCACATCGCCGGGGTGTCCGAGATGACCTCCGCGAGCTCCCTGGGAAGCACCCAGGTGACGCTGCAGTTTGACCTCAGCCGGGACATCGATGGGGCCGCGCGCGACGTCGAGGCCGCGATCAATGCATCGCGTTCCTACCTGCCGGCCAACCTGCCGGGCAATCCCACCTACCGCAAGGTCAATCCGGCCGATTCACCCATCATGATCCTCGGGCTTACGTCGGACAAATATGCGCCGGCGCAGATGTACGATGCCGCCTCCACGGTCATCGAGCAGAAGCTGTCGCAGATCGCCGGCGTTGGGCAGGTGAATCTGGGCGGCGGTGCACTACCGGCGGTGCGCGTGGATGCCAATCCGGCGCAGCTGGCCCACTACGGGCTCTCGATCGCCAATCTGCAGACGGTCTTGAGCGCGCAGAACGCCAATCTGCCCAAGGGGCAGCTCAGCAACGGCGATACCAGCGCCGACATCCTCGCCAATGACCAGATCACCGGGCGCGGATCGACTACCGCAACCTGGTGGTTGGCTACAGCAAGGGAGCCGCGGTGCGCCTGGCGGATGTCGCGGATGTCCAGGACTCGGTGCAGAACATCGCGCGCGGCGGGCTACCTGAACGGCAAGCGCGCCGTGATGCTGATCATTTTTCGGCAGCCCGGCGCCAATATCATCCAGACCGTCGATGCCATCCGCGCGCAGCTGCCGATCATCAAGGCCTCGATCAACAGGGGCATCGACATTACGGTGGTGCTGGACCGTACCACCACCATCCGCGCCTCGGTGAGGGACGTGGAAAAGACGCTGATCACTTCGACGCTGCTGGTGGTGCTGGTCGTCTTTCTGTTCCTGCGCAATGTCCGCTCCACCTTCATTCCGGGCATCGCCATGCCGGTGTCGCTGATCGGCACCTGCGCCGTGATGTACCTGTTCGACTACAGCATCGACAATCTGTCGCTGATGGCGCTGACCATCGCGACGGGTTTCGTGGTGGACGATGCCATCGTCGTCATGGAGAACATCACGCGCCACGTCGAGGCGGGCATGAAACCCATGGCGGCGGCACTGAAGGGCGCCGAGGAGATCGGTTCGACGGTCTTCACCATCAGCGTATCGCTGGTGGCGGTGTTCATCCCACTGCTGCTGATGGGCGGCATCGTCGGGCGACTGTTCCGGGAGTTCGCGGTGACGCTGTCGGCGGCCATCATCGTATCGATGATCACGTCCCTGACGCTGACGCCGATGATGTGCGCATATCTGCTGAAAAACGAGAAACAGCACAAACACGGACGCCTCTACCAGTTCAGCGAGCGATCATTCGATGCAATGCTGAGCGTTCTACCGGCGCACCCTGCACTGGGTGCTGGATCATCCCGGCATTACCCTGGCCGCCTTGCTGTGTACGGTGGCGCTCAACGTGGCCCTGGTGATCGTGATTCCCAAGGGATTCTTTCCGCAGCAGGACATCGGGCTGCTGGGCGGCGGCGTGCAGGGTCGCCAGGACACCTCTTTTGGCGTCATGGAGGATTCGCTGCGGCGCATCGAGGGGGTATTGAACGCGGACCCGGCGGTGGCCAACGTCGTCGGCTTCACCGGCGGCGGTGCGACCAACACCGGCAACGTATTCGTCTCACTCAAGCCGCTCGCGACAGCGCAAGACCAGCGCTGCTGCCGTCATCGCACGCGTGCGGCCGAAGCTCAACCGCCTGCCGGTGGCCTCAGGTGTTCCTGCAGGCGCAACAGGATGTGCGCATCGGTGGCCGTTCCAGTGCAACGCCATGTACCAGTACACCATGCAGTCGGACAACATCGCCGACCTCACCAAGTGGGGGCCGACACTGCTCGCACAGATGAAGAAGCTGCCAGGGTTTCAGGATGTGAACTCCGATCAGCAGAACGGCGGACTGGACGAGCTGCTTACATACGATCGGCTCACGGCTGCGCGCCTGGGTCTCACCACGCAGCAGCTGGACTCGGCGCTGTACGGGGCCTTCGGACAATCCGAGGTGTCGGTGATCTACAAGCCGCTCAATTACTATTACGTGGTGCTGGAAGTGGCGCCAGAGTATTCGCAGGGTCCGGACGGACTTAAATCCATCTACCTGCCGTCCAAAAATGGCGGTGGCGCGATTCCACTTTCGACTGTCGCCAGCGGCTACCCGACCACCACCGCGCTGGCCGTGAACCATACGGGCCTGTTTCCCTCGGTGACTGCCTCATTCAACCTGGCCCCGGACGTCTCTTTGAGTCAGGCGACCGCCAGCATTGCGCAGATGCAGGCGCGCCTGGGAACGCCGGGCACCATCCAGGGCTTCTATGCCGGTACCTTGCAGGCTTATCAGCAGTCCCTAAGTTCCGAGCCGATACTGATCTTTACTGCGCTGCTATCGGTGTACATCGTCCTGGGCGTGCTGTACGAGAGCCTGGTGCATCCCCTTACCATCATCTCCAGTCTGCCGCCTGCAAGCGTCGGCGCCATGCTGGCACTGCTACTGTTCCGTGAGGATCTGAATGTCATCTCCATCATCGGCATCGTACTGCTCATCGGGCTGGTGAAGAAGAACGCCATCATGATGATCGATTTTGCGCTGCAGGCCGAACGCGGCGAAGGCATGAAGACCGAGGCTGCGATATTCGAGGCGTGCATGCTGCGCTTCCGTCCCATTCTCATGACCACGATGGCCGCCTTGTTCGGCGCTATCCCCTTGGCTTTCGGGACGGGTACCGGCTCGGAGCTGCGCCGCCCGCTGGGCATCGCCATCATCGGCGGACTGATCGTGAGTCAGATGCTGACGCTGTACACCACGCCGGTGGTGTACCTGTACATGGACCGCTTCAGCGTGTGGTGGGCCTCGCAGACACGCTGCGCCGCCAATGAGGGCACAACCCACATGAAGAAGACCACGCTACTGGCTGCCTTGACGCTGCTTGGCGGCTGCACTGTCGGACCGCCGTATCATCGGCCGGCGGTACAGTCGCCCGGCGCGTACCGCGAGCTCACCGCGGCGCAGTTCAAGGACACCGACGGCTGGAAGGTGGCGGTGCCGCAGGATGCCACCATCCGGGACAAATGGTGGGAACTGTTTGGCGATCCGCAGTTGAACGCGCTGGAGGAGCAGGTCAAGGTTTCCAATCAGAACGTCGCAGCGGCGTATGCCGCCTTCATGCAGGCGCGGGCCCTCGTCCGGCAGGCTCAGGCCCAGTACTGGCCGACATTGACCGTGGGCGCCAGCGTCACCCGCAGTCACCAGCCCGGCGTCGGCGTGGGCTTCGGCGCTGGCGGCAGCGCTTTGACTGCCACGGGCGGCGGCACCGGCAACGAATTCTCACTGCCCTTCGATGCCTCCTGGACGCCCGACCTGTGGGGGAGGGTGCGCAACCTCGTCAAGGGCAACATAGCCGCGGCCCAGTCGAGCGCGGCGGATCTGGCCAATGCGCAGCTCACCGCCCAGGCGGAAGTCGCCGCAGATTATTTTCAACTGCGCAGTCAGGACGCCCTGATCGCGCTCGCCACGGATACCGTTAACGCCTATACGCAGTCAGTGGAACTCACCCGCGCGCAGTACGAAACCGGTATTGGCTCTGATGAGGCGCTGGTGCAGGCGCAGGTCCAATTGCAAACCACCCAGGCGCAGGCCACAAACCTGGGGATCGCACGCGCGCAGTACGAACATGCCATTGCGGTACTGGTGGGGCAGCCGGCTTCGACTTTCACCGTGCCGGTGATGCAAACCAACGTGCGGCCACCGGCCGTGCCCCTTGGTGTGCCGTCGCAGCTGCTGGAACGGCGGCCCGATGTCGCGGCCGATGAGCGACTCATGGCGCAGGCGAATGCGCAGATCGGCGTGGCCGACGCGGCTTACTTCCCCACCCTGACCTTGGGCGCCTCGGCCGGCTTTGAGAGCGCAACCGCCGCCAACTGGCTGACCTGGCCGGCTCGTTTCTGGTCCGTGGGCCCCTCGATATCCGAGACGATATTTGATGGCGGCCTACGCAGCGCCACCGTGGCGCAGTATCGCGCGGCCTACGATCAGTCCGTTGCAAACTATCGGCAGACGGTACTGACCGCGTTCCAGCAGGTGGAGGATAATCTCGCGTCGCTGCGGATCCTGTCGCAGGAACTCGCGCAGCAGGACCAAGCCGTGGCGTCCTCAGCGCGTTACGTTGCGCTGGCAACGGACCGGTACAAGTTGGGCCTCGACCCGTATCTGGACGTGATCACCGCTCAGACATCACTGTTTTCCAATCAGCAGACCAATGTGAATCTGCGCCTGCAACAGCTGACGGCCAGCGTGCAGCTGATTGAAGCTCTGGGTGGCGGATGGGATGCCGCGAAGCTCCCAACGTCGGGAGATATCAGCGCGGGCAAGGCGCAACACTGAGAGTCAAAAATCGCGTGCCAGCGCATGGTCGATCGCTGATTGGGGCGAACGGCCGACCGCATAAAACCCGCGCAGCGCATCCCAGTCCACTTCGTCAATTTCGAGGGACTGCAGTACACCGCTCTTATCTGCGCGCAGCAGTTCCAGCACTTCATGCTGCCACTGCAGCCAGGTCTGCGGGTTCTGATCAATGACTCGACTAGATGAATGCTGCAATTGCATCTGCGTCACCTCTCGGTTTTGCAGTTGGAGTATATCGGTGCGACAAAGGTTCCGAGATTAATACTCGTCAATTCGGTAACCCGCCAGTAATAGTTAATGTGGTAACCGACCGGTAACACTTCTGTGGTTATCAGTGCCGCTACGGCCCACGCGGCTCATTTCCCCGGAGCTTTGCCGCATTCGTGAGCCGCAGTCGTTGCTCCATTTTGATGTGATATGGCTCGTGACCGGCAAGCGCGCTGAAACTTCCCGGTCACAGGACATGTAATAACGCATGAATCTGGCTGCCGCGCAGTGCGCGGCAGCGCTGCCACGACTGAAGAGCCGCACGCCACCGGTTTTCACCACGGCGATCGAGCGCCCCCAGGTATGTGCATCCACGGTGTTGAGCGGGACATCCAGATTCTTGAGCGCATCCTCAGACCTGCAAGCTTTGGCAGTCGATGAGTTCATCCGCGTGCAGTGAGCGCAGCCGGGCAGTGTGGAATTGCCTATGCGTGGGCTTGAGCGCCACCGCGTGGACGGGTTACCGAGGCGGGCCCTGATGCGGATGCGCGCACGTGGCCAGATTACGGCTCGGGAATGGGCAAGATTTGTGCTTGCACCTCCCCGTTGGTCACCGCCCCGGCGTACCTGGGATCCGCGGCCGTCTGCCCCGCAGGGCAATCAGCAGCAGCGCGAGCATTGCGTAACTAAGTCTCCGCGCACTCAGACGTTGTTCAGCAGCAGCTCGGTGACCGCCTCGGGTCGATCCAGCATGACATCATGACCGCAGCCGATCTCGCTCGTCGCCCAACCGCGTGCCTTGGCCGCCTCATAGAACGACCGGAAGGGCGACTGACCGCCTGCCCACCCCGAGGCAAAAGCATAGGCGATTCGATTCACGCGCCCGATTCCGCCGGCCAATTTGGCCGGCTGGCTGAAGCAGGCGAGCGACTGCACCGTGCATTGGCGATCAACCCAGGCCCGGTCCGCAGCATTGACGGCAAAGGTCTCGGCACTGATCGGCAGGCATTTCCAGCCGTCTACCAACTGGTCAGCCGCTATCGGGGCAAAATCCATCAGACTTTGGCCATCCTGCGGCACAAAGGCATCCAGATAGACCAGCGAGCGGATGCACTGGGGCAAGCGATCAGCGACACTCGTTACCACCATTCCGCCGTAGGAGTGGCCGCACAGCACGACTTCCTTCAACTCCTCCCATTGCATGAGGTTCACTACATCCAGAACATGGGTTTGCAGATCGACATTTTCGGCGAGCAGGTGCGAGCGCTCGCCGATTCCGGTGAGGGTGGGCGTGAAGACCTCATGTCCCAGTTGCTGCAACGCTGCGCGCACGCGCTGCCAGCACCAGCTGCCGTGCCAGGCGCCATGAACCAATACGAAAGTCGCCATTTAAACGCCGTCTCCTTGTGCCGTCTGCAGCAGGTCCCGCGCAATGCTGCCCTCGGCGATTTTCGCTGCGGGACCGATCATCCGGATCGAATAATCCTCGGTCACGATCACGGCAAGTTCGCCACCCGGCATCGCCACGGTGATCTCCCGGTCGCACAGCCCCAGCCGTACGGCGGCGGCGGCGGCCGCGCAGCTGCTGCTCCCCGAGGCGAGCGTGTAGCCGGCACCGCGTTCCCAGATTTCGATCTGTATCCGGTTGCGGCTGAAAACCCTCACGAACTGTACGTTGGTGCGGTTGGGGAAAAAAGCGTGCAGCTCGAGCAGCGGCCCGAGACGCCGGGCAATGTCGGGCGAGATCTCATCAAGCAAGATGACGCAGTGCGGATTACCCATGCTGACGCCAGTGAATCGCAGGGGGCGGCGGTCGACCTCGATCGGCTCATCAATGACGTCCCGATTCGGGCCCACGACCGGGATTCTTGCGCTGCTGAAGCTGGCAATGCCCATGGCCACATCAATCCGTCGGCCACCATCCAGCACCTGGCAACGCACAATGCCGCCCTTAGTGGAAACTGCAAAGGCGCCCGCGGCGACTTTGCGTGTATCCCACAGATAACGCGCGAAGATTCTCAAGCCGTTGCCGCTCTTCTCGGCCTCCGATCCATCCGGATTGAAAATGCGCAGCGAAAACGCGCCTGGGGTGGCCGGCCCCGCCACCAGGATGCCGTCCGACCCGACTCCATAGTGTCTATCGCATAAGGCACGCACGACGGCCGCGGAGGGCGTTGCGGACTGGGCAAGCTCGAGCACGAGGTAGTCGTTGCCGAGGGCATGGTATTTGTGAAATTTCAAGATCGAGACGCCATTGAACAGCCGGCCAATATCCTCGAGACTAGCGAAAAGCGTCCGACGGCGCTCGTGGATTGGCTGACATGAAAAACTCCTGTGTGCAGCCCTGGGCCTGATGACGACTGCTGCGATGGGGTCGGGTGCTGCCGCCGCGGTCTCGGGCATCGATCTGATGTACCTCGATCGCAGCGTTCGTCCTCAGGACAATTTCTGCCAGTACGTGAATGGTGGCTGGCTGGCAACGACCGAAATTCCCGCCGATCGCAGCCGCTACGGCGCCTTCGACAAGTTGGGCGATGACGCGCTCGAGCAGTTGCGGGGCATTGTCGAGGGTTTGTCGCAGGGCGCGGCCCCCGCCGAACCGAAGCGCCGCAAGATCGCAGACCTGTATTCGACGTTTATGGATGAGGCGGTGTTGGAGCAACAGGGGTTGCAGCCGCTTGCCGCCGAGTTTGCCAGGATTGATGCGGTTCGGAGCAAGAAGCAGATTCCCGACCTCATCGCGCATTTGAACCGGATCGGCATCTCATCGGGACGGTGATGAATCAGGCGGCGTTCTACCAGGCGTTCGGAATCAAGCCGGGCGACAAGATGTACTTGGACCCCCAGGAGAGAGTGAATCTTTGTAGCCGGCGCCTCCGCTAGAGCGAGGGGTGACATGCAATTTCGCCCGCGCTTTGAGAGGCAGTTCAAGAAACGAGCAGGTGCAACCGTCTCGACTCCATTGGCGTCTTTATGGCAAACCAGCAATTGGTGCTTGAACTGATGTTCTGAAAAATGGTGCAGATGCTGAGTATCAGCACTTGAACTGCGAGTAGAGGCCCACCTCACGATAGGTGCCGTTGGTTTTCGAAGTCGCGTGCGTTGCACAACGCGTGGGATCCGGGTGCCTCGCACGGGCTGGACATTAATGCGTCGTCTGGAAGTCGATTGATCACTGAAATCGTCAGCGACCGATCGAGCCGTGACCTGTACTTGGTGAGACCTGCCAGATAGAATGAAAGGAGGAGTGAGAAGGGGAACTGTTCTGAGGGCTTCCATCCCTGACGTCGCGACCGTTGCCGCAACAGTTATTTTGTTGCTCGCCGCGCCCTTTGCACGCCCAGCATCGAACTCCCAGTCGCTTGCAGCGTTGATTCGCAACGGCAATCGCGACGCCGTCCTGGCCGCAGTCACCTCGCCGGACATCGACGTCGATGCCCGTGAGCCCGATGGCTCTACGGCGCTCCTCTGGGCGACGTACAAGGTCGATTACGAACTCGTACGGACGTTACTTAAGAAGGGCGCCAAGGCCAATGTCGCCAATAATTTTGGCTCTTCCCCGCTCATCGAAGCTATTAAGCTCGGCGATGTCGATTTGACACGCATGCTGCTCGGGGCGCATGCGGATCCGAACTCTCCCAATCCGGATGGCCAGACCGCGCTGATGCTGGCATCGAGCCTGGGCTTACAAAAGATTGCGCAACTGCTCATCGCACGCGGTGCGAACGTCAATGCGGTAGAGACTTTTCGAGGTCAGACCGCCTTGATGTGGGCTGCAGCGGAAAACCATCCCGATCTCGTGGAATTGCTGATCGCCCACGGGGCGGATGTAACACGGCGCGCAAAGGCGGATGACTGGCCGCGGCAGATGACATCGGAGCCGCGGGCCCAGTTCCGTCCGACCGGAGGACTTACCGCGCTGCTCTACGCAACCCGCTCCGGGTGCTATCGCTGCGCGGTGGCGATCGTAAGGGCCGGCGCCGATATCAACCAGCCCAATCCCGATGGCATCACGCCGTTGATCAACGCGATCGATGCCCGTAGCTTCGACATCGCCATGTTCCTCCTCGACAAGGGCGCCGACCCGGGTGCCTGGGATATGTACGGCCGTACTCCCCTTTATTGCACAATCGATGTGAATTCATGGATCCCGCGCGTACCCGGTGGTGCAAGCGGCTTCGCAGGGTATCCCAGCGCGACGGTAATTCAAGCCGCAAACAAAGCCACTGCCATGGATGTGGCCAACCGCCTGCTTCGCATGGGCGTTGATCCGAATCATGAACTCACCCGCATGCGGCCCAATGGAAACGGACGGGGCCGCTTCGAGGACTACATGATGCGCGGCGGCGCGACCGCGCTGATGGTGGCGGCGCTGAGTTTCGATACGGTCGCGATCAAGACACTGCTGGCGCACGGCGCTGAGGTCGATGAGGCCAATGACTTCGAGATCACGCCGTTGATGGCAACCGCCAGCATGAGTGGGGCTGTTCACTCGTTGCTAGAACCTCCCGAACGTGAAGACGTTCAAGCGGCCGCTATCCTGGCGATCGATCTGTTGCTCGACGGGGGCGCCAATATCAATGCTCGTGTCACCGGCAGCCGCACATACACCACCAAAATCACCGCCTACATCCAGAGCCGAGACCATGAGGGCCAGACCGCGCTGTTCGCAGCAGCCGAGTCCGGATGGGATAAAGTGACTCAGCATCTCGTTGAACGCGGTGCTGACCCGACCGTGCGCGACGCGGATGGCAAGACTGCCTTCGACTATGCCAAATCGCCCCGACCACCCGGAACACGCACGTTATGGGCCGGCCCGGCGCGCCTGGCTGCTGCGCGCGCGGCCACGGTTGCATATCTCGGATCGCTTACGTCCAATTCGGTGCCGAGCGCGGATGCGGCCACACCCTAATCGCAGCTGTTGGCCGGTTAGGACACCTAGACGGATCCGCATCCGGCAGGATCATTATAATTTCAGTAAAGCTTTCGAGTTTAAGAACTGGCGTTCGAATCGAAGAGATCATCGCAGATCCACGGGGGGTGAGCATGCTGGCCTCAGATCGAAAAGTACCACTGCTTTGTTGGAGCGTGTTCCCAATAATAGTGGCGGCTGGTCTACAGCCACGCGCGAGTTGCGCCGCAGGCTCATCAGAGCCGGCCCCGCAGGAAAATTCGGTGCCCACCACGACGTATCGTCCTGTGCAGAAGAAACACCTAAGCATCCGGACTATCCAAGTAACCGGTACATGATGCGGCACGAGGGCTGGGCAATCGTCAATACGATGGTTGACCGAAATGGCAAGCCCTACGAAACAGCAATCAAGCGATCGACTGGCGACGCGGCACTCGACAGGGCGGCTGTTAGCGCGATGGAATCTTCAACCCTTGAACCCGCCATCAGCGATGGACACCAATCGAGTCGGCATACGAGCTCAATATATTTTTGTTAGTCAGGATACTTGGGCTGCAAGCAGTAGCTTTGTGAGTGCCTACAGGAAATTCGTTCGATCGATTTCAGGAGAAAGCCAGCCAGACGCGGAAGCGGCTCTCAAGAACCTTGATGCAGCAAATCTTTATGAGGACGCTTGGTTGGGACTCGCGCAGTACGCTTACGCGCTTAAATATGGAACCCAATATCAGCAAATAACAGCCCTCAAGCGGGCGATTGCCAATGAAGCCGGAGCGAGATATCTGCCGCAGTCCGAATTTGAAGGCGCGCAGCGCAATTTGTTGATACTTGATATCAGAACCAACCAATTCCAGGAGGCACTGACCACGTGGGAACAACTGCAGAAAGTCAGTAGTGATAAGCAGGGCTTAGCCAAGCTCTAGCCCATTATCGAAAAAATAAAGGCGATTCGGACGGACCCGACGCCTTATCCCATCCCAGGGGAATTGCCGCCTTACCCTCCTTCTAGCGACCCGATGGGGGCGGCTTGGTTCCTCGATCTCTTCAAGCCACGATTCCGCATTGAGGTCAAAGAAGGACATCTTGCAGAAATCAAGCTCCGCTGCGACAAGACGTTCCTGTCATTCCCATTCGACACCGAACTCGAGTACCACGTTGAGAGTCGCTTTGGACAATGCGAGATGCAACTCGTGGGAGTGTCAGGATCAAAATTTACAGTCATACAGTCAGTATGAATTATACGAGCCAACCGGCGTTCTACCGGGTATTTGGTATCAAGCAGGGTGCCAGATGTACCTGGATCCACGAAAGAGAATGAATCTTTCAAGGCGCGAATCCGCCCAAGCGGGGAGGGCTCGCAGCCACCCATACCGCCAAGGTATAAGTAGCGCGCCACTGCTTCCGTGAGTGAACCTAGTGGACTTGCCTTTGTATTATCAGCCAGAGCACGAGCAAGCATCCCAGAAATATACTTAAAGCGATCTTCAAGCCGCGATGACTAGCAAAGCTCACCCAGACGACGAATCCAATGCACATCGCCGCACCCAAAAATCCGACCACGACAAAGCTGGTAATCCTTCCCTGTGAGCCATTTCCTAGTAGGAGTCCGCAGGCGCTCATCAACAGGCCGATCAAGCCCACAAAGCCAACGATTGTGATGAGCAGTCCCCGGATGATCGCGGCGACCCAGGGTTTCATGTGGTCGCTGCTTCGAATGGCGCCAGCACTTCGCGGCGCAATTCAGCGAGCCGCTCAGCGCGGGAATCACGGTACAGTAGGTTAAAGGCCTCGAATGGAATCAATCTGCCGTCCGGCTGAGCAATGTGTACACAGGATTTCTTCATGGCGCGCACGTCGAAATTCCAGGCGTCGATGAACTGCATGATTAGCACCCGGAATACGTTGTCGTAGGAGAGTGCGCCGCCCTGGATCTGTGGCAGGCAACAAAGCAGCTCTCGCAGCTCGCGCGCCTGACCCTCCGGTCCATGATTCGTAGCGAATAGCTTGAATACCTGTGCCTTCAGCGCCGGATCGCGTTCAAACACAATGGTGTTGCGTTCGCCTGCGAGCAATATCTCCGGCGGCATGAGGTGGGTGAGGGGACGCACCGCTGCCCCGTCTTTGATGGCGTAGGCCATCGCTAGTGCGTCCGGATTGCATGGCACGGGGATGATGTCAGCCGCCTCAAAGAGATCCGTCTGCTCAAGTATCATCCGTCGCACTTCAGTGAGAGTTAAACGCTGCGTGCACGGATCGTAGTCTTCGATCCGGCCGGCGTGTTGCACCGGCTGCAGGGTCACGCCTCGCACACAGGGTTGACACGTTGCGTATTCAATTACCGTGCCGATGTCCAGCTCGTTTACACCGCGTGCAACTGTCATGACGAGGGTTGTGGATAGCCCCACGCGATTCAGGTTCTCCATCGCGCGTTCGCGCACCGAGACCAAATCCACGCCGCGCAATGCTTTTAGTACAGCCGGCCGCAGTGAGTCCCACTGCAGATATACCTCGAATCCGGGCGCGTAAGCCCTCAGACGTTCAGCGAAACCGGGTTCATTTGCAATCCGGATGCCATTCGTGTTCAGCATGAGATGCTTGATGGGGCGACGTCGCGCCGCGTCCAAGATCGCAAACAGGTCCGGGTGTAGGGTCGGCTCACCGCCGGATATCTGCACCACATCCGGTTCCCCCTCATTGGCAACGACCGCATCGAGCATCCGCTCCACCTCGGCAAGACTACGGAAGCCTGGCCGGTGGGGCCCGCTGTCCGCGTAACACACCGGGCAGCGCAGGTTGCAGTGGTCAGTAATTTCGATTATCGACAAACACGAATGCTGCATGTGATCGGGGCAGAGTCCACAATCGTAGGGACATCCATATTCCATGGGAGTGTTGAAGCGCAGCGGCATTTCAGGGGGCTTGATGTAGGTCTCGCGTCCACTGCGCCAATACGCCGCATCTGTGGCGATCAGTACCTTTGATTGGCCGTGGGCGGGGCACCATTTGTACATCCAAACCTTTTCGTCTTGGATGACGAGCTTTGCTTCTATGCGCCGCAGGCATTCGGTGCACAGCGATACAGCCGTGTCGTAAAAAAGATAAGGGCGAACCTTAGGCACGTTGTATTCCTTGCGTGATCCAACGGTAGACATCTTGGGCATAGTAGGCAAGCCCGGCCAGACATGCCCATTGGATGGCGGAGAACGGCCCCCAGCGTTGTGGCATTAACGTGGCCACGGCCGCAGGACCGTACGGTGGTTTAAGAAACTCGAGACCGAAGCGTAATAGGAAATATCCGAAAATGAACGCTCGAAACCGATCGCCGCGTCGATGCGTAAAATCTCGGCCGTATACAATCCCAGCGAGTACACCGACACCGAGGATTTCATACAGGGCGGTAGGGTGTCGCAAAACATGGTCGCCATAGTCCCAGCCCCAAGGCAGCGTCGTTACATTGCCGTACGTCAGATCGGACACGCCCGCAAGCTGGCAGCCAATTCTGCCGACCACAATGGCGACAATCAGGGGTAAGACGAAACCATCGCCTGTTGATTGGCTCCAATTCGTTATGAGTTTCGCCGATTCGACGCCGAGTACGCCGCCGATTAAGCCGCCCACGATGGTCTTGCCACCAAGCCACAAGGCCAGTGGCTCGCCTTGAAGGGCTCCCCAGTACTGCAGCATGTAAAGCACCCTTGAGGCGAATGCTGCACCGAGGGCCGCACCAGCAAGGAGTGCCCAGCGCATCCAGCGTTCAACAGGTTGAGTTGCCGCATTTGCCGAACGCCAATACACCAAGCCGCCCAATGTGAAGGCGGCCAATTCGAGTCCTGAGTGCACAATGGGCGGGAACACCCACGAATTGTCGCATGCGGGGCGTGCGACCCAACGCCGGATTCATACCTCCCGTCGCTATCGTCTCGCGCGCACTGCGGCGAAATGCTGATTGTTAAACGTGAATCGTTCGGCGAAGGCGAGTCGACAGTCGTCGTCTAATTGGGGCAACGACCCTTGAGGGCGGCGCATAGCTGGCTCCGATCACTGCGTAGGATTGTGGCGGGAACGGAGGCGCGAACGTTGATTAAAAGACACGCGAGACTGCGTACGCCGCGCCAGTCCCTGATGCTGGGCCCAATGGCGCGCTCACAGCGTCCTCATAGCAGGCTGGAGCGATGTTTGGGCATCCAGGTCAGGCTGGCGTGCCGCAATTGGCATTAGGCGCTTTCCTAATGCATTGAAGCTCTGGTACAGACCCAGCGAGCACGCGGGGAGTCCGGCGAATTCAGTAGAGTTGCTTCAGCTGTTACAAAGATTCGACGACCCGAGCGACGGTTTGGCGGCCGACGCCTTAAAGAAAATTCTGACATCTTGGACAATGGATTTTCGGTCAAGCCTTCAGGAACAGATTCCTATGATCCTGGAGACTCGACTGGAAATACTTCGGCAAGCTGCTTTGGTTCTGGCGATGTAGCCACGGTTGGGCCTTTCATCTCATCAACCGTGGGACTGTGCCGATTTCTGCTCAGCAATCGCGAGACTGAGGCACATGCCTTCTGGGTCTGAACATTGCCATCTTGGACAG
>CAVPUC010000004.1:0-1040913 GCA_963708865.1 uncultured Gammaproteobacteria bacterium
CCTGCCGAACCGCCGCGCGCCACTGCGGACCCAGGCGCTCGACCACCGCGGCGGTCGTCATGATCTGCATGGCCTTGGCCTGGCTCGTCATGCGATTGGCCGTGTGGACGGTCGACGCCGAACACGTCCCGGTTCTCCAGCACCACCGGCCCGAAGTGACAGCCGATTCGCAGGGCCACCGGCTGGCCATCGACCTTCAGCTGCGAATGGCGGGAAATCTGCTGCTGCATCTGCGAGGCGGCGTTCAGCGCCTGGTCGGCGCCGGTGAAGGTCGCCATGACCTCATCGCCCATGGTCTTGATGACGGTGCCCTGGTGCTGTTCCGTCGCGGTTCGCATGACATCGATGCAGATCGCCACCATGTCCCGGGCCCGCAGGTCGCCCATCAGCTCATAGAGCCGTGTAGAACCCACGACATCAGCGAACAGAATGGCCAGCTCGATATCTTTTCCCATGCACCGATTAGACGTGGAGCCGTGCCCAGCTTGTCATAATGCCGCCGCACCGATGGCCGGGATTATACGCAACTGAGGTCTTACCGCTACTTTGCCGCTACCCGCGCGCAGCAGGTCGGCGCCGGCCTGTGGGTCGCGTGCCCCAACACTCAGCACCCGCCGGTATTCCCGGGCGCCGGGCTCGCCCGCGTACAGCCCCAGCATGTGGCGGGTGATGCTCGGCAAACGCTCACCGCGTGCGAGCTCGCGGGCCGCGTAGTCCGCCATCCGCGCCAAAAGCGCCCGGGGCTCCGGCGCACGGTAGGCCTTATCCGTGCCGAGGGCCGCGTGCAGCTGCCACCAGCAACCAGGGTCGATGATAGGCCTCGCGGCCCAGCATCACCCCATCGCACCACGACAGCGCCTCGATGCACGTCGTCCGCTTGCCGCAGCCCGCCGTTTAGCGTCACCGATAGACCCGGAAACTCGGCTTTCACCGCCCGCACCACCTCGTACCGCAGCGGCGGCACCTCGCGGTTTTGCTTCGGCGACAGGCCTCCCAGCACCGCCTTGCGGGCGTGCACAATGACCGCCGCGGCCCCGGCCGCCTGCACCGCGGCGACAAACTCCCGCAATGCCTCAGCATCGCCCGCCGTGTACTGCGCGATGGCGCTGCGTGCTTCGGCAGTATGTCCGGCGACCACACCAATGCGCATTTTGACCGTCACCGGAACGCGCACCACCGCCTTCATCGCCGCCACACAATCTGCCACGCGTTGCGGTTCCAACATCAAGCAGGCACCGAAGGCGCCGCTGTGTACGCGATCACTGGGACAGCCGCAGTTCAGGTTGATTTCGTCGTAGCCAAATTCGGCGCCGATGCGCGCAGCGGTCGCCAGATCCTGCGGCTCACTGCCGCCCAGCTGCAGCGCGAGCGGGTGTTCCGCGGCATCGTAAGCCAGCAACCGCTCGCGATTGCCGCGCAGAATGGCGGCCGCCGTGATCATCTCGGTGTAGAGCAGAACATCGGGCGAGAAGCCACGCAGGAAGTATCGGCAGTGCCGGTCGGTCCAATCCATCATGGGAGCGACTGACACCCTTCGATTGAGCTTTTCTCGGGAAAAATCGGCAGAAACGCCTGGTTGTGTAGGCATTTGCGACTCAGGCGTTTCTGCGGGATTTATGGGCATTCCGGGGAGTTTACGGGTTGCAGAGGCGACGTAAAGGCGACAAGAATGTCATGTCGCCTCCAAGGTCGCCATGCCCTACATCAAGGTCCGCAAACAATCGAACGGTTCCACCCGCTATACAGCGATCGTTCGTCTGCGCAGTGGAAAGGGAAAGTCAGATTTGCCTCTATATCGAGCGCGACAAGGATTACGTCGCCGCGAACCGGGTACTCATTGCTCTCGGAGCGGATGTAGAAAAACCTATTCCGTTGTGGAGAGTCGTAGCTTTCGCGGTAATCGTTGTAGCCGCCTCGATCTGGCTCGTTCTGAAAATGGACATGTGAAGACTATCGAGTTACCGGACCAGTTCCACGGGGGCAACAGCCAGAATTCTCGGTGCTATGCCACCCGGTGCGCTACGTTCTCAAAGCCCGTCGCACTCGCGAGGGGCGGCTACGACAGTCCAAGACACGCCACACCGTGCAAACGTCGGCGTTGACCTTGTAATAAATCGCATAGGGAAACTATCGGGCCAGCATCCGATGAAATCCCCAGACTTGTGCATGGATACCGGCGTGCGAAGCGAGCGAATCGATATCCACGAAAAGCGAGTCAAGGAAGTAGTCGCCGACCTCATCGCCGTGTTGCGCGTAGAAGGCCCTGCCCCGATCAAGGTCCTCGAATGCGGATTTCAGGATCCGCAGCTGCATCGATCTATCTGCGGAGATCGCGCTTTGCCGTCGCCCAGTCCATTGACTCCTCTGCGCCCGCATCGAAGCGTTGTTGAGTTTCTTTCAGCTCGTGCTCATGCCAGGCGGGTGACTCGTAGCGGTCACCCTCGCGCGTAATGGCGTCCCACAACTCCTCCAAAGCGCGGAGCTTTTCTTCCCAGGACATCTGATCAATGGCGGTCGTGCTCATGATCTGCAAAGCCTACTCGTCACCGGCCCCGCGGGCAAACGAGGCTCGGACCGAATCGCGGCTTGTGGAAGGCGAGGCGACATATAGGCGACAAGACATTTTCGCCTCTCCCAAGTTTATGATTTTATTGGTCAGATTGAATTCGTCCGTCCAATCCATCATGGGAGCGACTGAAATCCGGCGATCAAGTTTTTCTCGGGAAAAATCGGTAGAAATGCCTATTTCTATAGGCTTTTCTGTTCTGCGAGTTTCTGCGGGATTTATGGGCATTCTGGGGCGTTCTTGGGTTGCGGAGGAGTCATATAGGAGTCAAGAATACCTTGCCTCCTCCAGGAACTCAGCATGGCGACCATAAGAGCGAGAAAGCAGTCCGACGGATCGACGCGCTATACCGCTATTGTTCGCGTTCGAAGCGGCAAGGCAATCGTTTACCGCGAATACAAAACCTTCGCGCTGCGCACCGCGGCAGCCAGCTGGGCAAAGCACCGAGACGTAGCGCTTGAACAGACGGAATCGAACTCGGACCATTCGTTCCTACCAGACCGAATAGTTACGACACTCAGATCCGCTTAGTACAGCCCAGATCCGGGGTGTCCGAGCACAAAAGGAGTACTGTGATTCCGGCCGGCGATTCGCGCCGACTCCGCGCAGAGCCTCGTATATACAGGAATGCAAATACGCCAATACGTGGGAAGATTTGATCATCGATGTAGCACGGCCCTACCCTGATCAAGGTCCCCGAATGCGGATTTCAGTATCCGCAGCGGCATCAAGCTGGCGATCATGGACTTCGCCATCGCCTCGGCGCGGCGACAGGCGGAGATCACGCGTCTTGAATGGATCGACAACGACGAAATCGGTCGGACCGGGGTCGTGCGGGATGCGAAGCATCCGCGGCACAAGGAAGGCAATCACCGGCGGTTCAAGTACACCCCCGAGGCCTGGGCGATCGCTCGAGATCATTCCCAAGAGCATCAATCAATCTGCCGGCGCCGGTAATCTTAAAGCGTCGCATTCCCGGGTCCGGAAATGACTTCGTCTGGAAGCCTCCCGTGGTGCCTTTGTAACCGTCGGGCAAGGGTGCATCACAGTGGATTTCGTCGTACATGCCCATCGAGAGGCCGCCTTGGGTTAGTCTGCCAAGCCCATAACAAACGCTATGGCGATGTTGAGCCGGACGATATCTTTCTCGTCAAGCTGGCCGACCCGGCGCCCGATGCGTTCGCGCCGAATCGTGACCGGCTTGTCAGCCATCACTTGCGATCTCACACGCAACCCGTTGCTGGCAGTTGGTTCGATCGTCACCCGAAAATCAGCGGCGTCGCTGCGTTCCGACGTCATCTGACACACCACTACCGAAGCATGGGTGGCAGGCAGCGCATCCGTCTGCACGATCACCGCTGGTCTTGGCTTGCCGTAATCTCCAGTTGCCGCAACCGTTACGACATCCCCGCGGTTCATTGTCCGTCAAATACCGAGACCGCCTCAATCCAACTGAGGGCGTCCAGCTCCCGCGACCGCTCCAGGCCCGCCACTTGCTTCGCGACACGTCTGCGGACTGACTTAGAGCGCGCATCGGGAACGACTAGGCGCAGCTCGCGCAGGCCGCGGGCACTGCGACGCTCACGCATGGCCTTCATTCGTGCGGCAGGCAATGCCATAACAACCTCCAGTGTAACGCGTTACAGCGTAACGCGCTCTCCAAGCAAGTTCGAGACCGATAGATTGATACTTGAGGAGACATAAAGGAGACCAGCCGGATTCGGCGCTCCCAAGTTTATGGTTTCATTAGTCGCATTGGCTTGGTCGATCCAATCCATCATGGGAGCGACTGACACCCTGCGATCGAGTTTTCCCGCGAAAAATCGGCAGAAACGCCTCGTCCATCGGTAAGCCAAGACCTTACGCTTCGTTCTGCGGCGCGCCGTCTTGGGCCAAACACCGAGAGGTAGAGCTGGAAAATCACGCGGTACCGGGGCGCAAGAAGCTCGAGCCTATAAGGCTGCCAACGCTCATACGTTGGTACAACGAGACCTTTGAGACCATCTCGGCGTGGCAGCGCAGCAAGCAAAGCCATCTTGAGTTCCTTGAGCGCCATGCGCTGCGGCCTGGAACAGACGGTCAAATCGACCGAATATTGATCCGCTTCGCGAGCTGCTCGGCGCTTTCTCGCCGCTCGCTATATCGATCC
The DNA here is from genome assembly GCA_963708865.1 of uncultured Gammaproteobacteria bacterium. Lineage (GTDB taxonomy): Bacteria > Pseudomonadota > Gammaproteobacteria > Steroidobacterales > Steroidobacteraceae > DAIDKA01. Next base: position 4,716 of record CAVPUC010000004.1, read on the forward strand.
ACCAAGTAGGGCGCAACATCGCGGGTCAAGAGTGTGAATTTAACCAGTTCTTCCATTACATCGACGACACGTTCGTAGTACGGCGACGGCTTCATGCGACCCGCCTCATCGAATTCACAGAAGGCTTTTGCGACGGAGGACTGATTAGGGATCGTGATCATCCGCATCCAGCGGCCGAGTATGCGCAGTTGATTCACCGCATTGAAAGACTGTGAGCCGCCGCAGACCTCCATGACGGCCAGTGTCTTGCCCTGCGTTGGCCGCACCGACCCGATGGCCAGCGGGATCCAATCGATCTGCGCCTTCATGATCCCGGTCATTGCGCCGTGGCGCTCCGGCGAGCACCAAACCATGCCGTCGGACCATTCGGCCGATTCATGTAATTCCTTAACCTTCGGATGAGTGGCGGGGGCGCTATCGGGAAGCGGTAACCCAAGAGGATCGAAAACTCTCGTCTCGGCTCCCATCGCGACAAGCAGTCGCTGCGCCTCGAGCGTCAGGAGCTTGCTATACGAACGCTCTCTCAGGGAGCCATAAAGGAGCAAGAAACGCGGTGCATGCGTAGATGTTGCTGCGTGGTCAAATCCCGCATTGCGCGGCCGGTCAAAGAGCTCTGAGGCAACATTGGGCAGATCAGCCAGAATTTGCGACACGTCGACCTTCAGAATCAATGAGGGGCTCTCCGTCCTCCTTGGCAAACGGTCCCTTTTGAGGCAACGGAAGAATGTCGAGGACTGTCTCTGATGGGCGGCAGAGTCTCACGCCCCAAGGCGTGACCACGATTGGACGGTTGATCAAAATAGGAAACTTCAACATCTGCTCAATGAGCTGCGCATCCGTCCAAGTCGGGTCGCCCAACTTGAGCTGCCCATAAGGCGTTCCCTTCTCCCGAAGCAGGTTGCGGGCTCGAATCCCCATACGCGCGATCAAGGATTCGAGCGTCGCACGATCAGGTGGCTCTTTTCAGGTATTCGACGATCGTTGGCTCGATGCCGGCGTTGCGTATCAACGCAAGCGTGTTGCGAGAGGTGCCGCATGCCGGATTGTGATAAATCGTAACCGACCGAGGTGGCTCAGCCATTCAAAACCTCGGCTTTCGGTCCCGGACCTGGCTTGGGCGTGCGGCTGGTTTCTGAAGGTAGGCCGATAGTTCTCTTGCCGGGGAACAGCACGCCTGAAAACGCCAGGGCGGCGATCGCCCCAACGAATTGCGCGACAATAAAAGCCGGCGCGTCCTGGGGTCGAATTCCGGAGAACGTATCGCTTAGTGAACGCGCGATAGTAATCGCCGGATTGGCAAACGATGTGGACGCGGTAAACCAATATGCGGCACCGATCCAGGCAGCGACCATCCACGGAGCGTCCTGGGGCCGTCGGTGGCCCAGGACGACCAGCAGGAGACCGAAGGTTGCCACGCCCTCCGCAAGCCACTGGGCCGCTCCGCTTCGAATGTGAGTGGAAAGTTGCCAGACGGGCAGCTCAAACATGGCGTGTGCAAGCAGTGCCCCGGCGCAGCAGCCGATCACTTGGGTGATCACGTAGGCTCCGGCATCTTGCCAGCGCAGGCGGCCCCGAAGAGCCTCCACCACCGACACTGCGGGATTGAAGTGCGCTCCACTCACCGGACCCAAAAGGGCGATCAGGGCTGCGAGCACGGCAACGGTCGCCCCGGTATTGGCCAGGAGCGCGACGCCAAGGTTGCCGCCGCTAAGGCGTTGCGCCATGATGCCGGACCCCACAACGGTCGCGGTCAGCAATATCGAACCGAGAGCTTCCCCTGCAAGTCGTCGGGACATTGGTTGGGCATAGGCACTCATGGACCTTTGCCGATCTCGCGCACCTTGTTGCCCAGGGCAAGCCGGTCGAGCGTCGCCAACGGTAGGGACATAAACAGATCGATTCGTCGCCCTAGTATGCGGAAGGCCTCCCGAAACGCGTTCACCTTGTCTACGTCCGTGCCCTCGACGGCAGCCGGATCGGGCTGGCCCCAATGGGCGGTCATCGGTTGCCCCGGCCAAATCGGACACACTTCGCCCGCGGCGTTGTCGCAGACGGTGAAAACAAAGTCCAAGGGCGGCGCTCCGGGCTGCGCAAATTCATCCCAGGCCTTGCTTCGCAGCCCCGCGGTGGGAAGAGCTGCGCGTTCGAGCAAGGCCAATGCGAGGGGATGAACGGCTCCTTTGGGATGGCTGCCGGCGCTGAAGGCTTGGAAGCGGCCTTTACCCCGATCGTTGAGAATCGCCTCGGCCAAAATACTGCGCGCAGAATTGCCCGTGCACAAAAACAATACGTTGAAGGGCCGATCAATCATGGCTTGACCATCAAGGCCGCCGTGGCGGGGCACAGCGAGGCGAATTCCCGCGTGGTTTGAATAGCCGGTGGCGCCTCTTCCCTGCCAATACAGCGAAATCCCATGTGTTCAAAAAACGCCTGCGCAGTCGTCGTGAGAAGGTAGATCGATCGCACCGCGAGTTCCGCCGCAAGTTCTTCGGCGGCGGTCATCAGGTGCCTGCCAAGACCGCGACCCATGTGCTCGCTGGTGACAACCAGCGACCGAAGCAACGCGCAATCACCGTACGTCTCTAGACCGACTACGCCCGCCACACCTGACCTATCTCGGTACACCAGAAAGTGCTTCAGGGCGTCATCCGTAATATCAGCGCTCGGTAGTTCTTCGACATCGAGCAACCAACGGATGCCGATAAGATCGGACTGCCGGGCATGAGCGATTAATGGAGTCGGCATAATTGTGCTACGCGCTGCGACGCTTCTCTTGCACTGCAACCGGATTGCAGCTCGCATCGCAGGACTCGTCCGCCTGACTACAGCACTCATCCGTAAGGAAGGCGACGAGACCTCTCATTCGATCGAATCGGGTGCTGTAGAACAAGAATCGGCCTTCGCGACGGACAGCTACGAGCCCGGCGTGTTGGAGTTCTTTCAAGTGGAACGACAGGGTTGGCGCAGCAATATCCAGCTTTTCGGCAATTACGCTGGGTGTGAAGCCCTCTGGTCCCCGTTTCACCAAGAGCCGGAATACCGCGAGCCGCGATTCCTGAGCCAATGCACTTAATGCCCTGACGACGTCCATTGATTTCATAATTCTACATTAATGAAAGTCTCGCTGACTCGTCAAGAGCGGACTTCTCGCGAATTCGCCTGCGGACGCGTCTATCGATCAAGCTACAGCTTGGCATGCCTACCCTAGGGCAGGGTCTTGCCCGCCTGTGCCCAGGTGCTTATGATATACATATAATAGGTATATCTTTAGAGAAAGTTGTGCGTGTAGCCAAATGGGGCAACAGTCTGGCCGTGCGGCTTCCGGATGCGGTGGTGAAAGCACTGAAGCTCAAGAGCGGCGACGAGATCGAAATCGTCGCAACAGGCTCACGGCGCTTTGAGATCGGACGTGATCGCAGCCGGGAGCGGGCAATAGAGCACTTGCGCGCGTTGAAGAAACCGCTTCCCAAGGGATTCCGGTTCGATCGGGACGATGCCAATGCCCGGTGATCGATTGTTCGATACCAATATCCTAATCTACGCCTTCGCGGCGGGCGACCGGCGGAGCGCCAAGGCCGAAGCGCTGGTCGCCGAAGGGGGCGTCATTGGCGTTCAGGTGCTCAATGAATTTACCAGCATCGCTCGGCGCAAGCTGGGCTGGGAATGGCCGCAGCTCGAGGCCGCATTGGCTGTTATCGCCGAACTCATGGGCCCTGCCCGCCCGCTCACGACCGCCATCCATAGTCACGCTCTGAAACTCGCTCGCGCCAATACGCTGTCGTTCTACGACGCCCTCGTGGTCGCTGCGGCTGCCGACGCCGGTTGCCGCGTACTCCTCACAGAGGACCTGCAGCACGGCCGAAAATTCGGCGGCGTCACGGTCGAGAATCCGTTCTTGGAGGAGACATAGAGGAGACAAGCGTTTCCGCCGTGTCCTAAGAACATGATCAGAAATGCCATTTTTGAAGTGTCGGTCCAATCCATCAGGGAGCGACCGAGACCCTGCGATCGAGTTTTCCTCGGGGAAAATCGGCACAGACGCCTATTTATGTAGGCTTTTCTGCTCTGTACGTTGCTGCGGTTGACCCTTCAGACGCGATGCGCACCAAAGAAGACGGAATGCCAGCCGGTAAGTGAGCTGAGCGCCACAGGCTTGATGTCCCCCGAGGCGTTGCCCTGTGGCGCGTAGCCTCTCCAGGTAGCGTGCGCCGGAGCCCGAAGCCACCGTTTCTAAGCTGCTGACCTACAAGGCGGACCTGGTTTTGTCGTGGGAGGGACTGACACTCTCCGATCCACTTTCCTGCCTGAAAAATGAGCCATTGCCTGCCTGTTCGGCCAATACAGCGCTACGGTCGGCGCTACCGCTTTACTTGCGGCGTTTCGCCCCCCTTGCAGGACCAGTTCTGCCCGTCCTTTACGTCACCCGACCCAGAGTATTGCGCCAACTGAGGATACGGACACAGTGGTCGGGTCAATCCGTTCGCACCATGGCCTTCGAGCTGCTTCGGTGCGGTGCCCTGCTCGACCCACTGCTCGATGGCGAGCGTCGAATCGAAGCCATTGAGGCCCGGACCGCCCCGGCAATGGCCCATGCCCGGCACCATGAATAGCCGCACCCAGTCACCCTGCTGCGACCCCATCGTCTTGAGTACGGACTCGTAGTAGCGGATCGTGTTCTGAGGCGAGATGGCCGGATCGGCCCAGCCGTGGTACATCAGCAGCTTGCCGCCGCGAGCCTTGAACTTTGAAAGATCCGGGTTCACAGCATCGACAAATCCCAGTTTCTGATCGAGCAGCGGCACGTCGCGATCGAACGTCAAACGTCTTCCAGTCCAGCCCTTCATCGTCGCGTGCGATGCGCACGAGATCGAAAAGACCATCCGGCCCGTTTGGATTGGTAGACGAGGGAACCATGGGTCGGCTGAGTGGCGCCCCCGAAAAGATCAGCTCGCCTTTCGAGTTCTTTACGCCGGTGTAGAACGTGGTGACGGTCTTGAGCTGCGGCTCGGTCAGGCAGACGCCGCCCGATTGCCCCGCTGTACAGCGCAGCGCTGCGAAAGTGACTTTGCATTCACGCGGATCGTTCAAGAACCCTTCGTGGCGGACGTCACAGGCCTTCGTCACCAGATCGTTGACGAGCGCAACTTGCTCCTTGGACAGCGCTTCCTCGGGATGCTTGATCAGCTCGATGCTCGAAGCGATTCCCGCGGCCCACATGCGGATGTGGCGGTTGGCGAGGGCGCCCGCGACGATACCGTCATAGTCTTCGGGATAGCGCTGCGCCTCCATGACTGCCATGCGCCCGCCGGTCGAGCAGCTTGAAAAGTAGGAATGCTGAGGATCCTTGTCGTAAAACGCTTTGGCGAGCTGCTTGGCTTTCAGCGTCATCTCATGCGTCGACCGATAGGCGAAGTCGACCATTTTTTCCGGGTGACCGATGCCCCACTTGCCCCCGGTCTCCTGGTGACCCGTGTCCGTGCCCGCGGTTGCGTATCCGCGGCTCAGAGCCTGTGGCATCTCCGAGCGCACGCCCTGAATGGATCCTGCAAAACCGCCATTCCCCGCGCCGAGAAACTTGCCATTCCATTTGTCCGCGGGAGGCAGCCACATCTCCATCTTGATCAGCGAATCCGAAGTGGGCTTGAGGTCCAACTGCACGCGGCAGTGCGCGGGGAGCGATGGCGGCTGCGGAGCGCCCGCTGTGACGGGCGCCTGACTCGGACCCTCGGGCACCAGCCGAGCGTCCGTGACGACGGCATGCTCGAGGGGCACGCTGCCAAGTTGATCGCACGTTGTTGCTGCGATTGCCTCAGATATGAATGCGGAAAGGCCGAAAGCGCCGATGAGGATGAGTGAGTTGCGCATCTGAACCCCCTGGCCGCTCATCTGTGCGGCTTCTGGCTTGAACAATAGCAGGGTGCGATCCTAAACGCTCTCTGCTGCGCGCCCCAGCTCAGCACGCGCGCATCGTGCTTCTCGCACTATTGCTTCTGCAGGATCTTGCGGACTAAGAGTGCTTGTCATTCGCCTAGGGGGCGCAAATGATCAAAGAGCCGCTACTGCGTGACATACTTCCCTAGGGGTCGTGCCGAATGCAATCTCCTTCTGCCCGATACCGTCCAGGTCGTAGCGCGCGGACTCGAGTGTTGGCTCGAAAACCATGCGGCTTCGGGTCAAATGCGGCTAAGGCTGAAAGCCCAGCTCTCGCTGGTGACGAATGGCCAGAATGCGCACTTCATTTTGCGGCACTACAAACCCGTATAGTGCGATGTAACCAGTTTGCCCGTATGAAATCACCAGCTCGCGCACCTCTCCTTCGATACGCCGGCCAACCAAGGGATGCGCTGCAAGGTTCTCAACTGCCGATTGGATGGCTATGACCGCATCCTTCGCTGCGGCAGGGTTCTTCTCGCGTAAGAGCTGAAAGGCGCGTTCAGTATGGACCAACGAACGCGCCGAATAGACTACCTGCGCCATGGCTTTGGTCGTGGCGCTGCCTCTTCAGTCGCTAGCCGCTTCATCCAGGCATGAACATCCTCCGCGCGATAAACTTCGCCGGTTTTGTCGATTTCCGAGTCTGCTGCGAGCGCCTCTTTGACAAGACTGCGCATCTGCTCTTCGTGGTTGGTGTGCCGTTCGACAGCTTCTACGATCAAACTATGGGCGGAACGCCCGGTTTGCTTGGCTAAGCTACCGAGCCGGGACCGCAATTTTGGTGGCAATCGGATGGTCGTCGTTGCTGCCATTGTTGCTCTCCGTTACGCCATACATAGCACAAATATAGCACAACGGCCGCCAATATCATGAATGCCAGGAGGGCCGCATATCTCTGCCCGTTAGCAGTTGTCAGCCGCTTCGGGTCACCACCAGGAATTCGGGAAGCATGTTCGGCGCTTTCCGTCCCTGGACGCTCAAGCGACGGATGATGGTCCGAAATTCAGACGCCAAAGTCCCCTTCGATAACCATATAACCGCATTGCGAAGGTACTGAGCGACGGGTATGAATCAGGATTTGCCGTTCCCAGAGCAAAATTAGCCCTTGGAACGGCTTGGGATGCCTAAGCAGAATCGCAGTGAACCTGACCCGGAATGCGGTTTCAGGTCGTCAAAGGGAACTCTCACCCCTTAGCGATTTGGCAGTCATCAGGAGTTGCTCCACATGGAACTGCAACTGGCGTGCTATTTCCTCAATGTTGGTCACAGTGAGTGGCCTACCATCGATTTCGCCTTGATCAAGATACAGATTTAGCTTCTTTATGGAGGCGGCAATTTCGTCGAGGGGGCTTAGAAGATTGTCCTGTGGTGGTTTGGGCATCCTTGGGGGTTTCCATATGAAAATCCAGGGATGATTCTCTCGCCATTCCCGGGGTTGTCTCCATCGCCGGCAGCCCCGATCCATTCGCTTCCGCTCCTACGCTGGGTCGGTTCAATCTGTCGGATCTTCAGGGCTCGGGCTGTCAGGAGGCGTGAGTCGATTGAGATGAGCCGCCAGTTTATCGTACAAAGTTGCAATCCAGAGCAGTTGCGCTTGCGCTTCAGGGTCCTGCATATCCTGCGCCCTCGCTCGAATGGCTTCCGCCTGGCGCAAATAATCTTGTGCTTTTTCCGATGGCGTGAAACCCATAACCCTATTCATTGCCCCACGAACTCGCGGAGCCTAACAGAACCATTCTGTAGGAGGCGCACCACGCCGCCGCCTGATATCCGTAAGAACTCACCTACGAGACGGGTGTCCGTGGGGATGCGCGAGGCACGCGGTGTATCTAATTGAATATCCCCCGCATTGAGCGATTTCCGCTCGCATCGGCCTAAGCGCCGCGCTGCAGACTAAGCAAGCGCTCTTAGCGCAAGCTTAGGTCGTACGCAACTGCCGGAAAACCTTCGTGCCGCGACTGTCTCAATCCAGGCGGCAGCGAGGCTAGCAGCGTCATCTGGAGTTGCTCGAGCGATGCGCTATTGGCAAAGTAAACGCCTGGAACTCACTGCGGCGGCTTTGATCGGCCATGGGCGCAGCCTTGCGCGGACGGAAGGCCCGCGACGGTCATGAATGATCGGACCTGGATTGGCCTCATGCTGCCGGCCACGAGCAATATTAACGAGCTCCCCGTGCGTCCTTAGGTAACATGAGGCGGGCGACGCGTGCGCAACGCTGCGTGTAACGGTGATTGAATCCAACAGCCGCCGGCTTGCTATCCCGCAATGGGGCTCGGCCCGACACTCCCCAAGACTGACCACGGGCTCGCGCCACTCGACCGCGCTATCTGCGCTACGGTGTCTCGGCGCATACTCACGTGCCTACCGGGTTCCACACATCAGATCAGAGTAGCCGCGAGTGAAGCACATCGCTTCGATCACTGCCGTAATGCTCTTGGCATCCGTCCCTAGACTAACCGTAGGTATCGAGCCTGCGCGAACGGACCAAGAAACCTTCATCTCAAACGCGGTATTCGCCGACGGACGGCTCTGGCTGCTGACCGATGCCGGGACGCTCTCGATGATCGCCGACGGAAGTACTCAGCAGCTCCATGTGCCGCTTCCGGAGCCCGGTCTCGATCCCGTGAATCAGGGCGGCCAGCTATTGGTCGTTACTGGTAAACGTGGTGGAGGCGGCGATTGGACGATACGCCGGTGGCGCAACGCTTCATGGGGCACAGCGACTAAAGTCCCGACGAGCCAAGAAACCTTAATCGGAGTGGGCGCCGTTGGTGACACCATCACGCTCGTAACATCCGGACACTTAGTGGACGTGAGGGACAAAACGCTCACGAGGGTCGCCCTCGTTCCGCCCGGCCTCCGAAGTGGCGGCGTCACCTCCACGCTCGTGACGCCCGAAGCCGTGTTCGTCGGCATCAACCTCGGCGAATGGGGAGGAGGCTTGCGGCGTATTGATCGCAAGACTGGCGAGATCTCGACTGTCGAGAGCAACGCATCTGGACAACTCTGCGGCGGGCCGCTGAATACCGCATGCGACCCAGTGAATGCAATGGTGGCAGACCCGTGGAAGTCCGGGTGTATCGCGATCGCCATTGGGCTTGTTCACTTCTCAGCGCACGGGAGAATCGACGAGGTCTGCGGAAATACCGTGCGGCGAATTTATTTCAAGGCTTATGGGACGCAGCCCCCGGGCAGTACGACGAACGGCGATGAGCCCTTCTCCACGGTTGCGTTCTTTGGCTTGACCGCAGCGTCAAATGATCTACTCGCTGCCGGCTTGGACGGGCTTTACCGGATAGCCGCAGACGGCTCCGCGCAGGTCACAGCGTTACCCCGTTTTAGCCAAGTGGGCAAGGTCCTTGTCAGCTTCGAATTGCCGGACCTTGTCATGGTGCGCACAGACGTCAATCAACGCCGGTCAATCAGTGGCAGCGTTCCCCTCATGGTCGTGCGATGAGTTTGAGTTCACCGGCAGCCGCACTCTTCGGTGTGTGAGCGGCCCTATGGCCGGCTTTTTCTCGCGAAAACTCGGCGGAACGCCTAGCTTCATGGGCATTGGCGAGTCCGGCGTTTCTGCGTGATCAGGAATTTCTGGCAGTACATCGTTTGTCGAGGCGACGCAAACGAGCAAGAAGCCGGGCCTTTACGCATCCTGAGCTGGCCCAACTACCATGAAGTCGACAACCGGCGGAACTGGCCGCCGGATATCGACTCGCCAAAACGTGGCTACTGCTGGAACTCCGGCGTCATGTCCTTGCAGGGCAGCTTCTGAAACGGGACTTCCGATAGAAACATGATGTCGTAACTCTCGTACGGAGCGGCCAGGTACACCGGATCCGTGACCGAATAGTCGCGGCGCAGCGAAGACTTCTGCGGATCGAACGTGAAGCGCTCCACGATATGCAACTGCTCGCTGTTAAGCGTTGGCGGCGCCAGCACCCCTGCCGTAAACCCCACGGTATCGACCACCAGCGTATTGCCCTCCCAGTGGCCGATCGAGTGGCCGGCATAGCTCGGCGTGAGACGATCCGGGTGCTTGGCCATGCCCATGTGGATACGGCGGTCGAAGTTGTACAGACCGTACTGGATATCGATGACCTTCTCGCCGCTCGCCGTGGTCTTTTGCTCGAACCGGTTGATCGGCCAGTCCGCAGTCCAATCCCGGATGATGCTCGTGGGCTTGCAGGCGTACCACGGATTGTCCTTCGGCGCCCGGTTTCTGAAAGCGGCGGCTTCTTTCTGGCCCTCGGCGGTATACACGGCTTTCGGCCGCGGGGGCTGCGTGGCCTGCACCTGCTGCAACGTGATCTGGCCGGCCGCGAACGCTGGTGACATGCTCTTCGGAATCATGGAGCCGTTGCCGCCGCTCGGCGGGACGGTGAGCACGAGTTGCTCCACGGCCCAGTCGCCACTGATGTTCGGCTGGCCATCGGCGAGGCGCAACGGGCGTTTCGAGGTATCGAGCGCCTTCGTCTGGAACTGATCGTTGCGATTCACCATGGGCGCATCGCCGAGCTTGAAATTCTCGGTGTAGCAGGCATTGGGATCCGTTCGGTGCGGGTGCCCGTCGACCTCGACGTGCATGCCTACCTTGAACATCTCGGGGGACCAGCCGGAACGCCTCATCAGCCCGGCCGCACGCATTTCGCAGCGAAGGTGCGACTTGTTGCCGTGCTCGTCGACCGCGTCGATCTCCATATAAGAGTGCGGATTGATCAGGTGAATCTCGGTGAGGGTTCCGGACCAGTGCTTCGCCACGGCCATATCGAACTGCCCGAAACTATGGTGAGCCAGCGCTGGTGCGGCGAGCCCCCCCAGCATCGCTGCGAAAACGGTCGACCGGACAATCTTGTATGACATGAACCTGTCCCCCTCGCATCATTTGGTCGTCTGGAGCAAGTATAAGGGCGCCAATCCGACTTGGCTTTGGATATATGTCAGGAAGCGAGGAACGCACGACCCGGAGGGTGTTTCACGGCATCGTGCCTCTTCCGGGCGCCATGGTCCGTCTCCCGAGCTGCCGCAGCGGCCCAATCCAAGGCTGTGCCGTGCTGCGCGCCCCGACGCAAGGGTGTGGATTTGCGCTTCAGGGTGAGTGGCCGGTAACCTGTGGCGGCACAACCAAAGGGGTTCTAAACATGAAGCTTGCGTACCTTGCGGTCGCGTCGCTCGCGCCCGCGCTCGTCTTAGCGGCGGATTTCGCTGGTACCTGGAAGCTCGACAACACCTTCAACGGCAAGATCGCGGTTATCCACTGCACGCTCGTGCAACAGGGCCACGCGCTCTCGGGAAGCTGTGTGCCTGACCTGCCCGGTATGGCGGCCGCAAAGCTTACCGGCACGCTCAAGGGGTCAACAGCGAAATGGGGCTATGACCTTGAGTTCAACGGCAAGCCCGCACGCGTGGACTACGAAGTGAGGCTCGCAGCGGACGGTTCGCTGTCGGGTAGTGTGTTTCGCAACGGCCGCCCTTCGCCCATCACCGGGATGCGCCAGCCGTAAACGTCGCTCAAGGCTCGCGAACAAAGCAGCGCCACGTGTGGCTAGCGATTGGTTGTATCCGCAGCTGAGCAGGAAAGTTCGTGGATTTCGGGTGCCATCCACCGGTTGAGCGATTGAGACTCTCCGATCGAGCGCTCACCTGTAACTCAGGTACCTCCGGGACCAAACACCGGTACTGAAATTTCGACGCGCGACCACCCACTGTTGTCCTTCACCATGAAGTAACCTTCGACAGCAGGTTTTACCATCAGAACATCGGGATCCGCGGATCCTGCAGTAATGGGAGCAGCCGGCAGCACAACGAAACCCAACCGGTCGCTGACGGGAATCCACTGCTGCGCCGACACCCCTTGGGGTCTATTAGACGCCATCTGGCCGCTGACGACGGCGGAACCTGACAGCAGAGGCAACAGCTATCGCGATACAAATCATGAGCACGCGTTTCATATGAACCACTTCCGTTAGGTTGATGTTGTTGGCTGATGCGGCATGTTTAATCCGGCTCTTAGCTCATAGCGCTCGAAGCGCATCCGTGACAGAAAGCCGTGCCGAGCGCACCGCTGGCGGCAGACCGCCAATCAGCGCGAGCACCAGCGCCCAGGCAATGCCGAGACCGACGAGGCGAGCTGAAATTGACAGATCAAACACGTTGCGGGCCTCTATGACGTGTCGGCCATTAAACACTAACCATGCGGCGGCGGATCCGAGCAGCGCTCCGGCGAGTGCGAGCAGCAATGTCTCTAGCAGGACAGAGAATGCCACCGGTATGGGGCGATAGCCGATCGCTCGAAGGGTTGCGATTTCGCGCGTTCGGGAACTCACCGTCGCATACATCAGCTTGGTGGTACCGAATACGGCGCCGAGTGCCATCACGACTCCTACGAAGTAGGCGAGCGCGGTAAAGTATGCCGAATACTGATGGCCCGAGCGCAAGGCGAATTCGGACTGCCGCGCTGCTGTTTCCTTGAGCGTGGGATTGGCGCCAATCCAGTGCGCAAAGCCCTGGAATTGCGCCGGCGAATCCAGCCTCGCCAGCACACTGCTGAACCCCGACATGTGGCCGGCAGCCATCAGGGTAACTGCATCGCCGAGGTACTGCCCCTCCATCATACTGCCATCATCCGTGAAGGCACCGACGATCGTCCATGATCCTCCAGGGAGCTTGATGCGCTCCCCCACATGCAAGCCAAATGCGCGCGCGGCCGCAACACCGATAATGACCTCTTGCTTTCCCGCTTGAAATAACCGCCCTTCAACCACCCGGAAGTTTTGACGCAGCAGCAGACCGTCGCGGCCAATGCCGCGCAGCGTTGGTGCACCGACGCTGTAGCGGCCCGACGGGGGCACCCAAAAGACAAATTCTGCATCGGCGAGCGCACGCCCATCGCCATCCTTTGCGATTCCGGGTGCGTCAAGAATTGTCCCGACATCATCCACGGAGATGCCACCGCCAATTTCAGAATTGGATCCCGGCGCCAAAACCATCGCCAAACGCGGATCTTCTCCGGATCGATAGGCTCGTAACATACCAGCCGTAACCGACAGCAAAGAAATCAGCACGCCAATGACGCATGCCACGCTCATGACCAAGACCAGCGCCGACCATTTGCGTCGCGGCAGCCCGGACAAGCCCAGACGCGCTAGTGTTATTGATTGGGTGAGCAGTCGCACGCTACCGTCCCGCCAACGCATCCGTGACTGAAAGACATCTCAGTCTGCGCATCGGAATCGCGGTGCTGGCGAGCGCCAGCAGCAGCGCACAGGCGAGTGACACCGACAGGACGGACAGTGAAAGCGTGGGTGCGGGTACCGACGCCAGGGCGGTCGGCAGGTACTTCAAGGGCAGGTCGGACGTGAGTGTGGCGATGCCCGTGCCGATGCAGGCACCGGCCACGCAGGGAATGGCCGCTTCTGCGAAGACCAGGCCCGCCAGCACAGAATGACGATATCCCAATGTCTCGAGAACTGCGAACTCCGGAGTCCGCTCGCGCACCGATTGAGCAATGCCGTTTGCGGTCAGCAGCAGGATCATGAAAATCCCGGCGCCCGCGATCGGCCAAGTTTTGGATGCGACGGAGATGCCTTGATTGACGGCGTCCACTTCGGCAACTTTGTCGGGAATCGAAATCGTCGGCGTGCTGGAATTGGCTAGTGCCGCGTCTATCCGGGCGGCGACCTCCTCAGCGTCCGCCCCCGGCTTGACAGCGACCCGAAATTCCTGCGCGTACCCACGGTCGGATGGCGGCCTGGAATTGTCGACATAGGCAAAATTGCCCACGATCACAGGTTCGTGGCTCGGCATATCGGGGACTACCCCTATGACCTGGAACTGCCACGCCGGTGCCCCATCGGCACGGGTGTCCGCGGAGATGATCGGTAGCATGTCCCCGGTCTTGACGCCCAGTCGTGCGGCCGGACTGCGACTCAAAAACAGACCCGCGGGCGTAGCGGCCAGTTGATTCCACTGCGCTGCGGTAAGCGGTAACTCCGGCCACGCCCAGCGCATTTGTTCATCAAAGGCACGCACTCGGGCGCGCTGCTTCGGATTTTGGTAGTAACCCCAAAGATAATAGGCTGACGCCACAGCCGAAACCCCCTCGACTCGCGCGATCTCATCGCGCACGCTGATGGGCAACAGCGCACCCGTGGCGCTCTCGCTGGGAAAGCGCTCATTGACGTAAATTCGGTCCAGTCGGGCGCTCGCAATGACTCGATCGTAACTTGAGTGAAGACCCACCATCAGGCCGAACAGAGTGAACGAGGCGATCACGGCCAGCCAGACGAGCACAGCCTCGATCGGCTTACGCCATATGGCAGCCCAGATGAGAGGGAAGTATTTCACGCAAGCCCGCGCGTGGCTGATCGAGGCATCATCTCCTTATTCTCCCGCTGCGTAGCCGACCTGTTGCGACGCCACATCGATTCCTCTTGCGCAACTGCTCTCGGACAGCGACTGGGACGCGGAAGTTCCTCCGCATCACCCATTGCGATCAGTTGGCTCGATCAACATCCGCGGCAATGGCTCGTCTGTCGAAGCTTGCCCAAAAGCGCAGATCGTGACCGAAATAGTGCCTCAAATCGCTTTTTCTGCACGATTGCAGCTGGCAGCGACTGTCCCGCCGCCCGCGGCAACCGTCAAGACCTCACCCCGGTTTCATTCGGCGACGTTTATAGTGCGCGGGAGCGCGCCAAGCCAATTTCAGGGACCCTGCCATGAATCCGAAGACGCACGAAAAGCTCTGGTCTACATGCCAGTGTGGCCAGGTGAAATTCGAGGCCGTCGGCGCGCCGATTCTGACTGCCAGTTGCTTTTGTGCCAGCTGCCAAGAAGCAGGACGGCGGCTCGAACAACTGCCCTGCGCGCCTGCCGTGCTCGATCCCGATGGTGGCAGTTGCGTCATCGTCTATCGAAAAGATCGCGTGCAGTGCGTGATGGGGATGGAGCACCTCCAAGAGTACCGGCTCAAGCCCGAGTCAGGGACTCGGCGGGTCGTCGCGACCTGCTGCAATTCGGCAATGTTCCTTGATTTCACCAAAGGACACTGGCTTTCGATGTACCGTAACCGCGTTGCTAGCGGCGCACCGCCACTTGAGATGCGCGTCATGACGAAAAACCGGCGCGCCGGCGTTGAATGGGCCGATGATGTTCCGAACCATAGCGGCTTCTCCGGCAAGTTCCTGTTGAAGCTGCTCGCTGCCCGGTTAGCGATGGGTCTGCGCCGCAGGACCAACATCACCTGGGGACGAATCGCACGCGACCCCTAACCCGCAGCGCCAATCCGTGATTCAGGACGAGCGCTTCGATGATCGTCGCGGCTGCAAAGAGACGGCCTATCGTGCCCAGCATCTTTCTGATGTGGATGCTGTCTGCCCAGTTTCTCGATCATCGTGAGCCAGCGCCCTGCCGCTCAGGTCTCACCCCGTAGGGCCGGGTGATGATCTTGAGTTAGTGCCCGTTGGGGTCGTTCCAATACAGGCCGCGGTCACCGTCGGTTCGATTGGTCTCGCCGGGTCGGCCCAATCGCACAGCCCGACGCAGGCCGCGACAGTCACGTCACCCATGACAGAAATGTTGCGAGGCGAGAACGTTGAAATTGCGGCAGTGCATGCTTACGAAGCCAGCGGATGACATGGCGTACTGAACCAAACATTGGACGGCGATAAACTTTGCAAGGTAAAGTACGCTCGTCGGTGATTGCATCGAAGCCCACGCCGACCACATCGAACCTACGTCTGCAATCAACGGACAATCGCGATGGAAATTACGCTCCGCGATGCGGTCACCGTCGTCCACGGCATGTTCTTCGGCGCCTTGCTGCTGTTGACGTTCACCGGCGCCGCCATGGCGCTGTATGCGCTCTCGAGCGGAGAGCAACGCTGGAAGGTCACGCCCACCCAGCAGCGATGGCTATCCCGGTATTTCGTGCTGATGGCGCTGCTGGCATGGTTGACCGTGCTGCTCGGTGCTTACTTGGTATACCCTTGGTACCGAGCGCATCCACCCGCCGGGCTGACGGAGTTAAGCAACTATCCGCAGCGCTTGCTCATGTCCAACCCGGCTACCTCGCAATGGCATGACATCGGCATGGAATGGAAGGAACACATCGCGTGGTTTGCTCCGATCAGCCTCACCGCCGCTGCGCATTTCATGGCGCGTTACGGTGCTCACCTGCACGAATTGCGCCCGGTGCGTCGCGCGCTCATCGGGTTAGTTGCACTGGCCTTCGTGTCCGCGGGGGTGGCAGGATTCTTCGGCGCCATGCTTAACAAGTACGCTCCGGTTCGCGGTGGTGCGCACATCGTCCTGATGCATGCAGACAGCCATGACCGATGAGCGCAATGAGCTTGTGCCGACGAATGGCGGTGCGGCCGCCGCCGTGCTTGCCGCAGCGATCGGCTGCTTCATGCTCGGCGTCTGTGCGCTTGTCGGCGACAGCTCCGTGGCGATGGCATACCGCTTTAACGTGTGGAATCCTACCGGCCCGCTCTCGGGAGTTACGACGCTCTCCATCATCGTGTGGCTGGTTGCGTGGTTGGTGCTCGCGCGGCTCTGGAGTGCGCGCAACCTTGACCTGGGGCGCATCAACCTGCTGGCGATGGCGCTGATCGTCGCGGGTCTGCTGCTAACATTTCCACCCGTCATGGACCTGCTGCAAGGCAAGTAAACTCGTGCTGAGAATAGGACCCTTCCTACCGTATGTCCGGAGCGGCCTCGCCGCGCTGGGCGGTGCGCTGGCGCTGGTCGCGGCGCCCAGTGTCGCCTTGGCTGGTCCCCCATTCCAAACCGACGACCCGGAGCCCGTGGATCTCGGGCATTACGAGTTTTATATATTCGCCGCGAGCGACGGCACGCCGCTTGAAACGGACCCCGTCGGCCCGGCGCTCGAGTTCAACTGGGGCGCGCTGCCCAACACACAACTGCACGCAGTACTGAATTTCGGCGCCATCCTCCCGTCGAATGATCCGGTCTATGCACCTCTGGGCGGCGGTCCCAGCGCCTACGGTCTGCTCGACACCGAGCTGGGCGTGAAATACCGCTTTATTCCTCAAAGCGCGACGATACCGGAGGTGGGCCTATTTCCGATGATCGAGCTGCCCACCGGTAGTGCCTCGCGCGGGCTGGGCGTCGGCAAGACCTGGTACAAGCTGCCGCTGTGGATCCAGAAGGATTTTGGACCGTGGACGACCTACGGCGGTGGCGGTTATCAAATCGTCGACCAGAGCGGGTATCGCAACTTCCGCTATGGGGGCTGGCTGCTGCAGCGGGATCTCGGCGAGAAGTGGACCCTGGGCGGGGAGGTTTGGTATCACGGGCCGGAGGGTCCGGCCACGCCTCAGACGCATTCGGCCACGATGGTCGATGTCGGCGGGTACTATTACTTCCGCAAGCCGGACTTCCAGCTGCTGTTCTCCGTCGGTCATACCGCCGTAGGTCAGTCGGAGACCTATGCGTATCTTGGCTTGTATTGGACCTGGGGTAAGAAAGACTCTGATCCGGCGTCACATCCCGTCGCGTGGTCCATGGCAACGAGAACATCCCCGGATACAAGCAAAGAGTAGCGCACCCCTACTCACTTGCATGCCGACCGATCAGATGCGCGCCGCAATGGCGGGAGGTACCGCCGAGGCCCGCAGTGCGGGCCACAGCACCGCAAGCTGACCGAGTGCCAGCACCACAATCGTGCCCAGAATCAGATAGAGCGATGGCAGGCGCATCATCGCGAGGGTTCGGACCATCCACAGATTCGCGGCCAGGCCGAGCAGGATGCCGAGTACCGATCCGGCGCCCACAATCAGCAGGTTCTCCGCCTGAAAATAGCGCAGGATGCTGCCCGTCGTCGCACCGAGTGCCCGCCGGATTCCGATGTGTCGCCTGCGTTGCGATACCCAGTAGCTCGTCAGGCCCAGGATGCCAAACGCGGTAACCCCGAGCAGGATCGAGCTGATGACGCCCATGAGCAGCGCTTCTCCGCGGGCTCCGCGATAAAAGTCGAGTCGCGCGTCGGCAAGCGACTGCATTCCCCCGATCGCCCGCTGACGGCTGTTCTGATACAGCGCTTTGCGCGCGGCCAGCATGGCTGGTGCGAGCTGTCCGGGCTTGGCCCGCACGAAATAAAAGAAACTGGAGTCGGCCCATAGCAGCGGCACGAGGATCGAGTTCCCGCCGATGGAGCTGTCCTCGGCAGACTGACTCGGTCCGAACCGCTCCACAACACCGATGATGGTAGCCGTCGTGGTGCCCGGGCGCAGCGTGGCCACGCGCCCAAGGACGTTACCACTGGGCTCGAGCGTGCGCGCCAGCCCTCGCGTGAGGATCACACTGCCCCAGCTTGTATAACTATCACTGAATCCATGCTGAATCAGAATCTCCTCAGGACGAAAATTGCGCCCCGCGATCAAGCGCAACCCCAACGTCTGCAAGGCGTGGTCATCGACCGGAAACACCGCCGTCAGCGCCCCGGCCCCGCGCCGGTCCGGGTGGATCGTGATGTCCTCCCCCATGCCTCGCCCACCGAGGGGCTGAACTGGGGATAAGGTTGCGTCTGCAACTTGCGGTAAAGCCCGCAGGCTGGCTAAGTCCGTCTGCTCCCGCGCGGCCATGTCCGCGCTGCCGGCGACCCACTGATTCGAGATCGTGAACACGCTGGATTCATCGGCGACGCCGCTTGGTGCGCGGCTCAGCGCCGTCTGCTCCTCGATGATGAATAGCGCATTGCACAACACGGCAAGCGTCAGTGCGATCTGCAGTGCGATCAGCGTCGCGCCAACCTTGTTTCGCCGTAGGGAGGACAGAATCGGCCTAAGTTGCATGCTGTTGTCTTCGGGCTATAGCGTCTTGAGCTGTAACGCAGGTTGAACCTGCAGCGCGCGCCAGGTCGGATACAACCCGGCGAGGAGCGTCGCGGCGAGGGCTACCGCCAAAGCGATCAGCACATCGGCGCCGTGGAGTCGCGTCAATGCGGATAAGTCCCTCTGCAGCACCGCGCGGCACGCCGTCAGGCCCAACACCGTCAATCCGATTCCGACGAGTCCACCGGCCAGACCGATGACGCCAGCCTCAATCATGAACTGGGCGAAGATTGCCGGGCGCGTGGCCCCGAGTGCCCGGCGCACACTTATCACGCCGCTGCGTGCCATGAAATTCGCGAGCATCAAACCGACCGCATTGAGTACGCACACCAGCAGCAGCGCGAATGAGACGCTCGTGAGGGTCGGGACCGCGGGCGGTACGACCTGGTTGTAGCTCAGCCACTGCGTGACATTGCGTAACGCGACATGCGGTGGCCAATGGAACCGTCCCATCTGCCGCTGCTCGGCGGCATAGTTGTGCAGGAAGGTCTCGTAGCTCGCCGCCTCACGGGCGGTGGGCAGCTCAACCCAGTAGCGCAGCCAAATACAGTTGGAATTCAGGAGGCTGTCCCAGCCCTTGCCACGGCTCCCATCACAATTGAGGTTCGAGTCGGTCGGCATCTGTTCATCGATGGCGCGCGTGAACGGCAGGTAGATCTGGTCGTCCCCGGAAAAGGTCTGTCCGTGTCCACCCACGTCATAGAAGCGCGGGCTTAGGTGCCACTCATCCAGTACGCCCATGATGCGGTAGGTCTTGTCGCCGATCTTCAGCGTCTTATCGACGCTGTTTTCCCCGGCGAACAGCAGCGCGTTGAGTGCACGCGTGAGCACGACAACCAGTGCATGGTTAGCATCCTCTGCCTGGGCCCACGGTCCCCCGTACTCGAATGGGACGTTCGAACATCGCAAAGAAGTCGCTGTCGGTGGCGCGAGCGTCGACTTGGATCGGGATGCGGGTGGGATCCGGCGGGGTAATCGAGAGCGAGGTCGGATACATCGCCGCCTGTCGGACCGCAGCGTGCGCCCGGGTCAAGCTGGTGGCATCGATATAGGTCAGCTCGGGCGGCATGGCACCCGGGTAGTGAACCGCCGCATTCCACTGCGGGCCGAAATTGTCGATCTGGGGCGCGAACAGCTGAGCGGACTTCTGCGGAATTGGATCGCCCGAAGCTGCGCGGAAAATCGTCAGCATGGTCATGGAGGCACCGATGCCGACGCCGATCGCGAGGATCATCAGCGCGGTAAAGACCAGATTGCGCCGCAGGCTGCGCATCGCCAGATTGCAGTAATAGCCGAACACGACGCTTTCGCGCTCCAGGACTGAGCCGTTTAGTGCCACGTTTAGCACCTGCGGTGTCTGCATCAGCAATCAGCGTGCCAAGCCATGACGGCATGCTAATTACCTGTTTACGCTTGACTGTTTGAGGTGGCCATGAGGCCCGAGACTGTCCGCGGACACTTGGCGGACATTCGGCCGGACATCGAAACTGCTAACCATCGGAGCGTCATGAACAGCTTTCGTCTGCAAGATGCCGCGCTTCGCGGCTTACCCACTCGCGCGATCGGTGGCTATCAGTCCATCGTCAGGTCGGCACACTGAGGTGACGCAACGGAAACAAGCCTTCCTGAGCTCTGTAACCGCTTGATCGGCAAGAAAGTAGCCGTTTGCCGATGCCCTTCATCAGGAGCGCATCGAAATGCGGCTATCCAAGCCTTTCATATAGAATACAGCCCAACAATCAGGGGGATACGACTTGAATATAATCCATAAGGCATTGCTGTCCTGCGCCGTGGCCACCGCATGCGGTTGCGCCGGAATGCCACAAAGCGCGACGGCTTCCCACGGTACGGCGGACTGGCCGACCTTCGGCGGCAGCAATGCGCGCACCAATGCCAACATGGCGGCGACCAAGATCACCGCGGCCAATGTGGGCTCCATGGTGCGCCAGCAGGTGACGATTTCCGCGCCCATTGATGCAGGGCTCATTTACCTCAGTGGCGTAACCGTCAACGGCGCGTTGCATGATGTCTTCTTCGGTACCACCAATGTCGGCCGGACGGTGGCGATCGACGCCAACAATGGCGCGGTACTGTGGGAGTACGCGGCCCCCGGCTTTGATGAAGTGGCCGCCGCGGCGGGAGCCCCGGCGGGGGCGCGCGGCCTGACCGTCAAGCAGATCACCAATTCGACACCAGTCGCGGATGCCAACCGGCAGTTCATCTATGCGGCATCCGCGGATGGCAAGATCACCAAGATCTCGATCGGCGATGGCAAGGCCGTGTGGGCCACGGCAGTGACCCGGATGCCGAAGCTCGAGAAACTCGATTCGCCCTTGTCGTTCGTGGGCGGAAACGTGCTGGTGTCCACCGCCGGCTACGTGGGCGATACGCCGCCGTACCAGGGCCACATCGCGGTGCTCGATGCCAAGACCGGCGCGATCCGCACGGTGTGGAATTCGCTCTGCAGCGATCGCGAAGAGCTGCTGGACCCGGCATCCTGTACGCAGACGCAGTCCGCCATCTGGGGACGTGCCGGTATCGTGGTCGAACCCGGCACCGGCAATCTGCTGTTCGCGACCGGTAATGGGCCGTGGGATGGCAAGACCGCATGGGGCGATGCGGTGATCATGCTGGACCCCACCGCCAAGAAGATGCTGGCCAACTGGACCACCACGAACAACGAGGACCTGAACAAGAAGGACCTCGACGTGGGCTCGACCTCTCCGGTGCTGCTGGGCGATGGATATATTGCCCAGGGCGGAAAAGACGGGACCATGCGGGTCCTGAACCTGAGCGCCATCAAGGGCACCTCCCCGCATCAGGGCGGTGAGGTGCAGATCGTGGAGATTCCCGGCAAGGCGCAGCTGCTGTCAGGGTCCGCCACCGCGAAAATCGGCAACACGACGTACCTGTTCGCCTCCACCGGCCGCGGCGGCACCATCGCCTGGACCTTTGGCGCGGACCACCAGCTCAAGCAGGCGTGGACCACCAAGGCGGGCGGCAACACGCCGTTCTATGCCGGCGGATTGCTGTACATCTATGATCCGTCGCCCGCGGGCGCCAAATTGCGGGTCTTCGATGCGGTGAGCGGCAATCCGGTTGCGGCGCTCGACTGCGGCACCGGACACTGGAACAGCGTCATCGTTGCTGACAATCGGATCGCGATGCCCCAGGGCGCGATCAGCGGCTTTGCGTTCGCCGGGCGCAGGCCGGGCGCGCCCGGTGCACCCGGGGCCCCTGCAGCGGCGGCTCCACCGCCCCCGCCGCCAGCGGGAATTCCGCCCGGTATCGTCAATATCTGGCGCCTGCCGTAATCGACCGGTGCGGCAGGCGCGCTTCCTACGCGCGCCTGCCGACGACGCTATTTGGCGGCGCTCGCCAGCGACTGAAAGTAAGCGATGAGGTTGTCCCGGTCCTTCTTCATCGGGACCGGTATGGGCATGGTGGTGCCCGGCACCGCCATGGCAGGATCGGTGAGAAACCGATCCAGCGTTTCCGCGTTCCAGACAAGTTTCGCATCCTTGAGCGCCGGGCTGTAGACAAAGCGGGTATCCCCGGCTCCCGCAGGCCTCCCCAATAAGCCAATCAAGCTCGGACCGATCTCCCCGCCGCCTTCGGCGGGGTCGGCACTGTGGCACTGCATGCACGTCTGCGAGAAATACATCTTGCCCGCCGCTGCGTCGCCCGGCTCGGCCGCCTGGGCGAGATTGCCGATCACCAGCATGATCAATGGGGCGGTGAAACATCCGAACCAACATGAAGTCTCCTGTGAGGGCGCCGCTATTTCAGGGAGTCCAGGACATCCTTGGGAATGTTGTTGTCGGTAGGCTTGTCCCAACCCTGTTCGAACCACTTCTCCCAGTTCTGCGCCCACGGCCTGCCGTAGTAGTCGATGAAGTTCGGATCGGACTTGTTGAGCTGCTGCGGCACGCCGTTGACGTTCTTGATGTTCGAGAGGCACTCGATGAACGTGTAGCGCGCCCGCGGATCACCGGCCGGTGCCCGCTGCAAGAACCGGTCGTTGACCCGCAGCGGCTGCACGAAGGCATCCGGGTCATACCAGACCGCCTCGTGAGTCAGACCGATCAGTTTGTGGTCCGCGCCATAGATCGGCTTGAAGGTTTCCACGGTCTCCATGCGGTTTGAGAACTCGAACATGGTGTGCTGGGCCCAGCCCTGGATATTGGCGGTCCAGGTGATGAGGGTTTCACCATCCCAGAATCCCACCGTTTCGCCGTACCACTGTGGCACCTTCTGCACGTGCTCGCGGCCGATCAGCACTTCGCGCAGGAAGTTGTCGGCGATCCCCGAGAGGAACTCAACCCGTGTGGGCGTGATGGTCAGCTCGAAATTGGCACCCCGGGAGGCATTCGCCCACCAGCGGATGAAGCCTTCCGGCAGGCACATCGAGGCATTCCATTGCTTCGAGTTGTTCACCGTCTCGTGATAGAGCATCTGCACGTAGCGCTTCTGGTATTCGGGCGTCAGCAGCGATACCACGGTCGAGGCCTGCTCGATGCCGCCCCACTGCCAACGCTCGCCACGTCCCGGGCCGCCCATCTGGCGATCCGGACCCGTGAAGCCCGGCGAGTCGGTGCCATTGGGATCGCGGATGTAGAAGCCATCCCAGTCCGGCGTCGTCGCCTTGGTGTACACGGTGGGGCCGCCGTGGGCCTTGGCCTGCGCCAGCAACGCCTCGTATTGTTCCTTGGCACTCTTATAGGGATACGGACTCACTATCCGTTCGCGCGGATAGTCGATGCGGCAGTCTCCCCAGGAAGCCGAGGCCGGGGGATTGGCGCCCATGCGGCCGCGCTCCCACATGGCCTCGATCATCTCGCGCGGGGTATTGCAGCGGTAGTAGCGTGGGTCGCTCCAGGAGGCCTGATCCTTGTAGAAGTTCTTGCTCGAGAACATGTCGATGGGCAGTGGCTGCACACCCGGCGGCGGTGGCTCGGAGACGGGCTTCGGGGGCGCGCGCGGGCCAAACAGGACGCCCGCGACGCCACGGGTTTCCGGGTCTCCGCGCTGCTGCGGAGTGAGCGTCGCCGGAGGTGGTTCGGGTTGACCCGTCAGCACCGGATTGCCGCTGGCAGCCGATGAGGATGCTGCAGCGGGCTGCGTTGACTGCTGAGCCACGGCCAAGCCGGTGATGGCGGCGATGACCAAGGCGACGCCGCCGCAAAATGAGACGAATCGAGAATTCATTACCCCTCCTCCACCAGACGAATCCCGCCACGATGCCGGCGGGCTGCTTGTAAGGCCAAGGCTAGCCGAATTTCGCGCCCTTCGCCCGCGTGATGCGGACAGGCAGCTATTCCCGCAATTGTTCACCCAAAGCGACGCCAGTCACCTTGGCGGAGGCCGATGGCGGCCACCCCGCCTCGCTGGAGAGGGCCAATTCTCCTTCGGCGATGGTATTGGACAGCCGGCCAAGTCCGTCTACCTCGACGACGACCGTATCGCCAGGATTGACCGGCCGCGAGTTGGCCGGCGTGCCCGATAAAATCAGATCCCCCGGCATGAGCGTCATCATCCGCGAGAGGTCCGCGACGAGATAGGTCATGGGCCAGATCATTGCGTCCAGGCTTGACTCCTGCACGACCCGCTCGTTGACGTAGGTTCTCAGCATCTGACCGGCGGGTCGCCACCCACGCAC
This sequence comes from uncultured Gammaproteobacteria bacterium, assembly GCA_963708865.1. Taxonomy (GTDB): domain Bacteria; phylum Pseudomonadota; class Gammaproteobacteria; order Steroidobacterales; family Steroidobacteraceae; genus DAIDKA01. The sequence continues at coordinate 29,160 of CAVPUC010000004.1, forward strand.
CAGTCCGGGACCCACGAGCCCAAGGGTGTCCGCTCCTTTGACTCTCACCATTGAACCGCGGTCGGCATCGCGAAAGTCGTGCAGGGCATAGTCATTGGCCAGGGTGTAGCCGGCGATGTATTCCTCCGCATCCGCGATTCGAACGTTGCGCGCGATGCGACCGATCACGATGGCGACTTCCCCTTCGTAGTTGAGGAAATGGCATCCCTTGGGCCGAATGACGGCGTTACGGTGCCCGAGCAGACACGACGGTGGTTTGAAGAAGTAGTTGGGAGCCGGCGGACACTCGGTCTTCAGTTCGATCAGCCGATTTCGATAATTCAGATGGGCGCAGATGATCTTGCTGGGCTCGACTGGCGCAAGATGCATGGCCTCCTCGGGATGGACACGGCGCCCGTCGCGGGCCACCAGCATGTCCTCCTCACGAGTGACTTCCAGCACCTCGCCCTCGAGCACGATGCGCCGGGTCTCGATGATGTTCATCGCGACGGGCCTTTCAACGGATAGCCGCGCCCGGCATAGTCAAAACCGCCGAGTTCAAGGTTTGTGAGCGTCGCGTCCTGAGGCGATGCGTAGTAGGCGCGGATTTCCCGGATCAGCCCGCGAGCGCTGAATTCGTACCACTCATCCCCGCGCAGGATGATGCCCTGCGCGCGCTTGAAATGCGTCCATTCGATCACCGCGCGCCCCCGCGGCGGATCACAGATGACGGTATCGACGGTCCAGTGGGAGCCGAGCGTCTGCACCGCGGCACGCCACTTCTGAGCGATCGTGCGCGCGCCGCGAAACGGACCCTCATAGGTGCCCGGCGGAAAATAGTGCACCCCGTCGGGCTCGAAGTGCGCGGCGATGCGCTCCACGTCGCCCGAATTGCAGTCGTCGAAATAACGCCGGATTCGCGATTCCATTGCGCCCCAGCTGAGCTCACCGACGGTCTCACCAGGTGCCATGCTTAGCCCATCATCGCCGCGGCGGTCTTGCTCTTTGCCGAGACCGGCGGAGTGGGGAGCCACGATTCGCCACGCTTCAGGACAAACGTGTGATCCATGCTGTACCAGGCACCCTTGACGTTCGGATCGGGCGCCACGTCGGTTTCATGGAACACGTAGTGGCCGACGGAGTTCGTCGTCACGCCAAACTGCGCATCCGACTCGAGATTCTCATCGTCATTGCCGTAGATCTGGGCCGGAATTGTCTTGAAGCCCGCCTTGTAGATCAGCGCGTGCACGTGCGCCGGCCTGAACGGATGCCGATGCTGCACCGTCAGCAGTTTCTCCGTGGGGCCGCCGGCGGGCACCGGGTAGCCTGAGGGCTTGATGGTCCAGTAGGCGAACACGCCATTCTCATCGGTGACGAGCGAGCCGCGCAGGTTCCACTCGGCCTGGGTCGGGTCCTGATTCTCATAGAGGCCCTTGGTCGAGGCGTGCCACACATCCACGTTGGCGCCCGCGATGGGTTCGCCGTCGGCATCGATCACGTGTCCCGTAAACAGCAACGGCAGCCCCGGCGTCGGCGATCTGACGATGGATCCGCCATTCTTGACCGGGGGTGCGCCCTGGCGCCAGAAAGGACCGAGCAGGTTTGCGGAGGTCCCGGCATTGTTCATCATGCACACCAGCGTCGAGAGGCCAAGCGACCCCGCGATCAGCCGTGTCTCATTGTGGCTCTCGGTCGTGAGTTTGCCTAACGCGACCACCAAGTCGATGGCGGTGTTGAATTCCTTCTCGGTGAGACGCACTTCCCGGGCGAAGCCGTGCAGATGGCGGATCAGCGATTGCAGCAGCTCCTTGGTGCGCGGATCCTCGATCCGTTGCGTTTCACTCAATACCGCATCCGTCACTTGATCTTCGCGGTCAATGATCATCCTGCCCCCGTATTCGTTGCTGGCAAGCGCCGCAACGATACTGCTAATCAGTTATTTTCAAGGATAACACTGCCCCTCACTTCGGGGGGATGAAGCCCGTGGAGCCATCCGCATTGATCGGATTGCGATTGTTTTCCTCACACACGTATTCGGTGATCTGCCAGTCCGGCTTCAGGTCATAGGTCCGCACGACCCGCCACGGCCTGGTGAACGCAACCGGATCCTCCACCACGAACTGGTCTTCCAATGTTGTCGGACTGAGTCGGCGGATGCGCTCGATGACATGGATTTTGTCGCTGTGAGGAGCCGCCGTCACGTCGAACACCGTATCGCCCCGCATCCCCACCGTGTCGACCACGAGCGTGTCGGCCTCCCAGTGACCGATCGAATGGCCCATGTAGGTCGGATCAAGGTCCGCCGGATGTGGGCGGCCATCAGTCCAGATCCGGCGCACCTGGCTCGAGACCTCGTGAAGGATGAGCACCCGATTGGGCTGGATGACGATCTCGAACGGATAGGGGGTGGTCATGATCCTGGGCATGCCACCGGGTACACAGCCGGCCGTCGGGTCGGTCGGCTTGCCGGCGAGGTTGTCAGCGAGGAGTTTCTGATATTTTGCCTCCCACTCGACGTTGTAAGGGGGAAATTCGCGCATATCGGCCGCGGACGAATTCTTCTTGTTCTGCAGTTGCCGTGGGGCGGTGGGGTCGAAGATATTCAGCTCATGCGGGTTCCAGACCCCGCTCCAATCGGGAAGAGCCTGCGTGGGCGCTGCGGCCGTTTGCGCCGCCGAGGGGCGAGGCGTCGCTGCCACCAGGGCTACGACTGCGACGGCGCTCATCAGCGTCATTGACGTTCGCATGAAGCATTCCTCGACCTAGACATGAAGTGGCGGAGGCGGAATGGGACCCAGAGCATTCTCCAAAGACAGCCCGAGCGCCAGCAGTCGACGATCGCTACCGCCCGGCGCATCGAACTCTAGCCCAACGGGCAAGCCTGCCGCAGTCATGCCCGCCGGCAATACCAGGCACGACAGGCTTGCACAGCTGCCGATGGCGGCCTGGCGGCCGATGGAAGTAAATAAGTTGACCGCCTGGCCGTTGATTTGGATCGTACTGGGATCCCCTTGTGTGAAGGCGGCGGTAAGTGACGGCGCGAACACCAGCGCCTCTATCCGGTTCGCGCGGAAGAACTTAATCGCTGCCGCTTTGATCTGCTTTTGCTTCTCCTGGAGCAGGCGGTAGGTGTCCTGACTGCCGGGACTGCGCGCCGCGGCCAGCAGTCCCTTGAGATTGTCACCCGACTGGGCAATCAACTCATCCACCGATACGCCACTGCCCTGCTCTGTCAGGAAACCCGCCAAGCCCTCAAGCAACTCGTAGCCGAGCAATTGCCGTTCCACATCGGAAGCTGCGCGCATCGACGACGGCAGATCGGTGGGCACGATTTCGACGCCGGCAGCCTTCAACCTGTCAATCGCGGAAGCCACGATTTGACCGCACTCGGCATCGATGCCCTGCATCAAAAATTCCGAAGTCCCGATCCTCACCCCTTTGAGTGGCAGGGCACGAACCGCCGCGTGGTCACCGGTTGACACCGAATCGAAAAGGATGACGTCCCGCACACTGCGGGCGAGCGGCCCCACCTGATCGAAGCGCATTCGACTGAGCGGTAGTACACCATCATCAGGGTATCGTCCGAACGTCGGCCTGAGGCCGACAAGACCACAGAACGTCGCGGGTACCCGGATCGAGCCGTAAGTGTCTTCGCCAACGGCAAGCGGTGCCATTCGCGCGGCGACCGTCGCAGCCGACCCGCCACTGCTGCCCCCAGGGGTGCGGGTTCGGTCGTAGGGATTGTAGACCGGCCCAAACGTGGCATTGTTGCTGGTCCACCCGCATGAGATTTCGTGCAGATTGGTCTTGCCCATCACCAGTGCGCCTTGCGCAAGCAACGGCCGCAATACCCCGGCGTTGTCGCGGGGAAGGAAAGCTCTCAGCGCGCGCGTCCCATTCGAGGTCGGCAGCGACTTCGTATCGATACTGTCCTTTACGGCGATCGGAAGCCCGTGCAGCAGGCCCAGTACACGTCCCTGCGCGCGTTGGCGGTCCGCCTCGCGTGCCGCATGCCTGACTTCATCTGGACGCAGTGTAATGAACGCGTTGAGGGCTCTGAGTCTATCGGCTTGAGCGAGCAGTGCGTTGGCGTAGGCCTCCGCCGTAACGTCGCCATTGCGCAGCGCCCGCACCGCCTCTGTTGCGGTGAGGTTGCTCAAGTTCCGATGCGCGGCGCCAGTGGCCTCAACTGCGCTGGCCAGCGGAGAGAAAGCCGCTGCAATCGCCAGCTGCGATGTCTTCACCATGAAGGTGCGACGGCCGACTGGACAATTAATCCGCATTTTCCATGCCTCAGTGCAGACCGTAAACAAGAATACGGCTCTTGTCAGCCGATCCTGGCCAGGCGAACGATTTCATGCCCGAGGCGACCGCGAGCAGCTCCTGTGCGCCGGCGCGGTACACGATGAGTCCGCCGCCAATCGACTGTCCGGTGCTGGTCCGCCACAGGACCTTGCCGCTCTTCTGGTCCAGCGCCACAACCTCTCCGCCGAGATCCGCTGCGAACACGAGCGCGCCGCCGGTAGGGGTGACGCCCGCGACGATGGGGTGCGGGGCCTTGAACTTCCAGCGCACCTTGCCGTTCTCCGCATTGAAGGCGGTGACCCATCCCCGGGCGCCCGCCGCCGGGTCTGTCATCTCCTGCATCGACCCGGAGCTACCGAACCAGACCTCGCCGGTGGCCGGCACCGCAAGCTCGCGCACGAGCTGCACATGCGCACACAGATCGACCGCACCGACGAACAGCGAGTCCGTCCGGGGACTGAAGGCTGCGCCGTTCCATTCAACACCGCCGCCCATTCCCGGACAAAAATGCACCGGATGATCGCGCGACAGCGGCGTGTCCACATTATCGCGGCGGGTCGTCGGGGTCTGGGAGAGCAGCGGAATGACCGGCGGCCGATCGCTCGATACCGCCGCGGGGTCACCGATCATCGAGCGATCCAGGATCGACAGCAGACCATCCTTGTTCGCCGAGGCGATGATCTGGCGTCCCGAGCGGGTGGTGGCGAGCGTCGGCGCGCTGTCAACATCCCAGTCATGGCTGTCGTGCTTGACGAGCTGGTTGTAGCCCAGCATCCGTCCGGTTGCCGCATCAATCGCGATCACCGAATCGGCATACAGATTCTCGCCGGTGCGGTCGAGCGAGTCGAAGTCGGGCGCCGGGTTCCCGGCTGGCACGTACAGGACGCCCTTGGCCTCATCGAGCGTAAAGGACGTCCAGAACGCGCCGCCCGAGACGGGCAATCGCGGATTGGTCCAGGTGGCGCGGGCGGGACCCTGCGCGGGCACCACATCGAACCTCCAGATGAGGTGTCCATCGAGGGCGTCCAGAGCGAACACATGCCCCGTCACGCCAACGGTATCGCCGCCGGCGTTGCCGATATAAATCCGCCCGTCCGCGGCAATCGGCGCCATGGGAGTCGAGATGCCCGGCCCTTGCACCGGCAGCGCGTGGTCCCAGAGGGTGTGACCGTCCTTGGCATCGAGTGCAATCACGTGCGCATCGGCAGTCCCGCGGAAGAGCCGCCCGTTCAGATAGGCGAAGCCGCGGTTGACCGCAAGCCCCGGCGGCCCCGCGCTCTTCTGGTGGCGGCTCCACTTCTCCGCGCAGCTCGCCGCATCGATCGCGTAGGACCCCTCAAAGGTCGTGAAGTACATCGTCCCCTCGACCACCAGCGGTCCGGTCTGAAAGGAGACCACCTCGGGAAGGGTGTACGCGCAATGCAGCGTGAGCTGCCCGACATTCGCTGGGGTAAGGTCCGCGAGGGGCGAGTAGCGATCACCTGCGAGGGTGCGGTTGTAGGCGGGCCAGTCAGCCGGACTTGGGGCCGGGGGCGCGGCGGTCGCGAGCTTCACGCAGCTGGCCAGTGCCGCGAGCGCCACACACAGACGACGATTGTGCTTCGACATGCTCGCCCCCCTCTTCTAGTCGCCAGTCTAGTCCGGCCCGGTCGGCGGCAACAGAGATCCGTGTGGGGTCATGGCGCCGCTCCGGCTGTCGGCACGATGACCGCTTTTTCCGCGGGCTGCGGCAGCTGCGGAATCCAGCCATACGGCAAGCGATAGGCGCGGTAGACGGCGTTGGAGGCTTGCGGGCCGGCGAAGAGCGGGTTGAGGTACTCCCAAACGATGGTTCCGCCCGACGTGACCTCGAAGACACGGCCCACGGTCCCTTCGGTAATCAGGGTATTGCCGTTCGGCAGCCGTTGGGCGCTACTGATATTGGAACTGTAGAACTTGCCCGGGGCCTGATATGACCACACGAGCTCGAGCGTCACCGGATTGATTTCCAGAACCCGGGAATTCGGGCGCACCAGAGCACCCACGCCTTTTGGCGCGATGGGGTTGGTAAAACCGTAGCCACTGGCGCCGCCGTTATCGAACACCAGCAAGTTGCCGGCGCCCGGCAGACCCTTGGGGATGATATGGGCATGATGCTGGCCAATGATCGGGCCGAGCGCGAGCAGCGCCTTGGACTGATTGAAGTCAGGGGCCAGGTGCCAGACGATGGCGCCGTCATGGGCGACGATGGCGAGCAGGCTCGCCTGCCGGCTGCTGATGAGGATGTTATCGGGCGCAAAGCGCCGGTCGCCTTCATCGAACCAGTGATTGGGTCCGATGTAAGTGGCCGAGTTGAGGTGCAGCCAGTCAAATCCGTTGCGTGCGGCATTGGGACCGGGGCTGGTCCGGATGGCAGCGCGTGCCTCCGCGCCGAATCCCAGTTCATCGGCATGATCGCCCGCAGTCCATTCCCAGACAATTTTTCCATCCGGCGCCACCTCGATGAGGCGGTCGTCCTCGAGCATGACGTCGGACACTTTGGGGAGCACATGGCTGATATGCGTGAGGATCAGGGTCGTGCTGGCGCCCGCTGGCGCGGCTCCCGGGGAGTAGTAGCCGGCGGGAAAATCCTGACGCTGCCAGTCGTGATGCTGACGCAGCGCCCAAAGCGGCGAGCCGTCGGGCATCGGCACCTGGACGTTGTGCCCGAACTGCCACACCATCTTGCCGTCAAAATCGCGCTGCACGAGTTCGAGCGACTCCTGGTGCGGCGGCCGCGCGCCCACTGCCGCGATGACCTGCCCCCCGGGCAGCACCCGCGCCGGCCCGCCTGCGGAGTTGTTGTAGTCGTCCCAGCGCTTGACCACGTTGCCGTTCATGTCGATGACAATCACGGCCTGCGTGCCGAGGGGTGACAGCACGGTGTACCCGCTCCAGGTGCGTGCCGGGTCGTAGATCGTCGTGCCGGTGGGATAGACGGTGGGCGAAGACCAGGCCGATGCGCACACCAGCGCCAGGCCAGCGGCACAGTACAAGGATCGCGCCACCTTGAAACTCATACCCGCAGTTCCGCCGAGAGGTCGAACTTCTCGAAGCGACCGCCCAGCCAACGCACACCCAGACACGCTTCTGCGCAAAGCAGCACAAACACCGCCCCGACCGCCACCACGGCCGCGGTCACCGGGCCCGCCAGCCACTGTGCGATCAGGAATACCAGTGCGGCGCTGAGCACCGCGGGGACCATCGCAATCACCGTAATGAGCAGCTGCCCCGTGATGAAAATAATGCGCTGCCCCAGAACCTCGATGCCGCGCTCCGCGCGACTGCCGGCCGACTGTGTCCAGGCCGGGAACACCACCGCCGCCGCATTCGCCACCAACAATTGAATCGCGACCAGTGGCGGAGCCAGGACGGCCAGGCCAAGTGCGGCGCCGCCGCGCAACGAAGGCGTAAGCCACGACACCTTGTCCCCGGGCAACAGCAGAAAACCCACGAGCAGGCACAACCAAATGAAGCCACTGAGAATCGACAGCGGCGTGAGCAGTTCGCCCGCCACGATTTGCCAGCCGTGCAGCGGATAGGTCTTGAGCATATCGACGTTCAGCAAGTCCGAGCGCAGGTCCTGGCGCGCGATCATCGGCCCGATCAGCAGCGTCATGGCGAGCAGCATGCCGGACATCATCATGACAACGAAGCGCAGGGCCTCCAGCTCGGGCTGCCGAGCGAGCCACGTACAACCACCCAGAACGACCACGAACAGGCCGATCGCCACGTTGGGCCTGAACAGCGCACTGGCCGACAGCAGGTTTTTCCACAGGAACGCCGCCTCCGGTCGCCCGTGCGCCTGCAGGGTAAACGCCTGGCGTTGCGCCTTGCGAGCGGCGCCCTGCCCGCGCCAGTCACCCTTTTGAACGGCGCGCTTGCGCGCCGCGCGCTTTTCCGCCCGTGCGATCGAGGCCTCTTCAAAGGAGACCTCCGTATGAACCACCCAGAAATAGTGAGCGGCCAGAACCAACAGGGCCGGACCGAGCGCCACAAGGAACGCGGTGGCGGTACCGGCAAAGTACGGCGCCACCACGAGTTTCGGAAGCGCCAGCAGCCACGGCAAAGGAGCGCGCATCTGCGCCGTCAGGTAGCGCGGGAAATCCTGAGCGGTGAAGTCTGCCGGTTGCGGCAACTGAATCACGGCATAAATCCAGATGATGAGCGCGCACAGCACCAGCCACACGGCGGCGATCGTGGCGACTTTGCGCCAGCCGGCGGTCAGGCTGGGATTTAAGAGCTTCGAATACACGAACGAGGTGCCCAGGAAGTGCAGATTCAAGGTGGCCAGGATCAGCCACCAGCCAATGGCATGAAACCACGCATTTCCGCCCAGCATCCGGCCGCGGCCGAGGACCAGCGTGAGAACCAGTGCCGTGAATATCATTCCCAGCTGCGAGCCCAGCAGCCGGTAGTGAATCAGCATTCGCCGGTTCACCGGAGCGGGAAACAGAAAGGCGATCTCCGCTTCACTGAATGCCAAAGAGGCGTTGCGTGGCGTCGCCCAATTCACCGCGAGGACAACCAGCAGCATGAGTGCCCCAAAAACCGGGAACAGCGCCAGCACCGGGTCGGGGATTGGCGCAGCAGCGCCCGGACCGTGCCCGGCATGCGGTCCCCAGGCGCGCCGCACGAAGTTCAGATACACGTAGGCGGCGCCGACCACGGCGCCGGCGAGGTACTTGGGCTGCTTCAATCGCCGCAGCCGCGAGCTCACCTGACCCACCAGCGACGTCACCCGCAGGTACAGCAAGGCGCGCGCCATGTCCGCCGTCGAGCTCATGATTCGCTGGCGCCCGTCGCTCGGATGAAAATCTCCTCGAGGCTCACATCCGGCTCGCCATTGCTGAACTGCGCCTGCACACCCGCCAGCGTGTCATAGGCGATGCGTTCGCCTTTCTTGAGAATCAGCACGTGTGAGCACACCTCCTGCAGCAGATGCAGAAGGTGCGAGCTCAGGATCACTGCAGCCCCTGCCCGCGCGCGACGCAATATCGAGTCCTTCATCCGTCGGATACCGAGCGGATCGAGCCCGGTCAGCGGCTCATCGAAGATCATCACCGCGGGGGAATGCAGCAGCCCGCAGGCGATCGCGAGCTTCTGCTTCATGCCACGGGACAATTCGCCGGGCAGCCGATCGGCCCGGTCGGCGATCTCCAGCTCTTCAAGCAATGGTTGGGCGAGGGCTTCGTGATTGGCCACGCCATACAGCCGCGCCACGAACACCAAATGCTGCCGAACGGTCAGGTAATCGAAGAGCCGTGGCTCGTCGGGAAAGAAGGCCAGTTGCTGCTTTGCCTTAATGGGTTCGCGGACCATGTCGTGGCCGCCAATGCGCACTTCCCCGGCGGTGGGCGGAATGATCCCCGCAATGCTACGCAGTGTCGTCGTCTTGCCTGCGCCATTCGGACCCACCAGTCCCAGAACCTCCCCCGGCCGCACGCTGAAGCTCAGGTCGCGCACGGCGGTGAAATTTCCAAACGCCTTCGACAGGCCCTTAATTTCAATCATGAGTGACCCGTCAGGCGAGATGGGGCGGATCATATCTGAATCGATGACATGCGATAATCTGCCGATGGCCGAAACCCCCCGATTTGGTGCCACCTACGCGCCGCTGCGCGCCGAAGCCGAGGTGCGTGATTGTGTGGTGGAAGGCGCACTGCCCGAGCACCTGAGCGGCGGTTTTTATGCTGTGGGGCCCGATCCCCAGTATCCGCTGGCGCAGGGCAACATTGCCTTCGATGGCGAGGGGCACATCCGCCTGTTCCGCATCAAGAATGGCCGTGTCGACTATCGCAGCCGTTATGTCCGCACGGAACGCTATAGCGCTCAGCTGGCGGCGCACAAAAATCTGATGCCGATGTACCGCAATCCCCTCTTGGATGACCCCAGCGTCAAGGGGCTCAGTCGCAGTACGGCCAACACCCACATCATTCATCACAAGAACCTGATTCTGGCACTCAAGGAAGACAGCGCGCCCACGGCGCTCGACCTGAACACGCTCGAAACGGTCGCGCCCGTCTACACCTTCGAGGGTGAGCTGCCGCGCGATCGACCCTTCACGGCCCATCCGAAGATCTGCTCATCGACGGGGAACATCGTCGCCTTCGGTTACGAAGCGCGCGGTTTCGGCAGTCCCGAAATCGCGGTGTTCGAGATCGACGCAAACGGCAAGAAGCTGTGGGAGGCGCAGGTTAAGATGCCGTTTGTCAGCAGCGTGCATGACTTTGCCGTGACCGAAAACCACATTGCGTTTTTTCTGACGCCGCTCGCCATCGACCACGAACAAATGCGGCGCGGCGGGATCCACTGGTCCTGGGACAAGGATCAGAAGACCTACTTCGGCTTCATGCGCCGCTACGGCAACGGCAAGGATCTCGAATGGATCGAAGGTCCCGCGCGCGGTGGCAGCCACACGCTGGGCGCTTTCGAAGACGGCGGCAAACTGTATGTCGACCGGGAAGTCACCGCGGCCAACCCGTATCCGGTCATCCCCAACAAAGACGGCACGCCGTACGACCCCGCGCTGGGTATCAGTTACCTGCACCGCCTGACGGTGAATCTGAACCGACCGAACCGCAGCTACCACATCGAGAAGCTGTACCCGCTGATCGCGCCGCTGCCCCGGCAGGACGATCGCTACAACACCATGCCGTACCGCTACGGCTTCATGGGATGTCCGGATCCGGCCGACCCCGTGCGCTGGAAAGCGGCCTGCTATGCGCGCGTCGATCACCAGACCCGCTCACATCGGTTGTGGAAAGCGCCCGACACGGTATCGTTGGGCGAGCCGGTATTCGCTCCCAAGCGCCTCGATGCCAGGGAGGGCGAGGGCTATCTGTTGGGTGTCGCCTGGCATCTTGACCAAAACCTGCGGGCTGACCTCTTGATTCTCGACGCCGAACAGGTGCAGAACGGGCCGATTGCCACCGTCCGGCTGCCGCTGCAGGCCTCGCCGCAGATTCATGGTTGGTGGGTACGGGAAGACCAGTATCCACTCTGAACGGAGAAACACGATGGACTCGAACATGACTGATAGAGCGGTTGCCGGATTGGCGCTATCGCTGTGGCTGGTGATGGCTATGCCTGCTCAGGCACAGTCAAGCACCGATCTGATCGGACGTTCCGACCGACCTCGATCTTTCCCGCGGCGTGCACGCACCGTATCGCGACGCGGCAAAGCTCCCAACGACGTTCGTCGAAGCGGCCAAGACGCAGCCCGTCAATCCCAAATGGGGCGCCGTTGCCTATCGACCGAAGAGCCGGCGTGACCTCACCGGCATCTGGATCAGTCAGGGCGGCATCGGCTGGACGCCCGGCATCCCACCCGGGCGCGGCCAGCATCCACCCCTCACTGCCGAGTACGCCAAACTGTTCGAGGGCCATCTCGCCGATGCGGCGGCCGGCAAACCGACCGGCGATCCCACGGCAGCCTGCCTTCCGCCCGGGATGCCACGGATCATGACCATGACCTACCCGATGGAAATCACGATGGGAGTCGATCGCATCATGATTTACGCCGAGTGGGACGAACAGGTGCGGCGGATCTTTACCGATGGGCGGCCGCTGCCGGTCGACCCCGACCCGACCTTCAACGGCGTATCGGTCGGACACTGGGAAGGCAACTTCCTGCTCTCCACGGCATACGGCTTTCGCCTGGATACCAATATGGAATCCTCGGGACTGCCCAAAAGCGATAAGGCCATTGCGTACGAGCGGATCTGGCTGGCGGACGATGACACGTTGCGGGATGAGTTCACGCTCGTCGACCCTGTCGCGCTCGTCAAGCCCTGGACCGTCACCAAGACCTACAAGCGTGCGCCCCCGGACTTCGAAATCGAACCCTACGTTTGTCTGGAAAACAACCGCAACCCGATTGCGCCGGATGGCAGCATCCAGGTCATTCTGCAATCGGGGGACAAAGCAAAACCGTGACGGCGAGGAGTCCTACCTTGCGCCCTCCAGGTGCTTCGACTGCGCGTCCCAGTTGGGATCCGTGCACAGACCGCACTTTGCGCCAAGAAACATCGCGCCCGCCTTGCGGTCGCCTTTGAACTGCCAAAGAACCCAGTTGGAGGCAACATTCGCGAACTCGCCGCCGCCGGGGTGATACATCGTTGCCGTATGGCCGGCGCCGTGCCGCGAACCGTAGAAGGCCGGCAGTTTTTCGATCGCCTCATAGGTCGCCTTGGAGCGCGCCATCATGAAATCGCGCTCGTGGCCGTTGATGAGCAGCACCGGGCCGTGCAGCTTGCTTAAGGGATCGGGGACCGCGGTTGTCCCCTCGGCAGCGGGCGCCTGCACGCCTGAGTTAAACACGCCGATGGTCGCGACACGCGGGTCGGCGCCGAGCGTGATCGCCAAAGCGCCACCGCACGACTGGCCCATGACCGCGATCCGGCCCATCTCAACCTTGCCGTTAAGCGGCGCGCCGGCGCGCGTGTCCTCGCGGTCCGCCCAGTCGATGGCGGCCTTGAGGTCCTCGGCGGTGGCCTGGCGGCGCGGCGCGCCCTCCTCCGACACTCCCGCCGTCGTGATGACCAGGAAGCCATGTGAGGCGATGGTCGAGAGGAATCCGGCATAACGAGGATTCTCGATGGCGCAACCGCCGTTGCCCCAGATCACCACCGGCAGCGTATCGCGTTTCGGGAATCGCTCCAGGTTCGCGGGACGGAAGATGCGCAGCCCCGGCGCCTGGAAGCCCAGTTCCGTCGCCACGTGGTAGGGACCCGGTACCGCCTGCGGCGCACCTTCCTCGGGAAGCGCCGAGGCGATCATCTCCGGCGTGACGCCCGCGAGTTGGGCGGCGCACGTGCCGCTTAAACCCAGCCATGCAACCGCTACAAGAGCTACAGATGTTTTCATAATCGCTGGTTACCTGATGGACGGAAAATGGCAGTATTCGCTCAGCATGGCAAGCTTGACATGGCAACGCCGGCGCACGGAGGCGAAGTGACCCCCAGAAGTAAACAAGACAAGGCAAATCTGCGCCTCGTGAAGCGGATTTATGAGGAGGTACTGGGGCCCATCGACTCCGGTGCGGTCGATGCGCTGTTCGACCCGGGCTACATTCAGCACAATCCCAATGCCGCCACGGGTTCCCAGGGCCTGAAGGAAATGCTCGACCGGGCCAAGATCAAATATCCCAAGGCCGAACACCGGGTGAAACGCATGCTGGTCGACGGGGATCTGGTGGCCGCCCACGTGCATGTCATCTTCCATCCCGGCGATGCCGGATTCGCGGTCGTCGATATTTTTCGCATTGCCAACGGCAAGATCGCCGAGCACTGGGATGTGATGCAGCCCATCACCGCCAGTACCAAGAACAACAACGGACGCTTTTGAGGGGGAACCCATGGAATTGAATCTGCCGACCACCGGCCTCATGCCGGTGGCCCGTAGCACCCTGCTCGGCCGCTGGTCGTGGGCGCTCTTTGACGGCGCGCGCATTCCCGACAACGTGCTGGTCAACATCTTCGTCTTCTCGGCCTACTTCAGCACCGTGGTGATCTCTGATCCGGTGCACGGGCAGGTGGTCTGGAGCTACACCAGCGCGGTGGGGGCGATACTGGTCGCCATCGGCGCCCCCATCCTCGGCGCCATCGCCGATGCCGGCGGTCGACGCAAACCGTGGCTGGTGGCCTGCATCGTGCTGGGACTGCCGTCCATGGCCGCACTGTGGTTTGCCACCCCCGCGATGAACGCCGGCTTGATCTGGGTAATGGTCGCCATCGTCGGCAGCATGCTGTTCTATGAGTATTCGGCCATCTTCTGCAATGCGATGCTGCCGAACATCGCGCCGCGGGAAATCGGCTTCTGGAGCGGCATGGGCTTTGCGTTGGGCAATGCGTTTGGCGTCGTCCTGTTCCTGTTCTTTCTCTTCGCCTGGAGCTGGAACCCGCACCCGCTGTTCGGGCTCGACAAGGCGCTGCACGAACCGGAACGCGCCGTCGGCATCCTGGCCGCAACGTGGATGCTGGTGTTCGGCCTGCCGCTCTTCCTGTTCACCCCGGATTCCGCCGGCACCCGGCTCAGCGCGGGCACGACCATTCGCACGGGACTGAAGAACCTGGTGGCGACCCTCGCCCGGGTGCGTCACTTCCGCAATGTCGGCGTCTTCCTGATCGCGCGCATGACGTACAACGAGGGGTTTGTCGTCCTGATGAGTTTCAGCGGCATCTACGCGGCCGGTGTCCTGCACTGGAGCGCCGAGGCACTGATCGTGCAGGGACTTCTGAACAGTGTCGCCGCCGCATTGGCCGGTGCCCTGGCGGGCTGGATGGATCTGAAGATAGGCTCACGCCGCAGCGCCATGATTTTCGTCGCAGGATCCCTGCTCGCCATCGTCATCGTGTGCTCGACGAGCCCCGATACGGCGCTCTTCATCAAGTTGCCGCAGCCGCTGCACAACTACGGCGGCATGTTCCCCACCGTCCCGGACATCGTGTTCTGCATTGCCCAGGTCCTGGCGGCAACGTTTGTGACCGGCGGGCTATCCTCGAGCCGCGCGCTGATGGGGAAACTCGCCCCACCGGCGATGCTGAATGAGTTCTTCGGCCTCTATGCCATGTCCGGAACGGCCACCTCGTTCGTCGGCCCGCTGGCGATCGGGCTGGTCACCTCGATCTCCCACAGCCAGCGCATCGGGATCGCGAGCGGCATCGCCTTCCTGGTGGTCGGCATGCTGTTGTTGCTGCGCGTGAAAGAACCGGACGTCGTGCCGACGCCCTAAGCACTGGCCCACAGGTGCTGCGCCGCGTAGGCGCGCCACGGGCGCCAGCCCTCCGCACGCGCCAGCAGCTGCGATGCCGAGGGGCGTCGCCCAGCATCATCCGCGAGCGCGCGCATCAGCCCGATATCGGCGGCGGGAAAGGCGTCCGGTTCGCGCAACTGCCGCAGGGCAATGTACTGCGCGGTCCACTCTCCCACTCCCGGTATCGATTTCAGGCGCTCGAGCGCTGCCGCAAGATCGCAGCGGGCACCGAACAGGTCCGGATCAGCGATGGCGGCCGCGGCGATGCGATTGAGGGTCATCGCCCGGCTGCGCGGCATGCCCAGCTGGGCCAAGTCCGCATTGAGGAGTGCGGCCGGCGTGGGGAAGACATGCGTCAGATCGCGATCCGGTTCCGACAGGGGCTGCCCGTAGGCGGCGACCAGACGTCCCGCCAACCGGATGGCTGCCGTCACCGTGATCTGCTGCCCCAGCACCGCCCGGATGGCGAGCTCAAAGCCGTCCCAGGCGCCCGGCACGCGCAGACCCGGGCGCTGCTTCAGCAAAGGCGCCAGCACCGGATCGGTTCGCAGGTGTGCCGCGATATTCAAAGGATCTGCCGCCAGATCGAACAGGCGCCGCAGGCGGGCAATGATATTGGGCAGTGCGGCGAGTTTCGCGATGCGGATGCTGGCACGCAGCGCGTTGCCCTCGACCGGCTGGACGCTGATCCGACCCTGTACCCCATCGAGCGCCAGCGTTCGGGAGTAAGTCCCCGCCGCGACCCGCTCGACGCCCGGAATCGCGCGCTGCGCCAGAAACTTGAGCATCGCCGGCCAGTCGTACGGCGGCTTGTAACGCAGCGCCAGGCTGAACTCACCCTGATCCGCGGCGGTGACCTCCGGACCGCCCAGGCGGCGCAGCGCGCCCGGCGGCCGGCCAAACAAAGCGAGGAAGGTTTCGTTGAACCTGCGGATGCTGCCAAACCCCGATGCGAACGCAATCTCCGTCATGGGCAGGTGCGTCTCGTGGATGAGCTGCTTCGCCAGCAGGATGCGGCGGGTCTGGGCGACGCCAATCGGGGAGGCGCCCAGATGCTGCCGAAACAGCCGGCGCATCTGCCGCTCGCCCATCCCCAACCGCTCGGCGAGCTGCTCGACACTGCCGCTGTCGAGCGCGCCCAGTTCGATCAAGGCAAGTCCGCGCGTTACCGAGGTCGAGGTGCCGCGCCAGGCCGGCATGTCCGGTGCGGTCTCCGGCCGGCAGCGCAGGCAGGGACGAAATCCTGCTTCCTGCGCGGCGGCCGCCGTCGGGAAGAAGGTCACATTGCGCGGACTGCGGTGTGCGCGCCGGACAGATCGGTCGGCAATAGATGCCGGTGGTTTTCACTGCCGTGAAAAAGCGCCCGTCGAAGCGCGCGTCGCGCAGTCTCACCGCCCGGTAACAGGCATCGTGGTCCAGATCCATGGCAGAATATTCGCACCAAGACCCGATGGGTACTAGCGGTTTTCGGACATCAATGCTGCGATCGGATCGGGCAGACAATGGCGTCCGAAATCCGCCAGCGCGCCGGCTCGCCCCGGATCAGAATTTCTCGCACCGAGGAAGGAGCGCGAGATGAGTCAGGTATTCAAAACGATGCGATCGCCGGTGGGCCGACTCACCCTGGTGGCAAGCGAGCGCGGCCTGGCAGCGGTATTGTGGGAGCATGATCCCCCGTCACGCGTTCGCTTGGGCGCCACCAAAGAGGACGCCAGCCACGCGCTGCTGTTGCAGGCGCAGCAGCAGCTCGAGGAGTACTTCGCCGGCAAGCGCCGTACGTTCACGGTGAAGCTGGACCCTGCGGGTACCGAGTTTCAGAACAAGGTCTGGAAGGCGCTGCGCACCATTCCCTTTGGCGAAACCCGCAGCTACGGTGAGATCGCCCACCAGATCGGCAGCGGCAAAGCGGTTCGGGCGGTGGGCGCGGCCAATGGCAGAAATCCCCTGTCCATCATCGTCCCCTGCCACCGCGTGATCGGCGCCGACGGCAAGCTGACCGGCTTTGCCGGTGGCCTTGCGGTCAAAGCACAGCTGCTGGCCCTGGAGCATGCTTGACCATCTCCCCGCCGCGTCGCACCGAAATCCTGGCGATCAGACCATCGCGCAACTGATAGCTGACCAGCACCCGCCCTTCGATGTATTCCCCGATGCGCAAGGCCCCGACGACAAAATCGGGCGCATCCCGGGTGGCGGTAAAGCGGGTGACCGCATCGAGCTCAATACCCGTATCGCTTGCCGCGACGCTGTTGACCACGAGCCGTTCGCGCACGCTTTGGAACATCGGGCGGTAGAAATCGATGATGCCCTGGCGCCCGAGGATGGGCGGCACAGAGCCGAGCTCGAGCCGGACATCTTCGGTGTAGAAACGCGGGAAGCGTTCAAAGTCCGCGTTGCTGAAGGCCGCAAGATAAGCGCGGAATGCGGCCTGCTGGCTGGGATGCGCCCCCAGCGGCGGCAGAGTGGTCACGCCTTTTCCGGGCGGCCAGGTCATCGACTTTAATTCGACCACCTTGTTGTCGCGCAGCCGATAGGTGACGAAGAATTTGACGGTGACCGTATCGCCCGGATGCAGATGCCCGAAGGGAAAGTCCGGCCGCTCCTTGGAGGCGTGGAAATCCATGTCGACCTCCACGAAGATCAGGTCCTCGCGCTGCAGGATATTCTGCGGCCGCATGACCTCCCGCACCCCGTCGTGCGCCCAGTCCAGGAACGACTTGAGCGCCGCCTTGCCGCGGTGATCGCGGGTACCACCGGAGAACACCACATCGTCTGCGAAGAAACGCTCCACCAACGCGGCGTCATCACCCGTGTTGAATACGGCGATGTAATCATCGTAGTTGAGCATTGGCCTTCCCCAGCTTCGCGCTACGTGGGCGGCCCCGTAAATTTCATCTGGATCGACCCGCGGCGCTCCAGAAACTTCCACTGCCCGTTTTCGCGAATGAAGCGGTCCTGCATTTCACCGAAGTAGATCGGCCCGTTGGAGATGAACGGCGGCGCAGCGCCTTCGGCCGGAGTGGTCGCGACCATGGTGAGGTAGGAGATGCCGCGGGCGCTGTCCCGGCTCTCAACATCGATCATCGCATTGGTGGCCAGGTGCTTGGTGAGCAAGGTCTTCGGGCGGGTGAGGAGCGAGGTGCGGACGGCTTCCCGGCCGTGGATGACCTCGCCCGGATTCATCGGTCGCGCCATCGAACCATTTTCCGCAAAACAGTCCGCCGCGGCGTTCATGTCGCCAAGGTCCAGCGCCCGGACATAGGCGTTGCAGAGCCTCTCGCAGGCCCGCTCAATCTCGATGCGCTCCACGGCGCTCAGGATGTCCGACATGTGGCAGCCCCCCGGCCTAAAATGAACATGAAGGGTGGAGTCTACCGCCTGGGATGCGAACCCACACGCACAGGAGCGCGTTAATGAAAGATGTCAGGGGCAAGACCGCGTTCATCACCGGCGGCGCGAGCGGCATCGGCCTCGGGATGGCCGGGGCCTTCGTCAAGGCGGGTAGAAGGTCGTCCTTGCGGATCTGCGCCAGGATCACATCGATGCTGCCCTGGCTCAGTTCGAGCGTGAAGGCCACGCGGGCAGCGTCCACGCCATTCGCCTGGATGTCACGGACAGGGATGCGATGGCGTCTGCCGCGATCCAGGCCGAACGGATCTTCGGCAACCTGCACATTCTCGCCAACAACGCCGGAGTGGGTATTCAAGGCCCCTTCAAGGGCATCACCTTCGCCGACTGGGATTTTGGCCTGGCCGTGAATCTGGGCGGGGTCATCAATGGCATCCAGACCTTCCTGCCCCGCATCCGCGCCCACGGCGAAGGCGGTCATATCATC
Source organism: uncultured Gammaproteobacteria bacterium (assembly GCA_963708865.1). Classification (GTDB taxonomy): domain Bacteria; phylum Pseudomonadota; class Gammaproteobacteria; order Steroidobacterales; family Steroidobacteraceae; genus DAIDKA01. Next base: position 48,050 of record CAVPUC010000004.1, read on the forward strand.
AATACCGCATCCCTCGCCGCGCTCGTGCCGATGCCGGCTCAGTACGTGATCTACCAGACCGCCAAGGCGGCGGTCGTGACCTTGTCCGAAGGCATTCGCGGCGAACTGGCCCAGGAAAACATCGGTGTCTCGGTGCTGTGTCCAGGTCCGGTGCGCACCAACATCCACCAATTGTCGCAGAACCGACCCGCGCAGTTCGGCGTCGGCGACGCCTTCCGTGCTGCCGAAAATGCCGGCGGCGCACAGGTCAGTTTTCCGAGCGCGCTTGATCCTGGCGAAGTCGGCGAGCGGGTGCTTCAGGCTGTGCTGCATGATGAGCTCTATATCATCACCCACGGGGAATGGAAGCCCGCGGCCGAACAGCGCCACGCGGCGCTCGTGGCCGCCATGCCGGATAAGCTCGATCCCGATCTCGTTGCCATGCTAGAGGGGCGCCACTGATGTTGAAGCTATACCACGCTGAGCCCGCCGCGAATTCTTTGAAGACGTTGATCGCGCTCAAGGAGAAGGGCCTGCCGTTCGAGAGCGTCTATGTCGATCTGCATAAATTCGAACAGCACGAACCGTGGTTTGTGGCGATCAATCCCGAAGGCCAGGTGCCGGTACTTGACCACGATGGACACCTGATCACCCATACCACGGTGATCGGTGAGTACCTGGAGGATGCGTTCCCGGAGGCACCGGCGCTGCGTCCGCCCGATGCGCTGGGCAAGGCGCGCATGCGCTACTGGAACAAGTTCTGCGATGAGCACGTGGTGAACTTCGTCTCCATTCACGGCTGGCATCGCATGGTCGGCGCCATCGCCCGCTCAGTGGAGGCGGGGGAGTTCGAGCGGCTCATGGCGCGCATTCCCCTGCACGAGCAGCGCGAAAAGTGGCGTACCGCACGCTCCGGCTTCAGCGAGGCCGACCTGGCCAATGCCACCCGCAAGATCGAGGTCGCCGTCGATAAGGTCGAGCGGCAATTGCAGAAGACTCAATGGCTTGCGGGGGATACCTACACACTTGCCGACATCAATTTCTTTGCCATCGGCGGCATGGCGCTGGAGCGGCTGTTTCCCGACATGCAGGTCGGCACGCGCGCGCCGCAGCTCAAAAGGTGGGTCGCCCGGATGTTTGAGCGGCCGGCCGTCAAGGCCGCTTTTGCCATGCCCAACCGCACCAATCCGGCATTGCGCACCTTCACGGGCGAGGCGCGCTGAGATCATTAGGCCAGAAACTTGCGGGCGCCCTCCACCGTCTTGGCATCGCCGCTGCCCAGATCCGCCGGCGGCGGCACCGCGCGACCGCGCTTGACGGCGGGGCGTGCGCCCACCAGGTCGATCCAGCGCTGCACGTGATTGAGCCCATCGATGGTGACGCCGGACCACGCATAGCCGCTCACCCATGACCAGTTGGCAATATCCGCAATCGAGTAATCTCCGGCCAGATACTCGTTGTTCGACAGCCGCAGATCGAGCACTTCGAGCAGCCGCCGCACTTCGCGTTGGTAGCGATCGATGGCGTACGGGATCTTCTCCGGGGCATAGCGGAAAAAGACATTGGCCTGTCCCATCATCGGGCCGATGCCGCCCATCTGGAACATCAGCCACTGGATGACGAGCGAGCGTCCCTTTACCTCTTTCGGCAGCAGTGCACCGGCGCGCTCGGCAAGGTAAATCATGATGGCACCCGACTCGAAGATTGCGAAATCGCCGTTGTCCCGATCGACGATGGTCGGAATGCGCCCATTCGGATTGATCTTCAGGTATGCGGGCGATTTTTGTTCGTTCCTGGACAAGGCCAGCGCGTGCACGGTGTAGGGGATACCCAACTCCTCTAGCGTGATGGAGATCTTCCAACCATTGGGCGTCTCGGCGGTGTACAAATCAATCATGGCGGTACTCGAGCAGTGAGCGTGGTCACCTGAGTGTGCAAGATGCCATCCCCAAAGTGGAATACAATCTTCACCCGGGGGCGGATTTACCGGCCCGTGAGGTCCTCATGGCAGGGTTGAGCCGGCGCGATGCGTTGCAACTGGTGGGCGTGGGCGCCCTCGCCATGACCCTCGATCCCAGGGCCGCCCGGGCCCAGGCGCCGGTCTTTCCCAAGGGCGCCGTCATCCGGACCTTGTTCAAGGACTATGCCCCGGAGGAACTCGCCGGCGGCGCCACGCTGTTCCATGAACATCTGTCGCTGGGTGAGGATTTCAACGCCCGGTTCCGCGCCGCATCTCAGGCCGTGCTGGCCGCGCAAGGGATCAGTCTGCCTGCCCCAAGCAGCGCGCCCTCCGCATCATCGGCGCCGCCGCCCGCCCCGCCGGGTCCCGATCCCATGCGCAATGTCGAGCTCATGGCGCAAGAACTGCGCGATGCGCAGCGCGACGGCGTCGCCTGCATCGTCGATGCGAGCCTCGAGGGCGCCGGCATGGACCTGAAGTTCATTCGTGAGGCCGCCCGAATGTCCGGATTGCCCATCGTCAAGGGGGCGGGCTTCTACACCCAGCCCTTCTATCCGAAACAACTCGCCTCCCTGAGCGAGTCACAGATTACCCAGGCGCTGATCCGGCAGGCCGATGAGTATCCCGCCGGCGCGTTCGGTGAAATCGGCTCCTGGGACGACATCACGGCACTGGAGCGGCGCGTGTTCCGCGCCGTCGGCAAGGCGCACCTGGCGACCAATCTTTCGGTCTTCACCCACACGGGCATTCCCGGAAAATCTGCGCTCGAGCAACTGGATATCCTCGAGGACGCCGGCGTCGATCCGCGCCGCGTCGCCATTGGCCATCTGGGCAATCTCAATGACCCGACCCTGTACGTGCACAAGGCCATCTGCCGACGCGGCGCCTTCGTCGGCTTCGATCGCCAGGGGAGTCCCCGCGACACCCCGGTGGTGTCGCTGGCCATGGGCTTGATCGAGGCAGGATTCGCCGATCACATCCTGATCTCCGGCGATGCGTTCCGCGGCTATGCGCGGCCCATCACCGTGTTTGTGCCGAAGCTCAAGGCGGCCGGCGTCGATGAGGCGACGCTGCACCGGATCACGGTGGATAACCCGCGCCGCTTCCTGGCATTCGTGCCGAAGCGGCCGCGCGGGGTCAGTGCCGGATAGTCGCCAGGGCGCCGCCGTCGACGGCCCAGGCCGCACCGTTCACGAAGCCTGCGGCCTCGGACAGCAGGAAGGTCACCACATCGCCCACTTCCTCCGGGGTGCCGATCCGGTCCATGGTCGCGACCTTGCCCAGCACCTGCTTGCCCGCCGCCACATCGCCCTTGAACATCATGCGCAGCATGGCCTCGAGCAAGGGGGTGTCGATGACGCCCGGCATCACGGCATTGACGCGCACGCCCTTGCCGCCCACCTCGCTCGCCGCCGTGCGGGTCAACCCAATGACCGCATGCTTGGTGGCGTTATACGCACAGGCCCCCGCGAGGCCCCGTTCGCTCGCGATGGAGCCCGTATTGACGACCGCGCCGTGGCCCTGCTTGAGCATGACGGGCAGGACGTAGCGCAGCCCCAGGAAGATGCCCTTCTGGTTCACCGCGACGATCCGGTCGAACTCCGCCTCATCGTACTCATAGATGGGGCCGAGCTTGCCCTCCATGCCGGCATTGTTGAAAAAGCCGTCGATGCGTCCGAACGCGGTGACTGCGGCGGCCACATAGGCCTGCACGTCGGCCGACTGGCTGACATCGGCGATGTGCGTTTCAACGCGCCCGCCGAGCGCCTCCACGGCGCCGCGGCGCGCGCCCAACGCCGCGCCATTGATATCCACCAGCATGACATCGGCGCCGGCTCGGGCGAGACTCATCGCCGCTGCATGACCGATCATGCCGGCGCCACCGGTGATCACCACTGCCTTGCCTTCCATGGATGACATCATTTACTCCCTCGAAAAGGCATGGTCAGTACAAACGCGATGCCGCGCCAACCGAGCAGCTTCAGGCCCTCACGCACATCCGCGGGGGTGAGGCTCGCCGTCATGGGCATGGTGCCGAAGACCTTGGCCTTGATCAGCAGGTCATTGCCGTCGCGCTCGATGCGGCTGACGGTCATGAGCTCGCGCCGGTCCTTGCCATACAGCTTCATGCCGGGGTTTCCAGCGTTTCAAAATCGATCTTCAGGTCATCACACATGACCTGCGCGGTCGCCCGTCCCGCGCCGAATACGCCGCCGCCCGGATACTGGAACGGACCCACCAGGTACAACCGCTCAATGCCCGGCACGCGGTACTGGCCCAGGTCCGGGGTCGGACGATGCGCCCCACTTTGATAGCTCGTGGTGGCGATGCCATGCAGATCACCGCGCAGGAAGCTCGGCGAGGTGCGCTCCATATCCACGGGGCTGTCGCAGTGGAAATCCAGCAGCACCTCATCCAGGTTCGACACGAAGACCCGCAACCGCTCCAGCATGCTGCGCGCGAAGGCATCCTTGGACTCATCCCAGCTCTTGCCATCGGGACGCACGTAGGGCGCATAGTCCCACAAATGCGCCACGCCCTTGCCGGGCGGGGTGCGCGTGTCATCAAACATCGACAGCGATCCGAGCCCCAAAAGATGCGTGCGCATGAAACCGCCGTAGCGCAGGTCATCAAAACACTCGCGCAGCTCCCGATAGGTGGGCGGCATGAGTTCGATCATCACCGACTGCACCGGATCTTGGGTGCGGAAGCGCAGCGGCCCATCGAGCGCCGCATGCACCGTGACGCAGGCGGCCTCGGTGATGTGCGTGGCTTCGGCGGCCTGGCGCACTTGCGGATCCAGCTGCGGCACCATGGAGGCGAGTTTGTGCGGATGGATGGCGCCGATGACCGCCTCGCGCGCGCTGAAGCGGGTGCCAGCGGCGGTGATGACGCCTGCCGCACGGCCATTCGCGACGACCACCTCGCGAACCTCCTGATTCGCGAGCACGATGCCGCCGCGATCCTCGATGCTGCGGATCAGCGCCTCGGTCAGCTTGCCACTGCCGCCCACCGGGACACCGAAACCATAGGCCTCGAGGAACCCCAGGAACACGAACACACCCAGCCCGGTCGCCTTCTCATCCGGTGACACCAGGTTCTCACCCGCCACGCGCGCGAAATGCGCGCGCACACGGTCGTGCTCGAAGTAATCCGCCAGCACATCGTGGCTGCTCATCTGCATGGCACGCCAGAACTGTTGCCCCTCCCGGCTCTGGTCCAGGAAGGCAAATCCCGCACCCTGGGGCATGGGGGGCGTATAGAGCGTGGAAACCAGCATCGGCAGCCACGCCGCCGCCTGGGCCGACAGCCGCAGGAAGGCCTGCGCGTCGCGTTGGGAGAACTTGGCGATTTCGGCCGCGGAGCGTGCCGGATCCCGGTGCAGCGCCAGGGTCGAGCCATCCTCGAACACCGACATCATCGGCGATTCGGGAAACAGGTAGCGCAGTCCGTAGCGGCTCTTCAGTCCCAGCTCATCCCGCTGCAACAGCGGATTGGCCTGGATGAAGATATGGGTCATGGAGTGCTGATCGTGGCGAAAGCCGGGCCGCGTGAGTTCCCTCGAGACGACGCCGCCGCCGAACCAGGCATTGCGCTCCAGCACCAGCACGCGTTTGCCGGCCTTGGCGAGGTACGCGGCCGCGACCAGGCCGTTGTGCCCACTGCCGACAGCAATGACATCGAAGTCTTTTTGATTAATCATACGATCGACGTACTTACGTTCAGGGGGATGCGTGCCATGAGTCAGTCCAATGCGCAGGGCGAAGCAGTAGTGAGAAGATTCTTTGAGCGCTTGAACGCCGAGGATCTCGAGGGCGTCCGGGCGCTCCTGACCGAGGATGCCGCCTGGCTGCCGCAGGCGCGCGACATGCCCGGCGCGGGCGAATACCGCGGCCGCAATGTCATCGTCGATGACTTCCTGAAGCCCATTCGCGGCCTGTTCAAAACCGGCAGTCCCGCCAATCGCATCCTGTCCATGGCCTCAAACGGTTCGCTGGTCATGGTGGAAACCCATGGCACCGGACACCTTCAGGACGGCCGCCCGTACGACAATCGATACGCCTGGGCGTTTGAGCTTCGCGGTGAGCAGCATCGCGGTGCTGCGTGAGTACCTGGACAGCTACTACATCGTGCGCCTGTTCGGGATGACCTGAATCCATGGCGCTCAATGGGCGTAGAGCCTGAGCGGCAGTTTCGCGGGACCGTGCCCGATCGTGGTCATCCACGGCGTGGGCTCCGCGGCGATCTCGAAGCGCGCCACGCGGCGCGCCACTTCGCTCAAGAGCACATGGGCCTCCAGCTGCGCGAGCACCCGGCCCACGCAGGCGTGAACGCCATAGCCCCAGCCCACCTGCTTCTTCAGGTCGCGGCTCATATCGTATTCGTCTGGTTTTTCCCAGGCGCGCGGATCGCGATTGGCCGCGGCGAACATCAGGCCCACGCGCTGGCCGGCGGGCACGGTGTAACCGCCGATATCGACCTCGCGGGTGGTAATGCGTCCGGCCATGCGCGAGGGGGAATCCCACCGCAGGCTTTCATCAAAAGCAGCGCGCACCAAGCCCGGCTGCGCCCGGAGTTTCTGATACTGGTCGGGAAATTTCGCGAACGCGTACATCGCATTGGCCATGGTCAAAATGGTGGTGTCCGCACCGGCCGCCAGCACCGTCTGCAGCAACAGCTTGGCCTCCGCCTGGGTGATGACACCGTCATCGGCCAGGCCATAGAGCACCATGCCGATGCCGCCCGGGGAGAGGTTGTCGCGGTCACAGCACTGTTCCAGCCAGGCCAGCACCGGCTCGATGTTGACCATGGCCTCTTTGAACAGCTCATTCTCCGGGCCCATGGTCGCCCAGACCATGTGGCTGAAGGCGTACATGTGTTCGCGCCCCTCGACCTTAAGGCCGATGGCATCCGGGAGCGCCTTGTAGACGAAGCGCTGCGTGACCTCGCGCACCGCGTCGATGACCTCGCCCTCCCGGGGCATGAGATCATCGAACAGCGCCGCGGCATCCCGTTCGAACGAAGGGCGCAGGCTGCCCAGCACCTGCGTGGACAGGGCGCGGGCAATCGCCTGGCGCACATGGGTGTGGCGCGGCGGATCATCCGTCAGCAGGATCTCCGGACGCAGCGAATTGGGGTCATGCCAGGGCCGTGATTTGTTGGAGAAGGTCTGCCAGTCCTGCAGGCCGTTGGTGACATCGGCATGCCGGGTGATCATCACCGTCCCATCGGCGAGCCGCACGGCCGGGGCAAACTCACGCAAGGCATCATCGACGGCGCGGGCGTTGCGCACCGACTCGTGACTGAACAGATCGATCGGGTAGTCCGGAAGTGCCTGACCCATGGGTGACCTCAGTCCTGTTTCAGTTTGCAGGTGGCGCCGTTGCGCACGATGTAGCCGGCGCCCGGATCCGCGAAATGACTGCCGATCACGAGCACGGGCTGCTCCTTGAAGCGGTTCACGAACTCGACACGGGTTTTGGCCCCCGCCGGCTTGTCCATGTCGAAGGTTGCCGGATGCTCGGGCATGCGCGATCTGGATGGGGTGATGCATCAGATCCCCGGTGATCACCGCCTGCTGGCCTTGCGAGCTGATGAGCACGCTGACATGCCCGGGCGTATGACCGGGCGTGGGCAGCAAGCGGATCTCCTCGCTGATCGCGATAGTCATGCGGCACGAAGTCCACCAGCCCCGCCTCTATCACCGGGTCGACGGCATCGCTCAGATGGTTGATGCCGTGATAGCCATCGGTATCGCGCAGCATCTGCCAGTGATCGTACTCGGTGCGGCTGAACAGGTATCGCGCCTTGGGAAAGGTCGGCACCCACTGGCCGTCCACCAGGTGGGTGTTCCACCCCACATGATCAAAATGCAGATGGGTGCACAGCACCGTGTCGATGTCGTTCGGCACGATCCCCAACGATGCCAGATCCTCAAGGAAGGTGGTCCGCATCTGGGTGAAGACCGGAAACTGCCGCTCGCGGTCCGCGCCGATGCAGGTGTCGATCATGATGCGCCGGTCACCGGCCTTCACGACGAAGGCCTGGAAGTTGATGAACATCCGCCCCTCGGGGGTCACATGGTCCGGCAACAGCCACGGCTGCGTGTGGACGATCGGCGGCTTGCTGTCCTCCAGCACCATCCAGATGTCGTCTTCCCACTTCCACACCTCCACCAGGCGGGTGATCTCAACCCTCCCCACCTGCCAGGTCTTCATGTGTTCGATTGCCATCAAAGCTCCTGTGCGGGTGCCAGCAACGGCCGCTGGCGGATCAGATCGGCGGCTTTCTCCGCGATCATCACCACCACGGCGTTGGTGTTGCCACCAATGATGAGCGGCATGACCGAGGCGTCCACGATCCTCAGTGCCTCAAGGCCCCGCAGCCGCAGCTGCGAATCGACGACGGCCTCGGGGTGCTCGCCCATGCGGCAGGTGCCGACCTGGTGGTGGACGGTGTAGGAACTGGCGCGGATGAATTCCGGCGATTTGCGCATCGGTCTGCACGCCTGGCCCCGGCGCCACCTCGGTCGCCTGGTAGCGCGCGAAATTGGCGGCCCCGAGGATGCGGCGCGCGAGCTTGATGGCGCGGATCAGGGGCTGGATGTCGGCCTCGACGCTCAGCAGGGCCGGATCGATCGCCGGCGCCACATGCGGATCGGCACTGCGCAGCGTGACGGTGCCGCGGCTCTTCGGGTACAGCGACACCGGACTGATCGCAAAGCCGTGGCCGATGGGCAGCGGGAAGGTGGGCCGCGGCCGTGCGGCCGGCTGGAACACGAACTGCACATCCGGCCGATCCAGATCCGGCGCGGTCTTGAGGAACCCCACCGACTCGAACACATTGCTCGCAAACGGACCGGTGCGCCCGAACAGGTATTGGGCGACATTCCAGATGCCGCGCGGCAAGGCACGGGCGGAGATGCCGTAGGAGGTGGCATTCGTGGTGCTCATCAGTACCGGGCAGGCCAGATGATCCTGCAGATTGCGCCCGACACCCGGCAGGTCATGCACGGGCTTGATGCCGGCGGCCTGCAGCTCAGAGCCTGGGCCGATGCCTGAGAGCTGCAGTATCTGCGGGGTCTGCAGGGTGCCGGCGCTGAGGATCACCTCGCGCCTCGCGCGCACTTCGTGCTGGCGGCCCTCGCGCTCGTACACCACACCGACCGCGCGGCCGGCCTCCACCATCACCCGCATCACCAGTGCCTCGGTGAGCAGCGTGACGTTGCCGCGCGCCAGCGCGGGCCGCAAGAAGGCGCGCGCCGTGGTTTCACGCCTGCCGCCGCGGATCACGCCCTGGCGAAAACCCACGCCTTCATTGGTGGCGCCGGTGAAATCCTCGGTGCGCGGGAAGCCCAGGCTCTGGGTCGCCTCGATGAACTCATGGTTGAGCTGGTTCGGGCGCCGCGGTCGCATCACGTTCATGGGTCCGCCCTGTCCGTGATAGCGCGAGGCCGGCAGATCCTGATTGTTCTCCGATGCGCAGGAAGTACGGCAGCACTTCGGCATAGCTCCACCCGGTGGCACCCGCCGCCACCCAGTCGGCGTAGTCGCGCGGATTGCCGCGCGAATAGACCATGCCGTTGATGGATCCGGAGCCGCCCACCACCCGGCCGCGCGGCTGTGGGATACGCCGACCGTTCAGATGCGCCTGCGGCACCGTCTCGAATCGCCAGTTCAGGCGGCGGGTACCGATGGCCGCAGCCACCATGGCCGGCGTGCTGATGAACGGATGCCGGTCGCCGCCGCCGGCCTCGATCAGGCACACGCGCGTCGCGGTGTCCTCGGCGAGCCGCCCCGCGAGCGCGCAACCGGCGGTGCCCGCGCCAACGATGACGTAGTCAAAGGAGGCGGCGGGCTCGTTCATGGTTACAGCGCGGCGGCCAGCAGGATGTCCGACACGTTCTGCCAGCGCCACAGATTGTCGATGGTCTTCATGAGGCCGGTCATCAGACCGACGAAGCTGATGTCGCGCTCCGGATCCACCCAGAAAAGCGTCGTGCCGGCGCCATGCGCGCCGAAGGCCCCCGGCGAGCCCAACGTGCCGAACATGCTGGTGCCCATCTGCGGCCCGCGGATGGAGAACCCCAAGCCGATGTTCGCCGGAGGCGCGATACCGCCCGCCGCGCGGATGCCGCTCGCGTAGAACTCATTCGGCTTGTCACCGGTCCAGATGGTGCGCGCCGCCTTGACCATGGCACGTTGAGACGATGCTGCGCCCATCGATCGTACCGCCACAGCGCAGCATCTCGGTGAAGCGCATCATGTCGTGCGCCGTGGAGACAGCACCGACCCACGGCATCTCAACGTTCTCTTCCTCGAAGGCGCCGTTGGGTCCGAGGTTACTGTGTCCGAGATGCTTGATCGGATAGTTGTTGCGGAACTCCGGCACCAGGTGCCGCGCCTTCAGATCCCGGCGCACGCCCATGGCGGTGTCCTTCATGCCCATCGGATCGAACAGATCCTGATGCAGGATCTGCTTGTACGAGCGTTTCTTCGGATCGACCCGCCGCACCGCCTCGCCCAAGAGCGCATGATTGAACAGCGGCGCATAGGCGACACTCAGACCCGCAGCCTCCACCGGCAGCGCCACGGCGACGATCGCCGCAATGGTGTCCGCCAGGACGTCGATGTACATACCGGGGCTCGCCTCAAACATCGTGGGCAGGCCGGTACTGTGGGTCAGCAGGTGGAAAATCGTGATCCGCTCGCGCAGGCCGCCCGAGAATTCCGGGATGATCTTGCACAGCGGCGTGGTGAGCGTCATCAGACCGCGCTCGATGGCCTGGAACACCAGGATGTTCGTGAACGCCTTGGTGACCGAGAACAGGCTGAACACCGAATCCTCGGCGACCGCACGCTCTTTGCTTTCGCTGCTGTGGCCGAAGACCTTGTGATAGGCGCTCTGACCGCCGCGCTTCACGCTGATGACCCCGCCGAAGTACAGGCCTGCGGCGATGTCGCGCTCGACCGCCGCCGTCAGAAAATCAAGCCGCTTGGCATCGAACCCGGGATGAGCTGTCACGATAACCCTACCTTAACTTCTTGGATTCGCGGGGCCAGAAAGGGTATGCCCCGCCCCTCGCCATTGCAACACGGCCGGGCAGATGCGACGCCGCTCAGGCGCCGTCGAGTTCCGCGAAGGTCTCACGGGCGATTCGGAAGCTGTCCACCGCCGCCGGGACTCCGGCATAGATCGCCACCTGGAGGAAGACCTCGCAGATCTGATCACGCGTTACGCCATTGGTCAGCGCCCCGCGAATGTGCGCCTTGAGCTCGTGCGGACGGTTCAGGATGCTGATCATGGCCAGATTGAGCATGCTGCGCTCGCTGCGCTTCAGGCCCTCGCGCCCCCACACGGCGCCCCAACAGTATTCGGTGACCAGCTCCTGCAGGGGCTTGTTGAAATCGTCCATGCTGGCCAGGGCCTTCTTGACATACGCCTCTCCCAGCACTTCGGTCCGAATCTTCAGACCCTTATCAAAAAGTTCGCTGCTCATAGGGACCTCGCAAAATAAAGTAAAACTGTTTGGCTCAAGCGGACCGGTCGGGATCCAGGCCGGAGTCGGCTTCGACGATCTTGGCCATCGCGGTGAAATCCGCATCGGCCCCCAGCGTGCTGACGGTGCGGGATAGCAGCTCGCAGACCGCCGAGCCAACGCCCAGCGGCACGCCCAGGGTGTCGCGCCGCGGCCAGGCACAGCCGTACATCTTTCAGGCACAGTCCGGCAGCAAAGCCGAAATCGAAAGTCCGCGGCAGCACCGCGCGCGGCCACTTGTCCTGGGTGGCGCTGCTGCGGCCGCTGGACACATTCAGCACCTCGATCATGCGCGCCGGATCCAGTCCCGGCCTTCGCACCCAGGGTCATGCCTTCCGCCGTGATCGCGATGGCGCAGGCGCCCAAGAGGTTGTTGACCAGCTTCATGGTCTGACCGGCGCCGGGATTTACCCCCATGAAGAAGGCTTTGCCGAACACCTTCAGCAGCGGTTGCAGCTGCTCCCAGGTGGCCTCGGGCCCGGCAACCATCAAGGACAGCGTGCCCTCGCGTGCCCCTTTGATGCCGCCGGAGACCGGGGCTTCAAGCGAGGCGATATGGCGCTCAGCCAATCCGGCCGCAAGCTTCGCGGCGGTGTCGGGCCCGGAGGTCGACAGGTCAACGCACACCTGCAGGCGTTTGCCGTCCCGGATGCCCTGAGCGCCCAGCACCACCTCCGTCACGATCTGCGGATTCGGCAGGCTCAGGAACACGATCGGCGCGGCATCCGCCACCGCCCGGGCACTGGCGCGCGACGGTTGCGCCGTGCGCCGCCAGCGCTTGTGCGGCGGCCGCGCTGGGGTCATAGACAATGACGGCGTGGCCCGCATCGATGAGGCGTCGCGCCATGGCGCCGCCCATCCGGCCCAGGCCAATGAATCCACACTCGCTCATGAAACACTCCGCGCACTGGGCGCCAGATCCAGGCGCACGATGTCCTGGGTATTGGGTTCTGCCGGAAAACGCTTGAGTACCCCGGGATCGTGACCCGGGATGATGTGATCGAGGCGATGGCGCGAGAGTGCGCAGGCGGCGCAGCGCCTCAAGATAGGCAACCACATCCGCCACGATCGGAAACGGTGTCTCGCGCTCGAGATTCGCCCAGAAATGAATGGCATCGGAGGCGAGCACCACCGCGCCGCGCTCGGTCTGCACGCGCACCACCTGTAGCCCGAGCGTGTGTCCGGGCAGGTGATGCAGGCTCACGCCCGGATACAGCACCTCATCCCCGCCATGAAACACCACCCGTCCAGCGAACGTCCGCCGCACCATGTCGACCACATTTTCCGCATCAAACGGCGCCGCAAGATGCGCGTGAGTCATGGCGCGGCCGGTGCAATAGGCCATCTCGGTATCCTGCACATGGAACCGCGCCTTGGGAAACAGCGGCACGTTGCCCGCGTGGTCATAGTGCATGTGCGTGATCACGACGTCCTGCACCTCGTGCGGATTCACACCGATGGCGGCCAGACCTTCGGCCACCGGGCGCAACAGCGTGCGGCCGCGCTGCGCGGCGGCGGCTGCCGCAAAGCCGGTATCCACCACGATGGTGTGCTCGGCGGACCTGATGACCCAGACGTAAGTAGTCGAGCGGCATGGGCTGCGCATGATCATCGCCGCCCAGAAAGTTCAGATCGCTGAGCCGATCCAGGTGCCCATAGCGGATCGCGTAGATACGACTGGTCATGCTCGAGGCCAGAAAGCCGCCGTCGACATGCAGGATGTCGCCACTGATGAAGGAGGCCGCATCGCTCAGCAGGAACAGCGACGCGTTGGTCGCATCCTCATCGCGCCCGACGCGACGCAGGGGAATCGTGATGGCGCGGCGCTCGTACTCGGCCTGCGGGGTGATGGCCACGGCGCCGGGGGTGGGAATCGACCCCGGGGCCAAGGCATTGACCCGGACGTTGCGGGGGCCCAGCTCCGCCGCGAGCGTTCGGGTGAAGGTCCCCATCGCCCCCTTCACCATGCTGTAGATCGCGGTCTTTGGAAAGCCGCGCTCCGCAACCGGCGAGGCGAAGTTCAGGATGACCCCGCCCACTGCCGGATCCATGTGGCGCAGCAACGCCTGCACGCCCCAGACCGCGCCCTTGATGCCGATCGACAGCATGCGGTCAAGAATCTGCTCATCGACCAGCTCAATGGCGTCGTAGCGGATCAACATGGCGTTGTTGGCCACGGCATCGATGCGACCGATGCGCCCGGCCGCCTCCATGAAGGCGGCGCGGTCGACCACATCCACCACATAGGTCGTGATGGCATCCGATGCCTTGCGCAGCTCCAGCAGGGCCGGTGCATCGATATCGAAGGCGCTCACCCTGGCGCCGGCCTGCGCCGCGCCGATCGCCAGTGCCCGACCCAGACCCCGTCCCGCGCCGGTGATCAGGATGGATTTTCCCGAAAGATCGAATGTCGTTGCCACGTTTCCTCCACAGATCGGGGGCGATTCACCAATTCATGGCTGATATGCTCTCAGATCGCACGACAATCGGGGGCGCGAAATGAATCGTTTCGAAAAACAGGTGTATGAGTGCATGCACCCGACCGAAAAACTGCTGGACAAGACCACCAACCCGCTGCATCGCGCCATTCTGCTGAATTTCTGGCGGCATGTGCACCTGGAAGGCGCGGGCGAGTACCAGAAGATTCTGGCGCCCGACATGATCGTCGATCATCCGGTGTACCGCGTCAGCTGGGGCGCCACCCCGGGCGTCATCGAAGGCAAGGCGGGTGTCTTGGGGTTTTACAATAGCGTTGGCGAAGCGGTGCTGTGGCATTCCGATGATCGCCTCGCGGTGGCCGACTGGGGCATCTGCGATGAAATCACCTTCCACCAGCTGGCCGAAGGCGCCATTCTAAAACAGCTGGGCTATGCCGCTCCGCATGCCGAGCGGCTGTACCATGTTTCGAGCCGCCAGGCCTTCCTGTGGCCGTACGACGCCAAAGCGCGACTGGTGGGTGAGCACCTGTATGAAGACAAGACCAGTCTGACCATAGAGGAAGTAGACCGCCGCGATGCGCTCACGCCGGCGCGCGTGCGGGAGATCCACCGCGAGCAGCTGGGCAAGCTCGAGGCGCGCCTGGGTCCGGATTTCTGGGTATTGCGCTGATATGTTGCGGGCACAAAACGCCAGCTTGAGGGGAATGGGCATGCGCAGCTTCGGACAGCTGATGGCGGTACTGACGCTGATCGCAGCCGCGGTGCCGATGACGGCCGCGGCCGACACCGTGATGATCACCGGCGCGAATTCCGGCATCGGTCTGGAGTTTGCCAAGGAGTATGCCGCTGGCGGCTGGAGCGTCATTGCCACCCATCGGCGGGCCGAGCCGCCGAAGACGCTCACGGATCTGGCCTCGAAGTACCCCAAGGTGCGCATCGAGAGCCTGGATGTCACCAACCTTGAGCAGGCCAAGCAGCTCGCGGCAAAACTGGCGGCAGTGCCGATCGATGTGCTGATCAACAATGCCGGCGTCTATAACGACCGCTCCAAGTGCGCGGGGGATGATGAAGGCTGTCCCGGCGACTACGGCTCCGAGAGCTTCGGCAACATGAAGTACTCGCTGCTCGACACGGTCATGGCGGTCAATATCAAAGGACCCTTGATCGTGTCCGAGACCTTCTACAAGAATGTGCTGGCCAGCACGCAGAAGAAAATCATCGCCGTGAGTTCCAGCAACGGCACGCTGACCGGTGAGGCGCACCCGCGTCCGGGCGCCATGTTCTACCGCATGAGCAAGGCCGCCCTGAACCGCGAGATGCAGATTGTCGCCGCGGAAACGCGCAAGGATGGCGTCACCGTGATCATGTTCAATCCGGGACCCACCCTGACCGAGCATCAGGCGTACCTCGAGGGCAAGTACCAGGGCATGCTCAAGACGTCCTTCACCGTGGAGAACATGATCCGCACCATCGGCAAGGTGACGATCGCCGATAGCGGAAAGTTCCTGCGCTATGACGGGGTCACGGAACCCTGGTAAGCAGCTCGCGCAGGTCCTCGAGCACGACGTGCGGCTGGCGATTGCCGGTCTCCCGGGCCCAGTCC
Source organism: uncultured Gammaproteobacteria bacterium (assembly GCA_963708865.1). Lineage (GTDB taxonomy): Bacteria > Pseudomonadota > Gammaproteobacteria > Steroidobacterales > Steroidobacteraceae > DAIDKA01. The sequence continues at coordinate 63,568 of CAVPUC010000004.1, forward strand.
TCCTGCTTCATGATGCCGGTCGTGACGCCAAAGGCGGTCGCGCCCCCGCGGCGCGCCATGATGATCTCCACAGCCGGATCGTCCCCCACCACGGCGACCTCGCGCGCCGCAACGCCGAGCTGCCTTGCGACAAAGCGCATCGCATGCGCCGAGGGCTTGCCGGTGAGAATCATCGGCACCTTCGTCATCCGGCGGATCGCACCGACGATCGCATAGGAATACCCCATCGTACGGCCCTGCCGCGTCGCAAAAAAAGGCACATCGGAGGCGACGTACAATTTGGCGCCGGCCCAGATGGCCTGGCAGGCCGCTTCAATATCCCGCATGTGGCATTCCGGGTGCCATCCGACATACACCGCCTCCACCTCGCTTGCGCCGGGCTCACCGGTGAACACGGTCTCGATCCCCGCCTGCTTCAGCGCATACCCCACGCCGCGATTGCCCAGCACCAGGGCCCGGCGTATGCCCCGGCGTGTCATCACATCGGCGGCGACGCTTGAGGGGGTGAACATGCGCTCATCCGCCACCGGCAGTCCCAGACTCCGCAGTCGCGCGGCCTGCTCCGGCGGCGGGTAGGCACTGCCATTGGTGAGCACGAGGTACGGAATGGATTTCGCAGCCAGACCCGTCAGTACCTCGATCGCCCCCGGCAGCACCTCGTAACCGCCCAGTTTGCGATCGCTCAAGAGCAGCGTGCCATCCAGATCGAACATGAAGCCGCGCAGGGCCGGCGTCACCTCAGCGCGCATGGCGCCGCAGTTCCAGTTTGAATCCCGGTTTGGTGACGGACACGTCGGACAGTTCGGCATGCCGTGCCAGGTTGCGCAGCAGAGTCATGACGGGTTTCAGATCAGGATTGTAGTGGCGCGGCGCCGGACCCGCCGCCAGCATGGCATCGACCTGGCCCGCCGGCATCGTCGCCCGCAGCAGGAACTCCTCGTCCGATAGATTCGCGCCCAAGCGCCGGCGCAGTTCGGCAATGGAGGGCATGCCGGGTTCGTTGCGCAACTCCCGGGTCCGCGGCATGGACTCGATGCGTTCCATCACCTTGGCATCGATGGGCACGTTGGGCCGTCCGAAGCGCCCGATGGCATAGCGGATCGCCTCATCCGGGATGACCTTGTAGCGCTCCTTAGTGGTCACGTTCATCACCGCCTGGGTCATGACGATCTGCGCAAACGGTGTCATGACGATGGGCCAGCCCAGCTCCTCGCGGACCCGCCCGATCTCCTCGATGACCGCACCCTCGAGGTGCGAAACACGACTTTCCGCCAGCTGCCGACGCATGGTGCCGACCATGCCGCCAGGCAGCTGGTGCTTCAGATACGCCGCATCAAATCCCTGCGGCCGACCGATCGGCAGACCCTCGGCCTCGGCCAGTCGCGTGAAGTACCGGCCGACTTCCTGCAAGGCCTCATCATCGACGCTGACGGTGTGTCCGAGCTCGCGCAGATTCGCGACGATGCGCTCGGCGGGCGGATTCGAGGTGCCATCGGCCGCCGCCCCGGACGCACACTGCAGCACGCTCACCCCGTAGTCCGGGGCGTCCAGGTAAGTGTGTTCGGCAAGGCCAATGGTGCAGTGGGCATGCAGTTCCAGCGGTTTGTCGCCGATCACGGCCTTCACGGCCGGAATCAGGGTCTGGGCACGTTTCGGGGACAGCAGGCCCCCCGGGTCCTTGATATAGATCGCATCGATATCCGGGCATTGGCTGAGCTTGCGGGCGGCCGCGGCGTAGTGGGCATCGTCATGGACGGGGCTCAAGGTGAAGACCAGCGCCGCGATGACGTATTCGCCGCCGGCCTGCTTCACCAGGCGTGCGCAGGCGACATTGGAATCCGCATCATTCGACGGATCCGCGAGGCAGAAGCGGCGGATGCCGTTACGCGCCAGGACCTTAAACACCAGCGCCATGAACTCCGGGTGCGCGGTTTCCCAGGAAATGAAGCGAAAGCCCGTCGACATGAACTGCAGCGGCGTGTTCGGCGTGGCGGCCGCCATCAGCCGGATGCGCTCCCAGGGGTCTTCCTTCTTGAAGCGCACCGCCACCCCCATGTGGGTGGAGGTGGTGAAATCAATGGCCTTGAAGCCGACGCGATCCATCACCGGCGCAATCGTCAAGGTATTGGCGGTGTCCACCCCGAGCGCCGCCCACAAGCGACTGGTTGCCGTCGCGCAGCGAGGTCTCGACCAGCTGCAGCGTCGCTCACGAGCGGCGCTCCAGCAGTCGTTGCGACCAATCCGGTGTCGAAGCCACCGGCCTGGAATTCCGGATCCGCGAGCACCCGCTCCTGGAAGGCGAGGTTGGAATGCACCCCGGCGATGCGGGTTGCGGCGAGCGCCGCGCGCAGACGGTGCACCGCGCCGGCGCGATCCGGGGCATGAGCAATGATCTTGGCCATGAGCGAATCATAGTACGGCGGGATGCGCGAGCCGGCAGCGATGTGCGTGTCCACCCGTATGCCCTCCTGGCTGGGCCAGGTGACGGAGGAGACCTGCCCGGGACTGGGGCGAAAATCATTGTCGGGATCCTCGGCGTTGATCCGGCATTCGATGGCGCAGCCGCTGGTGCGCAGGTCCCCTTGAGTCAGGCGCAGTCCGGCGCCACCGGCGATGGCGATCTGCTCGGCGATCAGGTCCACGCCCGTTACCGCCTCGGTCACCGGATGCTCGACCTGGATACGGGCGTTCATTTCCAGAAAGTAGAAGCTGTCGCGCTCCTTGTCGACCAGAAACTCCACCGTGCCGGCGCCGCGATAGGCGAGGCGCTGCGCGAAACGGACCGCGGCGGCGTGCAGCGCGGTCCGCAGCGCCGCCGACAAGCCGGGCGCCGGTGTCTCCTCGATGAGCTTTTGATAGCGCCGCTGGGTCGAGCAGTCGCGCTCACCCAGATGAACCACCTTGCCCCGACCATCCCCAAGCACCTGCACTTCGATGTGCCGGCCGCTGGCGACATAGCGCTCCAGGTACACCCGCGCATCACCGAACGCCGCGCCGGCCTCGGCGGCCGCAAGCTCCAGGGTGGCCGGCAGGTCCGTCAGGGTATCGACGCGCTTCATGCCGCGGCCGCCGCCCCCGCCCACTGCCTTGACCAGGAGCGGCACGCCGATGCTGCGGGCGGACACCAGCGCCTCTGCCACCGAGCTTACCGCACAGCCCGGCACGACCGGCACGTTGGCCGCCTCGGCTTCGGCACGGGCGCGCAGCTTGTCGCCGACCGCCTCGATCTGCGCGGCGGTGGGTCCGATGAAGATGACGCCTGCGGATTCACACAGGCGCGCGAGCGTCGCGCGCTCCGAGAGAAAGCCGTAGCCCGGATGAATGGCGTCTGAGCTGGGTCGAGCGCGCGGCGTGCACGATCGGTTTCGACTTTGAGATAGCTGTCGGCGGGTCGGGCGGGCCCGATGCACACCGTGCGATCGGCGAGGCGCGCCGGCACACTCTCCAGATCCGCCTGCGAAGCCGCCAGCACCGTCTCAATGCCCAACGCGCGGCAGGTGCGGATGATCCGCACGGCAATCTCCCCACGATTGGCGATCAGGATGCGCCGCACGCGCGCGCGTCAGCCGCTCTTGCGGACGCGCAGCAGGATCTCGCCGAATTCGACGAGCGCGCCATCCGCCGCCAGCACCTCGGCCACGGTGCCGCGTACCCCCGCCCGCACGGTATTCATGAGCTTCATCACCTCGATGATACCGACGATGGTGTCCGCCTCGACCGCTGCGCCGACTTCCACGAAGGGCGGCGCGCCGGGTTTTGGCGCGCGGTAGAAGGTGCCGAGCAACGGTGCGGGACAGATCCTGGACATTCGGATCGAGCGCGCTCGGCGGGGCTTGCGCGCGGGTCGGCCTTCGGCAGCGACGCGGCCGTCGGCCGGCTGCGGGCGCCTGAGGCGCTGCCGCCACCGCCGTGGCCGCTCCCGATCCCCGTCGCAGGCTGATCTTCGTGCCCTCGATTTCCAGATTCAGCTCATCGAAGCCGGACTGCTCCACCAGCCGCATGATCTCGGCAACGTCCGCGGCGGTCAGCGTCATCGGGCGCCTCCAAAAATCTTCAATACATGCAAATGCGGGTCGACGGCCGCGCGGTCCACCGGGGCAGCCTCCCGCGTCGACCAGACGGTCTCCGGCCGGCTCTGCAGCAGCATGATCGCACCCGAGTGCCGATCCACGGCCCACTCGATGTCCTGCGGCCGACCGTAGTGCCGCTCCACTTTGCGACCAATGGTCCGCAGCGCCTGCAGTTCCTCATCGCTCATGCAGGCGCTGCGGCGCTGCGCCTCGGGCACCGCGACACTGCTCGATGCCACCGGCGCTCACCGGCACGTGGCAGATCTGCTTGTCGGAGATCTCGCGCACCGAGATCTCCCCGGTGATCTTGCCGATCACCCAGCGATCCGGCGTCACCTCCCCGCCCACGACCGCGGAACCCAGGCCCCAGGAGCCCTCGATTGCCATCACCGAGCGATCCCCGGTGAGCGGACTGCGCGTGAACATGACGCCGGCGGTTCTGGCATCCACCATGGTCTGCACCACGACCGCCATGGCCACGTCACTTTCGGCGAAGCCGTGACGACGCCGATAGGTCATCGATTCGACCGAGTACAGGCTGCCCCAGCAGCTGCGCACCTTGTCGAGGACCTGCTCGAGGCTGCTGCACCCACAGGTAGGTGTCCTGCAGCCCCGCGAAACTGGCGTCCGCCGCATCCTCGGTGGTCGCGGAGGAACGCACCGCGACGGCGCTCTGCCGATCCGCATTGAGCTTGCGATAGGCGCGCTCGATGGCCGCGGCAATATCCTGCGGCAAGGGTGCGGCCGTGACGCGCGCGCGCAGTTCTCTTGAGAGCGCGGTGACTTGCGCGAGATTGTCCGGATCCAGGCGCCGCGACTTGCGCGCGGACCGGCAGATTCGGCTTCAGCGGCTGCGAGGAAGCGCTCGAAGGCCGCCGTCTTGATGACAAACCCGGGCGGCACCGCGATGCCGGCGCGCTCAAGTTCCCCGAGGCTGCCGCCCTTGCCGCCGACCTGCGGACGGTCCGCCAGGCTTAAGTCGGCAAACCAGCCGACGATTTCCGCATCGTTTTCGCGTCACGCTCGCCGCCACCCAAGCCTACTGCAGGATGGTGACGATACCGCGTCCGCCATCGACGCGGATACGCTGGCCATCCTTGATGCGCGAGGTGCCATTGCCGGTGCCGACCACCGCCGGCAGGCCGTACTCACGCGCGACGATCGCCGCATGGCTCATCGAGCCGCCGATGTCCGAGACCGCTGCCGATATCTTGCTGAAGATCGGCGCCCAGGTGGGATTGGTGACCTGGCAGACCAGGATGTCGCCCTTTTGCAGGCGCGAGATCTCCTCGACGCTTTTCACAATGCGCGCGGTGCCTTCGACCACGCCGCGGCAGGCGGCAAAACCCTTGATTTCATTTGGATCCGCATCATCACCCGCGGACAGCCACGCATCCAGGCTCTCGCGCGTGATGCCCCACAGCATCACGATGGCCGGATCATCGATCACATCGGGCACCACGCCCAGCGCCGGTGGGCGTCTCGTGGCTCGCCCAGGTGCGAATGGCGGCACGCCGCTGCGCGACGATGGGCGGCCAGCGACCCGGGCCGCGCGGCGCCGAACCGTTCGACCAGGCCGTCATCAGATCGATGATGGCGGATTCGAGCTCATAGTGCGTGAGCTGGAACACATCCTCGGCATCCGGGAAGAAGCCGTGTTCGGCCAGCAGCGCCCCGAATTCGCGGATCTTGTTGAAGAACAGATTCGTGTACCAGTGCTCGCAGTAGAACTTGTGTCCCTCCACATACGGAAACACCCGGTGCGCCAGCGTGATCATCTGATCGTACGCGGCGCGCTCATCCTCGTTGGTGAGCAGCTCCCGGTAGTCCTCGATCAGCTGCTTGCGCTCCGCCAGCAGCTTTTCAACGGGGCGGTGCAGCGACTCGCCGGCCTTGACGCGCTCGATGTAGTCCGGAAGGCTCGCGAACGGCATCGACAGGTCATCGTTCCAGGCGCGGTGATAGTGGTAGAAGCCATCGCCGACATTGATGTTGAACCAGGGATGCCGTGACACCTCCAGCTCCTTGAGCCAGGCGCGTCCGGCCTCCCCGTCGGTGCGCAGCGTCTCGATGAGCTGCGCTGGCCGAGAGCTGCTTGCCGAAGTGCTTCTCGATTCCCAGCTCCACGGCGCAGCGCGCCAGGCGCCGCAGCTCATCGTCGGGCCGGAAGATCTCCGCCTCGATGCCGGCCACCATGCGCGCAATGGTCTGGTCGGTGATCTCCGGAAAGGCCTTCTTGCAGAAATCGAAGAAGGTCAGGTACGCCCCATAGCCCAGCAGCAGGAACTCGAAGTGGTGGTGCCACATCCGGAAGTAGCCCTCGAGGGTCTTCTGGTAGGTGTCCAGCAACCGATGATTGGAGGCGACGCCGATGCCGGCATGGACGTTGGCGAGTGGCTCGAATTCCGGCAGCTGCGGCTTGGGCAACTCCTGCGCCTGGGTGATCAGCGCCATCATCTTCTCGCGCCACTGGCCGTACAGCCGCTCCCAGTTCGCGTAATAGTAGAACGCGCGCTGCTTGAACTCCTCGAGCCGGCGGGCAATTTCGGCCGGATCGGTGACCGCGTTGCCGCCGATGTACACCCGTCCGTTGATGATCCGGTGGTCGATCCCTAACGTGGTCGGCAGGCAGTGCACGCGGGTGTTCGCGGCGCCCAGGGCGCAATAGGCCGCCTCCGCCGTCACCATGTCGAAGGCCGACATGGGCTCGGGGAAGTGCATGGAGTTGTAGAACCAGAAGCGCTGATCATCCGCCGGTTCGAACTGGGTGTAGTACGGATAGGCCGCCTGCGCGGCCTCGGTCCCCGGCACGACCTTGAGCGAACTCGGCAACGGGAACTGCTTCGGCTTGGTGGGCATGTCCATCTGATTCTCTTTTCGTGCGCGTTACAGAACCGCGCGACGATACTGCAAGGGTGCGTGGCCGTACTTCTGCCTGAAGCGGCGCGCAAAGTGGCTGGGATCGGTGAAGCCGCAGCGCGTGGCGACATCCTCGATGCGCGGCGCGGCCTGCCGCGGGTCGCTCAGGATCTCCCGCGCCCGCTCCAGACGCAGTTTCATCAGCTGTTCGACGAAGGTGGTACCCGCGGCCGCAAAGGAATAGTGCAAGGTGCGCTTTGAGACATCGTGCTGAGCGGCGACCACCAGCGGGGACAGATCGGTTTCTTCCAGCCGCTCACGCAAGGTCATCATCAGGTCGCTCAGCAGGGAACGCGGACTTTCCGATTCGGCGCCCTTGCCCACGGCGAGCGTCAGCAGCGCCGCAATCTGCTCGGCGACGGCGCTGCGCGGCAGCGCCAGGTCCGCGCAGGTTTCCAGGCGCAAACTGGCCATGGCGGCACACAGCGCCGAACTCCAGTCGCCCTGCGCAAAGACCATGGGCGAGGAGCTCTCCGGGTTCGGCAGCCAATGCCTGAGCCAGTCTTCCGGCATGCGCAGAATCGCGGCCGTGGTGGACCGCGGACAGTCCAGCTCATAGGGCTCGGTGCCGTTGATCAGCACGCAGTCGCCGGCATGCGCCTGCACCTCACGCCCGCGTTGGCGCAACAGGCCATGGCCGACCCTAAACTGGACCAGGAAAAAAGTGGGGTAGCGCGTACGGGAGATCTTGGCCGGGGTGCGCCGGATCCGCTGGCTGGCCGCGCCGACAAAACTCAAGGTCGCAGGGCCGAAATCAAACTGATCCAGGCAGGCCCGGAAGTTGCTGCGCACCGGCGTATCGATTTCAAGTTCGAGGAAACGGTCGCAGACCGTATCCACCCAGTAGGCGAGCGCCCTGCGTTGATCGACGCCGTCCGTCGACCAGTGACCGGGACGCTCTTGGTCCAGCCTGACCCCCATTGCTTAGGCTCCAAAAGCTCGCAAATGCGGACGAGCGCATGAATGTGGCACAGAGGCCGAAAAGGATGCAAGGCTCAATTGAGCTATCAACACCTTAGGCCGGTTTTTCGCAAGGTGATTGCTACTCTGTACGTTGTTCACCACAGTATTGCAGATTATGGTGCGCTGTCAGCGTCTCTTTGCACTGTGGTCCGCGCACCATGACAAAGCGGCGCGATAGGCTTCGGCCTCGCTGGGAGGCGCGGGAACGGCAATAGAAGCGTGACCGTGGAGTCAAAGCTCAAGGGCCGTGCAATGCGGCCGCGTCGCACGCCTTCCCATACCAGGTTGTTGTTTTAAGGGGACGTGGATGAAAGATGCAGCACCAGGTTCGAAAGCACCCGGCACCGGGACACGGCGCAGCCGTCAACTGGCCTTCTGGACCATCGCCGGACTGGCGCGCCGCGCCGGGTGGCGTCTATGCCCAGACGCGCGCCCACCCCGACCGACCACCGCCGACGATTCTGGGGCCCTGCAGGAGGTCGTCGTCACGGCCGAGCGCCGTTCCGAAAACGTTCAGACGGTGCCGATCGCCATCACCGCCTTCACCAACGACACCCTGCAGCAGCGCAATCTGACCGACATCCAGGTCCTCGGCGATCTGACGCCGGGCGTCAAGCTGGATGCAGGGTGCCCCGTTCTCCGGTGACCGCTCGGTGCTTTCCGCCTCCATCCGCGGCGTCGGACAGGATGATTTCGCGTTCAATCTGAATCCCGCCGTCGGCGTGTACCTGGATGGCGTCTACCTCGCCCGCACCATCGGCGCCAACCAGGGCCTGCTGGATGTGGACCGGGTCGAAATCCTGAAGGGTCCGCAGGGCACGCTGTTCGGTGCCAACACCGAAGGCGGCGCCATCAGCATCATCACCCACACTCCGGGCAACGAGCAGAAGTTCACCGGCCAGGTGACGGGCGGCAGCCTGAACCGCCGCGACATCGGGTTCACCGCTGATATCCCGCTGATCAAGGACACGCTGCTTTCCTCGATCACCGTCTCCTCGCAGGATCGCGATGGCTATCAGAAGGTCATCCCGTATCCGTCGCAGCACGCCGCAAGGCTCGACAGCCGTTCGTCGTGGATCCGCAGGACGCCTACCCGAAGGCGGGCTACCAGACCGGTGACGCTTACGGTGGCTACAACGTACAGACCGTGCGCGGCAAGCTGCTGTGGCTGGCCTCGGACAAGACCACCGTCACGTTCACGGCGGACTGAACCACCAGGCCCAGGAGGCGCTGCCCTACACGGTCCTGGGCACCTACCAGGGCAACCTGGGCACCTCGACGTTTTCAACCCTGTACAACACTGTGCATCAGCAGCAACGCGGCGACGATCAACACCAACGTCCAGAACGCATCGGCGGTTGGACCGGGCGTCTATGCGTTTCCGGTCGGCTCGGCCGCCAATGCTGGATTTGCGGGCCTGTGCTCGCTCGCCCCGGGCACACGTGCCGGGACGTGTCCACGGGCGGCGCGGCGCTGCTGGGCGCGGGCTACGTCGGCGGGTCCGCCCGGACCGTTCAACACTGCCACTTACTGTGGCCGGCCGGGCTGCCGCTACCTCGGCTCCAACAGCCCCGGCTGTACGACTACGCCGGGCGCGAACCAGACCGGCAACATCGACACCACCTATGCCAACGGCCCCGACTTCGCGAACAATAATTACTTCGGCTTCTCCCTCACCGGCGCAGCACGAGTTCAACGACGACGCTGTCCGCTCAAGTCGATCAGCGGCTATCGGCAGATCGCCTGGCGCATCGGCACTGACCTCGATGGCACCCCGGAAACCCTGCAGGAAGTGACCGACCACCAGCACCAGTGGCAGGTCTCCCAGGAATTCCAGCTGAACGGCAAGGCCTTCAACGACGCCCTGAACTACGTCGCCGGCCTGTACTACTTCGAAGAGGCCGGCTACGTGCACGACTACGTGCCCTTCGAGAGCCTGCTATACGTCTACGACATCCAGAACGATGCGAACAACAAGAATGCTGCCGCGTTCGTGCACGGTGACTACAAGCTCAATGACCAGTTGAGCTTCACCGCGGGCGGCCGCTTCACCCGCGTGACGGAGGAGTTTATCGGCGGCCAGGGTGATCTGAACTGCTTCCCCTACGGCTCGGCGCTGTGCGGACATCGTCCGTGGGCCCCTCACCAAGGCTATGCCGGCTACCGTCTGGGAGGCGGGGTATGTCGACCGCTACTTCCCGATCGGGGACAACCGGCAGACCTGGAATGTGTTCGATCCCACCCTCGCGGCGCAGTTTCACATTCACCGACGATGCCATGGCTTACCTGAGCTGGGGCAAGGGCTTCAAGGCGGGCGGCTGGACCACGCGCCTCTCGGCCAACATTCCCAGCGCGACGGACGCGCAGTTCTCTCCGGAGTACACCAAGACGTGGGAACTGGGCATCAAATCAGAGTGGTTTAATCATCACCTGAAGGCGAATGCCGCGGTGTTCTACACGGACTACACGGGCATCCAGCTGGACATCCAGCAGGGCATCTCCCCGGTGTACACCAACGCCGGCAACGCCAAGATCAAGGGCGCCGAACTGGACGTGCAGTCGATCATCGGTGGCGGTCTGTCGCTGAACTTCTCCGGCTCATACATCGATGCGTACTACACCTACGTGAATCCGAATGCCAACATTCCGCAGGAAATCCTTGCCCGGGATCGGCCTCAACGAATGTCCGACCACGGCCATCAATCCTGCCACCGGCGGCCCGGTTTGCAACATTGTCGGAGGCAATCCGCTGGACGCGAGACTGCCGAAGACACCGAAGTATAAGCTGACGTTCTACCCTGAATTCACCTACATGCTCGCGAATCAGGCGTCGCTGCGGGCGATCGTCGACTTTACCTACACGGCTCGGAGATGTACAACGATTCGTTGAACACCCCGGAGCTGCGTCGGCCCGGCGAGTCGGCTGATGGATGCCTCGGTCCACTACATCACAGCGGATGAGAAATACGATATAGCCCTGGGTGGAACCAACATCACCGACGACCGCTTCATCACCACCGGTTCACCCAACATCGGTGCGGGCGAAGTGGGTGGCACGTACAACGAGCCCGCCGAGTGGTATCTGCAGGTCACGGCGAAGTTCAAATAGCCTAGCCCTCCGCCCAACAAGCCCAAGCACCAGGCCGCTGCGAACCAGCGGCCTGGTCTTTTTGGAGCGGGGTACGTTCTCGCCAGGCGCTCAAGGCGGATCATCCTTCTTTACCGCCGAGGTAGTCGAAGTTTCCTGTTGTTTGGGCGTGAGGAGCGGAGGGGTGTGCCCCGGCATCAGCGCCGCGTGGGTTGTGATGACGACGCCGATTGCGAGTGAGCAGAAGGCCACGTTCCCTGCCGAGATCTTTCTCAGGTAGAGCGCGACCCTTCGCAGGACCAGGCGCTTGATGACAGACCTTTTCATTGGTGCGTCGTCGCTTCTTACCAGGGATGATCCTTGCCGTCATTATCCAAGAAGCGGCCGGTATCCTTGATCGTCAGGCCATCGATGGTCTTGATCATCTTGCCGATGGCCTCGGCCGGCGGAACGAAGCCGGGCAGCTTGTCGTCCCCGAAACTCTCCACCTGAACGCCGCCGGGATGGAACATCACGACGGTCACGCCTTGATCCTTGAACTGTGCGCTCAGCAGGCGCATGGCACTGTTCAAGGCGGCCTTGCTGATGCGGTACCAGTAGTGATCGGGCACCGGGGAGCCATTGGGCATGAACGGGGGCACCGAGACTGAACCTGCCGCGGAGCTGATCGCGACGATTTTCTTCTGCTTGCTCGCCTTGACGTTATCGATGAAGGTTTCGGTGATCATCAGCGGGCCTGCGACGTTGGTATGGATGAAGTCATCCAACAGCTTGTAGTCCAGGGTGCCGAACATCTGGTTCTTGTTGCCGCCCGGTTTGTTCACCGGGTCGGTCCTGACCAGCCCCGCATTGCTCAGCAGAATGTCGATGGGCACCCCTTTGAGCTTTGCCCCGAGCGCCGCAATCTGCGCCGGATCCGTCACATCCATGCGCTCGATGCGCACCTTGGGATAGGCCGCGGCAAGCTTCGCCAGCTCCTCCGGGGTCGTGGTGCGACGGTGGGTGGCGATGACCGTCCAGCCGCGCGCCGCATACTCCTTCGCGAATTCCAGCCCGATGCCCTGATTCGCGCCGGTGATCAACACAGTTTCGGCCGACGCGCGCCCCACGGTACCGCTCAGCGCGAGCACCAGGCTCGACAGCGCCAGGATCTTTCTCAGTAGTTGCACCATCGTCACTCCCCCGGTTTTTTTGGCAACCCATCGTGGGTTGGATTCAGCAGCGGCCTGCCGGCGCGCCAGCGCGCGATGCGCGCCGGATTGGCGAGCAGCGCCGCGACGGCAGTATGCAGCTCCATTCGCGCCTGGTTCAGACCTTGTGTGACCAGCGCGGAGTCGACCCCGTCTTCCAGGGCCGCCGCCACGACCTGCAATGCCCGCAAGGCCACGGTGCCCGTCGGCAGCGACGGATCAAGGAACGACTGCTCACAGTGCGCCTTGCTCAAGGAATGATAGCCCGCGCAGGCACTGGGGCGCGCCTCATAAGCCGCGCACTCCCCGTCGACCAGGAACGCGCAGGCCCGTCCGGTGGCCGTCCCCGCGGCATGTTCGCGCACGCGCGCTGCGCACGCGCTCGGCCGTGGCCGCCGGCATCCGGGATTGCAGGTAGCGAAACAGCGCAATGGCCTCATGCGGCAACACCCGCACCTGCAGGTGACAGCAGAAATTGCAGCCCACCCGGCAGGCGAGGCCCGCGCCCGGCGGCTGCAGATGTTGCGCCGCCTGCTCCAGGAGTTGGTCAAGCCGGTGCACCAGCGCAACGCAGGCATCCACATCCGTGCGGCGACCCAGCGTGTCGCGCACCGCCTGCGCTACCGAACTGCTGCATCGGGGGGATCGCTTCAGCGTCGTCCATGGCGCAATCGTACAATGCGGCGATGGATACCATCGACCCCGCCGCGGTGCGCACCTGTATCGAGGTATTGCGCGCCATCCAAGCCGATCGCGCGCACTTGACGCCGCTGTCCCCGCAGCAGCGCCGGGAACTCTTGACGCTCGCCGGGCGGGTCGCCAAGCCCGACCGTCCCGAGCGGGTGAAAATGGCCAAGGCCTTCCGGCGTGCGGATCGTGCGGCCAGCCGTGAACGCGACCGGGAGATCATCCAAGGCACGGGGCTGCGCATCCAGCGTCGCGCCACCCGTTATGCGCCCCTGTGGCTGCCGGCGCCCGAACAGGCCGACACGGCTGCCGCGCAGCCGTCACTGGGTGCGGCGCTGAACTGCTATGTGTGCAAGCAGCCTTTCACCCTGACGCACCGCTACTACGACTCGCTGTGCCGGCAGTGCGGCGACTTCAACTACGCGAAGCGCGAACAGACCGCGGACCTGTCCGGCCAGTACGCCCTGGTCACCGGCGCGCGCGTGAAAATCGGCTTCCAGGCGGCGCTCAAGCTGCTGCGCGCCGGCGCACACGTCATCGTCACCACCCGTTTCCCGGTGGACGCCGCCGAACGCTACGCCCTCGAGCCCGACTATCAGGAGTTCAAGGCGCGCCTGCAGATACACGGCCTGGATCTGCGCCACTCCCCCAGTGTGGAGCGCTTCACGCATCGGCTGCTCGGGGAGCTGCCGCGCCTTGACCACCTGTTGAACAATGCCTGCCAGACGGTGCGGCGGCCCGCGGCATTCTTCGCACACCTGCTGAACAAGGAATCGACCTCGAGCGCCCGCCTGCCGATGGTGGCCGATGAGCTCTTCCCCGCGAATCAATACGATGAGGATCAGCAGCAGGTGGATCTGCGACAGGTCAACAGCTGGCGGCTGCGGCTGCACGAGGTCGACACCCGGGAGCTGCTGGAGGTGCACCTCATCAATGCCATCGCGCCCTACATCCTGAACGCCCGGCTCAAGCCCCTGATGGTCGCCACACCCGGCGCGCACAAACACATCGTGAATGTCAGCGCCATGGAGGGCCAGTTCTATCGCACCATCAAGACCGAGCGGCATCCCCATACCAACATGGCCAAAGCCGCCTTGAACATGATGACCCGCACCAGCGCGCCCGACTATGTCCGGGATGGCATCCACATGAACGCCGTGGACACCGGCTGGGTGACCGATGAAGACCCGGCGGTGCATGCCGCGCGCAAGGCCGAAGCGGGCTTCGCGCCGCCGCTCGACATCATCGATGGCGCGGCGCGCATCGTCGATCCCATATTCAATGGCAGCCGCACCCGCACCCACCTCTGGGGCCAGTTCCTCAAGGATTACAAACCCGCGCCGTGGTGAGCCTTGGCCTTATTTGGCCGCCGGCTCATCGAACAACTCCAGGAACACGCCGGTATCCGGATCGCGGACCATCACCTCGCGGGTGCCGCTGCGCATGGTCACGATGCCGGGCTTGGATACCAGGGTGGCGCCGGCGGCCAGCACCTGCGGCAGCGCCGTATCCAGGTTCGGCACCTGCATGCCGATGTAGCCGACGCCACTATCGGTGATCCGCGAGCGCGGCACGGCGGTCTTGCGGTTCTGAAACTCCACCAGTTCCAGGTTCATGTGCAGCGTGGGGGCGATCTCCTGCGGGAAGGACACGTTGAAGAAGCGCAGCACGTTGCCATGACCGCCCACGGCGGAGTCGTAGAAATCACCCTTGAGCCACGGCGACGGATTTTGCGGCCAGATGCCGCCCAGCGTCCCCGCATAAAAGCGCTTGGCCTTGTCCGCATCGAGAATGACCAGTCCCATGTGGTTCACGCCGGGCAGCAGCGGCGGCTGGGCGGGCCGATCGTTCTGGGCGGGCGTCGCCGGACGCTGATTGATGAGTTCGATGTCCAGTCCGTCCGGATCGGTCATGTAGGCGAGCATGCCCTTGGTCTGTCCCGGCGGAGCGATCAGCTTGCCGCCCCAGGACCTGGCATGCAGCAGTGCCGCCGCCTGCAGGTTCGCCCAGACCTGATCCGCGTCGGCGACGACCAATCCGAAGTGGGTCGCACCCGGCGTCCAGGGCGTGTGATCGCTGCGATCCGTACGCTTGAGGCCCTTCACCTCGCGCAGGTAGACGACGAAGTGCTCATGCGAGTCCGGATTCACCACATACATCTTCGCCATGCGGGTGGTGAAGCCCTTGACGCCATACAGGCCTTCGATCACCGGATCCTTACGCCAGGCCGGAACGGCCTGCGGGATCCTGCGTGAAGCCGATCATCTTGTAGAAGGCGACGGAGCGGTCCAGATCCTTGACCATCCGGCCCACAAATCCGAGTCGTGCACCCTGCCAGTCCGCGGCGGCAGCCACCGAACAGGCCAGACACACCAGCACCGCCGTCGGCCACAGCGTGGCGACTTGCTTGAATCGCATCATCGGAAACCCCCTCAGACGGAACGAGGCGAAAACACCCACGTGACCCAGCGCACCTGGCCGGCTTCCCGATGTTCGGTGTAAGCCGTGCGAACGTAGCCAATCTCGGCCGCGCAGCTGCGCATCACGAGGTAATCCATCCAGGTGGTCAGACCCGCAATCCCTCGGCCATCGGCCAGGACCTGGGTGCGTATCTGCGTATACCAGCGCTGGCACAGGTCCTCCAAGGCATTGACCCGATGCAATCGCCCTGCGTTCAAGGCTCGGGCGAACGCGGCGGAGTGCGCGAGCCGCTCATCGACTATCCCATGGCCAACGCCGGGGGCGCTCGCGAATATCGGCAGCGCTGTCACACCGGCCAGCGCCGCTGCGCCCGCCAGGATCCCGCGCCGGGTCATCGATCCGCTCATGTTCCGCTGCGCCTCGGGCTGTGAAAGCTGTGCTAAGTTAACAGAGGGTCAGGACGGACGACAATGAAGACAGGGGGCTGGCCAAGCCTGACGCTTATTTATCTGTATGGGGTGGTCAGCGCCGCATCGCTCACCAAGGCCATACCATTGCAGGCGCATATCTCAAGCCTGCCGGGCGCATCGCCGGCGCTGTTTGGCTTGTTTATTTCCCTGATGGCCATCCTGCCGGCGCTCTTCGGCACCGTGTCGGGCGCGGTCATCGACCGTCTGGGCGCCCGCCCCGCCTTGATTCTCGCCGCGCTGATCGGTGCGGGGGTCAATGGCCTGTATCTGCATCGCGGGCTCGTTCCTGCCGTTTGAGGTGATCCGCGTCGTCGAGGGCGCCGTGCCGCTGCTCGTCTATGCCGCCGCGCCCGCACTGATGATCGCCACCAGTGCGCCGCACCGGCGCAGCGGCGCGATGGCGCTATGGTCCAGTTACACCCCCGTGGGCACCTCTCTGGGCCTGCTGATCTCCGCCGCGTTCGCCTCCGGCGAGCACTGGCGCTTCGCGTATCTCGCGCATGGCGGAATTTTCCTGCTGCTGGGCATTCTCGGCCTGGCGCTGCCGCGGGCGGCAGCGGCCCCCGCGCTGCCCGCAGGTCCGCGTCGCTCGGTTCTGGCGCTGCTGCAATCACCGGAAGGCTTAGCGCCGCTGCGGCTTGCGAGCGCCTTCGGCGTCCTGATCCTGCTCGGCCTCGGCGTCAGTGTGGTGATGCCCCCGTACCTGTCCGCGCATTACGCCATCACCCTGAGCGCAGCCTCGAGCATCATGGCGGTCACCAATGTCGTGATGATTCTCGGCAGCACCTTGAGCGGTGTGTTCCTGACCCGCGGCGTGCGACCCGCCACGCTCTTCATGGGCCTCGCGGCCGTCGGGATCCTGGCGGGCTTCGGCGTGTTCGCGCCCTGGACGAAGTTGGGACTCACGCTCTCCTCGCTCGTCATCTGGCTCGTGTGCACCGGGGCGGCCATGGCGGTGCTCGCATCCTTGCTGCCCAAAGTCGCCGGTCCCGAACATCGTGCCTCCACCGCGGGCCTCCTCAGTCAGACCGGCGCCCTGACGACCTTCATCACCTCGCCCCTGTGGCTCGCGGTGCTGGCGCTGGGTCAATGGCTGTATCTATTCCTGATCATTCTCATCGGCTGGGTGGTGAGTACCCTGCTGCTGCCCCGGGAGGCTCGCGCCCGTGCATAACTTTCCGCGCCCGACCACCGCGACGGTGTCCGCTTTGCGAACGCCGGTCGCGGGCGGCCTGCCCCGAATGCCAGCGCGCAGGCGCTCGCCAGTTATCGCGTCATGAGCGAAGGGGGCTGGTGGCTGGTGGTCAAATGCGGCCGCTGCCTGCACTCGGTGTCGCGCGAGCCCGGCCCGCTGCTGGGCGCCTTCGTGCCGCTCGGAGCACCGTAAATGGGCCGCAAGCTGTTCAGCGTCGATGTCGGCGGCACGTTCACCGATGTGGTGATGGTCCAGGACGGCGACATTCACGTCACCAAGGTTCCAAGCAACGCCGCCGCCACGCACCTGCCGGTCATCGAAGGGGCGCGGCGCCTGGGTATCAAGGACGCGGCGCGTGTTCAACCATGCCAGCACCCAGGGACTGAACGCGGTGCTGACGCGCCGCCTGCCCAAGATCGGGTTCCTCACCACGGCAGGACACCGCGACATGCTGGATGCGGGACGCTCGCATGCGGCCCATGGACAACCAGACCGACCCGCGCTGGCACCGGCCCTTTGGCGATGCGGCACGCCCGCTGGTGCGACGGTATCTGCGCCGGGGCATTCACGAGCGGATGCTGGCGAGCGGCGCGGTACTGATCGATCTGGATGAGGCGCAGGCCCGTGAGGAACTGCAGGTCCTCAAGCGCTGCGGCATCGAGGGTCTGGCGATCTGCCTCATCAACAGCTTCGTCAATCCGGCCCACGAAGAGCGGCTGCTGGGCCTGGTCCGCGAGCTCTTCGGTGCGACCTTTCCGGTCTCGGCCTCCTTCCAGGTGGGTCCGCGCGCCAAGGAGTACGCGCGCGCGTCGACCACCGTCATCGATGTGATGATGAAACTCATATACGGTGACTACGCGCAGGTGCTGGATGAGAAGCTGCGAGCGAGCGGATTCACGGGCACGCTCAACTTCGCCGATTGCACGGCCGCCCTGATCCCCTGGGGGGAGGCCATCACCGCGCCGCACCGTATTCTGTTCGCCGGACCCGCGGCGGGCGCGGCGGCGTGCTGCGGCCTGGGAGCTGCCATCGGTGATGGCAACCTCATCGGCTGCGATGTCGGCGGCACCTCCACCGACGTGACGGTCATCGTCGCGGGCGCGCCCTTCATCAATGACAGTTTTGCGATCGAGCACGACCTCCTGGTCAACACCCTCGCCACCGAAGTCGCGAGCGTCGGCGCCGGGGGCGGCAGCATCGTGTCGGTGTCCGCCGTCCGGGGACCTGCGCGTCGGCCCGCAAAGCGCCGGGGCGACGCCCGGACCTGCCTGCTACGGACGGGGCGGCACGCAGCCCACGGTCACCGATGCCTGCCTGCTCATGGGCATCCTCGATCCAAAAGACTTTGCGGGCGGCCAGATTCAGCTCGATACGGCCGCCGCCATCCGCGCCTTTGCGTCGCTTGCATGCCGCATGTCGCAGGATGAGCGCGTGCGCTTCGCCTGGAAGATCGCGCTCAACAACATCGCCGAGGAGATATCGCGCTGCGCCCTGCGTCATGGCCTGGATTGCCGTGATTTCAGCCTGATGGCATTCGGCTCCGCCGGCCCGATGCTGCTGGCGGGTGTGCTGGAACTCGTCAAGGCGCGCCGACTCATCGTGCCGCCGCATCCGGGACTGTTCTCGGCCATCGGGCTTCTGTCCACGGACTTTGTCTACGCCAACAGCCGCAGCCACTACCAGATGCTGATGCCCGACTCGGGGCCACAGATCGAGGCGATGTTCGCCGCCCTGGAGGCGCCGCTGCGCGAGCGGCTCGGCGAGGCCGCCATCGTGCGCCGCAGCTTCGACGGCCGCCTCGCCGGCCAAAGCTGGGAAACCCCCTTCATCAACGTGGATTGGACGGCCTTTCAGGCCCGCGGACCCGCGGCGCTGATCGATGAATTCCACGCCGAATACGCGCGCCGCAACGGTGTGTCCTTCCCGCAGATTCCCGTGCAGGCCGTCACCTGGCGCGTCCAGGTCATTGTGCCCACCGAGAAACTGTCGTGGCGGCCCGTGCCGCGCCGGGCGCGGCACCCCAACCCCGGTCGGTGAACGGACGCTGCGATTTCTGGGCGCTGAGGAGATCTCGGCCCCGATTTATGAGCGTGCTGCGCTGGGCGCCGGCCATACCCTCGCCGGGCCTGCGCTGATTGTCGAACCGCTGGCCACCACGCTGGTGTTGACGGGCCAGCGCGCGCTGATCGGCACGGTCGGTGAAATCATCATCACGGAGGCCCGATGACCCGCACTGCCCTGCGCGATCTGGATGCCGCCGCCTTTGCCTCTGCCTATGGTTGCAGCCGCTTTGATGCGACGGTGCTCGGCAACCGCTTCCGCTACCTCTTGGATCATGTCAGCGAGCGGCTGCTCGCGTGCGCCTTCTCGCCGGTACTCAAGGATTTCTACGATTTTGCGGCGACCCTGACCGGGCCTGCGCAGATCGGCTATCCCACCCCGGTGGTCAGCAAGTCGCAGCTGGCCTTCACCGGCACCATGACCGAGTCGATCCGCAACACCATCGAGGAGTACGGCATCGAGCGTCTCGCGCCCGGCGATGTGATCATCGCCAACGATCCTTACCGCACCGGCACCCATGTCAATGACATGCTGTTCATCCGGCCGGTATTCCACGGCGAGCGGCTCTGCGGCTTCATCAATCTGAAGGCCCATCAGCTGGACATGGGCGGCTCGGTCGCCGGCGGCTTCTCCGCGCACAAGTTCACGGTCTACGAAAACGGCCTGGTGCTCTCCCCGCGGGCGCTCATGAAGGCCGGCTTGCCCGTCAAGGAGACCTGGACGCTGATTTTCGACAACGCCCGCTTCGGTGAGCTGCTGCGCCTGGATATGCAAACCATCATCGCCTGCCTGTCGCTGGGCGAGTCGCTGCTGCTCGACAGTATCGGGCGCTATGGGGCGGACGCCGTGCTCGGGGCCATGCGCTACGTCGTCGATGCGGATGCGGAGCGCATGGCGGATGCCATTGCGACCTTACCCGATGGTCACTGGCAGGGCGAGGCGCTGGTGGATTGCGACGCCGTGGATGACAGCGAGGAGTTTCCGATCCGCTGCAGCATCCGCAAATTCGGTTCGCGGATCGAAGTGGATCTGTCGGGCACCGCGCGCCAGGCGCGCGGCGCCATCAATGGCACCTACCTTGATGCCAAGACCACCGTGGGCATTGCGCTCAAGTACCTCTGGATCCGGGCGGGCCGTTCACCTCCGGTTGCTACCGGCCCATCGACATCGTGATCCCGGACGGTGCGATTTTATCCGCGCTGCCGCCCGAGGGCGTGGTCTTTGCGTACGGGGAATCCACCAATGCCTTGCTGATCGCCATTTTCGCCGCGCTCGCCGTGCCCTTGGGCGCTCGCGCCGTGGGCGGGGACATCAGTGCGCCGAACCTGCACAGCGCCGTGGGCCGCCGGCCCGACGGCTCACCGTGGGTCTCGATCGTGGCCGGCGGCCAGCACGGGCCCTGGGGCGCGACCGATGCGGGCGATGCCGACAGCTACTGCAGCTTCTACCAGGTCAACGGCATGGATACGCCCATCGAGGCGCACGAGGCTGAGATTCCCGTGGTCTTCATGCGCCGCGACTACGTCATGGACTCCGCGGGCGCCGGCGCGCATCGGGGCGGTGCGGCCGTGTGCAAGGACACCTACTGGCTGGAGGCCGTCGATCACCATCTGTTCACCCTGCGCTTCAAACGAAGTACCGGTATCGGGGTGAACGGCGGCCGCGACGGCACGACGGGCGGGGTGTGGTTCTGGGATGCGAGCGGCGGCACGGCGCAGACCACGCCGGCGCGCATCCGCGGCGCCGCTGCCACAGACTTCGGCGAGGCGATCGGTGTCGCGGGTCGACTTGATCCGCTCACCCAGGCACCGCGCAACGATGCGCCGTGGGTGTACTTCGGTCGCCAGCGCTGGCACACCGACCCGTTCGCCACCCTGCGCCACCTGACCAATTCCGGTGGCGGCTGGGGTGAGCCGCTGGCACGTCCGGTCGCCAAAGTCCTCGAGGACGTGCGCGACGGCTACATTTCCATTGCCGGCGCGAAGCGTGACTACGGCGTCATCATCCATGGGGATCCCGAGCGCGACCCGGAAGGGCTGACTGTCGACGAAGCTGGCACGCGGAACGCGCGCCGTAACCGGCACTCTTAGGGCTTCCTAGACACTGGAGGCGGCGATGCGGCCATAAGCCCTTCGGATGGCGAGTACCTCCTCCACCCTAAGTCGGCCTTCCAGGCCACATTTCACTTTCAGGGCGTATGAATCGTCCTTCCGGTTCTCGGAGACCGCGGAGTTCACCAAACGGGGAATTGGTCAGGCTTGAACGTCTCAGATCGGCCAACTGCGGACGGTGACCGACGCTGGACGGTCGCCCCTTAGCGGCCGTTCACAGTCTGCGGTAAGCTCAAACCCGACGATGGTGACGCGCAGCGGCATGGCGAGGGGGCGCAAATGCCTTTGGACATATCGATCAAGGCTATACGGCGATTTCATGGCCTAAGCGGTAGTCAGGCTATCGAATGAAATATTGCCTTCTGCTTCTTGGCTTTCTTGCAGTACGTGCTGACGCCGCAGACTTCCGTGTCTTGAATTTCGGTGATGCGTGCGCGGAGGTGGAAGCGAAGGAGGTCGCATTGGGCTCGAAGGTGATGCCCCGGAATGATACGCCCCGAACCGTTGCAGCAGCATTTGAGGCCCAAGAATTCGGCCGTAATCTTGTCGTGCTGTATTCCTGCAAAGAAGGGCGTTTCTACTCTGGCAATTACCAACTCCCGCTTGAAGAGCTGGACGATGCCGTCAGGAGTTTCCGAGAAGTCCATGACCAGCTATTGGAGAAGTACGGAACGCCGCTCCTTGATAGCTCTCCATGGCACGAGCGAGAGGTCACCCAGCCGGCAACAATCAGCTCGCAGCCAAGCAAGTGCTCGACGGACTGGAGAACTCCTCGCGTATGGGCGCATTTGATGATTGTCCGAGGCCTCCAGCGCAACGGAAGTATTGGTGGTTGGCAGGTGTCGCTTTTCATCTCCCTCCGCCGCACGAACTTAACTGAAGCTGGAACAGACGCGCCGTGAATAAGGGCCCACAAAGGATTTCGAGTCTCTGACGGGTCAACGGTTGAGTCAGCCGATTTCTAATGCCCGGAAGCGCATGCTTACGACCGGCAGGTTCGAAGCCGTCACTCCACTCAGTCGTTTTCGCTGCTGCGATGCGGTCACTCGATTGGCGTGCGAAGCGAATTCGGCGATTCAGGTCGACACGCCCCGCGGCAATTCGCCTTTTCGGTAATATGCCGGAGGTCGCGTCGGAGCTATCAGGCGCGACACGACGGGTTTGAAGGCTCGCGGTACAACTGGGGAGCTGTAATGAAATCTCGTTCGCGGCTGACAATGATTCGGGCAACGTTGGTACTTTGTATTCCGACCCTGTGCCAGGCGGCGCAGCCTGCTGATACCAGTCACCCTATCCTGATCGGCGAGCGATTTCAGCTGTACTCGCAGGCCATCGGCGAGACGCGTAGCTATTTCGTGCACTTCCCCGAGGATTATGGCCTCAGCAACGATCGCTATCCGCTGCTCATCGTCCTGGACGGAGCAGGAGACTTCCAGCATGCCAGCACGACGGCGGATCTACTGGCTGACGCAGGCCGGATTCCGCGCATGCTGGTCGTCGGTATTCCGAACACCCTCCGAAATCGCGACATGATCCCGTTTGCGGCCGGCAGCGGGTCGGAGAACTTTCTAAAGTTCCTCACCACCGAGCTGATCCCGAAGCTCGATCACGACCTTCGTACTCAACCGCACCGGATTCTGGTTGGCCATTCCTTCGGAGGCCTTTTCGGTCTGTACGCGCTGATCAAGGCCCCGGAAGTATTCAAAGGCTACATCATCGCGAGCGCCACCCTCGAAGGTGACAATCGCGGCTTGGCCCGCACGGTCGGCACGTTCCTGGAAGCGCACAAGGATCTCGCCGCGAACGTCTATCTCACCATGGCGAATGAACCTGGAGAGTTTCTGAGTGGTAACTATGAAATGTCTGCGTACATGCAGAACGAAGCTTCCCGCGATTCTCACTTCACTTTCGTCTTCCGGCGCTATCCTGAGGAAACCCACGGCACCGTCCCGCTACGAGCGTCTATGATGGACTGGCGTTCGTTTTCGATGGCTGGCCTGGCTCGGATTCGGGTCCAGATTCCTTCGCTCTGTACGAGCATGGCGGCCTTGCCGCCATCGAAAAATACTATGCCGATGCCTCGGCGCGGCTCGGATATCCCGTCGCGGTTCCCCAAGACATGCTTGAGCACCGGCTTTTCAGTTGTACCGCCAGAAGCGCGTCGCCGAATCGGAGCAAGTGATATTGCACACGCTGGAGCTGCATCCGAATTATGTCAGTGCCCTGCTCACGGCCGGCAGGGTGTACTTCGACCGGGGCGACAAGGAGAAGGCCACACAATATCTGACGAAAGCGCTGCTGCTCGCGCCAAAAAGCCGTGCTATCGGCGTGGATTATGCGGCCCTGGACCTGGATCCGCAGAAAGTGCTCCGTCCGGTGGTGCTGTCTGCCGCCGATCTGGAGAAGTGCGTCGGGTCTTATGGATTGTCAGCGCCCGCGATACAGATCGTGCGACGCGGAGCTAAGCTTTTCGCGATCACCGCTGATCAGGAGGATGAGCTAACAGCCCTGTCTGATACCCGGTTTTTCTAAACCAATGGTAATGAAGTCATCACCTTCGACCGCGACACCCGCGGGCGAGTCGTCGGCCTGGAATCAGGACCACGGAGCGAAGCTTGGTAGGATGAAAGAGAGCACCCGAACAACTCATTTTGTTCGTTCGCGCCACTCGAGGTCGAATTTCCGCTTTAGGGAGACCCTATCAGGCGGCAGGCGGCCACCTCCGGTCACTGGTGCTCCAAAATTGACTGCCCGTTACCTGCCATTCGCGGTCCGCACCGGAGCCCCCCGCGAAATAAGCGAACAGTGTGGCCCTGTTCCTGCGTGCAACGGCCGAAATCGAACAGATGTGCCTATTGGGCCAGCGAAGGACAGCTTTGACAGCCAATAACTTGCGTTCCCCAACGCAACCAGTCATCACGCGACGTTCGAGAGCCCGGCATACCCGCCAGGCGCCGGACATTCATAGAACCCGGTACTCAAATCAACCAATCATGTGGTTCTCCTTCCTTTTGAATAGGCGGCTAGAAATGCACGGACGGCGGCTGACGCGTCTTGTTATTGATGACCTTGCTGCTGCCATGATCACGCGTGAACATGATCTTGTTGAGAGGGATCCAAAGCAAAAGCGCCACAAAATGTTGGGCTGCAATCATCGGGGTCGTCCAGCTTGAGCACGGTGCGATCCGCAAGGCGCTGGAAGCAATCAGCGAGCGTTCGAAGCACGCGCTCGAAGCCCTGTTCGTACCACAATCGCCCAACTTCCGGAAAGCGTTCGGCGTTGGCGATGACCATTCGTCGCAGCTTCAGCATCTGCGGCTGCATCAACGTGAGAAACTTCCGAGCTAGCTCGAGCAATTTCAATTCGAAATCTTCCGGATCTGCCAGGCTGCGGGAGACGAGCCAGACAAGATCCCCCACATCGTCCGTCGTAGCGCGCACAACTTCGGCGAAAAGGACTTCCTTGTTGTGGAAGTGACTGATACGCCGGTTGACACTCGCGCGGGGGCGGCGATGTCGTCCATGCTGGTGAGTTCGTAGCCTTGATCGATAAGATATCGCGCGCGGCCTCCACGATGCCCATTCGCTTCTTGGCCAAGAAGACGTGATCTTTGCATTCACCTTACTGTCGACCCCTATTCTTTCAGCAATCTTTCGGTGAGCAGAATTGTAGCGCCCAGCAGAATACTCGACGCGTGCGCAGCAGTTGTCCCGGACATGGTTGAGATGTGCGCGGCGGCCATCCAAACAAGGGAGCCTGTCTGACTTGCGCTTCTTTGCTGCGTCGCGCGCCAGAATCGCGCGCTTGCCCGTAGCTCCGGTGTTTTTCGGGATTGCGCTTGTCGAGATTTTGCTGCGCCCAGAGTTCGATATTCGAAAGTCCCCATCAGCTTCTTGAGCCTGGGTTCGCTTGGCTGGATAGGAGGCAAACTTCGCAAGCTGCGGCCTGTCTGTCCGTTTTTGCGCACTTGGGATACGTGGTCGCATGCGAGGCTACAGCGGGCACTTGGTGCCCCGTGCTCGTCGGCCTGTTCGGAATCGGCATGATGGCGGCCAGCCCTTCATCCCGATCCGTCCGACGGGATTCCCCAAGGCACCCCCGCCGGCCCATCGGTTCACTCGACCGGTCACGGCACGTTGCACATGCGGGTTCTTTGTATTCCGGGCCTCATCGCAGTCGTCGTCTCGTGTTCGTCAGTCGGTTTTTGCGAGGACGCGAGAAAGGAATGGCCGTGTACTCAATCATCAGTGCGCTCGCTGTTCCCTGTGCTCATGGGCGTGAGTGGGGCGCTTCCAGCGTGGGCGGGCGTGATCGTCGCAATGGCGGGGCTTGTGCTGTTCGTATGGCTAGCAGTCATTGCCGTGCACCTCAAGGTAGCGCGACACTGCGGTTGAGGTCGCATCAGCGTGGACCTACCCGCCTATTAGGACTTGATTCGTCGCAGCGCGACCGCAGGACTACGCAACTATTGTACTGGCTTCACCAAGGATTGCGAAATGACAAGCAAGTTCTCGCGATGTTCACAAGCATTGACGGATGCATCGCCGGGCCCAACGGAGAAACGATACTCCACCGTGGTTCGCAGAAGTTGCGAGGTTGTGGTGAGGATTGTACGCATGTCCTGATTTATGGACGCGTGACCTTTCAGTTCAACAAGGGCCATTGGGAATCGCCTGCTGCGTCCGGACAATCGGAAACGGCGACTATTAATCGGCTGCCAAAGACTGTCGTGTCGCGAACCCTCGGGTGACCCAGGTTGGAACGCAGTAGTGATAAAGAGCGATCTTCCCGCGGCCGTCTCGAAGCTGAAGAGAACCGTAACGGGGGCGGAATCTATTGCTTTGGTGGAGCAGAATTGGCGAAGAGTCTGATGCTTGAGAACCTGATCGACGAGTACTACCTTATGGTCATGCCAAAGGTTCTCGGCTGCGGCAAGCGGCTATTCGACCCAGGTATCCCTCGCATCGATCTCAAGCTCATTGATGCAAGGCGTCTTGATGTCTGCTCGATGTTCATGATGCTTGGGCCAACGATTAAGGACCTACTTCGATTTTGATGTCCGCCGCGACCGACTAAAGTGCCCAGATTGCCCGCCAAGTGTTCGATCAACTCGAAATCGCCTGGCAATCGAGGATCCCGCTACCGGTCATTGGTGGACGTCGAGCCGCGGGTCAGCTTTCGACGTTAGATATCTGGCTCAGACTGGCTATGGCATTCACCAACATGTGGAACCGTCATGGACCAGTCCGACTACATTAAAGCTCAGAGTCGAGAACCGTGGAACAAGGGCAAGCTAGTGGGGCAGAAAGCGCCCTTGCGCCTCAGGGAAATTTGGGCAATCCGCATCCGCCTGCAGCTCGAAGACAGGTTGTAAGACCCGGCTCTTCAATCTCGCTGTCGACAGCAAGCTTAGATCCTGCGATTTGGTGAAGTTACGGGTCAGGGACGTGACGCACGGAGAGCGGATTGCGGCTCGGGCCATCGTCATGCAGCAGAAAACCCAGCGACCCGTGCAGTTTTTTTTTTTTTTTTTTTTTTTTTTTTTTTTTTTTTTTTTTTTTTTTTTTTTTTTTTTTTTTTTTTTTTTTTTTTTTTTTTTTTTTTTTTTTTTTTTTTTTTTTTTTTTTTTTTTTTTTTTTTTTTTTTTTTTTTTTTTTTTTTTTTTTTTTTTTTTTTTTTTTTTTTTTTTTTTTTTTTTTTTTTTTTTTTTTTTTTTTTTTTTTTTTTTTTTTTTTTTTTTTTTTTTTTTTTTTTTTTTTTTTTTTTTTTTTTTTTTTTTTTTTTTTTTTTTTTTTTTTTTTTTTTTTTTTTTTTTTTTTTTTTTTTTTTTTTTTTTTTTTTTTTTTTTTTTTTTTTTTTTTTTTTTTTTTTTTTTTTTTTTTTTTTTTTTTTTTTTTTTTTTTTTTTTTTTTTTTTTTTTTTTTTTTTTTTTTTTTTTTTTTTTTTTTTTTTTTTTTTTTTTTTTTTTTTTTTTTTTTTTTTTTTTTTTTTTTTTTTTTTTTTTTTTTTTTTTTTTTTTTTTTTTTTTTTTTTTTTTTTTTTTTTTTTTTTTTTTTTTTTTTTTTTTTTTTTTTTTTTTTTTTTTTTTTTTTTTTTTTTTTTTTTTTTTTTTTTTTTTTTTTTTTTTTTTTTTTTTTTTTTTTTTTTTTTTTTTTTTTTTTTTTTTTTTTTTTTTTTTTTTTTTTTTTTTTTTTTTTTTTTTTTTTTTTTTTTTTTTTTTTTTTTTTTTTTTTTTTTTTTTTTTTTTTTTTTTTTTTTTTTTTTTTTTTTTTTTTTTTTTTTTTTTTTTTTTTTTTTTTTTTTTTTTTTTTTTTTTTTTTTTTTTTTTTTTTTTTTTTTTTTTTTTTTTTTTTTTTTTTTTTTTTTTTTTTTTTTTTTTTTTTTTTTTTTTTTTTTTTTTTTTTTTTTTTTTTTTTTTTTTTTTTTTTTTTTTTTTTTTTTTTTTTTTTTTTTTTTTTTTTTTTTTTTTTTTTTTTTTTTTTTTTTTTTTTTTTTTTTTTTTTTTTTTTTTTTTTTTTTTTTTTTTTTTTTTTTTTTTTTTTTTTTTTTTTTTTTTTTTTTTTTTTTTTTTTTTTTTTTTTTTTTTTTTTTTTTTTTTTTTTTTTTTTTTTTTTTTTTTTTTTTTTTTTTTTTTTTTTTTTTTTTTTTTTTTTTTTTTTTTTTTTTTTTTTTTTTTTTTTTTTTTTTTTTTTTTTTTTTTTTTTTTTTTTTTTTTTTTTTTTTTTTTTTTTTTTTTTTTTTTTTTTTTTTTTTTTTTTTTTTTTTTTTTTTTTTTTTTTTTTTTTTTTTGTTGTCGGAGCGGTCGCGATTGCCGTACTCGGCGCTTTAATCTTTCTGATACTGGCGGCTTTCGGCATGACGCACTTAGCTATTCCGGTTCTGGTACTCGGAGCAATGCTGTTGCTGCCGACAGCCCTCGCCGCCGTCGCAATCGGTGGGACCGCACAGTCGTCCATCTGGACGATCGGATATCTGTCGCAGGAGGGGCAATGATCGCCATAACAAGCTTGCGCTTCGCGCCGCTCGACGACGGAACGGTGTCGTGGCTATTCGGAGCACTTTTCTCTCGGTTCGGAGGCGAGACGACTTCCCTCGAGGAGGACGCAATCCTGCGGCTTGTAGAGGCGGCGCGGTCCGGCGACCGGGCGGCGGGACAAATCCTTTACCGGCAGCATGTAGACCGTGTGTTCCGGGTGGCGCGGAGCATATTGCGTTCGGACGCGGATGCAGAAGAGGTCACGCAGGACACAATGCTCACACTGCTAACTTCCCTGCATCGGTACGAGGCTCGAACGGTATGCGCTTCGCCGCCTGGGTAATGACAATTGCCGTGAATACGGCGCGACGCAGATTTCGCCGCTGTCGTCCCGAACTCACTGATTCGAACGATCTGGCGCGACTCCAGGACGAGACTGTCGACCTCGAACGCGACACTGACAGCAAAAAGAAACGCGAAGCATTGGTGAGAGCGCTTGCCGAGCTTGACGAGCGCGAGCGGGAAATCGTTAGTTTGCGCTACGGCTCAGAGCTCGATGCCACGGAAATCGCGTCCATACTCATGCTTGAGTCCGCCAATGTGCGAAAGATTCTCGAGCGGGCGCGCGCGCGCCTCAGTGCGCGCATTGAAGCGCTGTTGAATCGGTGCGGAGGACTATCATGAACGACATTGAGCTCGCAGTCACCTGGGCCAAGCTAGACCCAACACCACTTCAGCGCCAGCGCATCCAATTCCGCGTGCGTAGTTGGCTCGACGCGCGCGAGTCATCTTTGGCAGCTGAATGGTTGGGACTCCAACAAGAGACCAATCGCTGGACTAGGCTTCGCCGCAATGGCAGCGAGCCTGGTGCTGATCGTCACACCGCTAGGCTGGTTGGCATTTTCGTTAGTGTAACAATGCTAGTTACAGCGCCCGCGTGAAGTCTCCTCGGAGGCGGAAGGGGAATCTTAAGAAGTGGCCTTCTCAGATCAGCGAGCCCGTTGTCCAGCCGGACGGAATGAAAGTCAGCCCGATATCGGCCATTGGTGACTGTCCGCGGAGGTCAAAAGCGGGTGTTGGAATTGGAGCAACCTACGGCCGTACATCCCATTCGAACGCTAATCCGCCTCAATGAGCAACGCCTTTGTCAAACACAGATATTCCACCCGCCGAAGCGCTGAGCGTTTCGTAACTTTCTGGTGACATACATTATGAATGAGTTGACTCGTAATTCGGGACTGTTAGCAGGCGGACTACTGACGCTGCTGGCGAGCGCGTTCTGCTGGGCCGGGAGCGACGCTGAGCCGCCGCCTCTCGGCAAATTGTACGAAGTTGGTGGCCACAAAATGCATCTTTATGCCAGCGGGAACGTAACCGGCAATCCAGGACCGTCGGTCGTTCTGGAAGCGGGCACCGGCGCATTCTCAATCGATTGGTACTTGGTTCAACAAAATGTAGCTAGGTTCGCCAGGGTTCGCAGTTATGACCGTGCCGGGCATGCTTGGAGTGAACTCGGACCGTGTCCACGCACAATGAAGCAAGCCGCGCATGATTTTATGGCCTGCTGGTGGCAGCAGGGGTAAACGCACCTTACGTTATGGTTGGTCACTCCCTTGGAGGAAGATTGGTCAGAGTGTTCGCCGCTATGTATCCGAACGATGTAGCAGGCATGGTGCTCGTGGACGCGAGTCCTGATAACTGTCGAATGTTCATCAATGGAAAAACGGTAGGGCCTTTCGACGCTGCCAAACCAAGGTATTTTCTGCCCGCGCGTAGTTCAATCTGTGTCGACGAACGGACGCTAATGAAGCCCGTATTAGACGGTTACTGTCACTTTGTCGAACTGCAGGGAAAACGAACGATTGAGCCTCCATTCGATAGACTACCAGTGCAGATTCAGAGACTGCGCCTGTGGGCAATGTCGTTACCGCAGTCAAACGTCACGGATTTCAACCCATATCGCGCCGAGGAGAGTGTCTTGTTGTTTGCCGACCGCATTCGTACCGATCACCTGCTCGGGCCTAAGCCCTAGTCGTCCTTAGTCGTAATCGACGACAAACTGCACATCGAAGGAGAGCAGAGTTTTCTAAATCTTTCGGTAACAGCGCTTTTGCAGTCAGCGATTTCCCGGTTCACGAAATTCAGCTTGCGCAGCCAGGATTGGTGGTCGAGGCTATTCGCGCAGTGATTGAATCAGTTGAAGAAAGAGGTCCCGGAGGCTAGCGGGACCTGAGCAGGGACACTAGCCAGTCTAGATACGTAACGGGCTGTTCGTGGCTCCGCTCCGCTAGCTGCGATGTGGCTCGATGGAGATCGTCGCGTCAAAGCTGAATGCCTCTGCCTGAAAACTGCTGTTCGTGGACGGCTGCTTTGGGTCTAGGCTGTGTGAAAACGCTTCTTCGACGTAGGCAATCGGAAAAAAATAGTCCGGTCTTCCCGACGCGAGTCCGCCATGAAGCGATACGTCGAAGGTGAGGATCGGTCCCAGAGCACGTTATTCCCCGAGAGCCTGGATGAATACATCGCCGAGGACAATCCAGTCCGGGTGGTCGATGTATTTGTCGATGAGCTGGATCTGAAGGGGCTCGGCTTCGAGGGCGCAGAGCCGGAAGCGACTGGCCGCCCCGCCTATCATCCGGCCACGCTGCTAAAGATCTAATCTACGGTTACTTGAACCGGATCCAATCGAGCCGGCGCTTGGAGCGCGAGACGCAGCGCAATGTGGAGCTGATCTGGCTGACCGGCCGGTTGACGCCGGACTTCAAGACGATCGCGGACTTCCGCAAGGACAATGGCAAGGCGATCCGGCGCGTGTGCCGCGAGTTCATCGTGCTGTGCCGAACCTGAAGCTGTTTACTGAGGCACATCGTGGCGATCGACGGCAGCAAGTTCAAAGCGGTCAACAATCGAGACAAGAACTTCACGGAGCACAAAGCTCAAGGCGCGGATGCAGCAGCTGGAGGAGAGCATCGCGCGCTACCTCGGCGGATCTGGACGGGCGGACCGAGATCCGACGCTCAGTAACCGAAGCGCGGGTAGAGCATCTGAAGGAGAAGGTCGAGACGGTCAAAGACGCAGATGCGAAGGCTCAAGCAGATGGGCAAGCAGATGGCCCAGACTCCGGATAAGCAGATCTCACTGACCGATCCGGACGCACGCTCGATGGCGACCAGCGGTCGCGGGCACCGGCATGGTCGGCTACAACGTGCAGACCGCGGTGGACACCAAGCATCAATGATCGTCGCGCATGAGGTGACTAACCGGACTCCGATCGAGCGCAGCTATCATCTATGGCACAGCAGACACAAGAGGCGATAGGCAAAGAGAAGATCACTGCCCTCGCCGATCGCGGCTACTTACGAGGTCCTGAGATCCTTAAGTGCGAGCAGTCTGGAATCAAGGTGCTGGTGCCGAAGTCCCATACCTCAAATAACCTCGCCAAAGGCCAGTTCGACAAACGCGACTTCCGCTACAACCCTCGCCGAGATGAGTACAAATGTCCCGCCGGTGAGCGCGCGATCTGGCGCTACAGCAGCCGTCGAGAACGGAGTATGCTCCTGAATACGCTACTGGGCATCGGCCTGCTCCACGCTGCCCGATCAAGGCACAGTGCACGACCGGTGACTACCGACAGGATCAGCCGCTGGGAGCATGAGGCGGTCCTCGACGAGATGGAAAAGCGCCTGGACAGAATGCCCAGACGCCGCGACGTATCCGACGACAGACCGTCGAGCATCTCTTCGGCACTCTTAAAGCCTGGATGGGTTCCACACACTTCCTGATGAAACGATTGCCGAACGTGAAAACCGAGATGAGTCTGCACGTGCTGGCTTATAACCTGAAGCGAGCGATGCAGATCGTCGGGGTTGTGCCGCTAATGAAGGCAATGAGGGCATGACGAGCCCTTTTTTTGTCTCACTGCAAACAGCTCGACACGCTGATCTCTCAGGGAACCGGCGGCCCTACTGCAACTCGGAATCGTGGTTCTCACACAGCCTGGGTCAATCACGGTCGATTGACGACGATGTTAAACCAGGGATGTCGCTTAGCCGGATCGGGGAGAGGTACCAAGCGATAGTCGGCCAGGAGCTGTCGTTTCCGCGAAAGCGTCCTATTGCGTAGGAGTCTAGGCAGTCCGAGTGCGCAGCCGGCCCTCGTAATCGCGCTTTCCGAGCGGCACACCCCGCGTGCGCAGGATGTCGTATGCGGTGACGGCGTGGAAATAGAAGTTGGGCAGCGAGAACGAAAGGATGAGGTTCTCCGACGTGAAGGCTAGCCTCCGCGGGCCGATCTGAAGGTCTAGGTCCTTGCCCGCCCAGCTGTTGACCTCGTCGGGGGTGAACGCCTTCAGCGCCGTTTCCGCCTTGCCGATCATGGCCCGCAGGTCGGCGAAAGGAACCGGTCCGATCAGTGCGGGCGGGGCGAACACGCCGGTCTTCACGGCCTCCAGCCCCCACACGGAATGATGCCAGGCTGCTTCGATCTGGAAATGGAAGGGCGCCATATCGTCGAAGAGCCGGGCGTGCACGAAGTCGTCCGGGTCTGCGCGGGTCTCGGCGCAGTGCGTGGCCGCGCGGTCGAGGAAGCCCCCGACGGCCTTCACGGTCTGCAGGAAGGTCGGCACGCTGAGGTCGTAGAGTGATGTCGCCATCGGCTTCCCCTTGGTTTAAACCGGCCTCCATTAGGGCCGGGCGAACCCTGCGCTGTCGCGGAGGACAAGGCACAATATACCCGACACCGTCGATCCCGCTGTGCCCTCACGGGGCTCACACTGATGTACGTCATGCGGGGACTTGTCGTCCCGCATCGTTAGTACCAGTGTCGATGTATCGCCTCGAAGCAGCCGTTCGCGACAGACTGCCATGGGGTCACGACCGGCCTCTGGTTTTACTTCAGCGACGGGACGCTTTCAGGGTGGGTAGCACAGACCCAGGACAAGCTCTGCCGCACGATCGATTACAATCGATGACGCGCCGTCTCCGAACGAGAAGACCGTTGATTGAGCAGTCATGGGCGAACGAATTTGCAAGGAATGGATCGCGGCCTGGAATTCTCACAATCGCGACCGAATTCTTTCTCACGTGGGCGAATTTGAGATGTCGCCGCTCATTCACCACGCCAAGCACACTTCTGTCCCGCATACCGCTTTCAGCGCCCCCTGACACTGCTAGAGCAGAGATTGTTGCCCGGTCCGTCGCGCCTTGATCACAGCCGGGACACCGACCGCGATGGAGTCGTCAGGCACATCCGTAATCACCACCGCGTTGGCGCCGATGACGACATTGTTGCCGATGGAAATCCGCCCGAGGATCTTCGCCCCGGCACCGATATCGACGTTATTGCCGAACACCGGCGCGCATTTGTCCGTGAGCCGTCGCAGGCCTACGGTCACGCCGTTTCGGATCCGGCAGTCATCGCCAAACTTGGCATAACCACTGACGATAATGCCGCCGAAGTGATCGATCACGAAATTGCGCCCGATCTGCGCCTCGCACGGCAACTCGATGCCGGTCACGATCTGGATGAACTTGAAGAGGATTTTGTAGAGCGCCGAAAACACCTTGCGCACCAGAGCGGGACGAACACCATAACGCCAACGGCCGAAGCGGTAGATCACCAGTGCCCAGAACCCCTGGGCACCCCAGTTGCGGTCATGGGCCCGATAGTCTTGGCGGATATTCTCAAACACTGAAGTCACACTTTTCCTGACCGCGCCGTGCACCGGCGCCGGTCGCGCTCGGCGGCGTAAGGCGGCTTGCCCAAAATCATCCGGCCCATGACCTCGCGCGCTTTGGAGACCGGCACATCGGCGGGCAAGGAGGCGACGATCGCCTCGCCGCGCGCGGCGAACTCGGCTTCAAACTCCGGGGTCGTGAGCACGTAAAGGTCGTTATTGCGCACGCCGCGCAGCACCCGCTTGCCGGCATCCAGCGGATCCATGCCGGGCGGCACGCCGTGTGATTCGCTCATGGCCTTCTGCATCTCGGCCATCATCGCCGGATCCATCTTGAACCCCGGATCCACCCTGGCGGGCGCCGCGGCCGCGCCCGCCGGGCGGTTGCGCGCGGAGCTGCCGATGTTGGTGTTGACGATGCCGGGGCAGAACACCGTCACGCCGATGTTGGCATCCGCAAGTTCCGCCCGCAGCGCCTCCATCATGCCGACCACGGCAAACTTGGAGGCCGTATACACCCCGGCCGGGGCGTGGCCGAGCAGCCCCGCGAGCGATGACACCGACACGACCTGGCCGCCCTCGCCCTGCGCCTGGATGCGCGGCAGGAAGGTGCGAATGCCATTGAACACCCCGCCGGCATTGACGCCCATCGCCCAATCCCAGTCCTCGTAGCTCGCGTGGGAGAGGCCGCCGATGACCGCAACGCCCGCGTTGTTGACCAGCACATGCACTTTGCCGAATACCTGGAGGGTCTCGACCGCCGCCTTCTCCATGGCCGCCCGATCCGTGACATCCAAACTGATGGCATGGACGCGGTCGGCCGCGCCCTGCAGCAGCTTCATGGCCTCATCCAGGTGCGAGCGGGTGCGGTAGGTAATGACCACCTTCATGCCGGCGTCGGTGAAGGCGCGCGCAATCCCCAAACCGATGCCGCTGTCACCCCCGGTAATGAAGGCGACCTTGCCCTCCACATCGCGCATCGGCGTCGGTACCGACGGGCAGCTGCCGGGTTCGGCGGCGGCCGCGACCGCACGTCCGGCGGGCACCAGACCCACCGCGGCGGTCGCCGCCGTGGCCAGTGCCGCGGTGCCCAAAAACCCGCGACGGGCCTGGCCACCCGGCGTCAGTGCGTCCCCGTTTGACGGCTTGTCCCTTCTCTGGCTCATGCGCGACTCCTTGATTGTCGGTCCGAACCTCACCACAGCGCTTACTGCCGGTCAATCGCGCCAGGATCCCGTGCGGTGAGGTCATGTCGGCGCGCCACAGTCCTTTGACCTCGCTGTAGGTGACGACCAATCCGTCAATCAGGCACACTCCCCGCCGGCAAGCCGGGGTTGCAAAACCAACAGATCCGGCGCGATCTAACACAAGGCAGGCACTATCATGAAGGATTCCCCGCAACCTCCCGGCGGTTTACCCCAGCTTCTGGACCGCTTCGCGGTCGAGCGCCGCCGCTTCCTCGCTGAGGGAACCCTGTACGGGGCCGGCGCCGGCATCCTGGCCGCGCTGGGACTGAGTCAGTACGCCCGCGCGCAGGGCGCCCCGCCGCCGGGCGGCTCCGCACCGGGAGCGGCCGGACCCGGACCGGGTGCCCGGCCGCCACCACCCCCGGAGCCTGCCTTTGCGCAGCGCGCGCCACTGCACGATCTGAAGGGCAAGGTGGCCTACATCACGGCCTCCTCCGACGGCATTGGCCTCGGCATCGCCCGCGCGGCCTCCGCTGCGGGCATGAAGGTCTGTATCGGCTACCGCAACGAGGACCGACTGAAGGCCGCGTTGCCCCTGTTCAAGGCTGGCAACGCCGGCGTCCTGCCGATCAAGCACGATGTGACCGATCGGGACGGCTGGGCCAAGGTGCTGCAGACCATCAACAGCCAGTTCGGCAACCTGCACCTGGTGATCAACAACGCCGGCATCAAGACCGGCGCACGCGCCAGCACCGTGTCGGCCAAGGATTGGGATGACGCGGTGGCGGTGAACTACACCGCCACCTACGACAGCGTCGCGGTATGCCTGCCGCACATGCTTCAGCACGGTGAGGGCTCGCACTTCGTCGTCACCTCATCGATGAGCGGCCTGCTTCCCGGTGGCCCGCTGGGCGTCTATACCGCGACCAAGATTGCGGCCGTGGGCCTCATGGAAGCGCTTCGAGTCGAGCTCGAAGGAACCACCGTCGGCACCTCGGCGTTCTGTCCGGGAGGCGTCAACACGGACAACTACCAGGATACCGGTGAGGTCAATCCGTACCGGGCGCAGCAGGCGGCGGCCCGCGCCGCCGCCAACCCGAATGCCCCGCCGCGCCCCGCCCGCAACGGACCGCCGCCGGGCATGGACCCCATCGAAGCCGGCGAGCGGGTGCTGAACGGGGTCATCCACAATGACCTGTTCATCATCACCCATCCGGAGTACATGCCGGGGACCGGGCAGCGCTTCGAGGCCATGCTGGACTCGGAACCCAAGGAAGACCCGCCGAATCCGGATCGGGTGCGCGGTGAGACCCGCGTCCTCACCTGCGGCATCTATCGGCGCGAGACCGCGCACCGGAACGAGAAGCGCAAATCGTTCCGCAGCGTCACGCTCGACACCTGAAAACCCTTTACGGACGTACTCCTTATGAACAATCGTCGCGAATTTCTCGGCAACACCCTGGGCATCGGCACCGGCGGCCTGCTGCTGGGCCTGGGGCTTGCCCAATATGCCGCCGCTCAAAGTTCGGCCCCGCAGGCCCCGGGCGCTGCGCCCGGGCGGCCGCCGCGCCCCCCGGAGCCCACCGTCTCACAGCCCCCGCCGCTCAAGGACCTCAAGGGCAAGGTGGCCTACATCACCGCCGCCTCCGATGGCATCGGGCTGGGCATTGCGCGCGCCGCCTCCAATGCCGGCATGAAGGTCGTCATCGGCTATCGCAATGACGAGCGCCTCAAGGCCGCGCTGCCCCTGTTCAAGCCGGGCAACGCCGGCGTGATGGCGTTCAAGCACGATGTGACCGATCGGGATGGCTGGAAGGCCATGGTCGAGGCCGTCAAGGGCAAGTACGGCAAGCTGCACCTGGTGGTCAACAACGCCGGCATCAAGACACTGCGCCAGGCGAGCCAGGCCAAGTTCGATGAGTGGGACAACGCCGTCGCCGTGAACTTCACCGCGATCTACAACAGCGTCGCGGCCTGCCTGCCGCATATGCTCGAGCACGGCGAAGGCGGTCATTTCGTGACCACGGCCTCGATGGGCGGCCTGCTGCCCGGGGTGAACGCCGGCGTCTACACCTCGACCAAGATTGCGGCGGTGGGCCTGATGGAGGCGCTGCGCGTGGAACTGGAGTCCACCAACATCGGCACCGGGGTGTTCTGCCCGGGCGGGGTCAACACCGACAACTACGTCGGCATGGATGAGCCGAACCCGTTTCGCAAGCCACGCCCCGGCATGACGCCTGAGGTCCTGGCCCGCATGGCCGCCGCCTCCATGAGTCCGCTGGAAGCCGGCGAGCGGGTGATGAACGGCGTCGTCAACAACGACCTGTTCATTCTCAGCCATCCGGAATTCGGGCCCGGCATGAAGGAGCGCTTCGACGCCATCATGGCCTCGACGCCCGCCCGTCGAGACGCCGATCCCGCCGGACCGTATCGCGTACGAGCAGGGGGTGATGCACTGTGGCATCTACCCGCGTGAGATCGCGCATCGCGCACCCAAGCGCAGCAGCTATCGCACGGTGTGAGCCGTGGCATGAGCGAATTTCATCCGCGGCGCTTCACCCGGCGCAGCGCCCTGCTCAGCGGCCTCGGCGCCGGGGCAGGCGTGCTATGGGGCAGGACTGCCGCCGCGGCCGCGCCCTTGCCGCTGATCACCAAGGCCATCCCGGCCACCGGGGAGAAGCTGCCCGTCATTGGCCTGGGCACGGACAAGTTCCGCGCTGCGGCCCAGGAGCCCATCACCGCCGAGATCCGGCGCATGCAGCAGCTGGGTGGCACCGTCATCGACACCGCGGCGGCCTACGGTGACAGCGAAGCCATGATCGGCCAGGCGCTGGCGGCCTCGCCGGGACTGCGCGATCGGCTGTTCCTCGCCACCAAGCTCACCGCCGGCGGCGGGGGATATTTCGGCCGCGGTGCCGCGGGGGCGGCAAGCCTTGAGCGGTCGCTGATGCTCTTGAAAACGCAGCGCGTGGATCTCTTGCAGGTCCACAATCTCGATGGCGTCGATGAGCTCATGCCGCAACTCCAGCAATGGAAGCAGGCGGGGAAGATCCGCTACATCGGCATCACCACCTCGCGCGTGGCGCAGCACGAAGAGATGCTCGGCTTCATGCAGCGCCATCCGCTCGATTTCATCCAGGTCGACTATTCCATCGACAACCGCGATGCGGCCCAGAAGATCCTGCCGCTGGCGGCGCAGCGCCGGATCGCGGTGCTCGCCAATATTCCCTTCGGCTTTGGCGCCATCCTGCGCCAGGCCCAGAGCCGCAAGCTGCCGCCGTGGGCGGCGGACATCGATGTGACCAGCTGGGGACAGTTCCTGCTCAAGTACGTGGTGTCGCATCCGGCCGTGACCTGCGCCATTCCCGGTTCAACCCAGGTCGCGCACCTGGAGGACAACCAGGGCGCGGCGCGCGGGCGGCTGCCGGATGAGGCGATGCGCCGGAAAATGGAACAATTTTGGGATGTCTGACTGGATCACGATTCGCTCCACTGCCCTGTCCGCCACCATCGACCCATTCGGCGCCCAGCTGTCGGTG
Organism: uncultured Gammaproteobacteria bacterium; assembly: GCA_963708865.1. Lineage (GTDB taxonomy): Bacteria > Pseudomonadota > Gammaproteobacteria > Steroidobacterales > Steroidobacteraceae > DAIDKA01. The sequence continues at coordinate 102,120 of CAVPUC010000004.1, forward strand.
CTGCGCGATGCCGCGGGCCGGGATCTGCAATGGCAGGGCGACCCGGCCGTGTGGGCGGGCCGCGCGCCGCTTGCTCTTTCCCATTGTCGGCATGCTCGCGGGCGGGCAGTACCGCACCGGTGGCCAAAGCTTTTCGCTGGCGCGGCACGGTTTTGCACGGGGCCGACGCTTCGCGGTGGCCGATGCGGGACCCACGAGTGTGACCTTCCGGCTGATCGCGGACGCGCAGACCTTGAGCGTCTATCCCTTTCAATTCGAACTGGACGTGAACTTCACCGTCGAGGATGCGAGCCTCGCGATCACCAGCTGGATCCGCAACTGCGGTGCGATCCAGATGCCCGCGAGCCTGGGCTATCACCCGGCCTTCGCCTGGCCGCTGCCGTACGGTGAGGATCGCGCGGCGCATTTCATCGAGTTTGAATGCGATGAGCCGGCGCCGGTGCGGCGCCTGGACGGCAATGGCCTGCTCTTGCCCAAGTCCTTCGCAACGCCGGTAGAGAACCGCAGGCTCGCCCTGCGCGATGAGCTGTTCGCCGCCGATGCGCTGATTTTCGATCAACTCCGAAGCCGCAGCGTCACGTACGGGAGCGATGTGGGTCCGCGCATTGCGGTGAGTTTCCCGGGCGTTCCGTACCTGGGCGTGTGGAGCAAGCCGGGCGCGCAGTTCATCTGCATCGAACCCTGGCAGGGGCTCACGGACCCGCAGGGATTCAGCGGCGAGCTGCAAGACAAACCGGGCAGCATCATCGTGCCGCCCGGGGCGGCACACGCCGTCGGCATGACGATTACCTTGCTGCCTTGAGCACCGGCACGGCGGTGGCGCGCGTTACGGCAACCGTTCCGGGCTCGAGCATGTTGATGCTCTTCTTCACGGTGTTCACATGCTCGCGCATCAGAAATTCCACCCGCGTGGCCTGGCCGGCCTCCAGCGCATCGAATATGGCGTAGTGCTGCTGATGCGCAATCCATAACGCCTCGAACATCGACTTGAGGTCCGTGGCATCAAAGGCAATGGCGGCCGCGGCCGCAAACGGAATGCTGGCCATGCGATCGATGGCATCCGCCGTCACGGTACTGGCAGCCGCCTCGACGATCAGGGCATGAAAGCGGCCATTCATGGCGCCGTAGGCGGCCTCATCGGACTCCACGAGATGTCCCTTGGCGAATATCCGGTCGCCCTCCTGCAGGCAATCGCGCAACTGGGTGAGCCAGGCGGGTGTCGCGCCGCGCTCGGCAATCCGGCGCGCCGCGAACCCCTCGAGCATGCCGCGCACATCGATGGCATCCAGAATGTCCGAGCGGGTGAAGGTGCGCACCACATATCCGCGCGTGCCCGACTCCACCAGCAGTCCTTCGCGCGCCAAGAGCGGCAAGGCCTGCCGGATGGGCGTGCGCGACATGCCGAGCGCGTCGGCCAGCATGGCCTCGGCCACGCGCTGCCCGCCCGCCAGGCGGCCGCGCAGGATCATTTCCCGGATACTGACGGTCGCGCGCGCAAGCTGTGTGTCGGACACCATGTCTCTCCAATATCTCGGGATCCGCAGTGGCCGTCAGGTATGGCATTATGTAACTTAAATGCCCCTTGCTTGACCAAATGGGATCCCATTTGTAAATTGCCGGGTCAACGCTTTATTCGCCGGCGCAGACCCAATATACCAACTGCCGGGGCGTGCGGCGCGCACGCAAATTTTCACGAGGATTCAAGTAAATGGCTACGATCGTGGGCGGCATTGCCACCTCGCATACACCGACCATTGGCTTCGCCCTGGACGCCAACAAGCACAACGATCCGGTGTGGGCGCCGATCTTTGCGGGTTACCGCCCGGTGCAGGAATGGCTGGCCCAGAAAAAGCCTGATGTCCTGTTCGTGATCTACAACGATCACATCACCTCCTTCTTCTTTGATCACTACTCGCAGTTCGCCTTGGGCGTCGGTGAGCGCTACTGGCCGGCCGACGAAGGTGGCGGTCCGCGCAAGCTTCCCCCCATCGATGGCCATCCGGATCTGGCCCGGCACATCGCCATGGGCCTGGTCGCAGACGAGTTTGACTTGGGCTACTTCCAGGCCAAGGGCCTGGACCATGGCTGTTTCTCGCCCCTGTCGCTCTTGTGGCCGCGCGAGGGGGATCGCTGGCCGGGCGCCATCGTGCCGCTGCAGGTGGGCGTGCTGCAGTTTCCGATCCCCTCCGCCAAGCGCTGCTTCAAGCTCGGGCACTCGCTGCGCAAGGCCATCGAGAGTTATCCGGCTGACCTCAAGGTTGCGATTGTCGGCACCGGGGGACTGTCACATCAGATCCATGGCGAGCGCGCCGGCTTCAACAACACGCCCTGGGATATGGAATTCCTCGATCTCATCGAGAAGGACCCGGAGAAGCTGACCGAAATCTCGATCGCCGAATACGCCAGACTCGGCGGCTGCGAAGGCTCCGAAGTCGTCATGTGGCTGGTGATGCGCGGCGCGCTGAACAAGCGCGTGAAGAAGCTGCATCAGGCCTACTATCTGCCCTCGATGACCCCGATCTGCACCGTGATTTTCGAAAACCTTTCCGATGAAGGCACCGGCGAGGATGTCGAGGCCTATCGCAAACGCATTGCGCACGAGTGGGCGGGCATGGATGAGATTCCGGGCACCTACCCGTTCACGCTGGACCGCAGCGTCAAGGCCTATCGCCTGAACCATTTCCTGCACGAGCTGATCCAGCCGCAGGTGCGCCAGCGCTTCTTGACGGAGCCGGAAGCCTTGTTCGAAGAGGCGGGTCTGACGAGCGAGGAGCGCGACATGCTGCGCCGGCGTGACTGGCGCGCGCTCATCCACTATGGCGTGATCTTCTTCCTCTTGGAGAAGCTCGGCGCCGTCATCGGCACCACCAATTTGCACATCTACGCCGCCATGCGCGGTCAGTCGCTGGAGGATTTCCAAAAAACCCGCAATTCGCAGATCCTGTACTCGGTGGCCGGCGACATGGCGCCCGCCAAACCCGCATGAGGCTTCTGATGCTGGCCGCGTTGCTGGGCGGCACGCTGGTGTGCAGCGCAGCCGACGCGCAAGCGACGCCAGTGCCGTGCGATCGGGCCTGCCTGGTCGGCCTCATGGACTCCTACCTGCGGGCGCTTGTGGCGCATGACCCGAAGCAGGCGCCGCTCGCGCCACAGGTCAAGTTCACGGAGAACACCAATCGCCTCGCGCCCGGGGATGGACTGTGGCAGACGATCACGGGCCTCGGCACCTATACGCTGTACGCGGCCGATCCCAAGACCGGTAACGTCGTCTACTACGGCACCGCACAGGAGAACGGCCAGCGGGTGTTGTTGGCGGTGCGGCTGCGTCAACAGGCGCATCGCATCACCGAGGTCGAAAGCTTCGTGATCCGCAAGGCGACCGGCATCCACGGCAGTTTCGATAACCTCACCACCGCCGATCCGGTGTGGGCACAGCCGCTCGCCGCCGCCGACAAGCTGCCACGGCCCGCGCTGATCCACGCCGCCAACCAGTATTTCAATGGCATCGAGCAGGGCAATGGCGACATCGTCCCCTTCGATGATGACTGCGTGCGCATCGAGAACGGTCTGCAGACCGCGCCCTCGACGGCCAGCGCGGCCGGCGCCCTCGCCGGCCATCCTCCCCTGACGGCGCGCGAGCAGTTCAACAGCAAGGCGTTCCGCTATATCACCCAGGTCACGCAGCGGCGCTTCTCGGTGGTGGATGAGGAAGATGGCATCGTATTTGCCACGGTCATGTTCCAGCACCCGGGCAATGTCCCGACGGCCGACTGGTCAAAGACCGGCTTGCCCGCCAATCCGAACGGGCTCTCCGCCTATCCGAACACCACGCAGATCATCGAGGCGTTCAAGATCCGCCACGGCAAGCTGTTCCGGATCTTTGCGTATGTGTCGCTCTTGCCGTATCGACAAAGCCCGGGCTGGTAAGCGCTAAACATTCCCGGGCGGCATCGGGCGCTGCGGCCCCGCCGACCGCTACAGCGCGTCGCGCACCTGTGCGGCGAGCGTAAAGGACCGCAAGCGCGCCGCGTGGTCATGAATGTGGCCACTGACGATGAGTTCATCGGCGCCGGTCCTGGCCAGAAACGCCCGTACGCCCTGCGCGACCGTCGCGACGCTGCCCACGAACGAACACTCCAGCGCCTGCGCAAGTCCCGCGCGTTCCGCCTCGGTGGTCACAGCCTCGATGGAGGCGACCGGCGCCGGCAACGGCCCGGGCTCCCCGCGTCGCAAGCGCACGAAGGCCTGCTGCAATGAGGTGAAGAGAAACCGCGCCTCGGCATCCGTCGGCCGCGGCGATGATGTTGGCGGCCACCATGGCATGGGGGCGCTCTAGCTGGCGCGAAGGTTTGAAACGGCTGCGGTAGATCTGCAGTGCCGGCAGCAGCGCATCGGGCGCGAAGTGCGAGGCAAAGGCGAACGGCAGACCGAGCGCCGCGGCCAGCTGCGCGCCGAACAGGCTCGAGCCCAGAATCCACAGCGGCACCCGCGTGCCCTCCCCCGGTATGGCGCGCAGCGTCTGCCCGGCCACGGCGGGCTCGAAATACGCCTGCAGCTCCATGACATCCTGCGGAAACTGTTCGGCGCTGGTGGCCAGATCGCGTCGCAGCGCCCGCGCGGTCAGCATGTCGGTACCGGGCGCACGACCCAGTCCCAGATCGATGCGGTCCGGAAACAGCGTCGCCAACGTCCCGAACTGCTCGGCGACCACCAGCGGTGCATGATTGGGCAGCATGATGCCGCCGGAGCCGACGCGAATGCGCTGCGTGCCGGCCGCGACGTGGCCGATGACCACCACCGTGGCCGCGCTCGCGATGCCGGACATGTTGTGATGCTCGGCCAGCCAGAAGCGCAAGTACCCCAGCTCCTCGACGTGCCGGGCAAGATCGAGCGTATTGCGCAGCGCATCGGCGGCGGTGCCGCCGGCGACGATGGGCGAGAGGTCCAGCACCGAGAACGGAATACTCATGGGGATACGTCCGCGTGTTAGCCAGTTGCGCGCGTGTGGGCACTACGCCCGCCTAGGCGGAAGGCGAGCAGTGCCGCGCCAAACACGCAGCGATGGCTCCGTAGCGGGCCTTAGCGGCGACTGGCTTCGTACAGGAACCAGGCACGCCGTTCGGTCTCATCGATCCAATTTTCGATGAGGCTGGCCGTGGCGATGTCGTTCAATTCATCGACGACCTCGTGTACTTCGCGCAATCGCGCCGTCAGGCTCTGATTGTCCTCGCGCAGTTCCGCCAGCATGTCCTGCGCATCGACGAACTCCGCATCGTTGTCCTTGATGCGTTGCAGGCGGGAAATGTGCCCGATCGAACGCAGCGTCGTACCGCCGACCTTGCGGATGCGCTCGGCAATCGGATCGGTCATGGCGTAGATCTGATCCGCCTGCTCATCGAGCAGCAGGTGGTAGTCGCGAAAGTGCGGGCCACTCATGTGCCAGTGGAAATTCTTCGTCTTCAGGTACAAGGCGAAGACATCGGCCAGGATCCCGTTCATCCCGCCTTCGATGCTCTTCGAGGCGGCGGCGCCCAGATCGGTGGGCGTGATCAGCGGCGCCTTGCGGCGTTGCTGCAGAGTCGAGTCTTCTTTGCGCTGCCCATGGGGTTCAGCCTCCGTGGTTGGAGTTACATGGGCCGCATGCATCAATGTGCGAACAATTGGTTCGGGTCCTGGAACGCCTTGAACTCGAGGGCATTCCCGAAAGGGTCGTACAGGAAGAAGGTGGCCTGCTCGCCCACCTGCCCCTGGAAGCGGATACCGGGCTCGATGACGAAGCGCTGTCCCGCTCTGCGCAGACGCTCGGCGAGCTCCTGCCAGGCCTGCCAGGGGAGCACGACGCCGAAATGGGGCACCGGCACGTCCTGTCCATCCACGGCATTCGTAGTCTGTACCTGTGCACCGCGCGCGCGGTCCAGGTGCGCCACCAGCTGATGACCAAACAGGTCGAAATCCACCCACTCGTTGCTGCTGCGTCCTTCGGGACAACCGAACAGGCCGCCGTAGAACGCACGCGCCGCGGCGAGATCGTGCACGGGAATGGCCAGATGGAACGGTGACAGCGCCATGCGACGATATTATCGCATCGCGCGTCGCTCCAGCAGGGAGTCGAGCGACAGACGGCCGGCGCCGGCAATGGCCAGCCACAGGAACAGGGCGAGGTACTCGGTCTCATCGAAGCCGAGCAGTGTCGCAAGCGAATCGACATCGCCCCACTTGGCCGAGGCAATCGCGACGATCATGGTCACGCCCAGCGCACCGGCGCTGATCCGCGTCATGAAGCCCAGCAGCAGGAACAGGCCGCCGAAAAACTCCACTCCGGAAACGAATGGCGTGAGCAGGTGCGGAAATGGTATCCCCCAGCCGATGAAGTTCTGGGTCACGGCCTCAAGATTGTGCAGCTTGCCCCAGCCGCTGAGCAGGAATACCCAGCCGACGACGATCCGGGCAAACAGCGGCGCGAGCCACTGCAGGTGGCTCGCGACACGTCGCGGCCAGTCAATCAGACAGCGATTCAGAAAGTCCATTCCGGCCACCCCGCGGGTCTTTTGCTGACAAGTGTCTAGCAGACCCGGACAGTGGCCGGAACATTTCAGAAGCGGCCGTGCTGATAATCCTCAAACGCCTGGCGCAGCTGATCCTGGGTGTTCATGACGAACGGCCCGTAGCGCGCCACCGGCTCGTGCAGGGGGCGACCGGCGACCAGAATCGCACGCGCCGCAACAGATCCGGACTGTAGTCGGACCTGGTCCCCTCGAACCCAACACGGCCAGGGTGTGCTGCGGCAACGCGGTCATCGTGTCACCGCAAACCACCGACAGCTCGCCTTCAAACACGTAGACGAACGCCGAGTGCTCAGGCGGCAGCGCCTGCACAAAATTCGCCTCCGCATCCAGCTCGATATCCAGGTAGGTCGGATCCGTGGCGGGCTGTACCACCGGCCCGGTTGCCGGACCCACCGTGCCGGCGATGACCTTCACATGCACGCCGCGCGCGGGGCTCGCCATCGGAATGCGCTCCGGACCAAACTCCTGATAGGCCGGATCGCATCATCTTGGCGCGGCCGGCAGATTCAGCCACAGCTGGAAGCCGCGCATTCGGCCCTGCCTGCTGCTCGGGCATCTCCGAGTGCACAATGCCGCGACCGGCCGTCATCCATTGCACGGCGCCGGGCACCAGCACCCCTTCGTGGCCATGGTTGTCCTGATGGCGCATGCGGCCATCGAGCATATAGGTGACCGTTTCAAAGCCTCGATGCGGATGGGCGGGAAATCCCGCGATGTAATCGCCCGGATTGTCGGTGCCGAATTCATCGAGCATGAGGAATGGATCCAGCTCCGCCCAGTGCCGGCTGGCCGATGACGCGCGTGAGCTTGACGCCCGCGCCATCCGAGGTCGGCATGCCGCGGACCTGCTTGACTACTTTCCGATCAGTCATGGCTGCACTCCTCTTACGCCGCCTTCGCGGCCGGTATGGCGGCGAGCGCCGCCTCCAGCCCCTTCTGGCGATGCTCCGGCGACAGCATCAACCCCTCGGCGCGCACGAAGGTGAGGTCCGTGACACCGATGAAGCCAAAAATAATCTTCAGGTAGGACTCGGCATGCTCAAACGGCGCGTTCTCCGCGTACACCCCGCCGCGCGAGATGGCGACGATCACGCGCTTGCCGTGCACCAGGCCTTCCGGACCATTCGGTCCGTACTTGAAGGTCTTGCCGGCGACGACGATGCGATCGATCCACGACTTCAATTGCGATGAGATGCCGAAGTTGTACATCGGCGCACCAATGACCACGACATCGGCCGCCAGAAAATCCGCGAGCATCTGCGCATCGCGGGATGCCGGGACCTGCATCTGGGCCAGGTGGTGCCCGGTCAGATGCGGCAGTTCATCGGCCACCAGATCCAGACGCTCGATCTGGATATCGGGCATCGCCTGCTTCCAGCGCGCGACAATTTCCCGGCTGACGGTCCGGCTGGCCGATTGTTCACCGAGAATGCTCGAGTCGATATGCAGCAGCTTCATAGCGGGTTCCCTGACTGGATTGACGATGCAGGAAGACTACTCCATGGAACGATCAAGAAGAATCAGGTTGAAATGGAACGTATCGTTCTATTTTTGGTGTTAATCTTAGTGAAATGGAGTCCCTGGACGACTTTTACTACTTCGCGAAGGTGGTCGAGCACGGCGGCTACGCGGCCGCCGGCCGGGCCCTCGCCATCCCCAAGTCACGCCTCTCCCGGCACATCAGCACGCTGGAGACGCGGCTGAACGTGCGGCTGGTCAATCGCTCGACCCGCCGGTTCGCGGTGAGCGATATCGGCCGCGAGGTCTATCGGCACGCCACGGCCATGCTCGGCGAAGCCGAGGCCGCCGTGGCCGCGGTGGAGTTTGCCCAGGCGGCACCGCGCGGCGTGGTCAGACTCAGCTGTCCGGTGTCCCTCGCGCAAAATCCGCTCGCGGCCCTGCTGCCGGAGTTCTTCGCCCGCTACCCCTCCATCCGGCTGCTCGTTCATGCCAGCAACCGTCGCGTCGATGTCCTGAATGAGGGCTTCGATCTGGCGCTGCGCGTGCGCACGCGCCCGAGCGGCGAGGATGGGCTCGTGATGCGCAGCTTCGGCCAGGCGCGCGAGCTCCTGGTGGCCTCGCGCGAGTACCTGGATCGCGCCGGGCGGCCGCAGCGGCCCGAGGAACTCAGCGGCCACGCCACTTTGGGGTTTGCCCCCGAGTCCGATACGCAGACCTGGGAGCTCAGCGGGCCGAACGGCGAGACGGTACCGGTGGAGGTCTCGCCTCGCCTGGTGTGCCATGACTTCGTGGTGATGCGCACCGCTGCACTGGCGGGCACTGGCATCGCGCTGCTGCCTGAAAGTTTGGTGCGTACGGATCTGGATTCTGGCCGTCTGGAACCGGTGCTACATCGCTGGACCATGCCGCAGGGCGTGCTGCATGTGGTCTTCCAGGGGCGCCGCGGTCTTCTGCCCGCTGTGCGGGCCACCCTCGATTTCCTGGCCGAGCGTCTGCCCGGAACGCTCCAGGCCCAAAGCAGCGTCCGCCAGTAACCGGGTGCCTGTGGTCACCGAGGTGAGGTGGCTTGCAAATTCGCGCGTGCAGATTTCCCAGCTGGACTTGAGGGCGCGCTCGCGGCAGGCGGCAGGATTCAGCCGCAGCGCGCGCTGCGCGGCGCGCGCCAGGTCTTCATCGAGCGCGCCCGTCACCCCTTCCTGCACCACATCGATGGGACCGGTGACCGGATAAGCCGCGACCGGCAGCCCACAGGCCATGGCCTCCAGGTTCACCAGCCCAAAGGTGTCGGTGCGGCTGGGAAACACGAACACATCGGCCGCCGCCAGGTGCGCGACCAGATCCTCACCAAAGCGATAGCCCGCGAACACGGCATCCGGGTAGCTCGCCTGCAGCCGCGCCCGCTCCGGGCCATCGCCCACGACGAGCTTGGCACCGCCCCAGCGCATCCTCAGGAACGCATCGATGTTCTTCTCGATGGCCAGGCGCCCGACATACACCGCGATGGGTCGCGGCAGATTCAGGAACTGTTTGGGCTGGGGACGAAACAGCGCGGTGTCGACGCCGCGCTGCCAGCGCACCACATTGGCAAAGCCCCAGCGCTCAAGCTCCGCCTGCATGGTGCGCGTGCTCACCATGCAGGCGCGTGCGGCGCCATGAAAGCTGCGCAACCAGCGATAGGTCATGGCGATGGGAATCGGCAGTCTGCGAGCGCAGGTATTGCGGGAACTGGGTGTGATAGGAGCTCGTGAAGTGAAATCCATGGCGCAGGCAGTAACGGCGCGCGGCCATACCCAAAGAACCTTCCGTGGCGATATGCAGCGCGTCGGGCGCGAGCGCGCTCGATGGCGCGCGCAACCTGCGCGCCGGGAAAGAGGGCCAGGCGGATTTCCGGATAGCTCGGGCACGGAACGGTGCGAAAGCCAGTCCGGTGTGATCAGCTGCACGTCGTGGCCAAAGCGCCCCAGACACGCAACGGTATGCGACAGCGTACTCACGACGCCGTTGGTCTGCGGGCGCCACGCGTCAGTGACGATGAGGAGCTTCATGCGCCGATCGCGCGGATGAATTGCCGCGCCGATCGTACGACATTATCCGGTGACTGCCGCTCGTCATGTTCCCGTCAATATTTTGAGATATCTGCTTCATGCCGGTGTCGCAATGTTTACCGAACCAGAGGATCAGGCATGCAAAGTTTTCGGCAGGCGCTTCGAACGCAGCGCTGGGACGATCACCGTTATTACCACCACAGCCGCATCAATCAATCGCTGCACCTGCTCAGTGCCTTGAGCTTTCTGGCCTCCTACGCCGTGGTCTGGCAGGAGTCCGACTCCGCGGCCATGCTGGGCTGGCTGGTCGCCATGGTGAGCCGCCAGTCGGGTCACTTCTTCTTCGAGCCGAAGGGCTACGACAGGGTCAATCACGCCAGCCACGAACACAAGGAGGACATCAAGGTGGGCTACAACCTGCAGCGCAAAGTCGTGCTGCTGGCCATCTGGGCGCTGTGCCCGGCCGTGCTGTGGTTCTCCCCGACCCTTTTCGGCATTTTCCACGCGCCCGCGGCGAAGGCTGATTTCATCAGCCATGTGGGCATCCTGTGGCTATCGGTGGGCGTGGGCGGATTGTTGTTCAGAACCGTGCAATTGTTCTTCATCCGCGATGTGCAAACGGGTCTGGTGTGGATCACGAAGATCCTTACCGACCCCTTCCACGATGTGATGCTGTACTACCGCGCGCCACTGGCGCTGCTGCGCGGCGAGTTCATCGATCCGATGCGGCGATGTCACGTTGGGTGCCGCGGACGAAGAGCCGCTCCACCAGGCCTGAAGGATTTCCCGTAGCACTCTGCGCCGGATCGAACGGTTGGTGAGCGTGGGATGCGTCCACCACCAGCCGTCGCGATCCATGTCCCGGGCCGCCGCCATGATCCGGTCGGCAACTTCCGCAAAATCCGCATCGGTGTAATTGTGGCTGAAGATGAAACGGCCGGTACCCACCCAGCTCAAGGCAAGTCCGTGCACCCGCAGGTAATACTGGAACATCCAGTTGTACTGCGAGGCGCGGGTGTAGCCCACCGTCCAGATCGAACACAGATTGGCCACCCGCACCGGCAGGTCCGCCGCCTCGAAGCGCGCATTGAGGGCCGCCGCGCGAGCGTTCCACAGCGCATCCAGATTGTGGTACAGGCGTTGCACCGGCTCACCGGCCAGGCGCTCCAGGAATTCATGCATGGCCCCCATCACATACGGATGAGCGTTGAACGTGCCGCGTGCGAGGCACACGTCCGCCGGATGATCCTCACGATAGCGGCGCATCAGCTGGCGCGACGCCGCACACCACGCCCACGGGCAGGCCGCCGCCCAGCGTCTTGCCATAGGTGACCAGGTCCGCGCGCACGCCAAAATATTCCTGCGCGCCGCCGGGCGCCAGGCGGAACCCCACGAACACCTCATCGAAGATCAGCACGATGCCGCGCGCGGTGCACACCTCACGCAGCTGCCGCAACCAGGCGCTGTAGGCCTCGCGGTCGAAGCCGGCGCGACGGCTGCTGTCGAGCAGCGCCCCGTCATTGGGCGCGTTGGCGTTCGGGTGCAGGGCCTGAAGGGGGTTGATCAGTACGCAGGCAATGTCGCGGCGCATGCGCAGGACCTTGAGCGTCTGCTCGCTCATCTCCTTGAGCGTGTAGGTATCGTGCGCCGTGGCCGGATTGCCGACGCCGGGCTGCACATCGCCCCACCAGCCATGGTAGGCGCCGCAGAAGCGCACCAGGTACCGCCGCCCCGTGTGGTAGCGGGCCAGCCGTACGGCCTGCATGACCGCCTCGGTGCCCGACATGTGGAAGGACACCTCGTCCAGCCCGGAAATCTCGCGCAGCCGGCGCACGTTGTAGGCCATGATCGGGTGATAGGTGCCGAGCACCGGCCCCAGGTCACGCACCAGCGCGGCGCCGCGTTCCATGCACTCCTTGTAGAAATCGTAGCCGAACACATTGACGCCGTAGGAGCCGGCCAGATCGTAGAAGCGGTTGCCATCCAGGTCGGTGAGTTGGGTGCCGGCGCGAGGCCTGGAGGAACGAGCCGCCCTTGAGGTGCTCGCGCACCGTGCGGCTGAACTGGAAGGGCACGCGGTAGCGCGCCGTGAACTGCAGGTCGGACACCGACTGCGCCATCTCCCCGGTCAGTGCGGCAGAGCGGGCGAAGCGCGCCGTGAACACTTCGGCCAGCTGTCTGAAACCGGCCCGGCGCCGGTCGACCACTGCCTCCGGCGCCTCATCGGCGGCGAAGAAACGCCCCGCCGAGTATTCATAGAAGGGCAGCAGCCGCGCGATCCGCCGCGACCAGCGGGCGTGGCCGGCCAGCGAGCGGTGCTTGGCCGCCGACAGGGCCCAGCGCAGCCGCGCCCGATAGAGGACCCACAGGACGAGCGGCGTGGCCGCCACGGCGACAATTGATGAATTCATGCCCTGAAAACTATTGCATCGCAATGACATTCCCATGACGGTCCGCGCCGCAATCAGCCGGGTGGTGCAGCAGGAGGACATTAATTTCCTGCTGACCAACCGAATCCCGCGCCGCTGGCTGACCCTGGCCGTGGGCTGGCTGAGCAAGATCGAAAACCCGCTCATCAGCATACCGGCCATCCGCTTGTGGCGGCTGTTCTGCGATGTCGACTTGAGTGATGCGCGTCAGTCACATTTTCGCAGTCTGCATGAGTGCTTTACACGCCAGCTCAAGGAAGGCGCGCGGGCCATCGACCTCGATCCGGCAACGCTGGTCAGCCCCAGCGATGGCATCGTCGGCGCCTCCGGCAAGGTCATCGCCGGGGAGTGCCTGCAGGCCAAGGGATTTGCCTACACGCTCATGGATCTGCTGGCCGACCGGGACCTGGTGCGCCAATACCAGCACGGCTCCTACCTGACCCTGCGCTTGACGGCCGGCATGTACCACCGCTTCCACGCGCCCGCCGACTGCCAGGTTGAACAGGTGTCTTATATTTCAGGGGATACCTGGAACGTGAATCCGATTGCCCTCCACGCGCGTCGAGAATCTGTTCTGCAAGAACGAGCGGGCGGTCATCCGGCTGAGGCTTGAGCCCTCCGGGCTGATCATCACCGTGGTGCCGATCGCCGCCATCCTGGTGGCAAGCATCCGCCTGAATTTCCTGAATGTGCGGCTGCATCTGCGCTACCGCGGGCCGAACCACATTCCCTGTTCGGCGCCGCTGAAACGCGGCGAGGAGATGGGGTGGTTCGAGCACGGTTCCACCCTCATTGTCTTCGTCCCCCCGGGCGTGCAGTTCGCGGACGGGCTCAGCGCCGGTAAGACCGTGCGCATGGGACAGCCGCTGTTTACACTGGCTCATGGCTGACCCACGCATCGCCGTCATCACGGGCACGACTCACGGCATCGGGACGGTCACCAGCCATGACCTGGCGCGGGCCGGCTATACGGTCGTGATGTTGTGTCGGAATGTTGCCGCGGCGAATGCCCTGGCGCAGAACATCAGGCAAGGCACGCCCGGCAGTCAGGTTGCGGTCGTGCACTGCGACCTCGCGGATCTGTCCAGCGTGCGGGCCGCCGCCCGCGAGGTCTTAAGCCGCTTCCCCCGCATCGATCGGCTCATCAACAACGCCGGCATCGTCAGCACCCGGCGCCGGTTCTCGGTGGACGGGCACGAACTGACCTTCGCCACCAATCATCTGGGACCTTTTCTCCTGACCCGGCTGTTGCTGCCGGCCCTGGCGCCCACGGCACGCCTCATCTACGTCGCCTCAAAGGTGCACTACAAGGGCCGCATGGACCTGGACAGCATCGATGACCCTCGGGCGCGCTACAGCGCCATCGCGGCCTATGCGCGCTCCAAGCTCGCCAATGTGATGGACACCTTCGTGCTGGCCCGACAGCTTGGCGGCAGCGGCATCACGCGTCAACTGCCTGCACCCGGGGCTGGTGGCCACGCATCTTCTGCCGGGCTGGCTGAACCTGCTGCGACCGCTGTTTCGGGGGTACATTCTCAGCGCCGATGAGGGCGCGCGCACGACGCGGTATCTGGCGCTGGATGAGGCGCGCCGGCAGGCTCAACGGTGAGTACCTGGACGAGCATCAGCAGGTTCAGCCCGCCGCCGCCGCCGCGCACGACCGCTCCGTGCAGGAGCAGTTACTGGCCTGCAGCGCCCGCTGGACGGGTCTCGATCAGGCCGGCAGCTGAGCGGAAGCGGATTTGCACCGCCTGAACCAGCCGGCCCAGCCCCTCGTACATGGCACGCTGGGACCGTACCAGGGCATCGGCGTTGGGCACATACGCGAGCACCCCTTTATCCCGCTGGGTCCACATGGCGGCCGGCGCCGGCACGGCGTCGATGCCCGCCTGATTGAATTCCACTACCGAGCGGGCCATATGCGCCGCCGAGGTCACCAGGACCACCTTGTGTACCCCCTCCCGCGCCAGAATGACGGCGGAGAACTGCGCGTTCTGATGGGTGTCGCGCGACTGGTTTTCCACCCATTTGGCGCTCACGCCGAGGTCCTGCTGCAGGAAGTCGGTCATCGAGGCCGCCTCGAAGCGGCTGCCGGAGATCAGTACCGGCAGATGGGTCTGGCGCGCCAGTCGCGCCCCATACACCAACCGCTCAAGGCTCGTGGCCCCCGGGGCGGAACTGCCGTATTCCGGTGCATCGACCCGGACACCGCCGGCCAGAATGACGATGGCCCCTGCATCGCCCACCCGCGCGGGATCCAGCGCCGGGTAGCGCTCCGCCCAGCGAACCAGGGTGTCGGCGGCGATGGGCGTCGCCAGCACCCACAGCGCGATCAGCCCCACCGCGCACAGGATCGCCCCGCCCAGGCGGGCTTTGCGAAACGCCACCAGCACCAGCCCCAGCGTCGCCAGCAGCAGCGGCCCGGTGGGCGGCAGCACCAGATTCTTCAGCAGCTGTTTCCAGACAAAGTAGTCCATGTGCCCGAATGATAGCGCCCATTGAATCACGTAAGATCAGACACGTTGTTCCATCGATCTGATGAAGGATGCGCCATGCCGGTCATGACCCGATCGCCCCTCACCCAGCGGCTGCTGTTCGCGCTGAACTTCTTCCGCCACCCCTTCATGCTCGGTTCCATCTGGCCCAGCTCGCGCTACCTCGTCGATGAGGTTCTGCGTCCCATCGACTGGGAGCGTGCTCGGGTGATCGTCGAATATGGCCCGGGCGTCGGCACCATTACCACCGAGATCCTGCGCCGCATGCACCCGGATGCGCACTTAGTCGCCATCGAGACCAACGAGGCCTTCGTTAAATTTCTCAATACGTCATTCAGCGATCCCCGCCTGCACGTGGCCAATGAATCGGCGGCCGATGTCGGCGGCATCCTCAAGCGCCTGAACCTGCCGCTGGCTCAGTATGTCGTCTCCGGCATTCCATTGGGGAGCATGCCCGAGGCCATGCGCGCTGACATTGTGGCCAAAACCCGCACCGCACTGGCACCCGGCGGACAGTTCCTGGTGTATCAGTTCACCAGCCGCGTCCTGCCGGTGCTGCAGCGTACGTTTCGGGATGTGTCGCGAAGCCGGACGACGCGCAATATTCCGCCGGCGCACCTGTTCGTGTGCGCAACGGATGTTTGAACCCATGGCTAGGCGCCCGCTTGGCGCTCAGGCGCCCTGCAGCAGTTTCGATGATCGGCTCGGGCCGGGCGAGGTGGTAGCCCTGCACAAAGTCGACCCCGATGCGCTTAAGTTCGGTCAGTACCGACTCGGACTCGACGCACTCGGCGACCGTCGAAATACCCAGCGAACGGCCGATCTTGCAGATCGCCTCGACCATGTTGCGGTCCACGGGATTTGAAGCGACCTGCGCAACGAACTGCCCATCGATCTTCAGGAAATCCACGGGCAGGGTGCGCAGATACATGAAGGAGGACAGGCCGCTGCCGAAGTCATCCAGGGCGAAGCGGCAACCGCGCTGCTGCAGCTCCTTCATGAAGTACAGCGCATTGGACCAGTTGGTCACGGCCGCGGTTTCGGTGATCTCAAAGCACAGGCGTCGCGCCACATCGGGCGCGCCGGCGTGCTCCACCACAAACTCGAGGAAGGACTGGTCGCTCAGCGAATTGCCGGACAGATTGACCGCCAGAACGGGCGATGCGGCGGGTCCCGCCGGCGCGTTGCGCAGCCGCTCGAGCGTGCGCAGGATCACCCAGCGATCGATCGCCGGCATCACGTTGTAGCGCTCGGCCGCCGGGAATGAATTCTCCGGCGGGCACCAGCCGCCCGTCATCGTCGCGCAGCTGCACCGTGAGTTCGTGAAAAGCCATGGGGCCGGCATCGGCGATCGGGCACGATGGGCTGGAAGAACAGTTCAAGCCGGTTTTCTTCCACGGCGCGCGTCAGGCGTGCGGCCCAATGCAACTCGCGATGCCGTCCGACGGCGCCGTCGCCGTCGTAGATCTGGATTCGGTTGCGGCCGCCTTCCTTGGCGGCATAGCAGGCGATATCCGCCGCGCTCAATACCGAGGCGACACTGTCGGTGTCACGGTTGATCTCCACCACGCCGATGCTGGCGCCGACGGTGAGGGTGCTGCCGGCCCAGACGAAACGGTAATTGTGGATGGCCTGGCGAATCGTGTCGGCGATGCGTCCGGCCTGCGCGACGGTGGCGCCCGCGAGCAGAATGCCGAATTCATCGCCGCCCAGGCGCGCAATGGTGTCCTGGGCGCGCACCCGCGCCGCGCAGCAGACTCGTCACATCGCGCATCAGCCGATCGCCGGCCTGATGGCCGCAGGTGTCATTGACCACCTTGAACTGATCCAGATCGACATACAGCAACGCGTAGGGGTGCTCGCCGCGCTGCGCCTGAATCAACGCATCACGCAGGCGTACGTCAAATTCGCGGCGGTTGATGAGTCCGGTTAAGGCATCATGGGTGGCCTGGTAGGACGAGCGCCCGCTTCAAGCGGCGCTCGCTCGTGACATCGTGCACCACGATCACCGCGCCGATGACCTCGCCATTGCGGTCGCGGATCGGCGCCGAGGATTCCTGTACGGCCACCTCCTCGCCTTCGCGGGTCAGCAGCACCGGGTGCGTGACCGGCATGGCGGTCGAGCCCAGGGTCTGCATCCGCTCGAGCGAATGGCTGACATGCTCCCGCGTGGTCTCATCGATGAGATTCAGGACCTCCCCCAGCGGGCGTCCGCGCGCCTGCATCGATGGACCAGCCGGTGAGCTTTTCAGCGACCGGATTCAGATATTCGATCAGTCCGCGGGCGCAGGTACTGATGACGCCATCACCGATCGATTGCAGCGTGACCTGTGCGCGCTCCTTTTCGGCGATGACCGCCTGCTCGGCCTGCTTGCGGCGGGTGTCGGCCAGCAGCCGTTCGATGGCGATCCCCGCAAGCTTGGAGGCATGCGCGATCGATTCGGTCTGCCGCTCATCCGGCAAGCCGATGTCGCGCTGGAAGACCCCGAGCGCCCCCAACGTCTTGCCGTCCGTGCTCTTGATGGGCGTAGACCAGGCCGCCGCCAGGCCGGCCGTGAGTGCGGCCGACGCGGTTCTCGTTCCAGTAAGTGATCCTTGGACATGTCGGCGACCAGCACCGGCCGCGACAGATATACCGATGCCGCACAGGAGCCATGGCCAAGCGCCACCTCGGCGCCCAGCAGGACGTCCCGAAACGGTGCCGGCACGGAAGGGGCGACCACCGAGCTGAAGCGGGCAGCGCTCTCATCCAGGATGCTCACCGAACACAAGGACCTCGGGTCCACCGACTCGATGAGTTGTGTGACTGCCTCCAAAACCTGTGGCACCGGTGCGCCGGCGGTGAGGCGATCCAGTACCTCGCGCTCCGCCTCCGCGCGCCGTTCGCCGCGTTTGCGGTCGGAAATATCTGTCATGCTGACCCGGATCAGCCGCTGAGTGCCCGACGGCAGCAGCGACAGCCGCATTTCGCTGTCCAGCTCTACGCCCTGAGCGGTCGGATGGCCCATTCGAAGACCAGCAGCTCGCCTGCCAGGACCCGACCGGTGCGCGCTTGAATGCGCATCCGCCGATGACTCGCCGCTGGGTTGGACCTGCGGCGACAGATCCAGCGGACTCACCTGCAACAGTCGCTCGCTGTGCATACCGAACAGACGCTCGGCATTGGCATTGGCATCGATGTAGCGGCCGGCGTCCGCATCAAAGACCAGAATGGCCTCGGGCGCATGGTCCACCAGCATGCGATAGCGCAGTTCGCTCTCGCGCAGCTGGCGCTCGGCCTCACGCCGATCGGTGATGTCGCGCAGACACAAAACAAAAATGGCCTGGCGCCCCAGACGCGCCCGGCTGACCGCAAATTCGGCCGGGAACACCTCACCGCCGCGCCGCTGGCCGCGAATCTCGCGTGACGACAGGTCCAGGTACGTATCGCCGGTACTCTCGGCGAGTCGGTCCAGCGCCTCGGCGGCCTCGCCGCGATCGGCCAGCTGCGGCAGGAATTCCTCGATGCGCCGACCCACGGCATCCAGCTCGTTACAGCCGAAGACCCGCTCGGCGGTGGGATTGAAGGTCAGCACGACGCCGAACTCATCGAGCGTCAGCACCACATCCTTGATGTTGTCGAGCACGATCTGCAGGTGATCCGAACTCTGCTCCTGCGCCTCAAGCGCCAGAGCGCGGGCCTCATCCGCCATGAGCTGCATGGTCCGGACCACCCCACGACGCTCCTCATCCACCGCGGCGTAGTGGCTGCCGATGAGTCGCAGCAGCGCGGCGGCATCGGGCTGGTCGGATCCACTGCGCAGTTTCAGTTCACGTATCTGCGCCAGCAGCAGGGGATGCAGCGTGTCGATGCCGGCCAGGGTCGCGGTGAGATCAACGCGCACGACCGTCGTGGCATGGCTTGCCGGCGATAGGGCGTGGCGGGGAGCGGATTTGTCATAAGGGGTGCCAGGAGGACAACGCCCATCATAGGATTTGCGCTCTGGCGCCCGCGTGATCGGGTCGCGATTTTCAGCAAGCTTAGCGCAGGCTTATCAGGCGCTACAGCGGTTTTGGCGAGACCGCGGAACTGGGCGCCACGGCGGGATTTGGCGCCGCCGCAGGTCCTGCTGCAGCCGCACTGCCCGGTGCCGCGGGTGCCACCACGATGGGGATCACGAAGCTGCGGCTCACGCCCTCGGCTCCGATCCGGTGGTCAGGGTCGCCATGACGGTATAGACGCCGTCATGGTCCGGCACCAGGGTCAGGGCATGGTCCACGGAGTCCCCGGCGTCCATGTGCCCCGGGACTCAAAATCTGAGCCCTGCGTCATCTGCAGGCCTTCATCCGAATGAAACCGTGCCTCCAGGGCATCGAGCGGCTGGTTGGCCACCAGGCGCAAGGTGAGGAGCAGCGGCTGCCCCGCCACCGGCCGCTCGGCGACCTGGAACTTCAGGCCCACCGGGCCCTCCGCGCCCCCGTTACCCGATACGGCGGAGACCAGATCGGTCGGCCCGGTGTCCACATCCTTGCCTGGCGATTTGGCGTTGGCTGCCGCGGCGGCATGCCGCTTGATCAGCGGCGCCTTGCTGCTGCTGCCGGAATGGCTGCAGGCGCCCAGCAGGCCGCAGGCCACTGCCACCAGCATGACGAACCCCTTGCCTTGAACCCGTGCCATCGTTGCGCCCTTGTCAGTCCGATCCTATTGCAGTAGCGGCTGCTCACGCATGTTAGACGATTGCTCAAGCAGGTCTAAGATGTAGTTCTCCCAATTGCGACGTTCAGCAAACCAGGGGAAGGCCCGCGGGAAGGCCGGATCCTGCCAGCGCTGGGCCACCCAGGCGGCATGGTGCAGCATCCGCAGCGACCGCAGGGCCTCCACCAGCAACACCTCGCGGTAGTCGAAGGTCGCGAACTGCTGGTAGCCCTCCAGGATCTCGTCCCCACTGTTTCTGCTGCTCGTGCGCGGCCCTGACAGCAGCATCCACAGATCCTGCACCCGCGGGCCCATCATGCAATCGTCCAGGTCCACAAAGACCGGGCCGCGCTCGTTCCACAAAAGATTCCCCAGGTGGCAGTCGCCATGGATGCGGATGGCGGCCACTTCGCCTGCCGATTCAAAGACCGACTCCACGGCCTCGAGCAGCTCACCGGACACCTCCTCATAGCGGCGCAGCAGCTCATCCGGAATCAGACCACTGGCGAGGACCGCCTGTTGCGCATCCCAGCCCAGCCGCTGCGAGGTGAGCCACGGGCCTGGCCTCGAAGGGCGCACACAGCCGATCTGGTGGACGCGGGCGATGGCTCGTACCCAGCATGGCGAGGGATTCAGCCGCATCCAGCTCCGGTGTGCGTCCCGGCATCCACGGAAACACGCAGAAGCGGTAATCCTTGATAGCTGAAGAGCGTGCGCCCGTCGAAGTTGCATCGGTGCCGCGACCGGCAGCTCCGCGGCCGCCATCTGCTGCCGTGAATTCGTGCTCCTCGGCGATCTGCGCATCGCTCCAGCGCCCCGCGCGATAGAACTTCAGCACCCTGTTGCCCGCATCGGTGCCGAGCTGGTACACACGGTTCTCGTAGGAGTTCAGGGCCAGCAGCCGCCCATCGCCTTCAATCGCCGACCGAGGCGGCCGCATCCAGCACCACATCCGGACTCAATGCTTCAAAAGGGCGTGCGGGCGCAGGTCGGCAGCACCGCCGCCGGACTTTCTGTTTATCATGCGTACATCACAGCACAGCGGCGAGGATGCACATGGGTCGAGGAACCATTCTGGTCACGGGCGGCGCCGGCTATATCGGCAGCCACGTGGTCCTGCAGCTGCGCGAGCGCGGGGAATCCGTGCTCGTGCTGGACGATCTGTCGCGCGGCTTTCGGCAGTCGGTCGGCGACACGCCGCTGGTCGTGGGTGATATCGGTGACCGGGAACTGGTGAGCCGCCTGCTGCGCGAGCATGGCGTCGACACCGTGATCCATTTCGCGGCCTTCACCATCGTGCCCGAGTCGGTACGCGATCCCGCTCAAGTACTACGGCAACAATGTCTGCGGCACCCGCAATCTGCTGCAATGCTGTGCTGAATCCGGGGTCCGACACTTCGTATTCTCCTCGAGCGCGGCAGTATACGGGACCCCGGCCACGGACCTGGCCGCAGAGGACTCACCGACCGCCCCCATCAATTCCTACGGCACCTCCAAGCTGGTCTCGGAGTGGATGCTGCGCGACCTGGCCATCGCCTCCGATCTGCGCTACGTGGCCCTGCGCTATTTCAACGTCGCCGGGTCCGACATGGGCGGCCGCATCGGGCAGGCGACCCCGGGCGCCACCCTGCTCATCAAGGTCGCGAGCGAAGCCATTGTCGGCAAGCGCCCGCATGTCAGTATTTTCGGCACCGATTACCCGACGCCCGATGGCACCGGCATCCGCGACTACATCCACGTCGAGGATCTGGCGCGCGGCGCACCTCGCGGCACTCGATCACCTGCGCCGCGACGGGAGCGAGCGCCGTGCTCAATTGCGGCTACGGGCACGGCTACAGCGTGCGCCAGGTACTCGACAGCGTGCAGCGCGTGGCGGGCCGCACGGCTCACGATCCGTGAAGAACCGCGGCGTGCCGGGGACCCCGCCGTACTGGTGGCCAAGGCCGACCGGATCCGCAACTGCTGGGCTGGAGCCCGAAACTCGACGATCTGGACACCATCGTGCGCAGTTCCCTGGACTGGGAAGCCAAACTGCAGCGGGAGCCCTGGTAGGGCTTCCGCAGCGGGACAACTGTCACGCCAGGCGCCACGGGCGGTGGCGTAGAATACATAACATGCGCTTTCTCTGGCCTAAGTCCTTGAGTGGTCTGATGCTTCTAGGCGTCGCGGTTATCGCGGTGCCGCTGCTGGTTGCCATTTTCAATGCTGCGCTGCAGATCCAGCAGCTCGCCGATTCCACCCGTACCGTCACGACGGAGGGCATCGGCGCCGGCACGGGCGAGCGAGGACCTGATGTCCGAAATCCTGCTGCTCGAGCGGGCCACCCGGCTCTACCAGGTGCTGGCGGACCCCAAACTGCTGGATGTCTACCGCGAGCACGATGTCCAGCTGACCACCTCGCGGGAACAGCTTGCCCACCAGCTGCGCTCGGTGGAGAGCAGCGAGGCGCTGACCCAGCTGGGCGCGCTGCAGAGATCGATTTCGGCCGAAGTGCTGGCCCCCGCCGCCAACAGCCGCGTAGGTCGGCGCCACCCTGCCCAAGTTTGCGGAAATGAGCACGATCGCCGAACGCGTCGCGGTACAGAGCAAAGTGGAGATCGATGCGCAGATCGCCGCCATCCAGCGGCGCACCAGTGACTCCCAGCGACTGCTGCTGTGGCAGAGCGGCCTGCTGATTCCCCTGGCGCTCTTCGCCATCCTGGTGCTCACCTTTGGCGTGGGTCGACCGCTGCGTCGGATCGACCGGGCGATCAGTGAGCTGGGACGGGGGAACCTCTCCCACCCCATCAGCGTCAATGGGCCAAAGGATATCGAGCGGCTGGGACGGCAACTTGAATGGCTGCGCGGCCGGCTGCTGGACTTCGCGGCGGAGCGAAACCGATTCCTGCGGCACATGTCACATGAATTGAAGACGCCACTCGCCAACATTCGGGAAGGGACCGAACTGCTCATGGACGGCGCGGTGGGGGACCTCGACTCCAACCAGCGCGAGGTCACCGGAATACTGCGTGAAAATGGGCTTAAATTGCAGCGATTGATTGAAAACCTGTTGTCCTTCAGCGCCTGGCAGACCAGCAGCGTGGGCCTGGAACCCACCGAGTTTCGGCTGCGCCCGCTGGTGAAGCAGGTGCTGGAGAACCAGCAACTGACGCTTCTGGGTCAGCGCGTGCGCCTGGAGGTGAAGATCGAGGACGTTACGCTCAATGCCGACCGGGGCAAGGTGCGCCTGATCCTGGATAACCTCTTGTCAAACGCCATCAAGTATTCGCCCAAAGGTGGCGCCATCTACCTCTCCGCCACCGCGGATGCCGACCAGCTGCTGCTGGATGTCGCCGATTCGGGGCCCGGCATTCCGTATGAGGAACGGGGCCACATCTTCGAAGCTTTCTATACGGGGAAAGCGGCCCGCGGTACCGCCGTGAAGGGCACCGGCATCGGCCTGTCGGTGGTGCTGGAATTCGTGGCCGCCCACGGCGGCACCGTACAAATCGTGGACGGTCAGTTTCGCGGGGCTCACTTCCGTATCACCATGCCGCTGCATACCCAGGGTCGGCAAAGCACGGGGGGCGGCACCCTCGATGCCCCGGCTCAAGTCGGCACAGGTCCGAGCGGTTCCAAGGAACGGGCCAATGCGGCCTAATTACGGCTATCCATTGTGCCTCCTGGTAGCGCTCGCCGGCGTGCTCCTCAGCGCCTGCGCCAGCACCAATCACGACGTTCCGCCGCCGGAGCGTCCGCCGACGATCGATCGCGCGGTGACTCAGGCGACGCTGCTCGCGAGCTACCTCGAGGTATTGCAGCGTGTGGTGCAAGGCGCGCCTGCCGAACAGGCGGAGATACTGAGCGGCGCCCGGCATGACTTCGAAACCGCGCCGACCCCCAGCCACGAGCTCAAATATGCCATGGTCCTTGCCACACCGGATCATCCCGGCACCGACAGCGTCAAGGCGCAGAAACTGCTGCGCGAACTGATCGCGACCCAAGAGACGCTGCTGCCGGCGGAGCGCGCCATGGCCTTCCTCACGCTCAAGAACGTGGATGAGACCTTGGCACTGACGGCTGAAAACCAGCGCCTGCAGGCCGCGGCCGACCACACTGACCATGACCGGGTTGCCGCGCTCAACCGGCGCCTGCAGGCCGAGACTGGATGAAGATGCGCGCTTACACAAGGAACTCGATGATGCGCATGCGAAACTCGATGCCATCGCCAATATTGAACGGGCTTTGAACAAGCCCAAGGCCGCCCCGGGGGAACACCGCAGTGACCATCACCAGTAAACGCAAAGCCCGAATCCTGGTCGTGGACGATGACCCGGGCCTGCTTCGATTGCTCACGATCCGCCTGCGCGCGGAGAGCTATGACGTGGAGGCGGTTGAAGGCGGCCCGCAGGCGCTCGCGGCAGCCAGTCGCTTCCGCCCCGACCTGGTGATTACGGACCTGCGCATGGAGCCCATGGATGGCATCGCGCTGCTGAAGGAGCTACAGAACCGCTGGCCGGGCCTCAAGGTCATCATGCTGACCGCTCATGGAACGATCCCGGATGCAGTGCAGGCGACGCAGATGGGCGCCTTTGGGTTCCTGACCAAGCCGGTGGACAAACAGGAACTGCTCGATCAGGTGCAGAAGGCATTGCGAATTTCCGGTTTCGGCTCCTCCGATGAGGACTGGCGCGCGGAGATCATCACACGCAGTTCGGTCATGGAGGAGAAGCTGTCACAGGCCCACATGGTGGCCGGCACCGACGCGCGGGTCATGATCACCGGGGAAAGCGGCACCGGCAAGGAACTGCTTGGCGCGCGCCATCCATCTTGCGAGTCCCCGTCGTAACAAGGAATTCGTCGCGGTCAACTGCAGCGCCATGGCACCGGATCTTTTGGAGTCGGAGCTGTTCGGCCATGAGAAAGGCGCCTTCGCCGGCGCGACCCAGACCCACCAGGGACTCTTCCGGGCCGCTGACGGCGGTACCCTGATGCTCGATGAAATCGGCGACATGCCCATGCCGCTGCAGGTGAAGCTGCTGCGGGTGCTGCAGGAAAACGTGGTGCGCCCGGTCGGCAGCACCACCGCGATCCCGGTCAACGTGCGAGTCATCTCCTCGACCCACCGTGATCTGCAGGCGCTGATGCAAGGGGGCGTCTTCCGCGAAGATCTTTACTACCGCTTGAACGTCGTGCATATCGACATGCCCGCCTTGAACCGCCGCCGCGAGGACATTCCGCTCCTGGTCGCGCACTTCTTGGCGAAAATGGCCAAGGACAGTGGTGCGCGCAAGATCTATGCCCCGGAGGCCGTGGAGCTCTTGGCTACCGCCGACTGGCCGGGGAACATCCGGCAACTGCAAAATGTGGTGCGCCAGAATGTCGCCCTGTCGCAAACGCCCATTATTCCCGTGGAACTGGTGCAGCAATCGCTGGGTGGTGGACAGGGGAAACTGCCCTCATTCGATGAAGCGCGCGATGAGTTCACGCGCAGCTACCTGTCACAGATCCTGCAGATTACCGGCGGCAATGTCAGCCAGGCCGCAAGGCTCGCCAAGCGCAACCGCACCGACTTCTACAAGCTGCTGGGGCGCCACCAGTTAACGCCCGAAGAGTTCAAGCAGCGTTGAGCAGCTTACCGAGCGAACTCCGCTGAATCGATTTCGTGCTTCGCCAATAGGTCGTACAGCGTAGGCCGCGTCACACCCAGAAGCTCGGCGGCCCGGGATAGGTTGCCGCCGGCAAGCGCCAGCGCCTGGCGCGCCGCCTGTACTTCAGCTTTCTGCCGCGCGGCGCGCAGATTCAGATGCTCGGGGTCGGCATCCGCTTCCTGCAGATGCAAGTCCGCGGGCGTCACGACCGGGCCTTCGGCCATGATCACCGCGCCCTTGATGCGATTCTCGAGCTCCCGAACGTTTCCCGGCCACTGATGCGCCTGTACGGCACGAATCGCCTCCGGCGAAAACGTCCGGGCCGGCTTGCCGAAGCGCTCGGCCATCTTTTGCAGCAGCCACTGTGCCAGCAATACACTGTCGCCTTCCCGTTCGCGCAATGCGGGAATGCGCAGACTGATCTCGCTGATCCGATAGAACAGGTCGTCGCGGAACTTGCCCGCGGCAATCAGCTCCTCGAGATTGCGATTGGTGGCGCACACGATGCGCGATTCCAGCGGCACTGGAGTGCGTCCGCCAATCCGCTCAACGCTGCGCTCCTGCAGCACACGCAGCAGTTTCGCCTGCAGCGGGGCCGGCATCTCGCCCATTTCGTCCAGGAACACGGTGCCTTTGCCCGCCAGCTCCAACTTTCCGAGCGTGCGCTGGGCAGCGCCGGTAAAAGCACCCTTCTCGTAGCCGAACAGTTCGCTTTCGAGAAGGTTTTCAGGAATGGCGGCACAATTGATGGCGACGAAGGGTTCGTGAATGCGGCCCGACAGCCGGTGCAAGGCACGGGCGATCAGCTCCTTGCCGGTGCCGCTTTCACCCAGAATGAGCACTGTCGCGCCTGTCGGGGCCACCTTCTCGACCGCTCGGCATAGCGTGCGCATCGCATCGCTCACACCGATGATGCCCTCAAGCGCCATGGATCCGACCCGCTCGCGCAGCTGGATATTTTCCGTCTCCAGCTCCCGCATGCGAAATGCCCGCCGCACGACGATTGAGAGTACCGCGGCATTCAGCGGCAGATGATAGAAATCGCTGGCGCCCAGCCCCACAGCCTTAACGGCCAGATCGCTGCCCATTCTCGCCCGTGACGGCAACGATCTTGGTCGCCGGGGCCAGATGCAGGATCTGCCGCAGCAGGCCAAGATTCTGCGCCTTCACCTCGGCCAGCGCATTCGCCCAGGTTAAAGAGCACGACATCCGGTTCGATGCGGCGGATCAGTTTCAGCGCCTGCACGCCGATACCGCTACAGGTGACATCAAGGTCGGAAAACACCGCCGCAAGCTCGCGACTGAGGGCGGCGTCGTCCTCGAGGATCAGAAGCTTGCGACGCTCGCTCATGCGGACAACCATGGCAGAAGGGAAAGTGCGCCGAAACCTTACAACCCGCGTGTAAAGGGCGCCGCCACCGATGCTGCAAACTGTGTCGCGGTTCACACTATTGGGGCCAAAAGCGCGGGCGCAGCAGCCGATTCAGCCCCCCGCGGACGGTAGAATCGCCGTCATGCCCGCCACCACCCTCAGCTCGGCCGCCGACACCCGCTGGCGAATGAATCTTGCCTGGCGAGCAGCGATCGTGGCATTGCTGCTGGTCGCCGAAAAGCTGCTGCTGAATTTATTCGTTGATTTCGATGCTGCCCAGGCCGCCACCGGCCTCGGCGCTTACGTGCGCGAAGTGCAGCACTGGGGCTTCCGCTGTGCCGTCACCTTGGCGGCAGCGATGACGCTGTTTGGTTACGCGCGAGGCAACGTGCGGTTACGCGCCATCAACACTCGTGCTCGCGAGCGAAGCGCTGCGACCGTGGTGGCTCGCACTGCACGCCGTGCTGTTCGTACCGCTTGCCGCCTTGACCTTCTCGTTTTACGGCAATCACGGTTTTGACCTGCCCTTGCCGCTGCTCGCGATTTCGTGGGTTCTCGTTGGGATTGCCTCGGTCCTGACGCTGCTCGCCGCGATGGCGCCGCGGAGGATCTGGTCGGATGCCGCGGCGAGCCTGGGTAGCCTGTGGTTCTACGCAGCCGCTGCGGCCGTCGTCGCCGCCTCTGCGATGCAGTGGAGCCAGATGCTCTGGGCACCGACGACGCAGATCACCTTCGAGCTGGTCGATCGTCTCCTGCAACCCTTGATCCCCTCTCTGCAAAGCAACGATGCCACGCAGATCTTGGATACCGGGCGCTTTGCCGTGCAGATCTCGGAGCTGTGCTCAGGCCTTGAGGGCGCGGGACTGCTGTTGGCATTCTGCTGCGCATGGCTGCTATTCTTTCGCAGCGAATACCGCTTTCCACGCGCCCTCATCATCATCCCCGTCGGCCTGGCGATTCTGTTTGTCCTGAACATCCTGCGGATCGCCGCATTGGTCCTGATAGGCGACGCAGGCTATCCGGACGTTGCGATCTATGGCTTTCATTCACAGGCTGGATGGATTGCCTTCAACTGCACGGCTGCCGGCATTGCCTATTTCAGCCGACAAAGCGCATGGCTTTGCCGCACTACAGCTTCTGCCGCCCCGCAGACCGCAACGAACCCCACGAGCGCGTACCTGTTGCCGCTATTGGCGATTCTGGCGGCAGGGATGTTGAGCCGCGCCGGCTCGGGCAAGTTCGAGATTCTCTATCCGTTGCGTCTGTTCGCCGGTGCATTGGCAATCTGGTACTGCTGGCCGAAATTGCGCGCACTGGACTTGCGCTTCTCCTGGCGCGGCATTGCAGCCGGCGTCGGAATTTTCGTTCTGTGGCTCTGCGCGGCCCACTTCCTCTCCCCCAGCCAATCCATTCCCGAGGGACTCGCGAGTCTGTCACCCCTGGCTCGTGCGCTGTGGATTACGGCGCGCGCCGGCGCTGCTGTCATAACCGTGCCGATCGCCGAGGAGCTGGCCTATCGTGGTTTTCTGATGCGCCGCCTGAAGAGCGCGAACTTTGATGCGGTCCCCTTCCGTGAGGCGGGTGTCTTGGGATTGCTGGGGAGTTCGCTCGCATTCGGCTTGGCGCACGGCTCATGGTGGCTGCCGGGAACCCTGGCAGGACTGGTATTCGGCTTGTTGCCCATGCGCACTGGACGGCTGGGTGAGGCGGTCGCCGCGCACGCCACGACCAATGGACTCATCGCGGTCTGGGTGCTGGTGCTACAGCAGTGGCAGCTGTGGTGACACCCAAAGTGTGACTCGACGCACAGTTCTGAGCTCAAACATTTAACCTATTTCATTTGAGCCGTGAACGCCGTCATCGAACGGCGGCGGTGCCGATATGATCTGAGGTGTATGGGGCGGACCATGGTCAACATCCGCTGCAAAAACCATTGTGACCAGCTCGGAGTAAAGAAAATGTCGAAGAAGTTAGTCGTGCTGATTTTAGCGCTTGGGGCCGCTGCCAGCGCCCAAGCGAGCAATTACCTGCTGATCAACCACCATCCCGATACCGTCGTTGTCCCGACTGCGGCACCGGAGATCGATCCGGCGAGTGCGATGAGTGCCTTTACGCTGCTCGCGGGCGGATTGGTCATGATCCGCGGCCGTCGTTCCAGCAAGTCCTCAAGCAAGTAAGCGACCCGGTCCGGTCCGCGTATGGCGGGCCGGACTTCCTCCCGCCGTCTCAGTGCGGGACGAAAATCTCGACGTAGGAGACGATCTGGCGGTTTCTGAACTGGACCAGATCTACCAGCTCAGTTTTCACCTGCCCGCCTGTGATACGCGAGTGGATGCTCGCGCTCCAATGGACGGCAGCGCGGTCGCGCTCGACCAGCATCGACTCGATCTGTTGCTCAGAGAGCCTGAAAGTCTTCACCAGCATGGCGAGCCAGGGACGTACCGCGTCGATCCCGTCCACATCGATGGAGATAGGTTTTCCATCGCTGGTTCCCGCGATACGAAAGCGAACGTCGGGCGCAAATAGACCGTGTAGCCGCTCTGCCGGTCCGTGCAGGCGGGCCTGATATAGCTCGCGCAGTAACTGCTCAACTACAGGACGATCCGTCATTGGGGCAGTCCTCGCGACGCTTCAGGCACGGCCAGCATAGTGCGGATGTCGCTGCCGATGAGAGTCCAGGCGGTTGCCGCATACGGGAGCAGTTTACCCATGCCGTAATAGAGGTGGATCATACCGGGATGACACGTGTACCGCGTCGGGACCCCTGATTGCATCAAACGCTCGCCATACAGTCGGCCCTCGTCACGTACGGGATCGAACTCCGCGGTATGAATGCAGGCCGGGGGCAATCCTGCAACGGACAGCGCCCGCAAGGGCGACACCCGTGGATCTGCAGCCTCGGTATCCGAGTTCAGGTAGTGCTTCAAGTCATTCTCCAACGTCGACTCGTCGATCAGGTAGCCTGCCGAGAAAATGTGACGGGACGCCGTTTTTGCGGACAGATCGAGAATTGGGCAGATGAGCACTTGTAGTGCGAGGGCGCTGCTGCCTTCCATCGCCAACCGCTGAGCGACTACCGCGGCCAAGGTCGCGCCCGCCGAATCGCCGCAGACTCCCAATCGGGTAGGATCGACGCCGTACCGAGCGGCGTGGGCAGCAATAAAAGTGGTCGCTTCGACACCGTCGTTGACAGCGGCCGGAAAGCGGTGCTCTGGTGCTAGCCGATAATCCACCGCCAGCACGCGACAGCCGCTGGCCTGACATAACGAGCGGCATATGCCGTCGTGCGAGTCGAGATTGCCTGCGATCAGGCCGCCGCCATGGAAATAGACCAATCCAGGCAGCAGGCCTGTGAATGCCCCTGCGGGCGTATAGAGCCGTATCTGAAGTTGCCCCGCGGGCCCCGGCAATAGCAGGTCCTCTAGGGCGCCGATCGGCGGCGAAACACCAGCGAACTCCAGCATATGTTGCAACGCCGTGCGCCGCTCGGCAACGGAAAGCGACAGCGCGCTCGGCGGATTCATGGCCGCGAGCCGATCCAAGAATCGCTTGGCGGCCTGATCCAGGGGCATGTGTATGAGCAGACAGCTGAAAGGTTACAACGCCAATGTACGCCGGACGCTGGCCGGCCACTTCGCGACCGTGACGCCATGAACGCAGAACAGTGCAACCGCCAAACGGTCCATGCCGAAGGCCACGCACGAAGTATGGGCGACCTCGCCATTGGCGGTTGTAATACCCCAGATCTTTCCGAAGTGTTCCTTATGGGAGTTGAAGCTCATGCAGGCGGTTGGCGTGGCGCCGGGATGGTAGGGAATCAGGAGTTCAAACTTGAGCGCATTTTGCCGCTGCGCCACGGCCATGATCTGGCCGACACGCCCGAAGAATGGATCATTAGCCACATCCAATGTCCCGGGGAGCCCCAGCCGCGCCGCAAATTCGATGGCGCGCGACAGCCACGCCTCCCGAAATGCGGCAATCTGCGCCGGCTTGCCCACACAGACGAACTCGCGCATACGGAAGGATTGCAGGCGACTCAGCGCCTTAGAGGGCTCATGACGGAAGCAGATCGCTTCTACATCGAACAACAAGCCCTCAGCCGGAAGTGGACCGCGCGCGGCAATCAAGGGATAGAGGGGATAACAGGCAGCAGGTGAAAGCACCAGGTCGGCCGCCGACAGCGACTTCGTCCACTCGCCACCGGTGTTATGCGACTGTGCCGCGGTGCGGATTTCCGCTTCGGTGCCATGCAGGGCACACACGCAGCCCAGCAGATTCGGGAAGCTCGCGAGATAGCCTGACTTCTCCAGCTGCGCGCGGCTCATAACCGGTGGGAAATGCAGAATCTCCGCCTTTGGATCACGCTGTGTCGATATATACGCGTCGAGGCAGCCGATCACTTCTTCGTAAAGCTTGGTGCGCGCATAGACGCCATCCACTCCAAGGCTTTGAAAGATTGCCGCACCCACCTGATCGAGCAGGTCGGGGTGTGCAGCGGCAGATATTTTGCCGGTCATGGTGCTATAGCGTCCAATCAATCCAGTACGGCCGCAGGGACCGGGGTCACCAGGGCGGTACTGGCCAGATTCGCCAGAATGCGCTCGTTGTTGATCATGATCGGAGCCGAGAGCACATCGCGCAAGCATCTCTCAATGCTGAAATCGCCGTCACGCCGGTAGCCTGACAGACCACATACCCGCATGGCCGCCAGGACAATGGAGAGCGCCAGTTCGGAGGCTTCAACCTTTGTCAACGTGATCATCGACTGGAACTCGAGTGCTGAGAGCGCCTTCGGATCATCCATGCAGCGCTCATAAACGCGCATGGAGTTACCCAGCATGGCCCGCAGGGTGCGCAGTGAAGCGATGACTTTGGTGAACTGCGGCGCTCCAGGCGGCAGCTGGCCGTTGGCCTGGCGCGCGGCCTGGCGGATGAACGCCTGGGCTCGCAGCGTGGCATCGGCCGCAACACCGGCCCATACCGAGCCCCACAGTAGATGCGCCGTCGGAACCATGGTCTGCGCGTGGATGATCTCATAGGCGTCCGGAACGATCTGCTCCGCGGACCCGGAAGCCCTAAGGGTATAGCCCTCGCTGCAGGTGCCGCGCATTCCCATCGTGTCCCAGCCGCTCAGGCGGGTCAGGGTGTAGTCGTTCTTCAGGAAGGCCACGAGCACTTGATCCGACGCCGTCGTATCGGGCGAGCGCCGCGCGGTGGTCACGATGCCATCCGCGTGCGCGCCGTAGGAGATGACGCTGGCGCGCCGCTCGAGCCGGATGCGATCGCCCTGCCGCTCCACCGGAGCCTCGCTCGCGCGCACATTCCCGCCCGTCTGGCCTTCGGTCGTGGACGACGCCAGCAGCAACTGCTCCGCACCAACCCGGCGCAGCAAACCGGCAAGCGCAACGCTGGTGCGTCGATGGCGCAGGATGCAAGCCGTCTTGATCTGGTGCATCGCGAAAATCATCGCCGTAGACGCGCACGCCTGCGCCAACTTGTAACAAATATCACCGATTTCGGAGATCGTCGCGGCTTCGCCCCCGAGGTCCCGCGGCAGCATGATGCCCAGGAGCCGTTGTGCCTTGATTGCCGCGAAACTCTCGGCCGGAAACCGAGCCTCGCTGTCCACGGCGTGGGCATGCGCGCCGGCCGCGACCACCGCAGCCTGAACGCGGTTTGTCAAGTCTGCGCTGGCCTGCGTGGCTGGCTCCATTAGGTGATTCCCATCACAGTCTTCATCGTATTCAGACGATACCTTACTTAGCGCGTACTCCTCAGCACAAGTATCCTCTGCAGCCGTATGACCGTCATCACAGTTGGTCTCCTCACCGCCACTGCGCACTCGGCGCCGCTGCAGACTCAGTCGACGTTTCGCGGGCTGCGCGCGATTTGCGCAGCAGCGCTACAATGACCGGGGTGTATGAACTTGCCGAAAATCACAGCGCGTTCTCGACGCGAGAGCGCCTGCTCGACTTGGTGCGAGAAATTCTCGGCCCGCCGGCGTCCAACCGCCCGCTGCCCATTGATGCCCGCCTCACCGACCTGGGGATGAGCTCGATCAAGATGGTGAATCTGATGCTCAGTGTCGAGTCAGAATTCGACATTGCTATTGCGGCAGCCGACATCAATCCGGAGAATTTCGCTTCCTTAGCCTCAATCGAAGCTCTGATATCGAAAACGGTGGACAGCGCGGGAGCTGCTGCCTCAAAGAACGTCTAATCGATCCAAGATTCTTTTTAGCCGATCGAGTGGTGCAGCAAACCCTTCGGCGTTTTCGGTTGCCACAGTAAATCCATAGCGCAACCCCATGCAGTCCATATATTCCTTCATGACGTTGTTGAACCTGTACGGGGGCTGAATCAAACACAGGGTCGCGCCATCCCCCATCGCGTACAGGGCATGGAGCATGTGGCTGCCTTCAATGCTGACTACCACGCGCGCCCCCGAAACCGCCGCAGCAATTTCGCGCGAAGATAGCTGATCAGGATCCACGATGTGGAAACCCTGGGTCCCCAGGTAATTTTCGACTTCCGCAGCATTGGTCAACACGAGCGACGCGCCTGCGTCTCTGAAACCGCGTCTGATGTAGACATAGCGGTTGTGGGACGACGCGACCGCCCCGCATAGGCGTGAACGCAGTTCCAAAAACCTTTGCCGCTTGAAGGAATTTTGTCCGAAATCCTCCAGCATGATTAGCTTTTCAAACCGCGCAGACTCGACCCGGTTCTGAGAAATTCCCATGAGTTCGCAATACTCAGGCTCGTGCCGGTACGTCTTACGATCCGGCATGATCGGCGTAGCCAAGGTTTCGCCCGCTAGGTGGCGTACCAGATCGTCTGATAACCAGTGACCAAAGAAAACGGCGCCGTAGTAAGTGGCAGCTAGTGCCGAGGTGCCGGTGATCACTGGAGGGTCCGGTGCAAACAGTCCACGGGACTGACGTACCAGGGTTTCCTTGGCCGCCCCTTTGAACAATATCCCCTCCACTAGCTCAACATTGCTTATCTGATAGGCGACCGTCGCGGCATGCTCGGTCAGACCTCCTTTGATACGGCGCATCTCCACTTCGCGCCAGGTGGCTTTGGGAAAGTCCGTGATGTACGCCAGTTCGTCCTCGAAGTAGTAAGCGGGGCGGGTAATCTCCGACTCGCCCGGGTGAAGGGTCCATTGGCGGTCGCTGTAGTCGCGCAGCGTCCGATTTACCCGGAAGATCTTCTGCTGAATTAACGCTTTTAATCTGGAGGTATTCACTCGTCGCCCGCAAGCACGCTTACCAGTTCGTCCACGTCGGCGAGGCTGGTCTGGCCGTTAGTCGCGCAGATCCGGATGACTTCATGCCCCTCGAAACTCGTTCGCGCCACCCAGGCACGCCCAGACGTCAAAGTCCGCCGGACGATGTCCGGAATGTTCGGCCCGTTCTTGGGAGGCACGACACACAATACGGCCAGCGCGGAATCGTTGAGCACCGTCCAGCCCCTGCGCAGGAGGCGGGCTTTGACTTGCTCAATCACCGCCGCGGCACGCTCCACATGGTCGGCGATGCCCTGCCAGCCAGCCAGCCCTAAGGACAGAAAGAGTCTGAGCCCCACAAACCGTCGCGACCATTGGATGGTGTTCAGATAGGGGTCTGTGCCAATAGCAGTCGACGGCATGAAGTCCGCGGCGACCCGGAACGCCTCGCTCAGTACCGCCCTGCCCCGCGTCAGGAACATGCCGCAGCCCATGGTTGTCGCGAACCATTTATGGGCATCGATCGTAATGGAATCCGCGCGCTCTATGCCATCGAGGAGGCCACGCAGCCGATTAGAGCTCAACACCGCTCCGCCCCACGCCGCATCGACGTGGAACCAGATGCCGTGTGCAGCTGCAATATTCGCACAAGCCTGCAGCGGATCAATCATTCCCGCGGCGGTCGTGCCCGCAGTAGCGACAATCAGAATCGGCGTAATCCCTGCCGCTATATCAGCGGTCAATGCATTCTCGAGCTCCCGAGGGTCCAGCTTCCCGGTGCCATCCGTCGCAACGAGGCGCAGGGCGTTGCGGCCAATTCCAGCCTGGTGCGCGATCTTGGTCCAGGCCGGATGACATTCGGCCGAGGCGTACAGCGCCACCGGACCTTTGAAGGCGCGCGCGCCATCGTTACCGAAGCGCGGATGTGCGTGCGTCAGTGCACAGATGAGCGCGGTATAATTGGCCTCCGAGCCGCTGGTGGTGAAGTGACCAACCGCTTCGTCGGGCATTCCGGCCCGACGAGCCAGCTCGCGGATGACATGGGCTTCGATCTCGACCGGCACGGGGGAGGAACCTGAGCTCGCCAGCTGCGGATTGAAGGCCCCGGCGATGCGGTCAGCCCATTGGGCGGGAGCGGTAGACGCCGGGTTGAACAAACCGAAGTACCGCGGATGGGTCATATGGACCGTGCCAGTCTCAAGCTGCGCAATGGTCCAGGACAGAAGCGCGCTAGCATCCCTCGGCGCGTTGAAATCAAGGGTCGCAAGCTCGCGGCGGAATTTCGGCATGTCCACCGTCGGCATGACCGAGCCTTGCGCAACGCGGCCCAGTGCAGCAGCGATATGCTGCGTGAGCCAGTCATCGGTGCGCACGCGCTCCGTGGGACCAGGGAACAACGCCGCCACGGGGGAAGGAAGACCCGACCGCTCGCTCATACCAGATTCCTCAACCACCAACCGCGGCGTACAGTGCTTGATCCAGATCTGCGAGAATATCGTCTATATGCTCGATACCCACACTCAGGCGTATGGTTTCTGGACTGATGCCGGCCGAGCGCTGCTCATCGGGTGACATCTGGCGGTGTGTAGTGGAGGCCGGATGGCAGGCGAGCGATTTAGCGTCCCCCAGATTCACCAGGCGCTTGAAGAGCTGCAAAGCATCGTAAAATCGAACGCCGGCATCATAACCGCCGCGAATGGCAAACGTCAGTAATGAGCAGGCGCGTCCCTTCAGATACTTCTGCACCAGGCCATAGTAGGGACTGTCCGGAAACCCGGCATAGCTGACGGAGACCACGCGCCGATCAGCCCGCAGAAACTCCGCGACCCGGCGGGCGTTCTCCACATGCCGGTCAATCCGCAAAGCGACGGTCTCGATGCCTTGCATGAGCAGAAACGCGCTTAGCGGTGACAAAACGGCGCCCATGGTGCGCTGGAACACGCTTCGTGCCCTTCCGAGGTAGGCCGTGGGCCCATAGTGGTCGGTGTATACCAGTCCGTGATAGGAAGGGTCCGGGCTCGTCAGCATCGGAAAGCGCTCGGCGTGCTGCGTCCAGGGAAACTTGCCGCTATCGATGAGGATCCCTCCGAGGGTCGTCCCGTGACCGCCCAGAAACTTGGTCAGCGAATGCAGCACAATGTCGGCACCGTAGTCGATGGGGCGCAGCAGTATGGGTGTCGGCACGGTGTTATCAACGATTAACGGGACGCCCGCACGGTGGGCAATTTCCGCGATGGCCTCGAGGTCGCAGACGTTTCCTGCGGGGTTGCCGACCGACTCGCAGAACACTGCACGGGTATTCTCATCGATCAGCGCGGCCAGGTCCTGCGGCCGGTCGGAGCGTGCAAAGCGCGCCGTAATCCCGAACTGCGGCAGCACGTGACGGAATAAGGTATGGGTTGTGCCATAAAGCTGCGGTACGGAAACGATGTTGCGGCCCATCTCGGTGACGGTCAGCACCGCATAGTACAGCGCCGCCTGCCCGGAACTTACCGACAATGCATCGGTCCCGCCCTCGAGCATTGCGACCCGTTTTTCGAGCACATCGGTGGTGGGGTTGGCGATGCGGGTGTAGCGGTAACCTTCGGCCTCCAGATTGAAGAGCGCCGCCCCATGCTCGGCACTATCGAAGGAGTAGGCGACGGTCTGGTAGATGGGGACTGCCACCGCTTTGGTGGTCGGATCGCAGTCGTACCCGCCGTGCACAGCAATGGTTTCCGGTTTCATTTTCAGATACACAATAGCAATGGAACTGACCTTGGACTGCATACTAGTACGGCCGCCCAAAGATACGCGCACCGAAAGACCTGAACCGTGAAATCAGCCTTGAAGTCCTGGGTGAGGGCACTGGAGATGACCGCTCCCATCGAGCGCCAGCCGCTGCTGACCCTGCCCGTCCTGATCGATCAGCTGGCCCAGCGCTTCGAGGCAGCGCCCGCCTTGGTCGATCCCGTAGTGGAACTCACGTATGGCCAGCTGGCGGGGGCCTGTCACCGCTATGCCCGCTGGGCCGTCACACAGGGCCTCCAGCGCGGCGATACCGTGGCCCTGCTGATGCCCAACTCGGCGCACTACATGCCGCTCTGGCTGGGCCTCACGCGGGCTGGCGTGTCCGTCGCCCTCCTGAACACCCAGCTGCGCGGCGAGGGCCTCGCGCACTGCATCCGCATCGTGTCACCCAAGCTCACAATCGTGGGATCTCAGTTATGTGACGCAGTTCCGGATGTAAGGTTGCGCCTTGATTCAGCGATGCGATGGTGGGTGCATGGCACGGGCACGCTTGATCTGCCCCGACTGGACCTGGCGGCCGCCGTCCTGCCCGACTCTGCCATAGACGCCGGTGAAATCGCCCTGCCCTCGCTCGATGACCGCGCGCTGTTCATCTACACCTCAGGAACCACGGGACTGCCCAAGGCAGCCCAGGTCAGCCACTTCCGTGTCATGCAGTGGAGTCACTGGTTCGCGGGCATGATGGACGCCCGCTACGGTGATCGGATGTACGACTGCCTGCCGCTCTACCACAGCGTGGGCGGTGTGGTGGCGACGGGCGCGACACTAGTCGGCGGCGGGACGGTCGTGCTGCGCGAGCGATTCTCGGCACGTGACTTCTGGCAGGATGTGATCGCCGAACGCTGCACCCTATTTCAGTACATCGGTGAATTGTGTCGCTACCTCGTCAATACGGCCCCGCATCCCGAGGAAACTGCGCACGGTCTGCGACTGTGCTGCGGCAACGGCCTGCGCGCAGAGGTGTGGGAGACCTTCCAGCGCCGATTTCGCATACCGCAAATCCTGGAGTATTACGCCTCGACAGAAGGGAATTTCTCCCTGTACAACTGCGAAGGCAAGATAGGCGCGATTGGTCGAATACCGCCGTTCCTGAAGCACCGCATGCCGGTGGAGATCGTCAGATTCGATCCCCAAGCACAGTCCCCATGGCGGGACGCCCAAGGTCACTGCACAGTTTGCGACCCCAATGAGGCCGGAGAAGCCATCGGCAAATTGCAGGTGGAGGGCAGCACCCAGCTGGGCCGCTACGAGGGTTACGCCGATCGGCAAGCCACGGAAAGCAAGATCCTCCGCAATGTAGTGGAAGATGGCGATGCCTGGTACCGGACCGGGGATTTAATGCGCCGAGACGAGCAGGGATACTTCTACTTCGTCGACCGCATTGGAGATACGTTTCGGTGGAAGGGCGAGAACGTTTCTGCCACAGAAGTGGCGGGGGTTATCACCGCTTGTCGGGGCGTCGAGGACGCGGTCGTCTTCGGCGTGCAGCTACCAGGCGCAGATGGCCGGGCGGGCATGGCCGCCATCGTCACCGGGCGACAGTTTGATCTGCAAGTTTTTAGAAACCACCTCATAACGCATCTGCCCCGCTATGCCCAACCGGTACTGGTTCGAATCGTTCCCGCAATCCAGCTCACCGGAACCTTCAAGTTAAGCAAGCAGACGCTATTGGCAGAGGGATTTGATCCAACTCGGGTAAATGGCGTGTACCTCGAGGATCGAGCGCTCGGAGCATTGGTAGCCCTCGATGTTCCGACGTATGAGCGGATTCAGCACGGCACGCTGAATTTGTAAATGCGACGTACCCCACAAAATCGATATGCCACGGTCCCGTCTTCAGAGTTACAGCGTGGCGGGCCTCCTTGTTTCATCGAACTCTCCAATTCGAAAAACCGCGAGTTCGACGACAACGCCTAACGTCTGCAACGTCGTTTTTATAGCTTCCCAGATATAACTGGCAGCCCCCCTGCGACG
This sequence comes from uncultured Gammaproteobacteria bacterium, assembly GCA_963708865.1. GTDB lineage: Bacteria > Pseudomonadota > Gammaproteobacteria > Steroidobacterales > Steroidobacteraceae > DAIDKA01. The sequence continues at coordinate 140,787 of CAVPUC010000004.1, forward strand.
CAGCCGGCGCGCTCGCCTAATGCTTTTGGGTCTGCATTTTGCGACACGTCGCCTACCTGCGACGCGTTGCAGTCGCCGTCGCAATACGGTATTTCTCCACTCGACCTGTAGGAAATTACTTACGTCGTTTAGGGCAAACCCGTCGCGAGGCGGGGGCGCAAAGCTACCGGTCTCATCACGGTGAGACAGCGGGGTTGCCGATGGGTGATGCGTTATTAAAGCAATCATTCGTTGTCCCCCGTTGTCCGCCAGAACTTTAAGTCTGCAGCGCGACCTCGGAGACAGCAGGAATGATGCGTACTTGGGATGGAAATTTGGCGATCGGACGGTTTTGTTTTTCCGGAGTTCTGCTTTGCATTCTGGCAGGTTGTAATTTTCCCGGCGATGGTCGCGATACGAGTCTGCAATCCGTCAGCGCCTCCGATCAGAGCGCCTCGGTTGTCTCGAGCGCCCCGGCGACCAGCAGCCAGCCCAGTACGAAAAGCCAAGGAAGCACATCGGTCGTCAGCACCTCAACTGTCTTGAATCCCAATTCAGTCGCCACAGGCAGCAGCACTCCCGCAGCCAGTAGCAGTCCCACCGCCACCGCTTCTTCCACAGCGAGTTCTGGGAGTACTGCCGCAACGAGCTCGAACTCCGGGAGCGTGACGACCGTAAGTGCGAATTCAACGGCGCAGCGTCCTGCTTACAACACGGGCAACGGTTTCTTTGTTCTGAACGGAAAGCTGTATGACGCCAATGGCAATGAATTTCGCATCCGCGGTGTAAACCGAACGCATTGGGATTCCAACTCCGCTCAGGGCATCGCCAATAGCGGAGCCAATACCGTGCGCTGGGGTATCGATTTTACACGCGATGCCAGTGACAATGTCAGCCTCATTCAGACGCAGAGCATTCAGAATCACGAAGTTGCCATTCCGGGAAATTGGGGTGGGACCTGCGCCAGCGACACCGCTTCAATTCAGGCGATCGTCGCGACCTGGGTCGCGCAGGCGCCGCAGTGGACTACGCTGAACAGTTCGCTGATCATCAATGTGGCCAATGAATGGGGTCCCCCAGGCAGCACGGTGTGGCGCGATACCTATATCAGCGCGATCGCAAGCCTGAGGAGTGCCGGCTACACGGGCCCGATACTGATCGATTCGGGCGGATGCGGACAGGATGATTCTGATCTTGTGCAGTACTCGCAAGCTGTCTTCAACAGCGACCCTGAACGCAACGTGATTTTTTCGGAGCACCTTTATGGTGACACAAACGATTTTTCAGCTCCGATTCAGAGCATAGCCAAAGGCAATCCGACCGTTATTACACTGAATAGCAATTCACCGACTCATCCTCTTGTTCCATGGTACAGCGGCACAGGCAACACCTATTCCGGAATAAACGCATACCAGCTCAGCGGAGTGCAGGGTATGACTCAGATCAACGGAATGCAGCCAGCACCAACTAACGTAGGCGGCTCACCCGGAGCATGGACTATTACGCTTTCGGTCGATAGCACCAATTGGCCTGACTATACCGGTGGCGGCACGGTAGTCGACTATAACGGTAACTACCAGCTGAAGATCGGCAGACTCGATGCACTAAGCAAGACTACGGGCGCGGTTTACATCGTTGGTGAGTTCGGACCGGGGAGAAACATCGGACCCAGCCCAACAATGGTAACCCCGGCGGAAATCATTACGTCGGCAGAGGCGCATGGCATTGGTTGGCTTCCCTGGGCGTGGGACAATAATAATCTGGCTGGCTGTCAGTCTGATAACAACTGGTTCAGCATGACGATTAACTGTGGTGTTTATACACAACCGTCCGATCTCACGATCTATGGCGCAAACGTCGTACTTAATCCGACCTACGGACTGACCGCTCTCGCAAAGTACGCTACAAGCCTCTAGGCCGGCTTGGGGGCTGCGTTCTGTTTATGGCGTTACCCATTCCATTTGGTAACGCTGTTCCGCACACCGCTGGGTTTCGCGCGCAGCGAAAAACTTGCGTCGACCGTCAAATCTGCGGGCAGCTATTCAGCGCTAATCCTGCCGCCGCACGGCTGCGGCCCAAGATCTCGAAAGCATTGATCAAGTGAACCAGCGGTACTGAGCTTCTCGTACGGGACTGTAGTATATTTTACACTATTGAAGTTTGCATCTGAAAGACCTCCTGAAGATGTGTATTGTGAAATGCGAATAACATTCGTTGTCGGCACAGCTGACATGAGCGGTGGATGCAGGGTTATTGCAATCTACGCAAAAGAACTCGCTCAGATGGGGCACACGGTCAAGGTTGTTGGGCCGCCACATGAGGGGGCGTCCTATGCACAAAAGGTACGCTCCTGGCTAGAGGGCAGTGGCTGGCCGACCGATCCACCGCGCTATCCTCCCTCTCACCTGATCGATCCTGCAATAAATCTGCATATTCTGAATCGACGGCGACCCGTATCCGATGATGACGTCCCGGAGGCGGACGTCGTCATTGCGACTTGGTGGGAGACCGCGGAGTGGGTCAATAGGCTCGCGCCCGGCAAGGGTGCGAAAGCGTATTTTGTTCAACATCACGAGGTCTTCCCGTATCTACCGGTGTCACGATGTAAGGCAACCTATCGCCTGCCATTGCACAAAATCACAATCGCGCGATGGCTCAAGGATACGATGCTCAAAGAGTATGGTGACAACTGTGTAGATCTCGTTCCGAATAGCGTCGACCGAAACCAATTCTTTGCTCCACCACGAACCAAGCAATCGGTACCTACAGTCGGCTTTGTATACGCTGATCTTGAGTTTAAAGGAGTTGATGTAGCACTGGCCGCTCTGAGTGCCGTTAGGTCTAAACTGCCGAAGCTCAGATTGATCTCGTTTGGCCACCACGCTCCATCGATTAGACTGCCACTACCGGAGGGGGTGGAGTACAGCGTGTCTCCTTCGCAAGATCACATTCGGAACCTGTATAGCCAATGTGATATGTGGATTACCGCCAGCCGCACCGAGGGTTTCAACTTGCCGGCGATGGAAGCGATGGCATGTCGCACGCCGATAGTGGCGACAAGGACGGGATGGCCGGAAGAAGCCATTGAGACCGGTAAGAATGGCGTTCTTGTTGATATAGACGATGTAGCGGCGCTCGCGGATGGTGTGGAATGGATTCTGTCGCGAAGTGCCGCCGAATGGCAGGTGCTTTCAAACAATGCTTATGAGACCGCCTCCCGTGGATCCTGGGCGGAAAGCGCCAAACTATTTGAGGCGGCACTCATCCGAGCCTACGAACGCGCTGCTCGGGGTGAAATAGCCGGTTGCCGTCCGGCGCACGCGGTCTGACGCGTTTGTTCACGGCCCACAAAGTCCGTCTTGCTCCGGGATGCTTCTGTGCGACAGGCTTCCACTCACCAAGGCTGTCATCTCGCAATATCAACCTCCGCACCGCAGCAGCAACGGATCCTTGCTTAGCTCCGACCAGACGGCGCCACCAAGACTCGCGTCACCATTGGTTAAAAACCACATGGAGTCAGATCAGAGCCATCTGTCATGACCCCGAATGCTGAATAATCTCAAGGCATTGATTGTCGTTCTGACGCTATCAATCGCCACCTTCCAGTTCACCAAGCCGATTGTCATCGCGTTCTGCAACGAGCCGGACTTTACGAGGCGGCGAAACCTCTGGCTGATCATTACCGTAACCGGTTTTTTGAGCCCTAGTTTTTGGCTCTTCGCATTAGTCGCAGTACCCCTAGTTATTTGGGCTGGGCGAAAGGACTCCAATCCGATCGCGCTGTATCTGCTGCTCCTGCACGCCATACCGCCGCTTGACGTCGAAATTCCGATGATCGGCATCAACACACTTTTCGCGATTAACATGTACCGTCTATTGGCTCTTTGCATCCTATTCCCGATGGCGCTCCGCCTCCGGAGACAGGAAAAAGAAAGACTAACCAACGGATCATCTCTTATATGGATCGACGGCCTCTTAGTCGCGTTCGGATTGATGCAAATCCTAATTTTCGTTCGGCCGGACACCCCTGACGCCTCAACGCTACATGATTCCGCAACAAATATAATACGTCGTACGGCGCTGTTTATACTTGATACCTACTTGCCTTATTACGTTGTCAGCCGATTCTGCCGCACAAAGAGTGTCCTGACCGAAGTCATGGCGACTGCGTGTATAGCCATTGTCGTGATGGCACCTATCGCGGTATTTGAAAGCGCACGGCATTGGCTCCTGTATGGCGGCTTAGGCCAGACTTGGGGCGGCGAGATGAGCGTAACCTACAATATGAGGGCAGGAGTCGTTCGATCCTCGGTCTCCTCCGGGCACCCCCTGTCACTCGGATATCTATTCGCAATTGGACTTGGGTTTTGGCTCTACCTGCGTCCGCGTGTTAAGCCGGCAGTTATACGCATCTGTGTGCCTGTACTTCTTGTGATCGGCTTGATTACTGCCTATTCGCGCGGCCCTTGGTTGGGCGCTGTAATTATCTATCTTGCGTTTACCGGACTCGCTTTAGGCGGCAAGGTACGTCTGGTTAAAGCTGTGCTGTTAGGGATCGTTAGCTTCGGTCTTTTACTTTTGTCGCCACTAGGAAATCGGTTTACAGCCGTCATTCCGTTCTTGGGCGGAACTGTCGATCAGTTCAACGTGATCTACAGGCAGCGACTAGCCGAGCGAGCGCGTGACATGATTTTGCATGGACCACTCTTTGGCGATCCGTATGCATACTTAAAAATGGAGGATTTGCGCCAAGGCGTCGGCGTGATCGATTTTGTGAATACGTACGCGGCCATCGGGGTTTTTTATGGGATCGTGGGTTTGTCATTGTTCATTGGCTTCATACTCCTAGCACTGCTTAAGGTCTACCTTACTGCACGGCGCATCGCACCTACGGATACAGATGTCGCGTCCTTGGGCCTCAGTTTAACTGCGTGCATTATCGGCACGCTCATGATGATTTATACCTCAAGCTTTATCTATTCCTACTACATACTATTTTACGTTTTGGCTGGAATGGCCGTCGCTTATCATAGACGTTATGCCGCTTCTGGAATCGCGGCAAAAAGGGGAAGATCCGCGAAACCCGTGTTATCGATTTCATGATTTGCCCCCGCTAGACGTTCATAAAATGACGCCAGAGCCACTGCCCGGTTCACGACATCCGTTGCTTTGACTGTCCGCCTACGAGCCGGGGCAGATCAAAATCGAGCACCATCAATGCGCTAACGGCTGCTTTTCAGCAAAAGGGCCGCCAGGCTCCGCCAGGCCCGATAGCTTAGCAATCTATATCGCAGAGCCCGTACTCCAATTCGAATCGCGTCGATCCTCTTGCCCTGCGCATGTGCCGCCCATGCCGCGCCGATCAGAATACCCACGATTTGATCGCGTGCGGTGCTGGGCGGCCCGGCCGCGAGATTAGTCAAGTTGGGAGCCTCACCACGTTCGAGGTCATCTTCTCCTGTCGCAACCCACTGTCTCTGAAATATATAGGCCAACTTTTCAAAGTAAGTTCGCCGCTCTGCGCTTTGGGTATGAGTAACAGACTCCTCGTGCAGGCGGTAGAGATAGAACGACTGGGGCAGGTACATAATTGTCGTAACTCGCGAAAGGCGAAGCTGAAAATCGATATCTTCCGCTGTAACAAAGAACTCGCGAAATCCGCCTATTTTTTGAACCACGTCGGCTCGCATTGCGAAGGTGCACAAGTGTGTGCGGACCTTTGCTGAGCGCAGCTCTTCTGTAAGGTCGAGCGCCGCATCTCCGGCAAACATTTCCGCAACCGCATTGCCATAATCATCGATTGTCGAAAATCCTCCGCAGACCGCGCCGTATTCCGGATGCTGCTCTAGCCAATTTACCTGGTCAGCGATGCGGCGACGTGGGTAAACGTCATCGGCATCACATCGCATCACAATCGGCGCGCTCGCACTGCGGAGGCCCGTATTTAATGCCGCCGATATCCCCTTCCCCGGTCCTCGAATGACTTTAACGCGCCCATCTGCCATGGATTGCACAACGTCAATGGAGCGGTCTGAGCACCCGTCGTCTACAACAATGACTTCGATTTTCTTTTCACCATTTGCAAGAACACTTTCCAATGCCGCGGCAATAAATCGCTCCCCATTTCGTACCGGAATTATTATGCTGGCTTGAGTTGCATTCACAATCGACTGTTTTCCCCATCACATAGCCTATTGCCGCTTAGCAGCGAATGCGCCTCGTAGTCTTTCTTTTTAGGTCGCATTCGAGCGCCTGAAGTATGCGATTACCAATAATTTCCAAGCTTCCCGTGCCAGCGGTCTCGCGATGACCGATTTTAGCCCGTAAATCTGCGCCGTCCTCCGCTCGCCGCTGTTCCACGCCCACCATCCATAAGTCAGTTGGTGTCGAAATTGGGATTCGCGATCGGCCCCCGGCCTCCACAACTCGGCTGCGGTATATTCGGATTGCGCAATTCCCCTCCTCTTCCATGCGCTCTCGCATGCTCGGCGCGCCGCAGATCTCTGCAACGCTCCTCTCCGAGCGCTGACCGACTTACTGTGAATCCGGTATTTCAGTACTACGTCGTCCATATTTGCCAGTTTTCCCAATTCACCTAATCGCAGCCACAAATCAATGTCTTCTGCAAAATCGTAATTGCTGTCATAACCCCCCACCTTCCTGACTGCCGCAAGACGCGCCGTAGCTGCCGGATGCGTAATTGCGCAATGCCCCTGTAGCATGAGTGCCTGAATATCCTTGTCCGCCGTCGGAGGATGCTGTGTAGTCAGGTAGCGCCCTGCGTCATCGATAATCTGACAGGCGCCCCCGACGCATACTATGTCGGGGTTCCTGGCAAGAAAGTCCACTTGAATTTCGAGGCGGCGCGGCATGGCGATGTCGTCAGCGTCCATCCGCGCAATTAACGGCGCTCGTGCTAGAGATACTAATTCATTTAGCGTATAGGTCAGTCCGCGATTCTCACGACTGATGACACGCATCCGGACCTCCTGCGCCGTATATTCTTGAACGACCTTTAGGGAGGCGTCCGTCGATCCATCATTAAGTACAAGCAGCTCGAAGTCGCCGAAGGTCTGATCAAGGATACTTTCAATTGCCTGCCGCACGTAAACAGAACCGTTAAACAGAGGCATCAACACTGAAACCGAAGGTACCTTCTCGATATCCGCGACTAACGCAGATTCAGAGCCTTCAGTGGTATCCATATACATCGAGGATTGTGAGCAGCATCATCGGGCAATATCGGAATGTTGTGCAATGGTATCCCGGGCTATGCTGTGCAGACAACGCCACCCGGGGCTGTTTGCCCGCGTAAGGGATATCATTAAGGCGCTTGACCTCGCAGCTAGACGCGGCACCGGGGTATTTTGGCAATACTGCGCACGCGACTTCAACGCCGTGGCAAAGAATACCGGTATTTCGCCATTAGGACAGCACAGGTGCGATGGTAGCCCACTGCCCACGGGCGGCCAGTGTAGCCGCCCGAACTGCATTGGGATACATTGTTGTCCATGCTTCTGGATTCGGAATATGTCTACGCCGATTACGTTCGGCAGGACATCTTGAGAATGGTGCCCAAAGATGGGTTAACGATTGGGAGCATCGGTTGCGGATATGGCGCAACCGAGGCTGTTCTGGTCCGCGAAGGTCGTCAGATTCATGGAGTGGACGTTCTCAGCAACCGCTATAGACACGGCAAAACAACGGTTAACCTCCGCACGCGTGATCGATGCGTCCGATTCCCGCCCATTCGAGGTCGGCTCTCTCGATGGCTTGATATTGGCAGATGTGCTCGAGCATCTTCCCAGTGCATGGCTGAGGCTCCAATCGCTGGCTTCCATGGTAAAAAACGGCGGATGGGTCGTGATTAGTGTCCCCAATATGCGGTACATCGGCGCGTTGCTGCAATTAAGTGTACGCGGCGATTGGCCCGAACATCCACTGGGTATATTTGACTCCACTCATATCCAGTTCATGACGCACAAAAGGCTGCATCGATGGTCTCTCGCTGCGGGACTATCGCTTGAAAAATGGTTCGATTGCTACGACTACCGTTTCTTTCATCGAAATTTTTCAAGAGCGGCGAATATATGCACTGGTCGGCTACTCCGCAGCTTTTTGACGTTTGAGGTTCAGGGACGTTTTAGACGGATCGAGTGAGGCCGTTCCAACGTTGGTGCAGGGTGTGAATACCCCGCTGCAGCGCTGCTGCTCACCGCAGATCGGCAGACGGTCAAGAGGACACGCCGCCCGGCCGGTTCACCTAGCCAAGGTACATAAGCTAAAGTTTACTGGCCTACTCCCCGGTATGGTATGACGTGCGGCCTCAACGAACGGCCTATTCTGCAGAGATCGCTCCATTACGCACAGCAGATGGAACAGCCCAACCGTTCGACGTGGCTTCCCAGTCGGGCATCACGGACGTGGAGTACGCAGGGCGCGCAAGACTGAAACGACTTGCCGCGCAATTGGGAGTTTATCCAGCCACATGCCCGGCGTGATATCAGATCGAGAAGGGCGTTGTGTACAAACCGCAGGGACCGAGGCAAGTGTGATGGCGCTGGGGTTCAGGCGTCGCCATACTGTATAGGCTCCGTCGATGGGCATGGGACCTGCTTCCTCATGTCCAGGGGGACGGGTCAAAATCAGCTCTAAGAACTCGAATATTGAGCGTATCGCATCCCCCTGAAACCCTATGCAGTGGGTGGTACCGATACTGACGTGTGCGTCTATTGGGCAAAGTACACCACCAGTCTGCGGCGAATAGTCGAAGAACCGCGCGCCACCGTACCAAACATTCCACGGCTGGGCCCCAATGGCGGTGAGCGCATCCCTCCACGCAGCCGAGTCAGTAATCAAGGCATCATCCTCTAGAATCAGGATGCGCTTGTGGCCCGTTACGCATGCCTTCCTAAGGCATTCTAGGTGACTCAAAAAACAGCCACGCGCACCGATGTTGCCGAACGTTCCACCATCGGAAGGTTTGACCGCGCGGATCCACGTAAGGCGCGGATTATCGGGAGACAAGCCTAGCGCGGCGAGCTGCACGCTGATTTGACGGCGCCGGTCCGTCCGTGTCACGAGATTTATGACGTAAACCGCATCAAAAGCGCGCCATTCTCGAGCGTCCGGCGCTGGCGCAGGCGCACTCATGATTGTTCCTTCCCAGCGGCCGATGAGTTGATCGACCTCAAAACCGAATGACCCAACCGCGTGGCCGGCATTAGGAGTGTACACACGCAAACTAAACGGTCCAAGAGGCATGGTGCGCGGAGTGGATGTGGAAATAGCATGTCTACATCTCGGCAGATTCGAAGCGGGCAGACCGTGGTTCGCATCACCGCAATACTGAGAGCCTTACATGGTTACAGCCATATGAAGAGTGCTGGGATCTTCCGACTCCTAGGCTAATACCCAGGAATTAGGCTTGCTCCACTGCGATGTTCCAAAGAATATTACCTCAACCTGCGCCGTTGGCACCTGGTTTTGACATTTCAGAGCTGCGATCCAACGGGCTAACAAGAGCCACGGTAAGTCGGACACTCAAAACCACTAAAGTTTGTTGGATTTTTGTAATCTCTCACGCAGTCGGCGAGGATTAGGTCGCCAGATAATCCGAAATAACCGGCTGGCTGATCGCCATACGGCTGTAGAGCGCACTCGCGAAATACGACGTGCCAACCGAAGAATTCTAATAGTTGTCGGATCCGTCATTCTCAGAGCGCCAGCTTCCCACCAAACGTGCGACTTGCGAGGAAATGTGCCCTGCTCAAATACGGCGCCAAAATCTGAAACCCTAAACGGAACGGCAAACGGTTCCGCAGTCGCCCCATTTTGGTCGTCGTTATAGTCAAACGCGCCGAGGAGCCGAGCCTCCTGCAAAGATGGTTGTGTCATGAGCATTCGAATAAGTCGACTACACATAGTGCGCAAATCCGTATCTGGCGTCCACTCCGAACCAATTGCCAGGACATCAGCGTATGCTTCTACGCACTTTTGGAAATACGCAATATCCCACTCTGAACTGCCTAAGTTCTGTTGCTCCCGAATTACGGGAGCATACGAAACCCCGTCCTCGACGACATCTAAAACTTGACCATGATCGGCTTGACAGAAAATTTCCATAACATTTGGAAGAGAGGGTATATCGCTTCCCGCGCCGACACGCGATACCTCTTCACACTCGAATAGAAAGGCTTGGAACTGGGCAGCACGCATAGCTTTTGGTTTAGCGAAGAGACCGAAATAGAGACCCACATGATGCGCGGCGCTTAAATCATCCAAAATCAATGCGAGCGCCTTAAACACCCTTCCTTTCCAACCTATGTCAACAACTCCACACGCGGCAGAATCCGCCAATCCACACGAGCTGAGATACCTGCGGATCCGGTTTCTGCGCCAGTTCGCGGCTTTAGCAATTTTCTCCACAATGCGCCGATCACAAAGAAACGCTCTAAGGGCATCGATTCGTTCTGAGGCTATTCGTCCAGTTCTCGGAAGACCGAAACGTTCAAGTTCCGGCAGAACCTCCGAAACTTGCATATCAACGCGCTGCAGAATGTCGCTCATTGTGACCAAGGTCGCGGACTCAACAAGCCATCCAATTGTCTCCGAATCCATTTCTCTAAAGGCAGCAAGGTTAAATACCTGCCGTCCACCGTAGAAATACGCCATTTCTAGTTCGACGCCGAGTTTAGGGGCAAGCAGCTTGGCTACCTTCAGCATGATCTGACCATCGCGGGAAACGAACAATAGGCGACGAAGTCCGAGACTTTTGGCTTTTCTAAGAACCCAGATCACATAAGCGCAAATAACTGGACCCGCAATCTGCGCCGCCATATCACGTAGGTCTGCAAGCTTTTGACTCTCCGCAGAAAGGGAGAGCCGCACCCACCTGGAAGCCCCGGCAAAAAGCGACGATACCCCGGCAGTATCGATGCTTTGCTCCTCCATAATCTCCTCATACCGACTTAATTTGCAGCCGGCAAAGAGGACAGATCTAATTCCTAACATCGAGGGTACGGATACGTCCGAGCTTAAATTGTCGCCTAAATGCCTTATCGTACTGGGGATGATGCATCGCCGATTCATCACGTCTCGAAACAGATCCCCGCGTTCCTTAGTGACTCCGACAGCGCTTGAGACCTCGATAAAGTCAGCCTTGTCAGCGACTCCCAGATCCAGCAGCCATTTTTTAATAAGATCCATCGGAAAGTAGGTGTCAGACATGAATAAGACTTGATCGCCGTTCGCCCGGGCGGTGCGAATGGCGCCAACCGTTTCCGGTACTGCCCGCAACAAGCGGAACTCAAGCTGTACTTCTAGTTCGGCGAATATTTCCGCTACAGGTATTGCTAATTCATGCACATAAGCCAATTCAAGGTAGATGGCTTGGAGAGTTACCTCCTGCGCAATGGAATTTTGTCTTGCCCGAAGCTCCGCCTGGACGCGCGCGGACGCGAACTGCTCAGCGCTTTTTTGCCAAAGATTTCTCGAAACTAGCGTGTGGCCCAGGAGAAAAAACAGAGAAGCGGGGCGTCCCACGAGTCGCGTTAGTGACGTGTCAAATACATCAAAGGAGCGGACAATGACACCCACGGCGCTACAACTGCACAGCTTGGGAAGTTCTTATATAAAGCGCAAGCTCGCTATCTCGAGCATCAGTCAATGCGGGCCCAAAGACCAACGTACAAATCAGGTTCTCTATCATGAGTTAGAGCGCAACAGCGCAGCTGTACATGCCGCTATTCGCGCACACCTCAATCGTGTCCGCCGCTCAATCTTGTGAACCTCGCCGTCAAGTCGCACCCGCAATTGAATATACATTGCTCTAGGCAGTCTATTTATTTTATTACCTCAATTGACGGGGTGGCGAATCGAATTGCCCCCCACCCACGTGGCCAAGCGCCTACGACGCCTCCGTCTCCCTCCACTGCAGCTATCTCAAAAGGAAGAACATCTAGCAACACGTCGAAGTCTTTGTGACCGGTTGTCTCATTCCCACGACCGAGTGCCAGCCCAAACTGGTAGTTGCCCGGCGCAAGTCGGTGATCCTTTATGGGAACTCGAAACACTCGCTCCTCGCCGCTGCGCATCGATCGATTATCGTCGCTGAAGAAAGTGCCTACGGGAGTACCGTCTAAATGGAAAATCGTGCCACTGACACGCAATCTCTCCTGGGTGTCCCTCGCCTTTGCAAAAACGTCGAAGCTAATGGGCTCGTCGGATTGGTAGACTGGATTTCGACGATTGAATGATAGCGCTTTGATCTCTACCTCTCGACGCAGGTCGGTCGACCAACGGGGCCAGCTTGCGAGGTCCGCTCCCTGCACGAAACCACCCGAAGCTACATTGGAGTACAGTTCAATCGCGCGTTCCGGATCTCCGTCAAAACTTATCTGTCCTTTATCAAACAGAACGCACCGGGACGTCAATTGACGCACCGCGGCCATATTATGGCTAACAAATAGAATCGTACGCCCCTCTAGCTTTGATACCTCTCCCATCTTACCGAGACATTTCCTCTGAAATTCGGCGTCGCCGACCGCGAGAACCTCATCGACAATGAGAATTTCTGGTTCGAGATGTGCCGCCACGGCAAATGCGAGCCTGACGTACATACCAGAGGAGTAGTACTTGACGGGTGTTCCGAGAAACTTTTCAATTTCTGCGAACGCCACTATCTCGTCAAATTTCCGACTTATTTCTGCCCTGCTCATACCAAGAATCGCGCCATTCAGAAATACGTTCTCTCGCCCGGTGAGCTCTGCATGAAAACCGGTCCCTACTTCGAGCAAGGATGCAACTCGTCCGCGAAGGTGGATTTCACCTTCGCTCGGCTCCGTAATTCTAGAGAGAATCTTTAGCAGTGTGCTTTTGCCCGCGCCGTTGCGGCCAATAACCCCCACCACTTCACCCCTCTGCACGTCAAAAGATACATTCCGCACCGCCCAGAACTGATCTTCATCCTTGCTGGAGCCGTGTATATTCTTTAGGCGGTGGAACGGCGCTGCCAGCATTGCTCGCAACGCATCGCGAAACATCGCATGCTGAGCGTTACGGCGCCCCAAGCGGTACATCTTGCTGACGTTTGCGATTTGAATGATCGGTTGGGGCATAAACGAGACAGGCCTAGTAGATGGTGATATGTCTCAAGCGATATCTGCAAATTGCCGTTCAGTCTTTCGAAAATAGACCGCGCCTACGAACAAAATAATTAATGTACTGGCGACCGAAGAGCACAAAAGAGGGAAGTTCCACGGCTTCATTAGAATAGCGGAGCGGAAGCCATCGATAATTCCTGCAATGGGATTAAAACCAAGAGCCCACTGGTAGCGCTTCGGAATAATCGATATCGGATACACCACAGGACTGACGTACATAAGCAACTGCATCATGACGGGGACAACAAATCGGAAATCACGATACCTAACAGTCAGCGCCGATAGAAAAAAGGCGGCGCCCAGGGAGGCGGCAACAGTCAGCAAAATAAGTAGTGGTACGAATACAATTTGCCATGAGGGCGTAAAGCGATACCACGCCATCGCGACAGCGAACACACCGGCCGAAACCATAAAGTCGACAAAGCAGCCTCCTACGGTGCCGGCTGGCACAAATAGACGAGGGAAATACACCTTCGTGAGTAAATGCTGCTGATTAACTAGACTCTGTCCGCCCTGTGTTACAGCTTGAGAGAAAAACGTCCAGGGCACCAATCCTGCTAGGACGAAAAGCGGATAAGGATAAGGGCCATCGGGCTTGATCCCCGCGAGCCGCCCGAAAATAACTGTGAAAATTAGCACCTGACTCGCCGGCACGAGTACTGCCCACACGACACCGAGCGCTGTCTGCTTGTAGCGGATTTTGATATCGCGCCAGATGAGGAAGTACAGCAACTCTCGTCGCGCGAAAGCCTCACGGAGCGCCAGTCCCCGCTGATTCGCTCGCAGTACGGTCTCTATCACCTGGCACCCCTGAATTCTACCGCCAAGTCATAACCGGTAATTTGTTGGTCCGCGATAATGCGAGACATGCAGGCTTTCAATCCCGAAGTATCGGCAGCCTTAGGCGGTCGTGCGGAGTACTTCAAAGTAGGCTCCGATGATGCTTGGGTTCTAGCAGAACGGCACCCGATCGTTTTGCTAGCGCCTTGATTCCATATGTTGGATTAAGCACGACATCTTGACCGTAATGCGTCAGGTCTGAAGGTTGTGCAAAGGCGCCACAGTGGTACGTCATGCTGAACCACCCGTTATCCGACTGGCAATCAGCCAACGTATTGTCATCCCATGCCCAGGGCAGCCAGCCGATACCGTTGGCTTCCGCCGCTGTGATTATCTCTGCCGGTGTCACGAGCGTCGGGCTAGCGCCGATATTGCGACCCGGTCCGAACTCTCCGACGATGTAAACGGCGCCCGTACTATTGCGGAGAGCGGCAAGCCTGGCAATCCTGAGAGCGTAGTTGCCGTTGTAATCGAGCACACTTCCGCCTCCTACAAAATCACCCCATTTGCTGCTGTCGACTGTCAGAGTAATAGTCCAGGCTCCCGGTACGCCGCCCACATTCTGGAGAGCAGGCATCGATCCGTTGATTTGGGTCATACCCTTTACACCGCTGATCTGATACGCAGTAATTCCAGAATAGCTATTGTTGCTGCCGTTAAAATTCACGGCAAATGGATGGGTCGGTGAGTTGCTGCTTAGTGTGACGACTGTGGGATTGCCTTTAGCTATGCTCTTGACTGACGCTGAATAGTCGTTCGCTGTTCCATAAAGGTGCAGCGAGAACATCACATTACGTTCCGGGTCGCTGTTGAAAACAGCTTGCGAATATTGCACAAGATCCGCATCGTCTTGTCCGCAACCGCCCGTATCGACCAATAAAGGTCCGGTGTAGCCAGCTCGCCTTAGAATGCCTATCGCCGTGATATATGAATCCCGCCATAGGGGGCTACCCGCGGGACCCCATTCGTTGGCGACATTTACGATCAAGGATCTATTAAGTGTCGTCCACTGAGAAGCTTGTGCTACCCACGCCGCTACAATCGCCTGGAACGGAGCTATGTCGGAGTGACAAGTGCCGTTCCAATTGCCAACGATTGGCACCTCGCCATACCGAATACTCTGCGACTGTATTAGCTTGACGTTATCATCGGCTGAACGCGAAAAATCAATGGCCCAGCGCACGGCATTCGCCCCACTGTTGGCAATGCCTTCGGCGGAGTTTGAATCCCAATGCGTTCTATTGACACCACGAATACGGAACTCTTTCCCATCGGGATCATAAAGCTTACCGTTTAGCACAAAGAACCCGTCTCCAGGACTGTATGAAGGCCGTTGCGCACTTCCTTCGACCGAAATAGCGCTCGCAGCCAGGGCTAAGGCGACGCCCCCACCGGATTGGAATGCCTCTGCGGAAACAGGTTTAACAGCAATGAACAGATGGACCACAACCACAATGAGTGCCGCGGGCGAATGTGGCCAGAGTCGCTTTATCGTCATCCGATCTCCGTCCCTATTGAGTTGAATTCAAGCACAGTTGCACTACTTTAAAGTTTCGTTCACTGCCTCAATTCAACGTTCAGCCGCCTGAATGGCCTCAGGGCGAGTTATTATCGCTCGTTAAAGAATTCAAGCCGGGCCGCCGTAAATCGGCAGGCTCCACTATCTGAGCCAGATGGTCTCGGCCTGCGTGATTACCAACTATAGCATTCCTGACAACATCGGATGGGCAACATAGGCGCTAAGCTGCTGAACATTAGGCACTTCCTCACACGAAGGCGGCACTGCTCAAACGGCGACAATGGTGTCTGAAATCCATTAAGGCGATAAAGACTCGATGATGTGACTTCCATCACGCCAGCGATGCCCGCCTTTTGATAGTTCGGGCCCTTCGAATTTGCCGCCTGGGCCGTGTCCGGGGGGAGAGCTCCAGGACCTGGAGTTCAGCGAACCAGTTCAAAGGTACTTAACGCTAGCTCACCACGATCGATGCGCGATCAGACACGCTTGATACCTGGTACGCGACCTCTTTTAGGGCGCTGCGATGGCAGCCTCGTAGAGTTCGCTCAAATGACGCTCGGCAACATCCATACTGTACCGTTCCGCTACGTGCTGTCGGGCTCGCTCGCCAAACTGTGCAATCAGGGATCGATCCGAAGATAAGGAAGCAATAATCTCAGTGAGCCTGGACACAATGTGCGCCTGCGCTACCTCCCACGCATCACGCGCACTTGGCTGACCTATATGTAGCCAACGCAAATCATTATTGAGAGGTAGTTGGATCAGCCAGCCGCTGATTCCGTCCAGAATAAGTTCTGGGATCGCAAATATGTTTGTGGAGATAGAAGGTAGCCTGCTCATCGCTGCCTCGGCTAGTACCCATCCCAATGATTCATCCATGGTGGGCAATACAAACAGATCGTGCTCCTCCATCAACTTCCGAATTTCTAAATTGGGAAGTGCCTTGTAGTGATGGATCCACTTTTCAGAGTTTAGCATCGTATGAATATCTGAGGTCGGAAATTGGACTCCTCCGACCACGTAAGTATCTCCCGCCAATTCACCGACCACGGTCACTTCCAAGTCTACCCCGCCACGGCGAAGTATTCGTGCAGCTTCTAATGTAGGCCGTAGCCCTTTGCGCAGGCCGTCGCCACCCACGAACAAAAGTCGTAAAGGTCCACTGGCAGTAGAATCGCGTAGGCGCTTAGGACTGACGGCATCTGAAACTGCACCGCGAAATACCGTTATCTTCCCAGCCAAATTGTTGTATCCAGCCTCCTCTAATCGCCTGATGATATAGGCACGCGCAGCATCACTTAATGGCCAAATACCGCGGCAACGGTCGGACGCAAGTACCTTAAAACCAATGCGCCACTGCCAATCTTTGACTGGGCCGATATAACGCGGCAGTTCCATTTCGGCAGACACGACGAATTCACGATTAGCCGGAATGTGATTGAGCGTGTGAACCAGATCTGTTTTGGGGCCAACCAGAATTGGCGTTTGCTGGAAAAAGTTTCCATAGCGCTCCCACTTCTCCAACCTGTACAGCGGAAGCCGGTATAACTTAATATATGTATATCCGGGATGTGGAATCATGTATGACACGCGTTCCAAGGCGTAGGAAGGCGTGATCACGGCGATCGTCCGACCGCGTCTCCCCCGAGGGAGACGGAAAAAGGATGGCGCAGGGGCCTGGACCACGGACCTTTCTGACATCAGGATGCCTCAATTGTCCCAAAATCGAGTCGCCACAACGATGTTACACGTTCCAAGGCGCACGAGCCCGCAAAGCCAAGCGCGAAGTGGCGCCATCCGCGATCGCAAAAGTGAAAGGAGCGCCGGATAACGACTCAATGTCGAATCGCAATCAGCCCGATCTATAGACTTCCGGTGCTCCGATGCCTATCGCCCCACTTGCAGGCCCAGAGCTCGGTCTTCGAGAACGGCCGGCCAGAACTTCAGCCAATCCGGCTATGATCGCCATTAATGCGTGGGCATTTAATATATTTTAGCGGTCGACATATACGCTCCGGAAACGCATCTGACAGCGGCGCGCTCACATCACGCGAACCACGAATTGTCTATCGGCCGAGCAAGCACTTGACAACTTTTCAGAAGATCTACATGAATCTAATAATGAGCATAGTAGCTTCCCAAAAAGAGCCGTTGGCCGAGAAGTGCTATGGCGCCTCGCGCTTGCTCATACGGTGCGCCAAAGTCCACCACCGGTCACAAATAGGACAAGGAGCTTTATAGATGGCTCTGCGCGACATTTTCGAGAATTTGGACCGCGACTGCGACAAATTCAATCACTACCTACCGCTCTACGAGCGGTACTTCCAGAAGTTTGTCGGACGTGCTCCGAGAGTCCTGGAGGTTGGAGTCCAATACGGCGGCAGCGCTGAAATGTGGCACAAGTATTTTGGCGAAGGCACGCGCATAGTCGGTGTTGACATCGAACCGCGCTGCGAAGCAACCGATTACCTAAAAATTGTTGTGGGGGATCAAGGTAATAAGCAATTCTGGCGAACATTTTTTGCTGATCAGGATGCTGCGTTCGACATCATCGTGGATGATGGTTCGCACGATAACCCACATCAGATCGTGACGCTTTCTGAAACCTACCGGTTGCTAAAGGACGGAGGAATTTACTGGTGCGAGGACACCCATACATCTTATTACCGAAAGGTTCGCGTGAAGGATGGCGGCTATCTCAATAAGCACAGCTTCACCGAATACGCAAAACGGATAATTGATGTAATGAGCAGCGAGCACTGCAAGTTCGCTATCGGCGTCGGCCCGTTCAGCGGGCCGCAAGTCCCCAAGGATCTCGTCAACCTTTACGACCATATCCAGGGCATGCACTTTTACGACAGTGTCGTCGTGATAGAAAAAGGCCCTCGGCTGCCATTTGAAAGACTCCAACATCTTGGCAAGTTAAGGGGCAAATAGCTTATTGGCTTAGAAACAATCCCCCACGTGCGATGATCCGAGCTGGAGCGACACAGCTAAGTAATTCTCGGAATCCGATTGTCTCAAGGAGACTGCAGTGCCAGTCGGAATGGTTAAGACAATTTGACATGCAACCTAAGATACCTAGTCAACGGGGCTCTATGTGGGAGGAAACTCTGCTGCTGGATGTTGGTGTGCCGTTTCAAGTTGTCGGGCGAGAAGTGCTCATCGAGTCCCAGGCGCACAATGGACTAGCTCGCTGGCTTGAGAACTTTAGTTCGGTGACAGTCTGTGCGCCCGTACTTCCCGCTAACCTTGTCGATGCGTCCACAAAGTGGATATCACCAAACGATTTGACCTCCTCCGGACGGCTGGCAATCGTCACTTTCCCTTGGGGTTACGATTTGGCATCTCACATCAAGCATGTACACGCAGTACGTATGCGGTTTCGCCAGCTTGTTCCGCGCCACAGATATTTGTGCTTTTCGAATCTTGGCTGGCTAGGAGCGTGGGGCCGCATCGGGTGCGAGACAGCTTATGAACTTGGCCGCCCCTATGCGGTTTGGCTCGATTGGGTACTGCATGAAATGCCTGCAAAACAGGAGCCAAGAATCGCAAAAAGGTGTTGGCGGTCGCTACAGCGAGCAATGCTAAAGCGCACCAGCCTTAGGGACATTCGGCGGGCCTCACTCGGGCTGTTCCATGGGAAAACCGTGTTCGACGGCTATGCTGGGCTGTGCAAAACCTCGGAGATCGTGCATGACATACACCTGAAGACTACGGACATTATTCCGCGTGCCGAGTTGGACAAGCGGCTAGTGCGCAACGTCGGACCAATTCGAATTGTGTACGTCGGTCGAGTTCATGAAATGAAGGGGCCATGGCATTGGCTCGATGCCATCGAAAAGTTGCTCAAGAGTTGGAGCGGGGCTAGAGAGGTCCGCGCCAGATGGGTCGGAGACGGTCCGCTCCTTGAGGCGCTGCGCCAAGAGGTTAAAGCAAGAAAGCTTGACGCCTATATAGACTTCTCCGGCGCAGAGATGAACCGGACTAAGCTCCTGGAACTGTTGCGCGATGCGGATGTATTTGTATTTTGTCATGTAACGCCGGAGTCACCCCGGTGCCTAATTGAGGCATTGATGTCCGGTCTTCCGATCCTAGGATTTGCAAGTGCCTACGCGTCCGATTTAATTGGCAATCATGCCGGCGGTGAGTTTGTTCCAATCGGTGACTCATCAGGACTTGCGGACCTATTGCTTCGACGGCTGCAGTCTTCGCACAAGATGCTCGATATGACACTCGCCGCATATGCCGCCGGGCAACAGTATTCGGATAGCGCAGTATTCAAGCATCGTAGCGATTTGATAAAGAATAATCTTTCAGGAGGCACTGGAACGTCATAAGTATGCCTAGCGCCAGCTACGTGTCGCAGTGGCAAAGGTCTCGCGAAATGAGCCAATGTTTTCCGGGTAGAACAATGTATGGTGGCCACCGACGATTTCGTAAATTTGGATATTTGGACACCGGCGCCTCCAGGCGGCGTCGTCTCCGGAACTCGCCTGTGTCCTTAGGAGAGCGACCGGCGCCTCAAGTGCTATAGGGTCTTGATCAAGTGATGCGAGCCAGGGGGCGGTCTCACGAATCAGCATACGCATGGTAAGTTCAGATTCTAGAACCGGATTTGGATCGGAACCAGGGCGAGACTTACGGCGAGGAACAATCCTCCCAAGTAGCTTTCCCGCGCGCCCACCCGAAACTCTGATCAACAATCTCCAGAACCGCGCTCGGACAAAACGACTAAATTCGCGAAATCTTTTTTTCGCAAGTGCTCCAGGCCATCTGCCAGTGCTCGGCGTTGCCATCCGGCCGAAGGCTCCGAAGATGTAACCATAAATGCGTCGACCACACATAAAGCGCCAACCTCCCGACCCATTCTTTGAAGATGTAGCGCCACTGCGTAGCCGAAGTGGCCGCCAAGTGACATGCCAATCATATAGATCGGGCCGCTCGGTACTTTAGTCGCAATTTGCGCTGCCAAATCCTCGATCAGAGATTCTGCGGAAAAGCCCGGCTCTGCATAGCGCTGCCATCGAGGATATCGAATTGCCTCGATAGACTTCGCATGTGCATGTGGCAGCGAGAATACGCTGAGGTTAAGCACTTCTCCACCTGCCGCCGGCAGAAAAATTGCTGGATATAATGAGTCTATTACGCTCATCTGAACCCTTTCTTTAAACCTCGTAGACTCAAGTGTTGAATATAATCATATAACCGGCTCCGCACTTCCTGCTGCTAAGCACTGCAATTTCCGCGATCCGCACGACACTTCGGGCTCCCACCACCCCTCGCGTCTTTGCTCGGAACGTAAGTGAAAAGCTCCTCACTAAGAATCTTCTCCATGGCTTGGCGAGGACCGCTTTGGCTAAATGTATGATCAGCACTGGCGATGATATGGATTCTGCAGCGGTCTTTAAGTCGCGCTAGCGACGATCCCGCCTGCAGCCGGAGCAACTCGATGCCCACGTCGCCACGCGCGAATATGAAGACGACCTGCACACCCTGCGCGGTGAGATCCTCAAGCTCCCATCCCAGATCATGCGGAATTCGAATGCGCATGTTCCTTGCCAAGTCTCGGAAACTTGATTCTAAAGCAAGCGCCATACGATGAAGGTTGACTCTAGCGATTCTCACGATGTCAACTTGACCGGTCAAAAGGCGCCTCCAATGCCGCATTGAGAGCGCACGCCTTCGGTGCACACCAGGATTGCTTACGACTTCCATGAGTTGAATATCTTCAACGGACTGGCCTTCGCTCCAGAAGAATGTCTGAGGGTTAACAAGCAGAATTCGTGCGACGGGTGCGCCTGCCGAGGCGGTGCGCAATGCGTGGTAGGCGCCTGAGCAAAGACCAAGCAGGGTGACGTCTCCAACACCATATTGGTTCTGCATGAGCTTAATGCCCGCATCGACATCCTCGATCGCAGCTGGTGGGAATACCTCGTTGCTCGGCCGCCCTACCCGAGTATGAGCATCACCGAGCCCAGCTAGGTCCATACGTAATACCAAATACCCACGCCTAGCCCAACTTCGGGCAAGAGAAACGTTCATGCGGCTGGCGCCAATATGGTTGTCAGCCCCGGTATTGAGCAATATCACGGCTCGGCGACGCAGCTCTTCTGATCGCGGTTCGGTAACCACGCCGAATAAAGCACCGTCCTTCCCAAATACCACCGGCCGCTCGGTCAGTCGAGCGCCTGGACAGCCATCAGGCCCTGGCAGAAGTAGAGCAGTTGATGGAGCTACTTTTGACACAACTCCGCTGTTGTGCCGTTGGTCGATCACGGCGGAACCTTGGAATTGTCTCAACCAATCCAGCGTCAGCTCCAGCATCAACTGTGGGATGACTGCGAACTGCGGTGCCAGCAGAGACATCTCAACAAAGCCGGGCAGTGTCACATACCGTGTGCGGATGCCGGCGTCCGACAGCTCTTTACTCCAGTCCGGCGCGGTAGGAAGGTCCTCGCGATCGATAACAAGCACCTGCAAATGCGCAGCAACCGTCAGCGTGCTCGGTTCAATCTTCGACAACGAAGCCAGCGTTTCCGACGACATGGCATGTCCGCTGAATTCTTTCGAACCTATTGATGTCGCCTCGGTTCCAGACTGCTCCTGCGATGACCCTTCCGCAGCTGCTCCTAGAAGCGCGGCGAGCCGCGCGGTATGAAGTTCACGGAGATACCGTTTGCCACTAATTACTGGTGCTATCAGGACCAAGCCCACGACAGAGATGCACCGGCTTGCTGCAAGCACAGCGAGCATAGCTCCCAGTCTGACCCCGAGTAGACATACATGTTCTACGCCGGTTCGCCGCCGTAGTTCCGCTACAGCCGCAACGACATCGCCGACCCACGCCGCGATTTGGTCATCACTCGGACTAATATCACCAGAGTCACCACTTCCAAGGTAATCAAATCTCAGCGCAGGCACTCCCTGGACAGCTGCAGATTCCGCAATCGCTCTAATACTTCGATGTGCGCATAGGGCTTCGTAACCAAACGGCTTGCATATCACTAAACCCACGGTCGCCGCAGGCGCCCGCGGGGCGTGATGCAACCAGGCAAACAAATGGTGGTCGCCGGACGGCAAATATAAAGGCTCGTTTACAAGTTCCATACTGGCGTTCTAGATTTGCAGAGAGAAATCGCGCTTGCAGTCTTATGTGGTGTTTCCGGCGTCGACAGTCAGTGTTACGCCAGTAATGTTGCGGGCTCTTTCGCTCAACAGATAGGAGACGGCGCCGGCTACGTCTTGGTGGGTTGCCAAACGTCTCAGGGCGCTACGCTGCGCAATATGTTCGCGCTGCTTCCGGCCTAGTTCGCGAGTCATTTCCGTGTCGATAAACCCCGGCGCGATGGCATTAACCGTTATGTCGAGCGGTCCAACTTCGCGCGCGAGCGAGCGCGTGAATCCCAATAAAGCGGCCTTGGTTGCTGAATAGGCAGAGAGTCCGCTATAGCCCGTATTCGCGACGATCGAGGCCATGTTTATGATTCGGCCGGTTCGTTCCGCCATCATCGAGCGCAGAACGTACTTGGTCATTAGAAGCGGAGAAATCGTATTCAATCGCACCAGCGCCTCTAGCTGTTCGTCTCGCATCATGCTCAGGATACTTGGCGTGCCGACACCGGCGTTGTTCACCAAACCATATATGGCGCCGAACTCTTTGCGCAGCGAGCCCACAAAGCCTCCCAAGGCTGAAATGTGCGAGAGGTCGCAGCAACGGAAAACGAGGACCCCTGCCCCTGGCTTTTGGACACAGGCGATGGACGACTGAAGCTCCGCTGTTTCCGATCGCGCCACGGCAACGACGCGATAGCCATCCGCGACAAGCGCCCGGGCAATGGCAAGCCCCAGACCGCGACTAGCGCCCGTAACGATGACATTACGCATCAGCGCGTACCAACTTTCCCGACGGCGCTACGTCAATGGAGGCAACGAATCGAATGGAAGCAGGCACCTTGTGAGCGGCAAGCGCTTTTCGGCAAGCCTCGACTATCTCGAGCTTCAGCGCCTCGTCGCTAATCGGCTGGTGCGTGCATTGGGTAACCGGGCTGCGGACTACCTCTGCCACCACGACGGCTCCCGTAATGGGATTTTTACGCGCCATGACTCGCGAAACATATACATCGGAAAGTGAATTGATCACGGTCTCCACTTCTTCCGGATGCACTTTTTGGCCCCCAACATTGATGATACCGCCACTGCGTCCTATGAAGTGATATCGATCTCCGCGCCGCTCGAGGCGGTCACCAGTATCGACAAAACCGTCCGGAGACTTGAGTGGCGCAATGTCTTCGCCCAAGTAGCGCCCGGCATTGCCACCCGAGCGAAGCCTCAGATGACCGTGTGGAACGTCAATTTCAGCGGGAAGATTAGATGCCCCAACAAAGTGTGCTGGAAATCCCGCGCAGCCGTCTGTCACTTCAAATCCCACACCCGCCTCTGTGGACGCGAAAGCGTGCGCCACTACGGCCTTTGGGAAAAGGCTCCTCAGCGCATCGAGGACCGCTTGATCAACGATCTCACCTGACAGGCGAATATAGCTTGGGGTGAGCTTTCCTAGGGCACCGCTAATCATTGCCTTTCGCCAATGAGATGGGGTTCCAGAAATATGCGTCACGCCAGACGCGCCGGCACGGGCCAGAAAATCGCCAATGGATTCGTTTGGACTCGAAAGTACCAACGATCCAAACAACAGGCCTCGCAAAAGGACCTGCAGGCCGCCGTAGCGGCTGACATCATAAAAAGTGCTCCAGATCATTTCCCGTACCGGAGGCTCCTTTCCCATGAACGCGTTGGTCAGGCTGGCGAAGGAATGCAGCACGAGCTTTGGTGCGCCGGTGCTGCCCGAAGTTAGCAGCACCCACTCTGTCTCCTCCGTCTTTTGCCGTGCAACCTTGCCGCGCTCCAACGCGCCGGGCACAACGACCGTCCGAATATCTAAATCGGATCCAGGGACATCCATATTGCCGACCCATGCGTCACCCTCGCCCGCTCGCACCACCAACGCGATATGGGCCGGAGATAGCTCCGGGGGGCGCAGCACAATGCGACGCGCCACGCCGTCAAGCTCAACCAGTGCCGTCGCCGCTAAGACCTGGTCAGAGATAGAAACAATCACGCTCCGGCCGCGCAACTCCTCCAGCCGCTCACCAAAACTCGAAGCAGTCGCCAGCTCGGCAAGAGAAAAGCGTCCGTCCGCGCCGATCAGATGTCGGTCAGACAAAGCGCCAGAAGCCGCCATCGCCTCCCAAAACGACATGCAATCAACCCGGGTCAGACTCGTACAGGCTTACGAAGTCGCCGAATGTAATTGGAAACCGTTCGACGGCTTCAAAAGGATCAATGCCCAGGGAGTCCTCTAATCGTGCAACGATTAAGGCAAAACTCAGGGAGTCCAGTCCAGTTTGGAGGAGCTCCAAGTCGTCAGTGAGCGGACATAATTGGCGCCGCTGCTCTCGCGCCACTTGCGCGAAGATCCCTTCAATAACTGTCCGTGCCGGCATTTTCCGCTCCATTGCGTGCCCGTTTACAGGTTATATCGATCATGAGAATGTACCGGCTTAGTATTTGCTGAAACCGAGCGCAAACATAGACTTTTGCTGTCCTCTCAGTGCATTTTACGGTAAGCCTTGCTCCCACAACATTCCTTGCTTTCCTTCGCAAAGCGTGATCAGCATCACGGAACGCAACACAGATGGCAGACGTTGACGTAGCTGTCGTCATTGTCACATACAGGTCTGCCCTGCTGACAATTGAGGCTCTCCGGTCGGTTGACGCTGAGCGGGGTACGCCGGGGCTGAGCGTGCGCGTAATCGTCGTAGACAATGATTCTGGCGACTTCCCAGTCATCTTGCAGGCAATGGAGCAAAACGCCTGGTCTACCTGGCTCACTTTGGTCGAAGCGCCAAAAAATGGTGGCTTCGCGTATGGCAATAACCTCGGCATCGCGCGGGCATATGCGGACCGGGCTCCGGATTACATTTACCTCTTGAATCCTGACGCACAAGTGCGGCCTGGCGCCATTATGGCCCTTGTACGGTTTCTCGCTGAACGTCCGAGTGTAGGGATAGCCGGAAGCAGCTTTGAGAATTTGGATGGAAGCGACTGGCCGATGGCATTCAAATTTCCTACGATGCTTGGTGAACTCGACGCAGGCCTGCAATGGGGCATCGCGACCCGATTGTTGAAACGCTGGGTGGTGGCTCGCGTAATGAGCAAGATGTCCCAACCTGTCGATTGGATATGTGGCGCTTCGATGATGATCCGCGGCGCGGTGATTACGTCTATCGGCGGCCTCGATGAGAACTACTTTCTGTATTTCGAGGAAACAGACTTTTGCTTACGCGCCAAGCGCGCTGGCTTCACAACCTGGTATGTCCCTGAAAGCCGCGTGATGCACATTATGGGACAGAGCACCAGCCTAACAGATCCGCGGCTCGGCCTAAGGCGACTCCCACCCTATTGGTTTGAGTCTCGTCGACGTTACTACGTTGTGGCGTTTGGCATCACGCGCGCGGCCATTATAGATCTCGTTGCCATAACAGCGCATTCCATCGGCCTTCTCAAACGCATTGCTCAACGAAAACGGGATGGGGGGGTGCCGAATTTCGTCCGGGATCTCGCTCGGCACAGCGTTATATGGCCGCGCAACCGTCGCATCGCTCCGCTCAATATCGGTTCTCTACGGTCACCTGGTGCTTCGTCCTAGATCCGATCGCAAACAATAAAAACTCCGGACGCTCGAAATCTGAACGCGGAAGCAGATACTATGTCGTGCGGCCAACTGGAAGTCGTAACAGGTGATCGGTGCAAATGGTTGCCGATTCCGATGCCTCAAAGTAGTGCGGCACATATGCGACACATAAAAGAGCTACTAAAAAGGATGCGGTGGGCATTACGCGCAGTGCCCCGATGGTTAGGGCACCGTTGCTGCGCACCTGCTGTTCCACGGCGCGAACGCTATCGGATCCTTGTCATCGGCGTTTGCATCAAGGAAAAAAAGAATTATTTGAGGCATCTGCAACGTGAATTCTCGAGCTCTAGTGACCATGAGGTGAGGCAGAAATGGATAATCATAGATAGAGAAGCTGGGGGCGCAATCGTTGACACGCCGCAACTATACGAACTATATACGGCGCAGGCGCAACCCAGAATGACATTTCTGAACGCGCTATTAAGAGATGAAGACTTATCGCGATTCGATCACCTTATAATTTCAGACGATGACATCAAACTACCTCACAGATTCGTGGATGCATATATGGTCACGAATTCGGCACTTGGATTCTCGATATCGCAACCCGCTCGGACCTTGAATAGCTATATCAGTCACAAAATCACTCGCCGCGTTAAGGGACTGATCGGTCGACAGACTCACTTTGTGGAGATAGGCCCGCTTGTCTGCATATCAAAGTCCTTGTTTGCGCACATTCTCCCTTTCGACAGTGCAACGCCAAGTTCGGGTTTTGGTCTCGACGTGATCTGGCCGCAGGTCGTCTTCGACCTTGGACTGACTATGGGAATCATCGATTC
This sequence comes from uncultured Gammaproteobacteria bacterium, assembly GCA_963708865.1. GTDB lineage: Bacteria > Pseudomonadota > Gammaproteobacteria > Steroidobacterales > Steroidobacteraceae > DAIDKA01. Next base: position 167,820 of record CAVPUC010000004.1, read on the forward strand.
GGTCACCGTTGATCACAGTCTGCGTCCAACCGGTGTCACATACGATTTTGGCCGAGCAATCTCGGATATGGCTGAGTATCTGTCAACTCGACGGCAGTTGAGCCAAGATATGATGGAGCGTGTCGTTAAAGAATATCCCGTCTCCGACTGGCCGATTTGGAGACCGTAGTCCGGCCAAGAAAACTCGAACATCGACGGTGCCGCCGTTAATGCCCAACGGCGATCTGCCAAAAAGGCGATTTGTTGCTGACTTGGGCGTCCTGCGTGGACCGAATACGACCTTTGGTTTAGCCTAATGAGGTAATTATCGAGAACTCACGAAGTGCAATTTGACAAATCTAGCAACGCTCGAGAATCATCCGGAATGACCGAATTGCTTACAAATATGCCAGATCGATTGGCGCGTTCTCCGCTTGGACCTATGATAGTTGGTGGCTCGGAACAGTGAACAACGGCATTTCCGGTCGATTCGTGCAACTGTTTTCCGCTTCTCCATGTCCGATTTGTGAATGCAGTCACGGACTCGCCGCTCCCTTCGAATCCGGCTGTCGTGCATAGCGCCTCCCCCGGTCGAACTGGCGTGGTTGTCATTGGACGAAATGAGGGCGCGCGATTGCGCAAGTGCTTGGAGTCTCTCGCTACCTTGCATTCGCAGACGGTTTACGTGGATTCCGGCTCGACCGATGACTCGGTTGCGCTTGGAGAGAGATGCGGCGTGATCTTGCTTGACCTAGACATGTCGGTGCCGTTTACAGCCGCACGGGCCCGCAACGCCGGTTTCTGGAAGCTCTTGCAACTGCACCCTGCATTGGAATATGTGTTCTTTGTCGATGGTGATTGTGAAGTAGTTTCGGGATGGATCGACTCGGCGGAAGCATTTCTGGAGCAAAATCCACAAGTTGCCGTAGTCTTCGGCTACCGCCGAGAACGGTATCCGAACGCGTCTCCGTACAACCTCATCTGCGACATTGAATGGCAGGATATCCCGGTGGGGGAATCCAAGATATGCGGCGGGGACATCGTCGCCCGCGTGTCTGCCTTTAAGCAAGTAGAAGGGTATCGCGCGGATATGATCTGCGGTGAGGAGCCTGAGATGTGCGTGCGCCTCAGGAAGCGCGGATGGCGGATCTGGAGGATAGACTCCAACATGACTCTGCATGACGCCGCAATGGATCGGTTCGGGCAATGGTGGCGACGAACAGTTCGCGGCGGATTTGGCTTTGCCCAAGGCGCGCACCTGCACGGCACATTACCTGAGCGGCACTGGGTTGCAGAATGTCGCCGTAATTGGAAGTGGGGTGCACTAATACCGGGCATAATCTTACTCTTGAGCGTTGCAGTCAGTTGGAAAATGTTGGTGTTGGTGGCGGTGTACCCTCTTCAAATGGCTCGTCTAGCCCTCAGCGGCAGGCATTCGGCCAAAGAGAACTGGCTGCGGGCCGGTGCTCTGGTTCTCGGCAATTTCCCGGAATTGCTAGGTCAGCTGCAATTTCATCGCGATCGGCTTCTGCGCGTACGGTCGCGGTTGATCGAGTACAAGTAGCAACGGGTGACAGAGCTTGAATCTTGCGTACAGTATTAATGCTGGTGGAACTGCGGCCATCATCAAGCAGACGAGGATCCAGGCTCCTTGATCGCACTCGTCGACATAGTCTTGACGCTCTTGTCCCTGGTTCTGCTCGTGCCGGCGCTCATTCTCCTTGTCGAGACGCTGCTTGCGCTTGCTTATCAACCTAAAGACTCGCATCCAAAGAGCAGACGCCCGAACATCGCCGTATTAATGCCAGCACACGACGAAGCCACCGGAATTCGCCAATCCGTCGAGAGCCTGCTGCTGCAACTCCTTCCAACCGATCGTCTGCTGGTCGTTGCGGACAATTGCTCAGATGACACTGCTAGTCTCGCTGCCAGCGCAGGAGCGGAGGTAATCGAGAGGCAAGACCCGACCCAAAGGGGCAAGGGATTTGCGCTGGATTTCGGGGTCCGGCACCTTAGGAATAACCCACCCGAAATCGTCGTCATTGCCGATGCGGATTGCGAATTCTCTCCAGGCTCAATAGACCTTTTAGCACGAGATTGCCAACGCCTGGGTCGGCCGATACAGGCGCTGTACCTGATGCTAGCCCCGGAGGGCACAGGGGCGAAGACTCGCGTCGCACAGTTTGCCTGGACGATGAAAAATCAGGTTCGTCCCCTAGGTCTGCTTGTGTTGGCGCAGCCGTGTCAGTTGATGGGCACTGGTATGGCCTTTACGTGGCCGTGCATTTGCTCCGCGCCCCTGGCGACCGGACACATCGTTGAAGATATGCAATTGGGATTGGAACTCACGCGTCAAGGCATGCCCGCGTGTTTTTGTCCTGAAGCAAGGGTTACCAGTTACTTTCCCAGAACCGAAGAGGGTATCCGGACACAGCGGACTCGGTGGGAACATGGCCATCTTGGAATGATCATTACTGAAGCCCCGCGGCTGCTGGTCAGCAGCCTGCGCAAACGCAACGTTCCTGGAGCGGTTCTGGCAATCGACCTGCTTGTGCCGCCACTCACCCTTTTTGTACTTTTGTTAATCGTCAACGCGGCCATCGATATCGCATTTGGCATTAGTAGTGGTGATCGGACGCCGCTGCAAATCGCACTGATCGACAGTGCATTCACTGCCATTGCCATATTCGTGTCATGGATGCGCTTTGGTCGACAGATTTTGACTCCTCGAATGCTGGCGTCCGCGCCCGCATACATGGCGCGGAAATTGCCGATCTATCTGCGATTCTTGTTAGCTCGACAGCTCAGCTGGGTGCGCTCGAAGCGCGATCCCTAGACAAATGATTTACAAGACACGGGTTCGCACCGTCTCTTCATGCGCACTGCGCGCTACTCGATACCAGCTGGGCTGACACGGTACGGGCGCTATATTCGGTCCCCGCAACAAAGCGGAAAAGCGGGCCGAAACTCGTTACAGAAGCAGGTCCGATAAAACGAAGTCCTGGTATCGACGTTTCGAAACTAGCACTTAGCCTCGGCGCCGACCCGATGCGCCGAACTCCAAGGCGCAGCTTTTCGTCCAAAAAATCGAGACGATCAACGTCGATAACGTAGCCACTACCTGCGATTACGTGGTCGACCGCGAGCTCGGACGCACCTCCATCCGAATGACATAGCTTGAGAAAAACCTGTCCGGCCTTCTCTACTGCCGACACTACGGTTGTACTCAGCTGCACCGGAATCAGGCCTTCCACTCGGTCCCGAAGCCACCACGCGCCTTCCGGGGGAAGGTATCTCGCGATAAAAGGCGTCCGCATAGCCCCGGGCAATCGATGCATTACACCAGGAAAACGCGCCAGACCCCAGGCCTTTGGTCCTGTGCCAAGACCCGAAATCGGTGACCGCAGTCGACGCCACAAATTACGATTTCGCGAAACGCGACGCTGCCACAATATCGCCGCATCGCGCACAAGCAGGTGCGGCAGTGCCTCTCCTTCACGAAGCAAGGCGGCCGCCTCGAGCGCGGATTGGCCAGCTCCGATGACCGCAACAGAGCGTCCCTTCCAGGCAGAGAAGCTATCTATGTTCGCCGTATGAGTAATCGAATCCGACGATAAGGATTTCAGCGCTTGGGGAATGTGAGCGAAACGTGCAAGGCCGGTGGCAATGACCACCTGTGACGCGATAAGGGTTTCTCCGCTCTCGAGCGTAAGGCGAAACCGTCGCGCATATTGCTCAACATGCACTACGTCAATGGGTTCTAGCCAAGGCACTTTTTGTTCCTGGAACCATCGTCCATAGAGTGCAAAATTACCTATCGAGCACGGCTCGAATGTCTCCAGACCTCGAGGCCCGTTGTAGTCGGCAAAGTTGAAGCCGGGGCCAGGGGTGGAAATATTTGTCCCAAAACAATAGGACTTTAAAAAGCGACGACCTCCCGCCGCGGCCACCTGCGACCAGAACTGCATCGGCCGGCCAAATATTCTGTGTTCTGCATTTCTGGCAGCAAGGTGTGATGCCAGCGAAAGACCATATGGGCCGGCGCCAATGATCGCCACCGCGGTATTGTTCACAACTGGGCTCTGAGTGACTCGTAGGCTGAACCCGAAAGCGCGCGCGGTGTTGCACGCAGGAATTTTGGTATGGCTTTCAGCCCCAGATAGAGTTCCGACAACGCATGAATACGCGCCGGCACCGGATCACTGTCGCTCTTCGCGGCATCTACTAGGCAGTTCGCGTTGCTCTTTAACCACTGATGCCAGTGAACGCGCTCGCTGCGTGACATCCTGCCCATCGCACTCCGCGCCGCAACTATCGCGCTCAGGGTAAATTGGTCGCAGAACACGGCGCGGGAACTTTCTCCCTCCACCTGGGCCTTTGTCACCTCTTCACGAAGCCTAGCAGTATCTCCAATTGCCTCTAGGTAAGCGAGAAGAGGAAGCGGCATCCCACGGCTGATATCCATCGCGACTTGATTGAAAAGGCGCGGATTGAAGTCAATTACCGCCCAATCACCGTTGAACCTAAGAAACTCCACTTCGAACATACCAAAGTAGCCGAGTTCCGTGCATAGCCGGCGTACGGCGTTTGAAAGCGATAAGTCCGGTGGCAGCGACTCGAAACACACGCCAACCCCTACTGGCTGAGACCGCTGCAATATCTTGGTGGCCCGCCGAGTAACAAACAGCGCGCCAGTGCGATCTATAAAGCCCGCAACAGAGCAGACTCCTTCGTTCGCGACACGGACAAATTGCTGCAGGAGGGGCAGCTCTGCATCCGGCAATGCGTTATGGACAGTTCCTGCCCCTTCGCGACTCAAAAACCGCCGATATTCACGGATCATCTCGGTCGGCGAACACACCACAACGCCTTTGTTATTTCTAATGCGGTGCACGTGTGTGCGAGGCTTTATGAGAATTGGATAAGGCAATGACGGTGCCAAAGCAATGAGTTCATCCAAACTCCGGGCCTCCCAACCCGGCAGCGCCGTCAAGCCGGCGGAGGCTGCCGCCTCGGCGAGAAGCTTTTTGTCGAGGATGCGACGCATACTGGTGATCGACGGCTGATGGACTCGAAAATTGCTACGGAGCTGGTCGGCGTTTTCCGTGTACAACCACGCCGTCTCATCAGATGTGGCCATCAGCAGCTGACCAGGGCTTGCCGCACCGATCTCCATTAATCTGTGGAGAAATCTGGCGTCTTTTTCTCGAGGGCCGGCGTATCGCTGGGTCGTGTAGCGCGACCAGGAAGCGGATGAAAGACGTACGTTCGAACTCGAAAGAACGCTGACGTCGATTCCGTTCTCGCCGAGATTCCGGACGGCAGCGAGCGTACCTCCCGATGAGGCCGATGCCAACAACACTGAAATTTGCGTTGAAGAATTCAAATTCGTTAGGGTACGCGTCAGAGGTAAAGGAGAGCGGATCCCCTACACAATCCGCGCGCCATAGTTCCTCTCGAGCCAGTTACGGTAACTACCGTCAAGGACACCTGCCCACCACGTTGGATTTCTCAGATACCAGCTGAAAGTGTCCCGGATACCGACTTCGAGGGATACGGCTGCGGTATAGCCCAGTTCCCTCTCGATCTTAGTAGAATCTATGGCGTACCTTCGATCGTGCCCTGCGCGGTCCGTCACATATTTGATCAACGTCGCTGTACTCTCACCTCGCGCGGCAGGGCACTGCGGATATTTGGCACGCAAGTCGGCATCATTGCTAAACGTCTCATCCGCTATGGCGCATAACATCCTGACAAGTTCGATATTCTCGCACTCAGAGCGGCCGCCGATGTTGTAAACCTCCCCTGATTTACCATTGGCGAGAATCAATTCAATGCCGCGGCAGTGATCACTGACGTGTAACCAGTCCCGCACATTGCGTCCATCGCCGTATACCGGCAGCGGGCGTCCATGCAGGATGTTCACGATCATCAGTGGAATTAGTTTCTCGGGAAAGTGATACGGCCCGTAGTTATTTGAACAGTTGCTGGTCGTCACCTGCAGCCCGTAGGTGTGGTGATAAGCGCGAACCAAATGGTCCGAGCCTGCCTTGCTTGCCGAATACGGCGAATTTGGCGCGTAGGGCGTATTCTCGTTGAATCCAGGATCAGTCGGCCCCAGCGAGCCGTATACCTCGTCCGTGGAAACATGGTGGAACCGATGTTGCTTATCGGAATCACCTTTTATCCATACTTGGCGCGCGGCCTTCAGCAAACTATGTGTGCCGACGATATTGGTCTCGATAAAAGCGTCTGGCCCATGAATTGAACGATCCACGTGCGACTCGGCTGCAAAGTGTACGATCGTATTGATGTTTTCTTCGCGTATCAGTGTCTCAACCTGATTGCTGTTACAGATATCCCCATGCACGAACCGGAACGCGGGATGGTACTGCACGCCCTCAAGGTTGGTGAGATTACCGGCATAGGTAAGCGCATCGAGTACCACCACCGGCTCGGTCGGATGCCGGCTCACCCAGTAATTTACGAAATTCGAACCAATGAACCCTGCTCCACCGGTGACCAGTAGTTTGCGCATTCCCAAGTTCTCTGAGCCGTTCATGGACGCTGTAGAACCAGTGCTACTGCTGTCGGTCCGGCTGCTCATTCGACTGCAATGGACGATACGAGACCGTCACAAAGAAAACGTTCGAGGAGTATCCAAAGCCCCCACCGAATGTGCCCTGGAAGTTGTGCGAATAGCGGCCGTCGACGTAAAGCGTTCTGCCCGCCCGCCAAGTCAAATTGACACCGATGATGTGGCTGTTGATCTCGCCATCTTGATTGAAGTATCGAGATTGCTGCAATGCGCCGAAAACCCCACCGCTCAATAAATCGCTAAGCTGTCGGTTAAGTAGCAATTCGAGACTTCCATTGGTGACGTCAAAGACGCTGTCCACCGTATAGGTATCCCGCTCCCAGTTTGCAGTCACACCGATCGTGGTCCGCTCTCCTTTGAGCTGCAGCCCGGCGGTGACGTAGTTGCGCAGGTAATCGCTCGACGTTTCTGCGGCCGCTGCGACGGCGACGCCGCCCGCGGCGCCACTGCGCAACCCATTGAACGCGTCCCCAGCGTCGGTCAGTTCCCGCCCGCCGGTGACGCTAAGAGAGGTACGCGATGACAACTGGTGCGACACTGCAAATTCAATCAACGGCGTAGCGACCCACTTGCCCCCATCATTGGCTTGCGTTTCTCCGACGGTTGCCGCGATGTGGCTGCGGGCCCCCGTTATGTCGTAACGAAAGTAGAACCTGTCGAGGTCGTAGTCGGTATTTACAACCGTGTTGTCAAAGCGAAGCTGCTCGAGATCGGCGCCCAGCGCGAGATTCGAGTTGCTCGATAGCAGTCGCTCCAGCAGCATGTTTTCGCTTAGGCGGTGGCCATCTAAAGGACTGGTCTCATAGGTGCTGAGCGAATAGCGCGCACCGAGTTGCACCACTGTGTCGGACAACGGACGCAGCGTCAGTTCCGGCCCTGTAGTTAGGGCATTGATATGCTCAAGATTTGCAGGTGTCGCAGGCTCGTATGGATCCAGTTGTCCGTCGCCGAAATCGTCCTGCAAAAACCACTTCAAATGATCCGAAAATAGCGACAAACTGGTTGACCCATCAAATCGGCCCAGTAGCTGTGAACTGAAGGCATGCTGCAGATAGTCGAGGTAGTTGAAATTTCCGACGACATTGGCATCGAGGGCCGATCCAGTGCGAAGCCACCCAAAATCAACCCCCAAAATTGCAATGGTCTGGGCGCGGTGATCGGTTGGCGTGTCGAATACATTGTCCGTCTCGCCAATGCCCAGAGAAGCGCCAAAATTTATGGTTTGACTGCGTTCAGCCGGCAATGCACCTGAAAGCGATTGGTTTTCCGGAATCGTGGCGCCGGTTGTCAAAACATCGGCCACCGTTTGGGCGTGCCCGAGCGTCGAGATGCCGCTGCACAGCCCAATAGCGACGGCTACGTATCTAGCCGATGTCGTCACCGGCTTTAGAATTGCCATATTCCGAAAATCCGTAATACTGGTTCTGCGACTTTGCATTTGCATTATTCAACACCAGGCCCTGAAGCTTCTTGTTATCAATTTGAGCGATCGCGTCCTGCAGCGCGCGGCGCGGCGTTAGCCCAGATCTGGCAACAAGTATGATCTGAGCGGGAAGTTGGATCAATGCACGGGCCTCAGTGGATAGCAGCAGGGGCGAGGAGTCGAGCAAGACCAGCCTGCGCGGATTTCGCGCCAACAGCTTTGCGATCACCTCACCCATGCGTGCGCTGGCCACAAGTTCCGCTGCGCCGCCTGACGCCCGCCCACCTGGCAGAATGTCCAGCCCTTTGACATCGGTGCGCAACACGAGCGAGTCAATGTCCTGGACGTTGCCGGCCACAACGTCGAGCAATCCGGCTTCCTCGTGGACACCCAGCGTGCGGCCGATATGTGCCTTCGGGAAATCGGCATCCACTAAGAGCACGGAGGTGTCCCGTTCCCGTGCAATGCTAAGGGCGAGATTCAAAGCAGTGAAAGTCTTCCCTTCCGCCGGTAGCGAACTCGTTATCAGTATCAATCGCTCACTCGGCGACGCGTTAGCCGCCAGTGCGCGACGGATGATCGGTCGCTTAATCTCACGGTAGTAGTCGGCAAAGCGTGGCTCCTGCCCCACCTCCGGCAGATAGCCTGCGGCACGTAGCTGGGCGCGATCAAGGATAACTTGCCGGGTCGAGACGGTCTCCGATGCGGGCTCCGCTGACCAGGCTTCGGGGGCGCTGGCGGCTTGCCGCGCCCCGGCGGGTTCGGGACTTGCGCCACTGCGGCGCAGCTTTTCAATGGCGGCTTCTATTACACCCATGAGCGCACCATTTGTTGCAACGCAGGAATGTTGAGTCTGAGACCGGCGCGGCTGAGAGACACCTCGATTAGGAACACCGCCACGAGGCAGCCAATCGCAATCGACATCTGAAGCCGCTGCCGCCTCAAATTAGCCATGGCTTGGGTTGGAAATGCAGCGCCCACCTCAGCGAGGACAGTCAGTCCTGTCAGTTGCGCGACAGAAGACGCGGAGCCGACGACGGGGCTCAGCTGATCCAACGCATAGGCAAGACAAGCCCCCACCGCCAGAGCCGCTACAAGCACCTCAGCGAGCAGCACGGAGCGCCTGGGGGCCACGGGTTTGAAACTGACGGTCGGCGCCTCCACGACCTGGAAACGCACTGAACCGGCATCATCGGCGCGCTGCCCGAGTTTCGACTTTTCATAGCTTGACAGCAAAGCGGCGTACTGCGCCTTGTTGACGTCATAGTCGCGGGTGAGCTGTGCGTAGTTGGCCTCGACCTGCGGCGCCGTGTCTACCAGCAGATGCAGCTCGCGTACCTTGTTCTCATGCTGTTCAAGCTGGGTGCGCAAATCCGCTATTTCCACGTCGGTCTTGTTGAGCGCCAGCTGGATGCTTTGAAAAACCGGATTGCTCGCGGCGCCAGTTGCCGCCGCCGCTGCCGCATCCCCACTCCGCAAACTTTCAATCTCCGTGGCTCGGCGCGCCTTCAGTGCGGCCAGCGACGCGCGGGCGGCGATCACATCCGGATGCTTCTCCGTAAATTTAAGCAACAGTTCGTCCAAATGCTCCTGCTCCGCCTGTATCTCCGAAGCGGTGTCCGTGGGACCATTGCCAGTGGAGGCTTGCCCGGACGACGAAGCCAGCACGGCGGCATTACCGTGCAGCTGCCCTTCAAGGGTGGCGTGACGATTCTGCGCCATGAGCAAACTTGTCTTCGTGTCGGATACGGCCTGGTTCTCTTTTTGCATTTGGGCGAAATAGCCACCGTCATCACTTGGCAGCACGCCGAGGTGCTGGGACTTGAACGCTGCCAGCTTATCCTCCGAGGTCTTCAGGCGCTGTTCATAGTCCTTGAGCTGAGAGGCGAGGAACGCCTGCGCGCTCTCAGCACCTTCCCGTTTACCTCCGAGCGTCTCCGTTTCCAGAGTGTCCAGCAGAACGCTGATGACCTTGTATGCGTGCTCGCGGTCCTCATCCTGATAAGTGATGTCGAAAGTAGTCCCCGCGCCGGCGCCGGAACGGTCATCGATACTTTGAACCGACATCTGGACACGTTTGCGTATCGCCGCCAAGGGTGCCTGAGCCGCGCCCGGATCGGAGGAGCAGCCTGGCAGCATGCCTGCCGCGTTGACGATCCTGCACAGTTGCGTGTCGACCAACAGAGATTGCTGCACGAACGAAAGCTGTACGCCAACATCCTGATCATTCGTCAGGCCTTGAAGTGCCGGTTTCAACGCCGTGCGGGTGTCCACCAGCACCTGGGTCTCGGCTTCGTAGCGGTCCGGCATGGCGAACACAAAGCCCCAGCCGACCAGGGCCGCTACGGCGGCGGCGGCGAGCGCCGGCCAGCGGAAACGCCAGGCGCCGATAAGCTGATCGAAAATTTGCTGCAAGGTCGGATTCAAGGCAACTCCTAGAGAACAATCAGAACCGGCTCTCGGGCACCACGATCACATCACCGGGTTTTAGCGGCAGATTCTGGCGCATATCGCCTTTATTCACGAGCGCATCGAGCTTCACGGCGATCTGGATCTCCTTGCCGTTCTCCACGCGCACAATGTGAGCCCGGTTTCCCGCGGCGAAATTCGCAAGACCCCCGACACCCAGTACGGCGTCCAGCACGGTCATGCCCTCGCGGTACGCTACCGCGCCCGCATGCGTGACCTGCCCGATGACCTTTACTTGACTGTAGGCACTGGCCGGTTTGGTGATGATGATATTCACTTCCGGCGACTTCACGTAGACGGAAAGCACCTTCTCGATATCTCGTGCAAGAACAACTGGAGTCTTACCGACCGCAGGCATGTCCTCGACTAACGGAGTGGAAATCTTGCCATCAGGACGGACCGGCACGGTTATTGTGAGTTCTGGATTACGCCAGACGAATACCTGCAGCTCATCGCCGGGACCGATCACGTAATCCGGCGAAACAACCGCGGCGGGTGCGGGGACGGCCGTGGCTTCCGGCGCCGCCACGCTCCAGTTAGCCAGCGTTAGCAGCATGCCGGTCATCAAACCCGCTTTACATATCATTCCTTGACCACTCCCTGGACGCCTATCGCTTGTGTTGACATGAACCATATTTCGCCGGGAAATCTGAATTAAGTCATGGTAACGGAAGCACACGGCAGTTCTCGATGCGCCACCCTGATTTGTTTATGATGACGCACTGATGATCGCACCAAGTATTGTCGCTGATACGCGTCCATCGCACTGCCGATAGCACCAATAGCGTGTGCCCTGTCTCATTTTCAGGCAGCGTACCCGCGCCGCCCTTGTACGGTGGTCGGCAGTCGGCGACACTGATCGGCGACAAACGCAGCGGTTGCATAGCCCCGCAAGGGGTCGAACAACGAACAGCTGCCGCGTGCGGCCATCGGGCACGAGAATTGCATACACTTATGCAGAAGCGGACTCGTGCACCGTGAACGGCGGCAGGGTTCTCGCAATGGTGGTTGACTAAAGGGGTCCAATGTCTTCGGTAGTGGAGTCTTTTGCCCATCGGCGTGTACGGCTCGGCAACGTCGAACCTGCGGCCGTAGCATTGCTGAAACAGCTAGACCCGCTGATCGTCGTTCTGACCCTGTTTGTCTGCGAGGCTGCCTACCGCGACCGGTTCACCCCGGCGCTGGCTGCCTACGCTGCGCTCGCCTTCATTCTCACCGGCCAGGTGTTCAGCCAAATCAATATTCGCGAGTCTGGCCACGCTTTCTCCGATTTTTCCCGCACTTACGGGCCCATTTTGCTGCAATGGTCAGCGGTCATTGCCATCCTGTTGTTCGGCGCGTTCGCCTTCAAGATGAGCTCGGACATGTCCCGCAGGGTGGTGCTGACCTGGTTCGCTGCCACGCCTATCGCCCTTTCGGCGGCCCATGCCTTGCGCCGCCATGCGCATTGGTTCGCCGCCAATGGCGCCTCAGCGCCCCGTCACATCATCATCGGCGCTAATTCGGTCGGGTTCGAACTCGCCCGCCGGCTCTCCACGAAGGGTTTTCTCGGCTACTTCGATTTCCGCAGCATGGATCGGCTCGCCCAGACCCTGGAGCCGGACAAGCTCGCAGGCCATTGCAAGGACGTGGCCGATTATGTGCGCCGTCATGGCGTCAACATGGTCTATATCGCGCTGCCGCTGTGCAATGTGCCGCGCATGAGCGAACTGGTGAACGCTTTGAGGGATACCACCGCCTCGGTCTACTTCGTGCCGGACGCATTTGCGTTCGATTTGATTCAAGGGAGGCTGGTCGAGATCAACGGTATGCCGGCGCTTTCCGTATGCGATACGCCGTTTCACGGCCTCGACGCAGTGCTGAAGCGCGCAACCGACCTGGCGTTCGCGAGCGTCGGCCTACTGCTGATAAGTCCGCTCATGCTGGCTATCGCGGTTGCTGTCAAGCTTACGTCGCGAGGGCCTGTCGTTTTCCGCCAACGCCGCTACGGTCTGAACGGCGAGGAAATTATCGTCTACAAGTTCCGTTCGATGAAGACGACCGAAGATGGGCCGATCGTCAAGCAGGCGACGAAGGAGGACCCTCGGGTCACGACGGTCGGTCGCTTCATTCGCCGAACGTCGCTCGATGAGTTGCCACAGTTGTTCAACGTCATACAAGGCAAAATGAGCCTGGTCGGTCCGCGGCCCCATGCAGTCGCACACAACGAGATGTACCGCAAACTCATCAGCGGTTACATGATCCGGCACAAGGTACGCCCGGGCATTACGGGCCTGGCGCAGGTCAATGGATTGCGTGGCGAGACGGACACCATCGAAAAAATGCGCGAGCGCGTGCGCTATGACCTCGAATATCTGCGCCATTGGTCTCCGTGGCTCGACGTAAAGATCCTCGTCGGTACGTTGGGACTGATGATTCACGGCAGCAAGAGCGCATATTAGGAAAGCGGCGATTCGGAGCCCGACGCCTTTCGGCCTCATGGTCCACGAAATTGACGATTTTGACGTGCCTGACTTCGCGGCCGAAGCGGCCGCCTTCGGTCAGCAGCGGTATGGCTTCGCGGTGACTCCCAATGTCGACCATCTGATCCGCTATCACGATGATCCCGTGTTCCGGGATTATTACCGCACTGCCCGTTACATCCTCATGGATAGCAGGTTTGCCAGTCGGCTCGTGCGCCTCTTCAAGGGCCCTACATTGCGCGTTTGCACCGGGTCGGACCTTACGGCCACTCTGTTTACGAAAGTGATTACGCCCCATGACCGCATACTCGTAGTCGGGGGAACCACCGAACAGGCGCAGACCCTCGTGCAGAAGTATGGCCTCCGCGATTTGCAGCATCTCAATCCGCCCATGGGATTCATCCGTGACCCTGTGGCTGTGGCGGCCTGTCTCAAGTTCATCGAGGAGCGCAGCCCCTTCCGGTTCTGTTTCCTGGCCGTCGGCTCCCCTCAGCAAGAAGCCATCGCCTACGCGTTACAGCAGCGCGGCCGATCGTATGGCCTGGCATTGTGCGTCGGCGCCTCCCTGAATTTCATTACTGGAACCGAGCGGCGTGCCCCGGTGTGGATGCAACAGGCAGGCATCGAATGGCTATACCGCCTGTTGCAGGATCCGCGCCGTTTGGCAGCTCGCTACCTTGTTCGGGGTCCAAGATTCTTTGCCCACCTTTTCCGCTCCGAATTCGTACAGCGTCGGCGCGCCCAAGGCCAGGAATGATGGTCATTGTATGCAGCCTACCGGACGTGTACCCTTGCGGCCGCTCTCGGCCCTGTCGTCCGCGTCCCCATCGTCTAGAGGCCCAGGACATCGCCCTTTCACGGCGGTAACACGAGTTCGAATCTCGTTGGGGACGCCACTCCTGTAAGGCGCGCATTTTCCGCCCTGCAGGCGCATTCCACGCCCCCCCGACCAGTCGGCCGTTTATCAGAGCCAGCGCCCTTCCTGGTCCCTCATGCGATTTTGTGACACCGTGACTTGCGTCACATGCTGACAACAGTCCTAGTCGCTATCGTGGTATTTACGCCTCTGTAATGTCGACAATGCGGCCCAAAGGACGGAATAGTGACCACGGATCCTCAGCGAGCTGCGCGCGTCGATACCCCGACGCATGACGGTTTCCGGAATTCGGGGGTGATTAGCAATGTGCCTCCTAAGAACGAGGTAATTGGTGCCATCGATAAGGCCCAACTCAAGGACGCCCCAATCCAGTCCGCTTGGATTATCGAAGGCAATCCGAAAACTCGCGTCAAAGTGCTCTCTGACGGAAGTACCGATGACTCGGCTTTCACGGTGATGTGGGATTGCACGGCAGGTCGATTCAATTGGTTCTACGACGTTGATGAGACGGTATACATATTAGAAGGTGCGGTCACCCTGACCCTGCCGTCCGGGGCTACGCGTCGGCTGACCGCGGGCAGCACGTACTTTTTTGCCCATGGCACCCGGGCAGAGTGGCATGTCGATCACTACGTCCGAAAGGTGGCGTTCTGCCACTCCCCCATGTCAGCCAAGCTGCGATTGGCCAAGCGCTTATTCTGCGCCCTCAAACGCCTGACTCATCCCGGATCGTCGGCGGACGAGCGCACAAAGATGTTCGAAGTCTCCTAAGCGCCAGACAAACTTCGGCTACCCACACTGCACGACTGGTACGCATCAGGGACGGCAGATCAGGTGCCGCCCGGCAATGCTAACTGGCACAATGATCAAAGCCCTCGTCTTCCGGGTCCTAGAATGACGAGCAAGCGGATTAATTGAGGCCATGATATGAGCGGAGTAGTGCTCGTCGGCACGGGATACGTCGCAGACTTCTACATGAGGTCATTGCAAACCTTCCCACAAATAGCTGTGAGGGCGGCCTTCGATCGGGATGCCAGTCGCCTTGCCCAGATTTTGCGACTACTGGCGAATAAAGCGCGCCAGCTCCCTGGACACCCTCATAGAGTCCGCCGCTGAAGGTGATGTGATCCTGAACCTTACGAATCCCGCCGAGCACTTCAAGGTAAGCCTCGCATGCCTTCAGGCCGGCCGAAATGTATATTCGGAAAAGCCCCTTGCCATGGAGATGGCAGACGCTATCACGCTCCATGAATGCGCCGCTCAGAGGAAAGTGCTTCTGGCATCGGCTCCGTGCAGCGTGCTCAGTGAGGCGGCGCAGACACTTTGGCGCGCAGTACGCGATGGAATTGCCGGAAAGCCGCTTCTCGTTTACGCAGAACTTGATGATGATTTTGTCCCCCAGGCTCCCTACAAGATGTGGAAGAGCGAGTCCGGGGCGCCTTGGCCCCACGCCGATGAATTCCGCGTTGGATGCACGCTGGAGCACGCTGGCTATTACCTGACGTGGCTGATTGCGATCTTCGGGCCCGTCAAGCGCGTCGTTGCCGCCTCTGCGGAACTCATTGAAGATAAGGAAGGGTCGGGCCCGACGGCACCCGACTTTTCGGTGGCGATTCTGTTTTTTGAAAACGGTATGGTCGCCCGATTAACCTGTTCTATCGTAGCCCCGCATAACCACGCGCTTCGCATCGTCGGCAGCAGGGGCGTATTGGAAATGAACGAATCCTGGAACAACGATGCAAAAGTCCGTTTCCGTCGCCGGTTTACGGTGAGGCGAAGACTCGTCAACAGTCCTCTTGCGAGTCGAATACGTTTGAATGGGCCGACCCACCCTAAAGTGGGTCGCCGGGGCGCTGCGGCGATGAATTTCGCATTGGGGCCAGCGGAGATGCTGTCCGCACTACAGGAGCACCGCCCCTGTCGCATGTCCTCCGACTTTGCTTTGCACCTGAACGAGGTGACATTGGCGATTCAGAACGCCCGCGACAGCGGCGGTGTGACGATAATGCAAACGCGGTGCGGGCCCATCGAACCAATGAACTGGTCGAAGGCCAAAAATGGACAGTAGGGTCAGATTTGGCATCGTAGGGACGGGGCGCATGGCGTCGACTATGCTTCGAGCGTTCAGGGAACTACCGAATATTGATGTGACTGCCGTGTGTTCGGCTTCGCCGGAGCGCGCCGCGGCCTTCGCCCAACGCTTTGGCATCAAATCATCCTACAGCGATTTGATGCAGTTCCTTCAGAATGACGCCATTGACGCTGTGTATGTGGCCAACCACAACGTCGAACACCATCTCACTGCCATTGCGGCGCTGAATGCACGTAAGGCCGTCCTTTGCGAGAAACCGTTTGCCATCAATGTCGAGCAAGGCCTCTGCTGTCCTGCAGGCCGCTCGCGCAAGCAAAGTCCTTTTTATGGAAGCCCTGTGGACGCCTTTTTTGCCGGCCTACTGCCGCCTATCTGAACTCGTCCGATCGGGATCGTTCGGAAGCGCGACGCACTTACGTTTTGACTTTGGATATCCGGTGGTTCCCGCGCAGCACCCTTCATTGTTCACACCGCGGGGCGGCGGCGTACTTCTGGATCGTGCCGGATATGGAATTTCATTTGCGTTGAATATCCTCGGCCCGGTGAAATGGGTAGAGACAGCTCTAAGCCTCGATGAGCATGGAGTCGACATAGAAGCATCCCTTCAATTGGCCCATCATGGCGGAGGACAGTCGCAGATTGGGGTGTCATTTACGTCTCTTTTGGCAAATTCCGCAACGGTTGGGTGCACAAAGGGAATAGTCGGTCTAAGTGCCCCTACGATCGGTGCCGAAGAGGTTTTCTTCCAGCACGCTGCGAATCCAGGATCACCCAATACCGCGATCGATAATCTCCGGCGCAAACCGCGCCTCATAGAGCATCTCAAGCGTCAGTCATTGATTCGACGCATAAAAGCTGTCCGCTCCCGACCCAAAACAGAGCGGCATCCATACGGTACTGATCCATACAGCGCCCAGGCACGTCATTTCACTGAAATGATGCGTGCGGGCAGTGTGGAAAGCGACGTGAACACCCTAGACCATTCGCTCGCCATTCTTAAAATAATCGAAGCGGCAAGGACCGCCGGATCAGCCGGGCGGCAACGTGGAGATTAGTCGTTCATGAAGATAGGTTATTTGATGAATTCCTATCCGATGACAAGCACGACCTTCATCAGATCCGAAATTGAAGCGCTGGAGTCACTGGACGTAGAGATACAACGCTATGCCGTCCGGCGCTGGGATCAGACGCTGGTCGATCCGCTTGATATCGCTGAGACCACCCGCACTGAGTATTTGCTGTCTGAAAATCCCGGTAAACTGTTCTATTTCCTGATTGTAGAAATATTCAGTAATTTCTCTGGATTTGCTCGCGCTATCGGCCCGTGGTGCAGTCAGGTTCGTCGCAGCGAAGGAAATCTGGTCAAGCACATCGCCTACTTGCTGGAGGCGATCTTGTTGCGTAGGCTCACGAAGCGTGATGGTGTTGACGCATTTGCATGTCCACTTCTCGACGAATTCGACAGCCGTTGCGATGCTAGCCAAGCTTCTAGGCGGCCCAACTTACAGTTTCACGGCTCATGGCCCAGATGAGTTCACGGATCGGGCCAGCGGCACCCTCTTTTTGAAGATTAAGTACGCAGAGTTTGTGGTTGCGATATCGAACTTCTGCAGAGTTCAGCTCGTATACTTCAGCGACATCGCATTCTGGAACAAGATACACATCGTTCGTTGTGGAATACGGCTGGAGGATTTCGTCCCGGATACCACGCATATCGGCGAAAACCAAACGCTAGTCTGTGTCGGGCGGTTGTGTGTCCAAAAGGGCCAACTGCTGCTTCCCGAAGCCGCGGCCGGATTGCGCAGCGAGTTTCCGGATCTGCGGATCGTCCTGGTCGGCGATGGTCCGATTCGCACGCCCCTTGAGGACTTAATCAAACGCCACAAAGTCGGCGGACGTAATCGAATTGAAGGGATGGCGGTCTAACGTCGATGTGCGGCGGGATTTGCAGAATTCGCGCGCCCTGCTGCTGCCAAGTTTTGCTGAGGGCTTGCCGATCGTCATCATGGAGGCACTCGCTATGGCGCGTCCCGTGATATCGACATACATTGCCGGCATCCCAGAGCTGCTCAATTCGTCTTGCGGATGGATTGTGGCGTCCGGATCACCGACGGAGCTTGCTGATGCAATACGCGCGGCGCTGATGGCAGACCACAAAAGACTGACTGGAATTGGGCTCAGAGGGGCGACGGCGGGTCGAAGAGCGGCATGACGTTAAAGCAAGTGCCCGACAGCTTCGAGGGCTTTTCGCGGCAGTCCGCAAGGCGCTCCCCCGCATTCCGGTCTAGAAGGTCAGTTAGCGGGAATCAGCGCAGCTACTGAAGCAACCCAAACACCCCGACACTGTTGGTACTTGCAGCGAAGACCTTTCCGTCTGCGATTGTCGGTGCAATGAACTTGTTTCCCGCACCGAACTGGTCACGTCCATTTGCTGCCTGATTGCTGTTGTACAACTCGTGCGCCAGGTTCGTGGCGTCATAGGCATGGAGCACGGCGGGTGTCACATTTTCATATGCCCACACGATGGCGTTGGAGGTGCCATTCGCCGAAACTACCGGTGAGGTCCCAGGGTAGCCAAATTGATTAGCCGATTGTGAAGTGGCTGAACTGGACAACAGTGCGTTCGTCACTGAAAAAGCCTTGAGCGTGCCATAGCAGACGCCGTAATAGACCACTCCATTGAAATACGCAGGCGTCGAAAAGATGCCATTCTCCTAGCGCACCGTCGAGTTCTTGCCAGATGTTGTTGGCGGCTGGGGCTGAATTTCCCCAGTGAATCACGGCTGACGATATACATGATTGTGTCCTTGCCGGCGCCAACCGCCAGATGCTGCACCGTTCCCGTGGAATCGGTCAGGTCAGGAAGTAGCATAATTCCGCCTGAACCCAGATCCTGATCGGCTGCGGATTCGGCTACGACGTTCGTCATGGCGAAGTAGTCAGCAACAGCCAGACCGGCCCCACTTGTCGATAATTTCACAAAAGAGTTTCCGTAATCGCCGCCGTTCGGAAAGCCGTTGGCATCAAGAGTAGTCTCAAATGCGCCATTTCCCGTCAGTAAATAGACATTGCCTGCCGAGTCCGCCGCCGGGCCGCCGCCGCTCATCCAGATCGCGCCGCTGCTGTGGTTGATGTTGGCGACACCGGTTTGCGCCAGCGTGGCCTCGCTATAGGCCATTACCCAGCCGCCATAGAGAACGGTGTCGCAATGCGACGTCCAGCTGGTGTAGACCGTACCATTCTGCAGCAGCAGTGCCGCGCGCTCCTCATATTGTCCGGGTACGAAATTCGTGGCCGTGATTTCTTTGCCGGACTGTTGTCAATTCCGCCCCGGTCGTTACATCCAACGCATGCAAACGGTGGTGGTAATTGCCGGAGCCATCCTTCGTCATGCCGACAACGAATATCGTCCCATGGGCGCCGGCATTCCGGTCAATAACTGGTGTCGAGGTGATGCCGATCTGTGGGGTCACCTGACCGCAACCATGCGTATCGCTAGTCGTTTCGCCAGCCCCGATCATGGAGGCGGTCCAGAGTATTGAGCCCGTATCTGAGTCAAAGGCATATACGGAGTCGTTTTCTGTCGCGATGAACACGACATTGTGGCTCGAACCCGCAACTGTCAACTGTGACAAGTACAGAGGCTGCGCATCGACCTTACCGTCCACAGACAGATTGCGCAGCAGGCCAAACGTTGATGAATTGACATTGGCAGTTGTGAGCACGGACTCCGTGGCGTTACGGCCCGTACGCTGTGCGTCATACTTGTAGGTGACCACGTCTGTGCCTGCCGGCGTTGGGGCGGGCGTTGTAGGTGTCGTTGGCGAGGTGGGAGTTGTGGGCGTCGTGGGGGTGGTGGGGGTCGTGGGCGTGGTGGGCGTCGTCGGAGTAGTCGGTGTCGTCGGCGTGGTGGGAGTCGTTAGTGCTGGAGGTGTCGTCAACGTCGCGGGAGCGGTTGGCGATGTCGTGTCCGCAGCCGCCGCAGTGGTTGCCGCAACGGTTGCTGTCGTTCCGGAACTAATTGACGACCCGCTACCACAGGCGGCCAAAGTCCCAAGCATAACGACTCATTAGCATCAACGCTCTGTTTGCACGGGCGCGATTGCATACAAGTAAACATATTGGAGTCACCGAACGCGGAGATGTATTAAGGATTGCAGAGGCCGCCGCATATGTACATAAGTCGGCAATTCGCGACGATATGTAGGACTGCGGCCCCTTGCTTTTTTTGACCAGATTGCGCTGGGCCGTGGGCACGATAATCGGCCACGCGTTATCCGCTCGGTAATCGGAGAGTCGCGCGATTTGCGAAATTCCCCTTCATCCGCGCCGCGCTGCCATGGATGTGGAAGCGCGCTGCCATGAATGGCCGCGGCAACGTCATACTCCGCCTCTTATCCGCCATACCGTTTTCGCCGGTCGCCCACTAGAAGCGATCTTGGCGACTTTTCGGGTGGCGATTGTCACGGGTTAGTGGTCCAATGCGCGGCTCTTTTGAAACCCGTGCGCGTAATGGAAAACGGGACAATCCGGCGCCATGAAGAGAATCGAACCTTTTGCGTTTGTACGCGATGTGGCCACGCGCTGGGATGCGGTCGCGCTGGTCATTGTCCTGGGCCTGCTGGTGGCGCTTGGGGAGGCCAGCCGCGGTCTTCTGGAACCTCTGGCCAAGCTCAAGGCTACCCCGCTGTCTCTGGACCCTTCACAGCTGCCTTTCTATGCAGCCCGCACCACACTGCGGATGTTCGCGGCGCTCGGCCTGTCGCTGATATTCACGTTCACGTATGCCACGTGGGCCGCGAAAAGTCCCCGCGCCGGAAAGCTTCTGGTCCCGATTCTGGACATTCTGCAGTCCGTACCCATCCTCAGCTTCATCTCGATCACGGTCGTGTTCTTCATGTCCCTGGCACCGGGACGGGTGCTCGGCGCGGAGTTCGTGGCAATTTTTGCCATCTTCACCAGTCAGGCCTGGAACATGGCCTTCAGCTTCTACCAATCGCTGCGCACCGTGCCCTATGAACTGCGCGAAGCCGCCCGCTCCTTCCACCTGAGCGGCTGGATGACGTTCTGGCAGGTCGAGGTGCCCTTTTCTCTGCCGGGCCTGATCTGGAACACCATGATGTCAATGTCGGGTGGCTGGTTCTTCGTGGTGGCCTCCGAGGCGCTCACGGTGGGCCATACCTCCCTGGCCCTGCCGGGCATCGGCTCCTATATCGCCGTGGCGATCCAGCAGCGCAATCTGGCGGCTATCGGCTGGGCCATCGCCGCCATGCTCGTCGTGATTCTGTTGTACGACCAGCTGCTGTTCCGGCCGCTGGTGGCCTGGGCGGACCGGTTGAAGTTCGAGCAGGAGGCCACCGGCAGGCCGCCCATGTCATGGGCCCTGACCGTTATGCAGCGCTCGCGCCTGCTGTCCCTCATCACGGACAGCTTCTTTGGCGCGGTGCGCTGGAGCAGCTCCAAGCTGCCCATCGCGAAACCCCTCGCCACGCGGCAAGGCGCCTTGAAGGACAACACGCTGCGCGACCGGCTATTCCTCGTTCTGGTCGGCGGAATCGTCTCGTTGGGCCTGTGGCATATCGGCGCCAACCTCGTTGCCGATACCACCATCAAGGAGGCCCTGATGGTGTGTGGCCTGTCCTTGATCACCATGGTACGGGTGTTCGTATTCATCGCCATCGCCAGCCTGATCTGGGTACCCGTGGGCGTATGGGTGGGTCTGCGGCCGCGGATGATGGCATTCGCGCAGCCGGTGGCGCAATTCATGGCGGCTTTCCCGACCAACCTGCTGTTCCCCCTCGTGGTCTACAGCATCGTACGCTGGAAGCTCACCCCGGACATCTGGCTAAGCCCGCTGATGATACTGGGAACCCAGTGGTACATCCTGTTCAACGTCATCGCGGGTGCCTCAGCGATTCCAGGCGAGCTGCGATACGCGGCTCAGAACTTTAACCTGCGCGGCTGGCAGTGGTGGAAGACCCTCGCCCTGCCTGCCGTATTCCCCTACTACGTGACCGGGGCAATCACCGCCTCGGGCGGCTCCTGGAACGCAGCCTTTGTGGCGGAGTACACCAGTTGGGGGTCGACCCAGGTCAAGGCGCACGGCATTGGCGCTTACCTTGCCGAGGCCAGCGCGGCCGGCAACTTCCATGGCATCGTTCTGGGCACGGTGACCATGTGCCTGTTCGTCGTCGTTATCAATCGTTTCTTCTGGCGGCCCTTGTACTATTACGCGGAGCGACGCTACCGGCTCGCTTAAAGGACCGTCATGAACACCGCGCCCCTTTTGCAGGTCAAGGATGTGAGCAAGGCTTTTCCTAAGCCCGATGGCGAGGGACAACATGTCGTGCTCGAAGGCGTCAATCTCACCATTAATGAAGGTGAGATCGTCGGCCTGCTCGGCCGCTCCGGGTCCGGCAAATCCACGCTGTTGCGCTGTATTGCGGGGCTATCGAGTCCCTCCGGCGGGAGCCTATCGTACCTGGGCGAGCCCATCGAGGGGCCCGCACACGGCATCTCGATGGTGTTCCAGAGCTTCGCGATTTTCCCCTGGCTGACGGTGTACGAAAATGTTGCGTTGGGCCTTGAAGCGCTGCACGTCTCCCCGCCGGAGATCCGGCGCCGCGCCTTGGCCGCCATCGACCTCATCGGGCTCGATGGCTTCGAATCCGCCTACCCGCGCGAGCTGTCGGGCGGCATGCGCCAGCGCGTGGGCTTTGCGCGGGCGCTGGTGGTGCATCCCAATATTCTCCTGATGGATGAGCCGTTCTCGGCGCTCGACGTCCTGACGGCGGAAACATTGCGTACCGACTTCCTGGACCTGTGGACCGAAGGTCGCATGCCCATCAAAGGGGTGATCCTGGTCACCCACAACATCGAGGAGGCGGTACTCATGTGCGATCGCATCCTGGTGTTCGCGAGCAACCCGGGCCGTATCCTCACGGAGATCCGCGTCACGCTGCCCCAGCCGCGCAACCGTCTCGACCCCAGCTTCCGCGCGCTGGTGGAAAGCATTTACGTCGTGATGACCACACGCCTCGCCGGTGAGGCGCATACGCGCAACGAGCGCTTCCCGGGCTTAGGCATCGGTACCGTGCTGCCTCACGTTTCTTCCAACCTGCTGGCCGGCCTGATGGAGGCCGTCGCGGGAGCGCCCTTCTACGGCACCGCCGATCTGCCCAAGATCGCTTCGGACCTGCAGATGGAAATCGACGAACTGTTCCCGGTCGCCGAAACCCTGCAGATGATGCGTTTCGCCGAAGTGGCCGGTGGCGACATCCGCTTGACAGAAATCGGCAATTTATTCGCCAGTTCCGAACCGGACGAACGCAAGCGCATCTTCTCGCGCCAGTTGCTCAACTATGTGCCGCTCGCGGCTCACATCCGGCGGGTGCTGGACGAGCGGCCCACTCACGTTGCCCGAAAGAGCCGCTTCTCGGACGAGCTCGAGGACTACATGAGCGAGGATGACGCCGAACACACATTGCGGGCGATGATCAGCCTAGGCCGTTACGCCGAGGCGTTCGCGTATGACGATGAAAACGCCTCATTCAGCCTTGAGAATCCTTCCTGACATTGGCCAAGGTGCCGAATGGCACTCAAGCTCCTTATATTTCAATACCTTAATTCTCTCGCATATCCGCGTGCGGACGTCACGCATTCTAATTATCGGTACAATGTAGGCACATACTTCTAGAGTCAGCCTCATTTATGTATACGGATGCACAGGTAAGTATAAAAGCGCCTGGCGCGCCCGCAGCAGTAGATCCAACACGTAGTGGCCATGTCTCTGCCGATATTCCTGACTGGAGCAGGGAGTACAAACGACCGCTCTCGTGGAACCCGGGTCTGTCGATGCTCGCCAGCATTCGATCCTATCAACGCCATTCGGGACGCCAAAACCCGTACAGCATGATCGTTAGGAAAGTGGCTATATTGCGCCACCGCTTTTGGAGTGCAGTCTGCGGCGCAAACATCGACATCAATTGCCGAATCAGCGGCGGCTTGTTGATACCGCATCCGAACGGGATTGTAATATACAAGCACGCACGGATCGGACCGAACTGCCTGCTGCTCCAGCAAACGACGATAGGCACCAATGGCACTGAGGCATCCCCGACGTTGGATGGACATGTTGATGTCGGGGCTGGCGCCAAAATTCTGGGTGGCATCCGAGTGGGTGCCCACGCGAAGATCGGTGCAAATGCCGTTGTCCTTAAAGACGTTCCGCCGTTTGCGACGGCAGTCGGTGTACCCGCGAGAAATATCGCAGGACAACCGTATCCATCGCCTGAATAAGTTCAATCGCTCCGTACGGCCGTCCATCACGGATAGTGACTAGATCCCAGGTCCGGCCGACCGCGGCGGCGCGGGAGGCGCCTCCTGCGCGGCAGGCGCAAGCGGTGCCGGCGTAACGACTACCGGGGGCACTGGGGGTACCGGCGGAGCCGGAGGCGCCGCGGAGGCGGCACCGCCCATTACCCCTGGCATGGCCGGCACGCCCATATGTCCCTGCAGCTCACGCAACTGATCCATATTGATCTTGCCCGCAATGTTGACGATGGTCAGCTGCTGGGCCTTCTCAGCTACAATAAGTAAGCCACCATCTTCGGCGTTCTGACGCATATGGATCTCGACGCGTTCTCCCTTATCCCGCACCGAGACGATCTTCTTCCATCCCGGGACGTCGACTTGCGCTAGAACGCCTTCCACGGCTTGCTGCGAATACATGTCGGGCTTGTCAAAGGTGAAACTTCGCACGCTAATGGACTTCAATCCACTGACCACGCTCGACACATCATTGGCGGAATCACCGCCGCCTCCCGACCCCATGAAGTGAGAGGCCGACTTCAACATGTCGCCGTCGAGAGTGATGTCGACCGAATTGGTGGCCTTCTTCGCCAGATCGGCGAAGTCCGGTATTACCAGCTTTCCGGCCTGTGCCGCTGCCATGATTGGCAATAGACCGACTACCATCCACGCGCCGCGCCGCATTGTAAGACTCATAGTTTGTTCTCCTGTAACTGGTACTGTTCGATGCGCTGCTGCGTCTGGTCCAGCTGATCGCCGGTGATCTCCAGAGCCAGCAGCAACTGCATATGGGCGCGCGCCTGCTCGGCGCGTTGGGCGGCTCGCAGGTCTTGGAGCTGCCAACCCACTGCCAAGGCCACGACAATCGAGGCTGCCAGCGGCAGCGCCATCGAATATAGCCGGCGGGTAACCGGGAAGGTTTTACGAGGGTCTGCGCGCGGCGTCAGCGCGGCTGTGGCGAGCCGCCCCTGCAGTGCCAATATGAAGTCCGGACCCGGATCCACGGGCCGCAGGCTCGCCTGCAGTGCCCTCTCGAGGCTATCGCTGGGCTTCCAATCTCCGGAATTCATCGGGTCATCTCCAGTCCCTGCCAGCGCAGCCAATCCAATGATCGGCGCAGGTGGCTCTTCACGGTGTTGAGGGGTAGATCAAGGGTGGCTGCGATATCCAGCGGATCGAGATCCTCCTGGAATCGCAGCACCAATACTGCGCGCGGGATTTCCGGCAGGCGCAGCAGCAAGGCCCGTAATGTCCGATGAAACAGCGGATCGCCGCTTGGGTCTTCGACCGGAACCTCCAGCATTAAGAGGTCCATGGTTACGGACTGCGGCCTCCGGGCGCGACCGCGCAAGAGATCAATGGAGCGGTGCGTCACGGTACGGCAAACCCAATGCCGCACGTGGGCCGCCGACTCAAGGTTGCGTAGCTGACCATATAATCCCAGAAAAGTATCCTGGGCCAGCTCCTCGGCATCCTCGCGCCGCCCCGTCATTCGCAGGGCAAGACTGAATACCCGCGCCTGATGGCATCGGACCAGGCGTACAAAGGCCCCCGAATCGCCCGCACGGGCGGCAACGAAGTCGCTATCCGCCTCCTCTCCAGCGGGCTCGGCTTGCAGCGAGGACAAATCGAGGGTCAATGACGTGGTGCTCACAGAGTCTATATACGC
Source organism: uncultured Gammaproteobacteria bacterium (assembly GCA_963708865.1). GTDB lineage: Bacteria > Pseudomonadota > Gammaproteobacteria > Steroidobacterales > Steroidobacteraceae > DAIDKA01. The sequence continues at coordinate 193,699 of CAVPUC010000004.1, forward strand.
CTGGGAGACCGGGATCAGGTGCAGGCGATGCGAATCTTCGGGCCCGGCCTAGGGCTCCGCCCAGGGTAGAGCGGAAAGTCTGTTTCCGATTCGTCTATTAAGGAACGTTCAAGGCGAGCTGCGGCGCGCGGGCCATTTTGATTGGCGCACTCTCGGGCATGAGCATCAACGCGATCTGGCCGATCGCGACAGCTCCGGTGAGGTACCACGCGGGCGCGACCGGATTGCCCGTGACGTGAAGGAGCCAGGTCACGACCAACTGCGTGGTGCCGCCAAACGCGGCAATGGCGAGCGAGTAAGTAATGCCGAAGCCACTGCCACGGATCGATTTTGGCAGGCTCTCCGCGAGGCCCGCATAGAACGATCCATTGGCGATGACGGCCATCGCATTCAGATAAGTCATGCCTGTGATGAACGCAAATGTCGAGCCAGTGGCCGCGATCCAGGCGAAGGTCGGATAAATGAGCACCAGGAACAGCAGGTTGCCCCAGATGTTAATCGGTCGGCGTCCGTACCGGTCGGACAACCACCCCGCAAATAGGATGACGGGAATTCCAAGCAGGTTGCCGCTTGTTTCAGCAATGAATCCCACCCGGGCGCTCAAGTGCATCGTGGCCTGCGCATAGGTGACGACATAGTCGAAAATATAGGTGCCGATCGTCCCGGAGGCCAAATAGCCCAATCCACAGGCGAAGATCCGCCAGTGGCGGCGTGCCAAGCGAAGTCGGGATTCGCCTTTGACCGCCGATGCGGCAGGCCGAGCCTCCGGCGTGTGCAGCGTTTCGGGAAGACTGCTGCGCAGCCACAGACCAAAAGGTACCGTGATGGCACCGAGCAGGAACGCGATGCGCCAACCGTACGCATCAAGCAACTCCGCCGGCATCCAGGCAGTGAGCGCCACACCGACCAGACCGCCGGCCATGACGGCAATATTCTGACTAGCGCCCTGCCAGGAGACGACCAGGCCGCGGTTCTCGGGCGCCGCCGCCTCGGTCAGATAGGCCGTGTTGGAGCCGATTTCGCCGCCTAGGGAGAAACCTTGCACCATGCGCGCGACAATCGCGAGAATCGGTGCGGCAACGCCGATCATGGCGTACCCGGGAATCACGGCCATGCCGACAATCGCGCAGCCCATGAGTACGAAACACAACATCATGGCTGACCGTCGCCCGGCGCGATCGGCATAGTTGCCAATCACGAAGGCACCCAGAGGGCGGGTCACGAACCCGGCACCGAAAGTCGCCAATGACAGCATCAAACTGCCATAGGCGGTCCGTGCAGGAAAAAACGCGTGGCCAATTTGGATCGAGAAGAACGCGTAGGTCACGAAATCGTAGAACTCGAGGGCATTGCCGACGGTTACGGCGATGATGTGCCGCCGCTGCATTTTCGGCTTGGCCAGGACCACCTCGGTGGGTTCGATGCTACTGGTCAATACGGTCTCGATTGATTACCGCTACGGGATACGTTGTACAAACCGTAGCGAATAGCTAAGGAAGGTCTGAAGAACTGGTCATGAGAACGCGCGAAGGGAAAGGATTGGCGTCGATTTGGCGGAACAGGCGGCTGTCCCGCTTCGAGTCGCCGTTTTTTGGCTTCGATATCCGGCATTTCCCGAGTTTCACCGACACGTCTCCTACGTTCTGAGCAGTTGCCTTCGGACCATGTACAGATTGGTGAGCGCCGCAGTGACTTCCAGCCGATGCAGGTTTTTGGCCAGGCCCCGGTAGCGCGCCTTGCGGAAGCCGAAGATGTTCTTGATCACACCGAACACATGCTCGACCTTGGCGCGTACGCGCGACTTGTTGCGGTTCTTCGCCTTCTCGATCTCGTCGATCCAGCCCTTAAAGCGATATCGTTTGTTCGTGAAGTCCTTGGCCTGCGGCGAGCGCTTGTGGATGACGGCGCTTTGGCCTTGGTATCCGCGGTCACCCCAGACCCGCGTCTCATTGCCATGCAGCAGGTGCGGCAGCGCGTCCCGATCATGCACGTTGGCCGCCGATGCAAGTACCGTGTGGATGATCTTTGTCGCGCTGTCGACGCCGACGTGCGCCTTCATCCCGAAAAACCACTGTTGGCCCTTCGCCGTCTGATGCATCTCCGGGTCCCGCTTGCCGTCCTGGTTCTTCGTCGAACTCGGCGCACCGATGATCGTCGCATCCACGATCGTGCCCTTGGCGATCTTGATGCCTCCCCGGCGCAAGTGATCGTTCACCGCCGTCAGCAACACCTTGCCGAGCTTGTGACGCTCCAGCAGGTGCCGAAACTTGCACACCGTCGTTTCATCGGGGGCGCCTTCGACCCCCAGGTCGATGCCGACAAAGGCGCGCATCGCCACCGAGTCGTAAAGTGCTTCTTCCACGGCCGGATCCGACAGGTTGAACCACAGCTGCAGGAAGTAGATCCGCAACATCCGCTCCAGAGGAATTGGCGGTCGGCCGCCGCTCTCGCTGACCTTTGGGTAAGCCGACTGCACGGCCGCAGCAAGCTCCGTCCATGGAATGATCTTGTCCATGTCCGCCAGGAACTGCGCCCGTCGCGTCGTCTTCCCGTACTTCTCAAAGCCCGTCAATGTCGTTTGCTTCATCGCCATATCCACATGACCGTGAACGCATGATAAGACATTATGGGTAAATCAGAGTTTCCCTAACCATTTGGTTGTATTAGTGGTGGAACGGGTCAGCGCATGTCGCGCGAGAGGATCGCATCGTCGTCCACCTTTGGCGTATCGTTCGGGTCAATCTTGAGGGTGCTGGAGGCACGTATCTAGCAATCGAACTGGTGACTGCAGCCACGCGGAAGCGCGCCGTCAGCTTGTCCTCGGACAAGCCCATGGCGCGGCAGAGATCTTCAGGTCCCCTCTTTCCTACGACTGCCCATCACGGCGAGGGCGCCTAAGAGCAGCGTCAGACCACTGAACGTACTGGCTAGGTCTATTTCGGGGGCTGGCGCGGGACCGGCAAGCGAGCTCACCGTCAGCTCGACGCTTTGGGCCGAGTAGAATGCAGTGAAAGTGGCGCCGTCGGCCGTGAAACTGGTATTGCCGAAGGCTCCGTTGTAACCGCCGGCCGTCAACACATCGAAACTCTCTCCCAAGGTGGGAGTGAAGCCGCCCTCCAAGTTGACGGAGAACAGGCCGCCAAGATTATTGTTCGAACCTCCCAAACCAATGGAGCCATAGTTGGAAGCGCTAGTCAGGTCGAAGAGTAGGGTGCCGGTGTTATTGAACTGCGTGTAGGCGGTCGATACGCCGCTACCCGCAACTTCCATCGTTCCAGCATTGCTCAGCGTCGAGCACCCGGCTCCACTCACCGGACAACCGTACCCGTAAGTACCGGAGTTGGCCGCAAACACCAGATTGCCGGCGGAGTTTGTCAACGAATCCGCAGGCGATTGGAACGAGAAGATGCCCTGATTGTTGATGGTGCCGCCGTTATTCACCAGCGCCACATTCAGATAGGCATCGCCGGTATTGCTTAAAATATTCAGCGTTTGTCCGGCAGTCAGGGTGGTTGGGTCTCCCGTCGCGCTGTAGTTGGTGGAGTAAGGCCCAGGGGTCGAAATGCCCCAACTGTAATCGGCGTGTGCGTCCGTACCAAATGCCACAGCGACGGCCACAATGGCGAGCCGCATTAGATTCAGCCGCAGATCGTTCATCCTTGGGATCTCCAGAAAATGGAAGGGACCGCTGGCTCGGGCACGCGGAGACATTTTCCGAGCTTATTTAAGTGTAACAATCTACTGGCTCGATTAAACACCGTGACCGTCTGGTCTTCAACTCTTGTATCGCGGCTTTCCTGAATCTCCCCAGTTCAGTGCAGTAGATGATGCTCGGTCGCATGACGGTGCGTCGGATATCTTTACAAGTTCGAATTGCGTCAGGTCTTTCGTTAGCGCTCGACGTGCTTCAGTAGTTGTTGCGCCTCAGCCATCCTTCCTCGTAGCGCACCCTCGCGCAACGGCAATCATGGAACTCTTCGGTGATGCTGATATAAAGCGCGTTCCTGTCAGGCACTGGCGTCGGCGGTTTTTCTTCTTACCAGAACTCGTACAACCCAATCCTTGTATCCGTCTCTGCCGTATGCTGTTTAGCATCGCAGCATCACGAGTCGCTGCGACGCTGTCGCATATGACCGTGTCGGGCACCCCATCATCGCGGTGCTTGCCGCGGTAAAGGCTTCCCAAGCATCGGTCGGGGCAGCGGATCGTGGGCCGACAGTGCAGCCTTCGGGTGAGCATGAAGTGCTTGAACTCAGCATGGAGCCTCGATGCGTCCTACTGGCTACCATTGCGCCGTCGGCCCGCACGGTCGAGGAGATCGGGTAGAGCCTCTGCGCTTGCGCTCATTCGGGAGCGCCGCAGCTACGGTCTTGGAAAAGCACTCTATTGTTGCCCCGAACGGACCGCTCTGTATTGGGGTCCACGGATTCTTAACTGATTGATTTATATGGTGGAGCCAGACGGGATCGAACCGTCGACCTCTTGCATGCCATGCTAATATTGCATTCCTGTTGATTCCGGTGTATTCCTAGCATATGGATCACGTGGAAAGCCTTAAATCGCCGCTTATTGCGCATTGTAGCCCGGAACGCGCAGGCAGTGCTAGGAACTCACAAGAACGCCATTTCTGGCCCCCCGCATGGCCCCCCGCGCTTTTCTCCGGTCCCAGCTCATGAGGGTTACCGACACGTGGCTGCGGAGCGTCAAGCCTCGCGCTGACCGATTCGATATCAACGTAGACGGCCGGCAGGGTCTGGTGGTGCGCGTCCACCCTTCCGGTACCGTGACGTTCAGGCTTCGGTTCTCCCGCGGAGGCAAGCGATATTGGATGGTTTTGGGCGATTACGGCGACGGCGGTCTTTACTTGGCGGACGCCCATGACGCGCACCACCAAGCGCACCGCGAACTCGCCAGGGACCTCGATCCAATCGAGGAGCGTCAGAAGCGCCTGGTCGCTGCGGAGCGGACTCGAGCTGAGCGCATTGGCGCCGGATCAGTCGCTGACCTAGTAGAGCAGTTCGTTCACCGCAAGCTCCGGGGCGAGCGCTGGGACAATTCCAGTGGCTGGGTCCGGGACGACCGCACGAAGACCAAGGCCCGCAAGCGCCCGGATGCTGCGGCTGCCCTCCTCGGCTATTCCAGCGGCCCGACTCCCGCCCGAAGGCGCCGAGGCAAGCGCAACGTGCCGACCTTCGTCTCCCAACTGGGCAAGGTGAACGCTCACGAGCTTACGAAGCGACAGATCATCGCCTTCCTGGACAGCATCGTAGATCGCGGTTCGCCGGTCACCGCCAACCGCAATCACGCCCTGCTCGATCAGATGTTCAAGTGGGCGGCGGCGAAGGATCTGATCCCGGGTAGCCCTATGGCTGGCATAGAGCGGCCAGGGGGCGAGGAGCGGCCTAGGGAGCGCGTACTTACCGCCGACGAGGTCAAGACCTTCTGGACGCAGCTAGAGACTGCCGACATGGCTGAGCCGACGAAGCTGGCTCTAAAGCTCCTGCTCGTAACAGGGCAGAGGCGTGGTGAGTTGACGCTCGCCCAGTGGGCGCACTTCGACCTCAACGGAAAGCTGTGGACCATCCCTGTGGAGCTGCTCAAGACTAGCCACGCCAGACGCAGCAGCCCTGAGCCACACACGGTGCCGCTGTCACAGCTGGCGATCGATCTGCTAACGCAGCTCAAGGCGCTGTCCGGGAGTGGGCCCTACGTATTGCCGGCGCATGCGAGCAAAAAACGCAGCGGTCCTTACTCCGCTGGGGTCCTGAGTCGGGCTGTGCGGCAGAACGCTGATCACTTCGGCATTCCACACTTCACGCCACACGATCTGCGCCGCACGGCCGCCAGCATGATGACCAAACTGAAGGTGCCGCGGCTACACGTGGAGAAGGTCTTGAACCACAGCACGGGTGATATCGCAGAAGTGTACGACCGGCACGATTACGCGGCTGAGAAGCGCGCGGCGCTCGATACGTGGGGCTCGTGCCTTAGGACAATCATTGATGGTCACGGTAACCTGACCAACCAGGCAGCTGGCCATGAATGAAAAGATTGGCCCGTGGAAGCGCTCGGATATCCGCAGCCTGGATCAGCTCTGCAAAGACGCGCTACGGCTCAGCGAGGCTCCAGCCAGAAGCCTCATCGATTCGTTGGTGCCATCAAATCAGTTCAAGAACGCAAGTGCCGCGCAGACGGCTCTAGAACTCCATCCAATCTATCGATGGCTTCGGCGCGAATTACCGACCGTGCTGAAAGCGGCGCCAGGCGATCAGATTGGCAGCGAATTCCGGCTGGTGATGCTGCTTCTGCTTCTGCGCTACATGAGCATCGCGATGGCGAGCCAAGAAAATGGGAGGAACTCGAAGGCCCGAATGGACAAGCGCCGTACAGGCGCGTGGGACGCCATTGGTCGGGTGGAAGCCTTCATAGTCGACAACACGATTACCTTGGCGGACGACAAGATTGAAATGCTTGGCTCGCTGTTGGCCGAGGCGAAAACTGAACTGATGCGCCCGATACCGAAGGCGGCGAAGGTCCCTGCTTTGCAGGGCCTCGCATATGCGCTCTATCGACAGCTCAACATCGCCGACGCGCAACTGCTACTGAGCATTGCCACCTGTCTAAGGGTTAAGTGCGGCGCCAATATCCAGCTAGACAAACGCACTGCTGAACGGTACGTCGCGAAAGCCCGCAAGGACTGATAATTCAAGACGACACGTAATGTCCACATCGAGGACATGTCGTGTCGCTTTTTTGCGGTGCTGCTAAGGCACGCTACTCCTACAAGGTCCGGATTGTGCCGGACAGTAGGAGTGACGATGACCCCGAACCCAGCTTCCCCCACCGACAAGATCCGCACCACGCAGATTTGCGCGACGGAAGGCGTCGGCGATAGGTGCTTACGTCAGTGGATTGCGAAGGGGCGCTTCCCTGCTCCCGACGGCAACCTGAACGGTCGCAACTTCTGGCTGCGCAGCACATACGAGCGCTGGAAAGCCGAAGTGCTCGACGGCAAGTTCTGTCAACGACGCCGGCCAGGTGTCTCAGCGCAGGCCGCCTAACCACCAACATTCAATCGGCCGGACCGGCAAATGAAAAGGCCGGACCCTCTCGCGAAGGGAACCGGCCTGGAAAACTCAACAATGAAATTCTACAACAAATCCATCGTGCGCACACCTAAATGCGCGGCCTGCGGTACAAAGAGTTCGCAGGCTTATTGCAGTCGCTGCTTAGCCCAGTTCCCGGCTCTACGGCATTTGCTGCCGGCTACTCCACGGAGTGCCGCATGAATGGCCGCACCACAATCTGCGGAAGTCTTTGCGGAGCTCGATGGAGAGAAGCCCGCCCTCATCGAGGCTGGTACGTACGAACTGCGTTTCGACTACCACGCGACTTGCGTGATGTTCGGGCGCGCTCCGAAGCTGGCGTGCTGGTTCACCGTCGTCACGATGGGGCCGTACTTCAATACGGTGAAGCTGGCCCGATTCTACAACGTCAGGCGACTGATCGGCCGTCCCGCTCGCAATGGGCGGTTCAAGGCAGGCTGGGGGTGCAACTTCGTACGCGAGTACGGACGGCTATTTCGGCTGCCATCTCGGCTGGATCGGATTGGCATGTCGGAGTTTGGCCGGCACGTGATCTTGGCCAAGGTGCGCACGGTCACACACGGCGCAGATCAAAGACCAATTCCCGACGGTTTGCAGTACAGCGTCATCGACGAGCTGATCGGCATCAAACCGAGCTGAAGAAGTTATACCTGAACCTGATCCTATACCCGTACCTGTACCTACCTATAAATCCGGTATTTTCTGCTCCTAGTGCCGGAATCCGTAGGCTTTCAGCATCGGCGGCAAAATCGGTTTTTGGCAAAGTATTCCGTCCCTGGAGAACAGTTGGGTCGGATGGCGTTCTGACTGACTTACGCCTGTCTACTGGCCCGGGCTCCGTGCTCATGTGCTCTAGCATATGGGCGCGTCCCGGGTTCCGAAATCAGAAGGGGCTCGTAAGGCCCCTTGAAGCCCCTTCACCGCCGCGAGCACCATACCAGCACCGTGCTAGCACTGGTCTAGGCAGGTGCTTGCACCGGTTAAGGCAGGTGCGCGCATCCGCGACTCCTCGCGAGGGTTCGCGACTCTTCGCAATCGAACGCATCGGGCTTTTAACGCTACGGCGTTACGAGACCGTTACGAGCAAACACTTCCTGAACCGTTTCCGCCTTCTTCAAGCACTTACGTCATTTGACGACGGACCAAGGACGCAAGTCCTTTCAACCAAAGGCGAAAGCGACGGAGAACCAAGGTGCCCAGCGCGTACCAATTGGTTAAGCAATTGCTCGACCAATTGGTTCTGTGATCAGCAGCGACCGACGTGGAGCACCAGGACATGATTATCGGTATCGACCCCGGTCTGAGTGGCGCACTCGCTGTACTAAGTTCTACTGGCGAGCTTGGATGCCTGGCCGACCTTCCCGTGATCCGCGATGGCCGGCTTGCCTGGATCGACGGCGGCCGGCTGCAATCGCTGCTGATCCAGACATTGCAAGGCCGACCGGCGCGAGCAGTCGTTGAACGTACCTCGAGCATGCCCGGGCAAGGCGTTGCATCGAGTTTCACGTTTGGCGTGGGCTTCGGTTCAATCCTCAGCGTGCTGCAGGCCCTCCACCTACCGATCGAACTGGTGACCGCGGCTACTTGGAAAAAGGCGCTCGGCCTTTCCAGCGACAAGCGCGCGTCGCTAGACAAGGCGCGGCTGCTGTACCCGGACGCGGAGCTTCACCTGGCTAAGCATGACGGTCGCGCCGAGGCTCTGCTTCTAGCTCACTGGTGGCTGTGCCGCACGCGCGAACGCATCACCCAGACTTTCACTGATTCGCAAATCGCGCCGCTAGTGGCGCTTAACCCCTGAAGGAGATCCCCCATGGTTTTACTACGACGTGTTCGCCCGAGTCCCCCCGCCTCGCCGCAAGTCTCTGGCGACGTGGCCGAATTCAACCAAGCCCTGCGCGAGGAGCAGAGCGCCCGCCGGTCGGCTAATTCCAGACCCGCAGCACCGCAGCCGGTGAAGAAATATAGAAGTTTGCAGGAGGCATTGGACGATGTTGGCCACGAAATGCCGATGGAACGGACGCTAAGCGTACCTCGAGACGCCTTGCCGAGTGCGGTGCGTGCCTTGGCTGCTCAAGGCCTGACGGACGATGCAATCAAGGTGGAGATCGGCGCCATGTCGACCTCAACAGTGCGCCGCCTTCGTGCGCACCTTGGCTGCGAGGCACCTAGCGACGACGATCTGCCGCCCGAGGCTGCCTGAGATGCCGCTGCTCAGTATCACGCAGCTGGCGGCCGTAGAGGCGCTCATCGCAGCAAACCTGCCCGAGCGCCTCGCTGCCCTTGAGGCTGCACGCGCTTCACGCCGAAAAGCTGCACGAGCCTCTTACGACCGACTCCATGGGCAGATCGCAGCGGTGCTCGATGCTCACAAAGGCTTAAAGCCGATGACCGCCAAGAGGGTCGTACGCGCTTTGGAGCGCAGTGGAGCTGATGTGCATGTTTCGATGCGCACAGTGCGGCGCCATATGCGGAGTCACAAAAATAGACCCACGGTAGTGCGTGACGTGGACACGGCCACACAAAACTTGGCCATCGAAGTGCGTGACCAGCCGTCAGCAGAAATGCATAGTTGAGCCCATGGATACACGAACAGAATCGCCTCTGCCTCGCATGTCTTACAGGGTCGATGAAGTGGCTGCGTCGCTGGGCATTTCGCGCCGCAGTCTTTACGCCCTAATGGAAGCGGGAATTTTGCGCACGATCAAACTTAGAGGTCGTCGCCTGGTGCCCGCCGATGAACTTAAACGCCTTTGCACAGTAAGGAATGTAGCTTGAAGATTCAAAATAGAATTCGCTTCGCCGAAATGGCTCCCTTGAAGTGGGCGAAATATCTCCTCCTGTTTCTGGCGCTCTGTGCGCATGCGGCGTTTGCTGCGCATGCGTATGTGCAGAGCTCGACGCACGCCGCAGGCAGCGGTGGCACAACGATTGTAGTTCCGGCGATTACGGTGACCGCCGGCCACACGTTGATGGTTGCGTTCCAGGACAACAGCAGCGGACTGACACCAACTGTAACCACAAGCCAAGGGGATACGGTCGTCTCAGGGAGATCTACGTCCTACGCCGGCGCGTTCACAATCTATTCGTACTATGTTTTGAGCGCCAAGGGAGGCTCAACTTCCGTAACCATTAACGATGGTGCTGCTCCGTATAACGGAGTGGTTGACGAATATTCAGGGCTATCGACGTACGTTGGTGCTAACGATAGCGTAGGTAGTCCAGGCACCAACACGATCCAGTCCGGAAACATCTCGTTCAGCGGGGCGCAAGTTCCAGGAATGATCTGGGCAGTCGCCTCGGATAACAGTTATGGGACCAACCCGACGGCGGGCACCACGCCTATTGCCTTCACGGTCCGAAGCACCCCGAATGCGATGGCGACCGAAGATGGAACTGTTCCGAGCGCCGGAAACTCCCAAGGCATATTTAGCTATTCAGGTGGCTCTCTTGCGATAGTCCTGGCGCTTGGATTCAAGGATGCGGGCGGTGCTACATGCACCCATTCCGGCTACACCAGCGGTGGTGCTATCGCAGTGCCCAACGGAACCAGTGGATCCTACGTCGGCAAGACTGGCGGTCCTGTCACCCCTGATTGCTCGACCATTTACTACTGGGCTCCGACACTCGGGAACTTTGTGGTCAATTGACCGTACATCTGACACATGAACGACAATAAGAACGAAGAGAAAACCGAACTTACCCTGAAGCTGACTCCAGCCCAGTGCCAAACAATCATTGCGCACCTACAGGCTGGCGTGTGGTGGCACGTGAACGAAGTGCTAGCCGAGGTCACAGCGCAGGTAGCGCAGCAGGTATGCAGCTCAGAGGACATCGCAATCGCACAGGCAGCCGCCGAAGTAAAAGTCGCGGGCCCGCACATAAGGAAAAACTAAGACATCATGGGCATCCCCGCGGATCAAATTCAACAGCTGCTCGCCGCATACATGCAGGCCGGCCCTTCACAAGGCTCGCCGTCCCAGGTGGGCACGCAGTTCGGCGGCCTGGCGAACCTCGGCATGTCGCTGCTTGCCAATTCGGGCCCATCTCCTGTGCGCCCGAGATTCGGCCAGGTGCTAGGCAACAGCATGCTGCAAAGTCAGAACACGGCACTAGCGCAGGCAAAGGCCCGTCAGGACATGGTTGCCAACTCGGTTGCCTTGCGCAATCAGCTGGCAATGTTGCAAATGCTCTCCAATCCCAACGCTGCCGGGCAGGGAACGGGACTACCGATCGATGACAGCTCAGACTCTGGTTCGTCGCAGGATCCTTCACAGCAGACCCAAACCCCGAACGGCACGCCCGTTGCCCCCGGCGGGTCGGCGGCAGCACCGACCGGCGGGCTCTCTCCGGTCCTTCAGGCCCTCCAGGCTGGTAATGCCGCCCCACCGGGCGCTGCGCCGCTGAACGCGCCGAGTGCTGCGCCTCCTGGTGCCGCTTTGGTTCAGGCATCGTCTGCCGCACCGCCTGGCGCCCCCGTGCAGCGCCAGCAGATCCTTCCGCCAAGCGGCTCAGGTCAGTTCCCGGCCGGTTTTAATCCCATGCAACGCGTGCGTAGTGCGACAGCAGCGCCTAACTGGCTTACGCCCCCTACCGCATCGCAGATTGCCGGCGTACCCGTTAGCGGCTTCAACCCCAATACCTTGCAGACACTGTCGGTGCTGCGCGGTGGTGACCCAATCGCGACGGCTGGGAAGATTCGCGAACAGCAATTGCAGATTGCGCAGCAGAAGTACGCGCCTGCGATTGCGCAGCTCGACACGATCGCGAAGTCTGATAGCCCCACGAAGTACGTGCAGGCCTCGCCACAGCTAAGTGCCGCTTGGCAGCGGATTGCCCCGCAGTTGGGCATGGACCCGCAGAAAGATTTCAACGATCAAAACGTGCGCACCGCGTTTACTTTTGCGCGCAATAACTTGGCCGGCGCCTTGTCGGAAGCCACCGTCGCGCCGAATGTGCCGCTGAAGAGCACCCCAATCGGACTAGGCGGCACAATTCAAACCGACCCTGTGACTGGCAAAGTCACGGCGGGCGCTCCTCAGCAAGAAACCGCGCAATTTGTCATGCCGGACGGCAGTGTGCGCCTGCTTCCCAAAGCACAGGGGATCGCGCGAGGCTTGGCGCCATACGATGTTGGAACCTATGTCAACCAGGCCGCCATTGGCCCGAGCGTTGCGGCAATCGCCGCCTATAAGGCGCCGCCACTGACTGGCCAGGCACTGCGCACGGCGCAAGGTCAGACGACCATGGCGCAGGTCTACAAGACCAATCCGCAGTACGACGCGACGCAGTACGACGTGAAGCAGAAGGCCCGCGAGGACTTTGCAACCGGCGCCCAGGGTGACACGGTGCGCTCGCTGTCAGTAGCCACAGACCACCTGAATCAACTGTTAACGGCGGGCACTGCGCTCAATAACAAGAACTTCAAGGCCTACAACAGCGCGATGAACTATCTGGCGCAGCAGTTTGGGAGCGCGACGGTTCCATCATTTGATGCAATGAAAGAGCTGGTTGGTGATGAGGTCGCAAAGGCCGTGATTGGCGGGGCAGGCGCCGAAGGCGATCGCGATGCGATCAAGCAAGGCTTCGCGACAGCTAGCCCTCAGGGTTCATTGCAAGGCGTCGTTGCAAAATATAAGGGCTTAATGGGCGGCCAGCTTTCCGGTCTCAGGCGGCAATACCAGACTTCGACCGGCCTGAACGACTTTAATGACATGCTATCTCCCGCCGCGCAGTCGCAGCTCGGCGGTTCAGCAAAGACCGGGCCGATGGGCGTCGGGCAAAGCACGAACCTTTCGGGCTTCACGATTACGAGGACGCAGTAACTAATGGGTACTGCTACCTATCAGATCAAAGCACCCGATGGGTCTGCGTATACGATTCAGGGACCAGACGACGTTGACCCCTCGGATGTACTCCAGCAGGTGACCGCCGCGCATACCGCGGGCACGATACCGGGCGCTGACGCGCAAGCCTCCTCGAGCAGCAACACGCCGCCTGCACCGCCTCTATCGTTTGGCACTGCCTTTCGCAGCGTTGCAGCGCCGTTCCTGTCGCCCTTAGCGGGACTGAAGGCCCTTCCACAGGTGGCTGCGCAGGCTGCCACAGGAGCCATTGCCACCCCCTTGGCAGGCATTGCGGGCCTCGATACGGCAGCAGCACGAGGGCTCGGCCTTACCTCGGCGGACCCCGCGGACGTTGTGAACAAGGTCCAATCGGCGTTGACGTACCGGCCAACCAGCCCAGGCGCTCAGGGCCTATCCGGCGCGTTGAGTCTTCCTGCACAAGGGGCCAACTGGGTCGGCGGCAAGGTAGCGCAGGCCACAGGCTCGCCCGCATTCGGGGCCGCGGTGAATACCGGTCTACAAGCTCTTCCCATGGCCCTGGGCGCCCGTTACGGCGTATCGACTGCAAGGACACCAGTACCCATCAGCGGCCTGCAGGACGGCCTAGGCAGCGCAGCGATGGCATCTCCGCAGTCCATCAGTGCTGCCGCCGCAGCTCCCTCGCTTGCTGACGTGAGTCCTGGCCTTCGACAGGCCGTAGCATCAGCCGCCCAGAAGGGTGGCGGCGCGATCAATCCCGACATTCTGCAGCGTCACGTACAGGCCGATACGTTGCCCGTCCCCATGCAGCTCACCGAGGGGCAGGCCTCGCAAGACCCGGTGCTCATCTCTGAGGAGATGAACCTTCGCGGTAAAGAGCCAGCGATAGCCACGCGCTTAAACTCGCAGAATCAGCAGCTCATCGACAACCTGCAGTCGCTGCGTGACAGCGCTGGGCCCGAGGTGTTCTCGACCAATCCGACAGCGCACGCCGACACCCTAATCGATGCCTACAACGAGAAGAACGACGCGGCCCAGGCTGCCATCAATGCCAAGTATCAGGCGCTGAGGGATGCGAACGGTGGTCAGTTCCCGGTCGATGCGCCGCAGTTATTCAGCAATGCGACCGCGCAGCTGCATCAGAACCTGCTATTCGACCATGCACCCAAGCCGGTTATGGCCACGCTCGGCCGATTGGCTGACAACGACAATATGACCTTCGAGAACTTCGAGGCGTTACGGACCAATCTCGCCCGTATTCAACGCTCATCCCAAGACCCGAACCAGGTGGCCGCAGCCGGCGTCATTCGCAATGCCATGGAGCAGCTGCCGCTCGCCGCAGGCGCCGCCCGCCTCAAGCCACTAGCGGACCAGGCTCGAAACGCAGCGCAGACGCAGTTCCAGGCCCTGGCGGCTGATCCCGCGTACAATGCCGCCGTCAATGCGACGGTGACACCGGACCGCTATATCGGGCGATACGTCATTGGTGGCGCTCGGAACGATCTGGCGACCATGCGGCAGAACCTGGCCGACAACCCCTCGGCGCTGCAGACGCTGAGTGTGGCGACGCTCGATCACTTGCGCGATGCTGCCCAGATCTCGGCCAACGGCTCAGGCAACTTCGCGCAAGCTGGCTTTAACAAGGCATTGCAGAACCTTTCTCCGAAGCTCAGTTCGCTGGTCGACCCTCAAACCGCCGAGACGCTCCAGAACCTGGGCGATGTGGCCCGATACACGCAGAGCCAGCCGCGCGGCTCCTTTGTGAACAACAGCAATTCCACGGTTGCCAATATCACCAAGTACGGCGGTGGGGCGATCGAGCACGGTGTGAATATGGCTTTCCATGGCCTGCCCGTCGGCACCATCGGTCGCGGTGCCTTGCAGCAGTTGAGCACTGCCAGGCGAGCCCAACAGGCCCTTGCACCTGGCGCAGGCCTTACTCGCCTTGCGCCCTCGAAAGGCTATCGCCCGATGGGAGCTGCGCCGATGCCGGGCGGAACGACTCAGATGCCTGGAAGCCCCGGCTTTGGTAACGGGCCATGACAGAACCGACGAAGAACAGAAAGCCCCCCAATGCTGGCAAGGGACGTCCGAAAGGCACCCCCAACAAGATCACCGGACAGATGCGCGATGCCTTCCTCATGCTCGTGGAGGGCTGCGCCGACCGCATGCAGCAATGGCTGGATGAGGTGGCTGCAGATGATCCAGCTCGTGCGCTGGAGATCGTCGTCAAGTACGCCGAGTTCGTAAGGCCCAAGCTCGCCCGAACAGAAACGACCCTTGGTGGAGAGCTGACGGTCGCCACGCGGCTGATCATCAAGAACGCGCCGGCTGACAATGCCTGACATCGAATACGACTACGCGCCCGTACCCACAATCGCGCGCTTCAGTCAGTCGCGGAAGTTTATCCGCGGTTTGATGGGCCCCTTTGGGTCGGGGAAGTCATCCGGGTGCGTAATGGAACTCGTGAAGCTGGCAGCGAAGCAGCCGGCCCGAGACGGCGTGCGCCGGTCCCGCTTTGCCGTGGTGAGAAACACGTACCGGCAGTTGCAGGACACGTCAATACGGACCTGGCTGGATTGGCTGCCAGATGGGCAATTCGGCTCCTATGCCAAGTCGGATCACAACTACTTTCTTCGCATGCCCATTGAAGACGGCACAACAGTAGATTCGGAGATTCTGTTTCGCGCCCTGGATCGCCCCGAGCACGTTTCAAACCTCCTATCGCTCGAATTAACGAGTGGGTGGATTAATGAGGCTCGTGAGATCCCTTGGGCCGTGATCAAGGCGCTGCAGGGGCGTGTGGGCCGTTACCCCGCGGTTCGCGATGGTGGCTGCGTTGACCCTGGAATCATCATGGATACGAATCCGCCAGACGATGACTCATGGTTCTATCGTCTGTTTGAGGTGAATTCACCTGACAACGTGGCGATATTCAAGCAGCCGAGCGGGCGATCACCAGAGGCTGAGAATCTCGGAAACCTGCCGCCCAATTACTACGAGAACCAGATGAAGGGCGCGGACTCTGACTACATCAGGGTTTACGTAGACGGGCTCTACGGATATGTGAAGGACGGTAAGCCGGTTTACCCCGATTACAACGATGCGATGCACTGCGCCGAGGTCGAGCCGGTGCCTGGCATCATTATCAAGCGCGGCTGGGATTTCGGACTGACGCCGGCGTGCGTCTTCACTCAGGTGCTGCCTGATGGGCGCTGGATCGTATTTGAGGAGCTTTGCGGAGACGACATCGGGATCAGTACTTTCGCGGATGCCGTCCTGAGGCTCTGTAGCGAGCGCTGGCCGGCGTTCCACTTCGAGGACTACGGTGACCCAGCGGGCAACCAGCGCAGCGCCATGACTGCCGACAAGGACGAGAAGACCTGTTACGACATCCTTGCCGGCAAAGGCATCAGGATTGAGCCGGGCGAGCAGAACGTCACTATTCGCTTGGAGTCGGTGCGCAAGCCTCTGAACACGCTGCGCGAGGGAAAGCCTCAGTTCCAGATCAGTCCGCGCTGCACGATGCTGCGCAAGGGCTTCGCCGGCCGCTACCAGTATCGGCGGGTCAAGATCTCAGGCAGTGCCGAGCGGTATCATGACGAGCCCGAAAAGAACGAATTCAGCCACATTCATGACGCCCTTCAGTACGTCGCAACCAAGGTGTTTGGCAGCGCAGTGCGCGGTAGAGAGGAGAATGAACGCCAGTTCATGGCCCCGCTCGATCAGCTTTTCCCTGAGTGGCACAAGACACAGCAGAGGTCTGTCGTATGAAGCCTAGCGAGATCACAGGTGGCAAAGCCGCCGAAGCCAGGTCCGATCCGCTTGAACACCCGAACCCATATCGCTGCAGCTCGCTCGCGATACCGCCAATCACGCCCCAAGAGGCGCGGGACGCTCAGCACTCAATTTGCTGCGTACATGACGGCCTGGTGCGCCAGACGGGCGATGTCGAAGGGCGTGTGTTTTTCTGTCCCTCAGGTTCCGAGTACTGGCGCTATACGCGCAACCCCCCGAATGCAGGGATGTATGGGCCGCTTTCATATCCGAACGATTCCGCAGTGTGAAGGAGACCCCTATGGCCGTATTGACACCCGAACATTTCAAGCACGCCGTTACCCATCGCAAGGACTGCACCTGCCACAAGTCCGAGGAGCGGGACCCGAAGTGCGAGAAGGCCTGGCCGGATATCTGCCCCTGGTGGAGCTATCAGCTGCACCGCCATTACTCGGGCGACTTCAGGGCGCCGCAATGGTGGGCCTACCAGCTCCACGGTCGAGAGGACTACTCGGATGTGCCGCCTGATCCTAAAGATTTCGAACGGCCACACAGACTTTGATTTCTAATACACGTCGACATTGCAATCCGTCAACCAGACTTTGACGGTGTGGCTGCGACCTACAACGCTCATTAATGTTCTCCTGAAGTTCGCACTTCCTTGTTGTTTCCGACCTCGCTGACGCCGACCTCGCTCGCGCCAACCTCGCTGGCGCCGCAGGCGTGTACTCTGGAACCCCTTTATCAAAAGGGTTTGCGGCGGAGCTTCTGCCGATTGGCAGAGGCTCCTTTGCGGATTGAGCCATGGCCGCTGCAAGCTTGCCGGCTATCGTTGTGAGTCGCTAGCAAACAATCATTCAGTTAGAAAAGGCTTTATCCACTGCTCCCACTCGGAACGAGAGGAACAATTGCGTTCATTCAAAGTACATGTATAGACGCGACCGCTACCTTCAAAAATGTCGCCAATGGAGTTGTTCTCGTTTAAGTCGGTCAACGCTTCCGCTACGGACGAGGAGGGCGGCTTCAATTTATAGTTAACGAAGGTAGTGAAAGTAATCACGAAACATTTATTTAGCTTGGCGTTGTAGTGGTTGCGAAAGCTATGCAGCGCCTGCCCATCTTTTGTATTTTCCACATCGCGAAAAGTGCGCTTGTACCAAGCCTCGGCGCTCTGGCCGCAGCGCTCTTGTAATCTGTACATCGCTTCGTCTGGCGACGACCACCCTGCGGACGCCGACAAGGTGCCTAATAGAGCAAAGAAGAGCTTCTTCATCTACCAATGATCGGCTTCAGAGTTGCTGGTCGGATGTGCCGTGACGCACCGTACCCGCAGCACCAAAGAACGTTTGTTCTAGTCTTGTCTGGCACACTGTACGGCCATTAAGAGAAAAGCGAACGACTGTAAACTTGTCCTCGGCAAGTGGGATCGCGAAGCCGATGTGGATGGAGTCCGTCAGATTAGACTCCAACGTTTTTCCAATCGCTGATGTTATCCGAGAAAAGACCGTTCTTCGTTTTACCGCGGCATTCCATACCCAGTGGGACGGCACTTGAATCTGAATTGGCGAGGACCACGTATTTCGCACCTGAGTTGCATGCTGTATGCAGCATGAGGTACCAACTACATTGCTTGGTAGAAAAGTAACAGTATTCGCCAAACAATTCGCCGCTGTCGTTGAGCGTCGCGGCGTACATAAATGCCTTGTCATCGCTGGTACCGGTTCCCCAGTCGCCGCAAGTGCTATCTTCGGCCATTCCGTGACCCGTAGCTAGAATGCCGAATGCCGAATGCCGCTAACAGTGTTCCGCCTGCACATCGCATATGACCTCCGTGTTGCGGATATATTGAGCTAGCTCAACCGAGCGTGAACCTGACATGGTTCACAGTTAACCGACCGAGCGCCTATTTGGAAGTCGTTTCGTGAGGGTATGCCGATTACGGCCGCAATTAGTTTAAAACAGCTATTGCGCTGCACAATCGCGATATTGCGACTTGCATATCCGTGAGTACTCACAGATACTACGGCAATGTCTCCCCGAAAGTTACGCGCTCAGCCTATCTACTTGGAACCGTCCAAGGCTGACCAGCTGGACGCGCTCTCAGCCGAGACTCGCATTCCCAAGGCCGTCCTCCTCCGTGAGGCTGTCGATGACCTGCTGAAGAAGCACGGGAAGATGCCGAAGGAATCTAGAGCGAAGAAGTAATCTCAATTCGGCGACCGCCAGTGCGTCAAACACCGACGGCCGCCTAACCACAACGCCTGTAAGGAGGCAATCATGGCTAAGCGAAGTGTACCCCGCCGCAAGGCGAAACCGTCCCCGTCTGTCCGTCGTCCCGGCCGCGTAGCATCTGAGCCCGCGCCCGTCGTCACGCTACCCCCACTCGCTGAGCGGCATCTGCTGGATTTGCAGATGCGGGCAATGGAGATTACCGAGGTGCTTCGGCTCGTTGACCAAAACAGCGCTAGTTGCGCGGTATCTCTCGCTTATCGGGAGACAGCCAATCTGGCCGACGCACTTGATGGCGTCAACATAGAGAAGGCGATGCGTGCAGCTGCCGGAAAAGTGCAGTCATGAGCACCGACGACGTTACGCCGCTCGGCCCGGCGAAAGGGCGCCCGCTACCCAGCCGCAAGGTCCTTGTAGACCGGGGCAGCGCCGCCACCAACGACCTGGCGCGCGTTTCCCGCATGCTTAAAATGCTCAGTCTGCTGATTACCTCCGAGGCTCTGACCGACGATCACACGGATGAGCTGGAGGGAGTCCACGAGACCCTTGATTGTGCAGTCGAGATTGTCGAAAACGTGATGGTCCAGGTAGATTGCGTCACGTTCCTGGCACCGGAGCCTCAGTCATGAGCACCGACAATACAGCGGCCGCAGCGATCCGCAATTACCTCAAATCTGTACACCCGGGCGATAACCCCTTCAGGCCAGAATACGAGCTGCGATACCAGCGGGGCCGGGGAGTCATCGAAGCCCTGGCGGCCACCGCGAATGGGGCGGACTATCCAAACCTGAAGCTGTCCGCAATGGACTGCTCCGATGCGCTGTTCTTCATGCAGATGTCCGATCCCATCGACGAAAAGTCATGGTGGATTGAAGGCGACGAACCAAGCCAACTCCTCGGCGAGCACTTCTTGCTTGGAGCTATCTCAAACGCGGTGGCCTACTTAGGGAGCGCGCCATGACCACCTACAACGTAACGCCGATTCCACCGGCAATACAGCAGTTGTTCGACCAAGCCGCGCTGCCGGTCAGAGAGGCTATCGCGCTGCTTGAGAGGGCTCAGGACATGACTGAGCGCGACAGCGACATCGAAGGCCAGTGCCACGAAGCTCTCGAAGAACTTCGAGGCGCGCTGCAGACCATAGAGTTGGTTCCGTCAGCTGACGACTGAGCGTGCGCTTGCCGCACTGCACGACAGCGCCGCCTTCGGGCGGCGTTTTCGTTTCTTTGGCGGAGCAACCGCTGCGGGTGCGGGATTGACTCTTAAGTTTTGTCAGAGTAAGGTCGCGGACATCCGATTGGATAGTTCCGAAGGAGCGTCATGGGCAGTTCATTTCCCTCTCGCAAGGAGCTGACGGTAATGCGTCTGCTTCGTGACAATGGAAACAATTTGTACGGTCTGGAACTCGTTACCCTGTCAAACGGCGAACTGAAGCAGGGGTCTATCTATGTGTTCTTGGACCGGCTGCAGCAAAAGGGTTTCGTCGAATCAAAGGTTCCGAAGAACAGCGAGCATCCGGGAATCCCGCGGCCGCGGTACCGCCTTAATGCTCTCGGAGAGCGTGCGCTGGCAGCTGGCGACATGATGCTGAGCAAAGGGGCATTCGCATGAGCAGCCGAAGGGACTACGATGACCCACTACTCCGGTGTTCCCCAGCATTGCGCAGGGCCATCATCCGGACGAGCAAACATCACGAGCGAAACAAAGCTCGGCTCGCCCAAGACAAACGCACACTGGAACGTTTGAACGCGAACCGTGAGCGCGGCCGGTTGGGCACGATCGGAATCGTTCTTCGATTGATGCGCCTCCGTTACCAAGTCGCACGCACTGGGGTCGGATTCGCTGAGGTAGGCGCCGAGCTGGCGCGTCTACGGGAAATGCTTGACGAGCAGCCGCAGGGACCTCCGGCTGAAAACGCGCGCGATCTTCCACTGACTCGATTCAGTGCGCTGCTAGCTCGTCTGTATACACCTAGGTTTCACGCCAAGCGAATTCAACAGGCTATATTTGATGTCCAAATCCAGTACGCCGATGCCATCAGCTCTGGCATCGGGAACTGGGAATGCCGCTGGATTGTCGCACGCGGGTATATCGTCATTACGTGGAGAGTCTTGCTTCCACTGGTTCCCATAATGGAGTTTATCCGAAACCTCATGGAGATCTTCAGAGCATGATTTTCGCCTTCGGATCTCGCACCTTCGCTGCGCGTGCGCGGACTTCTTTGATCAGCTTTCGGAGTTCGCGCTGGCGACTCGCCGTGAGTCTGGCGAGGGCGCGCTCTTACGGTCATCCGGGCGGCCTTGTCGATATCCATGCGCTGATAGTCGGCAGCGCTGCTGCGGACCGCTACATGCATTACTGGCGCGTTCGTACAGATTCTATGCGGAGCGCTTCCTACCGCGAACCATTGCCAAGGCTCCGGCCAGTAGCGTTAGTGCGGAGCCAGCCACACCGGGGTCGATCTCGGGAGCTTGCGCTTCCTGCGTTAGTGTGCCGCCACGCGGTGCATCCGCTGGAAAACAATAGCCGCAGCTATATGGGCCGGAATCGTATTGCACATAGTTAACGTTCGTGACAGGTATTACCGTCTCGCTGTCCAGCGCAGCGCCTATCGAAAATGTAAACGGCCAGTAGTTTTGCGGATTTTCATCTCCGAGTGGCCCCGAGTTAATGATGAATTCGAACGTTCCTGCTTGCCCGTAAGTTGGTGCCAATGCAACCGTCACGTAAGGCGATGGCCAGTCGGCAACCCCGCCGATGTCGAAAGAGACGAGTTGTCCCGTGTCGAGGTCATACGTTAGCGTGCCGTCAAAGTCGACCATTTCTATTGGAATGGGGGGGCCGTACATGGTCGTGAACGGCCCAACATACGCCGCCAGGTCGAACGTCGTCATGTCGTCGGCATAGCAAGCGCTCGTTGCAAAGCAGGCGAGAACAGCAAGACTATAGATTCTCTTCATGTCATCGCCTCAGTAGCAGAATATAACTTAGCCGGCGCGCGCGGCTTATTACGGCCACCTAGCCAGGCGATCACGCCTGCCAAGAGCGTAAGTCCAGCAGTTGCACCGCGTGCATCAATCTCGGGCGCCTGTTCGGTCCAAGTGCCAGCCACGTCGTTGCTGACGGAGTAGGTGGTCCCGTGTGGAGTGAGGGCAGGCACGAACTCTGAGTCTCCCGCATCCGTGATGGCTGCCGTTGTGCGCGAACTTCCCCCAAGCGGAGAAGACAAGCTCAGATCCCATCCGCTAATGTCGCCGTTGGTGTCCGTGCTGACCTCGATGGGCGACCAAGTCAGCAATATGGAGGTGTCAGGCGCATTGCCTGTTCCGAGATACTGCGCGGGCTCGTACTCATATTCGAAGGGCGTTACCACCACGCCGCCCGGGCTCGGGTCCCCGAAATAATATGGCGTTCCTGCCCCGAGGTTAAATGCCATCTCATCCGGGACGACGACTGCGTCCAGAAGATTGGGTGCCAGCGGCGCGGACAGCGCGATCGTCCCGTATAGAGTCATGAGGTACGGGCGGTACTCGTAGTCATTGTCGGGACCGCCCGGGCCGTACTGGGTACCTGCCATGGTGGCGCCGGTATAGTCATACACGACTTCGGCGCGAGCGATGCTGCTGGGGCAGACGAATGTGGCCAAGATGGTAGCGATGCATGCAAGCGCTGCGAGGCGCGCGATAGTCGACATAACTTTCCCCTCCGGATGCGTGTGCATCTCTTGGGAAAGAGACTAGCAGCGGCTCAGGTTATACCCGTGGTGCGTAATGTGACGCGTGTCACAGTGCGTCACCTCGAAAATGCGACGCGTCGGATCTCTTTACAACTTTTCCAGTTCCGACAGCTCTATGGTCAATCGCTCGATCCGGGCGAGTAGTTGCCGCGCTTCATCCATCCGGCCTTGATCGCGTAGTCGTCCGCACCGCGCGATTAGCCTCGGTATCTGTTCTGTGATGCTTCTATGAAGTGCGATCCGATCATGCGCCGCCATCGTGGCTTTTTTCTTCTTGGCCATGGCCCATGCTACCCGTCCGCCACGCGATACACCTCGATCCGTGGCATCCGACCGCCGCATTTCGTGCACCGCAGCCGCGACCTAAGGCTCTGAAGGCCAAAGTCATTGTTGGCCGCAAGCTTGACCCACTCGTGCGGCAGCTGCGCCTCGTGGCCGCAGGAGCACACCGATATGGCGGCAAATCTATTTCCGTACTCGTCCTTTGGACCAGGAGTGAGTTTGATTTTGCGCGGGCCCATTGGGCGAGGCTAGCGCGGCGAACCGGTTGCACAGCAAGCCGGGATGGCCAGTACTGGATGCGGGCGACTGACGGACCGTTCAGTCCTGAGCCCACTGCACCGGCTTGACAATCCAGGCGACTACGCCAGCCAGGAATGCCGGCACGATCACAATCATGGGCCCGGCAAGTACGACGGTCCAATCACCTCCGCGGAAGGCCCCGCAGATCGCAGCTATCGCAACGCCACAGCCGGCAATAACCAACCAAGCGACCGCGAGGCGCATCAGAATCCTATATAGCGTCCACATTGTTCCCTCTCCTCGTGATGCGGCAGCGATCAGCAACAATGCCGCGGTAGTGACGATATGGCGGTGTCGCGCGTACATCAGGCCGACGCGTCCCAGCCCTTGAACGCTTCCCACGCATCGGCCGGGACAGCCGACCTGGCGCAGCTGAGCCAATGCAGGCGCTGGGTGGGCGTCAGGTGGTTGAACCAAGCCATGCCGGCGCGGGCGTCTTCTGTGCGCTCGTCAGCTGGCGCCTCAACGGCGTCGATGGCGTGCCGCAGTTCCTGACGGGCTAGATCGACAGCAATGGGCCAATGTAAATTCGGCGCGTCGTGCTGACCGCCGTTGCGCCAGTCGGCGCTGGCACGTCCAAGGAGATCGAGAGCCCGGTGCATGCCCGTAATGGCTTCGGCGTTAGCGATCACGGTTGGCGGCTCGCTGCAATGCCGATAGATGCCCGCGAGGTACTGAGAACTGGGCTATTGGCCCCCCTGCTGGCCCCCGAAGCAGAAGTCGGCGCTAGGCAAGATACGTAACCGATTGATTTATATGGTGGAGCCAGACGGGATCGAACCGTCGACCTCTTGCATGCCATGCAAGCGCTCTCCCAGCTGAGCTATGGCCCCGTACCCGATATAGATACGTTACGGGTTGCGGTCGACCTGACCAGGCGGCCCACCCGAACGGGCGCGCAGAATACCAGAAATCTTGCGGTAAGCACCGGATTTGGCCCACAGAGGGGACCGGTATAGCCGAGCAATTTCTCGGCCCTAGGGCCTCAGAGCGGCTGCCATTTTAGTGCGCTATCCAGACGGGCCAGCACCCGCTCCCGACCAATGAGGGCCGCCGTCGCATCAATCGGGGGCGACACCGCGGTGCCCGTGAGGGCCACCCGCAGCGGCTGGGCGACCTTGCCCAATCCCACGCCCGATTCGGTGGCAATGGCCATCAGCACGCCATGGACGCCGGCCGCCGACCAGTCGGTCAGCGCCGAAAGTCCGGCCCGCAAGCGGGCGAGCATGGCCGCGCCGTCCCCGCTCAAATGTTTGCGTCCGGCCTTCTCGTCGATCTCAACGTCGGCGCCAAAGAAATAGCGGCTGCTCTCAGCCATCTCCTTCATGGTCTTGGAGCGCTCGCGCTGTCCGGCGACGATGCCTTCCAGCAGCGCCTGATCGCGGCTTTCGATCCCCAATCGATGCAGTTGTTCGCGCAGCACGCCGGCGAGATACGGCAGGGGCGCCCGCATCATGTGCTGCTGATTCACCCATTGCAGCTTCTCCGGATTGAATGCCGAGGCCGCCTTGTTGACATCGGTAATGTCGAACAGCCGTACCAGCTCCTCGAGACTGAAGATCTCCTGATCGCCGTGCGACCAGCCCAGCCGCACCAGGTAATTGAGTAGCGCCTCGGGTAGATAGCCCTCTTCTCGATAGTGCAGCACGCTCACGGCGCCATGACGCTTGGAGAGCTTCGCGCCGTCCGGCCCGAGGATCATCGCCACATGTGCATAGGCGGGCGGGGTGAAGCCGATCGCGCTCAGCATGTTGATCTGTCGCGGCGTGTTGTTCAGATGATCATCGCCGCGGATGACATGCGTGATCTGCATGTCACTGTCATCCACCACGACGCAGAAATTGTAAGTCGGGGTGCCATCGGAGCGCGCGATGATCAGGTCATCCAGCTCCGAGTTCTGAAATACCACCGGGCCGTGCACCAGATCCTCCACGACGACTTCGCCCTCGAGGGGATTCTTGAACCGCACCACGGGCTTAACGCCGGCAACCGGGGCGGTGCGGTGCCGGCAGCGTCCGTCATAGCGCGGCTTCTCTTTGCGCGCCAGCTGCTCGTTGCGCATCTGCCTCCAGATCCTCCTTGCTGCAGTAGCAGTGGTAGGCCTTGCCCTGGGCCAGCAGCTGCTTCAGCACTTCAGCGTACCGATCGAAGCGACGGGTCTGGTAGTACGGACCCTCATCATGGGCTAGCCCCAGCCACTGCATGCCATCGAGAATGACCTGAACGGCCTCCTGCGTGGAGCGCTCCCGGTCGGTGTCTTCCACCCGCAGGATGAAGCGTCCGCCATAGCGACGGGCATACAGCCAGCTGAAGAGCGCCGTGCGGACGCCGCCGATGTGCAGCAGCCCCGTGGGGCTGGGCGCGAAACGGGTAACAATAGTCATGGAGGCCGCGATGGTATCAGCTCGCGGCATTGCCACCGCGGACAGCAGATGCTTACACTTGCGCGCTCGCTTTGGCGGGCGGTTAGCTCAGTGGTAGAGCACTGCTTTCACACGGCAGGGGTCACAGGTTCAAGCCCTGTACCGCCCACCATATAATCAATCACTTACGGCCGACGCGGCCCACGAGTGCGGCTTGTTCTGCCCCAGAGTCTCCTGAGCCACCCTGGACGCGGACAGGCGCGCCTGCAATTTGCGCCGAAGTTGTCCAGTTCGCTTACTGGTGCCAATGGGCCGCGCTCGAGTGAGGGCAGCAGCAACAACAACACCGGGCACCTGCGGCGTGGAAACGGCCGAGCGCAGCGAAGCCAGGCGTCACTGCGTCACAATGCTTCCAGAGATCAGCACTAGCGTATCCGTTGACCCGGGCTCGAGAAAGGCGAGCCCATTGCTGCCCCATCGGGTCAGGAAGCCTCCCGCATTCTGGCCCGGGAAGCGCGCGATCGATATCAATTGCTGCGTCGAGAGCTTGAAGATTTGCAGTGTGATGACGTGCGACGTAGCGTTCGCCGGTTGATCATTAGTCAGGAAGTAGGCCCGATCCAGCGTGCGATCAAACGCGCCGGCGCTCGCCGTCGTGGCGAAGGGGAACGGGTTGCCGGGCAGATAGCTGTTTGGATTGAATGTTGCCCCTCCATCCCACAGAATTTCGCCGTTCACGTAATACATGCTTCCACGGATTGTCGGGCCACTCAGCACAGCGAAGCTCGCACTCTGCGTGACGGATGGGCCCGTCACACCGTTGTTAATCGTTTCGATCGTGCCGCTCGTCACCCCCTGCACGTCCGCGTAGAGCGTCGTGTCGTTGCCTCCCCAGACAAATGCAGTCGAAGCACTAGTGGTCCCGGCTGCCGCCGGGCCAGTCGCCACTGCATCGTTATAGATGTAGAGCCCGGGAGACGGGGGCGCCAGATCAATCGCGAGCGTGTGCGGCTCGCCGGGCGCCTCCATAATCGAACTGACTATATCGCCAGGCGGCAAGGTGATCTGCAGGTCGAGCCCCAAATCAGACGTTCGTATGCGTTCCACGGAGTCGGTGGCTCCGGACACGTCCGACACTGCGACATACAGATAGTTGCCGTCATCGGATTGGGTCAATGTGCCCGGCTCCAAGTGGCCAACGCCACCATTGAGTTGAACGGCAGTGACAACAGTTGCGGTGGTCGGGTTAATCTCCGCAAGGGTGTTCGGGTATTGCGCCGAATAGCCGGGCACGATGGCGTACAGCATCCCCGTCCGAGCGTTCCAGACCAAGCCGGCCACGGACATGGCCAGAGTCTGTTGCGTGTATTCGGTCCCCGCGACGGGATCAACCGTATAGGTGATATTTACTGTATATGGGCTTCCGGTGGCCGGCTTGGTGCAAGCAGCGTCGAAGCAGACACTGATCTGAAATGAATCCGAATACACGCCTGCTCCGACGGTCGACGGCGGCTTGAGGGAAAATGCGACCGCCCCAGCAACGACGCCCGCGCCTGTCGCGGGCGGCGCGCCCGGCTGAAACGTGGTGGCGGTGACGAGCCCCGACCTGCTCGGCGTCGACGTTACGTAAGCGCCGGTCGTCGGCAGACTGCCTGCTGTGAGATTGACCGTTCCGGTCGCGGCAGCGGACTGCGACGACGGCGCTTCCACCGTAACGTTTGAATAAACTGTAACGATCGCGTTCGAGATCGGATTGCCGGTGACCGTGTAGGTCACATTGACGGTCTGAGGGCTGGCGGCGATCTGATGCTGACAGGCGCTGTCGGTGCACACCTCGACAGTCAAAGTGTCGGTGTAGGTGCCCGCACCCATCTGTGCGGGATTCGCAAACACGATGCTGTTAATTGAATTGCCGTTTGGCGCCATCGTTCCAAGAATCGTGGCGCCGATCGCATAGACGAGCTTCGATGTGCCGCTGGCGGTGGAATTTTGGGTGTTGTATTCGGTCGAGGTGATGTCGTCTGCGTTGATTGTTCCGATCGCAGTCCCGACGTAGGAGAGCGAAAAGTAGTAACTACCGGCCCCGGGGTTGGCGATGCTGAACGTCAGGGGTTGATTGAGCACTGTGTTGCCGCTGTTGGTGGCAGCAGTCGCGGCTATGGCGTTGGTCGAAACGGCTAGCGTGGCGATTTGAGTGGCGCTGCCCGAACCAGTGGTCGAGGATCCGCCGCCACCCCCAGCCCCATCCCCTCCCCATCCCCACCACCTCCACAGGCGCTCAGCATCAGCATCAAAGGCAACACGGGGCTGAGAAGGGGCGCTAGCTCGCGGGCGCGTTCGCGCCTCAGCCACATGAACATGATCGTACCCCCTGCTTTATGTTTTATAGTCAGCGGAATTTCGGCAGAATTCTCCTGCGTGCGAAGCTATTACACTCCTTCGACTAGCCGTTCGCAATTTCCCGGCACACGCTAAGCAATGTTATCCCGCGCTGCACATTGCCAGCAGTGGCGTCTATGCACTGCGTGCAGAAGAAGAGTCAATCACACTTCCGATTCGGCTCAAATAGAATGCAATGTGAAGGAAGTCGCAACACGACCCGGTTTTTGGTCAACAATGTCGCGATGCGCTCTGCAATCGGTAGCGGCAGATCGCGCTCAAGTATGTCGATAACCCAAAAAATCCGAAAAAAATTCGCTGAATTTCGACAGGCCGACCGCAAGAGTCTGTGGGTGGTCGAACAGTGGCAATGGCGCCTGTTCGCCTTCCGCCACAGAAAACCTGCACGCCTCAATGTTGTATTCGATCGCGAACACGGCATCGAGACCGCAGAAGAGGTACTGCTCGAGAATGTAGGGGTATCCGGCGTTGAGGCTGAGCGAGGCAACGGCATCTACCGGCCGCTCACCGAAAGTGTGTTCCGGGAATCAATCGCCTCGATCGATCTGGATGTCGCAAAATTTACCTTCGTGGACATCGGATCCGGCAAAGGCAAAGTCCTGTTCATGGCGGCGGACCTGCCCTTCAAGCGCATCGTGGGGGTCGAATACGCCGTAGGCCTGCACGACGGTGGCGGTGCGCAATATTGCGGCGTACCGCTCCAAGACCCAGCAGTGCCGCGATATCGAAGCCGTGCTCGCCGATGCGCTGGCGTACACGCTACCTAAAGGCCCGCTGCTCCTCTTCATCTTCAATGCACTGGCCCCGGAGCCGATGCGGGAGCTGTTGAAAAAGGTGGACCGCGAGGCCGGCGGCCAAGCGGATCGACCCATCGTTTTGATCTACACGAACCTGCGCACGGTCGCCGAACTCGGCGATGTGTTCAGCGGGCTGCAAAACCTGCAGGTCATTCGTCGGATGCGAAGGTTTGTCGTGCTCGCCAACGAGGCTGCGGGCACGGTGGTCGGTGACGGCCTGGGGCGCGGAGGCTAGGTCAGCGCTCGGCCCGGCCCGCGGGCGCGGGCGGCAGCCAGGTGAAGGTGCTCTTCTCGGAAGTCTTCGCTTGCCCCTCCGGCAACGCCGCGCGCACGGCAAACTTGCCGCAGCTCGGGCAGACCGTCAAAGCGGGCGTGGCGGATCGGCTCGAGGCCGGGGATTCGATCGAACGCCCACATTGGGGGCAAGTGACAGGCATGGTGCAGCTCCGGACGGGAGTCTGCTAGCGGCAGGGCGAGATGCACCCGCTACGAGGCTCTGAAACCGTGATCTCCGATGTTACGCCGAATCGGTCCCGAATGTAGGCTGCCGCTCCCAAAAATCACCGATATCGGGCCACCAGCAGCCCCGAGGCACCGTGGCCGGGCGGACGCGAGGACTGCGGGGCCGAGCGCAGGCATTGGGCCTTGGCGTGTAGATCCGCGAGCATGGCCTCGGACTCACCCACCGGCGTCAACCCGCAGCGATACATGGGTGAGGCGACGGCCTGCGACAGCAGCAGGGTCGCGCTCAACACCGCCCAAACCCCCGCGACGCGCTGTGCAGCCTGGCGGAAGCGGCTGCGAAACAGCACCTCCGCCGACATGACCATGGCAATGGCCGAGGCCGGCAGCGCCACGAACACCTGCCAGAACATGATGGTCGTGGGCGAGAGCGCGAAGGAAATCAATGCGGCCGCGCACAGGGCGGTGACATAAAAGCGCAGCCACGATCGTGGTCGGTACGTCGTGCTCCTGCGCGCGACGGCGCTGCGCCAGGCATTGCGGAAGAATCGCCATTGCAGCCACAGCGTCACGATCAGCGTCGCCCCCGCCAGGATCGCGAGCCCTTTCGCGAGCACGCCCAGGGCGGGTCCGGCGATCGGCCCCGCGATCCCCGTGAAGTCGAGGTCGTACATGCGCTCAACGAACGTGAGGCTGGTGAGCTTGAGCCAATACAGCACACCGCGCAGCAGCGGAAACACATACACAATGCCGCGCAGCAAAAAGCCCTTTCCGGCCGGCATCAGCGCAGGATTCTGACGCACGGCCATGCAACCATGGCACCAGACTCGCCATGCAGATCCCCGCGCCGATGACGAATCCGGCCCAATTGATTTTCAGCCGACCGGAGAAAAACAGCAGCAGCGACAGAATGCACAGGATGGCGCCCGAGGTATGCACCTGCAGACTCAAGCCCAGCAGCAGCACATGCGCGGCGGTCGTCGCCATCTCGCGCTGTTGCGCCATGCGCTGGGAAGTAATGAGGTGCAGCACGGCGAAGACGTACATGAAGTTCGCATCCCAGACGTGGGAGGCAAAGTACAGGTGCCAGGGCGACAGCCACAGCAACACCAGCAGCAGGTAGCGCCCGAGCTCACTTAAGGCGGGCTTCAAAGCCCGGATCAGGAACAGGAACGCGCCCGCATGACAGATCAACGTGAAGAGCGCCGGCGCCCGATAGTCATTCCACAGATACAACGGCACGGCGACCAGCAGGCCCGAGAACCCCCCTGGTGAGAAACCGCCCGCCGAGGTGATCATGCCGTGGGGGAGCCAGATGTGATTGTGCTGCAACTGCCAGCCAAGATTAAGCAGCTGGACCTGGTCTCCCGTGATTTGGGAATTGACCACCATCAGCAAACCGACGCTCAAGCCGAGCACGAACCACGAGATGAATTTCGCGCGCGCACCGCTACGAAGGGCCACTTCGCGAGTGGCCGCAATGACTGCCTGGTACATCGATTCCCCTGAAAACGCGGCTTCTTATCGGTCCGTCGCCCGGCCTGCCTTGTGCGGGCTGGAATCAGCTCTCTGCCTCAAGCAGATTGTAACCGACTATTGCCTAACGTTAATTTTTTATAACATTTCGTAGCAGAAGGACATAGAGAAAACCACGAAAGTTGGGGAAAATAGTATTGGAAAATCAATATGTTCTATGTGGGGTAGCACACATAGGGCGGTTCGGCCGCACCGCGACCTCGCTTGTCTCAAGCCCGAGTCTTCGTTAATGGACGCGGCAGCTGTGTCGCCACACCGTTTGACGAGCGCGAGTTCAGGGGCCGATTTCCTGGGGCGAATGGGTTTTCAAAAAACCGTGACACACCGCAACGCCGGCGCTTGATTTGTAGGCTCCGTCCTACATCCGTGCGTGAGGATCGCAACTCTATGCTTCAGCGCTGAATCGCAGTTGGAGGGGTAGCAATGCAGCAGCCGCAAGTCACCGCGCGCGCCGTCCGCAGAACCAATGGCAAGACCAATGGTAAGCCCCCCATCCCGGGCGGCTCTGAGCTGGACCTGAGCAAGCTGCTGCAAGCGCTGCAACGCGTACGTGACGGGGATTTCTCGGTGCGGCTGGCCAGTGACCAGACGGGCCTGGCCGGCAAAGTCGCCGATACGTTCAATGAGATCGTCACCGCCAACCAACGCCTCGCGACCGAACTGGAACGCGTCGGCCAGATCGTGGGCAAGGACGGCAAGACCCGCCATCGCATGTCGAGCGAGCGGCGTTCCGGCGCCTGGGGCGCCATGGAGCACTCCGTCAACACTCTCATCGATGACCTGCTGTGGCCCACCACCGAGGTCACCCGGGCCATCTCCGCCGTCGCCAAGGGCGATCTGCAGCAGGCGATGAGCCTGGAGGTCGACGGGCGCGCGCTCAAGGGCGAATTCCTGCGTTCGGCGACCATCGTCAACACCATGATCGCGCAGATGAGCGCGTTCACCTCCGAGGTGACCCGCGTCGCGCGCGAAGTCGGCACCGAAGGCAAGCTCGGCGGCCAGGCCGCCGTGCACGGCGTCGCCGGTACCTGGAAGGATCTGACCGACAGCGTCAACTCCATGGCCAGCAACTTGACGGGCCAGGTGCGCAATATTTCCGAGGTCACGATCGCGGTGGCGAACGGCGACCTGTCGCGCAAGATCACGGTCGACGTGCGCGGTGAGATCCTGCAGCTGAAGGAAGCCATCAACACGATGGTCGATCAGCTGCGCTCGTTCGCCTCCGAAGTGACCCGGGTGGCCCGCGAAGTCGGTACCGAAGGCAAGCTCGGCGGCCAGGCGATCGTCTCGGGCGTGGCCGGCACCTGGAAGGATCTCACCGACTCCGTCAATGCGATGGCGACCAATCTCACCGGTCAGGTGCGCAACATCGCGGAGGTGACCACCGCGGTGGCGCGCGGCGACCTGTCGCGCAAGATCACGGTGGACGTGAAGGGCGAGATCCTGGAGCTCAAGAACACCATCAACACCATGGTGGACCAGTTGAACAGCTTCGCGGCCGAGGTGACCCGCGTCGCCCGCGAGGTCGGCACCGAGGGCAAGCTCGGCGGCCAGGCGGTGGTGCCGGGCGTGGCCGGCACCTGGAAGGACTTGACCGACAACGTCAACTCCATGGCCGGCAACTTGACCGGCCAGGTGCGCAACATCGCCGAAGTCTCGACCGCCATCGCCAGCGGCGACCTCTCCCGCAAGATCACGGTCGATGTGCGCGGTGAGATCCTGCAGCTGAAGGAAACCATCAATACGATGGTCGATCAGCTGCGCTCCTTCGCCTCGGAAGTGACCCGCGTCGCCCGCGAGGTCGGCACCGAAGGCAAGCTCGGCGGCCAGGCGGTGGTGCCGGGCGTGGCCGGCACCTGGAAGGACCTCACCGACAGCGTCAACTCCATGGCCGGCAACCTCACCGGCCAGGTGCGCAACATCGCCGAAGTCGCCACCGCCATCGCCAACGGCGACCTCTCGCGCAAGATCACCGCCGATGTGAAGGGCGAGATCCTGCAGCTGAAGGAATCCATCAACACCATGGTGGACCAGTTGAACGCCTTCGCCGCCGAAGTGACCCGCGTCGCGCGCGAAGTCGGCACCGAGGGCAATCTGGGCGGCCAGGCCGAGGTCAAGGGCGTGAGCGGCGTCTGGAAGGACCTGACCGAGAACGTCAATTCGATGGCCAGCAACCTGACCGGCCAGGTGCGCAACATCGCCGAGGTCGCGACCGCCATCGCCCGCGGCGACCTGTCGCGCAAGATCACGGTGGACGTGCGCGGGGAGATCCTGCAGCTCAAGCAGACCATCAACACCATGGTCGACCAGCTGAACGCCTTCGCGGCCGAGGTGACCCGCGTCGCGCGCGAGGTCGGCTCCGAAGGCAAGCTCGGCGGTCAGGCCGACGTGAAGGACGTGAGCGGTGTCTGGAAGGATCTGACCGACAAGGTCAACTCCATGGCCAGCAACCTCACCGGCCAGGTGCGCAACATCGCCGAGGTCGCGACCGCCATCGCCCGCGGCGACCTGTCGCGCAAGATCACGGTGGACGTGCGCGGGGAGATCCTGCAGCTGAAGGAGACCGTGAACACCATGGTCGACCAGTTGAACAGCTTCGCGGCGGAGGTGACCCGCGTCGCCCGCGAGGTCGGCACCGAAGGCAAGCTCGGCGGCCAGGCCATCGTGCCGGGCGTCGCCGGCACCTGGAAGGATCTCACCGACAACGTCAATTCCATGGCGCGCAACCTCACCGGCCAGGTGCGCAACATCGCCGAAGTCTCCACCGCCATCGCCCGCGGCGACCTGTCGCGCAAGATCACGGTGGACGTGAAGGGCGAGATCCTGCAGCTGAAGGAGACCATCAACACGATGGTCGACCAGTTGAACGGCTTCGCCGCCGAAGTCACCCGTCTCGCGCGCGAAGTCGGCACCGAGGGCAAGCTCGGCGGCCAGGCGCTCGTGCCGGGCGTCGCGGGCACCTGGAAGGATCTCACCGACAACGTCAACGTGATGGCCAACAACCTCACGAACCAGGTCCGCGGCATCGTGAAGGTCGTGACCGCCGTGGCCAACGGCGATCTGCGCCAAAGGCTCACCGTGGAGTCCAAGGGCGAGGTCAACGCCCTCGCCGATACCATCAACAGCATGACCGACACGCTCGCCATCTTTGCCGACCAGGTGACGAGCGTCGCCCGCGAGGTGGGCGTGGAGGGACGCCTTGGCGGCCAGGCGCACGTTCCCGGCGCCGCCGGCACCTGGAAGGACCTGACGGCCAACGTCAACCTCTTGGCGGCGAATCTCACCAATCAGGTGCGCGCCATCGCCGAAGTCGCCACCGCCGTCACCAAGGGTGATCTCACCCGCTCGATTCAGGTCGAGGCGCGCGGGGAGGTGTCCGAGCTCAAGGACAACATCAACGCCATGATCGGCAATCTGCGCGCCACGACCGAGCGCAACAACGAGCAGGACTGGCTCAAGACCAATCTCGCCAAGTTCAGCCGCATGATGCAGGGCCAGCGCGACCTCGTGACCGTCGGCAAGCTGCTGCTGTCGGAACTGGCACCCCTGGTCAATGCGCAGCAGGGCATCGTCTATGTCATGGATGGGCCCACCGATGATGCCCACCTGCGCGAACTCGCCACCTATGCCGATCAGGCCGAAGCGGAAACCGGACCGCGCCGCTACGCCATCGGCGAGGGCCTGGTCGGCCAGGCCGCCGCCGATCGGCAGCGCCTGCTGATCACCGACATGCCCGATGATTCGGTTCGCGTCGCCAGCGGCCTGGTGAGCGTGCGCCCGCGCAACGTGATCGTGCTGCCGGTGCTGTACGAAGGTCACGTCAAGGCCGTCATGGAGCTGGGCTCGCTGAGCGACTTCACCGCCTCGCACCTGGCGTTCCTCGAGCAGCTCACCGGCAGCATCGTGGGCGTGGTGCTCAATACCATCGAGACCACGATGCGTACCGAGGGCCTGCTCACGCAGTCCCAGCAGCTGGCGGGCGAACTGCAGGCGCAGCAGACCGAACTGCAGCAGACCAACGAGGAACTCGCCAACAAGGCGAAGCTGCTCGCCGAGCAGAATGCGGAAGTCGAGCGCAAGAACCAGGAAATCGAGCTGGCGCGGCGCGCCCTGGAGGACAAGGCCGCGGAGCTGGCGCTCACCTCGCGCTACAAGTCCGAATTCCTGGCCAACATGTCGCACGAGCTGCGCACGCCGCTCAACAGCATCCTGATCCTGGGCCAGCAGCTCTCCGAGAACGCCGATGGCAATCTCACCAACCGCCAGGTGGAGTTCGCCACCACCATTCACGGCGCCGGCACCGACCTGCTGAACCTGATCAGCGACATCCTGGATCTTTCGAAGATCGAGTCGGGCACGGTGACGGTGGAGTGCGAGGAGCTGCTGTTCACGCACCTGCGCGAAACCATCGAGCGCAACTTCCGCCACGAGGCCGAGGCGCGCAAGCTCTCCTTCACGGCGGACTTCGACACGCGCCTGGGGCGGGCCATCACCACCGATTCCAAGCGCCTGCTGCAGGTGCTGAAGAACCTGCTCTCCAACGCCTTCAAGTTCACCGAGCACGGCGGGGTCAGAATCCGCGTCGGCATTGCGAACGGCGGCTGGGCGCCCGAACACCCGACCTTGAGCCAGGTGCCGGCGGTGGTCGAGTTCTCGGTGAGCGATACCGGCATCGGCATCCCGCCGGAAAAGCAGCGCATCATCTTCGAGGCCTTCCAGCAGGCCGATGCGGGCACCTCGCGCAAATACGGTGGCACGGGCCTGGGGTTGGCCATCAGCCGCGAACTGGCGCACCTGCTGGGCGGGGAGATCCGCTTGAGCAGCGTCGCGGGCAGCGGCAGCACCTTCACGCTGTATCTGCCGCTCAATTATGTCGGCGCGGCGTACACCCGCGGCATCCTGCAGACCACCACGACACCCGCCAATCCGCAGCAGCCGGCCTTCCAGCCGGTGGTGCTGCCCATCATCCGGCAGGAGGAGATTGCCGATGACCGGGAGAATCTGGAAGGCGGTGAGCCGATCCTGATGATCGTCGAGGACGACCCGCATTACGCCCGCGTGCTGGTGAATCTCGCCAGGGAGCGCGGCTTCAAGGTGGTGCTGGCGCGAACCGGCGCCGATGCCCTGATCTTCGCGCGCAAGTACCCGCTCGCGGCCGTCTCGCTCGATGTGTTCCTGCCGGATATGCTCGGCTGGACGGTCCTGAACCAACTCAAGCGCAGCAGCGAAACACGGCATATCCCGGTGCAGATCCTGACCATTGAGGATGAACGGCAGTACGGCCTGGAACGTGGCGCGTTCGCCTTCCTCAACAAGACCGGCACGACCGATGAGCTGGAAGCGGCCCTCGATCGGCTCAAGGAATTCACCAGCACCAAGGTGCGTCGACTGCTCGTGGTCGAGGATGACCCGGCCGAACAGCTGAGCGTCACGGAGCTGCTGGGCTACAAAGACATCGAGATCGTGACGGCGAGCTCGGGCGCCGAGGCGCTCAAGGCGATGCGCGAACAGCGCGATCGACTGCGTCGTGCTGGACCTGAAGCTTCCCGGACATGTCGGGATTCGAGCTGCTGGAGGTCATCCAGTCGGATCCGCGACCTCAAGCACCTGCCCATCATCGTCTTCACCGGACGCGACATCTCCGACGCCGAAGAGAGCCGGCTCAAGAAGAGCGCCAAGAGCATCGTGCTCAAGGGCGTGCGCTCACCCGAGCGGCTGCTCGATGAGACCGCCCTGTTCCTGCATCGGGTGGTGGCCGATCTGCCCCAGTCCAAGCAGGCGATGCTCAAGGCGCTGCACGAAAGCGATGAGCCGCTCACGGGGCGCAAAGTGCTGGTGGTCGATGACGACATCCGCAACATCTTCGCGCTGAACAGCCTGCTGGAGCGCCACCACATGCAGGTGATCACCGCCACCAACGGCCAGGAGGCGATCAATCTGGTCGAGGGCACCGAGGATCTGTCGCTGGTGCTGATGGACGTGATGATGCCGGAGATGGACGGCTACGAAACCATGCGCCGGATCCGCCAGCAGCCGGCGTTCCGCATGCTGCCGATCATCGCGCTGACGGCCAAGGCCATGAAGGGGGACCGCGAGAAGTGCCTGGAGGCTGGCGCATCGGACTATGTGGCGAAACCGGTTAACACCGATCAACTGCTGTCCCTGGTGCGCCTGTGGCTGCACCGGTAAATCGCAGCTACGCCACCTCCCGTCCGGCGCCCGCTGGGGGTCCCGGAGAAGGTCAACATCCTGCTGGTGGACGACCAGCCGGCGCGCCTGCTGACCTACCAGAGCGATCCTGGGCGAGCTCAACCAGAACCTGGTGTCGGTGTCCTCGGGCCTTGAGGCGCTCGA
Organism: uncultured Gammaproteobacteria bacterium; assembly: GCA_963708865.1. Lineage (GTDB taxonomy): Bacteria > Pseudomonadota > Gammaproteobacteria > Steroidobacterales > Steroidobacteraceae > DAIDKA01. Next base: position 230,863 of record CAVPUC010000004.1, read on the forward strand.
TAAGCTGATGCGCACGGAGTTTGCCGTGGTGCTGCTCGATGTGAGCATGCCGGGCATGGACGGGTTTGAGGCCGCGCGCCTGATCCATGAGCATCCGCGCTTTGAACGCACGCCGATCATCTTCGTGACGGGCGTGCACATGTCCGAGCTCGACCGGCTGAGGGGCTACAAGTTGGGCGCCGTGGACTATGTGTCGGTACCGGTGGTGCCGGAGATTCTGCGCAGCAAGGTTGCCGTGCTGGTGGAGCTGTACTGCAAGCGCCGCGAGCTGGTCGAGCTGAACCGGCATCTGGCGGACGCGAATGAGCGGCTCGCCGAGGCGAATGCCGCCCTGCAGGCGGAAAAAACCCGCGAGCTGCATGGCGCTGAACTCGACGCTGCAGCAGGCCAATCTGCGAGCTGGAACGCACCAACATCGCTCTGCAGGGCGAAGTGGCCGAGCGCTCGCGCGCCGAACAGGCGCTTGAAGGAGGCCGACCGCCACAAGGATGAGTTCCTGGCGATGCTCGCGCATGAGCTGCGCAACCCCTTGGCGCCCATCCGCAACGCCGTGCACCTGATGAAGATGAAGGCGGTCGAGGATCCGCAGCTGCTGGTGTCGCGCGACATCATCGAGCGGCAGCTGATACAGCTGTCGCGCCTGGTCGATGATCTGCTTGGATGTCTCGCGCATCACCCGGGGCAAGATCAATCTGGCGCGCCAGCGGGTGGAACTGCGCGAACTGATCGAGCGTGCGGTGGAGACGGTCGCGCCGGTGATCGAGTCGCGCGCCCATACCCTGGAGGTGCAGATTCCGGACCGACCGCTCGCCATCTATGGCGATCCGCTGCGCCTGACGCAGGCTCTGGGCAATGTGCTCGGCAATGCCGCCAAGTACACCGACTCCGGCGGACGCATCACGGTGCGCGCACGGCGGCGGCGGCGTGACGTTGAGATTTCCGTGCGCGACACCGGCATCGGCATATCGGCGGAAGTGTTGCCGTGCATATTCGATCTGTTCACCCAGCTCGATCACCGCAACGGTCGGCCCCAGGGCGGCCTCGGCATCGGCCTCGCCCTGGTTCGCCGGCTGGTGGAAATGCACGACGGCACCGTGACGGCTTCGAGCGGCGGGCGCCGGCCAGGGCAGCGAATTCGTCATCCTGCTGCCGCTGTCGGTGGAGCGCGGCGCATCCAGTGAGGCAGACGGCGCTGATGCGGCGCGCGAGGCGGCAGCGGCCGCCAGCCCCGCTGCGCCGCGCCCGCTCATCCAGCGGCGCATTCTGGTCGCCGACGACAATGAGGATGCGCGCGAGAGTCTGGCTGCGCTGCTGGCGCTGAGCGGCCACGAGGTGTTTCGCGCCCAGGACGGCAGCGTCGCCCTGGAGAGCGCCGAGCGCCATCGCCCGCATGTGGCGCTGCTCGACATCGGCATGCCGCACGCGAACGGCTACGAGGTGGCCCGCAGAATCCGCGGGCAGCCCTGGGGACGCGACATGGTGCTCGTCGCCCTCACCGGCTGGGGCCAGGAGTCCGACCGTCGCCAGTCGCATGAGGCGGGGTTTGACAGTCACCTCACCAAACCGGTGGACCCCGACGTTCTGGATGAGCTGCTGGCGCGGGTCTAGGCCAGCTCCTACGCGCGGTGCAGCCGTTCGCGCAAGCCGCCCAGTCCCTGCCTGCGTTAGGCTGCCCGAGCATTGCACGTTGGCATTGCAGCGAGGAGCCCATGAACGAGGACAAGTTGCAGGGCCAGTGGAAACAGCTGGCGGGCAAGGTCAAGGCCCACTGGGGCAAGCTCACGGACGATGACCTGACCATCGCGGATGGCACCAGCGAATATCTGGAAGGCAGGCTCCAGGAGCGCTACGGCATCGCCCGCGATGAGGCCAAGCGCCAGGTCAAGGAATTCAGCTCGCGCCTTTAATCGCGCCTTCGGCACTCGGTGCGGGCGCAGGAGCCTCCCGTTCGCACCGGCGCCTTCACTCCTGATTATCTCCAAGGTGAAAATGTCTTCCATTCTGCGATCGATCTACTGCACGGCCCTGCTCATGGTGGCGGCCATTCCATTGGCGGCCCAGGCCCAAACCCAATCTCCGCTGCAGGAATGGCAGTACTCGGGAGGCGTGATTCTGGCGCGCCTGTTCGAGCCGAACCTGCCGCAGTGGCGTGACATCGTCGGCGTCGCGGCCGAGGTGCAGCCGGTCTACAACGGCGCGCGCGCCTACCAGGTCAGCGCAGGTCCCGTCATCAACATCTACTACCGGGACATCTGGTACTTCTCCACCGGCGAGGGTTTTGGTTACAACGTCCTGCGCGGCGACCACTACCAGGTGGGCGTTGGCTTCACCTATGACCTGGGTCGCGATCAGAAGCTTGACGGGCGGAATCTGAACGGCATGGGCGACATCAAGGCCGCCCCGGCCGCGAAAATCTACGGCTCCTGGGTCCTGTCGAAGAAATTCCCGATGATCCTGCGGCTGGCGGCCCGACAGTACGCCGGTGGCCCGCAGGGCGCCGTGGGTGATGCCTCGGTCTATGTCCCGCTGCCGGGCAGTTCAAAAACCTTCGTGATGTTTGCCGGCCCGTCCATTACCGCGGGCACCCGCCACTACCAGCAGGTCATGTACGGCGTGGATGCGCAGCAGTCGCTGTTGTCGGGCCACCCGCAATACAATTTCACCCAACCCGGCACCACTGATGCGGGTGTCGGCTTCAGCGCGACGAAGTTCGTGGGCAAGCACTTCCTGGTCAATCTGGATGCCGCAATCAGCCAGGTTCGCGGCGATGCCTCGAGCAGCCCGCTGGTGGAAACGCGCACGCAGCGGGTCCTCGCCTTATCCTTCGAGTATCACTTCGAATCAGGCCCGTAGGCTTTAATGCGCAGGCGCCGATGCGGGGGGCGTGAGCGCCGCGCCACTCGGCTTGGCATCGGCGTGGGCTTGCGCCAGAAGCTCACCGCAGTCCTGGTCCTTGGCAAGACCGGGATCAACGAACGCCAGCATGGCGGCGACCGGGGTCAGCAGCGTTCCGAGCGCAGTGGCAATGGCCCCCTGCTTCGCCAGCTGCCCTTTGTCCAATCCAAAACGCGGTGCGGCAAGCTGTCCTTTGATGTCGATGGGCGCACGGATGCGCACCAGGTGAAACTTCTTGGGCTGCCCGTGCAGCGCCAGATCGAGCTGTTCGCTACCGAGGTTCACCGACCCGCTGCCGGTCATGAGGACGTTTTGCGTATCGATGACAAAGGTCTGCGCCTGCGCCGACCCATCCGTGACATCAAATTTGGCGACCCCGCAGCGGATGGCGGCATGGCCGTTGTCGTGGGCCAGCAGTAACCCGACGCCCTTTCAGATCGATGCCGGTGAGTTCGGCGAAGGCGGCACGAATATCACCATGCGGTACGACCGCTGCGAAACTTCCGTCCGCATCGGCCATGAGGTTGTGCACCGAATCGCCCTTGCCCTTGATCACCGCGCGCGCCTGCAGCACCCCACCGAGCGGCGCCGGGCCCGCGCCCTTGAGCTGATCGAGCTGGATATTGGTCGCGCGCACATCCATGCGCACGGTCGGCACATCCTCACGCGCATCGATATTGATTACCCCGCTCAAGCGACCCTGCGGCATCTGGAATCTCACCGGATCAAGTGCCAGGACGCCGTCCTTGAGGTTCGCATGGATGTCGACCTCGCTGAACGGCACTTTGCCCGCCTCGATCGACGTTGCGGTGAACTGCACATCGGCATCCATCGCCCGCACCCGATTGGTCGCCAGGTGCGCATCGGGAAACAGCATTTTGGGTTCGGCCGTGTTCGACCCGGCCTTGCGCTTGGACGTGGGCGTCGGCTGCGGACCGGCACCCGGACTTTCCCGATCGAGCGGCCCGGCCGTCGTGGCCCGCGAGCCGGTCAAGGCCCCCAGATCCGCGAGGTACAGGTGCGCGGAACTTAAGTTCGCCTTGATCACGGGCCGATTGGTCGTGCCGTCCACATCGACACTGCCGCCGATGTCACTGCGCCCCAGCACCCCCTTGATGTCGCGCACCACGAAGTGTTTGCCATCCCGCGTGATGGCCGCCTGCAGCGAATACGGCGGGGTATTCGGCAATGCCAGCTGGGTGAGATAGAAGAGTTCCGCCAGATCCGGGCCGCGCGCCGCGACCTGCAGCTGCAGCTGTCCCAGATCAAAGGGCTTGAGCACCTGACCGCCCGCATCGATTTCGTTGCCGGCCGCTTTGATGCTGAGTTTGAAGGGATAGGGATGCTCGGGATTCACGGCGAGCAATGCGCCCCCGGAGATGTCCAGGGAGAACGGTTGATTGTTGATCGTGCCCTTGCCCTCGACGTGCAGCGCCTGCGGATCCTCGACCGCGGAGTGCTCGTGCGCCTGAATCGTTCCTTTGACCTTGAGCCGCCGCGGATCATCATTCAGCTCAAGCTTCCCGTCCGAGATGATGAGCTCGTGCAGCGCCGGCAGATGGAACGGCTTGGGGGCGGTTTTCGTGGCGCTGGTCGGGGCGGTGTTGGTGTCGGTCCAGTTGGCGCGGCCGGAGCTTTCCTGATGAAGATACAGGTCAGGCTGGTCGATCTCGACCCGCTTCAACACCAGATGGCCGCCCAGGAGCTTGCCCAGTTCCACCTGCACCTGCAGGCGCTGCAGCTGTAACAGCGGACGCGGCACTTCCCAGGGCGGATTGGCCACCTGCAGGCCCTCGATGGTGAGCGTGGGCGTGCGCGACCACAGCTTCACGTGCAAATGCCCGGTGATGGAGACGGTGCGGCCGCTCTTGGCACTGGCCAGGCGCGCGACCGGCCCCTTGAACATATCCCAGTCCATGAAGGTCAGCACGGCGAGCACCACCAGCACCAAGCCAACCACCCCGAGGACGCTATAGAGCAGGATCGATCGCCGCCGTGGTTTCATCGCAGGGTCGCCGTTATCAATTGATCACAAGTAGCCGTTACCGTACGGCCGCCGGCGTGTGTACGCGTCGGTGAGTGTCCCGATGATACGTAAGCGAGCCTGCGTAGGATTGGACTTACGCCAAGACTTGGGTTCCACCGAATGGGGCGCGGCATGGGCTTTGGCGATCATGGCCCCGCCCTACGGGAGGAATTCAATGACGTACCGAAATACTCTTATTGAACGGACACGGCAGTTCGAATCGCAAAATGATGAGCCTGCGGTGCTGGATTATCTGCAGCTGCGCAATCGCCAGTGTCTGTACGACTGGCAGATGAGGCGCGCGGAATACGCGCTGTCCCATCGCCACCTGCGGCCGAATGATCCGCAGAATCGCTCAGTCGCGTAGCGCGCCTACTCCTCGGACAGCGTCAAGAGAATATCGGCGTACCAGGCGCAGTTAAGGCCCAGCGCCTCATCTTCGACCGGGTCGCGCGTGGCCATGTCAAAGCGCGAGGAATGCACGCCGAGCAGCCGGCAGGACATGGCGCCGCGCTCGCCCGCGCCGCCGGGCGCGCGGATGACCACCGGCGAGCCGCTCGTGCCGCGGTGGGTTCGGGCATCGGTCAGAAAATACCCCATGCCCTGGAATCTTAAGCCGTAGGAGGAGGCGAGCGAGGCACGGCGCACGACCGGCATATGATGCAAGGCGTCATGAAAGCCTAACGGAAAACCGATCACCAGGAGCGCCGCGCCCACCTCGATGAATTCCTCATCGGCTGCGATGTGCTGCGGCGTAAAGGCGCAATACACCGCCTCCGCCGGCAGCAGCGCCTGATCGATCTCGATGAGCGCGACATCCACCTCGCCGGCCGAGTCGGTCGCCTGCCGCCACAGGCTCAGGCGCTCGCGATAGAGCGGAATGGACACCGTGGCTGCCTCGGCGATGTCATCACGATTGGTGTGCAGCTCGATGGTGATGCGATCGGGGAAGTGCTTGCCTTCCGTGTCGATGAAGACGTGACGACTGGTCACGAGGAACAGGCGCTGGTCGCGTGCCAGAAAAAAGCCGGTGGCGGAGGTGAGGCCAAGATCCCCCGCAAACGTGCCGATGCGGGTACACGTCAGCAAGAGCGGATCAATGCCGGGAACAGGGTTGTCCGATGCGACCGCTGCGCCACTCAACGACATGTCACGGCTCCGGGTCGGGGATGGCGCGATTGTGCCAGACAATGCGCGCCGTGCACCCGCAAGCTTGCGCTCAGAGTGGATTTCGGCCGCGGATGATCCGGATGATGATCACGATGACGGCGATCACCAGCAGGATATGGATGAAGCCGCCGAGTGTGTACGAGGAGACCATCCCCAGCAGCCACAGGATGACCAGCAAAACGGCAATGGTTTCCAACATTCGAGCGTTCCCCTTGGCGAGGGGCGCAGTGTGCGGCGGCACCGCCACGTTGGTAGCGGCAGCAGCGCTTGATGCGGCATCAGTCGCCTCCCACAGATAACCTTTGGGGAGAAACCCTCAGGCGCGAGCCGCGCGACGGATGGCATCGATCAATTCGTCGGGGTCGCCACCTTTGGGCACGACGGCCACGGCGCCACCATCCAGTGCGCCGGAGGCGAGCCGGTCGATGTCGTAGCCACTGTGGATGACGATGCGCGTCTTGGCATTCGCGGCGCGAAGCCGCGGCACCAGCGGCAGGCTGGTGATGCCGCCGAACAGCAGGTCAAGGACCAGCACGTCGGGCTGGCTGCTCGCTACCGCGTCCATGAGCTCGTGCGGGGCCGCGATGCGCGCAACGCACTGTAGTCCCGGGCTCGCGTTCACGAGCTCAGCCAGCATCATCAGCAAGTCATCGCTGTCATCGGCGATGGCCACGCGAATGAGCGGCAGGAGGGGTTCAATTTGGGCCGTCACAGGTTCTCCGGGAAGTCCCGGAGATGTTACCGCAGTCCCCCACAACGTGGTGCGCTGCGACCCACAGCGGCCGATCCCGCCCGGACGCGCGGAGGTCCGGGCGGGGTGTGCCGACGCTAGCGTCGGCCGAGGATGAAGCCGGCAGCGATGGCGGCGAGCGCGGCCACGCCGATCACCGGCCAGGGACGCACGTGCACAAAATCATCCACGGCGGAGGCCGCCTCGCGGCCGCGATCCGTCAGGGACTCGATGTCATCCGCCAGGCGCTCCTTGGCCTCGGCGAGGGACTCCTGGAGCCGCTCCCGAGCCTGCTTGGCCTGGTCGCCGACCACATCGACCGTGCTGTGCAGCAGCGCCTCGGCGTCGGCAAACAGGGTTTGAAAATCCTGAGTGGCCCCACGGGCGGCGCGGCGCGCAGCCTGCGCGGAACGGGCCCCAGTGCTGCGGCGACTTCCGGTGCCGTGTCCATTTCGACCTGCCGTAACTGAAGCCATATGCCAAATCTCCGTTCGGTGCCAGTAATAAGGCCCGCAGCTTGACCACGACCGAGCATCAAGCCTGCCAGCCAAAGGGTTTCTCTTCGCGTCAGCGGGGGCTTACGAGCACTGTATAGGTTAAGCTTACGTGTAGGACGATTCCGACAACCCGGTCAGGTTGGCGTCTGACGGTGCCCGCGGGCAAGCGTGTGCAGGCTACGGTTGCGATGAAGGGGTGGTTATGGCGTACGGCCTGGCGCACAGTCGCCGAGGCCCCAGCACCCGCTCAACTAGACTTACGATCGATCAGGAGGAGTGGCAATGGTACGCGTACTCATAGCAGATGATCATGCGCTGATCCGGTCCGGATTGATGCAGCTGCTGCAGGAAGATCGATCCATCCGTGAAATGGGCGAAGCCGCCACCGGCGAGCAGACGCTCGACAAACTGCGCGAGAGTCGCTGGGATCTGCTGCTGCTGGACATCAACATGCCCGATCGCAGCGGTCTGGACATCCTCAAACACGTGCGCTCAGGATTTCCCGATACCCGCGTGCTGGTATTGAGCGGCTACCCGGAACGCCAATACGCCCGCAATGTCTTGCGCGCGGGCGCCAGCGGCTATCTGGCGAAGGATGCCGCGAGCGAGGAGCTGCTGCGCGCGGTGAAGATGGTCATCCAGGGGCGCCGCTACGTCAGCGCTTCGCTGGCGGAACTTCTGGTCAATGATCTCGATGTGGATGCGCAACAGCCCATCCATTCGCAGCTGTCGGAGCGGGAGTTCCAGATTTTCTGCAAGATTGCCGTCGGCAAGTCGGTCTCGGACATCGCCGAGGAGCTGTGCCTGTCAGTCAAGACCGTCAGCACCTATCGCAGCCGCGTGCTCGAAAAGATGAGCTTTACCAGCAATGCCGACATAACGTCCTACGCCCTGCGCAACGGATTGATGCAGTAAGCCATGGACTGTAGGACGGTGCCCGATAGCGCCATCCCCCGGCCCCGCTATCCTCATTGAGTGATCACCCCGACTACAACGCCTGCCAGCACCCGCACCGGCGCGCTCCGCATCCTTCTGGTGGAGGATTCGGAGCTGCTGGCTGAACGGCTGCGGGAGGTGCTGGGGCAGATCGCCGGGGTCGAGGTGGTCGGCACCGTCGTGGATGAGGGCACGGCCGTGACCATGGCCCGGGAGGGCGACATCCACGTGCTCATCCTCGACCTGCAGCTCAAACAAGGCACGGGCTTTGGGGTCATGCGCTCGCTCGGCGCCGATCGGCCGGCCATCATCGTTTTCACCAATTACGCGCTCCCGGAGTACCGGCGCCGCGCCGAACAGCTGGGTGTCGAGTACTTTCTGAACAAGTCGCTCGACTTTGAACGTCTGCCCGAGGTCATCAGGACCCTGGCGCAGACCCCCCACTCCTAAGCGGACTCCAGGCAGCGGGGCGGCTGCTGCGATTTCGGTGCCCTGCCCCGCCACCGAATGCACGGAGAAGCGGCCGCCGACCGCCTTCATGCGATGGCGCATGCTGCCCAGTCCGTGGCTGCCCAGGGTTCTTAAGCGATCCGAAGTCAATCCCACGCCGTTGTCTTTGACCAGCAGCTGGATGAGATTGCCGGGGCGCTCCACGCTCACCTTGACGGTGACCTTATTGGCACGCGCATGGCGAATCACGTTCGACAGCGACTCCTGCAGAATTCTGAACAGGGCGATGCCCACATCCTTGGTCAGGGGCGGCTCCGGCAACGACAGATCCAATTCGGCCTTGAGCCCGATTGGGGCGCAGGTCTCCTCCACCACCCAACGCGCCGCCGCATAGAACCCGAGATTGTCGAGCAGCGTCGGCCGCAGTTGTTCGACCACGCGGCGCTTGAACGCGATGCCGGTTTCCAGCGCCCGCTCGAGGCGCTCCCAGCGGGCGACGACTTCCGGATCGGTGCTGCCGATTCTGCGGCGCAGCCAGGCAAGATCCATCTTGGCCCCCACCAACGCGCCGCCCAGTTCATCGTGTAACTGGCGCGCGAGCAGCACCTTCTCAGACTCGGCGATGATCTGCAGATTCGCCGCGAGCTCCGACAGTTCGGACTCGCGGTCATCCTGGCTCGGCGGCGTGCCGATCGCTGGATTCTCTTGCTCCATAAGTTAAAACACTCCCCCTAGGAGTCCCGCAGCGCAATATTCAATATACCCTTCGCAGCCCTAAGGATTGCCTAAGCGCCCCTCGCGTAAGCGTAAGTCCCATCCTACAGTCAAAGCGCGCCAGATCGCGGCAGGGCGCGGCGCGCGGAACTGCAAGACTGGAACTTGAGCTTACGGAGATCTGCCTTGCCTCCCAGACTGCGCCGGACACTGGCCAAAGCGATGCTTGCGGCGGCTTTGCTGCTGTCTGGGTGCGCTACCGTACAGTCGGCCCATCAGTATCCGCGTACCGCATCCATCGCGCTCGCGCACCCCGAAGAAACCGCCTTCGGCGCCAAATTCGCGGCGCTCGCCGCGACCCATGCGGGCGCCTCCGGGTTTCATATCCTGACCGCGGGCGTCGATGGCCTGCTGGTGCGGGCGCAGCTGATCGATGCGGCCCAGAAGAGTCTGGATCTGCAGTACTTCATCTTCCGCGGGGATCAAACCGGAAACGTGATCCTCGCGGCGCTCGCGCGCGCCGCCGCGCGCGGTGTCGCCATTCGCCTGCTGGTCGATGACGGGGACACCCTGGATGGGGACGAACGGGTGTTGGCGCTTCGCACCCAGCCCGGCGTTGAGGTGCGGGTCTTCAATCCGTTCCGCTATCGCGGACACAACCGTCTGCTTCGGGGTCTGGAGTTTGCCGCGACGTTGTGGCGCCTGGACTACCGCATGCACAACAAGCTCCTGGTCGCTGACAACAGTGTCGCGCTGATCGGCGGCCGCAACGTCGGCAACGAATACTTCCAGGTCGATCCGCGCGGCCAGTTCGCCGACGATGACGTGTTCGTCGCAGGTCCCACCGTGCAGGCGCTGTCCGGGACGTTCGATGAATACTGGAACAGCACATTCGCCATACCGGTCGCGGCGCTCGCACGCCAGTCGAAGGAGGACGCGCGGGCGCTGCGGCGAGGGCACGCGCCGGCCAGTGTCGATGGCGTCGACTACGCCGCCCGCATTGCCAGCGGCGAGCCGCTCGCAAGCTTGCTGGATGGACGCCTCGCGTTGGTGTGGGCGATGGCCCAGGTGCTGTCCGACAGCCCGGACAAGCGCAGCGCCGATGCCGGGGAGCACGGACGGATCATGGTCAGGAACGTCTTGGACGCGGCCCGACAGGTGCAAAGCGAATTTCTGATGATCAATCCCTACATCGTGCCGACGCGCGGTGAATCGGCGATGCTCGATGAGCTGCGCGAGCGCCACGCCCGGGTCGGCATCGTCACCAATTCCCTGCGACTCCACGCGTGATGTCCTCGCCTATGCCGGCTACCTCCAGTCCCGCAAGCCGCTGCTGCAGGCGGGTATCGACCTGTATGAGGTGCGCGCGCAGCTTGGCACCACGCGCGGCAGTGGCCAGACGCGCCGGGTGTCACGACTCGGCACCTATGGTCTGCACGGCAAGCTCATGGTGTTCGATCGGCAGCGGATCTTCATCGGCTCCATGAATTTCGATGAGCGCTCCCGCCATTTGAATACCGAGATCGGCCTGATCATCGACAGTCCTGAACTTGCCGATCTCACCGCTGCGCGATTCAACGCCATGGCTGAGCCCGACAACGCCTACCGGCCCTCCTTCGTGGCGGGCGCAGCGTCGGGGAGCGGGCCCTTGGAGTGGACCACGCAGGAAAATGGCGCCACGGTCGTATACCGCCAGGAACCCTCCCCGAACTTCTGGCGCCGCTTGATCGTCAACGTGCTCGCCTGGTTGCCGGTGCGCCGCGAACTGTAGGCAAAAAGAAGCCCGCCAGTCCGGTAAAGGGCGGGCGGGCATCGGTTCTGTTGAAAACTGAACCGGAGGGGGGGTTTGTTACGTGCGTCCAGACTACCCATCCGCCCCGCGCCCATCTGCCGAATCGGCACTGAAGGTCACGTAGTCGATCTCCTACTCTTGCAGCCTTCACGCACGCCTACGCGCACCTTAAGCGTGCACTGACACGCCGGTGGCGCGGCAACTGGCATGGTCACGCTGCGCCGTTTCTTTCACGCCTTCCTGGAACCTGCTCATGCACGCCCAAAAACCGATTGCGGCCGTTGCGTCATTTGCCGATCGCAAGCGCCTGCCACGCAAGGCGCAGGGGGGCCTGAAACGCGCCGCCGAGCCCGACACCTACCGCAGCGATCGCCAGTCAGTGTTGCAGCGGTTGAACAATGCGCTTGCCACCGAACTCGTCTGCCTGCTGCGCTACCGGTTGCACCACTTCATGGCACGCGCTCTGGGCGCGCATCGCATTGCCGAGGAGTTCCTGTTGCACGCGGATGAGGAGCTGTCCCAGGCTGACATGATCGCCGAGCGCATCGTGCAGCTGGGTGGCGAGCCGGATTTTGCACCCGACACGCTGCAGGCGCGCAGCCATCTCCGCTACGTCTCCGCGGCTTCCACGATCGAGATGGTTCGGGAAAATCTCGCTGCCAAGCGCTTGGCGATCGACAGTTACGAAGCCTTCCTGCAATACCTTGGGGAGGATGATCCGATCACCCGACGCATGCTGGAGAGCATTGTCGGCGTCGAGCAGGCGCACGCCGATGAACTTTTGGAGCTGGCGCAAGGCGAGGGCTGAGCGCCCACGATACGGTATGCTCTGATGCACACGCGCATCGGAGCATCCCGTGTCGGATAAATCAAACCGCATCATCGTCACGGTGGTCGGGCACGACCGCACCGGCATCATCGCCGAGACCTCCCGCGTGCTGGCGGATGCCGGCGTCAATATCGTGGATATCTCCCAGACGCTGCTCGGGGAGTTCTTCGTCATGATCCTGCTGGCCGATCTGACCCATGCGACCGTGGGCCTGGATGCCTTGAAGGGGCAGCTGCACGCCAAGGCGCAGCAGCTGGGCTTAAAGATCGACGCCCAGCACGAAGATGTCTTCAAATTCATGCACCGGGTCTGACCATGCGCAGCGTGTACTTCGAACCCGAGGAGATCATGGAGACCGTGAAGATGGTCCAGATGGAAAATCTGGACATCCGCACCATCACCATGGGCATCAGCCTGCGCGACTGCGCGCATCCGCAACTCGCGCAAGCGGCGCGGCGGGCGTACGAGAAGATCTGCCGCCTGGCCGAGCAGCTGGTCAGCGTCGGTGATGCGCTCGAGCGCGAGTACGGCATCCCGATCATCAACCGGCGCATCTCCGTCACCCCCATCGCACTGGTGGCCGAAAGTTCCGCCGCCGATGACTATGTGGTCATGGCCGAGGCGCTCGATCGCGCGGCGGCCACGGTGGGCGTGAATTTCATCGGCGGCTTCTCCGCGCTCGTTGAGAAGGGCTTCACTCACGGGGATCGGATCCTCATCGATTCGCTGCCCCAGGCCCTGGCGGTCACCGAGCGGGTCTGCGCCTCGATCAATGTGGCGAGTACCCGCGCCGGCATCAACATGACCGCGGTGGGGCGCATGGGCGAAGATCATCCTGGAATGCGCCAAGGCCACCGCCGAGCGCGACGGCATCGGCTGCGCGAAGCTCGTGGTGTTCTGCAATGCCGTGGAAGACAACCCCTTCATGGCCGGCGCCTTCCATGGCGTCGGTGAACCGGAGTGCGTCATCAATGTCGGGGTGAGCGGGCCGGGCGCGGTGCTCTCGGCGGTGCGCCGGGCGCCGCAGGCGGACCTTGGGGAGCTGGCCGCGATCATCAAGCGCACCGCCTTCAAGATCACCCGCATGGGCGAACTCATCGGGCGGCGCGCCTCCGAGCGCCTGGGCGTCCCCTTTGGCATCGTCGATCTGTCCTTGGCCCCGACGCCCGCCCAGGGCGACAGCGTCGCCCAGATCCTCGAGGCCATGGGCCTGGAGCGGGTCGGCACCCACGGGTCCACCGCCGCGCTCGCCATGCTCAATGATGCGGTCAAGAAGGGCGGTGCCATGGCTTCCTCGCATGTCGGGGGGCTCTCGGGCGCCTTCATCCCGGTGAGCGAGGACTTAGGCATGATCGAGGCCGCTCAGGCAGGGACGCTGACCCTGGACAAGCTCGAGGCCATGACCTGTGTCTGTTCGGTGGGCCTGGACATGATCGCGGTACCCGGGGACACCCCCGCCGCCACGCTTGCAGCCATCATTGCCGATGAGGCGGCGATCGGCATGATCAACCGCAAAACCACTGCCGTGCGCCTCATTCCGGCGCCCGGCAAGACGGTGGGCGATTTCGTGGAGTTCGGCGGCCTCCTGGGGCGGGCGCCCGTCATGGCGGTACACCGCCAGTCGAGCCAGGACTTCGTGCGCCGGGGCGGGCGTATCCCCGCCCCCATCCAGGCGCTCAACAATTGAGCACTGATGCGGACACTCGTGTATGCTGCGCCCCGGATCGTGATCTTTAAGCCTTGTTTGCAATGACCTTTGTCCACACCGACCGCAAGTCCAATCGACAATCGGCTGCGCCCAGGCGGGCGCTGCTTCCCGTCAAGAAGCCGCACCTCAAACAAAGTATCCGCGAGCCAGGAGGCAGGCCTTCCTGCCGGATGTTCTATTTCTTTTTTTCGTGAGTAACTGTTAGTGACCAAATTATTTGTTGGAAATCTGCCCTTCTCGGCCACTGAAGAGGCGGTCCGCGCCCTGTTCGAGAAGCATGGTACGGTCGAGAAGATCGCGCTGATCACCGATCGTGAGACCGGTCGTCCGCGCGGCTTCGGCTTCGTGGAAATGGCCAATGCCGATGCCTCCCGCGCCATGTCGGCGCTGAACGGCACCGACTTCGAAGGTCGCAGCCTGAAGATCGACGAGGCCCAGGCGCGTGAGCGCAGTGGCGGCGGCGGTGGCGGCGGCGGCGGTGGCGGCGGTGGCAACCGCGGCGGCTACGGCGGTGGCGGTGGCGGCGGTGGTGGTGGCGGCGGTCGCCGCTACTAAGCACTGCGCCTCGCTCGAGGCACAACGCTGGCGGGCTTCCGGAGGCTCCTTGGGGCTCACCGGAAGCCCGCGATCATTTTTCCCTCCCTACGGATCGTCATGATGAAGACGAAGAGCTACCTTGTGCAGGACGATTGCGCGCGCATCGTGGATGCCGCAGCCGCCCATGCCCGCGCCAAGAACTGGGCCGTCAGCATTTGTGTCTGTGACGACGGCGGCCATATCCTGCGCGTCGAGCGACTCGATGGCGCCGCACCCTTCACGGCCCAGATGGCGATCGCCAAGGCCACGACCGCGGCGCTCGGACGGCGCGAGTCCAAAAGCTTCGAGGACGTCATCAACCAGGGCCGCACGGCACTGGTCACCGCCCCCCTTCAGGGCCTGCTCGAAGGTGGCGTGCCCATCCTCATCGATGGCCAGGTCATCGCCGCCGTCGGGGTCTCCGGGGTCAAGTCCGCGGAAGATGCCGAGATCGCCCGCGCCGGCATCGCCGCGCTTTAATCCGCCGCTTCGATCACCGGCGACCGGCTTGCCCTTCCAGCGGAAGCGCCAGGTCCTGCCCTTGCGCAGCTGCGTCACGAGTGCCGGCCTGAAAATACCCAGGCAGGTTCCACCCGGCCGTCTGACGCTGGGATAGATCACCCCGAGCGAGCCGCTCGCGAGCAGCCGCTCGGCGAGCAGCTGCGAGGCCACGTAGCTGTCGGGTGCCAGACACGGGCTGAACGCCGGCGCCTCGCGCAGATCGTGCAGCTGGCGCGCTCACATCGGACTGATAATCATCATAAGTGACCTCCTCCTCCCAGCAGCCGATCTCGGCCAGCTGCACCGATTTGTGAAAGGCCACTTCGGCCTGCGCGGTGCGCAGCTCGAAGGCCGCATACCAGGCACCGCGCTGCGGACCGTTGAAGCGGCTGCCAAAGGGGTGCGGGTGGGTGAAGGCGGCATTGACCATGCGGTAGTACGGCACGCCAAAGACCAGCTCCTGCACGCCGATGCCGGCGAAGCGCTGGTTTTCAGCGAGCAGCCGATCGTTGGTGGCGTGATCCAGATCA
This sequence comes from uncultured Gammaproteobacteria bacterium, assembly GCA_963708865.1. Classification (GTDB taxonomy): domain Bacteria; phylum Pseudomonadota; class Gammaproteobacteria; order Steroidobacterales; family Steroidobacteraceae; genus DAIDKA01. Next base: position 246,217 of record CAVPUC010000004.1, read on the forward strand.
AACAGGTCCGCCAGCTGCGCCGCATCCTCGGCGATCAGCGCCCAAGACGCTCCCGGACTCGCTGTATTGCGAGGCAATCAGGCGATGGGTGTCGTAGCGCCGCACCAGCGTGACCGGCGGCAGCGCGACGGCCGCACGGTTCACACGCCACCGCGCCGGGCGTCCAGCAGCCGCCGCACCGCCTGCAGCGCCGGCACCCCGCCCCGGATCATGTAGGCGAGCGGGGTTGCGCCGCCGAACAGGCGGTTGGTGTTCGGCAGCTGCACCCACTGATCGGCCAGGGCGCGCGAGTGCAGGATATGCAGCGCCTTGAAAATGCCGATCAGGTACGAGACGCGCAGCAGCCGGTCGGCGTCGAGTACCTTGCCGGCCGCGGCCCGCTTAAGTTCGTAGTACGGGCCATTGCTGACGCCGCCGAGCAGCGCCCGGGCGTCCTCATCCCGCACTTTCCAGCGTTCCATGATGTTGAAGAAGCCCTTCAGGCCCGAGGCGCTCAGCCGCTCGCGCTCGGCGCGCGAGTTCAGATCCACCAGCGGTGAAGGTTCGTAACGGGTATCCGGATACGTGAGCGCGGCCATATCAGTCTCCTGTATCGGATATGATACGCTCCGGATCAGTAGTACTCAAACCGGCGGTAAAAAGCCGGCTTGCGGGAACTTCCCGGGGCGAAAAAAGTCACAGATTGGGCTTGCCCGGGACCAGCAGTGCTGCGAGCATTGCCGCCCCGAACAGCTCAACCATAAGAAGCCCCGCCGCGCTGGGCTGTATACCGCCCGACGCAGGAGTCTCCATGTTCAGATTTTCCGCACCCCCCGCCGCCCGCTTGGCCCTGCTGCTGCCCGCCCTGGTGCTGGGCAGCTGCGGCGGCAACAACACCGGTGCGATCATCACGGTACCCAATTGGGTCGTCGTGGCCGATCTGAACAACGATGGGGTGATGGATGTGGCCGTGGTCGCGGCCCAGATCGATGAAACCGGACTGACGCAGAAACCGGGCCTGCTCGGCGTCGAACTCAACTCCAAGACCAGCCCCGGCGACTTTGGCGAGGGCACCAATTACGTGACCTCGAGCGCCCCGCCCTCGGGCTTGGCTGTCGGGGACCTGTCAGGCACTGGCACTCATGATCTGGTGGTCGCGAATCTCAACGCGGGCACGCTCTCGGTGTTCAAGGAAACCTCGCCCACTTCAGGCGCCTATGCACAAGCCGTCACCATCACCGTGGGCGGCGGCCCCAATGATGTGGAGATCGCCGACATCAATGGCGATGGCCTGCCGGACCTGATTGTCGCGGACAACACCGGCTTCGTTGAATACCTGCTGCAAAATCCCGCCGCGCCGGGCACCTTCGAGGCCGCGGTGAAACTGCCGATCGCCAATCCCGCGCAATCACCGCTCAGGGGACCACGGTGCGGGGGATCTCGGTCGCCGTCGGCGACCTGAACGGCGATGGCCTGCCGGATCTGGCGGTGACCAGCTTCGATGTGGAAGGTGACTTTGGCCAGGTGACGATTTTTTGGCAGAACCCGGCCGCTCCGGGCACGTTTCTCGCGACCCCCACCAACATCACCGCCTACGGGGAACCCTCCCAGATCAAGATTGCGGATGTGAACCAGGACGGCGTCCCTGACATCGTCGTGGCCTGTCAGGGCCTGGGGTATCTGGCAAACGCCTCAGCCGATCCCAGTACCCAGGCCTATCAGGAGAGCCTCTATGGCGCGATGGTGATCCTGCAAAACCCGGCCAGCCCCGGCACCTTTGCCGCACCGGTCGTCAATGCCGGTCCCCAAGGCGCCATCAGCCTCGCCATCGCGGATCTGAACCAGGATGGGCTGCCGGATATCGCGATGGTCAGCCAGTATCCGCAGGGGCAGGGCAGCATCGCCATCCTGCTGCAAAACGTCGGCGCGCCCGGCACCTTCACCGTCAGCACCAGCCTGGCCGGCTCGGGTCAGCCGTCGTCCATTGCCATCGGCGACTTCAACAAAGATGGCCTGCCGGACCTGGTCGTGTCGGATGCGACCAGCGCCGTGTGGTATGCCAATGCGCCAAGCGCACCGGGTAGCTTTGTGATCCAGTCGCAGATCGGCACCTTCAACCCCTAGCCGATCGTTCTCATTCAGGTGACGGTGGCCCGCTCAAGCTTGGAGCGGGTCACCCCATACCGGGCGTAGACCGTCACGCCGATTCCCAGCCAGACACAAATCCGACCCCGGCGAGGCGCGGCAGCGTCGCCATGAGGCCCGCGCAGCACAATACGCCGGCCGCCGGCACCCAGATACCGATGCTGAGCGGCAGGGCCGTGACCTCCTCCCCCGACGCCCGCCTCCGAACACAGCTCCTCGACCGGCTTTCTCGCCCAGATGTTCACGCGCGAATCAGACGCAGCAGCTCCGCGGTCTTCTCCTGCATCAGCGCCGCGTTGCCGCGCGACTCGACGTTCAGGCGCACCAAAGGCTCGGTGTTGGAGCCGCGCAGGTTGAAACGCCACTCCGGAAATTCCACCGACAGGCCGTCGGTGAAATCCACGCTGGAGCGCCTGCCCGGCATAGACCTTCTGGGCACGGGCGAGGACCTCGCGCGCATCGCCCGCCAGGTGAGTATTGATCTCACCGCTCGCCGGGAAGCGCCGCATCCGATCCCCCACGAGCTGCGAGAGGGTCTGGCCGGACTCACTGATCAGGCGCAGCACCAAGCAGCCACGGAATCATGCCGCTGTCGCAGTACGCGAAGGAGCGGAAGTAGTGGTGCGCGCTCATCTCACCGCCATAGGCGGCATCGACTTCGCGCATGGTCTGCTTGATGAAGGCGTGCCCGGATCTTGGACAGCACCGGCACACCGCCGGCCGCGGTGACCATGTCGATGGTGTTCCAGGTGAGCCGCGGGTCGTGCACGATGCGCGCGCCCGGCTCGCGTTTGCAGAAACACCTGGGCGAGCAGCCCGACCAGGTAGTAACCCTCGATGAAGGTGCCCTGCTCATCGAAGAAGAAACAGCGGTCGTAGTCCCCGTCCCAGGCGAGGCCCACATCGGCGCCGGCGTCGAGCACCGCGCGGCGGGTGGCCTCGCGGTTCTCCTCGAGCATGGGGTTGGGCACGCCGTGCGGGAAGCTGCCATCGGGCGCGTGATGCATCTTGATGAACCTAAACGGCAGCTGCGGCTCGAGCAGATCCACGATCAGGCCCGCGCCGCCATTGCCGGCATTGACCACCACCTTCAGGGGCTTCAAGCGGCTGCCGTCACGTATCCGAGCAGGTGGCGCACGTAGCGCTCGCGGATGTCGAGGGGGGTTTCGGTGCCCGCCGCGGCGGCGCGCGGCGGATAGCGGCCTTGGGAGATGGCGGCCTGGATGTCCTTAAGCCCGGTATCGGCGCTGATCGGGCGGGCGCCCTCCCGCACGAACTTCATGCCGTTGTAGTCGGGCGGATTGTGACTCGCGGTCACCATGATGCCGCCGTCGAGCTGCCATTCGGCGGTCGCGAAATAAATGCCCTCGGTGCCGCACAGGCCGATGTCGAGCACATCGACCCCCGACTCCGTCAAGCCGCGCGTGAGGGCGCGCGCCAGTGCGGGGCTGGTCTCGCGGATGTCATAGCCCACGGCCACGCGGCGCGGTGAAACGAAGCCGGCATAGGCCCGGCCGATGTCGTAGGCCAGGGCCTCATTGATTTCATCCGGAATGCGGCCGCGCACATCGTAGGCCTTGAACGCGCTGAGCGTGGTCATCAGGGTTTCCCGGTCAAACAATCCAGTGTAGCGCCCGGCGTGCCGCTGTGACGGTGCACCGAGACCTCAATATTGCACTTTATCCGGGCGTTTTCCCGCTTGCCAGCCCGCGGCAGAAAGGCTGATAATGGCGCTGTCTAGAATGTACATATTTTATGTACATTATTCGCAGCTGGGAATGCCGACCATGAGATCCGACAAGAGCGTGACCGCCACCCATTTCAAAGCCCACTGCCTGCGCCTGCTCGAGGACGTGCGCCGCACCCGCCAGCCGTTGATCGTCACTCGGCATGGCAAGCCGGTGGCCGAGATCGCCCCACCCTCATCCAATGACGCCGCCGAAAATCCCCTGAAAGGCAGCATCCTGCAGCAGGAGGACCTGCTGTCGCCGGTGGCAGGAACATGGGACAGCGCGAACTGATCATTCTGGATACGCATGCCTGGATCTGGCATGTGACCGAGGATGCCCGGCTTGGGCGCCGCGCCCGCACCCAGATCACGCGCAGTGCCAGGTTGGGCGTGCATCCGGTGTCCTGCTGGGAGGTTGCGATGCTGGTGAACAGCCGGCGACTGCGTCTGAACATGGAGGCAGGGCGCTGGATTGACCTCGCGCTGACTCACCCCAGGGTCGTGCTGCTGCCCTTTACCGCCACTGCGGCGGTTCGCGCGGCCGGATTCGGCGGCGGTTTCCCGGGCGATCCTGCCGATCGATTCATTGTCGCCGCCGCACTGGAGTCGGGGGCAACGCTTGCGACCGGCGACACCCGGATTTCAGATTGGGGACACGTCCCAACCGTGTGGCAATAGGGCAGGTCCGGGTCGACATCATCAATCCTTGGGGCTTTGACGCCCATACCGGTCCTCCAGGCGCACGATGTCATCCTCGCCCAGGTAAGACCCCGACTGCACTTCGATGAGGTGCACGGCAATCTTGCCGGGGTTCTCGATGCGATGGGTGACGCCGATGGGGATGAACGCCGACTGGTTCTCCTCGAGCAGGAACACTTCCTCGCCGCGCGTGATCTGCGCCGTGCCCGCGACCACCACCCAATGTTCGGCGCGATGATGGTGCCGCTGCAGCGACTGGCTCGCGCCCGGATTGATGCGCACCCGGTTCACCACGAATCGCGCGTCGCTTTCGATGCGATCGTAGCTGCCCCAGGGCCGGAACACCTCGCGGTGCAGGGAGTGCTCGTAGCGTCCCTGCTCCTTCAGGCGATTGACCAGCTTCTTTACGTCCTGGACGCGATCCTTGGGTGCCACGAGCACCGCATCCTTGGTCTCCACCACCACATGATCCTTGAGGCCGACGGTGGCGAGGAGGCGGCTCTCGGCATACAGGTAGCAGCCGGCCGAGTCCTCCTGCAGCACATCGCCATGCGTGACATTGCCACTGCCGTCCGCATCGCTCGCCTCGTACAGCGCGGACCAGGACCCGACATCGCTCCAGCCGGCATCCAGCGGCACGACCACGGCATCGCTGGTCTTCTCCATGACCGCATAGTCGATCGAGTCCCCGGGACAGCGTTCGAAGGCCGCCGCGTCCAGCCGCATGAAATCCAGGTCCGCGCGACCTTGCTCGAAAGCGTCGCGACAGGCGGCCGACATCTGCGGCGCAAGGCGCGCGAGCGCCGCCAGGTAGGTCCCGGCGCGGAACAGGAACATGCCGCTGTTCCAGTAATAGTCTGCGGCGGCGAGGAACGCCTGCGCGCGGGCGAGATCCGGCTTCTCCACGAAGCGGGCGATGCGGTAGAGCTCGCCCAGCGCCTCGCCGCGCTGGATGTAGCCGTAGCCGGTCTCGGGGGCTGCGGGCACGATGCCGAAGGTCACGAGCTGCCCCTGCTCCGCCGCCGGCAGCGCGGCGCGCACCGCCCGATGGAAGGCCGGGGTGTCACGGATCACATGGTCGGCGGGCAGCACCAGCAGCAGCGGATCGACCCCGCCGCCATCGCGCAGGGCGGCGAGCGCCGCCACCGCGATCGCGGGCGCGGTGTTGCGGCCGAAGGGTTCGAGCACGATGGCGCGCGGTGTCACCGCCAGCGCGCGCAGCTGCTCGGCGACCAGGAAGCGATGCGCCTCGTTGCACACCACCACGGGCGCGGCGCACTCCAGGCCCGCCACCCGCAGCGCAGTCTGCTGCAGCATCGTGCGGGTACCCAGCAGCGCCAGCAGCTGCTTGGGGTACAGCTCCCGGGAGAGCGGCCACAGGCGGGTTCCGGCGCCGCCTGAAAGAATGACGGGTATCAGCATGAAGGCATTGTATAGGGCCTGTCAGGCCCTGGGAGCGGCGATCAGCTCCCCAAGCACCCCTCGCAGGCTCACGCGCCAGTGGCGCGTGCTCCAGGGGCAGCGCCGCGAGCAGCGCGCGCTTGTCGAGCACGCTGTAGCCGGGTCGGCGCGCGGGCGTCGGATAGTCCGCGGTGCCGATGGCCGACACCCGCACGCCGGGCGGCAGCAGGCCCAGCGCCGTCGCTTCCTCAGCAATGGCCACCGCGAAGTCATACCAGCTGGCGACCCCGGCATCGCTGAAGTGCTGCAGCCCGGTCACATCCGGCCGTTGCGTCAGCGCCCACAGCACCGCGGCGAGGGAATCCGCCGCCGTCGGCGTGCCGACCTGGTCGGCGACCACCCGGACCTGGCCCTTCTCGCCCAGGATGCGCAGCATGGTGCGCAGGAAGTTGGCGCCGTGTGCGGCATACACCCAGGAGGTGCGCACGCACCACGGAGGCGTCGGGCAACAGCTCCCGCACGGCCTGCTCGCCTTCGAGCTTGGTCTGGCCATAAACGCCCAGCGGCGCGGTGGGCGGCATCCGGGGCATACGGTGACGCCGGCGCGGCCGTCAAACACGAAGTCCGTGGAAATGTGCACCAGCCGCGCGCCCGCAGGCCCGCGGCCGCGCGCGGCCAGATGGCGCGGACCTTGGCCGTTGACCCGCCGCGCCGCATCGACCTCGGTCTCGGCGCGGTCGACCGCGGTGTAGGCGGCGGCATTGATGATGACGGCGGGACGATGCGCCTCGATGGCGCGCCCAACGGCATCCGCATCACCGATATCCAGCTGCGCGCGGGTCAGGCCTACCGCCGTCACGCCCGCCGGGACGCTCGCCAACAGGCATCGGCCCACCTGGCCCTGCGCGCCGGTGACCAGCACCTTCAAGGGTAGGATTCCGCGTCTTTGAAGGCGCGGGCGGCGGCGTCCCGTGCGGAGATCACGCGGCGCAACCCCGGCCGGCAGCGGCCAGCGCACCGCCGAGGTCGGCATCGTCCCAGCGAATGGCGCGTTCATCTTCCGGGTAATAGAACTCGGTGCACTTGTACAAAAAGTGCACCGACTCGCTCAGCACCATGAAGCCGTGCGCGAAACCCGGCGGCACCCACAGCATGTGATGGTTGTCGGCGGTGAGTTCCGCGCCCACCCAATGGCCAAAGGTCGGGGAGCTGCGCCGCATGTCCACGGCCACATCGAACACGGCGCCGGTCACGACCCGCACCAGTTTCCCCTGCGGCTTGGTCAGCTGGTAATGCAGTCCGCGCAGCACATGCCGCTCGGAGCGGTTCTGGTTGTCCTGGACGAACTTGAGGTCGAGCCCCGCGGCGGCGAACTTGCGCTCGGTCCAGGACTCGAAGAAGTGGCCGCGGGCATCCTTGAAGACCTTGGGCTTGATGAGGATGACTTCGGGGATTGCGGTCGGTTCAAATTCCACTTATGCCCTGCCCTGCAAGATGTCGTAGAGATATTCGCCGTAGCCGGACTTCACCAGGGCCGCCGCCTGCTGCTCAAGCTGCCCCGCATCGATGAATCCGGAGCGGAACGCGATCTCCTCCGGGCAGCACACCTTCAGGCCCTGCCGCTTCTCGATGGCCTGCGATGAACATGGTCGCATCCAGCAACGACTCATGGGTACCGGTGTCGAGCCAGGCGATGCCGCGGCCGAACAGCTCCACGTTCAGCTGCCCGCGCGCCATATAGGCCCGGTTCACATCGGTGATCTCAAGCTCCCCGCGGGGCGAGGGCTTCATGTTGGCGGCAATATCCAGGACCTCATTGTCGTAGAAGTACAGCCCGGTGACGGCAAAGTTGGACTTCGGCTGCTTGGGCTTCTCCTCGATGTCGAGGGCACGGCCGGCGTCATCGAAGTTGACCACGCCATAGCGCTCCGGATCGCGCACGCGATAGGCGAACACCGTGCCGCCGGTCGGGCGCTGCGCCGCCGCGCGCAGCTGTTCGGGCAGCCCATGGCCGTAGAAGATGTTGTCCCCGAGCACCAGCGCCGCCCGGTCACTGCCCACGAAACGCCGGCCGATGGTGAAGGCCTGGGCCAGCCCTTCGGGGCGTGGCTGCTCGGCATAGCGCAGCGTGATCCCCCATTGGCTGCCATCCCCCAGCAGGCGCTGGTACAGCGGCAGATCGGTCGGGGTTGAGATCAAGAGGATGTCGCGGATCCCGGAGAGCATCAGGGTGCACAGCGGGTAGTACACCATCGGTTTGTCGTACACCGGCAGCAGCTGCTTGCTGATGCCTAGGGTGACCGGATGCAGACGGGTGCCGGAGCCTCCGGCTAAGACGATGCCTTTGAGAGTCATACTGAAAGCTTACCGAGGCGCCCCGCCGCTGACCAGCGACTGACCGCGCCCGATGGCGTAATAGGTAAAGCCGAAGCGCCGTACCACGGCCGGGTCGTACAGGTTGCGGCCATCGAAGATCACCCCCGCCGACAGGCGCTCCTTCAGGCGGTCGAAGTCCGGGCTGCGGAACTCCTTCCATTCGGTCGCGATGACCAGTGCATCCGCGCCTTCGGCCACCTCGTAGGCGTTCTTGCACAGCGTGAGGCCGGTGCGTGCGCCGAACAGGCGCCGCGCCTCCTCCAGCGCCACCGGGTCGTAGGCGCGCACCTGGGCACCGGCCTTAAGCAAGGCTTCGATGATGACGCGTGAGGGCGCCTCCCGCATGTCATCGGTATTGGGCTTGAAGGCAAGGCCCCACAGCGCAAACGTACGGCCCTGCAGCTGCTCCTTGAAGTGCAGCCTGATCTTGAGCACCAGGGCATTTTTCTGCCGGTCATTGACCGCCTCGACCGCCTCGAGCAGCTGCGGCTGATGTCCCACTTCGTGGGCCGAGCGGATCAGCGCCTGCACGTCCTTGGGGAAACAGGAGCCGCCATAGCCGATGCCCGGATAAATGAAGCTGTAGCCGATGCGCAGGTCTGAGCCGATCCCCAGGCGCACCTTCTCGATATCCGCGCCCACCTTCTCCGCCACATTCGCAAGCTCGTTCATGAAGCTGATCTTGGTCGCAAGCATCGCATTGGCCGCGTACTTGGTCAGTTCGGCGGAGCGCACGTCCATGACGATGAGCCGTTCATGGTTGCGGGTGAAGGGGTCGTACAGCAGGCGCATCAGCTCCACGGTGCGCGGATTGTCGGTGCCGATGACCACGCGGTCGGGGCGCATGCAGTCCTGGATGGCCGCGCCCTCCTTCAGGAATTCGGGGTTGGAGACCACATCGAACTCAATCACCGCCTGCCGCTGAGCAAGGCCCACCTCGATCTCCTGGCGTACCTTGTCTGCCGTGCCGACGGGCACCGTCGATTTATTGATCACGATGCTGTAGCGGCTCATGTGGCTGCCGATGGTGCGCGCCACCGCCAGCACGTAGCGCAGGTCCGCTGAACCGTCCTCATCGGGCGGCGTACCCACGGCGATGACCTGGAATAGCCCATGTTCGACGCCCCGAACGGCATCGGTCGTGAACTCCAGGCGCCCGGCTTCCATGTTCTTGCGGATCAGGGCATCGAGGCCTGGCTCATGAATCGGCACTTCGCCGCGACTCAGCCGCTCGATCTTGGCGGCATCGACATCGACGCAGAGCACATGATTTCCCGCATCGGCAAAGCAAGCCCCGGTGACCAGGCCGACATACCCCGAACCAAAAATGGTGACTCTCATGCGTAAGCTCTTGAATTAATAGCAAATTTTATCATGCAGGGCCAGGCATACGGGCCGGCCGATCTTACGGGATTCACGTGACACAATTCACACAGCCTGCGAACCGGACTTTAGTCCAGCACCCGTTCAATTGCGTAAACGCAACGATTCGTGCCCTGAGGCGTGCTGCTCGAGCGCGACGCACAATCAAATATATGTGGAATGCGTCGTGTCTTGAGCTTCAGCCCTGTGGATACTCTTGATACGACATTGGATAGATAGATTTCAGTGACTTATCAGGACGCCATAGCAGATTCCCTGGACAGCGATGCAGCCGAGCCTCATACCCGCTCGGATCTGTCCCTACGCCTGTGGCAACACCACGATACCGCCCGCAATCAGCGCCTCCTCAGTCCTGAGCAGGTGGACGCCACCCTGAGCCACGGGGCGACGCCCAGGGTTCACCACAGGGCAGCTACCGCCAGGCCCCTAGTCCATCATGTGCCGCGGCGGCATGAGGCACATGGCGCCTATCGCCCGCCGCGGCACCTGTTACTGCCTCCCTCTGGCGAGACTTCAAAGCGCCTGCTTGACGTTGTCGGGGCACTGGCATTGGCCCTCCTGCTCTCCCCGTTGCTCCTGTTCGTGGGCGTCATACTGGCCCGCGATCGCGGTCCGATCATTTACAGCCATCCGCGCACCGGTCGTCATGGCAAGACATTCGGCTGCCTGAAGTTCCGTACCATGGTTCCGAACGCCGATGGGGTACTGCGCGATCTGCTGCATCAGGATCCGCATCTACAGCGCGAGTGGATGCGCGATCAGAAACTGCGCAACGACCCGCGAGTCACGGCCATCGGCCGCTTCCTGCGCCGTACCAGCTTAGATGAGCTGCCGCAATTGTGGAATGTGCTCAAGGGTGAGATGAGTCTCGTCGGCCCGCGACCCGTTGTGCGCGATGAATGGCAACGTTATGGGCGCCGGCTAGACACGTATCTGGCCGCGAAGCCCGGCGTCACTGGGCTGTGGCAGGTTATGGGGCGCAGCAATGCGTCCTATAGGCGTCGCGTCGCTCTTGATTGCTATTACGTGCGGAACCGGAGTTTGCTGTTGGACTTATCTATTCTACTTCGAACGATCACGATTGTGCTGTGTCGTCGCGGGGCCTGCTAGGACTTTAGCTTCTGCAGCAAGTCTGATTTTGCACGGTCGGGCAGAACGCCATGCGCCACTTTTGAACAACCATCTTGAACAAGACACGTTCGGGAATTCCACGGGCCACTATTCGGCAATACTTCGCGGGACCAACTCGGGAAAGGGTCCCTTGGCGATTATCTCAAGCCAACTAGATCGACGTTGCTGATCCAAACGTCAACGATCGCAAAATTTGTGGGTCGGTACCTCTGATGCAGCGTGCACTTTGCACATCGCATCACGAATTGCAAGGCTTCAAGGCGGGCATCTACTGCCCGGCTCGACTTTGAGAGTGAGACGCCAAGCTCGATTCCCTCGATTGCATCAGACCGCCAAGCTTTCTGCCAAGTAGGGTACTTGGACGCTCGATCAGTGCGTGAAAGATTTCAGACACCAAATATGTTGCAGCGATGTAAAGAGGGAACAGCCATGGGAAATAAGCGCGTCCCAAGTAAAGGCGAATAAGAACAAAGAGGACCGTGGCATGTACAAGATAAGCGCTGTAGGAGATTGCACCCATCCGAAGAATGACAGGATGATGAAGGAGTCGCCGAAACGGCGGAATGTTTATCGCAAACAGTAGAATCAATACAGCTCCGCAAAGCGTCGTCCAATCCGCCAAATACAGAAAAAGGAGGTTTGAACCGAACACCTGGAATGCAGGTAAGGCACCCGGTCCGTCGAAACAAACAATCGCTAGTAACGCCATTGTGAGTTGCCATAAAAGCGAGCGAGAGCGGCACCACCTTGAAGCTTGTGCGATATGTTTTTGAAGGAGGACGCCGACGACAAAGAATCCCGCATAAAGGAAGTCGTAAAAGAACCCCTCTGAGCCAAATCTCTGAGCGCACAGGGCAGCCGCTATCGTCGTCACGAATGTGCTGATTAACAACGTCGGAGCCGAGATCCGATAGGCAAGCCAGTACAGCACCGGATAAATGATGGATATACGCATTTCGTAAACCAGCGACCAGAACGCCGTGTTTAGTTGGGCAGTGTCGAAATGCCCGATCATCAAGAAATGCTGCAGTACTAGATGAGTGGTTGGCCGCTGGTTCCATGTTTGGTCGATCCATGGATTGCCGGTGGGCACTGTCGAATAAAGTGAGTGATCTGCTGCGGCCGCTAGAACAACAGCAGCCACATACGGAAAATAGATGCGGCAAATGCGCCGCACGAGGAACTGCTGGTAGGTCGGTGGGTTCTTCTTTCCATAGGGAATGGCAAGAACGAAGCCACTGAGAAGAAAAAAGAGCACGACCGCCTCATGGCCTGCTGCGATTATCCTCAATGGTGACGCATTGAAGTAATGCCACCCGATGTGCGTCTTCCAGACGGTGAGAAAATGCCCAACAATCACAGTAAGCGCGGCTATGCCGCGTACTGAATCGAGTTCCTCGTAGCGATGCTCTTTGGATTCCGATGCACGTTCAAGCAAAATCGGGGCCGCGATTGATTGTTCAATCGACATTTTTTATCGTTGAGAAGTGATTAAGGCAGCCGGGGAAGCGGAACATGCGGATCTACGCCGTGCGTTGCGCCTGCCTCTCACGAAGTCCTGATACAAGTTAAATATTCGTGGACGATGAATGAGCAATGACGACGCCTAATGCGTTGCGGCTCATAGCGTTTGGATAGACATCGCAAGGTCGCACGATCCTAGCTGTTAATGACCGTAGCGAGCGGCTTTTTCGTCGCGGTGCTGCGTGCGGACCGGCCGCAGATGCGCACGACGCGCAGCTAATATGCTCCACTTCCGCCCAGCACTACGCGGGTCGTTTTGAGCAGGATGTATAGGTCAAGGAATATGGTTTGCCGTCTCACGTAATAGACGTCCAGCACCACTCGTCGGCGATAGTCGGTATTATTCCGGCCCGTCACCTGCCACATGCCGGTGACACCTGGGCGCGTCGATAGGTATCGATGGAGGTGACGCCCGTAGCGCAACAATTCCTCGCGAACAACCGGACGAGGGCCCACCAAGCTCATTTCACCCCGGATCACATTCCACAACTGCGGCAACTCATCCAGGCTCGTTCGCCGAAGGAAACGACCCACTCTGGTTATGCGGGGGTCAACTCGAAGTTTGTGGTCGCGCAGCCATTCGGCCTTTAGCTCTGGATGCTGTTCCAAGAGCGAACGCAGGACGCGGTCGGCATTGGGCACCATGCTTCGAAACTTCAAGCAATCGAAAGCTTGACCATTCCGGCCTATCCGACGGTGCCGAAAAAGTATCGGACCTCCCTCGCGCCGCAGCAGTATCGCGACTGCCAAAATTAACGGCAAGAAAACAACACAAAGAAGGATTGCGCCAACAATATCGAGAATTCGCTTGAGAAACTCGCGCATGGGCCTGGGCTGAGCAAGCCGCTCATCGACCCCGAAATGAGAAAACGACGTGCCTTCGCCGTGATCGATGACGCGAAATTGCCGCCGCGCTCGGCGTGCACGCGCCGAGGAGGTCCCCCGGTATAACGGCTCAGCTTCCCTGCGCGCCCCGCCTTCACCACTCATGCGGTGCGATTGCAGACTTGAGCCTTGCGCACTCAAACGGGGCATTTCATCATCGGTCGATTCGCCAAGCTGTAGCGTCGGCAATTCAAGCATCCTTAATCATTAAACGACCAACTGAATGTCGCCGTTCAGCGACATTCGATCAGCTTTGGCTCGATCACCTTGGATGTCACGGCTTTTCCAGCCAAAAACGGCGACGACGCAAGGCGGTTGACACATGCTGCGGCGCTGGTTAGCGGGCTAGTCCCAAAAAAACATACCTCGTGTGGCATTCAACACTGATCTATAAGCAAGTCGGCGCCTATGGCAGTACAACTGGGCAGTAACGCTGCAACTGTCGTGCCCGGGCGCAAAATCCCTCATAATCCGCAGGCTGCAATACACGAGAAGGGGGCACAAACTCTCCTCGTTCTCACTACATTGGCAAAACCGCACGATGCGGTAGGACCCCTAACGACCCAATTAGCGTCGACTGACAGCCTGGCTAAGTAGCCCTCTGCATCGCCAGAAATTGCATCAACCAAGCCAAAAATCCTCAAGCAAATTATACATATTGGCCTGCGATCCACCACACTCATGATGTGGTGACCGTCTTGATGTGGTCACCGTCTTGGGCAATGCAGAAAGCAGAGTTAGACACACGCTCAGGATGCCTAAGCTTGTTCGCGCCTGTGGCGCGTCAATCAGGGTGACAACGCGCGACAATCAGGATGACAAGATCTTCGGAGGGGTGATTTTGGGCCTTTTGGCCCGGATTTGACCCGAGGAGTGACGTTTTCGGACCGTTTTAGGGTCCGACTCGTCGGTGATCGAGACCGATGGGGTATGCAGGAGGTGTTCCGAAGTACGGAGTACCAGCCTTATGCCCGGTCGACACATCAACGATCATCAGATGAGGCTGTACATGAAATCCAGACTGACTGAAAAGAAGCCGGCGGCCGCCGCGCAAGCGGCGATCAGCTTGAAGACGGCATACCGGATCGAAAACGATCCGCGCTTGCCCTCCCAGAAGGCGGCGCCGCGCGGCCGACGGCGACCTGATCCGCTCGCCGCCATTTTTGATACCGAGATCGTTCCAATGCTCGAGGCAGCGCCGGGCTTGAGACCCATCGCGATCTTCGAGGAAATGCAGCGGCGTCATCCCCAATTGCCCGATTGCGTACGTCGCACAATGGAACGGCGGATCAGACAATGGCGTGCACTGAAGGGGCAAGATCGCGATGTAATCTTCCGCCAGGTGCAAGAACCCGGTCGGATGGGGCTCTCGGATTTTACCGATATGGGCGACCTCGCCGTGCGAGTGTCGGGAGTGGCACTGGATCACCGCCTGTATCACTTCCGGCTGGCCTGCTCGGGCTTTGAGCACGTGCATGTCATCTTGGGTGGGGAGAGCTATGTGGCGCTCGCCGAAGGCCTGCAGAACGCGCTGTGGGCGCTCGGAGGCGCGCCGCTCGAACATCGAAGCGATAGTCTCTCGGCGGCGTTCCGAAATCTGGATCACGAGTCACGCGAGGATCTGACGAAGCGGTACGATGCGCTGTGCCGGCACTACCATATGGAACCGACGCGCAATAACCGCGGCGTCGCGCACGAGAACGGCGCCATCGAAAGCGCGCATGGGCACCTGAAGAAATCGATCCGCGACGCGCTGCTCATGCGTGGCACCTCCGACTTCGAGGACCTCCTCGGGTACCGCTCGTTCCTCGATGAGCTCATCGGCCGCAAGAATGCGCGCAACAGCAAACTCATCGACGCCGAGCGTGCGCTCTTGCAGCCGCTGCCGGATACCCGCACCGCCGACTATGAACAGGCCTTGGTGTACGTGAGCAGCTCGGGCGGTTTTGTACTCAAGAAGGTATTTTACACGGTGCCCTCGCGCTTAATCCGGCACCGCCTGCGGGCTCATCTGTTCGATGATCGGCTGGAGTTGTTCCTCGGCGGTACGCGAGTGCTGAACCTACGCCGCGGCCGGCCCGGTCGAGACGGAAAACATGGCCATGTCATCGACTACCGTCATGTTATCCATGCGCTACGCCGCAAGCCGATGGCACTGCGGAATCTTGTATATCGCGATCAGCTATGGCCACGCCAGGCGTATCGAGACATGTTCGATCATCTGTGTGAGCGGCTGTGCGAACGTGCCGCCTGCAAGTTGATGGTCGAGCTTTTGAGTATCGCCCATGAGCGCGCCTGCGAGGCACAGCTTGCCACTGTGTTGGACCACGATCTCGCCGCCGGCCAAGTGCCTGAGCTGAAGGAGCTGCGGGAGCGCTTCGCGCCCGATCTGGGGAGCCTGCCCGAGGTGACCGTGCATCTCACGCCCCTGGTGGTCTACGAGGCACTCAACGACTCCTACATCGGAGAAGCGGCATGAGCGCAGCTATCGACACGTCACGTCTGAGCCTGCTGCTGAATGAACTACGTCTACCGGCGATCAAGCACTTATGGCCTCAGTTTACTGAACGATCCGACAAAGAGAGCTGGACGGCGGCGCGCCTGTTGATGGCGCTCGCCGAACACGAGGTGGCCGAACGCGATCGACGCCGCATCGAACGCCATCTCGGCGAAGCGAAGCTTTTGCCCGAGAAAACCTTGGATAACTTCGACTTTGCAGCCGTCCCAATGATCTCCAAAGCGCAGGTATCGGCGTTGTGCGCCGGCGACGGTTGGATCGAGAAAGGTGCGAACCTGCTCCTGTTCGGTCCTCCTGGTGGCGGCAAGTCGCATCTGGCCTCGGCGATCGGACTCTCACTCGTTGAGAAAGGCTGGCGAGTGCTCTTTGCGCGCACCTCCGACCTCGTCCAACGGCTGCAGATCGCACGCCGCGAACTCGGCCTGGAAGCGGCCATCCAGCGCCTGGACCGCTATCAGCTGTTGATCCTGGATGATCTGGTCTACGTGACGAAAGATCAGGCGGAAACCTCCGTACTGTTCGAGTTGATCAGCACTCGCTACGAGCGCCGCTCCCTCCTGATCACTGCAAACCAGCCCTTCGGGGAATGGGGAAAGGTCTTCCAAGATCCCGCAATGACCCTCGCTGCGGTTGATCGACTCGTGCATCACGCCACAATCTTCGAAATGAATGTCGAAAGCTACAGACGTCGAGCAGCCCTGGCCCGGAAAAAGCCAGCACTTGGACGCACGGCCCACTACGCGACAATCAAAAACGTGGCTGCAGTGACGCAGAGCGACAATCAACCGGAGACGTAGTGCTTGCCAGCGACAATCATCGGCGGCATGCTGCTCTTGCCTCGTGATCCCTTGTCATCCTGAATGACGGGCGCCGGCCATCCTGAATGACGCGCCATATTCGCGCCAATTGCTGGCGCCGTGCCCGGCAGTACGATTCGAAGCTTTTGACCATTATCGGAGCAATAAAGTGTACTTCGCGCCCTGTGTTTGAGCTCACGATTACCCATACTGACCCATGAACGCGAATGTTCACCGGGCCGCCGTTCAGCGCACGATGATCCTGCCAAACGAGCATTTTGACGTCGTCGGGTCCATTGTTCTGTACAAAACAGACCCGATCGAGGTGGGCCGCGCCGTCTCGCAATTTCTGGCGGCGCCGGTCAAGAGCCATCTTTGCATCATCGACAATTCGCCCACACCCATAAGGCTGCCGGACTACGATCCTCAGTTCGTGTCGTACCACTTTTCCGATCGGAATCTGGGCTATGGGCGCGCGCACAATATTGCCCTACGGGCTGCCGAGAAGAAGACGCATTACAACCTCGTAATGAACACCGACGTTCGTTACGCAGCAGATGCCATTCCGCGACTAGTGAATTTTATGAATTGCAATCCGCAAGCCGGATTGGCAGCTCCGAGGATCCTTTATCCTGACGGTTCACTGCAGTACGTATGCCGCCTATTACCAACGCCGGCAAACATGTTTCTGCGGCGGTTCCTGCCCGGGACATCGTGGACTAAGCATGCAGATGAGAGCTATGAATTGCGCTGGTGGCTCCATGACCATGTTGCCAACATCCCTTATTTCCAAGGATCATTTATGCTGCTCCGCACCGAGCTCGCGAACATGCTAGGAGGATTTGACGAGCGATTCTTCCTTTACGGGGAAGATATTGACCTGACAAGACGCTTGCACGAGCGGTCCGAGACCCTATACGTCCCGGACATCCAGATCACGCATGAATACCGGCGCTTCAGCAATCGCGCTTGGCTGGGCACTTGGTACGGCATCCAGAATAACTGCCGCTATTTTAACAAGTGGGGCTGGTTCATAGATCCAAGGCGTCGCAGCATCAATCGCAAGGTCGTGGCGGCCCTGGGCACTCCAGAGTGCAAGTGACCCAGCATGGAAAGCGAAATCCTCACAATTTGGCAAGCATGGTCTGACCTTTCGGCGTCAGTCGAGACGCCAATTTCGTGAACCGCAATTTACGGGTGCAGCAGGATCGCGTCGTTTACGGCGTATTTAAAGGAATGGGCGACCTGCTCGCTGCCGCTCCCGTTGTAAAAAGCGAGCTGGAGCAAGGACGATCCGTCACATTGCTCATCTATCCACAGCTCCAGAGTTTTATCACGCTTCTGGATTTCGGTCCGGCATCCAATCAACTTGTGGTCTGCACGCTACCAGCCGGAAAGGGCCCGCGCCAACTCTGGCAGTTGTTTAGCACGCTCTCAAAGCTGTCACCCACGTTGGTACTCATCTCCCCGCACGCGCCTTCACCCGCCGCCAGCTGGAAGGTGCCCTTGGTCCTTTGGCTAGCGCGACTACTGTATTGGCGCGGCGCGGTAATCGCGGGCGCTAGCGCCGAACCATTCTCCGCGCTGTTCAGCCAACGCTTCCCGATTGATCGCGAGCTACCTTTGGCGGCGCGAGAGTGGAGCCTCTATCGGCACGTGCGTGCAGGCGGCTCGCGAACACCGCCCGCGGTTCGATTCAAATCGTCGATGTATCCGAAACCGGGGTTGCACCGCGAGTTCGATTTGATGATCCATCCTGGCGCGACAGCCGAAAACCGCAAGTGGCCATTGCGGCACTATGCGGAACTCATGCGGTTGTTGCCTCCAGGTTTTCGGGTGGCGATAGTTGGTTTACCGAGCGACCTTGAGCCGCTGCGCAAGATTACGGGCAACGCAAGTGTGGAGTTCATATCCGGAACGCTCGAGGAGGCCATTGTCTCTTTGGGCCGCGCCCGCGTAGTAATGACGATGGACAGTGGCAGCATGTTCTTTGCCAACATGCTCGGCATACCCACAGTTGCGCTATTTGGGCCTTCGGCGCCTCAATTTGTCATCCCGCAACCATCCAACATTTTGCCGGTCTACAACAAGTCGCTACCGTGCCAGCCTTGCCGAAGTGCCACCTGCAGCATCGTTTCCATTGAATGCATGGCGAGAATCGAACCCAAGTTGGTCGCAATGCGACTCGCAGACGCTTCACCCGCACCGGATGACCGGTAGCCCTCATGGGCGCTTTTGGGCGATCACTTGGATTTGCGCCAGTGCTAAGCCCATCGTCTGATCTACAGGCGCCCCAAGCCGGTCATACATCCGGCCCGCGAAATCAGCCAGTCGCTTACCGGGGCTGCCAAATCGACGCAATCCTGAGATTGTACGTCTTCGAAAAGTGAAGGATATCCGGCCCATGCTACCGATTCGGACGCGGCGCTTCGCGTAATCGTATCCCTGATCCTGCAATTCGCACTGCAAGATTTCTGCACCGGGAAGGCCTGCTACAAGCTGGCAAATGTCATAGGAAACAGGTGACCAGCTGGATGCCCCGCCGATCCGGAATGTCGCCTTGTGATCAAGATTAAACAGGCTGGGCCAAGTACCCTGCTCATACAGATTCTCATCCGGTACAACTAGAATCAAATAGCCCCCCGGTTTGACGAGTCGCCACCACTGTATGAGCGCTTGCGGCACGTCTCGCATGTGTTCAAGACAATGTGAACTGCACACGGCGTCATAGACTGCATTCGGACGCAGATCCGCGACGAACTGTGCGTCGCCGTGGGCGAGATCAAACGGCTCCGCATCAGGCGTAATCGGATCCGGGCCACAGCCAATGTCGATAACTCTGCCGACGAGATACTTTTGGAAAAACTCCTCACCGCGCACCCGCGATGTCTTGGTTGCCTCGTCAGCCATTGATATATGTCGATAACAGAGATCAGATTCAGGCCGCAATAATCCGTCTAGCAAACAAAAACACTATGCCGCCGACGTACCCAAAAACCAGGCCGAGTAACCCAAGCGCTGCCCGACCCAATGACGACGGTTTCTCCGGTACAAATGCTGGGTCGATCGTCTTGATTGCATACTCGTCTCTACCGCGTGCCAGCATTTCCTTGTTTATCTCCTGCTCCTGGAGTGTATAGATTGTGCGCCGTGTTTCGACGCTCGAGGATTGCGTTGCCTCATCATTGAGATATTTGATATTTCGCTCTGACTCGGCTATCGCCTGGCCTCGCAGATACTCATTAGTGAGTCTAACCAGATCGTTAGCCCACCGGGCGGCCAACACGGGGTCCTTCCACCGTATCGTCAAAATGATGAGCCCGGTCTTTGCATCTGTGCTCACCTGACGTATCTGCTTCTGGAACATGCGATTCGCCTGCCACAGGGTCGGGGGGTCGTCAGGCGTCCGCCATTGCTGCTTGCCCGCGTCCCAGCGGGACGCGTACAGCACAGGCAGTAGATTTGACTCCTTAATGTAGCGCTCAGTCAGCAGTTCAGACTGCAGAACTGCAGCTGCCTCCTCTCGCTTGCCGCCACCGGCAAGATTGACCCCGGCCAAAGAGGCCAAACCGCTGTACTGTGACGCCAATGCACCAAGAGTCCCTAGCGACCCAGCGGAGTTTTCCTCCAGGACCGGAGCCAATAACGTAGTAGCCTGGTACGTGCGCCCTAAGACAAGAGCGACGCCGACGCCCAGCGCCATACAAATAACGGCGAACGCCGTAATCGCATATCTGGACCGCCAGAAATCTGACGCAAGCTCACCTATTGAGATTTCGCTTTGATCATTCACATCGGATCCATCTTCTGCTGGCTTCCCATATCACGCGCGCGCTGGCTTCAACGGTGTGGGCCGCCCATTTGCAGCCGAATGACAAGAAGCGCGCCTGGCATGTCCCGGCCGAAATCCCCGAAGCAGACCACGCCTTGGGAAGAGAGGGGGGGGTCACGACGGTGTTCGGGTCGATTCACGAGGTGCGTCACTTTACCTCCGTCCGAAGAAGCGCGCTGGATAGTATTTGTCGAGGTAAGGGCAGAACGGCATGCGCTCAGATCGGGTGCGGTGCCCGGGACGACTTCCGCATTGCGGCAGCCCAGCGCGGCGGGAAATTCGCTCGGCACGCTTGGGCCCCGCATATCAGCAAGCCACCAGCCCATCATCGACTCCGAGCTTCGCCCGCCACAGTTGTCCGTTCCTTAACGAGTTCGCGGCTTCTCTCGAAAGCACCAAGATATCCATCTACGAAGCGCTTCACATTAAAGCGCGAAGCGTAGGCGAGTGCGGCCGCCCCCATGGATGACAATTTGGCCCGGCTGGTGATGCAGTGCCGTAAAGTTTTCCCAAAAGCCGACAGATCATCTGGATTTACGAGCCACCCGCGATCCGTGCCCAGAAACTCCGGGATTCCGCCGCGGTTCGACGCAACAACGGGCACAGCTGCGGCAAATGCCTCAATCAGGACAAGTGGCGCCGTGTCGTTCCATAAGGACGGGACAACGAGTATGTCAATTGCCGAAAGGAATTCCTCAGGACGGACGAAGCCCAACCATCGGACGGTCGGAACCCCAACCGTACGGGCCCGCTGTTCTGATTCATAGGCGTCGTCCCCACGGCCTGCAATCCAAAGCTCGCTGTCCTCGGCACATTCTGAAAGAAATGCATCGATCAGCCGGTGTAGGCCCTTCGTTGCGCGCAACTGCCCGAGAAAACCAAATCTTAGACGATTTGAAGCATGCTTAGGAACATGCACCGCCGCCGAGTTATCGGCGAGCGCATTGAAAATGATTCGCTTCTCGGCACAGCGGAAGAATCCATTCTGCTCATGGCGCTCAACAATGAATCGGCTTACGCCTATAAGTACATCGACGTAGCGAGTCATGTGACGCCGTGGACTTGCTAACAAGCGGCAGTCCGCGCACTGCTGAACGCAGTTCCTGCCATTCTTAAACATCACTGACTTCGGGCACAGCAGGTACTGATCATGCAGCGTGTGAACGCGGGCGATCGAGAGTTTTTCTCCAGAACCGAACGACGCGGCCGAAAATCCCGCAAGATTGTGGCTATTCACCACATCCGGCCGCTCTGCGTCAATAATCCGGCCGACAGCCCGGGACATTAACGGATTGTAGCTGTCTACGGCGTGCCAAATCGCCTTGCGGAACGTCCCTGGCCTAACCGCAGAGAAAGGCCGATACACGTTCCGTACCGGTAGGTAGTAGATTTTGACGCCGTTGATCTCGCCGTCGACGGCAGCCCCGGCCGGCTGGGTCGTCACGACGATCGACTGATGACCCTGCTCTACAAGGCTTTCTGCGAGAGTCTGCACGACCCGCTCAGCCCCAGCTGTGATGTTCGGCGGGTATGATGCATTGAGCAGGAGGACCTTCAATTGCGGATGAGCCCCTTCGGCGCCGTGCCGGTAATGACTGGATCGTCCTGACAGGGCATTGCCAAGTAGTTCTGCATATATCTCCGAACTTTATATTACTTCGCCTATTATCTCCAGATTCATCGGCTTAGCGCGCAAGGCACACATGTATCGAGTCACAGTTGCGATCGTCACATATCGATCTAAAGGCGAACTTCCGGAGTGCCTCGAGAGTCTGCTCGGCTCCGATATCCCCCTGAAGATAGTCATCATCGACAATGACTCGCAGGACGGGACCCTAGAGTTGGCACAGGAGTGGGCCGCCAAACATTCCAATATTGTGGCCTTCGGCAGCGGTGGCAACATAGGCCTGGCGGCGGGCAACAATCTGGTGATCCCACACATAGAAGGCGACTACGCCTTGATGCTGAATCCCGACACCATACTGCGTCCCACAACGGTCTCAACCATGGCTGCCATGCTAGATGCCGATCCCAAAATCGGGATGGTCGGCCCCAAGAACATCTATCAGGATGGTAAGGTATTTTCGAGTTATCAGCGTGCCTGGAATCTCTGGCATGTCTTCCTTTGGAGGGTGGTGCCCTACTCCCTCACCCGGAAGATATACGACGAATGGTCACGCTATGCCGAGTCGGAGGTATTTTACGTTTCGGGCTCATGTCTATTGATCCGGGCCGATCTATTTCGGGCTATGGGTGGCTACGATCCCGAATTGTTCCTGACGATCGAGGAGACGTCTGTGACCTTGGTCGACGGGCGAGAGACCGGGGATACAAGGTGGTATTCACCCCGCGTACGGAGATCATCCATCACTGTAGCCGTAGCGGTGACCAAGTTCCCTTTTTAGCAGTGCTCTCAAGCTACAAAGGCAGCATCTACTACTTCACCAAATATAACGGACGATTTGGCGGAGCCGCCGCATACATGATCGTGACCTTCGGGTGCTTGCTAAAAATCGCCGTATCATACTCAAAGGTACTTTTTCGCCGGCGTCCGGTCGATCGGACCAACCTGCAAGTTTACCGCAAGATTCTCCCTGAACTGTTGCGCCGAGGACCAAAGATCATTTCGGCACGTTAAACCGTCGATCCGCGAGTTCACCGCTTCATAGCCCATGTTCCCTTTGCTTGCTCCAATGGAGGACGAGTTTGCTGACACCGCGTGCGCCCCATCCGGCCCGGCGCCTATCGACCAATCTGTTCTGGCAGTTAGCCGGACAAGCTCTGCCGCTGGTGGTTGCGGCAATTACTATTCCGGTTGTACACGCGCGCGTAACGGCCGCCGATTTCGGCATTTTTACGCTCTCTATTACTGCCTTCGGAGTAATGAGCGTACTAGACCTAGGGCTCGGACGCGCTAGCGTCCTTTTCGTATCGCGAGCCCTTGCACTCAATGACCGGAAAACCGCCGCCCGAGTTGCGGCACAGTCCTTGCTCATTCTTCTGCTGATTTCCGTCGCACTGTGCATCGTGTGCCTAGTTCAGGGCCCTTTGGCAGTTTCGCGATGGCTAGCGGCGGATGCCACCAGCGATCCGCAACTTCGCGATGTCGTCCGGATACTATCGTTGGTGCTGCCCGCGATCGCACTCACTTCCGCGATGCGTTCGCTGATGGAGGCGGAATTGCGGTTTCGCCGAATCGCGACCATCCAGGCAATAACCGGGGCACTGACATTCGGCTCCCCGTTGATCGCCTCCTTGTATACCTCAAACATCCGCCTAATCGTCCTTGCGGCTGCCGTGGTACGAGCCTCGTCGCTGCTAGTTTACTGCGTCGGCGTACGGCACTGGTTGCGCGATCCGGATTTCCGCGGTGGATTGGTGATACGGCCCTCCAAAGATTTTCTACGGTTTTCCGGATCCCTGATGGTCTCCAACATTGTCGGAACTGCCGCGGCATATGCCGACCGCGCCCTGCTTGCAGGGATTATTCCCCTCGGACGTTTACCCTATTACAACGTACCGCTCGATTTTCTTCTGCGTTTCATGCTCCCGATCAATGGCGCAATTACCGTGGCCTTTCCTGAAATGTCCCGTCGTGCGACCAAGCCCGGAGACCTGGACAAAATTAATCTTCTGGTGCTCTCTGCCCTTGCCGGCATACTGGGGCCAGCTCTTCTGTTAGCGTCGCTGCTAACCCCGAGCTTTCTCTTCCTCTGGCTCGGTCGTGACTTCAAAGAACTCAGCACCGTGCTGCTGCAGATCTTCCTCGTCGGATTCTACTTCCAAGCATTCAATGCCGTAAGCATGGCTACCTTGGGGGCACGCGGAATCGCCGCGCGGGTCGCTGCCATGCATGTGATTGAAGTGCCGCTGTATCTTTTCTGTCTAACCTATCTTGGAAGACATTACGGACTCGTGGGCCTTGCGGTTGCGTGGTCCGCGAGAACGGTATTTGAGTTCCTGGCTTTCGGAACCATGCTAGTAGCCGCAGCACAACTTCGCGGGCGGCATGCTCTGCTGCTGATACTGGCAGCGATGCACACCATTCCGTTGCTGATTATTGTCACTGTCGGTCTGACATGGCTTGCGGTCGTGGTATCGGCGCTTGCAACTGCGGCTAGCGCTATCGTCGCCAAATCGCAGTACTTAGTTTTCAGCGCGAAGACTTCCGTTTCAACGGCGTCAGTTTGACATGCCGCAAGCGATCATCATTTCCTGCCTGGTGATAGTCGTCCTCACCTACGCGTTGTTTTCGTTGCGAGTCGGGAATTTCATTAATGTCCTGACGCCTTTTCTTTTGTTCGAGATCCCGGCCCATTATGTACTAGAGTTGGTCGACATCGCCGTGTTTGGCCGCTCAGGTAGTGATTACGCATATTTCTACTGTTACGCGACGTACACCCTGGGAATTCTTGCGACCGCGCTAGGATATCTGGGGATGACGGCCCGGCCGGTATCGGTAGTACTTACAGCTCCGACGTTGCGCGTCCCGGCCTTGCCAGTTTTGCTGTTATTGGTCGGCGCAGGCCTCTACGCACCGGTTCTATTGGCATATCCGCATCTGCTTGCCTCGCCGCGGGAAATCTATTCACTGACAAGAAGCGGCTTTGGCATCTTTTTCTTCCTAAGCTCATTCGCGGTGTATATCGGATACATCCTGTTCTTATTTTCTGGCAAACACGGCAGAGTCGCGCACCTCTCGTATTTCCTCGCTGCATGCCTGATTCTGTATATGCACGGCAGCAAGGGTCAAGTGCTCCAACTTTTCCTTATTTCTTTGTTTTACTTCACGTTTGTACAACGGAAGCGTTTTGGAATAGGCAAGGTGATGCTGATCGGTCCTACTGCAGCCCTTGGTATTCTCGGCCTGTTCTACCTGATAACGCCCGCAGATTCTGCAGTTGAGTTGATCTCGAATGTCGCTGCTTACTCGGACTA
Source organism: uncultured Gammaproteobacteria bacterium (assembly GCA_963708865.1). GTDB lineage: Bacteria > Pseudomonadota > Gammaproteobacteria > Steroidobacterales > Steroidobacteraceae > DAIDKA01. The sequence continues at coordinate 271,554 of CAVPUC010000004.1, forward strand.
CACACGTAACTCCATGCTCGTCATCGACGATCCACATCTTGTCCTGCAGCACGGACAACTGACTGCCGGAGAAATGATTTATTCATTGGTTCCGAGAGCAGTGTTCCCTGACAAGCCGACCGACTTTGGATCACTTTGGCTAGCGGAACAATATTTTCCAAAACGCTTCGCCGCCAATACTGGTGCTCCTGCATTTGGGATCGGTGTGCCTTACGCCGACTTTGGTGATTTCGCGATAGTCTATTGGACACTCGCGAGTCTTTTGGCAGGTGCGACCATGCGACTCCTCACGTCGAAGTTAAGAATCGCCCCGGACGCCGGTACTTTCGCATTGCTACTGGTGTTCCTAAACGTCCAGCTAATTCCCGCTGGCGCGGCAATCCCCCTGATCTTCTACTACGTGTGTGCCATAGGCGTCCGGATCTTTGCGGGACGACCGCCAGTGCTCGAACCAGTTCGAGCGCTGGATTCGTAGCCGTCCACGTCTTAGAGCGATAGTGAGTGCACTGCCGCCACCGACACCGCGATGTTGTACAGGATCTGCGTAATCGCCTGCCACATCGGCAGTGGCGGCAGCTTCTCCGTATCGAGCGGAACGACGATGGTATCGCCCGGATGGATCTTCACACCTTGTGAATTGATGCGGAAGAAGCCGCCGGAATTGGCCACTACGCTGCCATTCGCGCGTACCACATATATTTTGGATGCATCCGCATGAATGGTCATGCCGCCGCTCAGGGCAATATAGTCTGCGCGGGTCAGATCGGAGCGATACAGGTGCGAGGTCACGCTTTGCACCTCCCCTATTACGGTGACTTCCTGCTGATAACGCGGCACGATCAGGTCATCGCCATTGCGCAGAACGACATCCTCCTCTGAGCCCATTGGTTCGCTAATGACGCGCGGAAGATCGATAACCAGGCGACCGATGGCCCTTGCTGACTTCAGCTGTGTCAGCAGTGTTTGGCCTATGGCTAACGAAGCGGTCGGATTTGCGCCCTGCCCGTTCAATTGCGAGGCCGCCGATGCCTGGAGTGCCATGGTGGCAATGTCGGTTTGCATGCGCTGGCCCAGGAAGTCGAGCTGTTGCTGTTCGCGCTCCTGAAGTTCCGTACGGGTGAAGACGCTGCCCTCTGGGAAGGCGAATTCTGTTAATCCTCCGGCACGGGCGAGCACAGATTTGAGTGTTTCACCGTGCTTGATCGCATAGGTGCCCGGGAAGCGGACTTGCCCGGCCAGCACAACCTGCTCCTGTTCCCCCCACAAGGAGATTTCCTTGATGGACAACGCATCGAAAGGTCGCAACTGGATATTCGCCGCAGGATCGCCGCGCAGCGCTGCCGCGAGGTCGATATCGATGACCTGAGTCTGACGTGACTGCCCGTCTACGACTTGATATCGGGCGAGTTCCGCCAAGCCCCCATAAGCCGAATCCGCAAGGCTGCCACCCGCTCGTACCAGGTCACTTACCCGCATACCCGGTTCCAGCGGGTATTCACCGGGGACCTTCACCCGCCCGTCAACGCGAACAACCGAAGTGGGCTGACTGATATCCGACTGCATGCGCAAATCATCCAGCAGCGGCTGAATAATGCGGTCACGTCCCGACTGCAGGTCGAATACCGTGATTTCATCGCGCGCCATCAAGGATATGTTTGCCGCAGAACCCGGGCGTGCCAGTGCCGCCGCGAGATCCGCCGATACCGCCTCAATGTGCCGGTCCGGCGGCACTTCGCGCCTAATAAGCACGTAATGCAGGTCCGCATCCGGTCGCAGGTCATCCACTGACTGCAATGCGTCGGTGAGCTTCATGCCTGCGTGCCAGGCAATGGCTCCCGGGGTGAACACATAGCCTTGGACCTTGACGCCAGAGTCCAGGGTGGGAATGAGTCGGGTGACCCGCAGCAGGTCACCGTTGCGCAATACCTGGGCGCCCGAAGCTGCGGTACTCAGATTCACGGCAAGGACGCGCCGATCGCCGCGCTCGATCCGCGTCAGTTGCGCCTGCGTATTGTCGGCTTCGGGCGTCACACCGCCCGCCAGTCTGACGAGCTCGGCGACCGTCGCGCCCGGGCGAATCTCATAAATCGCGGGCCGGTTGACCTCACCATCCACGCTCGCCGTCTCTCCCAATGGCGGGATGAACACCACATCGCCCGGCAGCAGCTTGGCGTCGTCCGTGGTATCGCCCCGGATCAGAAGGTCGTAGAGGTCCAAATGGCGCACTACGGTACCGCCGCGTTTCAACTGGATGTCACGCAGCGAGCCGATACGCTTGATGCCGCCCGCGGCATACAGGGCGGACGTGATGGTCCCCAAGCCGCTGATGGAATAGGAACCGGGCACCTGCGCTTCACCCAGTACAAACACCCGGATGGCACGCGTATCACCCATGGAAACGCTGGCCTTCACGCCGATCATCTGTCGCGCCACGCGCTGTTCCAAGTCGTCCTTGACAGCAGAGAATCGCTGACCCGCGACATTGATTGGTCCGAGTTCAGGAAAACTGACGCGGCCGTCGCGATCCACCGTCAGGGTAAAGTTCCGATTCTGATTACCGTACAACTGCACCTGCAGTTGATCGCCGGACCCGAGCGTATAGTCCGCCGGCACCGGGACGTTCGTCACCGGCGAAAACGTCGAGGGGTCGCGCTCAAACAAGTCATAGCCGAAGGGCTTCAGACCCTCCAGCCCGGTCTTCCGCAGCGGCAGTCGCGTGATGCGGAAGTACAGATACTGCAGCATAGGGTCCACTTCGAGGCGCAGCGTCGCCTGCATCTCGGTTAGACCACCCAAGGGAATACCGGACAAGCCCGGGCAGCGTCAGCACCCCGTCTCGGGACAACTGGTATGGATTCTTCGAACGCAGCAGCAGAATCAGTTTCTGCAGCCGACTTTTTTGTTGGTCGGTCAGCTGGCTTGAGTCATCTGCCGCAGGGGGCTGCGCCTGTGTTTGTGCCTGCAGCTGCGCCGTCATTCCGAAACTGCTGCAATTGCGCCTGAGCAAGCTGCTGGGTCTGCTGCATCTGCAGCTGCTGGCTGTAACTGCTGGCGGCAACCGCCGAAAAAGTGTCTATCTGGCGCGGCTTAAGCGGATGCAAATCCACTTCCACCACCACCGAATCTAGACCTTTGAATACCGGCGGCCCGGCATTCGCCTCCTGGCCTTGATCCTGGTCCTGCTCTCGATCCTCGTCGCGCCGTGTGCGGTGCTGCGTCTGCTGTTGATCGTTGGCTTGCGTCTGCGAACCCGCTGCGCCAGTAGAATTTGAACCAGTCGATGTGCCGCTGCCGCTGCCACCGAGGCGCTGCATTATCTGCTGCTGCTGGTCGGCCGAGAGCCCCTGGAATATCCCCAGCGCATCGGTCCCGGAGCCCGTGCCGGTTGCACTTTGCGCAAACAGGGTCTGCCCTGTCAGCACACTCAGCATCGCCGCTACGGCGCAAACACTCGCTCGTTTTAAGGTGGTGCGCATTGCGTTAGCGTCCCCGCCACTGGGAGATGCGCGCGAGCGCGCCTTTGACGGCAGCGCTTTGATCTTTCGCGAGCACCGGGTTTTCCACCATCGGTACCAGGGACTCGGCCAGCTTCTTGCCCAACTCCACACCCCACTGATCGAAACTGTTGATGCCCCAGATCACGCCCTGGGTGAACACCTTATGCTCATACAGCGCCACGAGCTTCCCCAAGGTGGTCGGATCCAGGCGGCTGAAGAGTATCAGCGTGCTCGGCCGATCGCCGATGTGCACCTTGTGCGGTGCGACCTGATCGATGCGCGCCGCCGGCATGCCCTGGGCCGTCAGATCCGCGCGCACGGTGGCTTCCGATTGGCCGTTCATCAAGGCTTCGGCCTGCGCCAGGCAATTGGCCAGGGCCAGGTTCTGATGATGCTGGTCGCCGCACGAGGAGTTCACCGGCGCGATGAAGTCCAGGGCCGCCCGCATGGTGCCCTGGTGCAGGAGCTGGAAGAACGAATGCTGGGCGTTGCTGCCCGGTTCGCCCCAGATCACCGCGGCGGTCTCCCACGCGGTGCGCTCACCCTCCTGGGTAACGGACTTGCCGTTGCTCTCCATCTCCAGCTGCTGCAGGTAGGCGGGGAGCCGTTTGAGCCGATCGTCATACGGCAGTACGGCAAGGGTCGGCAGCCTCCGGAAATTGATGTTCCAGACCCCGACGAGCGCCATCAGCACCGGCAGGTTGTCGGCCCACTCGGTGGTGCGGAAATGCTGATCCATCGCATGCGCGCCGGCGAGGAACTGTTCAAAATTGGTCTTGCCGATGGCAATCGCCAGCGACACGCCGATGGAGGACCACATGCGAATAGCGGCCGCCGACCCAATCCCACATCTGGAAGCGGTAGTCCTTGTGCACGCCGAAGGCATCCATGGCCTTGTGATTGGTCGACACGGCGGCGAAGTGCTGGGTGACGATGCTCTCACCCAGTTTGCCCACCAGCCACGCGCGCGCCGTCTTGGCGTTGGTCAGCGTCTCAAGGGTGGTGAAGGTCTTGGAGGCGATGATGAACAGCGTGGTCGCCGCATCCGCATCCTTGAGCACATCGTACAGATGGCAGCCATCGACGTTGGACACGAACTCCACGCGGGGCGCCCCGGTGGTGTACTGCGCCAGCGCCAGCACCGCCATGGCCGGCCCCAGGTCCGAACCGCCGATGCCGATGTTGACGATGAGGGTGAAGGGCTTGCCGCCGCTGCCGAGGATGCGGCCATCACGCACCGCCTGGGCGAAATTGAGCATGCGGTCGCGCTCGGTCATGACCTGCGCGGCGATGTCCTTGCCGCCGATGGTGCCATCGCGCGGCTGGCGCAGGGCGACATGCAGCACGGCGCGATCCTCGCTGCGATTGATGTGCTCACCCGTGAACATGCCCTCGATGTGATCGCGCAGTTGCACGTAATCGCCAGCGCATACAGCTTGTACAGCGCCTCCTGGTCGATGCGCTGGCGGGAGAAGTCCATCGACAGACCCAGCGCCGCCGCGACAGAAGCGCGCATAGCGGCCCGGATCCTGTTCGAACAGCTCCCGGGTATGCACGGTGTTCAGGCGCGATTCGTGGGCGGCGATCTCGCCCCAGATCGGCGTCAGCGGGCCGGGAGTGTTTGTCATGCTAGTTACCTCGAAGGCGCGAACGGACGCTGCGCAGGGACTGGATTGATTCAACCGTAGAACCGCGCGATGCTGTCGACCACGTATTGCAATTGTTCAGGGACCAGTTCCGGAAAGATGGGCAGCGCCACGGTTTGCGCCGCCGCCGCTTCCGATGCGGGAAATGCGCCCGCGCCCTGACCCAGGTACGCGAAACATTGCTGCAAGTGCAGCGGCACCGGATAGTAGATCTCGGATCCCACTTTCAGTTCCGCCAGGTGCTGCCGCAGTTTGTCGCGGTCCTGCGCCCGGATCACATACTGGTTGTAGATATGCCGGCCGCCGGCGACGGCGAAGGGCGTCTGGACGGCGGTGCCGAGTTTCGCCTTGGCGAAGGCACTGTCGTAGAAGGCCGCGTTGCGCTGGCGCGCGGCCGTCCAGGCATCCAGATGCGGCAGCTTCACATTGAGCACCGCCGCCTGCAGCTCATCGATGCGGAAATTGCCGCCGATCAGGGGGTGGTAGTACTTGGGCTTGCCGCCATGCACCCGCAGGATGCGCATGCGCTCGGCAAGCTCGGCATCCTGGGCCACGCACATGCCGGCATCGCCGAAGGCGCCCAGGTTCTTGGTCGGGAAAAATGACAGGCAGCCGACATCCCCGAAACTGCCGGCGCGGCGACCCTGGGCGTCCGCCGCGCCGATGGCCTGCGCCGCATCCTCGATGACTTTGAGGCCGTAGCGGCGCGCCAGCGCGAGGAGCGGCTGCATGTCGGCGAGCTGGCCATACAGATGGACCGGCATCAGCGCCTTGATCGTGCCGCCGGTGGCCCGGTTCACCAGCGCCGCGCCCCGAACCTCGCAGTCTTGGGTGAGAAAGGTCTCCACCGCCGCCGGGTCGAGATTGAAGGTCGTAGGGTCGATATCGCAGAAGGTGGGCCGCGCGCCGGTGCGCGCAATGGTGCCCGCCGTGGCGAAGAACGTGTAGGGGCTGGTGATGACCTCGTGGCCCGGGCCGATATCGAGCGCCATCAAGGCGAGCAGCAGCGCATCGGTACCGGAGGAGACGCCGATGCCAAACTGGCACTGGCTGTAGGCCGCCACGTCCTGCTCGAGCTTGGTGACCTCGGCGCCGAGAATGAAGCCCTGGCTGGCGCAAACCTTTTCGATGGCGGCGAGCGCCTCGGCCTTCAGGCTCGCGTACTGCGGCTTCAGATCCAGCAGGGGTACTTGCATGGTGGGCATGGTCATGGTCGTGGCAAATCGTGGCGCAAGTCTAATCGACTGGCACGCGCTTCACACACCCGTCGCCTAAGCATTCTGCCGGTGGTTTTGGGCCTCAAGCCCCTGCCACAGGCAGCGTCCCTTGCTGGACTTCGCGATCAGTTCCAGGAAGGCCTGGTGGGCCAATTCCTCTTCCGGCGTGACCGTCACGATGAGCAGTGCGCCAGCCGGTCGCACCAGCGGCAGGGCCTCATCATCCGTCTCACGGCTGGCTGAGGCGCTGCCCTCTCCCAGCCTTAGGGAAACCTGACCGCCGGTCATGGCCAGGTACACCTCGCCCAGCAGCTGCGCATCGAGCAGCGCCCCGTGCAGCTGGCGCGCGGTATTGTCGACGTTGTAGCGCTTGCACAGCGCATCCAGGCCGTTGCGCTGGCCGGGGTGCAGCTGGCGCGCCAGGGCGAGCGAGTCCACGACGCTGCACAGCGACGCCACCGTGAGCGGCTCGCCGGGCAGGCGCGCAAATTCCGCATCCAGGAAGGCCACATCGAAGGCGGCGTTGTGGATGATGAGCTCGGCGCCGCGCAGGAACTCGATCAGCTGCGCGGCGATGTGCGCGAACTTCGGCTCCGGCTTCCAGGCGCGCCCGGGTGATGCCGTGCACCGCGAGCGCCCCCTCGTCGATATCGCGCTCGGGGTTCAGGTAGTGGTGAAAGTGTCGCCCGGTCGGGCGGCGGCCCAGCAGCTCCACGCACCCGATCTCGATGATGCGGTGGTCCTGCGCGGCCTCAAGACCGGTGGTTTCGGTATCGAGAATGACCTGGCGCATCCGGTTATACCGCCTTGACGAGCGCGGATTGCGCCAGCATGGCATCGATCGCGAGGTTCGCGAGCTCATCGACCCGCTCGTTACCCGCATCGCCCGCGTGGCCCTTGACCCATTGCCAGTGCAGCGTATGGGGCGCTTGCGACCGCATCCAGTTTTTCCCACAGGTCCTGGTTCTTGACCGGCTTGCGGTCCGCGGTGCGCCAGCCGCGCGCCTTCCAGGCCGGCAGCCACTCGGTGATGCCCTTGATCACGTACTGCGAGTCGGTCTGCACCGTCGCCACGGTCGGGCGCTTCAGGGCGGCGAGCCCCATGATGGCCGCCGTCAGCTCCATGCGATTGTTGGTGGTCGCGGGGTCAAATCCCGACAGCTCCTTCTGCGTCTCCTTCCAGCACAGGAGCACCCCCCAGCCACCGGGTCCCGGATTGCCGCGGCAGGCTCCATCGGCATGAATGATCAGTTCCGCGGCGTCGCCTTCAAGGCTGCTGCCGGGTGGTGGGTTTCACCAGCTGGCCGATGACCGCCGGCTGCTTCTCGCGCAGGCGCGGCCGGATCGGGGTCAGGGCGCGGATTCGCTTGCGGGCCTTCAAGCAGCCACGCCCCGGCGGGCAGCGGATTGAACCAGGTGCGACGCAGCAAGGGTGAATGCTCGGTGGATTGCGCGGTCGCGGCCGCCCCGCTACCCCAGGGTGTGCAATGCAGGTAGGTGCGGGTGGCGACGATCTCGTAGCCCAGCAGGACCAGCCATTCGCGCACCCGGCCGGCCGACAGAATGCGGCGCATGCCGGGCGGAAAGCCTGACGCCGAACTGCGCGCCCGGATCCCCCACAGGCTGAAGGGCTGAAATCCCAGCACCACCAGTTGCCCCTCTCCGGAGAGCACCCGATCGACCTCGCGCACGATGGCGTAGGGGTCGGAGGCGAACTCCAGGGTGTGCGGCAGCAGCACCGCATCGACGCTGTCGCGGGCCGATGGGCAGCGCCGAGGGCCGCGCGATGATATCGGCGCCGGCGCTGAAGGCGCCGGGCGCCACCACGATCTTGCGGCGCGTGCGGCAGCCGGCGAGCAGCTCGCGCCCTTCTCCCCAGGCCCCGACCTGCAGGAATTCCCAGCCAAACACATCTTCCAGCGCCTCCCCAGAAGCTGAGCCTCGGCAGTAAGAAGGGAATTGCCCAGTGGCATCTGCCAAAAAGCACGCAGGGCGTTGTAGCGATCGGGCACGGTTTTTCGTCCTGTCAGGCGCGATGTTAACTATCGGCGGGTTATGTGAGGTCGACACAATAAAACGCTAGCCATTCTGTGAACTTACCAGTTACAGTCAGGTCCAGAAATACGTACGTTCGTGTCCCGGGGGGCAAGTCCTTCGGTAACCCGACAGTGCTTCCGACCTGACGACTGTAGCGCTCCAGCGTCCTCAATACCCGCGCTGGCTGCCCGATGACTATGCCATCCGCCTGGTGAGGGACTGGACTTTGACATTGAAAGTACCGCGCCGAACGCTCGCCACCTTGCTCGCTGGCGCCATTCTGACCCTGACCGCCTGCGCCAGCGCGCCGAGCGACGTACCGCTCGCGGGCCTGAAGACCCTGACCGTGCTGCCGGTGACCCAGGTGGCCGCCCCCGAGTCCGCACGGCCCGTGGCGCCGCCCCCGATGATCCAACGTGCACGGCCGATGGTGCCATTCTGCAAGGGGGCAGCCGTCCGGAACTTAAGCCCGCCGACTACAGCGATCTCTTCGATCGCATGCGCGCCGGGTTCAAACTGCCGGATTCGGATCACAGCGCCATCGATCGGGAGCTGGAATGGTACGCGGGCAATCCCGACTACCTCGGCCGCGCCTTCAGCCGCGCCGACCTGTACCTCTACCACATCGTCACGGAGCTCGAGGCGCGCGGCATGCCGCTGGAGCTGGCGCTGCTGCCGGTCGTGGAAAGTGCCTTCGAGCCCTATGCCTACTCGCGCGCCGCGCCTCGGGGCTGTGGCAGTTCATCCCCGGCACGGGCTCGCGCTACAACCTCAAGCAGGACTGGTGGTACGACGGGCGCCGCGATGTCATCGAATCCACCCGCGCCGCCTTGGATTACCTGCAGGCGCTGAACACCGAATTCAACGGCGACTGGCTGCTGGCCATCGCCGCCTACAACTGCGGCGAGATGAACGTCGAGCGCGCCGTGGCGCGCAACCAGGCGGCCGGCCTGCCCACGGATTTCTGGAACCTGAAGCTGCCGGCGGAGACCCGCGCCTACGTGCCCAAGCTCCTCGCCATGGGGCGGGTGGTGGCGCACCCCGAGCATTACGGCCTGTCCTTCAACAAGATTCCCAACCAGCCCTACTTTGCCAAGGTCGACACCAAGGGCCAGATCTCGATGCACGTGGCGGCCGAGATCGCCGGCCTCACCGAGGCGGAACTGTATGAACTGAATCCGGCGTTCCATCGCTGGGCCACCGATCCTGCCGGGCCGTACGCGCTCTTGGTCCCGGCGGACACCGCCGAGGCGTTCCGCACCAGCGTGATCCAGTTGACCGATGCCGAGCGCCTGAACGTGCAAGACCTACGCGGTGCGCAAAGGCGACACCATGAATGCGGTGGCCGGCGCTTCCATACGACCCCGCAGGAGCTGCGCGAACTGAACGGCCTGCCGCAAGGGCGGCCTGCTGGTCGGCAGCGCCCTGAAAGTGCCCTCCGAGTCGAACCTGCTGCCTGCCAAGGCGCTGCGTGCCGCGGCGCTGGTGGATGGACGCGAACATCGCTCACGCCGCCAGCGCTCCCGTATCGTGGTGCGCCGTGGCGAGACCTTCTGGGCCATCGCCCGCAAACATGGCGTGGACGTGAATGCCCTGGCACTGATGAACGGCATGCAGCCCAATACGGTGCTGCGCACCGGACAGCGGCTGCGCCTGGGGACAGGCTCGGGCAGCGCCACCATCAGCGCCGATGACGAGGAGGCGGGTCGCGCCGGCGGCCGCGCCGCGCTCGCCGACACCCGCCAGCAGACGCATACCGTGCATGCCGGTGACACCCTGTTTCATGTCGCGCAGGAATACCACGTGAGTGTCGCGCAGGTGGCCAGCTGGAATCGCCTCAGCAAGACCACCGTGGTGCCGGGGCAGAAGCTCGATCATCCGCCAGCCCACGAACTAGAAGCGATGGGCTTTCTCACGGGCAAACGCGCCCTCATCGTCGGTGTCGCCACTGACCGCTCCATCGCCTGGGGTATCGCCCAGGCCATGCACCGCGAAGGCGCCACGCTCGCCCTCTCCTACGCCAACGACAAGTTCAAGGAACGGGTCGTACCGCTCGCGCGAGACGCTCGGGCGCGCTCACCCTGCCGCTGGATGTGTCACGCGATGCGGATATCGCCGCGGCGTTTGAGTTCATCGCGCCAGCAATGGGGTTCACTCGACATCCTGGTGCATGCCGTGGCGTTCGCACCCCGGGAGGCGCTCGCCGGCAGCTTTCGTCGACAACACCTCCCGTGAGGCCTTCCAGGTGGCCCACGACATCTCCAGCTACAGCCTCACCGCCCTCAGCCGCGGCGCATTGCCGCTGATGGCGGGCCGCGCCGGTGCCGTGCTGACGCTCTCATACCTCGGGGCCGTGCGCAGTCTGCCCAGCTACAACGTCATGGGACTCGCCAAGGCGAGCCTGGAGGCGAATGTGCGCTTCCTCGCCGCGGATCTGGGACCGCGCGGCATCCGCGTGAACGGTATTTCGGCAGGGCCGATGAAGACCCTGGCCGCGGCCGGCATCGGCGGGTTTCGCAAAATGCTGGCGCGCGTGGCGGCGGTCGCGCCCCTGCGGCGTAATGTGACGCTGGAGGATGTGGGCAATGCCGCCGCGTTCCTGTGTTCGGATCTGGCGGGCGGTATCACCGGGGAGATCACCTACGTCGACGCCGGCTTCAACACCGTGGGCATGAGTTTCCCCGAAGACGACGCTCAGGACTGAAGCGTCGCGGCTACTGCTGGTCGAACAGCGCCGTGTTCTTCTGCACCTTCGCAAGCTTGCGCGCCTGTTCGACGTAGGCGTTGCCGTCGTCCTCGCTGTATTGCGTGGCCAGCGCTTGCTGGGCTTCACTGATCTGCTGCTTGTCCGTCGGGGCCGCCTCGACGCGCACCGCCATGACACCCAGCACCACCGCGCCGCCATCGGCCGACGGCACGGCTTCGTACACCGGCTGATGCTCGGCGGGCTTGGGTGCCTTGAAGGCCGCATCACGCACCTGCGCCGGCACGGAGGGGTCCTGGCGGCCCACGAAGCGCGCCGCCTCGGCCGTCACCCCCAGCTCCTTGGCGACGGCATCAAAGTCCTTGCCGGAGTTGCAGTTCCTTCACCGCCGTTTCGGCCGCCGCCAGCGCCGCCTTGCCGCCCAAGTCCCTGCGCAGCGCGGCCACGATCTGATCGTGCACCGTGGCGAGCGGCTTGGGCGCGGGCAGCGCATGCGAGAGGTCCTTGACCAGAACCAGCTTGTCATCCCCCACCAGTATCGGGCCGCCAATCTTGTGCTCGCCCAGGACCGCATCCCCGAACACCAGGGCCTGCAGCTCCGGGGTCGATCCCAGATCGCCGCCGCCGGTGCCCTTCAGGTACGCGGGAATATCGCCGAGGGTGAGCCCGAATTCCTTCGCCAGGGTATCCAGCGTCTCCCCGGACTGATCGATCTTCATCTGAATCTGTTCCGACAGATCGCCAAACTTGTCCGCCGCACGATCATGCTTCAGCTGCGCCAGCACATCGGCGCGTGCCTCATCGAAGGTCTTGCCCTTGGCCGGCACGATGTCATCGAGGCGGATGATGTGGTAACCGAACTTGGTGCGAACCGGCGCACTCACCTCGCCGGGCTTCATGGCGAAGAGTGCATCGCCAAAGGGCGCCTCCAGGCTGCCGCGCTCGGACAATCCCAAGTCACCGCCCTGGGCGGCGGAACCGGCATCATCGGAGAACTGCTTGGCCAGGGTCTCGAAATTGCCGCCGGCTTTCAGTTTTGCCTCGATGTCCTGGGCTTTCTTCAGCGCCGCGGCGTCATCCACCTTGTTGTTCACCGCCACCAGGATGTGGTGCGCATGACGCTGCTCGGCGGAGATGTAGCGGTCCTTGTTCTTGTTGTAGTAGTCGAGCACATCGGCATCGGGCACCGTAATCTGCGCGCTCACCTGCGCGAGCGTCGCCTGCGCGTACTGCAGGTGCACCGACTCGGGTGTCATGAACTGCGCCTTGTGGGCGTCGTAATACGCCTGGATGGCCGCATCCGAAATCGGCACGGCCGCGGCGTATTTCTGCGGCGGCAGTACGGCGTAACGGATCTGGCGCTCCTGATCGGTCAGGGCGTGCAGGCGCTCCAGTTCGAACGGGGTGACGAACTGCGAGGTTTGCAGCGCCCCCTGCAGCTCGCGGCGCTCCAGCTCACCGCGCAGGTCATTGGCATATTGTTCCGGGGTGAGGCCCGCCTGCGCCAGGCGCGACTTGGCGACCTCGGCGTTGTAATGGCCGTCCAGCTGAAAGGCCGGCTCGGCGCGCACCGCGGCGGCGAGCTGCGCGTCTGAGATGCGATAGCCAAGCTTGGTGGCCCGATCGGTCATGAGGGTGGTGCGCACCGCTTTTTCCAGCAGCTCATCCTGCAGCAGCGAGCGCTCGCCCACCGGGATGTCGCTACCGAAGCGCTGTTGCCACTCGCTTTGTTCGCGCTGCCAGGCGCTGCGCACGTCCTCGTACGGAATCGTGGTGCCGTTGACTTTGGCGACAAACGAACTGCTGCCGAAGCTGAGGTTGGCGATGCCATAAGCGCCCCACGCGGCGAAGATCAGCGCCAGGGCGCCAAACACCAGATACGTGAGCCATTTGTGGCCCTTCAGGCCGTCACCGATTTGCTGCAGCATCACTTAAGGGTCTTGAATATGGCGGAGCGGACGGGACTCGAACCCGCGACCCCCGGCGTGACAGGCCGGTATTCTAACCAGCTGAACTACCGCTCCAGCTTTAGGGGAGCGGGATTGTACAGGGCAAATTTGCCGGATGCCACGCAACTTTTCGGACATCTGGGCCTTGACAGGATGGCGCCCTTACGGCTGCCAGCCGCCGCCGAGCGCCTTGAAGACGCCGATCTGGTCCTGCGACCAGCGGCGCCGTCGGCGGCCGGCAACGGCCGCATCGGCGCTCGACCGAGCGTCGCTCTCCGCATTGAGCAGATCAAGGTTGCTGCGTGGCCCCGGCCAGGAACTGGTCATTGGCCATGTCGAAGGCCTGGCGGGCCCGCTCCCGGGCCACGCTGAGGATGTCCTGATGGCGCGCTCAGCTCGGCGGCATATGTCGCAAGGGACTGATCGGTTTCCTTCAACGCCTGCAGCACGACACCGTCGAAACCGGCAATCGCCGCCTGTTCACTGGCGCGCGCCTGGTGGATGCGCGCCCGCACCGGCGATTGATTCGGGAAGCTCCATTTGATGCTCGGACCGATGCCCCAGGTCAGCCCCGCACTCTCGAAGACCTGGCTCGGCTGCGACCGCCACGCCGCCATAACTGCCGAGCAGCGCAGATGCGCGGATACAGATCCGCGGTGGCGACGCCGATGCGCGCCGTCGCCGCGGCCACCCGCCGCTCGGCCTGGCGCACATCCGGTCGGCGCGCGAGCAGCGACGCCGCCATCGCCGACCGGGATCAACGCCTTGAGCGTCGGCGGCTGACACGCAGTCCTGCGCCGCCTGCGGCGCGCCGCCCGGCGGCCGGCCCAGCAGCTGCGCGAGCTGGAACAGCGCCGACTGGCGCTGCCCGAGCAGCGGCGGCAGCGAGGCGCGCACCTGGGCCGACGAGCGCCTGCGCCCGTACCACGTCGAAGTCGGCCGCGGCGCCCGCATCGCGCCGGTCCGACGGTGATCCGCTCCTCGTGGGTGACCACCTCGATCGACTGGCGCGTGACCGTGATCGCCTCCCCCAGCGCGCACACCTGCGCGTAGGCGCGCGTCGTTTCCGCCGCGACCGTGATCTTCACCACATCGCGCGCCGCGAGCGCCGCATCGGTATCGGCGCGCGCGGCCTCGATGGCGCGGCGCACGTGGCCGAACAGATCCACCTCGTAGGACACATCCAGCAGCGCGTCGTAGAACCAGAAGCTCTGCGGCGGATGGCCGCTCAATCTCCAGGATCTCATCGGTGGTCGGCATCGCGCCCGCGCTCGGTGCCCGACGCCCAGTTGCGTCTGCGGATAGCGGGCGCCCCAGGCGTGCGCCTCCAAGCGAGGCCCGCGCCGCCGACAGGTTGGCCACGGCCACCGCCAGATCGGTATTGGCGCGAAAGGCCTCCTGCACCAGGTCATCGAGCACCGGGTCCTGGTACAGCTGCCACCACTGCGTCAGGCGGTTCGGCGCGCGTGTCGCCTGCGCTCGCTGCGGTGCCGAGCAGCGGGCCGCCGGTGCGCCAGGCGAGCGGCTGCCGGCGGGCGATAGTCCGGCCCCACAGTGCAGCCTGCGCAGCCACGCGCTGCGCAGTGCGAGCCGCCCCACGGCGTAACCGATGCGTCGGCTCATGGCGCGCGCGCCGGCCGGCGCAAAGATCGGCACATGGGAGGCCGGTCCCGGCGGCGCCGCGCGTCGGGTCACGAATAGCATCACGGTAATCGCCGTGGCGGCGGCGAGCACCACGAATGCATCCATGACGCCCTGCGTGATCGCCGTGGCATGGACCACGTTGTTGAGGATGGCCGCCCCCCGCGTGCTGACGGAAGCCGGGTCGCCAGCGCGCGCTGTCGCCGCGCCGTAGGCCTGGATGCGCTGCGAGCACCTGCGCATCGCCGATCTGGACGTGCTGCCCGAGCAGGTTGGAGGCGACCTGGCCGCGCACCCGCAGGAAGGTGGTCGACGAAGGCGAGTCCCATCTCCCCGCCCATGATGCGCGCGGTCTGCACCGCCGCGCCGAAGGTCAGCGCGTCCTGCGGCCGCAGATGCAGGATCGCGAAGAACACCGTGCCCGAGAGCGCAAAACTCTGGCCCACGGCCTGCAGCAGCTGCGAGGGCAGGAACTGGTCCGTGCCCCACGCTCGGGCGTCAGGCCATGCGCGACCATCAGACAGCCGCGCGCAGATCAGGATGAAGCCGCAGCAGGCGACGAAGCGCGGATCCATGCGCCGCATGCTGTAGCCGGCGATCAGGCAGATGACCAGCTGCGGCACCGCAAGCCAGATCAGCGTCTGCCCGACCTCGAGCGCGCGGAAGCCGCGCACCGTGATCAGGAACTGCGGGAATCAGAAAGGCCGTCGACAGGATGGTCAGGCGCAGGAAGCCCGACCAGCACCAGCAGCCGCGGCAAGCGGCGCCGCGAAGGCGACCTTGAAGTTCACGCCGGGATTGACCGAGACGGCGCTCATTGACGACGAAGGCCACCAGCAGCACCGCCCCGCGACCACATCAGCCCCAGACCAGGCCGGAGTTCTGCCAGTCCAGCCGGTTGCCCTGGTCGAGCGCCGCGTAGATGAGGCCGAGCCCGAGTGCCGCCGGCGAGCGAGTCCGAACCAGTCCGGCGTCGGATGCGCCGGCATTGATCGGCTTCGGGCAGGCGTGCCGACTTTCAGGCAATACCACATGCCGAGCGCCAGCGGCACGTTCTGCCAGAAGATCCAGCGCCAGGACAGATGCTCGATATACCAGCCCTCGAGCGAGGCGGAGATGTTGAGCGAGACCTCGAGATTCAGCGCATACAACGCAATCCCATAGGCCCACACCTTCGGCGGCATGTTGCGCAGGATGAACCCCAGGGTGAGCGGAATGAAGCAGCCCGGAGGCCAGGCCGCCGACGAACTGCAGACGCCAGCATGGTCTGCAGGTTGGGCGCACAGCGGCTGGATCAGGCACACGACGGCGAAGGCGAGCGGCCGCCTCCATCAGTACCCGGCGCGTCGCCGTAGACGCCGCCCAGCCAGATCGCCGCCGGCGCGATCAGCATCTGCGCCACCGTCTGTGCCGTGGTGATCCAGGCGCCCTCATCGAAGCCGGCATGCACGGCGCCGCGGATATCGGCAAGGCCGAAGGTCGAAAGCCGGCCGTTCGAGGGTGGAGACGAAGGTGCCGAGCAGCACCGCCGCCAGTCCCAGCCAGGGAATGCGGGCGCGACGGGCGGCCGGGCGCCTCGGGCACCGCCTCGATGTCCGGCGCGGGGACGAGGTCGCGCTCACCGGGCGCGGCTCCCGGTATCGACCGCTCGCCACCACCGACATGCCCGGGCGCAGCTCGATCGACGCAGTCCGTCAGCGTCGTCAATCGACGATCTTCACCGCGACCCGCTGCACGACCTTGGTGAAGTTGCCGGTGGCATTATCCGGCGGCAGCAGCGCGAACTGCGAGCCCGCACCGGGCGCGAACGCCAGCACATGGCCGCGCAGCGTATGGCCCGGGAAGGTATCGACCGCGATCCTGGCCGGTGCGCACCGACCTGCATGTGGGTGAGCTGCGTTTCCTTGTAGTTCGCGATCACCCAGATGCGCGGCAGCGGCGTCAGCGTCGTGATCTGGCCGCCGACGCCGACCAGCTGTCCCGGCTTCACCTGGCGCTGGCCGATGCACGCCCGTCTTCAGGGGCGAGGATGCGCGTGTACCCGAGATTGATGCTGCGCCAGCTCGAGCGCCGCCTGCTGCGCGGCGAGCGCCGCCTCCGCCTGCACCTTCTGCGCATCGAGCACGCCGAGCTGCTGTTCGGCCGCGGTCGCCTGCGCCCGCGCCTGCTGCAATTGCGCGGTCGAGCTGTGCGGCCGTGGTCGTGCAGTTTCTCGCCGGCCTCGGCCGATGAGGATCCGGTGCTCTGCAGCTTCTGCTGGCGCGCCAGATCGCGCTCGTTCTGCTCGACGGTGGCCAGCACCGCGTTGATGGCGGCCTGTGCCGCCTGGACATTGGCCTCCTGGAGTCCCCGCTGTGGCCTTGAGGGTACCGATCTGGGCGCCGCTGCCGCGGCAACGGCAGCCGTCAGTTGGGCGACCGTGGCCCGATAGTCATCATCGACGAGCTGCGCGATGCAACTGACCTTTGTGGACGCGTTCGATAGTCCTGCACCGGCATCTCGCGGATATAGCCGGCCACATGCGCTGCGATCGGCGTGAGATCAGATTGCAGGTAGGCATCATCGGTGCTCTGGCGCGTGGCGTTGGTTTCCCAGATGCGCCAGCGCGTGGTGATGAGCAGCAGCACCGCCAGGGCCAGCAGAAAAATGATGGCGCGCCAGATCCAATCGGGGGCGGCCCGGAAGGCGGCCCAGGGGTCTCTCGCTGACATCGTCGGCTCCGTCCCTAGACAGTCATAGTAATCAATGCTCGCGCTTTCTTGTAATAGTAATAATGCGGGCATAAATTGGCGCCGGGCCCTGCCCGGCGATACTGAGCATCAAATGATTGGAAAAACCCTCAACGGACGCTGTCATTGCGCTGGGCGCCGCATGGTCGGGCTTGCGGCATCCCACGCCGTCGGGGCCGATGCGGCGCCGGCCAGACCGCGCCCGGGATTACCGAAGGCTTTGCCATGCATGGCCAATTCACCTATGTCGAACAGGAGACTTCGGGGTTCACGGCACCGTACCGCGGTCCCAACAGCCTCTCGCCCGATAAAGGCGCCGAAACCACCGATGCCACGCTCTATCTGGGTGCCCGCCTCTGGGAGGGTGCGGAAGCGTGGATCGACTCGGAACTCGACCAGGGTTTTGGTCTGGACAACACGGTCGGGGCCGCCGGATTTCCCAGTGGCGAGGCCTACAAGGTCGGCAGAAACGTGCCGTATCTGCGCGTTCCGCGCATTTTTATCCGCGACACGGTGAACCTCGAGGGACCCGTTGAGACCCTCGACAGCGACCTGAACGTGCTGGGCGGCGCCCGCTCGGCCAACCGCTGGGTGATCACCGTCGGCAAGTTCTCCGTGACCGACGTTTTCGACATCAACCAGTACGCGCACGATCCGCGGGCTGATTTTTTTAACTGGGCGGCGGTCGATGCCGGCACTTTCGACTATGCGGCGGATGCCTGGGGTTATACCGTCGGCGGCGCGATCGAGCGGTACTGGGGCAGCTGGGCGTTGCGCTTGGGCGATCTTCGATCTGTCCGACATTCCCAACAGTCCTCATCTTGAGTCGGGGTTTGACGAGTTTCAAAGCATCGCGGAGCTTGAAAAACGCTACGCGATCGCCGGTCACAGCGGCAAGCTCATGATCACCGCATTCGACAGCCGCGGTCGCATGGGTCTGCTCGATCAGGCGGTACAGCTGGCGCAACTGAACGACACGCCCGCGGACATTGCGGCGGTGCGACGCTACCGCGGTCGACTCGGGATTGATCTGAACCTCGAACAGCAGCTCACCCAGGATCTGGGCGCATTCGCGCGGGTGGGCAAGGCGGCCGGCAATGTCGAGACCTATGAATTCACCGATATCGATCGGACCACCTCGCTCGGGCTGTCGCTGAAGGGATCCTCCTGGCGCCGCACCGGCGACACCGTGGGGCTCGCGGGCATCGTCAATGGCATCTCCGCTTCGCGGGAGCGATATCTCAACGCCGGTGGCCTGGGGATTCTCATAGGAGATGGTCAGTTGCCCCATCCGGGCGCCGAGGAAATTATTGAGGCCTACTACCAGGCCTCCGTGCTGTCATTCGCCCAGCTGACGCTCGATTATCAGTGGATCAACCACCCCGCCTACAATCTGGACCGCGGCCCGGTATCGGTCTTCGCGATACGCGTGCACATCGAGCGGTAGGCGTCAGCGCAAGCCCCTCAGACTCTCGACGCTGGGCACGAAGTAGTACGCCCCGCTCAAGGGCTGCGTAAAGCGAGTCAGCGCATCGCGGCTCCCGGTGACCAGGCCCGCCATGCTTTCGAGCATGCGCGACAGCCGCTTCTGCTCGGCACTGAACCCCACGAACATGGTGCCGTGCCGGGTAACGCGGCCATAGGGCATGTTGCGGCGGAAGATGTGTCCGAACTCATCCTGGTCGGTGCGCGCGACATGCGAGTCCGCGGCCTTGTTCTCAAGTTCAATGCTCGCAAGCTTGGTGCGCCCCATGACGTGCTCCTGCTGCTCGACCGACAAGGCTTCCCAGTCAGTCACCTTGTGCTCCCACTTCTGAAGCAATAGCACCGAGCCCGCCGCACCGGGTACGCCTTGCGGCAAGAGGGCGGCCTCCGGGGCATCGAGCAGGCTTGGATTCTCCGAGCCATCAACGAAGCCGGTGAGATCGCGATCGTGCTGGTACGGCCAGCTCGAGGTCTCATCCGCCAGTTGCGCCAGGGCGGAAAGATCGCGGATGATCGATCGGGCCATATCGAAGATCACGTCATAGGCGCTGCCGGACAGCCACACCAACGCATCATGTTGGGTGGCGGGCATGACGAATCCATCCACTCCCGTAACCGGCTGGTTGAAACCGGCAACGCCGGACGGCGCCGCCTCGGGAGCCATCTCGCTCCACAGCTCAGGCCGAAAGCCGATGACGACGTTAACGCCTCCGGTCGTGGTCCTGGGCTCACGGATCGCCGCCAGGGCCTGCGCAAACGCCTTCGCTTGGCTGGATTCACGCCGATCAAACTCGAGGTACGCATGAGAGGAGGTCCCTAGCGCGAAGATTCCAGCCTGAGGCGTGACCATGCGAAAAGTATAGCAGCGTCGTTGCGGCCGAGGCCGTGTGCGCCCGGGGGCGCGCCCGGTCACAGTAGGGTTGGCCGATGATCAAGGCGCAGGAATCATCCTCCCAGGCTTGACGGAATATTCCAAGCTTGGGAGTCTCTCGCAGGCGCCTCGCAACCTGTAACTTTCCGACACCAGAAAATCCCCCATTTGACCCCTGCAGCCAGGCCAGTTTTTGTCAGTTACGCCTCTGAGGATTTGGAGGCCGGGCAGCGCATTGCCGAAGCACTGCGACAGTTGGGCGTAGAAGTCTGGTTCGATCAAAACAGTCTGCAGGGCGGCAGCGCGTGGGATGCTGAGATTCGCAGCCACATCCGCGACTGTGCGCTGTTCGTGGCCGTCATTTCGGCGAACACTGAATCGCGGCTGGAAGGGTATTTTCGGCTGGAGTGGCGGCTGGCGGAGCAGCGCACACACCTCATGGCAAAAGGAATCCCTTTTCTGCTCCCGGTGGTCATCGACAACACCCGCGAGACCAATGCACGGGTACCTGATTCATTCATGGAAGTGCAGTGGACTCGAGGCAGTACCGCCGATGATGTCAAAGCGTTCGCCAATCGGGTAGCAAGCCTACTACGCCCTGGGGAGGTCGCGCCCGTCCCGCAGGCGCCGCCCGAGAAGCCGCTGCACTCACCACTACCGGATCGGCCGTTGAACGCCGT
The DNA here is from genome assembly GCA_963708865.1 of uncultured Gammaproteobacteria bacterium. Classification (GTDB taxonomy): domain Bacteria; phylum Pseudomonadota; class Gammaproteobacteria; order Steroidobacterales; family Steroidobacteraceae; genus DAIDKA01. The sequence goes on from CAVPUC010000004.1 coordinate 292,010, forward strand.
TCGGCCTCTCGATCCTGTCGGGAACAATTCGCACAATCGAACCGTCATGCGCCGAGGACTGTTGCTGGGCGCTGCCGCCATCGCAGCCATCCTCGTCGCTGCGATTGGCACGGTGCTTTATCGCAATTCCGAGGGACGCCACTGGGTTCGGGAAGTCGCCGTACCCAAGATCATCTCAGCGAACGCGAACGATCGGTCGGCCGAAGCCTTCGGATTGATCAAACAAGCCCAGAAGTACGCACCGGACGATCTGGATTTGGCCAAGGCGGTCGCCTCCGCCACACACATTGCCAGCATCCAATCCAATCCGCCGGGGGCGCTGGTGCAGGTGAAGGATTACGTGTCACCGAAAAGCCCGTGGCTGGCCCTCGGGACGACGCCGCTGAATAAGATTCGCATACCCAATGGCTATCTGCGCTGGCGGGTGTCGAAGGCGGGCTCGGGTGAATCGGTCACGGCGCCCCTGGTGGGCGAGAGCGTTTCCTTCGATCTGGTTGAGTCGGCGAAGGCACCCACAGGGATGGTCCCGGTGAGCGGCGGACCCTGGGGTGACTATCTCGCATTTCTGGGTTGGTTAGGCCCTTACGCCTTGCCGCCGTTCTACATGGATCGCTTCGAGGTCACCAACCGTCAATACCAGCAGTTCGTTGACAAGGGCGGCTATGCGACGCGCCGCTATTGGAAGCAGGCCTTCAGCCAAAATGGCCGCGACCTGTCATGGAACGAAGCCATGGATCTTTTCCGCGATACGACCAGCCGGCCGGGACCCTCGACCTGGGAGGGCGGTCACTATCCGCAAGGCAAGGCCGACTATCCGGTCTCGGGCATCAGCTGGTACGAAGCAGCTGCGTACGCGGAATTCGTGGGCAAGGCGCTGCCGGTGATCGCGCAAGGCTACAAGGCCATGCCCGCTTATCTGGACCGGTTCACCGTCCCCCAAAGCAACCTCACCGGCAATCTCGCTCCGGTCGGGGAATTCTCCGGGCTCGGGCCCTTCGGGACCTTCGATCTGATCGGCAACGTGCGCGAATGGTACTGGAACGCGGACGGTACGGATCTGCGCTACGCGCTGGGGCGCCAGGCCAGTTCCTACGGACCTGAAGCGCTCTCGCCGTTTGATCGGTCCGCGTTGAACGGTGTCAGATGCGTGCGCAATCAAGGCCCCGTTCCCAGCGAGGCTGCTGCGCCGCGCACGGCTTTAAATCGCGATTTCTCCAAGGCCACGCCGGTCGATGACAAGACCTTCAAGATCTACCGCGACATGTATGCCTACGACCGCGGGCCACTGCATGCGACGGTGGAGAAGCTCCCCGATATGTCGGCCGACTGGACAAAGGAGAAGATCACGGTCGATGCCGCCTACGGCGGTGAGCGCCTGCCTTCGTACCTGTTCTTGCCGAAACACGCCCGACCGCCGTTTCAAATCGTGGTCTTCTTCCCCAGTGCCCGCGTGAACTTCTCGACCAGCAGCGCCCAGCTGGGAGATATGAACTTCGTCGATTACGTCATCGAAAGCGGCCGTGCGGTGATCTATCCGATCTACCGAGCCCTCTATGAACGTCACCTCGCCGTGCCCATGGTGCCAGGTCCCACCCTGGCGCGCGAAACGCTGATCGACTGGTCCAAGGACATCGGTCGCGACATTGATTACCTGGGCACACGCAGCGACATCGATACGGCGCATCTCGGCTACCTGGGCGTCAGTCAAGGCTCCGCCTACGGTGTAATCCTGGTCGCAGTAGAGCCCAGATTCAAGACGGCGGTACTGCTCGACGGGGGCATGTTCCAGGACAAATCACCGATTGCCGGATTGGATCAGGTCGACTTCGCGCCGCGACTGACGCAACCGGTGCTGATGGTGAACGGCCAATACGATGCGACATTTCCATACCGGAGCGCCCAGCTGCCGCTGTTTCACTTACTCGGCACACCTCAAGCCGACAAGCGTCAAGTCATCTTCGACACACCGCACGATGTGAGTCTGCGCAGAGCGGATCTGGTGAAGACGGTACTGCAGTGGTACGACAAGTACCTGGGGCAGGTTCAGTAGGTCGCCGGCGCAGGGCGCAACTCCTCGCGCCGGCAGCGCCGCGCGTGCTGATCTGATAAGGGATGAGAGGAAAGGTGGTGCGCGCTGACGGGATCGAACCGCCGACATTCGCCGTGTAAAGGCGACGCTCTACCAGCTGAGCTAAGCGCGCAACTGGCATGGAATCTACCACGCTAGGCGAGAAAGTTGGTCGCCGCGACGATGGCACCGATCACTGCCGAGAGGATGCCGATGATCGGGAACAGGCGCCGGCGGGCGAGGAAGTACAGCGAGGTGAGCACCAGACCCAGTTCGAGCAGCCCCTCGCCCAGATCCAGCCGCAGCCCGCGGGCCTCCTCGCGGTGGCTCTCGTCCTCGCGCGCCTGCGCCTCCTGCTGGATCTTTGCCGCATCGGCCGCGTAACGGTCGCGCTCGCCGGCGTATTGGCTACGAAGCGCCTGGGCCTTGTCGGCCTGTGCCACCTGGACAACGCCCAGCAGCCCTGCCGCCACATCCATCAGGTGCTCGCGCTCCTTCTTCGCCTCGTAGAACGACCACTGGTCGTTCGCCTCGGTGCGATGGATCACCGCCGCCGTGTGCGCGCGGTGCGAGGCGATGGTGACGAAGGCGAGCACGATGCCGATCACGCCCACCAGGACGCTCACGCTCTTGGTGAAGGCATCGCCGCCGCCCTCATGTTCATGCGAGGTATGGATCTCGATTTCAGCCATGCGAGGGGTCCGCGCGTAAAGGGATAGCCTGCGACTTCCTTCAGGGAAGCCAGCACGATGTGGCCCAGGGCGCGCAGGTCGGCCGTGGGCTGGGTCATGTCGGGTACCTGGATGACGGTCATGCCGGCGGCGTGGGCCGCGCGCACGCCGTACTCGGAGTCCTCCACGGCAAGACACGCCGCGGGGTCCACCCCGAGGATGCCGCCGCCTTCAGGTACACCTCAGGATCGGGCTTGGGCCTGCGCACCTGGTCCGCCCCGATCACGGTCCTGAACCGATCCAGCAGTCCCGCCTGCCTGAGTTTTTCGACCGCGTGGGCGGTGCCGCGAGGAGGTCGCGATCGCCATCGGCAGACCCAGCTGCGCCACCGCATCCAGGAGCGCTATGGCGCCCTCCTTGGGCGGCCACGGGGGTGACCGCGGCTTGCGGCATCGAAGTGGCGGCTCCAGGCCTGGAAGAACGCCTCGCCATCCAGGCCCGGGCCGTAACCCTCCTGCAGCACCTGGCGGGCAAGGGGCCCGGCGGCGCCGACGCAGCGCATCAGCAGATCCGTGCGCGGCGGCGACATTGAGTTCAGCGCAGGCGCGGAAGAAGGCCTCCTGCGCGACCCGTTCGGTGTCGAGCAGGGTGCCATCCATGTCAAAAATGACGGCGTCGAAGTGCTTCATAGCCCGAAACGGTTCGGCTAGTGTGCCGAGGAGGGCTTTAGGCTGCGACGCCCGGCGCGGCGCGCGGGCTTGGCTTCCACCGGGGCGGCTGGCGCCGCCGCCGCCAGCGGCACCGGCTGGCTCACCAGGGCAATCTGCAGCACCTCATCAATCCATTTCACCGGCTTGATGTTGAGGTTGCCCTTGATGTTGTCCGGGATCTCGGCCAGGTCCTTGACGTTCTCATCCGGGATGAGCACGGTCTTGATGCCCCCGCGATGCGCGGCCAGCAGCTTCTCCTTCAGGCCACCAATCGGCAGCACCTCACCGCGCAGCGTGATCTCACCGGTCATCGCCACATCCGACTTCACCGGCAATGCGCGTGAGCGCCGACACCAGCGCCGTGCACATGCCGACACCGGCGCTTGGACCATCCTTGGGCGTCGCACCCTCCGGCATATGCAGGTGGATGTCGTTTTTCTGGTAGAAATCCTGCTCCAGGCCCAGCACCTGACTGCGGCTGCGCACCACGGTCATGGCGGCCTGGATGGACTCCTGCATCACCTCGCCCAGATGGCCGGTGTGCTGCAACTTGCCCTTGCCCGGCACAATGGCCGCCTCGATGGTCAGGAGCTCTCCGCCGACTTCGGTCCAGGCAAGCCCGGTGACCTGACCGATGCGGTCGCTGTCCTCGGCCTTGCCGTAGCGGAAGCGTTTCACGCCCGAGGAACTTCTCGAGGTTGCGCGGCGTGACCGAGATCGCTTTTTGCTCCTTGTCCTCCAGCAGCAGCTGCTTGACGGACTTTCTGCCGATCTTGGCGATCTCGCGCTCGAGATTGCGCACGCCGGCCTCGCGCGTGTAGTGACGCACGATGTCGAGCAGCGCCGGATCGGAGACCTTCAGCTCATCGTCCTTGAGCCCATTCGCCTTCATCTGCTTGGGCACGAGGTAGCGACGGCCGATGTTCATCTTCTCATCTTCGGTATAACCGGGCAGACGGATGACTTCCATGCGATCCAGCAGCGGCCCGGGGATGTTGAGCGTATTCGCCGTGCACACGAACATCACTTCGGACAGATCGAGGTCGACCTCCAGGTAATGATCGTTGAACGTGGCGTTCTGCTCAGGATCGAGCACTTCCAGCAGCGCCGAGGACGGATCGCCGCGGAAATCCATGGACATCTTGTCCACCTCATCCAGCAGGAACAGCGGGTTGTGGACGCCGGCCTTGGCCATGTTCTGCACGATCTTGCCGGGCATGGAGCCGATGTAGGTGCGCCGATGGCCGCGGATCTCCGCCTCATCACGCACGCCGCCTAAGGACATGCGCACGAACTTGCGGTTGGTGGCGCGCGCAATGCTTTGCCCCAAGGAGGTCTTGCCGACACCCGGGGGACCGACCAGGCACAGGATCGGTCCGCGCAGCTTCTCGACGCGATGCTGCACGGCCAGGTACTCGACGATGCGCTCCTTGACCTTGTCCAGGCCAAAATGGTCTTCGTTCAGGACCGCCTCGGCCTTGGCGATGTCCTTGAAGATCTTGGTGCGCTTCTTCCACGGCACCTTCACCAGCCAGTCGATGTAGTTGCGGACGACCGTGGCCTCCGCCGACATCGGCGACATCATCTTCAGCTTGTTCAGCTCAGCGGCCGCCTTCTCGCGGGCTTCCTTGGGCATGCCGGCCTTGGCGATCTTCTGCTCAAGGTCGGTGAGCTCGTTGCCGCCCTCGTCCATCTCGCCGAGTTCCTTCTGAATGGCCTTCATCTGCTCATTCAGGTAGTACTCGCGCTGCGACTTCTCCATCTGCGCCTTGACCCGGCCGCGGATGCGCTTCTCGATCTGCAGCACGTCCATCTCGCCTTCGATGGCGACCAGGATGTGCTCCAAGCGCTTGCGAACGTCGAGGATCTCCAGGACCTTCTGCTTCTCGCCCAGCTTCAAGGACATGTGCGCGGCCACGGTGTCGGCGAGCCGACCGGCATGCTCGATGCCGGCCAGGGCCGTCAGCACCTCGGGCGGCACCTTCTTGTTCAGTTTGACGTACTGCTCGAACTGCGAGATGACCGAGCGACCGAGCACGTCCATTTCGCGCTCATCGTAGGTTTCGCCATCCGGCTGCAGCGTCACATCGGCGCTGTAGTAGTCGCCCGCCTCGAGCTTGTCGATCTGCGCGCGATCGACGCCTTCGACCAGCACCTTGACGGTGCCATCGGGAAGCTTCAGCAGCTGCAGGATGGTCGCAAGGGTGCCGATGCGGTACAGGTCCTCGACCTTCGGGTCATCCACATCCGCCTGCTTCTGGGCGATGAGCATGATGCGCTTGTCGCCGTGCATGGCGACATCCAGGGCCTGAATGGATTTCTCCCGGCCGACGAACAGCGGGATGACCATGTGCGGATAGACGACTACGTCGCGCAGCGGCAGCACCGGTACGCTCTGGGCGGTAGGTTGCCTGGGGGTCGTGGAGACCGGTTCGGTCATGGCGAACTCCTCGCTGATGCAAAGGTTAAGGCATGCGCGGGGCGGGTACGCGGCAGACCTGTCACGGAACTAATATAACGGGGATTTGGGGGCCCGCCACGCCGTTTCAACGGGGCGGTCCACAGATTCTGGAAGCGGAAGGGCCGCAACCGGGCGGCGCAGGCACCCGGAAGGGCTGGCGCGGCACACCGCTCAGTGTGCAGTGCCGGAGGCGCGCCGCGGTTCTTCTTCAGTTCGATATACCACGTATGGCTTGGACTGGCCTTCGATGACGGTCTCATCGACGACGACCTTCTGCACATTCCGCAGGGTCGGCAGGTCATACATCATGTCCAAGAGCGCCGTCTCAAGGATGGTGCGCAGTCCGCGCGCCCCGGTCTTGCGCTGCATGGCACGGTGCGCGACCGCCTTGCAGTGCCTCGTCGCGGAACTCAAGCTCGGCGCCTTCCATCTCGAACAGGCGGCGGTACTGCTTGGTCAGCGCATTGCGCGGCTCGGTGAGGATGGAGATCAGCGCCGCCTCATCCAGCTCATCCAGGGTTGCGACCACCGGCAGGCGGCCGACGAACTCCGGAATCAGGCCGAACTTGATGAGGTCCTCGGGCTCCACATCGTGGAACAGGTCACTGCCGTGCGGACGGTTGCGTGACATCGCGCACCTCGGAGGTGAAGCCGATGCCGCCCTTCTGGGTGCGGTTCTGGATGATCTTTTCCAGCCCGCGAAAGCCCCGCCCACGATGAACAGGATGTTGGTCGTATCGACCTGCAGGAATTCCTGCTGCGGATGCTTGCGCCCGCCCTGCGGCGGCACCGAGGCCACGGTTCCCTCGATGAGCTTCAGCAGTGCCTGCTGCACGCCCTCACCGGACACATCGCGGGTGATCGAGGGGTTGTCGGACTTGCGCGAGATCTTGTCGATCTCATCGATGTAGACGATGCCGGTCTGGGCCTTCTCCACATCGTAGTCGCACTTCTGCAGCAGCTTCTGGATGATGTTCTCGACATCCTCGCCCACATAGCCCGCTTCGGTGAGCGTGGTCGCATCGGCGATGGTGAAGGGAACATTCAGCAGCCGCGCCAGGGTCTCGGCCAGCAACGTCTTGCCGCAGCCGGTCGGACCGATCAAGAGGATGTTGCTCTTGGTGATCTCGACATCGTCCTTGCGGGGCGTGCCGGTACGGCTCTGCAGACGCTTGTAGTGGTTGTACACGGACACGGACAGCACCTTCTTGGCGCGGTCCTGGCCAATGACGTACTCGTCAAGGACCTTCTTGATCTCATGGGGCTTGGGGAGCTTGTCGCGGGCGCGCTCCGCGCGGTCCTCGAGCTCCTCGCGGATGATGTCGTTGCACAGCTCCACGCATTCGTCGCAGACGAATACCGAGGGGCCCGCAATCAGCTTGCGCACCTCGTGCTGGCTCTTCCCGCAGAACGAGCAGTATAAAAGTTTGCCGTCGTCGTGGCGGCCGCGGGAATCTTCAGTCATCTAGCCCTCGTGCTGCAGTGGCGGCGCAGGACAAACCCCTAACACAGGGCAAATTCCTTATAGCACGCGCGTAAGGCCGCAGGCAAAGCACTGGCATAACGCCAGCGCCGCGCTGTGCAGTCGCTCTCAGTATTGGTGCCGAAATTCACTTGGCTGCACTGGAAGCGGGCGTACCGTCAGCCCGTTTTTCCAGCACCTTGTCGATCAAGCCGTATTCCACGGCATCCGTGGCGGAGAGGAAATTGTCCCGGTCGGTGTCCTGCTTGATCTTCTCGACGCTCTGGCCGGTGTGCTTGGCCAGGATCCGGTTCAGCCGGTCGCGGACCCCGAGGGTCTCCCGGACATGGATCTCCATGTCACTGGCCTGGCCCTGCACCCCGCCCAGCGGCTGGTGGATCATGACCCGCGCATGCGGCAGGCAGTAGCGCTTGCCCTTGGCGCCCGCGGCGAGCAGCACGGCGCCCATGCTGGCGGCCTGGCCGGTGCAGATGGTGCTGACATCGCCGGCTTGATGAACTGCATGGTGTCGTAGATCGCCAGACCCGCCGTCACCACCCCGCCCGGGGAGTTGATGTAGAGGTTGATCTCTTTTTCCGGATTCTCGGACTCCAGGAACAGCATCTGGGCGACCACAATGTTGGCCATGTAGTCGTCGATCGGACCGACGATGAAAATCAGTCGGTCCTTGAGCAGCCGGGAGTAGATGTCGTAGGCACGTTCGCCGCGAGCGGTCTGCTCGACGACCATGGGAACCAGATTCAAGGCACGCTCATTCATGTCGCGGAACTCCCCGTGGTGGCTTCATTCTGGCCAAATCCCGTCAGCTCCCGAAACGAGGTTGGCTGGTCGGTGACGCTGGCCTTTTCCACTATGGCATCAATTGCCTGATCTTCAAGGACCGCCGACTCAATCTGCCGCATGGCTTCCGGATTGGAGAGGTACTGGCGGCGGGTTTCCTCCGGATTGGGGAATGAGGCCACCAGATCCTCCAGGCGGGTCTGCAGCCGCCGACGGTCCAGGGTCAGTGAGAGGTTGCGCACGATCTCATCCATGATCATGCCCAGCGCCACGCGCTGGCGCGCGGGCTCGAGGAATTGTTCGCGCGGCGGCAGCTGGCTGGCATCGCGGGCGCCGGCGCGGCGCCCGGCCTCGGCCTGCAGCTGCTGGGTGGCCTCCTCGACCAGCGTTTTCGGCACTTCCAGCGGATTGTTGCGGTAGAGGGCGGCCATGACCTGGTTGCGCAGCTGCCCGCGGATCACCGAGGTGAGCTCGCGCTCCATGCTGGCGCGAACCTCCACCCGCAGGGTCTCGATGCCCCCCTCCTCCACGCCGTAGGCGCGGCAGAACGCCTCATCGAGCGGCGGCAGCACCTGCTCTTCGATCTTTTTGACCGTGAGCGTGAACTGAGCCGTCTTGCCTGCCAGCGCCTTGGCCGCGTGGCTCGCCGGATAGCTGATCGTGATCGGCCGGGTGTCGCCCACGCTCGCCCCGGTGGCCGCGGCGTCGAACTCCGGCAGCACCTGGCCCGCGCCGATGACAAAGGGCACATCGCGGCCCACGCCGCCTTCGAAGGCCTCCCCGGCGAGGGTGCCGTCGTAATCGACCGTCACCCGATCGGTGGCCTGGGCGGGCCGCGCCACCTCCTTGAACTCAGGACGCTGTCGGCGCATGGACTCGATCATGGCATCCACATCGGCCTCGGTGACTTGGGCGGCGGGACGCTGGATCTGGATGGCCTCGAAGGGCGCCACCTTCACTTCCGGCATGACCTCGAAGACGGCGGCGTACTTGAGGTCCGAGCCCGGGTCCAACGCGATCGGCTGGATACGGGGGGTGGCCGCGGGCTTGAGCTGCTCCTTGGTCACCGCCTCGGCAAAGGAGGTGCGCATGAGGTCGTTGACGACCTCGGCACGGACCTGATCCCCGAACTGCTTGCGCACCACCGGCAGGGGCACCTTGCCGTGGCGAAAGCCCTTCAGGCGCGCGGTTCGCGCCAGCTGCTTGAGCCGGGTCTCGATTTCGCTCGTCACCGCCTGGGCGGGAACGGCAACTTCCAGGCGGCGCTCGAGCCCCCCTGTCGCGGTCAACGATACCTGCATACCACTAAAATCCTGTGATGAAACGACCCGGCCTGGTGCGAAAGGAGGGACTCGAACCCTCACGGGTTACCCCACTGGAACCTAAATCCAGCGCGTCTACCAATTCCGCCACATTCGCCCGTATTGCTTAACGTCAGCCGGGCCGCCGAGTTTAACAGCTACAACGCGTACTGCAGCAGCGCCGGCGTCTGCGGGTTGCGAGCCAGCGCCATTATGACAGCTGGATCGACGGGTTTGGTGAGGTGCAGATCGAATCCGGCCCGGGCGGCACGTTCCCGGTCCTGCTGCTGACCCCAACCGGTGAGCGCCACCAAGGTGGGTCGGGCGCCGCCCCTGGCATGCAGCCGCATGCGCATGGCGGCCTCGTAGCCGTTCAGGCCCGGCAGGCCGATATCCAGGAGCACGATGTGCGGGGCAAAGCGGGCCGTCGCCTCCACCGCCGTGAGTCCATCGTGCGCCAGTTGGGTCTCGTGCCCTTCGGCCTGCAGCAGCAGGCTCAGACTCTCCGCTGCATCGATGTTGTCGTCCACCACCAGCACCCGGCGCGGCTGCGGCTGCGGCAGCGGCGGCTCGGGAATCGCCAGCGGCGGCGCATGGATCATGGGCGCTGCCAGCGGGATGCGGATCTCGAAACGGCTGCCATGCCCCAGGCCCTCGCTGTGCGCCGACAACGTGCCCCCGTGCAGGCGCACCAGTTTGCCGGCGAGCGTGAGACCGATGCCCAAGCCGCCCTGGGCGCGCGCGAGGCTGCGATCCACCTGCGCGAACATCTCGAAGATCCGCGGCAACATCGAACCGGGAATGCCGACGCCGGTGTCGGATACCGCGATCAGCACATCGTTGCCGGCCTGGGACACCGCAAGCGCGATGCGCCCGCCGGCCGGGGTGTACTTGGCCGCATTGTTGAGCAGGTTCAGCAGCGCCTGCGACAGGCGCATGATGTCGACATCCACCTCGAGCGGTGCCTCGGGCAGCGTCACCGTGAAGGTGTGGCCGGAGGATTCGATGAGCGGACGGCTGGCCTCCACCGCATGACTGACGATCACGGCGACGCTGGCGCGCTCGCGACGCAGGTTGATGCGGCCTAGGGTGATGCGCGAGACATCCAGCAGGTCATCGACCAGGCGCGCCATGTGCCGTACCTGGCGGTCGATGATGGTTCGGGCATTGGCGCGCACCGCTGGGTCCCCGCCCAGCAGCGGCATCGAATTCATGATCGGCGCCAGCGGATTGCGCAGTTCGTGCGCCAGGGTGGCCAGGAACTCATCCTTGCGCCGATCAGCCTCGCGCAGCGCGACCTCCGCCTTCACCCGTTCGGTGATATCGCTCAACGCCACCACCACCCCGCGCACCTGCCCCGCCTCATCCAGATCCGGCCGGTAATTGGCCAGCAAATGGCGCGCGCCCAGCTCCGGCAGTTGCAGCGGGATCTCATCGGTCATGGGCTCCCCGGCAAAGGCACAGTCCAGCGGCCGGCGGATGAGGTCATAGGCGGCCTCGCCGCACAGCTCGGCGTGCGTGCGGCCGAGCGCCGCGCCGTCGGCAAAGCCAAAGGCCTCCGCATAGCGCCGATTGACGAATCGATAGCGCCGGTCAAGATCCAGATAGGCGATCAGTACGCTGACCGAATCGGTGACGACGCGCAGGAATTCGGCGTTGTGTTGCGCCGCCGCCTGCGCCACATGCCGTCGGGTGACATCCGTGAACACGATCATCAGGCCGCTGCCCGTCGGCACCGCGCGCACATCGAGCCAGCGCTTCGAGACCGGCGCCAGCATCTCCGCTTGTGCGGGAGTGCCGCTCGCGATCACTTTGCGGAACATGGTTTCAATGGGGTTCCCCAGGGTCATCGGGAACTTCACCCACATGACCTGCCCGAGCACCTCCTCACGTTGCATGTTGAAGTAGCGCAACGCCGCGTTATTGATATGCGTGAAGCGCCAGGTGCGGTCCAAGACGAAAAAGCAGTCGGTCACGAGCTCCAGCATCTGCACATCGCGCGCATGCGCCTCGCGCTCGAAACGCGCGCGTCGGGCGTGCCACCATCCCAACGCGATCGTCAGGGTGCACACCAGCGCATACAAGAGTGCCGTGGTCGCGCCATTGGGTTTGAGCAGACCCGCCCAGGCATCCGGGGCGGCAAACAGCGACTCCGAGACCACGAAGGCGAGCACCGCGGTCACGATGGCCGGGCCCGCCCCGGCCGTCGCCAGCGCCACCACCACCGCACACAGCATGAAGGGCACATTGTGACCGCGGCCGAGCCACGGCATGGACAAGGCGTGCACGGCCGTCATCAGCGCCACACAGAGCACGGCGATGCCGTATTCCGCGGGGAAATTCCTGATCCGCATACCCCCGATCTTAGCGTTTTTCCCGGGTTGCGGCCTTAAGCGGGAGGCGGCGGCTGCAAGAAGCGCCACGGATCGCTCTCCGAGTCGCGCGGCATGGGCACCTCGATCAGCCGCGGCGCACCGGAGTCCAGGGCGCGTGCCAGACTCAGCCGCAGCGCCTCCGGGGAGGTCACCCGTTCGCTTGCGACGCCAAAGGCATCGGCGAGCTTCAGGAAGTCGGGATTGACGAGCTCGGAGCCGAGCAACCGGCCGGCGAAGCGCTCGCGCTGGTCGCGGCGTACGTTGCCGAAGGCATTGTTGTTGAACACCAGGGTGACGACGCCGATGCCGTATTGCACCGCGGTCGCCAGTTCCTGCACCGCAAACATGAAACCGCCGTCACCGCAGATCGCCACCACCGGTCGGTGCGGATTGGCGACCTTCACGCCCAGCGCGGTCGGGAACCCCGAACCCGAGCGTCCCCTGGTAGCCGGAGGAGATAAAGGTGCGCGGCTGGTACACCGGATAGGCATACCAGGCGGTGAATCCCATCTGCGAAATCTCATCGGTGACGATGCCCTCCCGCGGGCAGCACATCGCGAATGGCCCGCAGGTAAGCCACCTGCGGCTGCACCGATTGGATATCCGCCTCGGCCGCGAGCCGGGCGGCACGGATGGCTTCACGGCGCGCGCCGCGGTGCACGGCTTGTCGGCGCAGCGCCGTGAGCAGCGCGCGCGTGCCCGCTTCGGCGTCCGCGAGCAGCTCGACATCGGCCGGCGCGCGGCGGAACTCCACCGGATCCACGTCCAGGCGGATGCTCTGCTGACCCGGTCGGTTTCCACGGCCAGCGCCAGCCGGGCACCTCGAGGCGCGTGCCGATGCCGAGCATCACATCGATCTTCGGCCACAGCCGCCAGGCAGCCGCGATGTTCACGCCCAGCTCATGCGCGTCGCTGACGATGCCGCGGCCGCTGCGAAAACCGACCACCGGCGCATCCAGCAGTTCGGCAAGCTCAAGAATGGCGTCCGATGCGTCTTGCGCACCGCCGCCGACAAAAATCATGGGAAAGCGAGCGCCCGCGAGCAGCCGCGCGGCGGTTTCGGCGACATCGGTGTCCGGCGGCGGAGCGAGCGCGCCGGCGAAGGGTGCGACGGGGAGGATCTGCGCGCGCTGCGTGAACACATCCCAGGGCATCTCCAGCACCGCGGGCCCCGGCCGACCCGAGCGCATCTGCCTGAAGGCTTCGCTCACCAGCGCCGGCGCCTGCGCCGGATGCTCGATGCGCGCCGTCCACTTGGTGAAGCCTGCGGCCGTGCCCAGCTGATCCGCCATCTCGTGCAGGTGACCGCGGCCCTGATCCAGGAACGCGCGCGGCACCTGCCCGGTCAGACACAGCACCGGCTGATTGGCAGCCCCAGGCCGTGAGCAATCCCGCCCCGGCATTGAGCAGCCCCGGTCCCGGCACCACCGTGCACACCGCCGGGCGCCCGGTCGAGCGCGCGAAACCAAAGGCCATGTAGCTGCAGGCCTGCTCGTGGCGCGCACCGACGGTGCGCACGCCGGGCTGCGCGCGATGCAGCGCATCGAACAGGCCATAGGTCTGGGCACCGGGCAGCCCGAACACGGTATCCACGCCGTGCGCGATGAGCGCCTCCACCAGCGCCTCACCGCCGCTGCGGGCGCCTGCGCCGCGCGCAATCAATTCGGGATGACCAACAGATCGCGCACCACGGCGAACACCGCGCCCACCACCAGCACGGCCACCGACACAAACGACAGCAGCGCGCCGATTTCACGCTTTTCCGGCGCACGAATGTAGCCGAACGGCATAGACCGCGCGGCCTACCAGAAACACGACCCCGATGATGGCGCCCCAGCGCGGGTTTAAGTACATGCCGAACAGCCAGATCGCGGGGATGAACACCACCAGCAGCTCGAGCGTGTTGTAGTGGACGCGAAAGGTGCGCTCGAACTCAGGGCTGCCGGTCGTGGCCGGTGCGGCGATCTTGTAGCGCGTGCGGGCGCTGCCCACCATCATGCCGAACACCATGTACTCAACCAGCGCGAGCAGTATCACTAAGGCGGTCCACAGCATGGTCACGAGCATGGCGACTCTCCTAAAACATTGAAATGGGATTCGGCGACTCGGCGGGCACATCCTGGACGCAATCCCAGTGCTCCACCACCATACCGTGGGCGAGCCGGAAGATGTCCATGACGACGAAGCCCCGATCCTCGGGATCCTTCTTCACATGGTAGTGCAGCATCACGTGATCGCCGTCGACGAAGGCGCGCAGCAGCCGCTGGCTGGCATTCGGGCTCGCGGCGCGCACCACCTTGAGGAAGGCCTTGAGGCTGTCGCGCCCCGGAGCCGCCATCGGACTGTGCTGGATGTAATCCGGGGAGATGTAACGGTCGACCTGGGTTTCATCCAGCGGCTGCAGGACATCGCGGAACATGCCGAGCACGTGATCGAGGTGGCGCTGCTCTTCAGCGGTTCTCATACACTTCCCGCAAGGAGCGCGCGCGCTGTCCCGTGAGCAGCTTCACATGATGTGACGCCACCGCGAAGTAGCCCTCACGGATGCCGCGCTCGTAGGACATCATCTCCTCGCTGCCCCAGGCGCCGGCCGCCGCGTGCACCGTGCCCTCGATATGACGGCGCGGCACCCCCGCCGCATCAAAGCGCGCCTGCATCGCCTCGTGCGAGACATTCACGAATTTGATGGGCTTGCCGGTGACTTCGGCGGCGATGCGCGCACAGTCCCCGAAGCTCAGCAGCTCAGGACCGGTAATCTCATATACCGCGCCTTCATGGTTCGGCGTCGTCAACACCGCCACCGCGCACGCCACGCAGTCCTGCTTGGACACGAAAGCCATGCAGCCATCGGCGGCGCTCGACAGCCACTCGCCGCTGGCGATGGCCCCGGGCGCGATCATGGTGGTGATGACTTCGGCGTACTGCGCATCGCGCAGGAACGTGAACGCAAGGCCGCTGCGCCGCAGCGCCTCTTCGGTGAACAGGTGATCCTCGATCACGAAGGCCGGGCTGTGCGGATGGATGCCGACGCTGGAGGTATAGATCACATGGCCGACGCCGGCCTGCACCGCCGCCGAAATCGCCGCTTGGTGCTGACGCTGACGGCGCTTGCCCACATCCAGGGTGCTGATCAGCAGCAGCTTGTCTGCCCCGGCGAACGCCTCAAGCAGCGACCCCTGCTGATCGAAATCCCCGAAGCGCACGGTGGCGCCGCGTTTTGCGAAGTCCGCCAGCGCCGCCGGCGTGCGCGTCACCAGCACCAGCTGCGAGGGCTCGACCCGGGTCAGCAAGCGCTCGGCCGCCATGCGGCCGAAGGCGCCGGAGGCGCCCGTGATCACGATGCTCACGCGTGCACCCGGCCGGCGAGTTGCTGCGCCGAGGCCCAGTTGCCGTGCACGCCGGAGCGCAGCCGCAGCGGAATCTTGATGACGGCGATCGGGCCTTTCTCGATGTGCTCAGCCTCCAGCACGTGCACCTCGGCCTGGTTCTCATCGTGACGGTCGATGATGTGCATCAGATAGCCCTCGTGGCCGGGCTTGGCGGAGGCGATATGCACGTGCTCCTGCATGGTGCGGTTCGGGCCCGGGAAGTAGCTGGTCACCCGCCCGGTCTTCACCTCCAGGCGCGCAAGGGTGTTGAACCCCGCACCGACCGGTCCGGAGAGGATCGGCGGACCAAAGCGCACATCCACCTGCCCGAGGTAGGCGACGTTGTAGTCGACCATCAGGTCCTTGTCCGCGAGGCGCGGGAAGTCCGCGGCCGGCCCGATGGAGGTCTCCTCCGGGGTGTCCTTGTCGCCCTGCCATATCAAAAGTCCAGCGCACCAGGCCGCCACCCACCTGGTACTGCGGAATGTGCAGGCCGCCGGCCTCGCGCATGAACTCGAACGCCGGCACGTCGCTGACGCACATGTCCACATGCACCTTGTCGCCTTCGCTGTGGCCGTTGATGAAGTGGAACACCGAACAGGCGCGCGCGCGGAACCAGCGCATGTCGCTCACCTTGCCCTTGCGCGGCATGATGCCGATGAAGGACTCCTTGGTGGCGTCCCAGCCCCAGTGATCGCCACCGGCCTTCATGCGCTCGAGGTCCGCGACAATCGGGAAGCCCGGGAATACCACGTGCTCCTTGGTCACCACAAAGTCGTGCATCAGGGCGCAGTAGGGAACCTTGAAGAACTCCTCCCGGATCAGCTCGCCCTTGGCATTGGTCACGAAGTACGACACGTCACTGGTCGCAAGGCCGGTGGCCTCGTAACCGAAGTAATGCATCTCGCCGGTCGCCGGATCCAGGCGCGGATGCGCCGTCACGGTCTGGCTGCGCAGTTTGCCGCCGAAGGTCCACTCCCCCACCGTCTCGAGCGTCAGCGGGTCCACTTCCCAGGGCGGGGAGTCTTCCTTGAAGGCGAGCAGGCGGCCGCCGTGGAAGAACGGCGTGGTATTGGCGGCGCCGCGGCGTTTGCCGGCAACGCTCGGATCATCGGTAAAGGGGTTGCGATAGGCACCGAACAGCGCCTTGCGTGCCTGGTGCTCCAGCAGCCAGCGTTCGGTGCGGATATAGCGCTGCTTGAAATCGACATGCCCTTCGCCATCGAAGGTGAAGCTGCGCACCATGCCATCGCCGCTCAGGAAGGTGTCCTTGCCGAGCTTCGGCGGATATTGCGGATCGGGCACCGACTGGTACCAGATACCGCGGATCTCCGGCGGCAGATTCCCCTCGACCACGAGATCATAGATGTCGCACTCGATGCGGGAGGGCAGGTTGTGCCCTGAGTAGTCCATGGTTTGCGGGAAAGGAGCAGTCATGTCTTGGTCTCCGGTTCAGGTCACCACGAAATAGCGGACGAAATTGCCGTCGGTACGGCGTTCGCCCAGGCCCACGAACACATGCCGCATCAGCCAGTCATGCTTGCCGGCGGCGGTTTCGAAGGTGGGCGTGGAGCGCAGATAATACTCCGACGGGTCGACGATCGGACCCCCGTTGAAGGCCATGTCCCGCAGCTTCTGCATGGTGTCGGGATTGCGGCCCCACAGGTGGCCCCGGTTCTGCATCAGGATCAGGGCGCCGTCATCCGCCTCGAGCATGTAGCGGGCGTCAAAGGAGACCACGTCATCGGGACGGAACAGCGCATAGTCACCGCCGCTGTTGGGTACCGCCTTGCCGTTCAGGCGCGGCCCGCGGATCTCCCCGCTGTCGACGTAGACCGCACCGCGCATGGCGCCGCTTGGCATGCCTGGGATCATCTGCACGCGCGTGAAGCGCAGGCGGATCTCGAAAACGAATTCAAGTTTTGGTTCAGGGGCCATGTGATTTTCTCTTGATGATGAGCTCCGGCGGCCGCTTGCGCGGCGATGCGCTCGCCACGACCGGGAAAGCGCGCCAGCACCGGGCCATCCCACAGACGGATGAAGCGCTTCGCGAACAACCACTCCCCGTCCACCTTCACCACCGAGTCCTCGTAGTAGCCGGTGAAACGGATGTTGTACGGCGGCTCGCCGCGGCATTCGGTCACGAAGGCGAACGAGCGTGCGGCGCAGCGCTCAGCATCGCCCGTGACCTGAGTCTGGGTCACATGGTGCTGACGGCCTGGAAAGCCCGGCGAGTTGGCGTAGTGCTCGATGAGTTCGCGAAGGCCCGAATGCCCCTGCCACACATCCGGGTCCTCGAAGACCTCCTCGACCAGCACCGCATCGGGCGTGAAGCAGGAGACGAAGGACTCGATGTCGCCGGTGTCCAGGGCCCAGCAGTACTTGGCGATGAGGTCCTGAATGGCGATGCGGTCTTCAAGACCGGGTTTGTTGAGCTTGGGCATATCGTGATTCCTCAGAAACTGGCCGCGCCGCCGTCGACCAGGAAGTCGATGCCGGTGACGAAGGCCGACTCCTCGCTGGCCAGGAACAGTACCGCGGCGGCGACTTCTTCCGGTGTGCCCATGCGGTGCATGGGCGTGTTGCGGATCATCTGCTCCCGGAGCGCCGGAATGGCCTGCGCTGGCAGTCCGGCGGTGCGGCCGATGATGGGCGTGTCGGTGGGGCCGGGGCTCACGACGTTCACCCGGATGCCCTTGCCCACCAGCTCCGCAGCAAAGCAGCGCCCGAGCGCGCGCAGGCCGGCCTTGCTCGCCGCATAGACGGAGCCGGTGGGAATGCCTTTCAGCGCACCGATCGAACCCGTCAGAACGATCGATGCGCCCTTGCCCAGCAGCGGCAAGGCCTTCTGCACCGTGAAGAACACGCCCTTCAGATTGATGTCATGGAGGGTGTCCCAGTCCTGCTCGGTCACTTTCTCGATGGGCGCAAAGGCGCCGACACCCGCGTTGACAAACAGCACATCGATCCGTGCGAGCTGCGCGGCAAGCTGCGTGAAGAGCGCGCCGATCTGCGCCACATCCCCGATGTCCGAACGCAAGCGCGATGGCGTCGTGGCCGATCTCCTGCGCGGCACTTTGCAGCGTTTGCGGCGAGCGTCCGGTGATGATCACCTTCGCCCCTTCCGCGGCGAACGCGCGCGCGGCGCTCAATCCAATACCGCTGTTGCCGCCAATCACGACTACATTCTTGTCTTTGAAACGTTCCGTCACTTTGCGCCCTCAATCGGTAACGACCGGCAGTATGAGCAATCCCGGGCCGGCGGACCAGACCCGATAAGCAGCTGCGTCAGCAGCGACTCTGCGCTACACTTTATCGGTGTCGGGGAGACCCACACCATCATCGCGTGAGAAGTTGTTGACTGCGGATGGACGCCACCGTCCATGGCGCCCCGGGGGACTTCAACATGAAACGCTTTTCAATCATCAGCTGTGTGCCGTTATCACTGCTGTGCCTCACCACAACGGCGCGCGCCCACCACTCCTTCGCCATGTTTGACCGAAGCAAGACGGAAACGATTGCGGGAAACGTCAAGGAGTTCGAACTGATCAATCCGCACGGATGGCTGCGCGTCATGGTCGCGGATGCCAATGGCGTGCAAAGCGAGTGGTCGCTGGAGTTGGGCGGTGCCGGCCAGCTGGAACGGGTGGGCTGGACGCAGAATGCCGTCCATCCCGGCGATAAGGTGACGGTCGAACTTCATCCGCTGCGGGACGGCTCCTATGGCGGTCAGCTCGTCTCGGTGACCTTGCCGAACGGCAAGGTGCTGGGACAGCGGCCGCCGCCCGGCGCTTGATCAGAGCCGAATCTGCTTTAGAGGATTTCGATGAAGGCAATCATTGCGATCGTGATCGGCAGCGTGGCTGCTGCCGGTGGTGGCCGTCGCTCAGGAATGGAAGGCGTATTCCTATCCGGATGCGGGCTTCGCCATCCAGTTTCCCGCCCCGCCGAGCGTGGATAAGGGCACGTTCCGGAGCGCCGCCGGCGTGTCGCTGCCGATGACGCGCTACTCGGTCAAGCAGGAGCGCAGCATTTACACGTTGAACGTCGTGGACTTCTCGTCGACGAATGCGGACGACAAGAGCACGATCGCCGAGGCGGAGAAGTCCTTTGGCGCCTCCGGCAAGGTGACCGTGGCGATCGATGCGCGCGTCAATCGCTCATTCGGACGCGAGCTGAGTGTTACCGGCACCGACGGCAGCCGCTCGGCCGTCGCGATATTCTTCGTCGGCAAACATCTCTATACGTTGGTCGGCGAGGCATTGCCGCCCAACGCCATCGAAAGATCGGGGGATTCAATCCGCTTCCAGGAATCGCTGCAGTTCATCGGCGCCAATGGCGGCTTTGCGGGCTTCGGTGGCTTTGGCGGCGGCCGCGGCCGCGGCCGCGGCGGCTTCAATCCGCAGGCCCAGTTGGCCTGCGTGGGAAAATCGGCAGGCGACGCTGTGCAGCTGGATACTCCAGGAGGAACGGTGGCCGCTACCTGCACGCTCGTTGCCCGGCCGAATACCCCGCCTCCGCCACCGCCCGCACCCCCGCCGTAGGCTCCAGTCCGGCGGCTTTGGCAGGCGCCGCAGCGCCCGGCTGGCACCAATCGTAAGCGCTGATACTTCATGTAATAATCCGGCGCTATGAATAAAACCTCAATGGCGGTATTGGTCGGCACGTGCGCGCTGGCCGTCGCTGCCTGCACCCAGCACCCGGATTCGGAGGCGGGCTCGGGCGCGGTGATCGCACGGGTCGGTGACCAGGTCGTCACCACCTCCGAGTTGGACGCGCAATTTCGTGCCGCCCATGTGAGCCCGGATGCGCAGAAGGATCCGGCGACCATCAAACGCATGGTCAACGAACTCGTGCTGCGCAAATACCTGGTTCAGCAGGCCCTGCGCGCCAAGTTGGACAGTGATTCGGGCGTGCGCGCGGATCTGCTGCAGGCCCGCGAACAACTCTTGGCGAGCACCTATCTCAACCGCACGCTGGACAGCAAGCCGGCGACCATGAGCGACATCCAAAATTACATCCGGGCGAATACCGCGAAGTTCAACGACAGGGTGCTGATGACGGTCGACCAAGAGGTGTTTTCGGGAGCCGACATGGCGGCCATCGCCAACGCCAACAAGAATGCGAGGTCGCTTGATGAGGTGGACAAGAATCTGTCGGCGCTGGGCGTGCCACATCACCGCGCCGTGTCCACCGTCAGCGTCGGTGAGTTGAAACCGGATCTCGCCGCAGCGTTGCGGGCGCATAAGGACGGGCTGCTGCTGATGCGGCAGGGGGACAGCGGCACCTACGCGAAACTCCTCGACGAACAGTCGCAGCCTTTTTCCGGCAAGGCCGCCGACGATCGCGCCCGCGAGGAACTGAAGTCCGAGGCGATGAAGGCGGAAATCGCCACCGCCTCGACCGCGGCGGCCAAGGAAGTACAGTACGAGGGCGCCTACGCTTCGATGCTGCGCGCCGCGAGCTCCGCACCGACGAATTCGGCACCGACACCCGGCAAGGCGAATTAAACTCGCCGTTTACCCATTCTCGAGGCCCGAATGAAAACGCCCGCATCGTGCGGGCGTTTTCATATTTCAGCCGGTCGTCTCTCGACTTTACCTTCAGGCAGCGAGGCGATGACCGGGGCGGCGACCACGCATGACTGCAATGGCACCCAACAACAAGATCAAGGCGGCAGGCGCGGAGCCGGCATCAATCTCTGGAGCACCGGCTGGAGCTGTAGGCCCCGTCGGCGCGGTCGTCACCCCCGAGCGTGGTGATACTGAATGTCAGCCCTGACTGGCTCTGATTGATGTCCACAAAGAACAAATCGAAGGTGTGATTGCCCGCGCTGACCGAGGGCGTCGTGCAGGGCACACTGGTTGAACCATGGACACCGCCATCGCTGCACACTAACTGTCCATCGATGTACGCGAAGGCCATATCGTCCGAGCCGATGTTGAAGGCAAGCGTCTCGGTAGCCGGCGCATCAATGGTTCCAGAAAGCATCGCTGCCTGATAGCCGGCAGTCCCGCCGTCGCCCGATGTGCCCGTACCATTTGGCGGGAAAAAATTTGACCCCACGTTGAATGGGAGACTCGTGGTGGTAGCCAGTGTTTGGGTGACGTACGGATTCGCCGTCGGGTCCCAGTAGGTGATCTCACCGGTGGAAGCGAGCACGTTGACGTTGGGTGTCGTTCCTCCGGATGGAAAGCCGGGTGCCTGCGACGAGGAGAAACAACCGGTGGTACAACCGTACTGCATCAAATTAAGCACCGGTAGGCCGTCCGGTCCGAGGGCGTTCTCCACTTCGTTGGTGAAGGTTCCGAACGCCAGATGATTCGCGTCGGGATCGTTGGACGCAATGGTGTAGTAAGTGATATCCAACGATTGGGCCTGCGATGCCAGCGGCGCAAACAGCGCTGCGAGCATGCCGAGCGCCAGCATGTGACGGAGTCTTTGTAGAGCTGAAGTCGACATCTCCCGGTCTCCTTATAAATTAATCTTTTTTCCCAGCAGCTGCGCTCAGCGCAGGCGTCGCGTCCGAAAATTTTAAGTCCCTTCCTGCCTTCTCTGTATATTTTGTTTGTCTAACAGGCCGCCATTCATCGGGCAACCATATGAAGTCGCTTGTTAGATAGTACTAATCTACAAGCTGAAATTGTCGCCGATGTGACACATGCCGCGCGCGCAATCCATTCATGCATGCACTGCAGCATGGGATTCTGCGCCGTGGCGCTGGTGCTCTTTCGAGAACCTTACCGAAAACCCTGAAGGTGGCACCGCATCACAGCTGGTTCAGTCTTTTCGCGAGCAGGTCAAAGGTTGTTCGTCACGCCGGTGGCGCGTTCGATTTCTGCGCGCGCCTCAGAAAGCCTGCCGAGCTTCATCAGTAGATCGCCGTGAACCTTTGGAAAGAGGGTTATCCGCCCAGCGATGCGCTCACGCACTCTGAGCCTGGTCGAGATGCTAAGGCCGGTGGCGTTCGCGCCGGCTTTGCTCGCCTGCGTATCTCACCTGGGTCCGTTCCTTACAGCCCACCGTGCACGTCATTGCACAATTGAGCCTTCATCGTATCGGCACGTTGGTCCCGCGCCGCGTCGTTATCAGGCCGGCGCAATCGGCGCAGGACTAACCAGGCGCGCTGTCCTCTCTCAACCCCGCCATCAATTCCGGCTTCAAGAATCCGTCAGCATCTAGAGACCGCTCGTCGACTTCGTAAGCTCGATCCTCCAGAACTTCGAGCTTAAGGCGCAGCAGTACATCCCGCAGTGCCGGCCGCTTCGTGATCGGGAAATTGTCTGCCGCTATGTCGTAGCCGCGCCCGTGGTAGACCTTGACGATCGCCATAGATGATTCCTTTTTTCGACATGGCTACAGCCGCGAAGCTGTTGCCGTAGGCAACCCACGGGCCGGAAAGCCGTTTAATTCTTCGTTGTGGCCGCAAAGGCGTGAATTTCTATTCATCGCGACTCCTTTCATGGAGAACGGATATGGCGCCAGACCTCTGACATCGAAATCGTGGCGAGTCCGAGCGCTGCGGCAATGATGCCCCCAGTTCGAAAGGATGCGGGCGCGGGGAACCAAATATGAAATCTTGTCACAAATAGTGGTTTTGACTCCATGATGGTAACGAGTTGATCGGAGGTGTAATGGATCGTCAGACCAAATGCTGCATATGCCGAGCAAAATTAGCAGCAATCCACCGCGCGAAAGATCACGGGGAGCGACTCGGACAAAGCTGCCAGCCGAAATCGCGTGAGAAGCGTCAACATCTGCGTACTGGAGCATTGCCAATGAGGGCCGTCAAATTACGGGCTGCTATCCTGTGCGTTGGACACCCTACACCTCTCGACCCTCGGCATCCTCGCCCCGCACTTGCTGCATTTCAAGCGCGTGCTTGGTATAGCGCCGCACCAGTCTCGCTGGCTAACTGCACCCAATGGTGCGGCAACTGGCGATGATGTCCGCACGCGCAACCTGCGACCGCTGCGAAGTAGAAAAAGAAGCCCTTTATGGACCTCATCTTCGAACCTAACTTCGGCGGGGTAAACTTCTACACTGTCGATGCTACCGGGCACGTGGACTGAAGTGGCGCCCCCGTCAGCACCTGAGGGTTGACCCAGGAATGGCTGGATCGGGATTGACCTTGCTTGCTGGGTTGTTGGCCGTGGTTCGCGGCAGGAACCGCAGAGGCGCATAGGCTGCGTAACCGCCTGCTCAAAACGCTGGGATTGCGGCACCAATTATTTCGACCCCATCGGGCAGTTTCACCGTCGCCTCAATCTGGTAGCTGCCGGCCCTCTGACAAACGGCACGATGTCTCGATCTCTTCGCCGGGCTCTAACGCGGCCTCTTCATAGTGCTCTGACTTGCGGTGCACCCTTTTCGCCATTTCTGGCGAAACTCAAAACGGTGTTCCCACGAGCTAGCGGCTGGCGGCGGCGAATGGTCGCGAACACGCAAACGCATGATTTTTAGGTGTTTTATTGGATCTGGCGTCTAGCCCCGACGGGGCGAATGGCGGCGGATGGGTAAATGGTGGGCCGTGTAGGGATCGAACCTACGACCAAGAGATTAAGAGTCTCCTGCTCTACCAGCTGAGCTAACGGCCCTGATTTTTCTGTCGGCCACCCGTTGGATGGGGCGGCGATTCTAGCTGAACTTGCCGGCGTCCGGGCAAGCCAAATTGGGGTGGACGATGGGACTCGAACCCACGACGGCCGGGATCACAACCCGGGGCTCTACCAACTGAGCTACGTCCACCATCGAAACCCATGTCCGCACACGTCCGCGCCAGTTGGCGCGCCCGGCAGGAATCGAACCTGCGACCCTCGGCTTAGAAGGCCGATGCTCTATCCGCTGAGCTACGGGCGCGCAGCAAGTCTGCGACATCGCCTCGGGTCCACGTCCGGATCCAGCACTACTGGTCGGGGCAGCAGGATTTGAACCTGCGACCCTCTGGTCCCAAACCAGATGCGCTACCAGACTGCGCCATGCCCCGCCCGACCGACCGACCGACCGCGGACCCTCACGGACTATACCTTCAGGACCCTGGCAGCGGGGCCGGGATGATACGGAGGGGGCAGCGACCCGTCAATTTACCTGGGCCTTAAGCCCGGCGCCACTCGGTCCGGCCACCGGGACGGTCCTCCAGGATGACGCCCTGGGCCGCCAGCTGGTCGCGGATCCGGTCGGCTTCCTTGAAGTCCTTGTGCTTGCGGGCCTGCAACCGCTTGACGATCAGCGCCTCGATAGCGGCGTCCTCGAGGGCCGCCGGGATCGCCGCATGGTCCGCGGACGGCGGCCTCCTCGTCTTCCACGGCGGGCGTGCGCAGCCGCGCCCACTCCTCGGCGGGCAGCTGCGCGATGCCCAGCACCGCGGCCAGCACCCGCAATTCGGCCGCGATCTGACCGGCGGCGAGCAGCCTGCCCTCGCGCTTGGCCACGTTCAGGTCACGCGTCATGGTCTGCAGCACCGCGACGGCCTCCGGCGTATTGAAGTCATCGTCCATGGCGGCCCGGAACGCTTCGGTGTAGCGGGAGACCGGCGCCGGCTGCGCCGGCTCGATCTCGCGCAGTGCGCTGTAGATGCGCTCGAGCGCGGCGGTGGCCTGGGTCAGCTGCTCGAGGCTGTAAGTGACCGGGCCACGATAGTGGCTTGAGACCACGAAGTACCGGATCACCTCCGCATGCCGTACCCGCTTGAGCGCCTCGACGATGGTGAAGGAGTTGCCCAATGACTTGGACATCTTCTCGCCATCGCGGGTCAGGAACCCATTGTGCATCCACAAGCCGCGCGAAGCCGTCACCGCTTGCGGCGCAGGACTGCGCGATCTCGTTCTCATGGTGCGGGAACTTCAGGTCCATGCCGCCACCGTGGATGTCAAAGCGCGTGCCGAGCAGGGCCTCGGACATGGTCGAGCATTCGATGTGCCAGCCCGGCCGGCCCGCGCCCCACGGCGAGGGCCAGGACGGTTCGCCGGGCTTCGCCATCTTCCACAGCACGAAGTCCAGCGGATCACGCTTCGTGGCATCCACCGCCACCCGCTCCCCGGCGACAGCTCCTCGAGGCGCTCCCCGGAGAGGGCGCCGTAGGCCTCAAACTTGCGTACCGAGAACATCACGTCGCCGCCCTCCGACACGTACGCATAATCCTTGGCGATGAGCCGCGCCGTAAGCTCGATCATGCCGGGCACGTAGGCGGTCGCCCGCGGTTCATGGTCCGGCCGCAGGATGCCCAAGGCATCGTAGTCACGGTGCATGAAAGCGATGAAGCGCTCGGTGAAGGTGTCGATCGGCTCGTTGCGCTCCGCCGCCCGCTTGATGATCTTGTCATCGATGTCGGTGATGTTGCGGACAAAGGTGACGGCAAAACCGCTGTACGTGAGGTAGCGGCGCACCACATCGAAGGCGATCTTGGAGCGCGCATGGCCCATATGGCACAAGTCATAGACCGTGTCGCCGCACACGTACATGCCAATGCGGCCGGGCTTGAGCGGCTGCAGGTCTTCCTTCTGCCGCGTCATCGAGTTGAAGATGCGAATCATCTGACTAGGTTACGCGAACCGCGCCAGCCGCGCCTGCGCCGAACCTTCGGGCATGGCACGCAGCAGCGGTGCCAGTTCCGGCCCATGACTCTGGCCGGTCAGTGCGATGCGCAGCGGCTGGTACAGCGCCTTGCCCTTCGACCCGGTCGCCATGGCCGTCGCGGCTGCGATCGCCTTGAAGTCTCCGGGCGTGGCCCGCTCCGCCTGCGCCGCGACGGCAAAGAAGGACTTGCCGGCCGCATCCATCACGGCCTGTTCCGCCGCGCCGATGGCCGGCGGGCCGCCGCACACGATCTCGCGCCACTCGCGGGCATCCTCGGGCAGCACGACATTGGGTCGCACCGCCTCGATGAAGGCCGCACGCCGCGGCGCAGTCAGCTCCGCCGGGATCTGTGATCCGAGCCACTGCCCGACCTCATCCTGGGACATCTGTTTGACGGCTTCCTTCTGCCAGGTGCGCAGCTGCGCCTCATCAAAATGGGCCGGCGCACGGCCCAGATGCGCGGGATCAAAGGCTCGCGCCATGGCGGGAAGATCCAGCAAACCGTTCTCGGAAGTGGAGTGCCCGAGCCGGAACAGATGGTTGCAGAGCGCGGCCGCGGTGAATCCCTGTTCACGGTATTCGCGCACCGTGGTCGCGCCATGGCGCTTGGAGAGTTTCGCGCCATCGGCGCCGACGAGTAGCGCCACATGACCGTACTGCGGCACCGGCAGGCCAAGGGCCGCAAGGATCAAGATCTGGCGCGGCGAGTTGGTCAGATGGTCCTCACCGCGCAGCACGTGGGTGATGCCCATCGCGCCATCATCCACCGCATTGCTGAAGAAGAACGCGGCGGAGCCGTCGGCACGGCGCACGATGAAATCACCGATGTCATCGCTCAAGAAACACTGCGCGCCGCGCACGAAGTCCACGAACTCGACCCGCTCGCCCGCGGGCACCCGAAAACGCAGGGTCGGGGCCAGCCCCGCGGCGCGTTTGGCGGCGCGCTGCGCCGGGGTGAGATCCCGGCAGGTGCCCGCATAGCGCGGTGGCCGGCCCGCGGCGATCTGGGATTTGCGGGACACTTCCAGCTCCAGCGCCGTGCAGTAACACTCGTACAGCCGGTCCTGCCGCTCAAGGGTCGCAAAGTACTCCTCGTAGAGCGCCACACGCTGTGACTGCCGATAGGGCCCCCGCCCATCCTCGCGGCCGGGACCGGCGTCCCAGTCAAGGCCCAGCCAGATCAGATCCTGCTGCTGCGCGCGGACAAACTCCTCGCTGCTGCGGGCCGCGTCGGTATCCTCGATGCGCAGCACGAAGCGTCCGCCGGTACGCCGGGCCAAGCAGGAAGCTGAACAGGGCCGTGCGGGCATTGCCGATATGCAGGTGGCCGCTTGGGCTGGGCGCGAAGCGCGTTACCGTGTCCGCCTGGGCCGCCAGGGCGAGCGCCGCCCGATCGAGGTTCTCAGTCATGGAGATGATTTTACGATGAAATGGAGCGGCCCTTGAAACACCGCCGAGGGACGGCGGTCCAATTGCTAGAATCCACCCTCCAGATCCGGATAGACGAAGTAAATGTACATGACCATCAGCAGACGCCTTGTTTCGGTTCTCGCGGCGGGGGCCCTGGCGGCCATGCTCGGCGGCGCTTTCGGTGGCGCGGTCGTCGCGGCCGACAAGCCGGCCGCGGCAGCCAACCCGCAGGTGCGCGTCACCACCAACCAGGGCGTCTTCGTCATCGAGCTGTATCCGGACCGCGCGCCGGTGACGGTGCAGGAGTTCCTCAAATACGTGAAGGAAGGGCAGTACACCCAGACCCTGTTCCACCGGGTGATTCCGGGCTTCCTGATCCAAGGGGGCGGCTTTTCGGCAGTCGATGAAAGCCTCAAGCCCACCCATGGCGTGGTACCCAATGAGTCCGGCAATGGCCTGCAGAACCGGGTCGGCTGGGTGGCGCTGGCGCGCACCGAGGCGCCGCACAGCGGTAACTGCCAGTTCTACATCAACCTCGCGGACAATTCGGAACTGGACCCGCTGCCGGTTCGCTGGGGCTACGCGGTGTTCGGCAAGGTCATCGACGGCATGGATGTCATCGAGCGCATCAGCACCGTGCCGGTCGGCGCCGAGGGCCGGTTCAAGAGCGATGCCCCCCTGACCCGCGTGGTCATCGAGAAGATAGAACTGGTCGGTCCGGGCGGCATCAAGCAAGACACACCCCGGGAGCTGGCACCGGCACCCACCGGCAATGAGGTCCTCTCGCCCAACTGAGGATCGCATCAGGCAGGAGCCCACACCCGTGGCCGAACTGTTCGTCTCTGACCTGCATCTGGACGCACAGTCCCCCGCCGCCAATGAGCGCTTCCTCGGCTTTCTCAAGCAGGAGGCGGCGCAGGCCCGCGTGCTCTACATCCTCGGGGATCTGTTCGAGGCGTGGATCGGCGATGACGATCCGGATCCGGCCAAAGCGCGCATCTGCGCGGGCCTCAAGGAGCTGACCGAGCGCGGCGTGCCCTGCTTCGTGCTGCACGGCAATCGCGATTTTCTGCTGGGCGCACAATTTGCCGCGCGCACCGGCTGCCGCCTGCTCCCCGATCCGGTGATCGCCACGTTTGATGAGGAAGCCGTGCTGCTGACGCACGGGGATGCGCTGTGCGTGGATGATCACCCCTACCAGGAACTGCGTACCACGGTGCGGGCGCCGACCTGGCAGCGGCGCTATCTGAAGCTGTCGCTGCCCACCCGCCAGATGCTGGCCAACCAGGTGCGGCGCGGCAGCCAGGCGCACACCTCACGCACCGTGCCCTACGTCATGGATGTCAATGCGGCGGCGGTCGATGCGGTGTGGCAAACCGGGGTCAGCCGCATCATCCACGGCCACACGCACCGACCCGCCATCCACACCGCCACGTTTGCGGGTCGGACGGTCGAGCGTATCGTGCTCGGAGCGTGGTATGAACAGGGCAGCTATCTGCTGCGTGAGGCAGGACGCTACAGCTTGCGCGAACTTAACTATTGCGCGGCAGGCGCGGGAGCGGCGGCCGGCGCGCGGTGATGCCGGGCGTAGGCCTCGGCCTCGACGATCGACTGGTACTTCTTGTACTGCTCATCGTTCAGCACCGGCTTCAATTTCGCCATGGCGGCGTCTTCGATCTTCTGATGGTTCTGATGCGCGCTCGCAAGGTCAGTCTTCTGCTCGCGCTCCTGCTTCATGGAGGCGGCGAGGGCCGCCCGCTCCTCCTCCAGAATCTTCTGGAACTGCGGCTTTTGCGCATCCGTCAGCGACAGATCCTTGGCCAGCTGCGCCATGCGCACCTGCGGGTCGGGCGCACTCCCGGCGGCGGGCGCCTGGGCGAGAGTGAGCGTGCTCAAGCTTACCGCGCCGAGCGCGAGGATCGTTGCGAGGAGTTTTTTCATGAGGCTATCGTACCCGCAGCAGCCGCTTGATGACCAGCGCCATCGGCACGCTGAAGGCAAACGTGTGGGCCATGAGCCCGTTCAGGACGCTGTACACCGTGTAGGTGGGCGGTGCCGGGGAGAACAGCGCCAGCACCACGTTGTGCATGACGACCCAGGCGAAAATTCCGTAGCACAGCGCGGCGAACGTGGCTTCGATCGAGCGGGCGCGCAACGCCGGCCAGATGAGCGCGAAGCCGATTCCCCAGATCACCGCCGTCAGGAAGTGGATACCGACCCCGAGCGCGAAGGCGCCGGCGCCAAGCCTGCGGATCCCGGTGCCGAAGCTGAGCACAGCGGTGTTTTCGGCGATGCCGTAGGCGCTGGTCAAGTGCAGCAGCCGCACCCACACGATGAGCTCGTAGAGCCAGCTGGTCACGGCGCCGACCACCCCGCCGGCCACCCCCGCGCGCAGCTGCGCCGCGGATACCTTCATCAACTCGACCGCGGCAGGGTGAGCGTCGCCTGGAGCCCCCCCTGCGGGAGGTTTGACAGGGTCAGTGAGCCGCCATGGGCCTGCGCGATGTCGCGCGCGATGCACAACCCCAGTCCGGTGCCGCCGGTGTCGCGGTTGCGGGAGGATTCCACCCGGTAGAAGGGTTCAAATACGCGCACCAGATGCTCAGCGGGAATGCCGGGCCCGCAATCGCGCACCGAGATCGTCACGGCCGCGCCATCCGCCACGTGCACGCTCACACCACCGCCGAATTTGCTGGCATTGGAAAGCAGATTGGTGAGGCAGCGCTTCAACGCCATGGGTTTGCCCGCGTACAGCACCCGCACCCGGCCGTGAACCTCAAACGGGGTACCGATTTCCGCAAATTCAGTCTGCAGCGTGCCGAGCAGCTCATTGATGTCAACGGCCTCGGCAGGTTCATCGTCATTGAGCCCGCGCAGCACCGTCAAGGCGCCATGCACCATGTTTTCCATCTCATCGAGGTCGCGATCGACGCGAAACTGCAGATCCGGGTCCTCGAGCGCGGCCACGCGCAGCCGCAAACGCGTCAGCGGCGTCTTCAGATCATGCGACATCGCCGCGAGCACCCGGGTACGACTGTCCACATGCCGCTGCATGCGCTCCTGCATGGTGTTGAAGGCGCGCGCCGCATCGCGCACTTCGCGCGAGCCGCGCTCGATCAGGGGCGGCTGGCGCAAATCTCGGCCCACCGCCTCGGCGGCACGCGACAGATCGGACAGCGGCAGCGTGATGCCGCGCGTCACCGCATAGATCGCGATGGCGGTGAGCACCGCGAGCAGGATCAGATTGAACAGCAGCGAACGCGGCAGCGGCGCCACCCGCTGTCCTTGCGCCAGCCGGAACAGCAGCGCATCGCCCCCCGGAATGCCGATACTCACATCATAGAGCTGGCCACCGCGCTCAAACGCTTCAGCCCCCGGGCGTCCCAAGGTGAGCGCGGTCTTGTTCAGGTCCGTGGTCGGCGTGACCGCAACCTGGTAGTCAGCGCCCAGTACCTGGCGCAGCTGCCGCTCGAGCGACTGCCTGAAGTCCGGAACGGTGGCACTGAGCCCGGGCGGCTCAAACAGTGGTTGCAGCCGCGGGGCCGGCGGCGGCCGAGGGAACCGCGATCTGCGGAACTGTGAGCTCTGCAGCAGTGAACTCGCCTGCACGCGCTCATCGGGTTGCAGCAGCTGCATGGAGGCGGTCATGTCGACGACGCGGCGCGACCATTCGCGCACCGAGGCCTGCACCAGGGTGCGATCCCGGTCGCGCGAGACCAGATAAGTGGAAATGAGGGTCGCCGCCAGCACGCCGATGAGCACCGCGGAAAACAGCTGCGCAAAGAGCGAACGCGGCCACAAGGACACTCGCCAGCGGCGTAGCCGCGGAGCAGCTTCAGGCGGTCTCGACCCCAACCCCAATGACGTACCCCTCTCCGTACACTGTTTTTATGATCTGCGAGGCACGTGCGTCATCACCCAACAGCTGGCGCAGCCGGCTGACGCGTACATCGATGCTGCGATCCTGAGGATCCGCCTCCCGGCCGCGCAACAAGGTTGCCAGCTGTGAGCGTGACAGAACTCGGCTCGGAGAGCCTAATAAAACCGTCAGCAGCCGGTATTCGGCGCCGCTCAGCGGCACCGAGCCCCCCTCGATATCGGTCAGGGTACGGGTGGTGGTGTTGAGCTCCCAGCCGCCGAAACGGAACTTGCGCACGACGGCCGAGTCCGGATCCTTGGGTGCGTGGGCCGCCCGCCGCAGCACCGCCTTGATCCGCACCAACAGCTCCCGCGGGTTGAAGGGCTTGGCCAGATAGTCATCCGCACCCACCTCCAGGCCCACGATGCGATCCACATCCTCACCCCGGGCGGTGAGCATGATGATGGGCACCTGCGAGTGACGGCGCAGGTCCCGGCACAGCGCCAGGCCATCATCGCCCGGGAGCATCAGGTCCAGTACGATGAGATCGAAATGGGTTTGCTGCATGGCCGCAGCCATAGCTTTGCCATCCGCGACAGGTGTCGTACGGAAGCCATTGGTCTCCAGATATTTGGCCAGCAAGCTGCGGATCTCGCGATCATCATCGACAATGAGAATATGGGGTTGATCGCTCATGGCTTGGCCTGCTTAGTTGTAAGAGATTGTTTAAACAAAAACGCGCCCAACGAACTCGAATCGTCCCTTTCCTGTCCAACGCACGACCCGTCCAAACGGAGACACAATTGTCACGACTGAGTTGCATCCTGTCAGCAATTTTTATGGCGGGCGCCGCGGCGGTGCTCGTGCGGATGCTCCACTACCCTCGCCACCCGGGCGCCCCGCGGTGTGGATCTGGGTGGCGAATGGCAGATCGACCTCGCCCTGAGTGACTTTCCGCAAGAAGCGGTCCCGGCGCAGTCGCCCATCATCGGCAGTCCCACTGACACGGGCGGTGGCCAGGCGGGCGGGCGCGGGCGTGGTCGCCGCGGCATGGGCGGCGCCGGTGGGATGCCCATGGCGGGCGGCGGCCCCGGTCGCGGCGGCTCGCTCGAACACCACTTTGCCATGCCGCCGCATCTGTCGATCAGCCAGACGGCCCGGGTTTTCACCGTCGATATCACCATGCCCGACGGCAAGCACGTCACCAACTCGTACACCGCCGGGGAAAAAAGCGTCGTGACCACGACGCGCGGGGCGGCCAACCGCACCCTGGGCTGGGATGGCGATGGTTTCCTGATCCGCACCCAGGTGGGCGAGAAGGGCCCGCAGTCGGACGTACGCTATGCCCTTGAGCATGACGGCACGCTCTCGGTCACCTCCACCATCAGCCGCTCCGGCATCTACGACTTTCAGTACACCCTGGAATACGACCGCGCCACGCCCTGACGGTGCGGCTACGGCGGCCCGGAGTGGAAGCGGAACTGTTCATCCGGCAAGGTGGCAAGCTCGGCTTCGCGCTGCGCCAGGACCGCAAGCCGGGCGCGCCAATTCAGGCCGCTGTGCTGCGCCGCCTGCACCGCCAGGCGCAGGTAGAGTTGAAAATGCCGCGCCTCCGAATGCTCAAGCTGGGCGTAGAAGCGATCGAGCGGCGCGGCCAGCTTGGGTGCGAGCCGCGCAAAGCGCTCCGCCGAACGCGCTTCGATCAAGGCGCCGCGTCAGCAGCAGATCGAGTTTGCGCTGTGGCTCGGCGGTGTGCGACACGGCCCGCAAGCCCGCGGCGTAACGGCCGGGTTTGGCGCGCGCGTGGGGCACCGCCAGTTGCAGCAGCAGCGCCTGCACCTGCTCGAAGTGGCGCAGCTCCTCGCGCGCCAGGCGCGACAGCGCGAGCGTCAGGGCCGTGTCCTCGGGGTAGGCGAAAATCAGCGCCAGCGCCGTGGAAGCCGCTTTCTTCTCGCACGCCAGATGATCCACCAGCAGCGCCTGCCAGCGCTCGCACGCGAGCGTCACCCAGCCCGGCGGGGTTGGCTGCCAGCAGGATCTGCTCCGGGATCGCGGCCGCCTCAGTCGCGTTCACGCCGCCCGCTCCCCGGCACGCAGCTCCGCCAGCGCCACGCCGATCGCCTGCGGCGGCCTCGTGCGCCGACTGCGAACCGGTCCGCCGGCTGCTTGGCGAGCAGTTTCAACAGCAGCGCTTGCAGGGCGGCTTGCGACTCGGGCAACTGCGGCACCGGCGACTTGCGGTGCATGTAGATGATGGCCATCGGATTTTCGGCCACGAAGGGTTTGCGCCCGCAGAGCATTTCAAACAGGATGACGCCCAGACTGTACAGGTCGCTGCGCGCATCGATCGGTTCACCGTGTCCCTGCTCGGGACTCATGTAGTGCGGCGTGCCGATGATCTGGCCCGCATCCGTGATGTCCTGCGCCAGCGCCGCATCCTTGGCGAGACCAAAATCGATGAGCGCGACGCCACCACCCTGCCGCAGCATGACGTTGGCCGGTTTGAGATCGCGATGCAGCACCCCCGTGGCGTGCACCGCAGCCAGTCCCAACGCAATGTCCTGCGCGATCTGCAGCGCTTCGGTGGCGCGCAGCGGCGCGCGCAGGCGCTGCCGCAGATCACCCGCATCAAAATACTCCATGATCATGTAGGCATGCTCATCGCTGATCCCGAGATCGTAGACTTTCACGACGTACTCGGGCGCCACGCGCTGCGCCATGTCGTGCTCCTGCAGCAGGCGACGGAAGGCATGATCCAGCTGCGAGTCGCTCTTCACGTCGCGCGCCACTTTGATGGCCACCAGTTCGCCGCGCGCATCGCTTTCCGCGACATGCAGTTCAGCGAAATGACCGGTCGCGAGGGTGCGAATGCGCCGATAGCCCGGAATGCGCGCGCCGCTGAAGCGCTGTTCCGCCGCGACCTGCCCTGAGTGATGGCGCTTGGCGCGCGCGGCGGCCTGCAACGCGGCGGCACCGCGGATCGCGGCCAGCAGTGCCTCCGATGAGCCCCCGCTGCGGCACACGGCGGCGCAGGCACCCGCCTTCAGGGCGGCTTCGCACAGGGCATCGCCGGATTGATCGCTTAAAAATATCACCGGCGCGAAGCCGCGCCGCAGCGCCAGGGCGCTCACTTCCTCGATGCTGCGCGTGGCATCGCACCAGGCATGATCCAGGACCACCGCATCGAAACCCTGCGCGCAGGATGTCCAGCGCCAGCGGGCCGCGTTGCAAGGGGTTGTAGTCGACCACCTCGGAGCGCAGCCAGCGCACCGCGACGCTGCTGCGCAGCTGCGTTTGCACCGCAGGGTCAGCGCTGATCAGCATGAGCCGCATACGTTAAGTTTACAGGCTGACGCGGCCGCCCGCCCTGCGCTCGAACCAGCGGCGGGCCTGGGCGCTCGAGAGGTTCAAACCGACGGCCAGATCACCGACATTGGTCCCCGTGGGGCCCGTATGGACCAGGTCCCCGGCGGCCTCCAGGGCGGATTGGGAATCCGCCATCAACAAACTGCGCTCCACATCGAGCCCCGCCACCGTCACCCGACCGCAGGTCTCCCCATCCACCAGCGCGCCGGCATCCTCGGTGGGACCATCGGTGCCATCGGTCCCGGCCGCGAGGAACAGCAGATCATCCTGCCCCGCGATCAGGCGCGCGGCGGCGAGCGCCAGATGCTGGTTGCGGCCACCGCGACCGGGATTCGGCGGGCAGGCGCACCACCGACTCCCCGCCCCACACGCACACCTGCGCACCACTTAAAAACAGCTCATGGGTGAGCCGCACCGCCAAGCGGTCGGCATCGCCGGCAAAGCGTGAGTCGCTGATCCAGGTGCGCAGGTCCGCGGCGCGCTCGCCGACCGCCTGCATGGCATCTTCAATGCGCGCGATGATGCGGCGGGTCACCTGGTCCGCGGCACCCGGCGAGCGGCCCGAGGATGCCGCTGCCGATCAGCGCCGGATCATCCCCGGGAACATCCGAGACAAACAACGCCAGCGCCGCCGGCCCTGCAGAGCGGCGGTCAGGCCACCGCCCTTGAGGCGCGAGAGGGTGCGGCGGCGCGCATTGAGTTCAGCGATATCCTCGCCGCTCGCCAGGCCCGCGGCATTGAGCTGCCGCAGAGTGCTCGCAAGGTCGCGCCCGGGATGCCAGCACCTCGGCGAGAGCCGATGCGCCGCCGGAGATCAGGAATACCGGCGATCACCTCCGCCGGCATCGCCGCCACGAACTCAAACAGGCGCTCGTCCGGCCAGCAGCGATCGCTCATCCGGCAGCGGATGGCTGCTCTCGATGACCTCGCGCGCCCGGCAGCTGCGCCGACCGCAGCCTCCAGATGACCGTCCTTGGCGATGATCGAGCGTGCGCAGGATGCGCGCACCCAGGGCATCGTGAGCGCCAAGCGCCATGGCGCAGGCCGCCTTGCCCACGGCCGCGACGTGGTAGCGCGTCGGCGCGCCGTGGATTGCGGATGAGGGACTTGAGGCTCTCAGCGGTGCGGCGGCGCCCGTCAACTGCGGCGAGACCGGCCTTGAGCAGTTCCAGTAACAGCTGACGACGCGGATCGCCGCCGGTCGCGTTCAGCGGACAACGCGCAGCGGTCCGCGACGTTCGTCACGACGCAGCGCCTTGGCGGCATCGGAGCGCTCATTCTGCAGGCGCTGCAGGTATTCGGGCGTCACATCGCCGGTGATATAGGAACCCGAGAAGCAGGAGGTATCAAACTCGCTGATCTTGGCATTGTCGTGCTGGCAGGCGGCGACCAGGTCCGGCAGATCCTGGTAGATCAGCCAGTCGGCGCCGATGACGGCCTCGATTTCCTGATCGGTACGGCCACTGGCCACCAGTTCACTGGCGGCAGGCATGTCGATGCCGTAGACATTCGGAAAGCGCACCGGCGGCGCCGCCGAGGCGAAATACACCTTGCGCGCACCCGCCTCGCGCGCCATCTCGACGATCTGTGCGGAGGTCGTGCCGCGCACGATCGAATCGTCCACCAGCAATACCGTCTTGCCGCGAAACTCCATGTCCACGGCGTTCAACTTGCGACGCACGGACTTCTCGCGCTGCTCCTGCCCCGGCATGATGAAGGTGCGGCCGATGTAGCGGTTCTTGGTAAAGCCCTCGCGATACTTAAGCCCGAGCCGCTGCGCCAGCTGCAAGGCCGCGGTGCGGCTGGTGTCGGGGATCGGGATGACCACATCGATGTCATGATTCGGGCGCGCCTTGAGGATCTTCTCGGCGAGGCGGTCGCCCATGCGCATGCGGGCGCGATACACGGAGATGTTGTCCATGATCGAGTCCGGGCGCGCGAAGTACACGTATTCGAATATGCACGGGGTGTGCTGGACGCTCGCCACGAGCTGCTGGGAATGCAGCCGTCCCTGCTCATCGATGAATACCGCCTCACCCGGGCCGATGTCGCGCACCAGCTGAAACGACAGCATGTCGAGCGCGACACTTTCAGAGGCCAGCATCCACTCCGGACCCTTGGCCGTCTCGCGCCGACCGAGCACCAGCGGCCGGATGCCATTCGGGTCGCGGAACCCGAGAATGCCATGGCCGATGACCATGGCGACGACGGCATAGCCGCCGCGACAGCGCCGGTAGACGGCGTTGAGCGCCGCGAAAATGTCGCCGGGCGTGATGCGCGGCGTACCGACGCGCTGCAGTTCCGAGGCAAACACGTTCAGCAGCACCTCGGAATCCGACGTCGTGTTCAGGTGGCGGCGGTCCTCGCGGATCAGCACATCCGCCAGTTCCATGGCGTTGGTCAGGTTGCCGTTGTGCGCCAGGCAGATGCCGTACGGTGCATTCACGTAGAAGGGCTGCGCCTCGGTCGCACCATCGGCACCGGCGGTGGGATATCGGACATGGCCGACACCCATGTCGCCGCGCAGTTCCAGCATGTCGTGCTGCTGGAAGGCATCGCGCACCAGGCCGCTGCCCTTGCGGATGGACAGCGCGCCACCGGCGGCGGTGGCGATGCCGGCGGCATCCTGGCCGCGGTGCTGCAACACCGTCAGCGCATCATAGAGACGCTGATTGACGGGACTGGTCCCGACGATCCCGACGATTCCGCACATGCCCGGCCTCCTTTTCTTAAGGCGACGCGATTGCCGCCGTAATCTCGCTGATGCCTGAAGCGGCTGCCGCCCAGCGACCACAGTACAGCGCGCGGCGTCCTGCCCGTAGGGCATGAGGGTCGACTCATGCCACCACGGTTCACTGTCCAGGCGCACCGTCTCACCCACGATGACGAAGGCGCCGATGATCAAGGCGCCGCGCAACAGACCGAACACCAACCCCAAGAAGCGGTCGACGCCGGTCAACAATGTCAGGCGCACGAAGTACCCGATGATGACACCCAGGGCATGCCCGATCAGCAGCACCCCGACAAATAGGATCAGCCGCGCAATCCAGGGCCGCACGCCATCGTGCGCCAGCACCCCGCCCAGGTGAGGTTCGAGGCTGCCGGCGAAGTGCCAGGCGACAAAGGCGGCAACCACCCAGGTGATGAGGGCGATGACCTCGCGTAACAAGCCCCGCAGCAGGCCCACGACGGCCGAGATGACCATGGTGGCGATAATCAGATAGTCGGCGATGTTGAGGTGGACTGAGGGGTGCATCAAGGCCTGGTGGAGGGCAGAAATCGGCGCCCGGCATTGTACTAGAGGTGCGCCGCAAACGTGCGGGCGGCCTCACGAATTTCACCGCGGGACAATTTCACCGCCCTTCTCGCCCGCAGCCCTGAGGCGCCCCAGCAATTTCTGCGCGGCCGCCCGATCCCGCCCGACGCCCACCCGCACCCTGAAGAGCTTATGGCCATTTTTCGCACTTTCCGAAATCGACCCGCTGAAACCATGCGACTTAAGCTGGCCGACCAGGCGTGCGGCATTGTCACGACTGCTGAAGGTACCCATCTGCACGGTCCACGTAGCGCTGCCGTGCTCGGCGGCGTGCGCCGCGGCGTGCGGCGGCGCCGGCGTCAGTGAGGCCGTCCGTGAGCGCGGCGCGGCGAGCGCCGTGGCGGGCGCGGCGAGCGGCACCGGCTGGGGAGCCGCGCTGCCGAGAGGTTGCGAGGAGACGGGGTTGCGGTGCGCTGCTCGTCGGCACCGCGGCGGTTTCACCGGCAGGGGGAACGGCGGTGGAGGGCGCCACCGGCACACCGTTCGCCCGCGATTCGCCAAGATCCATGGTGTAGGAGCGCATCGGCGCCTGATCCGGCGGCGCCGCGGTCGGCGATGGCACGGCCCGCGGTCCGGTCAGCAGCTCCGGCACCAGCAGCACCAGCAGCACGACCAGAATCACCCCGCCGGTCAGTCTCTCTTTGGCTTGCTGTTCCAAAAACGGCCCCAGTATCGCGTTAGTGTAACTGAAGCCACTCGAGCGCCGCGGTCACGGTGCTGAAGCTGCCGAACACCAGTACCCGATCACCGGGCCGCGCCAGCTCGCGCGCCAGCGCGCAGCCCTGCTGCCACTGAGTCCGCCTGCTGCGAAACGCGGACCCACGGCGCCAGTCGCGCCGCTAATTCCGCCGCGCTGCCGCCGCGCGCGCCGGGCAGCGCACAGGCGATCCACAGCTGCGCGCAGTGCGCGAGCACGCGGGCGATTTCCGCCGCGTCCTTGTCCTTGAGGATGCCGCACACCGCGAGCGTGCGGCCCGCCACGGGCCGCGCCGCAAGATTGTCTTGGAGAATGCGAGCCGCCGGTTCGTTGTGCGCCACATCCAGTATCCACTCCACCGCACCGGGCAGGATCTGGAAGCGGCCCGCCACCTCGACCGATGCCAGCGCCGTCGCGATGCGCTCGCGCGTGAGCGGCTGCCAGCGCCGCTGTGGATCCGCCACGCGCGCGAGCGATTCGACCGCGGCGAGCGCGGTCGCGGCGTTGCGATACTGGACGGCACCGGCCAGGCGCGGTGCGGGCAGGCCTGCGATCTGCGCCATCAAGGCCGCGATACGTCCAGCGCGGCGGATCGGTGTCAGGGTCGATTTCCCAGCTGAAGTCGCGCTCGGCGATCACCGGCAGCGCGCCCAGTTGCTCGATGGCGGCGTAGACGCTGGCCGGCATCTGCGGGGTGCCGAGCACGGCCGGATGCTGTGCGCGGAATATCCCGGCTTTTTCCGCGCCGATGGCATCGAGGGTGTCGCCGAGCCAGTCGCGATGATCGAAGCCGACCGAACACACCACGCCGACATCCGCATCCACCAGGTTGACCGCATCGAGCCGCCCGCCCAATCCCACTTCCAGGACCGCCACGTCCACCTTCTCATCGGCAAACAGCAAGAGCGCCGCCAGGGTGTTGTACTCGAAGAACGTCAGCGTCGTGGCGCCGCGCGCCGACTCGATGCGCTCGAATACCGCGATCAGCTGCGCATCGGTCGCCTCGTGACCGGCGATGCGGATGCGTTCGTTGTAGCGCAGCAGATGGGGGGAGGTGAGCGCGCCGACGCGCAGTCCCGAGCGCCAGGAGCAGCGCCTCGAGGGTCGCCACGGTCGAGCCCTTGCCGTTGGTGCCGCCGACGGTGATGACGCGGTAAGCCGGGCGCGCGACCCCCAGCGTCCGCGCCACCGTGCCGACCCGGCCGAGTCCCAAGTCGATGGCGCGGGCGTGCACCTGCTCCTGCAACGTCAGCCATTCGGCCAGCGTGCGCGCCGTGCCCGGCATCTAAGCCGCGTGCGCCGGCAGCTTCATCAACATGTTGAGCATGCCGCCGATGCGATCGCGCATGTCGCGCCGATCGACAATCATGTCCACCGCGCCGTGCTCGAGCTGAAACTCGCTGCGCTGAAACCCTTCCGGCAACGTCTCGCGCATGGTCTGCTGAATGATGCGCGGCCCGGTGAAGCCGATCAGCGCGCGCGGTTCGGCGAGATTCAGATCCCCGAGCATCGCCAGACTCGCGGACACCCCGCCCATGGTCGGATCGGTCATCACGGCCACGTACGGCAGGCGCGCCCGGGCGAGCTTCGCCAGCGCCGCGCTGGTCTTCGCCATCTGCTGCAGTGAGAACAACGCCTCCTGCATGCGCGCTCCGCCGCTGGAGGTGAAGCACACGAAGGGCGAGCGATGGGCGATGCAGTGCTCCACGCCGCGGCGGAAGCGCTCGCCCGACCACCGAGCCCATCGAGCCGCCCAGGAACCCGAATTCAAAGGCGCAGGCCACCACCGGATTGCCGAGCAGCCTGCCGGCGAGCACCACCAGCGCGTCCTTCTCCCCGGTCGCCTTCTGCGCCTGCGCCAGACGGTCCTTGTAACGCTTGCTGTCCTTGAACTTCAGGACATCCTCGGGCTGGACGCCGGCGCCGACTTCGACCTTGTCGCCCTCATCCAGAAACCAGCTCAGGCGCTGGCGGGCGCCGATGCGGCTGTGGTGACTGCACTTGGGGCAAACGTAAAGGTTGCGCTCAAGCTCTGCGCGGTACAGCACCGCATCGCAGGCCGGGCACTTGCTCCACAGCCCCTCGGGGACCGAACGCGTGCGCCGCTCGGTCTTGATGCGCGAGGGCATGATCTTTTCGAACCACGACATGGCGTTTCCACTGACCTACCCGGGAGAGCAGGTCCGAGATGATAGCCGATACCGGCCCGGCCGCCTCTTCGGGCAGGCCGAACGCCTGCGGGTAGCGCACTTTCCAGAAGTACAGCCCGTGCGCGGGGGCGGTCGCGGCGCTGCGCGTGCGGTCGCGCGCGGCGAGCACCTCGGCGGCCCACTGCGGCGGGGCCTTGCCCACCCCCACCTCCAAGAGCAGCCCCACCAGATTGCGCACCATGTGCTGCAGGAAGGCATTGGCGGTGGCTTCGATCACCACCCGGTCGCCAAAACGCTGCACGGTGAGTGCCTGGAGCCGCCGGATGGGCGAGTGGGCCTGACAGCCCGCGGCGCGAAAAGCGCTGAAATCGTGCTCGCCCACCAGAAGCGCCGCGGCGGCCGCCATGCGCTCGACATCCAGCGGCCGGTAGATGAGGGCGGCGCGCTGCGCGGCGAGCGCCGAGCGCCCCAGCCGATTGAGCACCAGGTAGCGGTAGGTGCGCGCTTCGGCACTGTAGCGGGCATGGAAGTGGCCCGGCACGCTGCGGGCCCAGCGAACGCTGATGCTGTCGGGCAGATTGGCATTGGCGCCCAGCACCCAGCCGCGCTCCCCGCGCACGGCGGAGGTATCGAAGTGGACGACCTGCCCCAGGGCGTGCACGCCGGCATCGGTGCGCCCGGCGCAGACCAGGCTTACAGGTGATGCCGCCACCTGGCTGAAGGCCGCTTCGGTGGTCTCCTGCACGCTGCTGACGCCGGCCTGCTGGCTCTGCCAGCCGGCGAATGGCGCGCCGTCGTACTCGAGCCCGACGGCGATGCGTGCCAAGGGTCTTGAGGATCAGCCGGGCAGCGACTCAATGAGACGCTGGGCTTCCTGCTTCTGGGCCAATGATCCCTCGGTCACGACTTCCTCGAGGATGTTGCGGGCGCCCTCCGGATCACCCATGTCCATGTACGCGCGCGCCAGATCGAGCTTGGTGCCCACTTCGCTCATGGTCACAGGCTCCAGATCCGGCAGCGCCAGATCCTCGGTGCCGAGCTTCTGGGTCTGGGCGAAGGCGGCATCCGGAATCGTCGCGGTGCCGACATCCAGATCCAGACCGGGGTTGGGGGCGGCCTTCGCCGCCTGGGTGGCCCCCGCGCCTAGATTGAAATCCAGATCGTTCGACAGCGCCTTGAGGCTCGCGGTCGCCCCGATGTCATGCTCATGCTCGTGCTCGGCGCCTTCGACGCTGAGCGGCGCATCGGTGGCGGAGCCGTCGAACTGCCAGGAGCCGGTGGGCGTCTCGGAGGCGTCCATGCCGAAGCCGGTGCTGCGATGCTCGGCGGTTTCCAGCAGCCGGCGCGAATGTTCATCCAGGCCCGCGACCATGGTCGGGGCATCGGCGCCCGCGCCGAGCGCCGGCTGATCCACGGTGTCGATCGAGGCCAGATCAAGCCCCAGATCATCGATGGCCAGCTCCGCGGTCTGATCGATGCGCGGGGTCTGCTTCAGGGCCTTTTCAACCTTCTGACGCACCGTCGTGCCGCCATTGACGCCGGGTATCGGCTGCTCGACGGTGGGCGCCTCGGCGCTGGCCCGGTCATTGAGGCCACCGAAGCGCGCCTGCGCCAGGCGGCCCGCGGTCATCTCCTGGGTCGAACCGGTCGCCGAATCGGCGACACCGATGCGGGTGGTGGCGGTGTGCAGCGCCAGGTTCTTGTCGGTGGCCTGCGCCGCGGCGGTCTCCGCCAGCGGATCGCGCTCGCCGATGGCGGTGCCGATGTCCAGGTCGATATCCCGGGCGGCCTGATGCACCGCGGAGGGTGAGCCGATGACATCAAAGTCGACGTCACTGCCCTGGCCCCCTTCCAGATCGAGGTCCACGCCGGCCGCGGCGGCGCCACTGACGGCGCCGGCGCCGGAGAACAACGGATCCTCGGGCGCGAGCTGCTTGCCCATGATGAGGATCTTTTCCCACTCACCGGGCGCCGCTTCGGCGCGCGTGCTGGCCAGCTCGTGGGCGCTGTGCAGGAACTGCTCCTTGTTGCCCCAGACGAAGAAGACCTCGAGCAACTTGAGCTTCAGATCACGACGCGTCGGATCACGCTGGATGGCGATACGCACCAGATCCGCGGCCTGGTCGTAAAGACCATAGGCCATGTGGAAATCGGCCTCGGCGAGCGGATCCCCCTGATCCAGGTTGACCGCGGTTTCGGCGCTGATGGTCTGATCCGCGGCGACATGCGGTGCGCGGGTGTTCACGGTGCCATCAAAGCGGGGCTCTGGCGTGGGTGCCCGACTCCTCGACCACGATGGACTGGTCGCCGCGCAGCGGCATCAGCGGCTGGGTGTCAAAGTGCGACTTGCGCTCACCGGTGATGGTGTCGCCGCCGGCGTTCAGATGGCCGAGGGAATCATCAAAGCTCGACTGGCGCCGCTCGCGCCAGGCGCGAAAGCCAAAGAATGCGGCAATGGCCGCGATGACCAGCACCAGCGCCCACCAGTACTGCAGCAACAGCGCCACGATGCCGGTGTTTTGCTCAACCGGGACCGGGATGGTCTTGGGATGATGCTTGATCGGCGCCGAGGCGGCCGGCGCGCTGGTGGCGGCACTCTCCGGTGCCGACGCCGGTGCCTCGCTTGCCGCGGAGCCTTCGCTCACTGCGCTGGCAGGTGCCGAGGCCGTCTCGGGTGGCGGCGTTGCAGTGACGGGCGCCGCCGCGGGCTGGGGCGCGGGGGTCGGCGCGACCGCCGCGGGAGTGCCCGGCCGTGCGGCAGCTTGCGCGGCCGCCAGTTGCGCCTGCAGTTTCGCCAGATCCGCATTGCGCACCGCCAGCAGCCGCTGCGACTCATCGAGCTGCGACTGCAATTGCTGGATCTTGCCCTGCAGCGCGCGGGTGTCGGCGGCAGCGGCAGCGCCACCCGCCGTTCCCGCAGCCGTGCCCGGCGTGACCAGGTGCAGGCGACCGGTGTCGCTCGCGGTGCCGGTGGCGGGGCCGCTCGGGGTGGCACTGCCTTGGTCACTGGGGGTCGCGGCGGGAGCCGCGGCGTGCCAGGCCAGGTTCTGTCGGCGCACTTCGGCCGCCGCATCGCCCGCGCTGACCGCGCCAAGCGCGGTGGCATCCGGCAGGCGCAGCACCGCGCCCGCCCGCAGCAGATTCATGTTCTTGTCGAACGAATCGCGATTGTCCTGATAGGTGGCCACCATCCAGCGGCGCACCTCGGCCGGCGCGGTGGTGCCGGCCTCATGGGCCGCGATGCGCGAGAGGGTATCGCCGCGTGCCACCTGATAGGTCTGTCCGGCACTGGCCGGTGCGGCGCTTGAGGTGTCGGGGGTGGCCGGCGTCGTGGCCGGCGCGGGCGTCGCGGTGGGCTCTGCGGTGGGGGTGGCCGGGGCCGTGGCAGGCCCCGTCGCATCGCGCTGGATGGCGCCCACGCGGGGGCTTGCGCCCACCGCCGGCGCCACCACGGGCGCTGCCGCCTGACCCTGTTCCGGGGCATACACCGGCGGGTCGAGCAGCACCGTGTATTCATGGGCGACGTGACCACGCGCCCAGTTGATCTCGACCAGCAAGGTCACGAAGGGCTCGGTAATCGGCACGCCGGAGTGCACTTTGATGATGTCGTGCCCATCGGCCGTATGCATGGGCTTGAGGGTGATGGTCGAGAGGAAGGCGGGCCAATCCAGCCCGTTTTGCTGGAATTTTTCGCGCGAGGAGATCTCGGCCTTGAGGCTCGCGAGGTCATCGGGCGTCGCGCCGATCAGCTCAATATCAGCGTCAAGTGGCGCATTGAGTGACGAATGCAGACGGATGTCACCCAGGCCCAGCGCCATCGCGGCTGGCGAGCC
The DNA here is from genome assembly GCA_963708865.1 of uncultured Gammaproteobacteria bacterium. Classification (GTDB taxonomy): domain Bacteria; phylum Pseudomonadota; class Gammaproteobacteria; order Steroidobacterales; family Steroidobacteraceae; genus DAIDKA01. The sequence continues at coordinate 336,433 of CAVPUC010000004.1, forward strand.
AACGATCAACGCCGCCAGCGTCCACTTAAGGGATTTGGCAGTCATTCACGATACTCCGCGCCACAGCGGCCGAGAAAAAATGTCCTAAAAAACAAAAGCATGGACAGGATTGCGCAACTCCACACTACGGACGGCAATATAACTTAACTTATAAATAGTCGCGCACCAAAATCTCGGCGATCTGGACGCTGTTCGTGGCCGCTCCCTTCCGAACATTGTCCGCGACGATCCACAGGTCGAGCCCACGCTCTGACGACATATCATCCCTAATGCGCCCCACATAAACTGTGTCGCGGTTCGCTGCCTCGACGGCTGCCGTGGGGTAACCACCGGGTCGGCGATCGTCCATCACGGTCACCCCGGGGGCCTTGGAGAGGATTTTCCGCGCTGCAACAGCGGTCAGTTTGTGGCGGGTTGTCAGATGCACGGCCTCGGAATGGCCGAAGAACACCGGCACCCGCACCGCGGTCGGATTCACCTGAATGGCCGGGTCACCGAGGATCTTGCGGGTTTCCCACACCATCTTCATCTCTTCGCGGGTGTAGCCGTTGTCCTCGAAGCGATCGATCTGCGGCACACAGTTGAACGCAATCTGCGCCGGGATGATGCCTGCCTTGACGGGTCCTTGGCCGCTGAGCAACGCGGCCGATTGGCTGGCCAGTTCCGCGATCGCCTCACGCCCGGCGCCGGACACGGACTGGTAGGTGGCGACATTGATGTGCTCGATACCGGCCACATCGAGCAGGGGCTTGAGCACCACGACCATCTGGATGGTGGAGCAGTTCGGGTTGGCGATGATGCCGCGGTTGGTGTACTGGGCGATGGCCTGCGGGTTCACTTCCGGCACCACCAGCGGCACATCGTCCAGGTAGCGGAACTCGGAGGTGTTGTCGATGACCACGCAGCCGGCGGCGGCGGCCTTCGGCGCGTATTCGCGCGAGACCTCCCCGCCCGGGGAAAACAGCGCGATATCGACCTGGGCAAATTCAAAGTCCGCGAGGGTGCCGACCGAGTGGCGCTTGTCGCGAAAGCGCACCGACTTGCCGAGCGAGCGTTCGCTGGCGAGCGCGAACAGCTGCTTGACCGGAAAGTCCCGCTCCTCGAGCACCGTGATCATGGTCTCACCGACCAGTCCGGTGGCGCCCACCACCGCGACATTGAATCCTTCGCCCCCCGCCCTGCCGCTCATGTGTGTCCTCGCATCAAATCAGATGACCGGCGTCGCCGACCTGACATCCATGTTCTGGGCGCGATGCCGCAGATAATGGTCCATGAGCACAATGGCGAGCATCGCCTCCGCGATCGGCACCGCCCTAAGTCCCACGCACGGATCGTGGCGTCCGGTGGTCGTGACCTCGACCGGCAGCACCCTCGAGGTTGATGGTACGGCCCGGCACCTGAATGCTCGAGGTCGGTTTGAAGGTCACGTGCGTGACGATGTCCTGCCCGGAGGAGATGCCGCCCAGCACGCCGCCCGCGTTGTTGCTGAGGAATCCCTGCGGGGTGAGCTCATCGCGGTGTTCACTGCCCTTCTGGGCCGCGCTCGCCGTCCCGGCACCCAGTTCCACGGCTTTGACCGCGTTGATGCCCATCATGGCGCTGGCGATGTCCGCATCCAACCGCTCGAACACCGGTTCGCCGAGTCCCGGCGGCAGGCCGCTGGCGATGACCGTGATCTTCGCACCGACCGAATCCCCGGCGCCGCGCAATTCCCACAGCAGCGCCTCCAGCTCCGCGATGCGTGCCGGATCCGGACAGAAGAACGGGTTCTCGTAGGCGAAGGGCGGATTCACCGCCGACAGCACCAGCGTGCCCGACCTGACTCACGTAGCCGTAGATCCTTGCCCCCAGGCGCTGGGCGAGATATTTGCGGGCGATGGCCCCGGCCGCCACGCGCATGACGGTTTCGCGCGCCGATGAGCGCCCGCCGCCACGATAGTCGCGAAAGCCGTACTTCTGCTGATAGGTGTAATCCGCATGTCCGGGCCGGAAGCGATCCTTGATCTTCTCGTAGTCGCGCGAGCGCGCATCGGTGTTCTCGATCAAAAGTCCGATCGGCGTGCCGGTGGTGCGGCCTTCAAACACGCCCGAGAGGATGCGCACCGCATCGGCTTCGTGGCGCTGGCTCACGAACTTCGAGGTGCCGGTGCGGCGCCGGTCCACATCGCCTTGCAGGTCCGCCTCGGTGAGTTCAAGCCCCGGCGGACAGCCATCGACAATACAGCCGAGCGCCGGGCCGTGGCTTTCGCCGAAGCTCGTGACCGTGAAGAGCCTGCCAAAGGTATTGCCGGACATGATTGACTGCCTTGGGAGCCTAGAGCTGTTCAGCCGTGAGCAGGAAAACGCCGCCCCCGCCGCGCTCAAACGTCAGCCACGTGAAGGGCAGCCGGGCAAAGGCGCGTCGGACCGCGACTTCGGTGTTGCCCACTTCGACGATCAGAATGCCTCCGGGGTTCAGATGCCGCCCTGCACCGGCGAGGATCGCGCGTACCGCATCCATGCCGTCCCGGCCCGCAGCCAGTGCCAGGCGCGGCTCGTGGCGATATTCCGCCGGAAGCGATCGCAGCTCGCGCGCGCCGACATAGGGCGGGTTGCTGACAATGATATCGTAGCGCTCGCCCTTCAGGGCGCTGAAGTAATCCGATTCCAGCAGCCGTACCCGTGCCTTGAGCCGGTGATGGCGCACGTTCTCGGCCGCGAGCGTGAGCGCCGGCGCGGAGATATCCACGGCATCGATGCGCGCCCGCGGCAGCCACTTCGCGGTGGCGATGGCGATGCAGCCGCTGCCGGTACCGATGTCGAGCACGCGCCGCACCCGCCGTGCGTCGATCCAGGGCGCGAAGCGGCGCTCGATGAGTTCGGCGATGGGCGAGCGCGGAATGAGGGCGCGCGGATCGGTCTTGAACTTCAGGCCCGCAAACCAGATCTCGCCCGTGAGATACACCGCAGGCTTGCGTTCCCGGATGCGGCGCGTGATCAGTGCCCGCGCCAGGCGCTGTTGGTCGGGCGAAGTCACCCGGGCGTAGCTGCGGGCGCTCGGCGCGGGCAGTTGCAGGGCATGCCAGATGAGCGCGGCCGATTCGTCCCAGGCGTTATCGGTGCCGTGGCCGAAGAATACCCGCGCGCGCTTGAGGCGCCGCGCGCCGCGCGCGATCAAGTGCTGCACGGTAATGTGGGATACTTTGTTCATGAAGCTGCGATCAATCCGCGTCCTGATGACCCTGGTGGTAGCCATTGCCGCCGGCACTGGCTTCTGGCTGGCGCACCGACTTGAGCATTCCGTTCCGGTGCTGACAAGTGGCACGTGGCTGCCGCAGCCGCGCGATCCGGGCGCATTCTCGCTGATTGACCAGAACAACGCGCCCTTTACCGCCGCGCAGCTGAAGGGCGCGCCGACCCTGGTGTACTTTGGTTTCACGCATTGTCCGGATGTGTGCCCGGTGACGCTGCTGCAGCTGGCGCAAGTGGTGAAAACGGGCGTCGTGCCGCACTTGCGCGTGGTGTTCATCAGTGTCGATCCGGCGCGCGACACCCCGACCCAGCTCGCGCAGTACGTGCACGCGTTTGATCCGGACTTCATCGGCTTGACCGGCTCCCCCGCCATGCTGCAGGCCCTGGCGCAACGCTTCGGTGTGGCCTTCGAGCGTGTGGCGCTGCCCGGCGGGGACTACACCCTGGATCATTCCTCGACCATCTTTCTCATGGATGCGCGCGGTCGCAATGTCGCGGTGTTCACCGCGCCCTATGACGTGAAATCGCTGAGCGCGGATCTGCGGCTCGCCGCAGGCGAGCTCGGCTGAGCGGCAAGCGATGGCCATGATTCCCGGCACGCCTGCGGCACGCTGTTTCATCCTGCTGCAGCGCCTGCTGCCGCAGCACGCGCTCTCGCGCCTCATCCATAAACTCGCCCGGGTGCGGGCGCGCGGCCTCAAGAACGCGCTGATCCGGGGCTTTGTCCGCCTCTTCAAGCCCGTCATGAGCGATGCCCGGCGAGCCTGATCCGCTCGCCTACGAGAGTTTCAACGCCTTCTTCACCCGCGAACTCGCCGCGGGTGCCCGGCCGATGCCGCAGGACCCGGCAAGCGTCGCCTCCCCGGTCGATGGCACCATCAGCCAGATCGGCTATCTGGAGGGGCAGTCGATCCTGCAGGCGAAGGGTCGCCGCTTCAGCCTTGCGGCCCTGCTGGGCGGCAGCGCCGCGGAATCGGCACAGTTCGCCGGCGGTGCCTTTGCGACGTTGTATCTGGCGCCCTACAACTATCACCGCATCCATATGCCGCTCGAGCGGGCGGCTGCGCACCGCCCGGCATATTCCCGGCAGCCTGTTCAGCGTCAATGCCGTCACGGCGGCCGCCGTGGAGGGGCTGTTCGCCCGCAACGAGCGGGTGGTGTGCATTTGGGATGACGCGCAGCAGCCCTTCGCGATGGTACTGGTCGGCGCCCTGTTCGTCGGCAGCATCAGCACCGTGTGGCATGGCGAGATCACCCCGCCCACCCGGCGTGCCGCCGCGCGAACTGGCGTCCGCTGCGAGCGCCGCGCCGCTTGCGCGCGGGGCGCTCATGGGCTGGTTCAACATGGGCTCGACCGTGGTGCTGCTGTTTCCGCAAGGCCGGGTGCAGTGGCTCGCGCAGCTGACCGCCGGCATGTCGGTGCGTGTCGGCCAGGTGCTGGGCCAGGATCAGGCCTCCGCAACCATGAGCGCGCCCGGCGAGGATTGGCGGCCCACCGCCTCGCGCGAGCGCCTGGCGCTGCGCGCGGCGCTGCTCGCGCGCACGCGGGCCTTTTTTGCCGCCCGCCAGGTCATGGAGGTGGACACCCCGGTGCTGGTCAACGCCGCGGTGACGGACCCGCACATCCACAGCGTCGCGGTGGATGCTGGCCGGGCGGCATGTTCGTGCACACCTCCCCCGAATACGCGATGAAGCGGCTGCTCGCGGCGGGCAGCGGCGACATCTACCAGATCTGCCATGTGGCCCGCGGTTTCGAGCACAGCCGCCTGCACAACACCGAATTCACGCTGGTCGAGTGGTATCGGCTGGGATGGACCGCCCAGGCGCTCATGGATGAGGTGGAAGCGCTGGTGCGGGCACTGTGCCCGAGGCATCCGGCCATGCTGCAACCGGCGGAACGGCTGTCCTATCGCGAGGTCTTTGAGCGCCACACGGGCGTGGATCCCTTCGCGGCCACGACCCCGCAGCTGCAGGAGGTGGTCGAGCACCTGGGATACCGGGATGCGGCGCAACGCGACGAAGTCCTCGACCTCATCATGGGCGCCGTCATCGGGCCGGCCCTGGGGCATGAGGCCCCGACCTTCATCTACGGCTACCCGGCCTCCCAGGCGGCCCTGGCGCGCCTGGATGCCGCGGATCCGCGCACCGCGCACCGCTTCGAGCTGTACCTGGCGGGTGTGGAACTGGCCAACGGCTTTCACGAGTTGGCGGCCGCCGAGGAGCAGCGCGCTCGCTTTGCGCAGGATCTGCGCGAGCGCCAGCGCCGCGGCCTGCTGCTGCACGGCATGGATGAGCGGCTGCTGGCGGCGCTCGCCTGCGGCCTGCCCGATTGCGCAGGCGTGGCGCTGGGATTTGACCGCGTGGTGATGCTGGCGGCGGGCGCCGATCAGCTCCACGAAGTGTTGCCGTTTCCGAGCGAAACGGCCTGAACGCTACTGCTTGGCGCGCGAGATGTACTCGCCGGTGCGGGTGTCGACGCGGATCACCTCGCCCTCGTTGATGAACAGCGGCACCCGCACCACCGCGCCGGTCTCCAGCTTCGCGGGCTTCTGACCGCCGGTCGCGGTATCCCCGCGCAGCCCCGGATCGGTCTCCACGATCTTCAGTTCCACATGCGACGGCGGCGTCACCTGCAGCGGCTCGTTGTTCCACAGCGTCACGATGCACACCGAGCCGTCCTTGAGCCAGATGGCGTTGTCGCCGATGGCGGCCTTGCCGGCGGTGTACTGCTCGAAGCTCTCCGGCACCATGAATATCCAGAACTCCCCGTCCTGATACAGATACTGCATGTCCATGTCGACCACGTCGGCCGCATCCACGGAATCCCCGGACTTGAAAGTGCGCTCGATGGTGCGGCCGGTCTTGAGGTTGCGCACCTTGACCCGGTTGAAGGCCTGTCCCTTGCCGGGTTTGACCATCTCGTTTTCGACAATCGAGAAAGGTTCGCCGTCCAGCAGGATTTTCATGCCGGACTTAAATTCGCTGGTGTTGTAGCTGGCCATTTCCTTCTCGCGGTGCCGGCCCCAAAATGGGTCGCGAATGATACCGGCAACCACCTTGGGCCGCCACCCGGCCGCTGTTTCCACCTGGCAGCAAGAGCTGGCCGCGGCCATCCGCGAGCCTGAGGTCCTGGCGCGCGCGCTGGGGCTTGATCCGGGGCTGTTTCCCGCCTCCGGCCAGGCCAGTGCGCTGTTTGGGCTGCGGGTCCCCTTGAGCTTCGTCGGCCGGATGCGGCCCGGTGACCCGGCGGACCCGCTGCTGCGGCAGGTCATGCCGCTCGCCGCGGAACTGGCGCAGCAACCCGGATTCGGGGGCGATCCGCTGGGCGAACTTGCGCGCTTCAAGGCCCCGGGGCTGCTGCAGAAATACCAGGGTCGGGCGCTGCTCATCGCCACCGGTGCCTGCGCCGTCAACTGCCGCTACTGCTTCCGGCGTGAATTCCCGTATGCCGAGCAGATCGGTGCCGGCGCACTCGCCCAGGCGCTGGAGGCCATCGCGGCGGATACCAGTGTCAGCGAGGTGATCCTGAGCGGCGGGGACCCCTTGAGTCTCAGCGATGCGCGCCTGCGGGCGCTCACCGAGCAGCTGGCGCGCATCCCGCACATCCGCCGTCTGCGTCTGCATACGCGGCTGCCCATCGTCCTGCCGGCGCGCGTCGATGCCGGGCTGACGCAGTGGCTGCGCGAATTGCCCTGGCCGGTGGCGGTGGTGCTGCACAGCAACCACGGCAACGAAATCGATGCCAGCGTGCGCGACGGCCTGCGCGCGGCTCGTCGCGGCCGGTGCCACGCTGCTGAATCAATCGGTGCTGCTGCGCGGGCGTGAACGATTCGGTGGCGGCGCTGGCGGATCTGTCGCAGCGGCTGTTCGCTGCCGGCGTCGTGCCCTACTACCTGCATCTGCTCGATCGGGTGCGGGGCGCCGCCCATTTCGATGTGCCCGAAGACACCGCACGGCAGTTGCTCGGCGAGCTCGCCGCCACCCTGTCCGGATATCTGGTGCCCAGATTGGTGCGTGAAGTGCCGGGCGGCCCGGCAAAAATAGCGCTCGCCCCGCAGTTTTCCGCCTGGAAAATGTGAGACCCGTGGCACGCGAGGGACTGCGGCGGCAATGGTAGACTGACTAATGGAAATCGCTAGATTGGCGATTGGCGCACTCTCCAGGATGGACCCTTGCCCGAGCAGAAAGCCTTACCCCTGATCGTCCTGTCGGCCACGCGCGATCCCGTTGAGGTGATCAACGGCGTGCTGCGGCGCGCCGGCCATGCGGCGCACTGCACCTGGATACCGGCGCTGCGCGACCTGGCCGATGCCCTGACGCAACTGAATCCTGAGCTGATCCTGCAGTACGAACCCAGCAGCGAGGAGCTGGTGGGCGCGGTCGCGGTGCGCGACCAGCTGGCGGCCGCCGTGCCGATCGTGGTGGTCGATGACTCGGTGACCGAGGCGCGCATCGCCGAGGGCATGTCCAAGGGCGCGCGCGATGTGGTCTCCTCCGGCAACGCCGAGCGGCTGCTGGCCGTGATGACGCGCGAGCTGCGTTCGCATCGCGTGGAACGCGCGCTCGAGGGCACGCTGCGGATGGCGCGCGACGCACGCCGGCAGCTGGCCTCGGTGCTGCACCATTCCAACGACGCCATTGCCCAGGTCCAGGAAGGCATCCTGGTCGACGCCAACGAGTCGTGGCTCGGGCTCTTCGGCTATGAGCTCACCGACCTGGTCGGCCAGCCCGTCATGGATTTGTTCGAGCTGACCACCCATTCGGCGTTGAAGGGCGCGCTGGCCGCCTGCCTGCAGGGCCGCTGGAGCGATCATCCGCTGAGCACCGAAATCCGCTTCGCCGACGGCACCCACCGCCAGTTTGATCTGCTTTTGGCGCTGGGCGAACACGATGGCGAACCGTCCGTGCAATTGATCATCGCCTCGCGCAAGGATGAGTCGCGCAAGCTCGAGGAGGATCTGGCGGACGCCGTGCGCCGCGATCCGACCACCGGCCTGCTCTACCGCATGCCGCTGCTGAGCCGCCGTCAATGCCCGCCTCGCCATCCCGGTGCGCGCCGGCGTGCGCTACTTCGCCGTGGTCAAGCCGGACAAATTCGCCACGGTCGAACGCGATGTGGGCCTGTTTGCCAGCGAGGATGTGCTGTCGGCCTTCACCGCGCAGCTGCGCGACGGACTGCATCCAAGTGAGCTCATCGGGCGCCTGGGCGGCACCAGTGTGCTGGTGCTGCTGGAGCGCGGTAACGATCACGATGTCGAAGCCTGGGGCGAGCAGCTCGTGGCGCGGGTCGCGCGCCAGGTCGTGGCCATCGGGGAGAAGACCCTGGCCATCACCTGCTCGGTGGGCCTGAGTGCCGCACCGGCGCAGGCCGACGGCGGATGCCGCGATCGCCGATGCGCTCGATGCCTGCGCCAAGGCTCAAGCGCGCGGCGGCAACCAGGTCGCGCAGTCCGACAAGGCCGACAATGACTCGCGGGTGAAGGGCTACGATGAGGTGTGGGTCAAGCACATCAAGGCCGCCTTGATGGAGAACCGCTTCCGGCTGGTGCAACAGCCCATCGCGAGCCTCCACGGTGCCGACCACACCATGTGCGACGTGCTGCTGCGCATGCTCGATACCAACGGCAAGGAAGTGCTGCCGGGCGAGTTCATGCCGGCCGCCGAGCGCAACGACATGCTGAAGAACATCGACCGCTGGGTGGTGGGGGCGTCCCTGTCGTTCGCCGCGCAGCGCAAGCCGGGCTGCCTGTTCGTGCGCCTCTCGCAGGACACGCTTGAAGGATGCCTCCTTTCTGGGCTGGCTCGACAACCAGGTGCGCGCCACCCGCTCGGACCCGCACCGCTTGTGTTTCCAGGCTCACGAGGATGTCGTGGCCACGCCACCTCGACCGGGTGCAGAAGCTCAGCGCCGAGCTGCGCAGCCGCGGATTCCGCTTCGCGGTGGAACGCTTCGGTTCCGGGCGCGATCCGCAGGGGCTGATGGCGGCCACTCCATCGAACTTCGTCAAGATCGATGGCGCCTTGGTGCAGGCGCTCACCGGCAGCCCGGAGCTGCAGCAGCGGGTGCGGGTGCTGGTGGAGCAGGCCAAGGCGCGCAAGGGCATCGAGACCATCGCCGAGCGGGTCGAGGATGCGAACACGATGGCGGTGCTGTGGCAGCTGGGCGTGCAGTACATCCAGGGCTACCTGGTGCACGCGCCCGAAGAGATCGTGCTGGCGCGAGCGCTAGGCCGCGCCGGCAGCAGCCGCGGCGCGACCTCGAAGGCAAACAGTCGCGCCGAGTGCTGCGCGAACTCCAGCGGCATGTCGCCGAACATCATCTGGCAGAGGAAGAAATTCCCGCCCGCCGCCTTGGTCTGCTCGCGCACGTACTCGGCGACCCGCTGCGGCGTGCCGGCGATGCGCCATGCCGGCGGCCTCCAGCGCATCCCACTCAAGCGGCACGGCGATCGGGCAGCGCCGCACCGCGCCGCTCCCACAGCGCCGACGAGCGACGCGCGCCAGCGCGGGAAAGGCCGCGCGCGCCGCCTGCCAGGGCTTCCGCATCGGTCTCGGCGACCACGACATGGCGGCAGACGCCCATGAAGGGCAGCTCATGCGCCGAGCGGCCGAGCGCCTGCCACTCCTGCCGGTAGCGCTGCAGTGCAGCGCGCGCGACGCTCGCGGGCCGCAGCGAGATCACGTTGGCGGCAACCGCCGCGGCCCACACGGCAGCTTCCGGATTGCCGAGTCCATACCACAGCGGCGGTCGCGGCTGCTGCAGACAGCGCAGCACCATGGGGAAATCGCGCACCCGGTAATACTCGCCCTGGAAATCGACCTGTCGGGGAGGTGAGCGCCGCAAGCACGATGTCGCGCGCTTCCTCGTAGCGCTTCGCCGTAGTCGCCGGATCGACGTCGTAGAGTTCCTGCTCGAACGCCGACCGCGCCGCGTCCCATGCCCACCTGCAGCCGCCCGCCGCTCAACTGGTCGAGCATGCAGATCTCTTCGGCCAGGCGCATCGGGTGATAGAGCGCCGCCACATAGACCATGGGCCCGAAACGCAGTTGCCGGGTGCGCTGCGCGACCGCCGACAGGTACACATTCGGTGAGGGCGCGAAGCCAAGCGGCGTGCCGTGATGTTCGGCGACGTGGTAGGAGTAAAAACCCAGCTGATCCAACGTCTCGGTGAAGCGCAGCCGCGCCTCATAATGCGCATGCGGGGCCAAGCCGCTGTCATCGACGTGGTCCATGACACCGAATTTCATGGGCGCTCCTTCGCTAGGACTGGCGCGTCAACAACCATTGCGCCAGCAGCCGCAGCGGCTCGGCCGCTGCACCAAACGGCGTCAGCGCTTCAAGCGCCTCGGCGTGCAGGTTGTGCAGGCGCTCCTGGGAGGCGGCTACGCCGATGACCGCAGGATAGGTGGGCTTGGCGCGCGCACTGTCGGCACCGGTGGCCTTGCCCAGCGTGGACACATCGCCCAATACATCGAGCAGATCGTCCTGGATCTGGAAGGCCAAGCCGATGGCGGTCGCAAAGCGGCCCAGGCTGTCCGACAGCGCCGCGCTCAAGGTCGGCACGCAGGCCGCCGCCATCATCACGCTCACCTTGATCAAGGCACCGGTCTTGCGGGCATGCATCTGCTCGACTTCGGTGATGCCGATGGCCTGCCCCTGAACCGCAAGGTCAATGGCCTGGCCGCCGGCCATGCCGAAGGTGCCACTGGCATCGGCGAGCAGGTCGATCAGTTTCAGGCGGATCGCAGGATCCGCGGGCAGCTGCGGATCGCGCGCCAGCAGCTGGAACGCCAAAGGCTGCAGCGCATCGCCCACCAGCACGGCGGTCGCCTCATCGTAGGCCTTGTGGCAGGTGGGGCGGCCCCGTCGCAGATCATCATCGTCCATGGCCGGCAGATCGTCATGGACCAGCGAGTACACGTGCACCAGTTCGATGGCGCAGGCCGCCGCTTCGACTTGGGCTTCGGGAAGTCCGAGCGTACGGCCGGTGGCAAACACCAGCGCCGGGCGGATGCGCTTGCCGCCGCCCAGCACGCTGTAACGCATGGCTTCGTGCAGGCGCGCCGGAATCTCATCGGCGCCCGGCAGACGGTCGCGCCAGCGCCTGCTCCATGCGCGTCTGCCACTGGATCAGCTGCTGACCGAAGGCGGCGAGGTCGCCGCGCGCGAGCGTCAAAGCAAATCACCCTCGATCTTGCGATCGGGACGCTTGATGGCATCCACTGAAATCATGATCTCGGCGGGAGCCGCGGCACTGGCCGAGTCAAGATTGAGCGCCAGATCCGGTGCCATGGGCCCAAACAGCTTCGGACCGCGCAGCGATGTGAGCAGGGCCTTGAGCGGATGACGGAAGGCGTCATTGACCGCCGTGCCCTCGAAGCCGCAATGCGCCATGCAGTTATTGCACTTCGCATTGTTGCCGATGCCGTACTTGTCCCACTCGGTGTCCTCGATCAAGGACTTGTAGGTCGGCGCATAGCCCTCATCCGAGAGCAGATAGCAGGGCCGCTGCCAGCCGAACACGTTGTAGGTCGGATTGCTCCATGGCGTGCAGGCGTAGGTCTGATTGCCGGCGAGGAAGTCCAGGAACAGCGAGGAATGATTGAAGGTCCAGCGGCGCTTGCCGCCGTCGCTGCCCGGGCGCTGCTTGCTGACGCTTGAACACCTCGCGGAACAGCCGCTTGCTGGCGCTGCGGCCGAGGAACACATCCTGGCGCGGCGCATGCTCGTAGCTGAAGCCCGGGGACACGGTGATGCCCTCGATGCCCAGCTGCATGGCGGTGTCGAAGAACTCCGCCACTTCATCCGGATTCTCGCCGCTGAAGAGCGTGCAGTTGATGGTGACGCGAAAGCCCTTCGAGCGCGCCAGTCGGATGGCCGCCACCGCCTTCTCGTACACGCCCTCGAGGCACACCGACTCGTCGTGCCGTTCCTTGTTGCCGTCCAGGTGGATGGAGAAGGTCAGGTACTTGGACGGGCTGGTACTCATCGATGTGCTTGGCCAGCAGGATGGCGTTGGTGCACAGGTAGACGAACTTCTTGCGCGCCACGATGCCGGCGACGATCTGCGGCATCTCCTTGTGGATCAGCGGCTCGCCGCCCGGGATGGAGACCATCGGCGCGCCGCATTCATCGACCGCCTTGAGCGCATCCTCGAGACTGACCCGCTTTTGCAGGATCTCCTTCGGATAGTCGATCTTGCCGCAGCCGGCGCACGCGAGGTTGCACTGAAACAGTGGCTCCAGCATGAGCACCAAGGGATAATGACGGTCACGACGCAGCTTGCGCCCGGCGATGTAACTGGCGACCTTAAGCTGCTGAATCAACGGTATGCCCATGCGCACTCCTGATACTGTAGGGCCCCATTATGAACGTGTTGCGAGCACGGCGGGGCGATGATCGCTCCAGATGCGTTCCCATTCCATAATGAACCAGGGGGTGAACTGCCCCGCCCGGCGCTGCGCCATCTCGGCCTGCAGCTGCTCCGGGCTCACCCAGCGCAGCCCGGCGATCTCCGCCGGGTCGGCCTGGATCGGGGCCGTGGGTTCGACCCAGGTAAACCGAGCAAAGTTCGTTTTCGGCGCCGTTGGCGTCCCACTGGGCCTGGTACTGGAATTTGAACAGAAACTGCAGCGGGCAGCGCACGCCCAGCTCCTCGTGCAAACGCCGCTGGATGGCCGTGTCCATGGTCTCCGAAGCGGCGCGGATGACTACAGCAACTGTTGGACCAGTACAATGGCCACAGCCGCTTGGCGGCGGAGCGCTGCTGCAGCAGCAGCTCACCCTGGGCGTTGAAAATGAGCAATGAGAAAGCCCGGTGTAAGATGCCTCGGCCATCATGGCATCTTGCCTTGCTCAGGTGCCCGATCTCACGGTCGGCCTCATCGACGAGAATGAGGGTATCGGCTTCAGCTATCGACTCTGCGCTTTGGGTCCCAATGTCCACTCGACCGTCGTCCATCAACAGGCACCTCCACTCCCGCGCATGATAACCGCCCCGGAAACGGCCACGCCAGCCTTCATGCCTGACCTCGCCGTGCTGGTCTGGACCGGGGTCGCGTGCGCGGCGCTCGCGGCCCTGTACACGCTGGTGGCCCTGATCGCCGCGCTGTTGCGACCCCGCCGCGGGGTGCCTTGGCCGGGCGCGGTGGCGCTGCCGGCCGTCACCATCCTCAAACCGCTGTTCGGGGCCGAACCGCGGCTGTACGAGTGCCTGCGCAGCTTCTGCAACCAGGCGTGGCCGCAGCTGCAGATCGTCTTCGGTGTGCGCGATGCGGCCGACCCCGCAGTCGCGGTGGTGCGACGACTGCAGCACGAGTTTCCGCTGCTGGATCTGACGTTGGTGCTCGATGGCACCCACCATGGCAGCAATGCCAAGGTCAGCAACCTCATCAACATCATGGCGCTCGCCAAGCACGACTACCTGGTCATCGTCGACAGCGACATCCGCGTCGAGCCGGGCTATCTGCAGCAGGTCGTGGCGCCGCTCCTGGACGACAGTGTCGGCATCGTGACCTGCCCCTATGTGGGGCGGCCGCTCCCGGATCTGTGGTCGCAGCTCGGGGCGCAGTTCATCAATGGCTGGTTCGTGCCCTCGGTGTTCGTGGCCGCCCTGTTCGGATCGCGCGCCTTCGCCTTCGGCGCGACCATCGCCCTGCGCCGCAACGTGCTCGATGCCATCGGCGGCCTGCCGGCGATCGCGGATCAGCTCGCGGATGACTATCGTCTGGGGGAACTCACCCGCGAACTCGGCCTGCGCACGGTGCTGTCTCACGTCGTGGTGGAAACCGTGGTCGAGGAGCGCAGTCTCGCGGACCTCATCGAGCATGAATTGCGCTGGTTGCGCACCATCAAGACGGTGCGCCCGGTGGGTTACAGCCTCGCGTTCGTGACGTTCTCGCTGCCGCGTGGCGCTCATCGGCACCGCCCTCGCCGCCGGCGCGCGCGCCGAGCCTCCTGGCGCTTGCGCGTCACCGCATTGCTGCGCCTGGCCATGCACCTGTACTGGAGTCCCTCGGGCGAGCGTTCGACCTGGACGCGGCTGTGGGCCGTCCCCTTGCATGACTGCGCCCTGTTCGGTGTGTTCTGCTGGGCCTTCCTCGGTCAGCGCGTCAACTGGGGCAAGGCCCGCTTTCACCTGGCTCAGGACGGCTCGGTCTCGCGCCTGGCGACTCCGCTCGAGAACGAGTAGGTGCCGGAGCCGTGCCGGCGCCTGTGCATCATCACTGCCGATGATTTCGGGTTGCACACGGCCGTCAACGAGGCGGTCGAGGCCGCGCATCGGGCCGGGGCACTCACCGCGGCGAGCCTGATGGTCGGCGCTCCCGCCGTCGAGGATGCCGCGCAACGCGCCCGCGCGCTGCCGGGCCTGCGGGTCGGCCTGCACCTGACGCTCACCGACGGTCGGGCGCTGCTGCCGCGGCGGCAGATTCCGGACCTGGTCGATGCCGACAACCGCTTCCACGACAACATGGCGGCCGCGGGCCTGCGGTTTTTCGCCCTGCCGCGCGTGCGCGCCCAACTGGCCGCGGAAATCCGCGCGCAGTTTGCCGCGTTCGCGCGCCTGGGGATCCCGCTCGATCATCTGGATGCGCACAAGCATTTTCATCTGCATCCGACGGTGTTGTCGCTGGCATTGCGGATCGGTCGGGAGTTCGGGCTGCGCGCCGTGCGCGTCCCGGCCGAACCGCATCTCACGATGACCACGCTTTTGACCCCGTGGCTCGCGCTGATGCGTGCGCGGCTGCGCCGCGCGGGCATGGCGTGCAATGACCAGATCTTCGGGCTCGCCCACAGCGGCGCCATGGACGAGGCGCGCCTGGTGCAGATCCTGGCGACGCTGCCGGCCGGGGTGAGCGAGATCTACCTGCATCCGGCCACGCTCGCCGGCGCCGCGATCGCCCCCTCGATGGCAGGCTACCGCCACGCGGATGAACTTAAGGCGTTGCTCAGCCCCGCAGTGCGCACTGCGCTGGGGATCCCGGGCCTGCAGCTCGGGGGATACGCCGATATCGTCCGCTTCCGAGCCGCCCTCGAGTACCGCGCGGCGTCATGAAATGGCTGATGCGCAGCGCGCTCGTTCTGGGTACCACGCTTGGCATCGTGCTGGTGGTGCGGGCGGGACTTGCGCCGATTCTTGCGCTGCTGGCGCTGGCGGGGTGGTCGCTGCTGTGGCTGCTGCCCCTGCACCTGCTGCCCCTGGCGCTCGATGTAATGGGTTGGCGCACGCTGCTGCGGGCCACGGGCGTGCCAGCATCGCTCGCCCGGCCGGATCGCCTGCTCGTCATCGCCGCGGTGCGCGAGGCCGTCAACCGGCTGCTGCCGGTGGCCAACGTCGGGGGCGAGATCGTCGGCATCCGCATGTTGTGCGGCGATGGGGCGCGAGGCGCCGGCGGTCGCGGCCAGCGTGGTTGCCGAGGTGCTCTTGACCATCCTCAGTCAGCTGCTGTTCGCCGCCGCAGGCGTGCTGCTGCTGCTGCGGCTGACCGGCAAGGTTGCCGCGGCGGGGAATCTGCTCGCGGTGCTGGTGCTGGCGCTGGCTGTCGCGGGCGCCTTGTACCTGTTGGTACACAAAGGCTCGATTTTCGAACGGGTGCTGCGCGGCGTAGCAGGTATGCTGGCGCTGCCGGCGCACCTGCGAGGCCTGCTCGGCCAGGCCCGCGCGCTCGATGCCCGGCTGCGCGAGCTCTTGGGGCACAGCACGGCGCTGCTCGCCACCCTCGGTTGGCAACTGGCGGGTTTCGCGGCCGGCGCCATCGAGACGTGGCTTGCGCTGCGCCTGCTGCAACACCCGGTGGGGGTGGGCAGTGCCGTGGTCCTGGAAAGCCTGACGCAGGCCATCCGGCATTTTGTCTTCGTGGTGCCGGCGGGGGTGGGCATCCAGGAGGCCGGCTTGGTCGGATTTGGCTATCTTCTGGGAGCTGGGCAATGACGCCAGCATTGCCCTGTCGCTCGCCAAGCGCATGCGCGAGATCCTGTTTGGCGTGCCGGCGTTGATCTATTGGCAGTGGTCGTGGGTATTCAAGGGTGCGAGCGATGTCCGCAGCAGCGATTGAGATTGGGTCTTCGGCGCATCGCGAACTGCTCGCGCGATTCTTCATGGACAGCTACGTGGAGTACGTGCCCGAGCAGGTGCAGTGGCCGCAGTTGAGCGAGGCGTCCAAGCGGCGCCTGGTGTCGCTGCCGTTCTGGCAGGAGGCCGTGGCCACGGAGAATGTCACCTCCAACACCGTGGCCGCCGCTGCGGCACTGGAGCCGGATCCGGGGTTGCGCAAGGCGATCGAGCTGCAGGGATTCGAGGAGGGTCGACACGCCCGGCTGCTGCAGGGGCTGACGGCGCACTACGCCATCCCCGTCGATCACCCGCCGCGCTATGAACCGCACGATCTCGAGCATGACTTCCTGTTCGCAGGCTTCGGGGAATGCTTTGATTCCTTTTTCGCCTTTGGCCTGTTCGCGCTGGCACGCGAATCGGGATTCTTCGAGGCAGGGTTGATCGAGGTATTCGAGCCGGTGGTGCAGGAGGAAGCGCGCCACATCCTGTTTTTCGTGAACTGGGTAAAGTACCGCCGCTCGCATGCTGCCGTGGTGGCGCCGACCGGGGTTCTCGCTGCGCTGCGCCTGGATCATTCTCAAGCAGGTCTGGAGCCGCGCGAAAACCGCGCGCACGCTGGGCGGATCGGCGGATGAGCCGCGCGCCGCCAAACCTGCCGCCGCCTTAGGCGGTGATGACGGGGAGAACTTCACGCTCAGTGCCCACCACGATCTGGGTGAGGATGTGACGCTGCACAAGCTGCTCGGGCTGTGCCTGCGGGAGAACGATGCGCGCCTCGGCCGCTACGATGCGCGACTGCTGCGGCCGCGACTGGTACCCGCCCTGGCCAGACTCATGTACCGGGTGCTGCCCAAGAGCCTGTGATCACAGATAGCCGGCGTCGCGGAACCAGCGCACCGCATCCGCAAAAGCGAGGCTCGGATCGCGCCAGGTATAGCCCAGTTCCCGCGCTGCCTTGGCGCTGGAGAAGTACATGCGCTTCCTCGCCATGCGTACGCCTTCCACCGTGATGCGGGTGCCACGCCCGCTTAGGCGCGCAGCCGCCTCGGCCACGTGCGCGATGGGCAATACCAGCGCATGCGGCAAGCGAATGCGTGGCGGGCGACGCCCGGCAATGCCGGTCACCTGGGTCAGAATCTCCTTCAGGGTCAGATCCGCACCGCCCAGAATGTAACGCTCGCCATGGCGACCGTGTTCGAGCGCCAGCAGATGACCTTGGGCGATGTCATCCACGTGCGCGATGTTCAATCCGGTATCCACGTAGGCCGGCGTGCGACCGGCCGCGGCATCCAGCACGATCTGTCCGGTGGGCGTCGGCTTCACATCGCCGGGACCCACGGGCGTTGAGGGATTGACGATCACGACCCGGTGGTTCGCGACCTGGGCGCGCGCCCATTCCTGGACGACCTGCTCGCCGAGAAATTTCGAGCGCTTGTAGTGCCCGATCATCTCATCGACCGTGGCCACGCTCTCCTCATCGGCCACGGTGCCATCGCCCACCAGGCGCAAGGTGGCGACACTGCTGGTATAGAGGATCTGCGCAACGCCCGCCCGCCCCGCGGCCCGCAGCAGACCGCGTGTGCCCTCGACATTGATGGCGTAAAGATCCTCCGGGTTGGGCGCCCCGAGCCGATAGTCGGCCGCGACATGAAACAACGCCTCGCAGCCTTCCAGGGCGTGCGCATACGAGAGCGGATCGCGCAGGTCCCCCGTCACCACCTCGATCGGCAGAGCCGACAGATTGCGGCGATCGGACCCCGGCCGCGCCAGGCCCCGCAACTGCCAGCCCGCGGACACCAGCGCCCGCGCCACCGCAGCGCCGACGAACCCCGTGGCCCCGGTGATGAACGCACGCTTCACGGCAAACCCAGCCCCTGCTGCGCCAGATCGCGCAGCGCGCGCAGCGCCGCGCGGTAGCGCCGCGCGAGCGTGAGCAGCGCGAAGAGTTCCACGGGCCTTCTGATCAGGCCTGCCGCCAAGCGCCCGTATAGCCACCTCGCCGCGAGCGTCGGTGGCCCGCGTGACACTGCCCGGCACCGCATCCGCGGCCGTGTCGATGACCACGCGTGCCACGGCAAACTTTACGCCCGCGCCGATCGCCACCGCGGCGATGGCCACGCTCTCCATATCGACGGCCACCGCACCGGTGCGGTCCCGGGCCTGCGCTTTGGCCGCCGCCTGGGTCAGCGGCTGGGCCAGGCTCAGCAAGGCGCCGCCGCGGCAAGAGCGGCCGGCGCGGGCGGCCAGTTGGGCAGCGCCACGCCGGCATCCGTCGCGTACACAGCGTCGTGCGCCGTCGATCACCGTCTCGGGCAGCAGCACCGCGCCGGCGCCGAGGGCGGGTCCAAGGCGCCCGCGAGTCCAAAGCTCAGGAGGCCCTGCGCCCCGGCCGCGATGAGGGCAGCGGATGCGCGCCGGGCGGCATCGGGGCCCATGCCACTCACTGCGAGCAGATTGCCGTCGGCTAGGGTGTGGAGCGCGAAGCTCGCGGCAGCGTCCGGGCGCGGTCCCGGTTGCAGCGGCCCAAGGGTACGCGCCTCGGCCGTCAGGGCCGCGACGATCCCCGTGAGGCTCACTTGGGGCGGATGGCGCCCGCGCGATTGCGATAGGCGGCCAGCGCCCACAGCGGAAAGTACGCGCAGTAGCCGTGGTACTTGAGATAAAAGACGCGCGGAAAGCCCGGCGCCGTGAAACGCGGGTCGCTCCACAGTCCGCTCTTCTGCTGCGAGCGCTGCAGGTAGCGCACGCCGTTGCGCACCACCGACGGAATCCACCTCTCCGGCCGCCAACAGCGCCAAGAGCGCCCAGGCGCTCTGGAACGGCGCACTCGCGGCGGGGCCGCCGGCCTGGTGGCGGTCGTGGTAGCTGTGGTTGAGCTCACCCCAGCCGCCGTCGGCATTCTGCTTGGAGGCGAGCCAGTTCGCGGCGCGGCGCACGGCCGGGTCATCGTGCGCGACGCCGGCCTGTTCGAGCGCGATCAGCACCGACCAGGTGCCATAGATGTAGTTGGTGCCCCAGCGGCCAAACCAGGCGCCATCCGGCTCCTGCTCGGCACGCAGATAGGCTAAGGCGCGCTCCAACGCCGGCGCATCCTGCGGACGCCCGACCTTGGCGAGCAGCGTGACCACGCGCGCCGTCACATCACTGGTGGGCGGATCGAGCAAGGCGCCGTGATCAGCGAACGGAATCTCATTGAGGATGTAGTGGGTATTGTCCGCATCAAAGGCCGCGAACCCCCCGTTGCGGCTCTGCAGGCCCGACCAGCCAGTCGAGCGCCCGGGAAATATTGTCCGCGTACTTCTGCGGCTCGCGGGCCTGGTGCATGGACCAGGCGACGACCGCAGTGTCATCCAGATCCGGGTAGTGAGTGTTCTTGAACTGGAAGGCCCAGCCGCCGCCGCGCACGTCGGGCTTCTGGACCTGCCAGTCCTGCGGCCCGTCGAGCAGCTGTTCGGGCACCAGCCAGTCCAGCGCCCGCTCGGCGGCGGCGTGCGCCTGCGCATCGCCGGCTTCCTGCATCGCCAGCGCCGCGAGCGCCGAATCCCACACCGGGGAGACGCAAGGCTGGCAGTAGGCCTCATTCGGGCCCGCCACCACCAGCTTCTCGATCGCCCGTTTGGCCGTGGCGCGACGCGGATCCTCAGCCGGCACGCCCATCAGGACCAGCACTTCCAGGGCATTGACCATGGCGGGAAAAATGGCGCCGAGGCCGCCCTCGCCGTTCAGCCGCTCCAGCACCCACGCATGGGCCTTGTCCATGGCACGGGTGCGCATGGCGCGGGGAATGAGCGGATCGATGGCGCGGCCCATGCGATCCAGGGCCATGAAGAAGCGGTTGGTGAAACCGCGGCGCGCGAAGTAGTGGCGCTCCTCCCACGGCGGCGTCGTGAACAGCTCCTGGATCTCAACGCCCTGCGGATTGCGGGCCAGCGGCTTCTTGGTGCACAGCACGAACAGCGGCACCATCACCGTACGCGACCAGTAGGAGACCTTGTCGAGGTGGAAGGGAAACCACTTCGGCAGCAACATGATCTCGACGGGAATGTAGGGCACGGCCCGCCACGGCACCTGGCCGAACAGTGCCAGCGCAATGCGGGTGAACACATTGGCCCGTGCCGCGCCGCCGCGCGCCAGAATCGCCTCGCGCGCCCGCGCCATGTGCGGGCGCGGCGATGTCATCACCGGCGAGCTTCAAGGCGTAGTACACCTTCACGGTGCAACTGAAGTCGAGGTCGCCGCCCAGAAACAGCGGCCAGCCGCCGTGATCGGCCTGATGGCGGCGCAGGTACACCGCGAGCTTCTCCTGCAGCACCGACATCAATCTCATCCAGGAAGTGCATCATCATGATGTACTCCGCCGGAATGGTGCAGTCGGCCTCCAGTTCAAAGAGCCAGAACCCTTGTGCGCTCTGCAATCCGATCAGCGCATCGCGCGCGGCGGCGATCGAGCGCTCGAGCGCCTCGCCACTGTCGGCGTCGGGCAGCCGGCTGACATTGGCCGCGGCGCCGGAGCGGGCAGTGAGGTCGCGTGCGAGGCGCGACTCACGCAGTGTCGAGGGGCCGGCGGTCATTGCACGGTACCCCGGTCCGGCTGGCGCAGCAGCCCGACCTCATCCTGGGCGTCGCGTGCATTGAAGCGACGGGCGCGGTGATAGGCACTGGCCGCCTGTTCCGCCGCATCATCATCGGCGAGCTTAAGTTTGCGCGGCTCCCAGTCCGCCGCCAGCGTCGCGAGCGGCAACCCGGAGGCGGCGCGGTTGAACAAGAAGCGCAGCAGTCCGTTGTGACGGGTCGCCGCATTGCTCAGCGCGAGCGTTACCGCGACGGTGCGACGCGACACCTTGACCTGCGAGCCGGCGCTGAAGCCGGGATTGGCGGCGATGCGTTTGAGCGTCAGCACCGCAAGCCCGATGGCCCACAGGCAGAAGCGGCGGATGCCGGTCTCGCGCGCCGGCATCAGCAGCGTGAACTCCAGGGCATTGCGCAGATGCGCGTGGGCGACGACCCACCAGCTCGCTGCATGCCCGCGGCGAAGCCGCTGCCGCCCGTCTGCGGGGTCAGGTGCGACAGATCGATGCCGAAGCGCGAGAACACCTCCTGCGGCAGCCAGCAGGCGCCGCGGCTGCGGTCCTCCCAAACATCCTTGAGGATGTTGGTCATCTGCAGGCCCTGCGCGAAGGAGGGCGCGAGGCGCGACAGCGCCGCGCGATGCTGTTCGATGTCGGGCGAGTGGCTGCAGAAAAGTTCGGTGAGCATCTCACCGACCACTCCGGCCACGTAGTAGCAATAACTGTCCAGATCCGCCACGGTGTCCAGACCGCGCACGCTGGCCGTGCGCTGGAACTGGTGCATGCCGTGGCACATGGCATCCACACAGCGCCGGATCGCGGCCTGCTGGCGCAGGGGCAGTTGCCGGGTGACACGAATGACACGTGCCAGATTGATGATGAGTTCGCGCTCGGCCGGCAGGGTCCACTGCGACAGACGTATCCGCCAGCTCCGTCCCCAGTAACTGAGCATCGGCCACGCCCGCCACGGCATCGGAAAACCGCTCCATGTACAGGAGCGTGTCGGGAGGCGCGATCTGCGGCTCATCTTCGATGGTGTCGGCGACGCGGCACAGCAGATAGGCGTTCGTCACCGAGCGGCTCAGGTCCGGGGGCAGCTGCGGAATGGTCAACGCAAAGGTGCGCGAGACAGAAGGCAGGATCTGATCCTGATACGCCTCATCGGAATGGCCCGGATTCGTGGATTTAGTCTGTCGGGCCATCGTTGAAGCTGTGCTGCCTGCGGGTGGTGCCTGCTGCGGCGGGCTCGGGTGACGTCTGTCCGCTAGGCTACTGGTTTCATGTAGCTTTGCCAAACCAGCGCCCCGGAAGGGGACCCACCGCTGCGCGGCCGACTACTCGAGTGGTCGCGGGACGCGGCTCGAGGCGGTCGATTTTGCGCGGCCACCCACGCCGCAGAACGCTGCCGCGCTGCGCACGTTGACCCCGGTATTCCTTGAGCTCCGACCACTCCAGGGTCTTGCACTGCTCAGCGCTCCACAGCAGCAGGGCCGCGCCCTTGGGCACCACCGTAATAGCGGCCAGGAACTCCTCCCGGGTGGCGAGCTTCTTGCTGCTTATGTCGTACAGCTTGTTGCCCTTGCCGCGCGGCATTTCCGGGACGTCAGCTACCGGAAAGACCAGCAGCTTGCCTTCGTTGCTGACGGCGGCCACCAGCGCATCCGCTCCCGGCACCAGGGCCGGCGGCAGCACCAAGGCGGCCTCCGGCACATTGAGCACGGTCTTGCCGGCGCGCCGGTCGGTGACCAGATCCTTGAAGCGCGCCGTGAAGCCGTAGCCGGCGTCGGTGGCGAGCAGCCACAGGTCATCGCTTTCACCCAGCATGACGCCGGCGAAGCGCGCCCCGTCCGGCGGGTTCAGCCGACCCGACAGCGGCTCACCCTGACCGCGTGCCGAGGGCAGTGAGTGCGCCGGCAAGCGTGTAGGTGCGCCCGGTGCTGTCGATGAACACGGCGTTCTGCAGGCTGCGGCCTTTGGCCGCGCTTTGGAAGGCATCACCGGCCTTGTAGGACAGGGTCAGGGGATCGATGTCGTGACCCTTCGCCGAGCGCGCGAAGCCGCCGGTGGACAAGCACCACCGTCACCGGTTCGTTGGCGATCAGCGTGGTCTCATCGATGGCCTGCGCCGCCTCGCGCTCGACGATCTTGGTGCGCCGCTCATCGCCGTGTTTTTCCATGTCGGCGCGAATCTCGCCTGCGACCAGCCGCCGCAGCTTCGCCTTGCTCGCCAAGCAGCGCCTCGATTTCCGCGCGCTCTTCCGCCAAGCGACTTCTGCTCCTCGCGGATCTTCATCTCCTCGAGCTTGGCCAGATGCCGCAGCCGCGTGTTGAGGATCTCCTCGGTCTGCTCCTCGGAGAGCTTGAAGCGCTTCATCAGCACCGGCTTCGGCTCATCCTCGCGGCGGATGATGCGGATCACCTCATCGAGGTTCAGGAAGGCGATCAGCAGTCCCTCGAGGATATGCAGCCGCCGATTGACCTTGTCGAGGCGGTACTGCAGGCGCCGCGTCACCGTCGCGATCCGGAACTCGAGCCACTCGGACAGCACCTCGCGCAGTGCCATGACGCGCGGACGACCGTCCAGGGCGATGATGTTCAGGTTGACGCGATAGTTGCGTTCCAGGTCCGTGGTCGCGAACAGATGCTTCATCACCTCATCAAGATCGACGCGGTTGGAGCGCGGCACGATCACCAGCCGCGTCGCATTCTCGTGGTCGGACTCATCGCGCAGGTCCTCCACCATCGGCAGCTTCTTCGCCCGCATCTGCTCGGCGATCTGCTCGATCACCTTGGTGGGCGAGACCTGCCAGGGGAAGGCGTTCACGACGACGTTGCCGTCCTCGATGACGTAGGTCGCGCGGGCCTTGAAGCTGCCCACGCCTTTTTCATAGAACTCTTTCAGATCGGCCCGCGGCGAGATGATCTCCGCGCCCGTGGGCAGATCCGGGCCCTTGATGAATTTCATCAGCTGAGCGGTGGTGGCCTCGGGCTCCTCCAGCAGATGCATGCAGGCGTTGGCGACCTCACGCAGGTTGTGCGGCGGGATATCGGTGGCCATGCCCACGGCGATGCCGGTGGTGCCGTTCAACAGCAGATTCGGCAGACGCGCCGGCAGGAACACCGGCTCCTCCAGCGTGCCATCGAAGTTCGGCGCCCAGTCCACGGTGCCACTGCCCAACTCCCCGAGCAGCACCTCGGCATAGCGGGTGAGCTTGGCCTCGGTATAGCGCATGGCCGCGAATGACTTCGGGTCATCCTGCGAGCCCCAGTTGCCCTGCCCGTCCACGATCGGATAGCGATAGGCGAACGGCTGCGCCATCAGCACCATGGCCTCGTAGCAGGCGCTGTCGCCGTGCGGATGGAACTTGCCGATGACATCGCCGACGGTGCGCGCCGACTTCTTGTATTTGTTGACCGCCGCAAGCCCCAGCTCGCTCATGGCGTAGATGATGCGTCGCTGCACGGGCTTGAGCCCATCGCCGAGCGCCGGGCAGCGCCCGATCGAGAATCACGTACATCGAGTAATCGAGGTAAGCCTTCTCGGTGAAGGTGCGCAGCGGCTGGCGCTCAACGCCTTCGAAATTCAGTTCCTGATCCTGCATGGCTTACACCTGAATCTCGGCCAGATTGCCCTTGCTTTCCAGCCACTCGCGCCGATCGCCGGCGCGCTTCTTGGCGAGCAGCATGTCCATGAGCTGGTCGGTGTTGTCGCCGGCATCGATGGTCAGCTGCACGAGCCTGCGGGTGCGCGGATCGATGGTGGTCTCGCGCAGCTGCGACGGGATTCATCTCGCCCAAGCCCTTGAAGCGCGTGAACGTCGGTCGGCTGCGCGGATTTTCCTTGGCGATACGCGCGAGCGTCTGATCGCGCTCGACATCATCGAGGGCGTAGTAGATCTGCTTGCCCGCATCGATGCGGTACAGCGGCGGCATGGCCACGTAGACATGGCCGCCGCTGACCAGCGGCCGGTAGTGCCGCAGAAACAGCGCACACAGCAGCGTCGCGATGTGCAGTCCGTCGGAGTCGGCGTCCGCGAGGATGCAGATCTTGTGGTAGCGCAGCTGGCTCACATCGGCGGAGCCCGGCTCGACCCCCAAGCGCGACGCTGATGTTGTGCACTTCCTCGGAGGAGCCGATCGAGCGCCGGATTCCAACTCCCAGGTGTTCAGGATCTTGCCGCGCAGCGGCATGATGGCCTGGAACTCGCGCTCGCGCGCCTGCTTGGCGCTGCCGCCGGCGGAATCGCCCTCCACCAGGAACAGCTCCGAGCGGCGCGGCTCCTGACTGGTGCAGTCGGCGAGCTTGCCCGGCAGCGCCGGGCCGCCGGAGATGCGCTTGCGCACCACGCGCTGGGCGGCGCGCGCCCGCTCCTGAGCGTTGGCAATGGCGAACTGCGCGATGCGCTCGCCGGCATCGGCATGGCCGTTCAGCCACAACGCCATGGAGTCGCGCACAAAGGCCTCGACCACGCCGGCCGCATCCCGCGAGGCCAGCCGCTCCTTCATCTGGCCGGCGAACTGCGGCTCGCGGATCTTCAACGACAGCACGTAACAGCACTTGTCCCAGACATCCTCGGGCGTGAGCTTGATGCCGCGCGGCACCAGATTGCGGAATTCGCAGAACTCGCGCACCGCCTGCGCGAGGCCCGAACGCAAGCCGTTGACGTGCGTGCCGCCCTCGGAGGTCGGAATCAGGTTCACGTAGCTTTCGCCGAACACGGCCGAAATGTTCGGCGCCCACAGCAGTGCATAGCCGACGGCGTCGGCCTCATCCTCGCGTGCCGCCGTGATGGGTTCGGCGGGCAGGCGCTCGGTGGACTCCAGCTCCTCCATCAGGTAGGCGCCCAGGTCGCCGCTGTAGAACCACTCGTCCTTCTCGCCGGTGGCCTCGTTGGTGAAGGTGATGCGCAGGCCCGCGCACAGCACCGCTTTCGCCTTGAGCGTGTGGCGCAGCTGCGCCACCGAGAACTTGTCCGAATCGAAGAACTTCGGATCCGGCCAGAAGCGCACGGTGGTGCCGGTATTGCGCTGGCCGACCGTGCCGATCACGGCAAGCTTCGCGTGCACCTTGCCGTCCTTGAAGGAGATGCGGTATTCCTTGCCGCCGCGCCGGATGGTGCAGTCGAGGTGGCTGGACAGCGCGTTGACCACCGACACGCCCACGCCATGCAGGCCGCCGGAGAACTTGTAGGCCGCTTTTTCCGAGAACTTTCCGCCGGCATGCAACCGGGTGAGGATCACCTCGGCGCCGCTGACCTTCTCCTCGGGATGGATGTCCACCGGCATGCCACGGCCATTGTCGGTGACCTCAAGCGAGCCGTCCTTGAACAGCGTGACATCGATCTGGGTGCAGTAACCCGAAGTGGCCTCATCGACGCTGTTGTCGAGCACCTCATGGGCCAGGTGGTTGGGCCGCGAGGTGTGCGTGTACATGCCCGGGCGGCGACGCACGGGTTCCAAGCCGGAGAGGACTTCAATATCTGAGGCTGTGTAGCTTTGGCTCATCGCTTTGCTGAATGGATTCGCGAAACGGCTAAGGCGCCGCCCACGGGTGGCGCGATCTTAGCAGACGATCAGGGGCAGGCCCCTCGTCAGTTCAGATCGCCCAGGAGTGAGGCGCGCAGGCGCGGGCTCACCGGCTCGACCGCATGCCGGTAGCGCTCGTGAGCGACGCCGGCACCCAATGCAGCGCCGCTCTTCAGCGCCGCGCGCATCGCGGCATTGAGCTCAAAGCGCAGGAAATGCACCGCGGAGGTCTTCTCGTCGTTCTCGCGCGGCAGGTCCTCATCGGCGATGGCGAAGGTCTTCTCGAAGCCCGCGACCTGCACCCAGCAGCGCGCTTCGACGCCGCGCAGCACGGCCAGCTGCTCGCGCCGCACCTCGCTGTCGGGAAATTCCAGAAGCAGCGTCGCCTTCCAGTTGCTGCCATCGGGAATCAGCGGATTGTAGGACTCGAGCTCCTCTTGAATGCCCTGCGGCTCGAACACCTTCTCGGCGCGCAGCATCTCCTGGATCTGGTACTGGATGGTGAGGCGATCTTCAAAACACCAGGTCATGTTGGGTCCCACCGCCAGGCGCCGGTGACTTTTGTGCTCGAGCACCTGCGTCCGGAACTCGTTGCGCCGGCGAGCGTACTGCTCGAGGCTGAAGAGTTGCTCCACGGTCAGCTTTTCCATCCGTTCGATCCTTCAAATTCCGTAGGCGAGCCGCAACAGCTTCAGCGGGTGTTCGGGCCCCGCACCTTGCGGCATCAGGCTTTCGATCTGGTGGCCCGCCATGGGGCAATCGCTGCTGTAGTGGGCGGCCGCCGCATTCTGCACCCGGGTCGCCACGGGTTTGCCGATCTTCACGGAGGCGGCGCGGAATTCCTGTTTGACGGCGTAGGTGCCGTCATGCCCGGAGCAGCGCTCGATCACATCGACCGTGGTGTCGGGCACCAGGCGCAGCACATCGCGGGTCTTCAAGCCGATGTTCTGCACCCGCAGGTGACACGGCACGTGGTAGCTGACCTTGCCGAGCGAGGTCTTGAAGTCAGTCTTGAGCCTGCCGCCCTTGTGCCACAGCATCAGGTACTCGAACGGATCATAGATGCGCGCCGCCACCGCCTGCACCTGCGGATCCTCCGGAAACATCAGCGGCAGTTCCTGCTTGAACATGAGCACACAGCTTGGGATCGGCGCGACGATGTCGAAGCCCGCCGCGATCACCGCGAGCAATTGCGGGATGTTCTCTTCCTTGTAGGCTGCCACCGTCTTCAGATCCCCGAGCTCCAGGCGCGGCATGCCGCAGCAGCGCTCCTGGGGTACCAGGCGCACCGGGATGTCGTTGTGGTTGAACACCGCGACCAGGTCGGTTGCGAGCTGCGGCTCGTTGCGATTGCCATAGCAGGTCGTGAACAACGCCACCTGTCCCCGTAGCTCCTCCCGCAGCGCCGGCGCCGGACCTGCGGGCGGCGCGGCGGGCAGCGGCCCGTTCAGCGCCGAGAGGCGCTCACGGGCGGTACGGGAATGAAATTCGGGCAATGGCGCATCGCGGGCGACGCCCAGGGTCTTCTCCAGCACCACGCGCGCGGGCTTGAATCGATTGACGGCGTTCACCACCTCGGCGACCACCGGAATGCCGGCAATCCGTCCCACCGCTTCGGTGGAGGCCAGCAGCCGATCGCGCACGCTGAAGCCTTCCTGCCCGGCATGCAGGGCCTTGGCGCGCAGCATCAGGTGCGGGAAATCGACCGCCCAGGGGTGCGGCGGCACATACGGACACTTGGTCATGAAGCACATGTCACACAGGTAACAGTGGTCCACGACCTCCCAATATACGGCTCTGTCGACCGCCTCGAGCTCCCCCTTCGCGGTGGCGTCGATGGCATCGAACAGGGTCGGGAAGGACTGGCACAGGCTGAAGCAACGCCGACAGCCGTGGCAGATATCGAAGACGCGGTCGAGTTCCTTGGTCAGTGCCGCTTCGTTGTAGAAATCCGGATTGCGCCAGTCGATGGGGTGACGGGTCGGCGCCTCGAGACTGCCTTCCCGGCCGCCGGTGGGAGCGTTGCTCATCAAAATCCTTGGGGATTGCGGCCAGCACGGACGCCGGAACCGGCCGATGGACCGGTTCCGGCGCCACCGTGTCGATCAGATCGAGTCCAGCGCCTTCTGGAACCGATTGGCGTGCGAGCGTTCCGCCTTGGCGAGCGTCTCGAACCAGTCCGCGATCTCGGCAAAGCCTTCTTCGCGGGCCGACTTGGCCATGCCCGGATACATGTCCGAGTACTCATGGGTCTCACCGGCAATGGCGGCCTTGAGATTCAGCTTGGTTTCGCCGATGGGCAGGCCGGTGGCCGGATCGCCCACGGCCTCCAGATACTCCAGATGGCCATGGGCATGGCCGGTCTCGCCCTCCGCCGTGGAACGGAACACCGCCGATACGTCGTTGTAGCCTTCAACGTCCGCCTTTGATGCGAAATACAGGTAACGGCGATTCGCCTGGGATTCCCCGGCAAACGCCTCCTTCAAATTGGTCTCGGTCTTGCTGCCCTTGAGGTTCACGGGTGGTCTCCTGCGAAGGTGGTGCGATAATCGCTTGGAATAGTCGAATTAGACTGGGTCTAATATGCTTAACTTTATTCGCCCATCGGGGCACCGTCAACGGCTTTGACCCGTCGAGCCGGCACTGTATAAGGTGCAATCGGTACGCGCATGACAGTCGAGAATCGCATGGCCGCAGAACAAACCCCGCTGGATTTCGAGCGCTCGCTGGCTGAGCTCGAGACCCTGGTTGAGCATCTGGAGAAAGGCGACCTGCCGCTGGATGACGCCCTGAAGTTCTTCGAACGGGGTGTTGCCCTGACGCGTCAGTGCCAGAGTGCCCTGAAGGCCGCCCAGCAAAAGGTGGAAATATTGCTGACCAACAGCGCGACCGCGGATCCGGAACCCTTCACCGAAGGCGCCGAAGCGGCGCTGGCTTCAGCGCCCTAAGCCCCTGCTAAGCCCATCGCACCAAGCATTGCGGCGGTTCCTTGAACCCGGCCGATACCCTATACCTGTTGCACTGGTTAGACTTGGGCGTCCGTGCCCCTGTGCGCGGGACGCTACAGAGGTCATAAAGTTCACCCCATGCCCAAGCCCGAAGGCACCTATCCCCTGCTGACCGGCATCGAGTCCCCGGCGGACCTGCGCCGTCTGGCGGCCGGCAAATTGCCGGAACTGGCGGCGGAACTGCGCGAATTCCTGATCCAAAGCGTCAGCACCCGCGGTGGCCACTTTGCGGCGGGGCTGGGCACGGTGGAGCTGACGATCGCCCTTCACTATGTCTACAACACCCCGATCGACCAGCTGGTCTGGGACGTGGGCCACCAAGCCTACCCGCACAAGGTGCTGACCGGTCGCCGCGACCGGCTGCACACCATCAAGCAGCGCGGCGGCCTCGCCCCCTTCCCGACGCCGGCCGAAAGCGAATACGACACCTTCACCGTGGGCCATTCGAGCACCTCGGTGAGTGCAGCCCTGGGGATGGCGATCGCAGCCGCCCAACAGGGCAGCGACCGGCGTGCCGTCGCCGTCATCGGCGATGGCGCGATGACGGCCGGCATGGCCTTCGAGGCGCTCTGCCACGCCGGATCCCTGCCCAATGATCTGCTGGTGGTGCTCAACGACAACGAGATGTCGATCTCCGAGAACGTCGGCGCGCTGTCCAATTACCTGGCGCGGGTGCTATCCGGACGGTTTTATTCGCATCTGCGCGATCGCGGCAAGAAAGTTTTGGCGCCAATGCCCACGGTATGGGAACTGGCGCGCCGTTCCGAGGAACATATGAAGGGCATGGTGTTGCCCGGCACGATGTTCGAGGAGATGGGCTTTAACTACATCGGTCCCGTGGACGGGCACGACCTGAAGGCCTTGGTTACGACTTTGAAGAACGTCAAGCAGTTGAAAGGCCCGCAGTTCCTGCACGTCGTCACGCGCAAGGGCAAGGGCTACGCCCCCGCCGAGGCCGATCCGATCAAGTGGCACGGGCCCGGCCCGTTCGACCCGCGCAGCGGCACCATCTTCAAGGAAAAGAGCCAGGGACCCTCCTACTCCCAGGTGTTCGGCCAGTGGCTGTGCGACATCGCCGCGATCGACCCGAAAATCGTCGCGATCACGCCCGCGATGCGCGAAGGCTCGGGCCTGGTCGAGTATTCAAAGCGATTCCCCGGCCGCTATTTCGACGTCGCCATCGCCGAGCAGCACGCCGTGACGCTCGCCGCGGGGCTCGCGACGGCCGGCATGAGGCCGGTGGTGGCCATCTATTCGACCTTCCTGCAGCGCGGCTATGACCAGCTGATTCACGACGTGGCGCTGCAGAACCTGCCGGTCACCTTCGCCATCGACCGGGCCGGCATGGTCGGCAGCGACGGCGCGACGCATCAGGGCAGCTTTGACCTTTCATTCATGCGCTGCATCCCCAACATGGTGATCATGGCGCCCGGCCGATGAAGATGAATGCCGCCAGATGCTGTTCACGGCCACCACCGTGAAGGGGCCGGCCGCCGTGCGCTACCCGCGCGGCGCGGGCCCCGGTGTGACCCCGCTCGCCCAGATGAGCGCCCTGCCCCTGGGTCGCGGCGAAGTGCGCCGCCAGGGCCGCTCGGGACTGGCGCTGATCGCCGTCGGCTCCATGGTGGCCCCGGCGCAGAAGATCGCCGAACGCCTCGATGCGACGCTGGTGAACCTGCGATTCATCAAGCCGATGGACGAGCAGCTGGTGATCGACATTGCGACCCGCCACGGCGCCTTCGTGACGCTCGAGGAGAATGTCGTCGCCGGCGGCGCCGGCAGCGCCATCGGCGAGCTGCTGGCAACCCAGGACATCCAGGTGCCGCTGCTGCACATCGGAATTCCCGACCGCTTCATCGAACATGGCTCACGCGAGGACTGTCTTGTGCTCGCGGGCCTCGACGCCGCCTCCTTGAATGCGACCATCGAGCGCTGGTGGGCGCGCCACGCGGCCATCCGCGCGCGCTCGGTCGGAGCGCTGTAGATGAATCCAAAAGCATTCGCCCAGGCGCTCGATACGGGCGCCGACAAGGCGCCGGCGACCATCGGCGTCGAGGATGTGCAGGGGCGCGCCGACACCCGGCGCATTCCCATCAATCGCGTGGGCATCAAGGACATCACCCATCCGGTGCGGGTCAAGGATCGCGCGAGCGGCGAGCAGCACACCATCGCCACCTTCAACATGTACGTGAACCTGCCCCATGACTTCAAGGGCACGCACATGTCGCGCTTCGTCAGCATCCTGAATCAGCACGAGCGCGAGATTTCCGTCGAATCCTTCCAGAGCATGCTGGAGGAGATGACGGTGCGGCTGGAAGCCAACGCCGGGCACATCGAGATGACATTCCCGTTCTTCGTCACCAAGCGGGCGCCGGTTTCCGGTGTCGCAAGCGTCATGGATTACAAGGCGAGCCTGCTGGGTGAGCGGCGCGACGGCAAGACCTGCATGTGGATCAGGGTCGTGGTGCCGGTGACGAGCCTGTGCCCCTGCTCGCGCGACATCTCCAAGTACGGCGCGCACAATCAGCGCTCACACGTGACCATCACCGCAAAGCTGCGGCAGCACATCTGGATCGAGGAGCTGATCAGCATCGCGGAGTCCGAAGCCTCCAGCGAGCTGTACGGCATCCTCAAACGCACCGATGAGAAATACGTCACCGAGCGGGCCTACGAGAATCCGAAGTTCGTGGAGGACATCGTGCGCGATGTGGCGGCGCGCCTGAATGCGGAGGAGCGCGTTTCCGCGTATGAGGTGTCGGCGGAGAACTTCGAGTCCATCCACAACCATTCGGCCTACGCGCTGATCGAGCGCGACAAGGAAGCGCCGGCGGGCTAGCGCGGTGCGAGTCGCGGAAACGTCGCGGTGGTGGAATCCATGTCACTGGCCTGCAGCCGGATGATCATGGTACGCAGGAATACCCGATTGAAGCGCAGCTGACACGATGCCGACACCTGCTCGAGCAGGGTCGAGCTGACCTTCAGTACCGTCACGTTCGCGAGCGCGCGGATGGTCGCGGTGCGCTTGGCGCCCGGCACGTAGCTTGCCTCGCCGAAGCACTCGCCGGTCTCGATGGCACCTAACCGCACGGTGTGCCGCTCCACCGTGCAGGTGCCGGAGACGATCACGTAGAAGCGGTCATCCATCTCGCCTTCCTTGACGATCTCCTCGCCAAGGGTATAGCTCTGCCAGTGACTGGCGCGCAGCACTTCCCAGATCTCGGCATGCGAGAACTCGTGGAAGAACTTCAGCCGTCTTAGTACCCCGAACTGCTCCTGACGGTCGATGCGTGCGTTCTGCTCGCGCAACCGCTGATGCACGCGGGTGAGTTCGGCGGCGAAGTCCAGGCCGCTCTTGTAGCGCTTGTTGGGATCCTTCTGCAGCGCCATCGCCACGACGTTCTCCAGATCCTCGGGAATCTCGGCGCGCAGCGTGTGAATCGGCGGCGCCGTGGCATAGACGATCTGGTGCAGCAGCTTCTGCAGGTTGCCGGCGCGAAACGGGCGCGACCCGGTCAGGAGTTCATACATCACCGCGCCGAGCGAATACAGGTCGGAGCGGTTGGTGAGCTCCAGACTCTGCACCTGCTCGGGAGACATGTAGGAGGGACTGCCGGCAATGCCCTCGATCCGCGAGATGTCGGAGTCCGACACCAGCGCGATGCCGAAGTCGATGATGCGGACATCGCTGTCCTGCGTGAGCATGATGTTGGAAGGTTTCACATCGCGATGGATGACACCGCGTGAATGCGCGTAGTGCAGCGCCTTGGCGCACTTGAAGATGATCTCCACCGCATCATCGATACGCAGCAGATTGTCCGCACGGCAATACGCCGCCAGGGTGCGCGCGCCGTGTACGTGCTCGCTGACGATGTAGCAGTAGCCGTTTTCCTCGCCGGCATCGTAGATGGGCAGGATGTTGGGGTGCTGCAGCATCCCCACCAGGTGCGCCTCGGAGAGGAACATCTTGCGCGCGATGCGCGCCCGGTCCTCGTCCCCGCCGGCGTCGATGTTGTAGACCTTGATGGCCACATCGCGCCCGTAATAGGCATCGTGGGACAGGTACACCGTGCCGGTGCTGCCGCGGCCGACCTCCTTGATGATGACGTACTTGCCGATTTTCTCGGGCATGGCACGGGCACGGCTGGCGGGCGAAATCTTGGGCACCGTCGGTCCTGATATTAGCGGTATGCCGCGCGAGGATAAGGAACGGCACGCTGCCCTACTGTGATGCAACCCTCACACGTACGTGCCGCGGCGGCGCCGACCAGCCGGCGCCGAACATCGGTCGCTTTAGCCGAAGTGATCGAAGCCGCGATGCGAGACCTGCATCACAGTCGCGCCGCGCTGCACGCATGCGCCAGGCGTTGCGGTGAGGGTCCCGATCCGGCTCCAGCCGAACTGCGCGGCTGGGCAACGCGCCGCAAAGGCCGCAAGTTTCGCGGCCGGCACGCTGAAGCATAGTTCGTAATCCTCACCGCCGGTGAGTGCGAGCTCCCGTGCGCGCTCCTCACCCACGGCCGCGCGCAGCGGCGCGCGATACCGGCAGCGCCTCGTATTCGATGCGCACGCCGCAGCCGCTCGCCTCGGCCAGCCGGGCGCAGTCGCCGAGCAGCCCATCGGACACGTCGATGCAGGCGCTCGCCAGGCCCCGCAGGGCAATGCCCGAGCGACACGCGCGGCGTCGGATAGCGGAACCGCTCGAGCAGCCACTGTGCCTGCGCCGCATCCGCCACCGTCAGCCGCGACTGTTCCAGCATCAGGCCCGCGGCGGAATCACCGGGCGTACCGCTCACGAACACGGCATCGCCCACCTGGCCGCCACTGCGTCGTCAGCGCCGCCCCATGCGGCACGAACCCCAGGATCTGCACCGTGACACACAGCTTGCCGCCCGTCGTGTCGCCGCCCACCAGCGCCACCCCGTGCGTGCGTGCGAGCGCATCCAGTCCGTCGCTGAACTGCGCGAGCCACGCTTCATCGGCGGCGGGCAGCGCCAGGGCCAGGAGCGCCCACGCCGGCTGCGCGCCCATGGCGGCAAGGTCCGAGAGGTTCACGGCGAGGGCGCGATGCCCGATCGAGCGAGCGGGAGAGCCTTGGGGGAAGTGCACGTCCTCCACCAGCGAGTCGATGGCCGCGACCAGCTGCGACCCGGGCGGGCACTCGAGCACCGCGCCGTCATCGCCGACACCCAGGACCACATCGCCGCGCGCCGCGCCGCAGTGGCTGAAGTAGCGGCTGATGAGGTCAAATTCCGACAGTGCCATCGGATCACTGATCAGTGTTCGTGGCTACGCAGGATGCGGGCGGCGCGATCGAGCACGGCGTTCACGAACTTGTGGCCGTCGGTGGCGCCGAAGCGGC
The DNA here is from genome assembly GCA_963708865.1 of uncultured Gammaproteobacteria bacterium. GTDB lineage: Bacteria > Pseudomonadota > Gammaproteobacteria > Steroidobacterales > Steroidobacteraceae > DAIDKA01. The sequence continues at coordinate 371,180 of CAVPUC010000004.1, forward strand.
GGGTGAGGTTCACCGCCTCGTTCAGTACCACGCGAAACGGCACATCGGGACGCGAGGTGAGCTCAAACACGGACACCAAGAGCACCGCGTGCTCCACCGGGTCCAGCTGCGCCGCCGGCCGGTCCGTCCACTGCGCGATATCGATGTCCAGCTGCGGCCGTGCGCCGCAGACGCCTTCGATCAGCTCGCGGAAATACTCGCGATCGGCCTTCGGCATGTCCTCGGCATCGGCGAATTCCGAGAGCACGTCCTGCCAGGGCCCGTCATTGATCTGCCAGCGATAGATCGCCTGCACCGCCAAGCGTCGGGCTACCGAGCGAGCATTGGTCGCCCGCCGGTGTGTCTGGGTATCCATTGCCTAAACCCGCTGTTCCAGGCGCTGGAACAGGCTGACCATCTCGAGCGCCGTTTCGAGCGCCTCACCACCCTTGTTCATGCCGTTGATCGCCGCACGCTCGAGCGCCTGCTCGGTGGTGTTCACGGTCAGTACGCCAAACACCACCGGCACGCCAGTTTCCAGACCCGCCAGTGTCAGCACCGCGCGCGCACTCACCGGCCACAAAGTCAAAGTGCGGCGTGTCACCGCGGATCACGCAACCCAGCGCCACCACCGCCTCGAAGCGGCCGCTGATGGCAAGCTTGCGCACCGTGACCGGCAGCTCAAAGGCGCCCGGCACGCGCGCGACCAGCAGGTCCTCCGCCGCGCCGCCGTGCGAACGCCAGGCGCCCAGCGCCCCCTCGAGCAGGCTCGAGACGATGAAGTCGTTGAAGCGCGCGGCGGCGATGGCCACACGTCGGCCACGCGCGGTGATCTCCCCCTCCACGGTATGGGGCTTGCCACCACTAGGAATCCGTCCCGACATAGGATTCGACGGTCAGGCCGAAGGCTGACAGGCCATGCATCTGCTTGGGCTGGGACATCACTCGCATGCGGCACACGCCCAGGTCCTTGAGGATCTGCGCGCCAACGCCGAAGGTGCGCAGCACCATGGCCTGGGCGTTCAAAGTGGGTTGCAGCCCGGTGCCCGGGTTCACGGCGTGTGCGGGGCTTGCCGGCCGCTGCAGCGCCTGCAGCGCCGCCGCCAGATCATAGGTGGCATCGGCGCCGCGCAGGATGACCACCACGCCATTGGGCGCCGCGGCGACGCGCTCAAGCGCCCGACGCAGGGTCCAGCTTCTGCCATCCCCGGAAAGACCCAGCGCGTCGCGCAAGGTGTCAGCCACATGCACGCGCACCAGCGGTGCATCGGGACCGTCCAGGCGACCGCGTACCAGGGCCAGGTGTACCGCGTGACTGCCCCGATCCTCGTAGGCACACAGACGGAACTCGCCGAATTCGGTCTGCACGGGCTGATCGGCGATCCGGTCAACCGAGCGTTCATTGCGCAGCCGATAGCGGATCAGGTCGGCAATCGTGCCGATGGCCAGATTGTGCTGGCGCGCAAACGCCTCGCAATCGGCGCGCCGCGCCATCGAGCCATCATCGTTCATGAGTTCGCACAGCACGCCCGCAGGCTTCAGCCCCGCCAGCACGCACAGGTCAACGGCCGCCTCGGTGTGGCCGGCGCGTACCAGCACACCGCCGCGGCGTGGGCGCAAGCGGAAAGATGTGACCGGGACGGGCGAAGTCGGCGGCGACGGTTTGCGGATTCGCCAGCGCCGTGATGGTCGCGGCGCGATCGGCGGCCGAGACGCCGGTGCTGGTGCCGTGGCGATAGTCGACCGAGATCGTGAAAGCCGTGCGGTAGCTGTCGTTGTTGGTGCCGACCATCTGCGGCAGCTCCAGGCGCAGCAGCCGCTCCTCCTCCATGGGCACGCAGATGATGCCGCTCGAATGGCGGATCATGAAGGCCATGGACTCAGGCGTCGCGTATTCCGCGGCCATGATCAGATCGCCCTCATTCTCGCGGTCCTCATCATCGAGGATCAGCACCATGCGCCCGGCCCGCAGCTCCGAAAGAACGGTGGGGATGGGACTGAATTCGCCATGCCCGGCAGCGCCATCGGCGCTTTCCGGGGGCTCCGCGCCGGCGCGGGGCGGCAGGGTGAGGATGTTGCTCATAGGCGGGTATCGTACCCCGGCGCGAGCAGCCGCTCCACGTAGCGCGCCACCTGGTCTATTTCCAGGTTCACGGCAGCCCCCGGGACTAAGTTTCCCAGGGTGGTCACGTCCCTTGTATGCGGGATGAGGTTCACGCCGAAACGCGCGCCGTCGACTTCATTGACCGTGAGGCTCACCCCATCGACCGTCACCGAGCCCTTCTGGGCGATAAAGCGCGCCAGTGCCGCCGGCGCCTCGATGACCAGCCGGGTAGAGCGGGCATCGGTGATCTGGGAGATCACCGTGCCGAGGCCGTCCACATGTCCGGACACGAGGTGCCCCCCCAACGCATCCCCGAGGCGCAACGCCGGCTCCAGATTAACCGGCGCGCCCACCGCCAGCCCACCCAGGGTGGTGAGGCTCAGGGTCTCCCGTGACAGATCCGCTTCGAAGCGGTCGGCCGCCACCGCTACCGCGGTGACACAGCAGCCTTGCACACAGATGCTGTCGCCCACCGCGGTGTTGGCCAGGTTGAGCCGCTGCACACGGATTGCGAGCCGCACATCGCCGCCGCGCGCGGCAAGCGCGGCGACGCTGCCGATATCCTGGACTATGCCGGTGAACATGGATGGTCCTTAAGTCATGCGCAGCCGCAGACGCTGGTCTGCACCCACGGCCAGGGTTTCGATCACTGTAAAGCGCCGCGCCTGCGCAAGCGACGGCGGCTCGGGAAGCTTCAGCAAGGCCGCGGGCGGCATCGCCCAGCACCAGCGGCGCGATGTAAAGCAGCAGTTCATCGACGCACTGCTGCTCGATCAAGGCGCCGGCGAGCGTCGCGCCGGCCTCCACCAGCACCTCGTTGATACCCGCCTTGCCCAGCTGCGCGAGGACCCGCGCGAGATCCACCCCGCGGGCTCCCGCGCACCGCTCGACGCGCGCGCCGCGCGCGACGAGTGCCGCGGTGCGTTGCGCATCCGTGGACGCGGTGAAGATCCACACGCCCTGCTCGCCTGCGCCGTCAAACACCCGCGCCCCCGGCGGTGTCTTAAGGTCGCTGTCGAGAATGACCCGCAGCGGCTGGCGCACCTGCGCGCCGCCCGGCCGCACCGAGAGCATCGGGTCATCGGCCAGGACGGTGCCGATACCGGTGAGAATCGCCGCACTGCGTGCGCGCCAGCGCTGTACATCCGCGCGCGCCGCCTCGCCCGTGATCCACTGGCTGCGACCGTCGCTCAAGGCGGTGCGGCCATCCAGGCTCATGGCGAGTTTCAGGCGCACCAGCGGCACGCCCAGCCGCATGCGCTTGATGAAGCCGGCGTTGAGGTCCGTGGCCTCGCTTTCCAGCAGACCCGACTGCACCTGCACGCCGGCCTCGCGCAGCCGCTGCGCGCCGCCGCCCTTGACCTGCCGGTTCGGGTCGCCGATCGCATAGACCACGCGGGCGATGCCGGCCTTGATCAGCGCCTCGCTGCACGGGCGGCGTCTGGCCCTGATGATTGCAGGGCTCGAGCGTCACATAAGCGGTGGCGCCGGCCGCGCCCGATGGCAGTTGGGCGAGCGCGACCGCCTCGGCGTGCGGGCCGCCGACCCGTTCGTGCCAGCCCTCGGCCAATACCTGGCCGTCGCGCACCAGCACGCAGCCCACGCGCGGATTGGGATGCGCGCTGGCAAGGCCCTGCTCCGCGAGTGCCAGCGCCCGCGCCATGAAGGCCCGGTCGCTCGAATCGAAATCGTTCACTTGCGCGCCTTGGGCGGCGCGGTTTCGCCGCTCAGCAGCGGCAACTGGTCAGCGGCGACATCCCGCACCGGATCGCGGCGTCCGCGGCGATGGCGCAGCCGATCAATCTCATCGCGGAAGGCATCGAGGTCCTGGAAGCTGCGGTACACGGAAGCGAACCGCACGTACGCCACTTCATCCAGATGGCGCAGTTCATCCATCACCAGCTCGCCGATGGCCCGCGACTGCACCTCGCGCTCCCCGAGGCTGCGCAGCTTGTGGCCGATGCGGCTCACCGCCTCCTCCACCGCCTCCAGCGCCACCGGGCGCTTCTCCAATGCCTTGGTCATGCCGGCGCGCAGCTTGGCCTCATCGAAGGGCTCACGGGTCAGATCGCTCTTGACCACCATGGGCATGATGAGTTCGGCGGCTTCGAATGTCGTGAAGCGCTCACCGCACGACAGGCACTCGCGCCGGCGGCGGATCTGACGACCCTCACCGGCCAGGCGTGAGTCGATGACCTTGGTTTCGATGTGATTGCAGAAGGGACAGTACATGAGGCGTCCCGGCGCGATCCATCACGCCGCGTAGACGGGAAAGGCGCGGCACAGCTCCAGCACCCGGGCGCGCGTCTGGTCGATGACGGCGGGTGCGCCATTGGCATCCAGCACATCGGCGATCCAGTCCGCCACCAGCGTGATCTCCCGCTCCCTGAAACCACGGGTGGTCGAGGCCGGTGTGCCGATGCGCAGGCCGCTGGTCACCGTCGGCGGGCGCGGATCATTGGGCACGGCGTTCTTGTTCACCGTGATGAAGGCCTTCCCCAACGCCGCATCGGCATCCTTGCCGGTGATCTCGCGGTTGATGAGGCTCATCAGGAACAGGTGATTGTCGGTGCCGCCGGAGACGATCGCGAAGCCGCGCTGCGACAGCCGCGCGCACATGGTGCGCGCATTGGCCAGCACCTGGGTCTGGTACGCCTTGAATTCCGGCTGCAGCGCTTCCAGAAACGCCACCGCCTTGGCCGCGATGACGTGCATCAGCGGGCCGCCCTGGGTGCCGGGGAAGACCATGGAGTTGAGCTTCTTCGTGATCTCCGGATTCTCGCGCGCCAGGATCAGGCCCCCGCGCGGGCCGCGCAGCGTCTTGTGCGTGGTGGTGGTCACCACATCGGCATGCGGCAGAGGATTGGGGTAGTGACCGGTCGCCACGAGGCCCGCGACATGCGCCATGTCCACGAAGAACAGCGCGCCGATGCTCTTGGCGATCGCCGCGAAGCGCTGCCAGTCGATGACGCGCGAATAGGCGGAGAAGCCGGCGACGATGAGGGCCGGCCGTTCGGTCTCCGCCAGGCGCTGCACCTCGTCGTAGTCGATCTCGCCGCTGTCGGCGCGTACGCCGTATTGCACGGCGCGATACAGCTTGCCGGAGAAGTTGACCTTGGCGCCGTGCGTGAGGTGGCCGCCATGATCCAGGCTCATGCCGAGAATGGTGCTGCCGGGCGGCACCAGTGCCAGGTACACCGCGGCGTTGGCCTGGGAGCCTGAATGCGGCTGCACATTGACGTAGGCCGCACCAAACAGCTGCTTGGCGCGATCGATCGCCAGCTGCTCGGCGATATCCACGAACTCGCAGCCGCCGTAGTAGCGCTTGCCCGGATAGCCTTCCGCGTACTTGTTGGTCAGGACCGAACCTTGGGCTTCCAGCACCCGGGGGCTGGTGTAGTTTTCCGAGGCGATGAGCTCGATATGCTCTTCCTGGCGCTGCTGCTCACCGGCAATGGCGGCCGCAAGCTGCGGATCAAAACCGGCGATGGTCATCGTCTTCTTAAACATTCACTGCACTCTGTCATCGTGGGCGCGGGGATGCGGGGGAGTCCGCTGATTCGTACCGATCAGGCCAGGCCCGCGACCACTTCCGACCAGGCCTTGCCCAGATTGCTGCGGTTATAGCCGCCGCCGCCCAGCGCCAGCACCCGCCCATGCCCCAGCCGGCCCGGCCAGCTGCACCAGGTCGGCCGCCGCGCGGCCATGCATGGCCGGACTGAACCGCAGATGCGTGATGGGATCCCCCTCGATGCTGTCGGCACCGCACTGGAGCAGCAGAAACTGGGGTTCGAATCGCTCCATGTGCTCGAGTACCCGGGCCCACGCGGCCTGGAAGGCGCGATCCCCCGAGCCCGCCATCAGCGGCAGATTGAGCTTGGTGCCGGCGGCCGCGCCCCGCCCGGTGTCCTCGCACTTGCCGGTGCCCGGATACAGGCTCTCGCCATCCTCATGGATGTCGGCAAAGATCACCGCCGGGTCATCCTCGAACCCGAAGTACACCCCGTCACCGTGATGGGCATCGATATCGACGTAGCCGATGCGCTCGAGGCCGTGCCGGCTGCGAAGGAGCTCAATGACCACGCCGCAATCATTGAAGACGCAGAATCCGGCGGCATGGTCCCGGCCGGCGTGGTGCAGTCCCGCGATCGGCACGAAGGCCGCCCGCGCCGCGCCGCTCATGATGGCATCGCTGGCCGTGATGCTGGCGCCGACCACGGTCGCGGCGGCCTCATAGACGCCCCGGAAGGCCGGCGTGTCGCCGGCGTCCAGAAACCCCTGCCCCGTCTGGGAACGCTCGCGCACGAAATCCACATAGCGGGGGGTGTGGAAGGTCAGCAATTCCTCGTAGGTGGCTTCGCGCGGTTCCAGCAGCTGCACCGCGTGCTGCAGACCGCGCGCTTCAAACTCGCGCAGGAACGCCGCATGGCGGTCGGGACCAAAAGGATGGCCGTCCGGAAACCCATAGCGGGCCAGCCGCTCACCGATCACCACTGCAACCGGGCTGTTCATCGAAGCCCGAGCCTAGCACGTCGGGTTCGCGATAAACTTGGGCTTTCAGCCAGCCGACACACTATGGCCCAGTACATCTACACCATGAACCGGGTATCCAAGGTGGTACCGCCGAAGCGCATCATCCTGCGCGATATCAGCCTGTCGTTCTTTCCCGGCGCCAAAATCGGCGTCCTGGGCCTGAATGGTTCGGGCAAATCGACGCTGCTGAAGATCATGGCGGGCATCGACCAGAACATCGACGGGGAGGCCCGACCGCAAAGCGGCATCCGCGTCGGCTACCTGTCCCAGGAACCGGAACTTGACCCGACCAAGACCGTCCGCAGCGTCGTCATGGAAGGCGTCGGCGAGTCGTTCCGCCAGGTGGCGCGGTTCAACGAAATCAGTGACCGGTTTGCCGAGCCGCTCTCGGACGATGAGATGAATGCGCTGCTGGAAGAGCAGGCGAAACTGCAGGATGCGATCGACGCCGTCGGCGGCTGGGAGCTGGAGCGCAAGCTGGATATCGCCGCCGATGCGCTGCGGCTGCCGCCGTGGGAGGCGCTGGTGGGGAAGCTGTCGGGGGGTGAGAAGCGCCGCATCGCGCTGTGCCGGCTGTTGTTGTCGGCGCCGGACATGCTGCTCTTGGATGAGCCCACCAATCATCTGGATGCCGAGTCGATCGGGTGGCTCGAGCGCTACCTGGAGGAATATCCCAGCACGGTCATCGCCGTAACCCACGACCGCTACTTTCTCGACAACGTGGCCGAATGGATTCTCGAGCTCGATCGCGGTCATGGCATTCCCTGGCATGGCAACTACTCCTCCTGGCTCGAGCAGAAGGAGCAGCGCCTCGGCATCGAGGAGCGCGAGCGCGACGCGCTGCGCAAGACCCTGCAGCATGAGCTGGAGTGGGTGCGCCAGAATCCCAAGGCCCGGCAGGCCAAAAGCAAGGCCCGCATGCAGCGTTACGAGGAGCTGGCCTCGCGCGAGTTCCAGGAGCGCAACGAGACCAATGAAATCTACATCCCGCCGGGCGAGCGGCTCGGCGAACTCGTCATCGAGGTGAAGGGGCTGCGCAAGGCCTACGGCGAGCGGCTGCTGATCGATAACCTCTCCTTCAACCTGCCCGCGGGCGGCATCGTCGGCATCATCGGACCCAACGGTGCCGGCAAGACCACGCTGTTTCGGATGCTGACGGGCGGCGAGGCGGCGGATGCCGGCGAAATCCGCATGGGCCCCACGGTGAAACTGGCTTACGTGGACCAATCCCGCCAGTCGCTCGATGACAAGAAGACCGTCTGGCAGGAGATCTCCGGGGGTCTCGGACATCATCAAGGTCGGCAACTACGAAACACCCTCGCGCGGCTACGTCGGCCGCTTCAACTTCCGCGGCACCCAGCAGCAGCAGCTGATCGGGGAGCTGTCGGGCGGCGAGCGCAACCGCGTCCACCTCGCCAAGGTGCTCAAGAGCGGCGGCAACGTGCTGCTGCTGGATGAGCCGACCAACGATCTGGATGTGGAAACGCTGCGCGCGCTGGAAGAGGCGCTGTTGAGCTTTCCGGGCTGCGCCGTCGTCATCTCGCACGATCGCTGGTTCCTGGACCGCATCGCGACCCACATTCTCGCGTTCGAAGGCAACTCCGAAGTGGTGTTCTTTGAGGGCAACTATCAGGAATACACCGAGGATTTCCGGCGCCGGCGCGGCGAGGATGCCGCCCAACCGCACCGCATCCGCTACAAGCCGCTCGCCCGCTGACGGCTGAACGCGGTGACCGCAAAGTCTTCCGCCAAACAAGGGGCCTCCCCGGATGACGGGTCGCGCCGGTGGGTGGGACCGCTCGCCGCACTGGTGGTGTTCTCGGTCATGGCCTGGCTGCTGCATCGCGAGCTCGAGCAGATCCATGTGCACGACATCATCGGCGCACCTGGAGGCGATTCCCAGCGAGACGCTGGCTGATTGGACTGTTGTTGACGGGCGGCAGCTACCTCGCCCTGTCGCTGTATGACTTCCTGGCGCTGCGCTACCTGCACAAGAAAGTGCCGGTTAGCAGAGTGGTGATCGCAAGCTTCATCGCCAATGCATTTGGTCACAACCTGGGGTTCGCGGCCTTCACCGGCGGCGCCTTCCGACTGCGGCTGTATGCCTCCTCGCGCCTTACGGCCATCGATGTGGCCACGGTCACCGGCTTCACCAGCATCACGACCGGGTCTGGGGCTCGCGGTGCTCGCCGGGGTCTCGTTCCTGATACTATCCGGAGCAAGCCTCGACCGCGCTGCGCAGCCATGCCGAATGGCTGCTGGTGATCGGGTTCGCGCTGCTCGGCATCGTCGCGGCCTACTTCGTGTGGACTGCCTCGCGGCGTGCGCGTCTGGAGTTTCGCGGCTGGCTGCTGCGACCGCCGGGTGCGGCTATTGGCGCCATCCAGATCATCGCCGGCACGCTCGATCTGGGAATGTCGTGCGCCGTGCTGTGGCTGATGCTGCCCGCGACCTCACATGTGGATTTCGTGGCATTCGCCGGCGCCTACGCGGTCGGCGTCACCGCCGGGACTCATCAGCCACGTCCCTGGCGGCCTGGGCGTGTTCGAGACCGTCGTCGTGATCTGGCGGTGCCGAGCGTCCCGGCCGATGCGCTGCTGGGCTCGCTGCTGGCGTATCGCGCGGTGTTCTATCTGGCACCGCTCGGGGTCGCGACGGTGATGTTCGCAGCCGAGGAGCTCGGCGCCCAGCGCGCGCGCCTGGCGCAGGCTCGGGCCCGTGCCTCGGCCTTCATCGGCCCGGTGGTGCCCTCGGTGGTCGGCGCGCTGACCTTCATCGCCGGCACCGAACTGCTGTTCTCGGGTGCCACGCGCCATGTGGACCGGGAGATTGCCTCCATTACCCGCCTGCTGCCGCTGCCGGTGGTGGAGATCTCGCACCTTGCCGGCAGCGCGATCGGGCTGGCGCTGCTGATTCTGGCGCGCGCGCTGTTCCGCCGCATCCATGATCGCCTATCACATCAGCTTCTGGTTGCTGCTGGCGGGCGGCGTGATCACCCTGCTCAAGGGCGGCAACTTCCAGGAGGCGCTGTTTCTGTGGGTGGTGCTCGGCATGCTGGTGCTGGGTCGCAGCTCCTTCTACCGGCCCGCCTCGCTGCTGCATCAGCGTTTCACACCCACCTGGGCCGCGAGCATCGTCGGTGTCATCGTCGCCAGCGTCTGGGTGGGCCTGCTTGGTCAACCGGCACATCGAGTACTCGAATGATCTGTGGTGGACGTTCGCGTTCGATGCCAACGCGCCGCGCATGCTGCGCGCCTCGCTGCTGGTGTGCGTGCTCACCGCTGGGGTGCTGCTGATGACCTTGCTGCGGCCGGCACCGCCGGTCCCGGAACTCACCCGCAAGCCCGAACTGGATGACATCAAGCGGGTGCTCACCGAGTCGCCCTCGACGCTCTCCAACGCGGTGCTGACGGGCGACAAGCATGTGCTGTTCAGCGAAAGCGGCCGCTCCTTCATCATGTATCAGGTACAGGGGCGCAGCTGGATCGCGCTCGGTGATCCGGTGGGACCACGCGAGCGAGGCCGAAGAGCTGGTGTGGCGCTTCCGGGAGCTCTCGGATGAGCATGGCGGGCGCGTGGTGTTCTATCAGTCGAGCGTCGAGTGCCTGCCGCTGTACGTGGATCTGGGACTTGCCGCGATGAAGATCGGCGAGGAGGCGCGCGTGCCGCTGGCGAATTTCTCGCTGGAGGGCAGTATCCGCGCGGAACTGCGCACGGCGCGCCGCCGCGGCGAGCGCGACCGCGCCACCTTTGAAGTGGTGCAGCCGGCGGATGTGCCGCAGATACTGCCCGCGCTGCGGGCGATCTCCGACTCCTGGCTGAAGGACAAGGCGACCGCCGAGAAGGGATTTTCGGTCGGATCCTTCGGGGAACGTTACCTGCGCAATTTCGCGATCGCGGTGGTGAGGCGCGATGGCGAACCGGTCGCCTTCGCCAATCTGTGGCAGTCGGCCGCGCACGAGGAAGTCGCGGTGGACCTGATGCGCTTCAGTCCCGATGCGCCGCCCGGCGCCATGGACTTCCTGTTCGTGGAATTGATGCTCTGGGCGCGCCAGCAGGGATTCAGCTGGTTCAGCCTGGGGGTTGCGCCCCTTGCGGGTCTGGAACGCCATCCGCTCGCGCCGGCCTGGCATCGTATCGGAAATTTCATTTTCCGCCACGGCGAACACTTCTATAATTTTGAAGGGCTGCGCCGCTACAAGGCCAAGTTCCATCCCACCTGGGAACCGAAGTACCTGGTGGCACCGGGGGGCGTCGGCCTGCCGCTGATTCTCGTGGATGTATCGGTACTGATCGCAGGCGGCATCAAGGAACTGTTCGTCAAGTAATCCAAGGCACACTTACGCCATGTCCGCTTATATCGATGCCACCGGACGGCTGATTCTCGATCAGGAGCGCAGCCTTGCGTTGCTGTGCCCGCACTGCGACGTGACGGCCCACGTCGCCATCAGCGCCGTGCCAGATTTCGCTGAATTGCAGCAGTACAAGCCGCGTGCCGTGGGCGTCGTCGGCCGCTGCGACGCCTGCAGCGCGCCGGTCTTCCTGCGCTTCCCGGTGCGCATGTATCGCAGCAATCGAATTGAACTGTCTTCGCAGTTCACGGAAATCGAGCGGCCACGCGAGAAGTTCACCTTCACCCATCTGCCCGCGCCGCTGGAGCCGCTGTTCCGCGAATCGCTGCTGTGCTACTCAAGCGGCGCCTACAACGCCTTCGCCTCGATGTGCAGACGGACGGCGCGCGCCGCGTTCGTCGACCTGGGCGAGGCGGGCAAGCTGCGCATGTTCGATCAGCTCAACGAAGTGCGCGCGATGGTGAACATCGATCCGGCTACTTTCCAGCTGCTGAAGGCGCTGATCTTCGGCACACCCTCCGACGCACGCCCCGAGCCCCCAGCGCTCGATGCCAACAGCGCAGCGGTGGTGCTGGAAGTCATGAAGGATCTGCTCTACGAGGCCTACGTGCGCCGCGGGCGGCTGCAGCAGGCGCTGCAGATGCGCAAGTTCCTCGCCGATGAGACCGCCGAGACCCTCATGCCGCTGCACGATGCCACCCAGCAGCCGGCCTGACCGCCCCTCTCAAGTTGCTCCGGCCAGCGCCGTTAAGGGGTTACCTCCAGCACGGATTCGCCATTCATGTCAGCCGCCTATCCCAACCCGTCCGCCCCCCGACAGCTGAGGCAGGCCGCGGCCGATGCGGCGCAGGCCGGCGCTGATGTCATGGTGGCCGTCCTGGACGGTGCCATTGCCGCCCTGGAGATGGGCCGCGAATCGCTGGTCGAGGGCCAGTGGCAGCACGCCGCGCGGCAAATTCTTGCCACCAGCCACCTGCTGCAGGCCTTGCGCGACAATGTCGATGTGCTGGGCGGGGATCCGCTCGCCGCCAATCTCGCCGAGCTGTACGATTATGCCAGCCAGAAAGTGAGCCTCGCGGCCAGCGCCCGGTGCCGGGCGCCCCTCGATGAGGTCTGGCATCTGCTGAAGGAAGTGCGGGCCGCCTGGTTTGCCCTGCCGGCGGCAGTTCGCCTGAAACCCGCAAAGCCCCGCCACGCGCATGCAGACCTGGAGCCCCGGCCGATGTTCGATGGTTCCGATACAGTAGTTCTCTTCAACGAACTGGCCTACGAGGAAGTGCTGCCGGTCATCTGGGCGCCACTGACCGGCCCGATGAATGCGGCGGTCGCCGCGGGGGTCACTGAGCGCAACGTGCGCCTGCTGCAGGCGCTCGCGGCCATCGAGGACCACGGCGTTGCCGAAAAACCCGATGAGTCGGCGCCTGACCTGGCGCGCCTGGACTTCAAGATCAATCTGCTGCTCGACCTGGTCGGGCAGCTGCTGGTGGCCAATCGGCCCAGTCCCGTGCCGGTCGCCATTCGCTTCAATGCCCACGGCGCGGTGTGGCAGGCCGCTGCGCCGCTGCCGCAGGCCGGTGGTCAGGGCATCGTCGAAATTCACCTGCGCGACTTCCTGGCCGCACCGCTGCGGCTGGTGGGCACGCTCACACAAGTCGCGGCCGACGGTGAAGTGAAGGTACGCTTCGCGCCGGTCGGGGAAGCGGTCGCCGATCTGCTCGAGCGGCTGATTTTCCGCCATCACCGCCGCCAGATCGCCGGCATCCGCCAGCCGCGACGCGACTGATCGCCCGGCCGCTGGGCGGATGCGCTACCCTGCGTGCCGCGCCCGCGCCACATCACGCTTCGTAGCCGGTCAAATGTGATTGGAGTCACGGCTTGGGCGCATCACATACTCATAGGCCTGACTGGTTCTTTATATTGGACCCGCACCCGCTGGGGATGCTTGGGGAGATTTGATGGCGGCGCCTGAAATGGCTGTTATCCCGGGATTCAAACGGGACGAGAGCCGTGAACCACCAATGCCACCGCGTACCGAAGAGCGCGTGCGGGTGCGGCTGCCGACCGGAACCTCCTTCGCCATCCGCGACGTGATCTCGCTGATCCGCCAGGTGGCAGAACACGATTCCACCGTCCTCATTCTCGGCGAGTCCGGCACCGGCAAGGAAGTCGCGGCCCGCGCCGTCCACGATTTGAGCCCACGCCGGCAGCGGCCGTTCGTCGCGGTCAACTGCGGCGCCATTCCTGCGGAACTGCTGGAATCGGAACTCTTTGGCCATGAAAAGGGCGCCTTCACGGGTGCCGTGGCCACCCGCAAGGGCCGCTTCGAGATTGCCGAGGGCGGCACGCTGTTCCTCGATGAAATCGGCGACATGAGCCCAACCATGCAGGTCAAACTGCTGCGGGTACTGCAAGAGCGCATCTTCGAGCGGGTAGGTAACCACGTCCAGGTCCGCTGCAATGTGCGCATCATTGCCGCCACCCACCGCAACCTCGAAGAGTCGATCACACAAGGCCTGTTCCGTGAGGACCTGTACCACCGGCTGAATGTGTTCCCGATCGAAATGCCGGCGCTGCGCTCGCGTATCGAGGACCTGCCGCTGCTGGTCCGCGATTTCATCGCCCACAACATGGCCGAAGGCCGTGGCCAGGTGCAGTTGTCGCCGCTGTCGCTGGCGGCGCTGTCGCTGTATCGCTGGACCGGCAACGTCCGCGAACTCGGCAACCTGATCGAGCGGCTCTCCATTGTCTGTGCCGGACGCGTTGCGCACGTCGGCGACCTGCCCGCCAAGTACCGGCCATCGGACTGGACCGCCGTGACGGAACCGCCGCAGATCGCGCGCTCCGAGCAGCACTCGCATGTGCCGCTGTCAGTGGAATTCCAGTTCGGCGAGGAAACCGCGGAACTGCTCAGCCCCGGGGCGTTGCTGGAAGCAGCCGACCCGGCGCTGGCGGCCCTGGCCGCCCCGCCGGATCACACGCTGCGCGATGCCGCCCTGCCGCGTGCCGTGACCGAAATCGGCGACGCTGGATAACGCGACGCTGCCCGCCGATGGCATCGACCTGCGCGCCCATCTGACTCAGATTGAACGGCGCCTCATCGAGCAGGCGCTGGAACGCTCCAAGGGCACCGTGGCCCATGCCGCCCGGCTGCTCGGGCTGCGTCGGACGACGCTGGTTGAGAAGCTGCGCAAGCTGGGGCTGGTGACCGCGGAGCTCGACGCGACGGAAGATTGACGGCAAGCGGCAGATTCATGCCGCTTCGTGTGATCGCCTTCACGCTTTGATGGCAATTTGCCGCCGGGCACGCCTCTTGCACCTCTCCCCTCGTAACAGCATTCCTGTTCGGGGTTTGAATGGTCCAGGATTCCACAATCGCAGTATCAAGCAATGCCCGGCGGGCACTTGAGCCGCAGCCGGTAGCGAGCGCCGCCTCATCGCAGCGCCTGCTGGAACTCGCCCGTCGCGTCGCAGCCAGCGACTGCACCGTGCTGATCGTCGGTGAGTCCGGCACCGGCAAGGAAGTGCTCGCGCGCTTCGTGCACCGCTTCTCGACCCGCAGTGACGGTCCGTTCGTGGCGGTGAACTGCGCGGCGATCCCGGAGAACATGCTTGAGGCCATTCTGTTCGGCTACGAGCGCGGCGCCTTCACCGGCGCGCATACCGCGCATCCCGGAAAGTTCGAACAGGCACAGGGCGGCACGCTGCTGCTGGATGAGATCACCGAGATGCCCTTGAGCCTGCAGGCGAAGCTGCTGCGGGTATTGCAGGAACGCGAGGTCGAGCGCCTGGGCGGTCGCACCGCCATCGCGCTGGAGCTGCGCGTGCTGGCGACCACCAACCGTCGGCTGCGCGAGGAAGTCGCCGCCGGGCGCTTCCGCGAGGATCTTTATTATCGGCTGAACGTGTTCCCGCTGGGCCTGCTGCCGCTGCGCCAGCGGCGCGACGACATCCTGCCGCTCGCCATGCAGCTGCTCGGGCTGCGCTCGCGAGTGGGCGAACCGATACCGGCGTTGAGCGCGGAGGCCGCGCAGCTGCTGCTCACCTACGCGTGGCCCGGCAACGTCCGCGAACTCGACAATCTGCTGCAGCGCGCCTTGATCCTGGTCAACGGGCCGGTCATTGCACCCGAACACATTCAATTTGAACCGGCCCCTGAGGTCGCGGCAAGCGCGCCGGCGCCCGCGCCGTGAGCGCCGCACTCGCGCGCGCCGCGAATTCACGATGGTTCAGCGGCCGATGAAATTCGTGATGTCGCCGCCTGCGCCTCCCCGCTGGATGCCGGCGGCGGAGGCGCACCCGGGCGCGACGGATGAGACGCGCGGCTCGCTCGCCGATTCATTGGGCCAGGTTGAGCGCAACGTCATTCTCGATGCGTTGCGCAGCGGCAGCAGCACGCGCCGCGAAATCGCCGAACGCCTTGGCATCTCGCCCAGAACCTTGCGTTACAAGCTCGCCCGGCTGCGTGCCGCCGGCATTGAAGTTCCTGCCGTTTGAAGCAGCGGAGCCACCATGAGTCAAATATCGATCGATCAGGTCCTGTCCCAGATCCGCAGCATTGCCGCGCAGACCCAGGCCCCGGGCATCAAGCCGGCAGGCCTCACTAATGGGTGCCGCGGCTGCCTCCGGCGCCGGCGCGGTATCCGGCACCGACAGCAACTTTGCGACCCTGATGCGCAGCGGGCTTGAGCAGGCCAATCAGACGGAACTGCGCGCCAATGACCTCGCCGACAAGTTCGAGCGCGGCGTGCCCGGCGTGGACCTGCCGACGGTCATGCTCGAGGCCAACAAGGCGAATCTGAGCTTTCGCGCGGTGACCGAGGTACGCAACCGGCTGATCAGCGCGTACACCGACATCATGAACATGCAGATGTAACTGGAAGCGACCCCCGACTTCATGACCAATAACACTGAAGAATTACCGGAGTTCACCGTGAGTACCGCGACCACCGCCGAAGTGGTATATCCGCGCTGGACCCAGGGCCTGCGTCCCATCCTGTTGCTGGTGGGTATTGCCGCCGCGGTCGCCGCCGGCGTCACCGTGGTGCTGTGGTCACGCGGTCCCAACTACAGCATGCTGTATGCGAATCTGGCGACGGAAGACCAGGCCCAGATCACCCAGGCGCTGGATGCCGCCGACCATTCCCTACCGGATCGAGGCCGGATCGAACGCGGTCATGGTGCCCTCCGAGCGCTTGAGCGAGGCGCGCATGAAGCTCGCCGGCCAGGGTCTGCCCGACAATGACAACGGCTTCTCGCTGATGACCAAGGACCCGGGTCTGGGTGTCAGCCAGTTTGTGGAGAACGCCCGCTACCAGCACGCCATGGAAACCGAGCTCGCCCACACCATCGCGAGTCTGCGACCGGTGGACGGCGCGCGGGTGCATCTGGCGGTGCCACACCAATCCGCCTTTGTTCGCGACCAGCGCGACGGCAGCGCCTCGGTATTCGTGCAGCTGAAGGCCGGTCGCCGGCTGGAACAGGAGCAGGTGCAGGCGATCGTCAACCTGGTCGCCTCGAGCGTCCCGGACCTGCACTCCAACCAGGTCACCGTGATTGACCAGCAGGGGCACCTGCTGACGACGCCACCGGGAAGCGATGATTCATCGCTGCGCGAGGAGCGCTTCCAGGTCGTGCAGCGCATGGAGGATGATTACGAACAGCGCATCGAATCCATCGTGACGCCCATCGTCGGCATCGGCAAGGTGCGCGCCCAGGTCGTGGCGCAAGTCGACAGCTCGACCACCGAACAGGCCACCGAGGATTACAAGCCAGGCAGCCAGATCGTCCGCAGCGAACAGCAGTCCGAGACCAGCAGCCGCGATGGCGCACCGGGCGGCGGTGTCCCCGGGGCGTTGAGCAATCAGCCGCCCGCGAGCGGCGTGGCCCAGCCGCCGCCACCGAACAAGCCAGCCACGCCCGGCCCCGGCCGCCGGGGCCGCCGCGGCCCAGGCCACCGCCGAGGCGGCAGCGACGGTTTCGAGCGCACCGGACAACGTGTCCACGCAGAGCACCCGGAACTATGAAATCGGCCGCACGGTGGCCTACACCCGCCAGCCGGCCGGGCAGCTGAAACGCCTCACCGTTGCGGTGGTGGTCGATGACATGCCGGTGATCGGCAAGGACGGCAAGCCCGCCAAGGGGCGGCCGCTGACGGACGCCGAACTGAACCATATCACCACCCTCGTGAAGGACGCGGTCGGCTTCGACCAGGCGCGCGGCGACAGCGTCAATGTCGTGAATGCCTCGTTCCGCACTGAGGTCGCGCCGGCGGAAACCGAACTGGAAAAAGTGCCGATGTGGGAGACCCCGCTGTTCCGTGACATGGCCAAGCTCGGCGCCGGCGTCATCATCCTGCTGGTGCTGGCCCTCGCGGTGCTGCGGCCGATGATCAAGGCCCTGATGCCCTCGGCGCAAAGCCGCGGGCTGCTCGCAGGTCCCGGCAACACCGGTCAGCATCGGCAGTGGCGGCAGTGCCCCCGGATACACCGGCGGCATGCCGCAACATGCGCAGGAGGGCGGCGCCGCTGCCTCGCCGCCCGCGCCGCAGGTGCCCTATGACCAGCAGATCACCAATGCCCGGGCGCTGGTGAACCAGGACCCCAAGCGCGTAGCGCAGGTGGTCCGCAACTGGGTGTCGGTCGATGAGTGACGAAGCCACCAAAGGTGACAACCGCGATGGCACCGAGCGTGCCGCGATCCTGCTCCTGACGCTCGGCGAACATGAGGCCGCCCAGGTGCTCAAACACATGGGCGCGCGCGAAGTACAGAAAATCGGCGCGGCGATGGCGCAGCTGCAGAACGTGTCACGCGAGGAGGTGAGTGGGGTGCTCTCGGAATTCTCCAGTGGCGTGTCCCGTCAGACCTCGGTCGGCGTCGGCGTCGATGAGTTTCTGCGCAACGTGATGACCAATGCGCTCGGTGAGGAAAAGGCCGCCAACGTCATCGAACGCATCAACGTCGGCCTGCCGAACAAGGGCCTCGAGACCCTCAAGTGGATGGACTCGCGCAGCGTCGCCGAGGTCATCCACAATGAACATCCGCAGATCATCGCCATCGTCCTGGCCTACCTCGAACCGGACATGGCCGCCGATGTCATGAAGCAGCTGCCGTCCAGTCTGCACGCGGATGTGATGATGCGCATCGCCACATTGGACGGCGTGCAGCCGGCCGCCCTCTCGGAGCTGGATGAGGTCATCGAGAAGAGTTTCGCGAGCACCTCCAGCCGCACCTCCGAGCTCGGTGGCGAAAAGGCCGCCGCCAACATCATCAATGCGCTGGAACCCTCCATCGAGTCGGCCGTGATGGAACACATCACCAATGCCGATGCGGCGCTTGGCGCCCGCATCCAGGACCTGGTATTCGTATTCGACAACCTTATCGACGTCGATGATCGCGGCCTGCAGGAGATCCTGCGGCAGGTACAGGGCGACCAGCTGCTGCTGGCGCTCAAGGGCTGCGATGAGCCCCTCAAGCAGAAGATATTCAAGAACATGTCGCAGCGCGCGGCCGAAATGCTCCGCGATGACCTGGAAGCCAAGGGCCCGGTGCGCCTCGCCTACGTGGAGGCTGCGCAGAAGGAAATCCTGGCTGTAGCGCGCAAGCTCGCCGAGGAAGGCACGATCGCGCTGGGTGGCAAGGGAGAGACGTTTGTCTGAGAGCCCTCGAACCCGCGCGCCCAGCGCCGAGCGCTGGTCATTGCCACACCGTTGATGGTCCGATCGTCGGCATGCGCCGCGACTCGGCGCGCGCGCGCGATGCTGAATCGGCGCGGGTCAGCGATGCCGCGCGCCAGGCCGAAATGACCCGCGGCTACGAAGCCGGTGTCAGCGCCGGGCAGGCCCAGCTGCAGAGCCAGAACGATGCGCTCGCGGCGCGCATCGCGCGCCTGGATGAGATTCTCAACCGCGCTGTGCACGCCACTTGAGCTCTTGGATGAGGAAGTTGAACAACAGCTGGTACTGTTGGCGCTGGCCGTAGGCAAGCAGCTGGCGCGCCGCGAACTGAAGACCGATCCCGCGCAGATCACGGCGCTGATCCGCGAAGCGGTCGGCAGGCTGCCTGCGGCAGCGCGCGACGTGCGCGTGTTCCTGCATCCCGAGGATGCCGCAGCGGTCGCGGAGCGTCTGGCCACCGCCGGGCAGGAGCGCGCCTGGACGATGGTCGAGGATCCGACGCTGGCCCGCGGCGGCTGCCTGGTGCGCACCGAGAATTCACAGATCGATGCGCGGCTTGAAAGCCGCGTCAATGCCATCGTCAGCAGCATGCTGGGCGAGGAGCGGGCCAGCGCCCGCCTGGACGCCGCAGCCAGCGAAAGCGGCGAATCATGAGCGCGGCGCAGCAACCGGCAAGCCAGCAGCGCCTGCGCGATTCACTGGCGCGCTGCGTGCGCCAGGTCGAGCGCCTGCCGCCGCCGCCGGTGCAGGGTAGCCTCACGCGCATGGTCGGTCTGGCGCTCGAAGCGGTGGGCTGCCAGGCCTCCATCGGCGACAGCTGCGATGTCACGACGACCGATGGCAACAGTATCGAGGCCGAAGTGGTCGGCTTCTCCGGCGACCGGCTCTACCTGATGCCGACCGGAGATCCACACGGCCTGGGCCCCAATGCACGGGTCGTTCCCAGCCAGCGTGCCGGCACCGTGCCGGTGGGCCCGGAGCTGCTCGGGCGCATCATCGACGGTGCCGCACAGCCGCTCGATGGCTTGGGCCCGCTCAATTGCGCCGGGCGGGTCCGGCTTACCGGTGTGCCGATGAATCCGCTGGGCCGCCAGTCCATCTCACAGTCGCTGGACGTGGGCGTGCGCACCATCAACAGCCTCTTGACCGTGGGACGCGGCCAGCGCATCGGCCTGTTCAGCGGCAGTGGCGTGGGCAAGAGCGTGCTGCTCGGCATGATGGCCCGTTATACCAGCGCCGATGTGATCGTCGTCGGCCTCATCGGTGAACGCGGCCGTGAAGTAAAGGAATTCGTTGACCGTATTCTGGGACCGGCGGACCGGGCGCGCGCAGTGGTTGTCGCAGCTCCCGCGGATACCCCGCCGCTGATGCGGCTGCATGGCGCGTGGCTCGCCACCGCCGTCGCCGAATACTTCCGAGACTGCGGCAAGAGCGTGCTCTTGATCATGGACTCCCTGACCCGCTTCGCCCAGGCACAGCGTGAGATCGGGCTCGCCATCGGCGAGGCGCCGGCCACCAAGGGTTACCCCCCTTCGGTGTTCGCCCGCCTGCCACAGCTGGTCGAGCGTGCCGGCAACGGCATGCAGGGCAGCGGCTCCATCACCGCCTTCTACACCGTGCTCGCCGAGGGCGACGACCAGAACGACCCCATCGTGGATGCCGCGCGTGCCATTCTCGATGGCCACGTGGTGCTGTCGCGCCGCATCGCCGAGAGCGGCCGCTATCCCGCGATCGACGTGGAAGCCTCGGTCAGCCGCGCCATGCACGAAATCGTTTCGCCCGAGCACCAGGAGCTGGCGCGGCGCTTCCGGCAGCAGCTGGCGACCTATGAACAGAATCGCGATCTGATTGCCATCGGTGCCTACCAGCGCGGCAGCGACCCGCGAATCGATGCCGCCATTGCCTTTTGGCCCAAGCTCGAACGGTTTCTGCAACAGGACATGCGCACCCGCGTGGATTTCGCGGGCAGCATCGCGGCGCTGCAAAGCGTCATGGCGGACGGATAACCTCAGCATGAGTCCAACCAAAAGGCTGCAGGTGGTTCAGCGCGTCACCGACGAGAAACAGCGCCAGCAGGCACGGCGGCTGACGCAAAGTCGCGCGCGCGTCGCCCAGTGCGAGACGAAGCTGAAGGAACTGCAGGGTTATCAGCAAGGCTACATTCGGGAGTTCGACCAGCGCGCGGCCTCCGGCATCGCCGGTGCGGGAATTCGGGAATTCCAGGCTTTTCTGGCCAAGCTCGCCGAAGCCGTGCAGCAGCAGCAGGAGCTGCTGCGCAAGGCGCAGGCCGAGAGCGAATCCGAACAGACCAACTGGCAGGGCGCCGCGCAGCGCTCGCAGATCATGGACAAGGTCGTGGAACGTTACACGGCCAGGGATACCAAGGCCCGGGACCAGCGCGAGCAGCGCGAATCCGATGACCGCGGCCAACGCAAGACAACTGGGAGGCTCGATTCAGGTGGGATTTAACAGCAATCTGGTGACGCTCGGCAGTCCGATGCCGGCCCAAAAGACCGATCCCGCGCCAGGGATCGCAGGCGAACAACGCTACCGACCCAGCCTCGCAGGACGGCAGTACCGCGGCGAGCGGCAGCCGATCCCTCCGCCGCTGCCGCAGCCGGCCAGAAACCCGCGGGCCCTTCGGCCCCGAGACGTCCCAACGTGCGCACCGCGCACGCGCGCAGCAATGCCGCAGCCGGCTCGACCAACCCGGCCAGCGCGGAACCGCAGGTTCTCGCGCAGGAGCCCGTTGCCGACTTCGGCAGCGTCATGGCGAGCGCCCTGGGGCGCAGCGCCGCCAGCGGCAACAACAGCGCAGCAGCGGTCAACACATCAAGCGGCATCACCGACTCCACGACCCCTGCCCCCTCCGGTCAGCAGGGTGCCGGCAGCGCCGATCCCGCGGCCTGGTTGGCGCAGGCACTGATGCCACCCGCGGCGGCGCCAGCGGCCGCGGGTGCGCCTGGCACCTCGAGCAACGCGGTCGCGCCATCAGGCGCCACCGCGGGCCCCGCCCTCATTGAACTGTCCGTAGATCCAGGTTCAGACGCAGTCGATGCCCAGACCGCGGCTGGCTATGCGACGCAACTCGCCGCGCCGCATGGGCTCGCCGTCGGACTGTCACCACGGAGCGCAGTCAACGCGATCCGCACCGCGCTCAATGCCAACTCCGCCCCGACGCCCGTCGCGCTGAGCAGCGATTCGCAAACCGTGGCGGCCACCGCCCCGGCACCCGCCAACATCAACGTACTGGCAGATGTGCAAAAACTGATCACGGGCCTCACCGGGCCGGACTCAGCCGATGCCGACGCCGACGCCGACGCCGGCACACCTACGACGCACACGGCAACGGCGAGCGCCAGCACGGATACCGCGCAGGCCGCCGCGGCGCTCCAGGCCGCCTCGCTCACCCGTCCGAGCGCCCTTGGCGCCGCGACGCTCACCATCCACGCGCCGGTGGGTTCGGCGGCTTTCGCGGATGAAGTGGGTTCCCGGGCCACAAGCCTCGCTCAGTCCGGCATCACGCAGGCTCAGCTGCAGTTGAATCCCGCCGACATGGGACCGGTGCAGGTGCATATCACCCTGCAGTCCGGCCAGGCGAGCGTCTGGTTCGGCGCCACCCACGCGGATACTCGCGCCGCGCTCGAACAGTCACTGCCGCGCCTGCGGGAACTGTTCGCCGGTGCCGGCATGCCGCTGACCGATTCCGGAGTTTTTCGCGAGCCACCCCAGCAACAGCAGACCCAGCCCCTGGTCCCGGCCAGCAGCGGGCGCACTGCACTCAACGAAACCCAGGTCGCATCGAGCGTGACACAAGTCGCAACCGTGCGGCTGTCGCTGCTCGACACCTACGCCTGAGAGCCTGTGCCAGCCGCGCCGGAATTCTGGCGCGGCGCGTGGCCTGTGACGCCCGTTCACATTCCAACAGAATGCGCAAAAGCCTTAATTCATAGGGACTTAAGCTCATCCCGGCGCGCGTGGCATACACGTTGCACTACCTGACACAAGTGATTCTCACGTCCTTGCTGCGCAGGAAGATCAAAGAATGGCCGTACGACCCTCCGCTCCCGCCTCCGCCCCCGCAGCAGCAGGCGCCGCTGCCGCGGCGCCTGCTGCTGCTGCTGTCCGCCGCAAGAAGCCCTGGCTGCTGATCGGCATTGCCGGCGCGGTACTGCTGATTTGCGGCGGCACCGGTGCCTGGCTGATGCTGGCGCATAACGCGCCCAAGAAAACCACCACAGCTGTCGCCGCGCCGCCCTCAGGTCCGCCGCTGTACCTACCCCTGGATCCACCGTTCGTCGCCAATTTCGAAGGTGACCAGCAGGTGCGCTTCCTGCAAGTCACCGCACAGATCATGACCCACGATGCCAAGACGCTCGAGGCCTTGAAGGCGGCCGACCCCATCATCCGCAATGACCTGCTGCTGCTGTTCAGTGCCCAGAAGGCCACCGATCTCGCCACCAATGACGGCAAGGAAAAACTGCGGGCGTCGGCGCTCGAGGCGGTGCGCAAGGTACTCGCAGCCAATGACGGCAAGCCCGAAAAGGTCGATGCGGTGCTCTTCACCACCTTCGTGATGCAGTAAGAAGCGAGGGATTGCCATTGTGATTGCCGAAGGCGCCGAGAAAATCCTCAACCAGGAAGAGGTTGACGCCCTCATCAACGGCATCGACATGGGTGCCGTCAGCACCGAGCCCAGCGGTCGGCCCGGGCGAGGCGCGCACTTACGATTTCGTAAACGACCTGCACGTCGCACGCCGGCGCATGCCGGCGCTCGAGATGATCAACGAGCGCTTCGCGCGCCTGTTCCATCAGTCGCTCTATAACCTGCTGCGCCGCAGCCCCGAGATCTCGGTGTCGCAGGTGACCATGAAGAAATTCAACGACTACGTGAACACCCTGCATATGCCCACGAACATCAACGTGGTGCGCATCAATCCGCTGCGCGGCATGGGCCTGGTGGTGCTGGACCCGAAGCTGGTCTTCACCGCGGTTGATAACCTGTTCGGTGGTATCGGTCGCCACGCCAAGGTCGAAGGGCGCGATTTTACGGCCACCGAACAGCGCATCATGCAAGCTGCTGCTGCGTCACGCCTTCGCCAACCTCAAGGAGGCCTGGTCCAAGGTTCTGGCGCTCGACTTCGAACACGTCCAATCGGAAATCAATCCGCACTTTGCGAAAATCGCCAATCCGACCGAGATCGTCGTGGTCTCGAGCTTCCGCGATCGAGTTGAACGGCGGTGGCGGCGACCTGCACGTCACCATGCCCTACTCGATGCTCGAGCCGTTGCGCGACCTGCTCGATGCAGGTGGCAGCGCCGATGCGACCGAGACCAACGGACGCTGGAGCAGTGCGCTGCGCGATGACGTTGACGACGCCGAAATCGATCTCAACGCCGTGCTGGGCGAGGCCACCATCACACTGGCTGATCTGCTGAACCTGAAGCCAGGCGATGTGATCCCCTGCGACTTCAACGGCTCCATCACCCTGAACGCCGAGAACGTGCCGCTGTTCCGCGGCAACTTCGGCGTCTCCCGCGGTCAGCAGGCCGTGAAGATCAATGAACGCCTCAACCGTACCAAGACGGCGGTTGCCGCCAATCCCAATCTGAAAAAGTCCTAGAGGAAGCACCCATGCCAGAAGCAGAAGCAAGCAGCAGAGTTCGGCACTCTGCAGGACGATTCGCCGGCGGAAGCCAAGAGCGACATCAACATGGACGTGATCCTGGATGTGCCAGTGACGCTGTCCATGGAAGTGGGTCGCACGCGGGTTCCGATCCGCAATCTGTTGCAGCTCAACCAGGGCTCCGTGGTGGAGCTTGAACGCGTCGCCGGCGAGCCGCTGGATGTGTTCGTCAACGGCACCCTCATCGCGCACGGCGAGGTGGTCGTGGTGAATGAGAAGTTCGGCATCCGTCTGACCGATGTCATCAGCCCCGCCGAGCGTATCCGGAAGCTGCGTTGAACAGCGCCCCCGCCAGCACGCTCGCCCATGTCTTCGCGGCTCCGGGCGCGGTCTCCAGTGTGCCCGGCACAGGCGTTGCGGGCATCGGCCAGGTGACATTCGCGCTGTGCATCGTGCTTGGGGCCATTTTTCTGTGCGCCTGGCTCGCACGACGCATGCGCAATATCAGCAGCGGCCGTAGCGGCGCGGTCAATGTCATCTCCGAGGTGCGCCTCGGACCCAAGGAGCGCGCCGTACTCCTGCAGGTCGGCACCACCCAGCTGCTGGTCGGGGTTGCGCCAGGCCGGATCAGCGCCCTGCACGTGCTGGCCGAGCCGCTGGCACCGCCTCCCCCTGCTGCACCGGGCACGCCGGGCGCATCGTTCAAGTCGCTGCTTTTGAAGAGCCTGGGCAAGTGATTCGCAATACTCACAAATTTCGTGCGCTGCTGCCCGCCGCCGCGGCAGTGATCGCCATCGCGATGCCGCACGTCTGCGCCGCCGACATCGGCCTGCCCGCCCTCACGGTGCAGGGCGGCGCCGCTGGCGGTCAGACCTATACCCTGACGCTGCAGGTGCTGGTGCTGATGACGGCGCTGTCGCTGCTGCCGGCAATCCTGCTGATGATGACGGCGTTCACGCGCATCGTCATCGTGCTGGGGCTGCTGCGCCAGGCGATTGGTGCCGGACAGACACCGCCCAACCAGGTGCTGATCGGGCTGTCGTTGTTTCTGACCCTGTTCGTGATGGCGCCCGTGGTCGATCGCATCAATGACCAGGCCGTGAAGCCCTATATGGCCGGTACCATCGATTCCACCACCGCACTGACCAATGCGGTGGGGCCGCTCAAGAGTTTCATGCTGCATCAGACCCGGGAAAGCGATATCGCCACCTTCGTGCGCATCTCCGGCGGCAAGGGCTTCGCGACTCCCGATGATGTGCCGTTGAGCCTGCTGGTCCCGGCGTTCGTGACCAGCGAGCTGAAGACCTCCTTCATGATCGGCTTTCTGATCTTCATCCCGTTCGTGATCATCGACCTGGTGGTGGCGAGCGTCCTCATGTCGATGGGCATGATGATGGTCTCACCGGTACTGATCTCGCTGCCCTTCAAACTCATGCTGTTCGTGCTGGTCGACGGTTGGTCGCTGGTCATGGGCACGCTTGCCTCGAGCTTCTACACATGACGCCCGAAATGGTCATGACCATCGCCGAACGCGCGCTCGTGATCACCTTGTTGCTGGCGGCCCCGATGCTGCTCGCGGCGCTGGTAACGGGCCTGGTGATCGGTGCCTTCCAGGCGGCGACCCAGATCAATGAAATGACATTGTCGTTCATCCCGAAACTGGCGGCGATCGCCGTCACCTTGGTCATCGCCGGCCCCTGGATGATCAAGGTATTCGTCAGCTACACCCGTGAGCTGTTCACCAGCATTCCCGGCTTGGTCAACTGACTCAAGGCATTCGCGATGATCACACTCACCACTGGACAACTGGAGGCCTGGCTCGGTCAGGTGCTGTGGCCATTTGTGCGGGTGGGGTCGTGCCTGATGGTGGCACCGGTATTCTCGAGCCAGGCGGTGCCGGTGCGGATCCGCATTGTTCTGGCGGGAGCCATCGCCTTGATCCTCGCGCCGATGATCGCCATTCCGCCGCAGCTGACGGCCTTTTCGATCGAAGGGCTGGTAGTGACCGCACAGCAGGTGGTCATCGGTATCGCACTGGGGTTCTGCCTGCAGCTGGTATTCGACGCGATCACCCTTGGCGGGCAGCTCATCGCCAACAGCATGGGCCTGTCCTACGCGCTGTCCCTGGATCCGGTGCGGGGCACCGGCAGTACAGCCCTGGGTGAGCTATACAGCATCTTCGTCACGCTGGTGTTCCTCGCCCTCAACGGTCACCTGCGCCTGATCGAGGTGCTGGCCGACGGATTTCGCACCCTGCCGGTCGGTGGCACGGGCTTCGGCACGGCGGACCTGTGGCAGGTCGTGACCTGGGGCGGGACGCTGTTCAGCGGCGCGCTGTCGATTGCACTGCCCGGTATCACCGCGCTGTTGATCGTGAATCTGGCCTTCGGCATGGTCAGCCGCGCCGCCCCCTCGCTCAATCTCATGTCCGTCGGCTTTCCCGTCATCCTGGTGTTCGGCCTGCTGGTGCTGGTGGTGAGCGTGCCGCAGCTGCTGGCCGGCTTTGAACGGCTGCTGGGACAGTCCTTCATGGTGCTGCAGTCGCTGTCGGGCGCGCGGATCTGACCATGGCAGAAAATGACAACGGCCAGGACCGTACCGAACAACCTACTCAAAAGCGCCTCGACGAGGCGCGCAGAAGTGGTCAGGTTCCGCGCTCCCGTGATCTGACCACCGCGGCGGTGGTGCTGATCGCGGGCATCGGGCTGCGCTTCTCCGGCGCCGGCATGGCGGCAGGATTCGCCGGCCTGATGAAGTCCGGGCTGTCACTGCCGCGCGATCAGGTCATGGATGAGAATCTGCTGCTGCCGACCCTGGTGGCACTGGCGTGGCAGGGCATTCTGGTGGCCGCGCCGATCCTGGGGCTCACCTTGGTGGCCGCACTCTTCAGCCCGCTTGCCATCGGCGGCTGGAACATGAGCTTCCAGGCGCTGGCGCCGAACTTCAGCCGGCTCAATCCGGCTGAAGGCCTGAAGCGGGTGATCTCCATCCGCGGCGCCGCCGAGCTCGGCAAGGCCTACGCCAAATTCCTGCTGGTCGGCGCTGATTGCCTATGTGTTCCTGCGCGCCAAGACCGGGGAGCTTTTGGGCCTGGGCAATGAACCGCTGAATGCGGCCATCGCGCATGCGGTGAATCTGGCGGGCGAGGCGCTGCTGGCGCTGTCCGGCGCATTGGCCATCATTGCCGCCATCGATGTGCCGCTGACCTTGACCCAGTACATGAAGCAGCTGCGCATGTCGCGCCAGGAAACCCGCCAGGAGCACCGCGAAAGCGACGGCTCCCCGGAAGTCAAAGGCCGCATCCGTCGCCTGCAACAGGAGCTGGCACGCCGGCGCATGCTGCAGGAAGTCCCCAAGGCGGATGTGGTCATCACCAATCCGACGCACTACTCGGTGGCCCTGCGCTATGACGAGAAGCGCATGCGCGCGCCGATCGTCGTCGCCAAGGGTGCGGACGATGTCGCCACCAACATCCGCAAAATCGCGACCGAACACAAGGTACCGATATTCGAAGCACCGCCGCTGGCGCGCGTACTGTTTCGCGATGTCGACCTGAATGCCGAGGTGCCCTCGACGCTGTACGTTGCCGTCGCCCAGGTCCTCACCTATGTCATCCAGTTACGCAACGCCGCCGGCAGCTCGGCCCGGCCGGTCCGTCCCGTCATCGATCCGAAGATCGAGGAAACCAGGCACTAATCCATGGCAGAGCCTGCACCCTTGAACAACTCCTCCATGCGCAGCCTGCTGCGCGTCGGCGTCGGCGTGCCCGTCGGGGTGCTCGCCGTGCTGGCCATGGTGGTGCTGCCGCTGCCGCCGTTCGCGCTCGATGTGCTCTTCACCTTCAATATCGCCCTCTCCATCGTCATCGTGATGGCGGTTTTCAATGTGGCACGGCCCATCGAGTTCGGTGTGTTCCCCACGGTCCTGTTGCTGGCCACTTTGCTGCGGCTGGCACTGAACGTCGCCTCCACCCGCGTGGTGCTGCTGCACGGCCACTCCGGACCCGCTGCTGCGGGTCGCGTCATCCAGGCGTTCGGCGAATTCGTGATCGGCGGCAACTTCGCCGTCGGTGTCGTGGTCTTCATCATCCTCACCATCATCAACTTCGTGGTGGTGACCAAGGGCTCAGGCCGTATTTCCGAGGTGAGCGCCCGGTTCACCCTCGACGCCATGCCCGGCAAGCAGATGGCCATCGATGCGGACCTGAATGCGGGGCTGATCACGCAGGACGACGCGCGTCTGCGGCGCGCCGAGGTGCGCCAGGAAGCGGATTTCTACGGCTCGATGGATGGCGCCAGCAAGTTCGTCCGCGGCGATGCGGTCGCCGGCATCATGATCCTCATCATCAATATCCTGGGCGGTCTGGCGATCGGCACCATTGGTCACGGCCTGGGCTTCGCCGACGCGGCGCGCACCTACACACTGCTGACCATCGGCGACGGGCTGGTGACACAGATTCCGGCGCTGCTGCTGTCGACCGCGGTGGCCATCATCGTCACGCGCATGTCCGGCAAGCAGGACATGGGCGGGGAACTGAAACGCCAGCTGTTCGGACAACCGCGTGCGCTCGGCGTCGCCGCAGGGCTGCTCGGCCTCATCGGCCTGGTGCCGGGCATGCCCAACATCGCCTTCCTCAGCATGGCGGCGTTGTGCGGCGGGGGTGCCTATGCCATTCGCAAGCGCCGCGAAGCCGCTGCCGCCAAACCCATCGCAGCACCCGCGACGCCGGCGGTTGCCGGAGAACAAGGAATTGTCCTGGGACGATGTCCGCCCCGTGGACGTGCTGGGCCTGGAGGTCGGTTACCGGCTGGTGCCGCTGGTGAATAAGACACAAAGCGGCGACCTGCTGGGCCGCATCCGTGGGGTGCGGCGCAAGCTGTCGCAGGAACTGGGCTTTCTGGTACCGGCGGTGCATATCCGCGACAACCTGGACCTGGCGCCGAACACCTACCGCATCAATCTGGGCGGCGTGCCGGTTGGGCGAAAGCATGATCTACCCCGAGCGCGATATGGCCATCAATCCGGGTCGCGTGTTCGGCGAAGTGAAGGGCATCGCGACCCGCGATCCGGCCTTTGGCATGGAAGCGGTGTGGATTGAACCGACCGACCGGGATCACGCCCAGAGCATGGGTTACACCGTGGTCGATGCAGGAACCGTGATCGCGACCCATCTGAGTCACATCATTCAGTCGCACGCCTACGAACTGCTCGGCCATGAGGAAGTCAGCCAGTTGCTGGCCAACGTCGCCAAGAGCGCGCCGAAGCTGGTCGAGGATCTGGTGCCGAAGGTGCTGCCGATGGCGGTGCTGGTGCGCGTGCTGCAATCCTTGCTCGCCGAGCGCGTGCCGCTGCGCAATATGCGCGCCATTGTCGAGACCCTGGCCGAACAGGCCCCCCGCTCCCAGGATCCGGCCGTGCTGCAGGCGGCCGTGCGCGTCGCACTGGGTCGCCAGATTGTGCAGGACATCGCAGGAATGGTGGGCGAATCTGCCGGTGATGACGCTGGATCCGGACTTGGAACGATTACTGCAAGGATCTATCGGCAGCGCCAATTCACCGGCGACGGGTCTGGAACCGAGTCTGGCGGAGCGGCTGCAGACCCGCCTGGCGGAAGGCGCACAGCGGCAGGAACTGATGGGGGAGCCCGCGGTGCTGCTGGTCCCGCCGCCCTTGCGACAGACGCTGGCCCGTTTCATTCGCGCGAGCGTCCCGAACATGCATGTTTTGGCCTGGAGCGAGATTCCGGACAACCGCAAAGTCCGGCTGGTTTCGGCGGTCGGTCGATGATGAGTAAGCACGAGGTAGTTGGAGAATTCAGATGAAGATCACACGCCACACAGGACCGGACATCCGGCACGCGCTGCGTGCAGTTCGTGACAGCCTGGGCGCCGACGCGGTAATCCTGGCCACCCGGCGCACCGCCAACGGGGTGGAGATCACCGCCGCCATGGATTTCGACGCCGACAACGTGCAGGACTCCACCGCACCGGTGAGCAGCGCCAGTTTTGCGCCTTTGCCGCTGCCGACGATGCAGGCCATTGCGCCCGCCCCTTTCATTCCGGAGATCCAGCCGCTTCCCCCGCCGGTTCAGCTGGCGCCATCGATCACACTGCCAACGCCGACACCGGCGACACCGCCGCCGCCGATTTTCTCCATCACGCCGGAACCGATTCGGAATCTGGCCGCGGTCCCGGTATCGCCGCCATCGCCACCATCGCCGCTTCCCCTGACGGACCTTTCCTTGTCGCTCGCTACCACCGAGGCGCCGGGCTCGAGTTCCATCTCCAGTGCCGTCGCGGCCGCGTGGACCGTTCCGGCCGCAACCGAAACGCCGGCGGGCACCTATGTGGTGCCGATGCTGGATGCCGCGAGCGACGTGATGACGTCGGAGCTGAAGACGCTGCGGCGCATGCTCGAAACGCAGCTGGCGCAGCTCGCCTGGAAGGATCTGACGCGGCGGGCGCCGCTACACACCGAAATGCTGCGCGAACTGACCGAGATCGGCATCGAACAGGGACTGGCCGCGGAGATCGTCTCCGGGCTGCCCAAGGTGTGTGAGGCCAACGTGGCCCGCCGCCACCTCGGCGCGACACTGAGCCAGCGACTGGGCGTGACAGGCGATCACTGGCTGGAAAACGGCGGCCGCATCGCACTCGTGGGGCCAACGGGCGTGGGCAAGACGACGGCGCTGGCCAAACTCGCCGTGCGCTGGGTGCTGCGCCACGGCTCGCGGGACCTCGCCATGATCGCCGGCGATTCGGTGCGCATCGGCGCACAGGATCAGGTGCGCTCGCTGGGGCAGCTACTGGGTGTGCCGGTGTTCGCGCTGGACAGCCTGGAGGAGCTGCCGGGCGTGCTCGCACGCCTCGGCCGTTTTCGCATGGTGCTGGTGGATACCCCGGGAGCCGGGCAGCGTGACGTGAGCCTGGCGCACCGCCTCTCGCAGCTGTCCCGGGTCGGCGATGAGCTGCAGACCACACTGGTGCTGGCTGCCAGCACCCAGGCTGGCGCCATCGAGGAGGTCGTGCGCCGCTTCGCACCCGCGCGACCGACCAGCTGCGTACTGACCAAAGTGGATGAAGCCGTGACGCCTGGGGGGAGTGCTCTCGGTGCTGATACGTGCCCGCCTGCCCATCGCCTATGTCAGTGACGGCCAGCGGGTACCGGAGGATCTGCGCCCGGCGCGGTCCGAGGAACTGGTCGCCGCGGCGGTGCAGCTGGCACAGACCAATGGCGCGGCCGCGGATGAAGATTTGTTGAAGCGCCGATTTGGAGATGTGGCACATGCACTCGCGTGACGGGAGCCTCGTGGAGCGCTCAAAGCTGGATGGCCTGGCGCGTCCGGTACAGGTGATCGCCGTCACCGGCGGCAAAGGTGGCGTCGGCAAGACCTGCGTCGCGGTCAATCTGGCCGCCGCCCTGAGTGCATCCGACAAGCGGGTGGTGCTGCTGGACGGCGATCTCGGGCTCGCCAACGTCGACGTGTTCCTGGGCCTGTCGCCGCGCTACACCCTCGCCCACGTGCTGAGTGGGGAGCGCACTTTGGATGAGATTCTGGTTACGGCGCCCCAGGGCTTCCATGTGGTGCCCGCGGCCTCCGGCGCCGCCAATCTCGCGAATCTTGATGTCCGCGCGCATCTTGGCCTGGTACAGGCTTTCAGCGCGTTATCCACCCAGGTGGATGTGATGATCGTCGATACGGCGGCCGGACTGGGCCACGGTGTGACGCAGTTCTCACAGGCCGCACAGCAGGTGGTGGTTACTATCTGTGATGAGCCTGCATCGCTGACGGACGCCTATGCGCTGGTGAAAGTACTGAGTCGACATCACGGTGTCAGCCGCTTCCGAGTGCTGACGAACATGGTGCGTTCGCCCGGAGCGGGCCGCGACCTGTTCCGGCGTTTTGAACGGGTGACGACCCGTTTTCTGGATGTGGTGCTGGATTTCGTCGGCGAGATTCCCGAGGACGAGTATCTGCGCCGCGCCATTCGCGCCCAGCGTACGGTGACCGACGCCTATCCCGCCAGCACCTCGGCCCAGGCCTTCCGCAAGTTCGCGGTCAAGAGCGCGTCCTGGCCGATACCGGACGGGCCCGCGCGGCAATCTCGAATTCTTCGTTGAACGGCTGGTGCAGCCGCGTCCGGTGCGGCTGGAGGCCGTCCAATGAGCGCTGTGGGCGCCTATACCCAGCAACGCGGGACTGCGGATGCCGATCAGTTGGTGACGCGGCACGCGGAACTCGTGAAACGCATCGCCTATCATCTTGCGGGTCGTCTGCCGCCCTCGGTGGAGGTGAATGACCTGATTCAGGCCGGGATGCTCGGACTGTTGGAGGCTGCCGCGAACTACACGGAGAACCGTGGCGCGAGCTTCGAAACATTCGCCGGGAATTCGGATCCGTGGCGCCATGATCGATGCTTTGCGCAAGCTCGACTGGGCACCGCGCTCGGTACATCGCAAAGCGCGCGCCGCCGCGGCCGCGGTGCGCGATATCGAACACGAGACCGGGCGCGACGCCAAGGATGCGGAAGTCGCCGCCCGCATGGGCTGTTCGCTCGATGACTACTACGCGATCGTGCAGGATGCCGCGAGCTGCCGCCTGACGAGCCTGGATGATCTGACCATCGCCACGGCGGCGGCCGCAGAAACGGTCGACCCGTTCCGCGAGACTGCCGATGAGGGATTTCGTGGCGCGCTGGTCCATGCCATCGAGGGACTGCCGGAACGGGAGAAATTGGTGATGTCGTTGTATTACTCGGATGAACTGAACCTCAAGGAGATCGGCGCCGTACTGAAGGTGACCGAGTCGCGGGTCTGCCAGTTGCACGGGCAGGCGCTGGTGCGGCTGCGCGCGCGGCTCGCCGCGTGGAAAGACTCGCAGGAGCCGGCCTGAGCCGTTGGCAGGAGGATGTTGCGGTGAATCCTGACATGAAGTTCCTGGTGGTCGATGACATCGCGACCATGCGCCGTATCGTGAAGACCGTGCTCAATGAGCTCGGCTACACCAATGTCACCGAAGCCGATGACGGCAGCTCGGCGCTGCCGCTGCTGCGCGACGGCGAATTCGATTTTCTGATCACGGACTGGAACATGCCGGGCATGCCGGGCCTTGATCTGCTCAAGGCAGTACGCGCCAGTGAAAAACTCGCCAAGCTGCCGGTACTGATGCTGACCGCGGAAGCCAAGCGTGAGCAGATCGTCGCGGCCGCTCAGGCCGGCGTCAACGGCTACGTCATCAAGCCGTTCACCGCCGCCGTCCTCAAGCAAAAACTGACCACCATCCTCAACACGACGCCCAGCAATGTTGCGGCTCACTAATCAACGTCGTGGAGATGTGCTACGGACGTACTGAGCGTCATCGGCCTGTTGTTGGCGCTGTGTGCGATTCTGGTTGGAGCCATGTTGAAGGGCGCCGGCCTGATGGCGCTGGTGTCGACGGCGGGATTTACCGTCGTGGTTCTGGGCACGGTTGGCGCGATCTGCGTGCAGACGCCGTTGCCCATCATGCGCCACGCGCTGAAGATCCTGCCGTGGGTGATGCGCCCACCGGCGCTGCAGCCGGAAATGCTGCTGAAGAAGATGCTGGACTGGAGCAATACGGTGCGCCGGCAGGGGCTGCTCGCCCTGGAACCGGCCATGCGCCGCGAGCGCGATCCGTTCGTCCGCAAGGCATTGCAGCTGGTCGTGGATGGCAACGAACCGGACGCCATCCGTGGTGCGATGGAGGTCGAGCTGACCACCCGCGAACACACCGATACTCTGGGCGCCCGAGTGTTCGAGGGCATGGGCGTGTACGCCCCGACGCTCGGCATCATCGGCGCCGTGCTCGGCCTGATGTCGGTGCTGCAGAATCTCTCCGATCCTTCCAAGCTCGGCCACGGCATCGCCGCCGCCTTCACCGCGACCGTGTATGGCATCGGGCTCGCCAACCTGTTCTTTCTGCCCATCGCCGCCAAGCTGAAACTGACCATTCATGCGCAATCGCAGGTTCGTGAAATGATCATCGAGGGCATGCTGTGCATCGCCCAGGGCGAGAATCCCCGCATCATCGAGACCAAGCTGCGCGGCTTCCTGCAGCAGGCGTAAGCGATGGCGCGCAAGCGGAAGAAACCGGCTGAGGAGGAACCCCGTCATGCGGCATGGGCGATCCCCTATGGTGATCTGGTCACGCTGCTGTTCGCGTTCTTCGTGGTGCTGTACGCGGTCTCCTCGGTGAACGAGGGCAAGTACCGCGCGCTTTCCAGCACCTTGTTCACCGAGTTCAATGGCAAGAAGCCGCCGGGCTACCGCACCGGGCTCGGCCCCGGGAAGCCTCGTGGTCGCCAAGCCCTACCCGCCCGCACCGGTGAAGCCGGTGGCGACCGATTCACACGAAATCTTTGCCGATACCGCCACGGTCACCCGCCAGCAGGCGGAGGAAATCGCCCGTTCGCAGGCCGAGTCGCTGGCACTGGACAACGTCGCCAAGGGCATCAGCACGGCAATGTCGGACCTGATCAAGGCAAATCTGGTGGTGGTGCGCCGCAACGGCACCACCGTTGAGGTGGAGATCCGCACCGATATCCTCTTTCCCAGTGGCAGTGCGACGCTGTCGCCGACCGCGGTGGAGGTGATCCGCAAGCTCGCGCTGTCCCTGGCTTCTTTGCCTAATCCGGTGCGTGTCGAAGGCCATACCGACAGCCAGCCGATCGAAACGGCCGCGTTTCCCTCCAACTGGGAACTCTCCTCGGCGCGTGCCGCAAGCGTCGTGCACCTGATCGCCAACAGCGGCATCAACCCGGCACGGCTGTCCGTGATCGGCCGCGCGCAGTACAGTCCGGCACAGTCCAATGGCACGGTCGCCGGCCGCAATGCCAATCGTCGCGTGCTGATTGCGATCCTGCCGCCGGGTAATCCCGATCCGGGCGCCCCTCCCGCGCCCGCGCCCGCGCCGCCACAGTCACAACCGACGGCGCCTGCGGTGGCGGAAGTTCAAGCCGCGCACTAGGCGCCGGCGTGCATGGCACGCTTCCTGCACCTTCTTCCAGCAGGTTTGCGACTCGCCGGAAATCCGACACGAGACGATGTGAACTGCGTCACAGGAAGACTGCAATGATTCAAACTGCCATCCATCCCGCCCTCGCCGTGCACTCGACCCCAATCATGGGATATGTGCTGGTGATGCCACCGGACTACATCCTGATTCCCTTGACCGGCGCACTGGTCGTGCTGGCCGGAGTGCTGATCGCAGCCTTCTTCGCGGCGCGCGTAAAACGCGCCGTCACCGGTCAATCCCGAGAAATTCTGGGCAGCGCAGCCTGGCTCGCCGAACAGATCGACCAGCTCGGCGCCGCCTTGAACGTCACCGACTCGCGCATCGCGGCGCTCGCCGCACGCCTGGATGAGCACACCCGTAGCACGCAAGGCACCGGTTCCACAAGCTACAACGTCGCGATTCGCATGGCGCGCAGCGGCGCTTCACGTCAGGAGCTGATGACTACCTGTGGTGTGACGCAGCAGGAAGCGGATTTGGTGCTGCGCCTGCATGCTGCGGATCCCAGCGTGCGCTCGGCCGCCTGAAATACCTGTTTCGACTCAAGCCGGAGCACTGCCAGCCGATATCAGGATGTCAAAAAGCGCCACGCCCATGGCCTTATGGATCCGGAATGAAAGCAGCCCGCAAAACGGTGCGCCGCCGCACCAGCAAGACATCTGATTCACTGCCCAGATCAGAAGTCATTGCCTTGCCCGCGGACTGTACCGTGCGCCATATCGGCGCGCTGCGCGACCAGCTGTGCGGTGTGCCGCAGGATGTGCGCAACATCACACTCGATCTGCGCCGACTGGAACGGTTTGACACGGCAACCCTGCAGTTGATCGCCGCCTTCGTCCGCGACCACACCGCCCGCGGTACCAATCTCCTCACCTGTGGCAATCGCCCCGCCTGGGACGAGGCTGCGCAACTGCTGGGACTCAGCGCCGCCCTTGACGGCAGAGTCTGAAGTGTCATGACCATCGATCTCACCCAGTTTCACGATGCTTTCTTCGATGAGAGCTTCGAGGCGCTGGACTCGATGGAGTCCGAACTGCTGAAACTGGACACCGGCTGTCCCGACCCGGAGGCGATCAACACGGTCTTTCGCGTCGCCCATTCAATCAAGGGCGGCGCTGCTACATTCGGCTTTGCCGAAGTTGCCTCCTTCACCCACAGCCTGGAAACGCTCCTGGATGAGCTGCGCGGCAAGCGCTTGGCCGTCACACAGCGGATTTGCGATCTGCTGCTGAAGTCGGTGGACATCATGCGCGCCATGCTGCAGGCGGCCAAGACCAAGCAGCCCATCGCCATGCAGAGCGTGGCCGACCTGCAGTTCGATATTGAACTGGTCATCGTCCAGCGTGATACCGGAATCGCCGCATCCCCCTCGCCCACCGGCGGCGCAGCCGACTCGAGCGATGCGACCCACCCGCAAGGCCTCAGCGCTGATGAGCCGCGCAACATCGAGTGGCTGATCGAACTGCGCCCCGGACCGGCTTTCTTCGAGCGCGGCACCGATCCGGTGCGGATCTTTCGGGAGCTGGGAGTACTCGGCTCCCTCGCGGTCAGCGCCCGTCTTGATGCCCTGCCCTCGTGTCAGGACCTGGACCCGAAGCGATGCTACCTCAGCTGGTCCCTCACGCTGCTCAGCGACGCGCCCGAAGCGGCGATTCGGGAAATCTTTGAATGGCTGAATGCGGACTGCGAATTGACCGTCAGCACGCGCGCCGCCCCTCCCGACATCGCCACTGCGGCGGCGTTCGGCGCGGAGGAGGTTGACACTACCGCGCAGGCCGGCGCACCCACGGTGTCCTCACCACGCCTTGCCAGCGCCCCGATGCTGGCCGATTCGGCACAACCGGCGCAGGCGGCGTTTGCCAATGAATCCGGCTCGATCCGTGTCGGGGTCGAGAAGGTCGATGAGCTGATCAATACCGTGGGCGAACTTGTAATCACCCATGCGATGTTGAGTCAGATCTGCCACGGCATCAGTGGCCCCGCGGCCGAGCTACTGCGTTCAGGCATGCAACAACTGGAACGGAACATGCGGCAGCTGCAGGAAGGCGTGATGCGGGTACGCATGCTCCCGATCAGCGTCGTCTTCAGCCGCTTTCCGCGCATGGTGCGGGATCTGGCGCAACGGCTCGACAAACAGGTCGAACTGAAGATCATCGGGGAGACCACGGAACTGGACAAGACCGTGCTGGAGAAAATCGGCGACCCGCTGGTGCACCTGGTCCGCAACTGCATCGACCACGGCATCGAGAACGCCGCGGCGCGCGCCGCCGCCGGCAAGAACATCACCGGCACGATTTATCTCAACGCCAGCCATCGCGGCGGCAATATCGACATCGAGGTCGGTGATGACGGCGGCGGCCTCAACTGCGAGCGGATTCTGGCCAAGGCGCGCGCCGCCGGCCTGGTCGACGCGGATGACAAGCTCAGCGAGGCTGAAATCCAGCAGCTGATCTTCCTGCCGGGATTCTCCACCGCGGAGGTCACTACCGACCTCTCCGGGCGCGGCGTCGGCATGGATGTGGTCCGGCGCAATGTGACTGATCTGGGCGGCAAGATCGAGGTGTACAGCACGCGCGGACAAGGTTCCAGATTCCTGATCACCCTGCCGCTGACGCTTGCGATTGTGGATGGCCTGTCGGTGGCGGTGGGCGACCAGATCTACATCCTGCCGATGATGTCCACCATCGAGTCGCTGCGTCTGGCTCCCACTCAGGTGACCAGCATTGCCGAGGGCCGCGAAGTCTTCGCCTTCCGCGATGAATACCTGCCCATCATCCGGCTCAACAAGATCTTCGATCTGACGCCGCGCGCCCGCGCCCTGCATGAGGGGCTGGTCGTGGTCGTGGAAGGCGCAGGTCGGCGCGTCGGCCTGTTTGTCGATGACCTGGTGGGCCAGCAGCAGGTGGTGATCAAGTCGCTGGAAACCCACTACGGCCGCGTCTCCGGAATCTCGGCCGCAACCATCCTCGGCGATGGTTCGGTCGCGCTGATCCTGGACGTGCCAGACCTGATCCGCAACGCCTCGCTTCGAGTGGCGGCCTAGCCGCCCTTTGCTGGAGATCTCGATCATGCCCAGTCCGTCCAACCCCCCAACCGCCGCCGCCGCGGTAAACCAGGTCCTGACGTTTGTCATCGGCGATGCCACCTACGGCATCGACATCCCCTGCGTGCAGGAGATTCGCGGCTGGACACCGGTCACCCGGCTGCCGCAGGCGCCGGCCGATGTGCTCGGCGTCCTCAATCTGCGCGGCTCCATCGTGCCGGTCCTGGACCTGCGACTGAAGTTCGGCAGTACCAACGTGCAGTACACACCGATCACCGTGATTATCGTGGTGTCAGTGATGTCCGCGAAGGGCGCACGCGAATTCGGCATGGTCGTGGACGGCGTCTCGGACGTGATTGACATCACCGCGCATGACGTTAAGCCGGCGCCGGACCTGGGCGCCGCCGCGAGCGGCGCCTACATTCGCGGTCTGATTCCGGTCAGTGGCCGCATGGTGGTCCTGCTGGATGTGGAGCTGCTGATCGGCAAGGAATTCGCCGCTGCGGCATCTGCCGGCGCCACGCAGGCCGCCTGAGCATGACAGCATCATGAATCTACTTCGCCAAATGCACCTGCGGCAGAAATTCGCGCTGCTGATCGCCGCGATGGCGCTGCCGGCTGTGCTGTTGGCGGCCTTTTACCTGCCGCAATCCAACCGGGATGTGGGCACCGCGCGCAACGAGCTGCAAGGCGCCCGCTACATGCAGTCTGCAGGCTCGCTGCTCGCCCGCGTGACTCGTCATCGCACCGTCAGCAACGCCCTCTTAAGCGGGGACACCGCCGGGCGCGCCGAGAGCGTGCGGCTAGAGGCATACATTGAAAAACAGATCGAGCAGTTGAATGCCCTGGACACCGAGCTCGGCGGGCGGTTTGGCACCACCCCTTCGTGGCACGAAGTGACGGCGCAGTGGCGCAAGATCCAATCCGGTGCTGCCAGCACGACCCCGGAGCAGAACCTCGCCGATCACGACGTGATGATCCATGACCTCACCACGCTCATGGCGCGCGTCACCAAGGCATCGCAGATGGATCTGGATCCGGATGAATTCACCGATGACCTGATCATCGCCGCGACCCGCAATGTGGCCCAGGCCGTCATTGCGTTTTCGAACGTGAACCAGCACTCCATGGACGTTGCCGTCAAGGGCTACCTGGGCGGCGATGACCGTACCGCCATCCAGATCTACCTTGGCGAGATCCAGCAGAACCTGGATGAGATGACGCAGCAGCTGGTTGCCCAGCCGGACATGCAGCCGCTGCTGGCTGCGGCACAACTACAGATGGCCGGGTACCGGCGCATGGCCCAGACGCGGATATTGAACGCGCAAAAGATCAGCATCAGCGCTGCGGAAGTGTACGCAGCGGGCACACCGGTGGTCGGTGCCCTGCAGGTGCTGTCCGACTCAAGTTATGCACAGCATGCAAACCGCGCTGCAGGGCCGCGCGTCGAGCAAGACGACCGCGCGTAATCTCGCAATCGCGGTGGCAGCCGGCGCGCTGGGCGTTGCGCTGCTGATCAGCTGGGCGATCGCCTCGGGGCTGCGCAGCTCGCTCGGGCGTGCGGCGGCCGTATTCCGTGAGATTGCCGACGGTCGCTACGACAGCACCATCCCCGACGGCGGCGCGGATGAGGCGGGCCAGGTCCTGGCGGGCTTGCGCAGCATGCAGGACAAGCTGCGACTGCAGATCGCAACCGAGCGGGGCGTCGCGGCGGAGAACGCGCGAATCCGCCAGGCTCTGGATCGGGTCTCCACCAGCGTGATCCTGGCGGATGCGTCCCGTGACCATCATCTACATCAATGATATCGGCAAGGCGATGTTCGAGCGCACGCAGGGCCAGATTTCTCGATCGCTGCCCGGCTTCGCGCCAGCCAACCTGCTCGGATCCAGTCTGGACGCCTTGGTCTGCGAACCGGCCCACGAGCGCGGGCTCGCGCAGCAGCTGAGCGACGGCCAGGTGCAAGAGCTGAAACTGGGCGACTGCGCCTTTCGTATCGTCGTGAGTGCCGTCATGGGGCGTGATGGCCAGCGCATCGGCACCGTCATGGAATGGGCCGACCGCACCCTCGAGGTTGCGGTCGAGAGCCAGATGCAGAACATGCTGCAGGCCGTGATCGCCGGTGACCTCACCCAGCGTCTGCCGCTGGAGGGCAAGAGCGGGTTCTTCGAAGTGCTCTCCCGCTCGGTCAATCAGCTCGCCGATAACATTGCCGAAATCGTCGCTACCGTGAAACTCGCGGCCCGGGACGTCTATAGCGGCGCCGAGGGCATTTCGCAGGGTAACGTGAACCTGTCCGAGCGTACCGTGCAGCAGACCGCGTCGCTCGAGACGACCGCGGCCTCGGTGGAGCGGATTACCGCGACCGTGCATCAAAATGCCGAGAGCGCCGGCCGCGCCAGTGCGCTGGCGACCACCGCCAGTGACCAGGCTGAGAACGGCGGCGGCGTGGTGGCGCAGGCGGTGCGCGCCATGTCCGACATCAACGATGCGTCACGGCGCATCGCCGACATCATCGGCGTCATCGACGAGATTGCCTTTCAGACCAACCTTTTGGCGCTCAATGCGGCTGTCGAGGCCGCGCGCGCCGGCGAACACGGGCGCGGCTTTGCGGTGGTGGCGAGCGAAGTGCGCAATCTCGCCGGCCGGTCGGCCACCGCGGCGCGCGAAATCAAGGCGCTCATCCAAGACTCGGTGCGCAAGGTCAACGACGGTTCCGAGCTGGTGACCCGCTCGGGCGAGACCCTCGGGCAGATCGTCGCCTCCATCAAGACGGTGTCTGGCCTGGTGGCGGAGATTGCGGGCGCCTCCCGGGAGCAGTCCCAGGGTATCGAGCAGATCAAGAAGTCGGTGCTGCAGATGGATGAGTTCACGCAGACCAATGGCACGCTCGTGGCGCAGGCCGCGGCGGCGTCCCAGACCATGGCGCAAAGAGCCGGTGTGCTCAACGCCATGATGGGGCGGTATCAACTGGATGAGGCGATGGATCCGAAGCTTGAGTCGGCCGCCGTACAGGCGAGCGCGCACTACGCCGCAGCCGCCGCCAGCACGGCCGCCGCGGCCCGGGTGGCGGAACGCCGCGGCACCGCCCGGCCCTGGTCCGCGCACCGCTCCGGGCGTCCGGCGTCGGCGAATCCCGCCCCACCGCAATCGCGGTTCACCAAAGTCGCGGACGAAACGGACTGGAAGGAGTTCTGATGTACAGCTTGCCCAATATCAACGGCGTGTCCATGCATAGGAGGCCATCATGGCCCGGATTCTGGCAGTAGATGATTCCCCGGTAATGCGCCAGATGGTCAAGGCGACCCTCGTCGAGGCCGGGCACGAGGTTTCGCAGGCCGCCAATGGCGAGGAGGCGTTGCGGGTCGCCGCAACTCAGGTCTTCGACATGGTGATCACGGACCTCAATATGCCGGTCATGGACGGCCTGGCGTTGATTCGCAATCTGCGACAGCTGCCGGCCTACGGCTCGTTGCCGATGATCGCACTGACGACCGAGGCCACGACGGAAATCAAGCGCGCCGGTCGCGAGGCGGGTGCCACCGCGTGGGTCGTCAAACCGTTCAACCCAAAGCGACTGATCGACGCCGTCGCTGAACTGCTGAACTGATCCGCAGATCACGCCATGCATGCTGCCAAGAAAGTTCGGTGGACAATCGCGATGCCGGTACTGACCGCCGCGTTGTGGTATTCGGTGTCAGCCGGCGCCGAATGCGTGCTGCCCGCGGCGCCCAGCCGGGTTCCGGACGGCAGCGCGGCAACCGAGCAGGAAATGGTCGCAGCCATGCGCACGCTCAAGCAGTACAACGCCGATGTCAGCGACTACACCCAGTGCCTTGAATTTGAGCAGCGCCGCAACCGCATCAGTGTCATTGCCGGGGAAAGGCAAAAAGATCTCGCCCTGAATACGCTGGCGAGCGTGGCCGCACAGTTCAATGAGCAGGTGCGCCGTTTCAAAGCGCGGCACAGCTAAGGAATGATGCCCATGCCACCTCTTGAGACACGGAACCCGAACACATCTGGCGCGACGGCGCCGGACAAATCAGGCGGATTCCGC
Organism: uncultured Gammaproteobacteria bacterium; assembly: GCA_963708865.1. GTDB lineage: Bacteria > Pseudomonadota > Gammaproteobacteria > Steroidobacterales > Steroidobacteraceae > DAIDKA01. Next base: position 413,578 of record CAVPUC010000004.1, read on the forward strand.
GCCCTCGATGGCAGCGCCAGAATTCGTGAATTCGCCTACGATGACGAGGACTTCGCGGCCATCAGCTCCCTGGTGAAATCGCTCACGGGCATCAACCTCACGCTGCAGAAACGGGAACTTGTGTATGGGCGGCTGGCGGTGCGGCTGCGGGCGCTGGAGGTGAGGACGTTCCGCGAATACCGGCAGATCGTTGCCGCGGATCTGGATGAGCAGATGCGCATGTGCAATGCCATCACCACTAATCTGACCGCGTTCTTCCGCGAAGCACACCATTTCGAACATCTGCGTGATCAAGTCCTGCCGGCACACCGCGAACGGCCGGGCCAGCGGCGACTGCGGATCTGGTCCGCCGGCTGCTCGACTGGCGAGGAACCCTACTCGATTGCCATGACGCTGCTGGAGGCGCTGCCGGAGGTGCTTGAGTGGGACGTACGGATCCTGGCGACCGACCTGGACTCGGACGTGCTCGCAACGGCCGCAAACGGGCGGTATCGCGCCGATCGGGTTAAGGGGCTGTCAGACGGCCGGCTGCGGCGATTTTTCACCGAGCACAAGGAACGCGGCACCAGCCTCTACATCGTACGTCCGGAAGTACGGCGCATGGTGATGTTCAAACAACTGAATCTGACGCAGCCTCTGCCGATGAAAGGTCCGCTGGATGTCATCTTCTGCCGCAACACGGTGATCTACTTCGATCGGGAAACTCAGCGCGACCTCTTCAGCCGCATAGCACCGTTGCAGCGCCCGGGTGACCTCATGTACCTGGGACATTCGGAGAGCCTGCTCAGTGTCAGCACCGACTATGAATCCATTGGCCGCACGACTTACCTACGGCGCTGACATGCTAGGCGAAACCGAACAGGCCGTGGTGATGCCCCCGGGAAGCGTGGCCCCCGCTGGGCTGCCCGGCTTCGACCAGGCGCAGCGCTTCTGGGAACGCGACACCTCACGTTGGACCGTGAAGCTGCTGCCCGGAGAGTGCTATGTCACACGCCACGACGAGGCCATCGTGACCGTGCTGGGCTCGTGCATTTCCGCCTGTATCCGCGATCCGCAGACGGGACTGGGCGGCATGAACCATTTCATGTTGCCGGAGCGGGGAGAAGGCTTCAAGGTGAGCCCGGATTCGGGCTTCAACCAGATCAATCGCTACGGCTGCTTCGCCATGGAGTCGCTGATCAATCATCTCGCCCGCCACGGCGGACAGCGTCCGCGCCTGGAGCTGAAGGTGTTCGGCGGCGGCCGCATTCTCAAATCGATGATCGATGTCGGGGCGCGCAACATCGCCTTCATCCACTCCTGGTCGCGAACCGAGGGTATGCGCCTGTCGGCGCAGGATCTGGGCGGAACGCAACCTCGCAAGCTGGTGTATTTTCCCGCCACCGGTCGCGCACGGGTGATGAAGCTGCCGCCGATCGAGAACCGCAGCATTGCCGACCGCGAGCTTTACTACCTCGAGCACCTGCGCGAGGAACCGGACGAGGGGCACGTGGAGATCTTCAAGTGACCGGCTTGAGCACCACGGTGGCGAGAGTGCGGGTCCTGATCATCGACGACTCGGCCTATGCGCGCCAGATCATGACCGAGATCCTGAGCGCGGACTCCGGCATCGAGGTGGTCGGCTGCGCCGGCGATGCCCACGTGGCGCGCGAGATGATCCGCCGGCTCAATCCCGACGTGTTGACCCTGGATGTGGAAATGCCGCGCATGGACGGCCTGACGTTTCTGCGTAACTTGATGCGTCTGCGGCCGATGCCCGTGGTCATGGTGTCGTCCCTCACCGAGCGCGGGGCGGAGGTGACCCTGGAAGCCCTCGCCCTGGGCGCTGTCGACTTTCTGCCCAAGCCGCACATTGACCTGGGCGTCACGCTGCGCGACTACGCGGTGGAACTGGTCTCCAAAGTCAAAGCCGCCGCACGGATCGGCGTTCGTGCCACCACACCCAGCAGCGCTGGCGCAGCCCAGCGTGCCGGCGGCGCAAGCTTGCCGAAAGCCGTACGGCAGCCTGCGCAGATCAGCACCACCGATATCATCCTCGCCATTGGCGCATCCACCGGCGGCACCGAAGCCATCCGTGAGTTGCTGAGCGGCCTGCCCGCCGATGCGCCAGGCACGGTCATCACCCAGCATATCCCCAAGGCTTTCAGCGCGGCCTTTGCCAGGCGCCTTGACGAAAGCAGCGCCCTGCGGGTGCAGGAAGCCCACGACGGCCAGCAGATACTGCCCGGGCATGCCTTTGTCGCGCCGGGGGACAGTCATCTGCGAGTCGAGCGTTACGGTGCCCGCTACGTGTGCCGACTCGATCAGGGCGCACTCGTGAACCGCCACCGACCGTCGGTGGATGTGCTGTTCCAATCCGTGGCGCAGGCGGCCGGCGCACGCTCCATCGGGGTGCTGCTGACCGGCATGGGACGCGACGGTGCGCAGGGGCTGCTGCAGATGCGCGATGGCGGCGGCCAGACGATCGCCCAGGACGAGGCCAGCAGCGTCGTATGGGGCATGCCGGGCGAGGCGGTGGCGCTGGGTGCGGCGCTGCTGGTACTGCCGCTGTCGGCCATTGCCGCCAGGCTCACCGGTCTCGTAGCTGCGATGGACATCACGCGCGCGAGCCGCACGGCCTGATATTGTCCGACCGAATATGCGAAGGACTGCCCCATGACAGCGACGACTGCACAACCCGAGCCCGGAAATTCGAACAAGGCCGCCTTTGAGTTCGTGCAGATCCTTGCCGGGGAACTCAGTTCAGGCAAGGTTGAATTGCCGAGTTTTCCGGATATCGCCATCAAGGTGCGAAAGGTCCTGTCCGACGATGCGGTGACGCTCGACATGGTCGTGCGCATCGTGGGCTCAGAGCCGACGCTGGCGGCCCGTTTGCTGCAGATCGCCAATTCGGTGGCGGTGAACCGCACCGGCAGTGCAGTCACGGACATGCGCAAGGCGGTGCAACGCATGGGTCTGAACATGGTCCGCAGTGCCGCGATTGCCTTTGCGATAACGCAAATGAAGAAAGCCAGCGAGCTTAAGGGACTCGAAGCGCCGATGTCGGCGTTGTGGAAACGCTGCACGGCGGTCGCCGCCATGGCGAACGTGGTCGCCCGACGCCTCACCAAGTTGAATCCCGATACTGCCTTGCTGGCGGGTCTGCTGCACGGCGTCGGTGAGCTGTACATTCTGGCGCGCGCCCATAAACATCCGGCCTTGTTTGCCAATCAACCCGTCTACGACACCATCGTCCGCGACTGGCACGTGAGTGTCGCCAAGGCGCTGCTTGAGAACTGGGATATCTCCGAGGAGATCGTCCAGGCAGTCAGTGAATTTGAGGATCTCGATCGCCGCCATACCGGGCCGCCTGACATGTCGGATGTGCTCACCGTGGCGCACCTGATGGTCAGTTACCAGGACTACCCCGAATCGATTGAATTGAACATGCAGGGTGTCGCCGCGGTCCAGCGCCTGGCGCTGGATTTCACGATCTGCACCACCATCATTCAGGAAACCCGTGGTGAGATCAAAGAACTGCAGGAGGCTCTTGGGGCCTAGCATCACGCAAACCCTGGGTATGCAGTCATGTCCGAATTCGAAATAGATATAGCCGCCGATACCAGCAAGGACGCTTTCCAGTTCGTCCAGGCACTGGCGGCCGAGCTGTCGCTCGGGGCCGTGGACATCCCGGGATTTCCGTCGATCGTTGCGCGCGTCCGTCATGTGCTCGCGGACGAGAGCGCCTCGGCCGACAAGGTGGCCCGCGTCGTCGGCGCCGACCCGGTACTGGCGGCGCGGCTGCTGAATCTCGCCAACTCCGTAGCGCTGCTGGGCACCGCCCGCCCCGCCACGGACCTGCGCACCGCGGTGAGTCGCGTTGGGCTGAATGCCGTCCGTACCACCACCCACGCCCATGCGATGCGCATTCTGAGCCAAAGCGAAGCGCTGCGCGGCCTGGAAAAGCTGCTCGATGTCCTTGCCCGGCAGACCGGCCAGGTGGCCAGTCTGTGCTACGTGGTGGCGGGGAAATACAGCCGCGTGCCCCCCGATGTGGCGATGCTCGCGGGCCTATTGCACAGCTGCGGCCGGCTCTATCTGCTAGTGCGCGCAGGAAACCACCGCGGTCTGTTTGCCGATGCCAACTCCTTCCGCATTGTCGAGCGTGACTGGCACCTGAGCGTCGCCGTCGCGCTGCTTGAGAACTGGAATGTGCCCGAGGAGATCGTGCACGCGATCGCCGAAAGCGAGGATCTGTCCCGCGAGCCGCGCGGGGCACCTAATCTGACCGATGTGGTGATGCTGGCGGTGGCCATCGCGCGCCACGCTGGCCAGCCCGAGGTTCTCGAAGCGACCTTGCGCGACGTCAAGTGCCTGGCGCGGTTCGGCCTGGACGCCAGGGCTGTGGCGGAAATGCTGCAGGCGGCAAAGAAAGAGCTCGCGCAGCTGGAAACGGCCCTGACCTAGGACCGGCGGACGCATCTTGGGAGGGGCTGAGCGAGCCTCAGCCTGCTGGCGCGTGACTACTCGGCGGACTCAGCGGATTCAGCCGATTCGGCCGCCTCGGCCGAATCGTCCGGCAATAGCCGCTCAAACTGCAGCAGTTTGCTGGCAATGCGCTCCGGGGAGATTTTGTAAGTGCCGGCCGCGAGTGAATCGCGGATGCCGGCAACGCGTTCCTGACTGATCACGGGGATATCAATCAGCGCCTGCTCTGCCGTCGCCAGATGGCTGGCCGTGTCCGTGATCTGCACATTGTCAGTGGCGCCTGGACCTGCCGAGGCCGGGGCTGCAGACACCGGCGCACGCGGGCCAGCACCACCGGATGGCGCTGCGGGCGGGTTGCTGGTGACGTCACTGATCTTGCCGGACACGCGATGGCTCCTTTGTTACAGGCCTTAACGGCCGCAACCGGAGCAACTTGAGGACTGTTTTTTAAGAACGCCGCCCGATTATGTACCATCGACCGGGTCGTTCAGGGACCTTCAGGCTTCCTTGAGAAGGCCATGACGTCCCGCCGCCACCGAACAGGTACCGCGCGGACCGTAGGTCACGGTCTCGCGGCGGCCCTCGACCAGCACGCCCAGCCGCGCCTGCACATTCTGCAGCCGCGCACCAGCCATGGCGCCGTTGCGATCATTCAAGCTGCGGCAGTTAATGGCCGCGGCCGTACACCCCGCCCAGGCAGTCGCCAAGGTCCCCTGCGGATCGCACCAGCGCAGCAGGGCTTCGAGTCCTTTCAGATCATGGGGCCGCCCCAGGGTGCGGCACAGCCCGCGCCGCTCATCATCCACTTTCAGGATCCGCGCCACGCATTTGTGCCGGGCGCGCATGGCGACGCCCAGCTCCTCCACCGCATTCTCCTGCATCAGCGCGTATTCACGGTCGAGCAGCACGGCCAGTTCCGCCAGGGCCGTCGTCTCCTCCCGAATCAGGCGGCCCATGTGCTCGCGGCAAGTATGTAGATCCATGCTCATCCTTTCGCGGTATCGGCGAAGGCCTTCACTGGGCTCGATTGCGTGACCGAGCCCGCGGGTGTCGCCGCCTGAGCGTCAAATTTCTGCGCGCCAAGCAAGCCGTCGGCCACACGGCCGGAATCGACCCGGTAGGAACCGCTGTCCAGCGCCTGGCGAATGGCGTCCACGCGGCTCTGATTGACGTCAGGGAGGCTTGCGATCTGCTGTTCCAGTTTGGCCAGCAGCTGCGCGGTGGGCGTTATCGCGACTTCATCAGGCTGGGTGGTCGCCGGCTGCAGCGCAGTCTGTGGCGGCGCGCTTTGGCCCTGCGCGGCTTGCGTTCTGTCGGTGGACCCGGAGCCCAGGTGGGCCAGGCCATTCACGTCCTGGCCACGATGGATCGTCGTCACGCTGCTTGCTCCTTCGCTTGTGCCGTGCAGTATCTGCCAAGCCAAGCAAAACGGTAGGACTGAGTTCGCATATTACAGGGCCACCCGCACCACATCCGAAGACTCAACGACCCCTTCCACCACGTTCAGGGAGCTCAAGTTCTGCACCTGAATACGGGCCCCGGCGGGCGCATCCATCAGCGCCCGACCCGTGGCACGAATCTCGATGTCGGGTCCGCCGGCCAGCAAAGTGACCTCCTGACCGCGGTGAATCACCAAATCGGCGCCGAACATGTCGACGGTCAGTGCAGTTCCCAGGGGCAGCGGACGGCGCACGGTGCGCCCCGCGAGCTCCGCAACCGAACTTAAGTACGCGGTAGCCGTACCCGCCGAGCGGCGCACATCGAGCGTCACATCATCGGCTCCCAGCCGCGCAGCCTGCGACACGGCATGGCGCAGCACCAGCACCGAGATGCGGCTCTCCACCACGACGGGCACGTAGACAGTCCAGTGCGTCGGACCCGCACAGCTGACCGCGACGGTGGCGCGGGCCGTGAGGTTACTGCCCGCGGGCAGCTGCGCCGTCAGCGCCGAGCCGCACTTTGCCAGGCGCAGCCGGGTATCGATGGGTTGAACGGTGATGCTGGTCTCCGCTGCCCCCGCCGGGACCAGCGACCTTATATAAGAATGTGCCGCCGCCTCGATGCTGCCGACGCTTTCAATCACACGGGTGTCGGTGCCGGCGCCCAGCGTCGGCAAGGTCGCGCTCAGGAGCGCGGCCAAGGCCGCGAGGAGTCGGCCGTGACGGCGCAAGCCTGTGCAGGGCTGGCGTCGATTGTCTGTCGCTGAATGATTCATGCGGATGATCAGTGCAAATGGCGCGCCAGCTTGCCGTTTGAGGATCACCAGGCGGCAGCTGACGGCACTTTGCCGCTACCGAACGGCAAGCTTTTGCCACCCGTGTGACGCGGCTCACGCTTATTCGGCTGCAAACCGCGCGAATCCGGCCTTTGGCCCCGCTGGCATGCGTATTGCTATTTCTCCCGCAGGACACTTTTTTGACGGACCGGATTACGAGTCATGCCTATTGGACTGGATTCATACCTCGGCGTTCACGCTGATGCACTGAAGGTGCAGACCCAGCGCATGGACGTGCTGGCGAACAATCTCGCCAACGTGGACACGCCCGGATACAAGGCGCGCGACATCGACTTTCGAACCGCGCTCGCCAGCCGCGGGTGCACCGAAGGCGGGGGTGACGCTGACGACCACCGATGCCAGAAGACATCGCGGTGAACCCGACCAGCGAAGGCGGCGCGGCGTTGAAGTACCGCGTACCGCTGGCGCCATCACTGGACGGCAACACCGTGGACTCCCAGCAGGAGCAGGCCGCGTTTGCGGAAAACACCGTGCACTACCAGGCCACGCTGACCTTTCTGACCATGCGCCTGCACAACCTCATGACGGCGATCACCGGCCAATAACACCCGTATCCCAAGGAATTCATCATGTCCTCCTTCAAGATCTTCGACATCGCCGGCTCCGGCTTGAGCGCACAGTCGGTGCGCCTCAATACGGTGGCCAGCAATCTCGCCAACGCGGACAGCGTCAGTGGCGACCCGTCGACGGTCTACAAGGCACGCCATCCGGTATTCCAGGCCATCCAGCAGCAGCTGCAAGGCGCCGCGAACCTGGACAACCAAAGTGAAGCCACGGTCCGTGTCGCCGGCATCGTCGAAAGCCAGGCGGCACCACAGATGCGCTACGACCCCGGCAATCCCCTGGCCAATGCCGAGGGCAACGTCTACGCACCCAACGTCAACGTCATCGAAGAGATGACCGACATGATCTCCGCATCGCGCGCCTATCAGGACAACGTGGAGGTCATGAACACCTCCAAGGACCTCATGCTCGCGACCCTGAAACTCGGCCAATAGCCACATCATTGTGGCAACCACATCTTTAAGAGGCGCCTGATGTCCACCAGTCCCGATGCAATCAACAGCCTGCTGTCGTCCGCGGCGACTACGTCCACGAGCACGGGTGCCACCAGCACTGCCGTGCCGGCGAACATGCAGATCAACGAAACCGACTTCCTGCAGCTCATCACCACCCAGCTGCAGAATCAGGATCCGCTGCAACCCACCGATCCCAGCCAGTTCCTCGGCCAGCTGGAAGGCCTGAGCGAAGTGTCGAGTCTGCAAAGCATGCAGTCGGCGATGTCCTCCTCGCAGGTCACCAACGGCGCGAGCCTGTTGGGTCACTCCGTGCTGGCGCCCGGCACCTCGGCGACGCTTGCCTCCGGCGGCACCATCTCCGGCGCCGTCAATGCCCCCGCCGGGGCAACCAGCCTCACGGTTTCCATCGCGAATTCTAGCGGCGTACCGGTCACCTCGTTCCAGGTCACACCCGCCGGCAGCGGCATGACCCCCTTCTCCTGGAACGGCGCCACCAGCGTCGGCACCACGGCCGCCGCCGGCCAGTACACCATCAGCGTCAATGCCACGGTCAACGGCGCCTCCCAAGCGGTGGCCCCGATGGTCGTCAGCCAGGTTCAAAGCGTCACCATCGATCCCAGCACCCAGCAGCTGGACTTGAATACCAACAGCGGCACGGTACCGCTCAGTTCTGTCGTCACCATTCAGTAACGCCTAACCCACGTCAGCACCAGGAAAACCCAAGCCATGTCATTCAATGTCGCCCTCACAGGCCTCAACGCCGCCAACCAGGACCTCTCGGTGACGGCCAACAATCTTGCCAACGTCGGTACCGTGGGCTTCAAGGGCTCGCGCGCGGAGTTCGGCGACCTGTTCGCCGCCACCCAGACCGGCGTGAGTTCCACCGCCGTGGGTAACGGCGCTTCCATCACGGAAGTCGCCCAGCAGTTCTCACAGGGTGACATCGAGACCACTGGGAACAACCTGGACCTCGCGATCAGCGGCAATGGCTTCTTCACCACCGCCAACAACGGCGCGCTCGAATACACCCGTGACGGCGAATTTCAGGTGAACAGCTCCGGTGACGTGACGACGGCCAGCGGCGCCAATCTGCAGGTCTATCCGCCTCTGGCGAACGGCGGTTTCAACACCGGCGGTCTGTCCAACCTGTCATTGAACTCGGGCGACAGCGCGCCGAACGCGACCACGACGGCATCGATCACCGCCAATCTGCCGGCGGATGCTGCCGCAGCCGCCCGATACGACCTTCGACCCCACCGATGCCAACAGCTACAACAACACCACCTCGCTCACCGTGTATGACTCCTTGGGCGCGGCCCACACCGCCTCGCTGTACTTCATCAAGGGCGCGACGGCCAACACCTGGGACGCCCAGTTGTATGTGGACGGCAACGCCGTGGGCACGCCGCAGGAACTGGATTACAGCTCCAGCGGCGCGCTGACCGCACCGACCGGCGGCATCGTCAGCTTTCCGGCTTACACGCCCGGCGACCGGCGCCGCGGACATGAACCTGACGTTCAATTTCAACAACGTCACGCAGTACGGCAACAACTTCGGCGTAACCGCGGTCCAGCAGGACGGCTATACGACGGGCCTCTTGACCGGCATCAGCATCGACAACACCGGCGTCGTCGAAGCCCAGTACACCAATGGCCGCTCCATTCAGCTCGGTCAGATCGCGATTGCGAATTTCGCCAACCCCCAGGGTCTGGCGCAGCAGGGCGATGCCAGCTGGACAGCGACCAATGCCTCCGGAGAACCCGTGAAGGGCGTGGCCGGTGGCTCAGGGTTCGGCACCATCTCCTCCGGTTCACTCGAAGAGTCCAACGTGGATACCACGACTTCGCTGGTGGACATGATCACCGCGCAGCGCGCCTTCCAGGCGAACGCGCAGATGATCCAGACCGAAGACCAGATCACCCAGACCATCATCGGCATCCGCCAGTAATTCCCAGTGACACGGATCCCAAAGGCGAACACCCACCGTCATGGATAAGCTGCTCTATGTTGCGATGTCTGGCGCGAAGGAAACGCTGCGCGCCCAGGCGGCGAACAGCCACAACCTCGCCAACGCCAACACCACCGGGTTCAAGGCGGACCTGAGTGCGTTTCAGAGCCGTGCCGTGACCGGACCGGGATATGCCTCGCGGGTCTATGCGACGGACGCCTCGGTCGGCTGGGACCGTTCGGTGGGCTCGCAGATCACCACCGGCAACCCCTTTGACGTGGCGATCCAGGGGCAGGGCTTCATCGCCGTCCAGGACAGTCAGGGCAATGAGGCCTACACCCGCGGCGGCGACTTGCACGTTGATCCGAATGGTCAGCTGATGACCGCCACGGGGCTGCAGGTGCTGGGGGAGAACGGTCCGGTGAGCGTGCCGCCGTTTTCCACCGCGAGCGTTGCGCCGAACGGCACGATTTCCATCGTGCCCCTGGGTCAGACCCCGCAGACCATCTCCAACATCGGGCGCATCAAACTCGTCAATCCGCCACCCGATACGGTGTCGCGCGGCGCAGATGGCCTGTTCCGCACCAGCGACGGCCAACCCGCTGAGGCGGACGCCACCACTACCCTGGCCTCCGGCGTCCTGGAAGGCAGCAATGTCGACCTCGCCGGCTCCATGGTCAACATGATCGAACTGTCCCGAAATTTCGACCTGCAGATCAAGGCCCTTCACACTGCCGAAGACACCAGCAGTGCGTCCGCCAAGCTCCTGCAGGCAAGCTGAGGTAACACACTATGGAACCGGCACTCTGGGCGGCTAAAACCGGCCTCGACGCGCAGCAGACACAGATGACGGTGACGGCCAACAACCTCGCCAACGTCAATACCAACGGCTTCAAGAAGAGCCGCGCCGTATTCAACGATCTGCTGTACCAGAACGTCACCCAGGTGGGTGGCTCGACCTCCGACACGACCACCTATCCGTCCGGACTGCAGCTTGGTACGGGCGTACGAGTCGTTGCGACGGAACCGAGCTTTACGCAAGGCAGCCTCGACAACACCGGCAACGCGCTCGACATGGCGATCCAGGGCCGCGGCTTTTTCCAGATCCTCAAGCCCGACGGCACCCTCGCCTATACGCGCGACGGCAGCTTCCAGGTCAACGCCCAGGGCCAGCTGGTCAATGCCAGCGGCTACACGGTGCAACCGGCCATCAACATTCCGCAGGGCGCGCAGAGCGTGACGATCGCACCCACCGGGGCGGTCACGGTGCTGCTGGCCGGACAGACTGCACCGACGACGGTCGGCACGCTGCAGCTCGCGGACTTCATCAATCCGGCGGGTCTGCAGGATGCCGGCGGCAACCTGGCGGTCGAATCCGCCGCGAGCGGCGCACCCACCACCGGCACGCCCGGACTCACCGGCCTGGGCACGATCATTCAGGGTTCGGTGGAAAGCTCGAACGTCAACGTCGTGGAAGAGATGGTCAACATGATCGAAACCCAGCGCGCCTACGAGATGAACTCGAAGGCCGTGGAGACCACCGACCAGATGCTGCAATACGCCACGCAGAACATGTAATCGGAAAATTGATGCGAATTCTCTACGCCTTCCTGATGAGCGCGGCCCTGCTGGGGCTCGCGGCCTGCCACACGCCTCATCCGCCCAAGGACGACGATGGGCTCGAGCTGGGCTGCGGAGCCTGCGCCCAAGCCCACCAACGGCGCGATCTATCAAAGCGGCCGCGAGGTCGCGCTGTTCGAGAATCCAATCGCCCACCATGTCGGCGACATCGTCACGATCGTGCTCAACGAGCAGACCGCCGCTCAGAAAAGCTCCAGCACCAACACCAACAAGGCCACCTCGGTTGCGCTGCCCGGCATGACGCTCTTGGGCAAGGCGCTCACCATCCACGGCGTGCCGATCACGACCAACAGTATTGCCGACACCACCAAGTTCGCGGGCGAAGGCGATAGCGCGCAGAGCAACAGCCTGCAGGGATTCATCACCGTCACGGTGGAGAAGGTGCTGCCCAACGGCAACCTGTTCGTGAAGGGCGAGAAGTGGATCGGCATCAATCAGGGCCAGGAATACGTACGCATGACCGGGGTGATCCGTCCGATCGACCTTGCCCCGGAAAACTCCGTGCCCTCCTCCCAAGTGGCCAACGCCAAGATCTCCTACGGCGGCAAGGGAGCCCTCGCCGATGCCAATGCCCAAGGCTGGCTGTCACGATTCTTCAATTCACCCTGGTCACCATTCTGATGTTTGAATCAATCCGTAACTGTCGGCTCGCCACGCCGTTCCTGACTGCGCTGCTGCTGAACGTCATGCTGGCGGGGCTCGCGACGCCCGCGCACGCCGACCGCATCAAGGACATCGCCACGGTATCCGGCGTGCGCTCCAACCAGCTGTTCGGCTACGGCCTGGTCGTCGGACTGGACGGCACCGGCGACCAGACCACGCAGGCGCCGTTCACCATCCAGAGCATCGCCAACATGCTGGCGAAATTCGGCGTCACCATGCCGGCCGGCTCCAACCCGCAGCTGAAGAACGTGGCCGCGGTGACGGTAACGGCCGATCTGCCGCCCTTCTCCAAGCCCGGCCAGACCATCGATATCACCGTGGCCTCCATCGGCAATGCCTCGAGCCTGCGCGGCGGCCAGCTGCTGATGACGCCGATGCGCGGCCTGGACGGCGAGGTCTATGCCTTCGGCCAAGGCAGCCTCGTGGTCAGCGGCTTTGGCGTCAACGGCAAGGACGGCTCACGCATCTCCTTGAACGTTCCCAGCAGCGGCCGGATCCCCAATGGCGCAAGCGTCGAGCGCGAGGTGCCGACCACCTTTGCCCATGACGCCTTCCTGGTGCTGAACCTCAACACCCCGGACTTCACAACCGCCGCCCGCGTGGCCTCCGGCATCAACAAGATACTGGGTTCGGGCACGGCCGAGGCCCTCGATCCGGTCTCCATCAAGGTCGTCGCCCCGAGCAACCCGGATCAGCGCATCGGCTACCTCGCAACGCTCGAAGCCATCGAGGTCGAACCCGGCGAGGCGCCCGCCCGGGTCATCATCAATTCGCGCACCGGCACCGTGGTCATCAGCTCCCATGTGCAGGTGACAGCAGCTGCGGTGGCTCACGGCTCACTGTCGGTCACCATCACTGAGCGCCAGGATGTAAGCCAGCCCAATTCCTTCACCAAGGGCACGACCGCGACGGTCACCCCGCGCAGCGACATCAACGTGCAGCAGGCCGATGCGCGCATGTTCGTGTTCCAGGCCGGCGTGAATCTGGATGAAATCGTGCGCGCCGTGAACCGCGTCGGTGCGGCGCCCGGCGATCTGGTCGCGATCCTCGAAGCGCTTCGTGCAGCTGGCGCACTGCGCGCCGAGCTGGTCGTCATCTGAGGCGGCAGTACCATGTCCACCCTGCCCATCCCGGCCGAGGCCTCTGCCGATACCTACACGGACTTTTCCGGGCTGCAGGCATTGAAGCGCGCCGCCGCCAAGAACGATCCGTCCGCCGTGCGCAAGGTCGCCCAGCAGTTCGAGAGCATGTTCACCCGCATGATGCTGAAGAGCATGCGCGAAGCGGTGGGTACGGATCCGATCTTCGGCAGCGACCAGGAGAAGATGTACCAGGGCATGTACGATGACCAGCTCGCCTTGCAGATGTCCAAGGGACGAGGCTTGGGGCTGGCAGACATGCTGGTTCGGCAGCTGCAGCGGCTCGGGGTTCCCGGTGCCGGCGCTGCCTCAGGCGCCAGCGGCGTCAGCGGCACCGCCGCCGGTCTGAAAATGCCCGCTGTCGGGGCCGCGCCCCTTGCCGGTAAGTCGTTGCCGGCGGCCTCCGCGACCACGCAGCAGAATTTCATCCAGGGCATGTGGCCCCAGGCGCAGCAGGCCGGCGCAAGCGCTCGGCGTGGATCCGACCAACCTCATCGCGCAGTCGGCGCTGGAAACCAACTGGGGCCGCAATCTGCCCCACGATGGCAGCGGTCATTCCAGCAACAATCTCTTTGGGGTCAAGGCCACCGACGCCTGGGAGGGTCCCAGCATCCAGGCCGCGACCACGGAAGTCGGCCGGCAACAGCTCAACCAGCCAGATCGCGCCGTTCCGCTCGTACGCGGACGCCACCCAGAGCTTTCAGGACTATGTATCGATCCTGCGCAACAATCCGCGTTACGCGGGCGCACTCAATACCGGCAGCGACGCTCGCGCCTTTGCGACCGGGCTGCAGCGCGGCGGTTACGCGACTGACCCCGATTATGTCCGCAAGGTCAGCGCCATCGCCAACAACATCTCCGGCCACCTGGCCATGACCCTTGGTGGCCTCACGGCCCTCAAGTCCGGCACTGAGCTGCCGATAACTGTGACCACGAGCACGCTGTAAAGGTTGCTGCGAATGTCTGATGTACTTTTCACCAGCGTCTCCGGGCTGCTCGCCTTTCAGAAGGCACTGAGCGTCACCAGCAACAACGTCGCCAACGTTGATACGCCCGGCTACAGCGTCGAGCAGGCGAATTTCACCCCGCAGCTGGGCGTCACCACCAGCGTCGGCAGCTTCGGCAACGGCGTCGACGTGACCAGCGTGACCCGCAGCTACAGCGAGTTGCTGGCCGGTCAGATGCGCTCCTCGCAAAGCAGCTATTCCGGCTTCAACAGTTACGCGACCACGGCCGCCTCGATCGACAATGCATTGAGCAACTCGAGCACGGGGTTGACGGCCTCCCTGCAGAACTTCAGCAATTCGCTGCAGACCCTCGCCAACGCCCCGACGCTTCCTGCCAGTGGCACGGCGGTATTGAGTTCTGCCCAGTCACTGGCCCAGTCGGTGCAAGGTTATGCCAGCCAGCTGTCGGCCGCCGATCAGAATGTCGAAGGTCAGATCAGCAGCAACGTCCAGGAAATCAATTCCCTGGCCGGCGCGATTGCCAACCTCAATACGCAGATTGCCGGGGCGACCAGCACCGGGCGCGCCCAACGCCCTGCTCGATCAGCGCGATCAGCTCATCAATCAGCTGAGCCAGTACGTCTCGGTAAACACAGCCCCGCAAAGCGACGGCACGATGCAGGTCTTCATCGGCAATGGTCAAAGCCTGGTCAACTCGGGCACGGCGCAGACCCTGTCGGCGATTCCGAACCAGTACAACCCGACGCAGTTCGATGTGGGCGTGTCCACTTCAGGCACTACGGTGGATGTGCACCAATGCGCTGACCGGCGGATCGTTGGGCGGCCTCTTGGCGGTGCGCAGCCAGGTCATTGACCCCACTCTGAACGCCCTCGGGCAGTTGAGCGTCGGCGTCGCCAGCATCATCAACCAGCAGCAGGCCGCAGGCCTGACCCAGCGGGAACCCAGGGACAACCCATGTTCTCGGTGGGCGCCGTGCAGGTGAGCCCCTCTTCCTTCAATACCGGCACGGCGCAGGTGACGGCCACCCGCACCAACCTCTCGGCGCTTGACCGCCGACACGTACACACTGAGCAACAACGGCGGCACCTGGCAGTTGTTCGACCAGAATACCGGCCAGACCGTCCCGATGGGCGGGGATGGCAGTGCCGGCAACCCGTTTACGGCCGCCGGCGTCTCGATCGTGGTCAATGGCTCGGCCGCGAGCGGCGACAGCTTCGAGGTGGAACCCACCGCGACCGCGGCCGCCGGCTTCGGCGTGCTGCTCACGAGCCCGACGCAGATCGCCTCCGGCGCCGCGGTGCAGACGAGCGCCGCCACCGCCAACACCGGCTCCGGCACTGTGGCAGCCGCCACCGTGACCGATCCGACCAATCCCGCGCTGCTGACCCCGACCACCATCGTGTTCAGCTCGCCGACCCAGTATCAGCTCAACGGCATCGGGCCCAGCTACACGTACACCCCCGGCGCCGCCATCGCCGCCAACGGCTGGACGACTTCGATCAGCGGTGCGCCGGCGGCCGGCGATACCTTCACCGTCAGCAGCAACGCCGGCAACAGCGGCGACAACACCAACCTGTTTGCCATGATCGATGCCCTGAGCGCCAATTCGCTCAACGGCGGTACGACCTCATTGCTGGGCGCGGCCAATTCGCTGGTGAGCCAGGTCGGCGCGCAGACCCAGCAGGCCCAGGCCAACGCGCAGGCGCAGCAGTCGGTCAATACCTCGGCAACGGCTGCGGTGAGTAACCTCTCCGGCGTCAACCTGGATGAGGAAGCGGCCAACATGGTCAAGTTTCAGCAGGCCTACCAGGCCTGCGCGCAGTTGATCCAGGCCTCGAGCCAGATGTTCTCCACCTTGTTGACCGCCATCACAAACGGCTAACCCTATGCGAGTTTCAACCCTCGGATTTCAGAATAGACGCCTCCCAGCAGATGCAAACGCTGGAGTCGGAGATTGCCCAGACGCAGACCGAACTGTCGACCGGCATCAAGCTGCAGAATGCGGCCGATGATCCGGCCGGCATGGCGCAGGTCAATCAGCTCAACGCGCAGATCTCCGCATCCCAGCAGTATCAGGCGAACGGCAGCGCGCTCAACTCGAATCTGACGATCGAGGAGCAGTCACTCACCGATGCCACCAACGTCATGCAAAGTGCGCGGGACCTGGCGCTGCAGGCCAACAATCCCGCCCTGACGCCCTCGCAGCGCCAGGACATCTCCACCCAGCTGCAGCAGCTGCTGCAGCAGCTGGTCGGCACCGCCAACAGCACCGATGCCAACGGCAACTACCTGTTTGCCGGCGATGCCACCACGACCCAGCCGTTTGCGCAGTCCGGAAACTCCGTGGCCTACAATGGCTCGACCAGCGTCAATCAGGTGCAGATCAGCCCGAACCAGCGCATCTCCAGCGGCGATTCGGGTGCCAACGTCTTCATGAAATCTGCCTGCCGGCAACGGCACGTTCACCACCGCCGTCGGCGCCGGCAACACCGGCACGGCCACCATCGGCCCTGGCAGTGTGGTCACCGCCTCGCAGTGGGTGCCCGACACCTACACCATCACCTTCTCCGATCCGACCGATTACACCGTCACCGACAGCTCCGGCAATACCGTGAGCAGCGGAACCTACACGCAGCCCGGGCGCGATCGCCTTCAACGGCATCAGCACCACGGTGAGCGGCAACCCGGCGGCCGGACGACACCTTCACGGTGGCGCCGGCGGGTACCTCCAGCGTCTTCAGTACGATCTCAAGTCTGATCACGACGCTGAATAATCCCAACCTGAACTCCGCGCAGATATCGACCCAGGTCGGCACCGCGCTGGAACAGATCGACACCGCCGTCAGCAACTTCGGTGTGGTACAGGCCTCGGTGGGGGCGCGCATCAATGCCATCACTGCGGCGACCTCCAGTGCCACGGCGAACCAGACCACCATGACGGCGTCGGTGTCCGCGATTCAGGGCACGGACTACACCGCGGCCACCACGCAGCTGTCGACCGAGGAGATCGCCTTGCAGGCGGCCCAGGAGTCGTATGCCTCGATCGCCAAGCTGTCTCTGTTCCAATACATACAGTGATTCGTGACGCAGTTCATGTTCTTAGACGCTAAGACCCTCAAGTTCCCGCCGCGGGCACCGATAACCATCTCAGACAACGTAAGCGGCCACGACGGCCATCACAGCAGCGCGACGGACTGGTGTCCGGCGCCTGAGTTAAACTTCAGGAGTCTCTGACAATGTCACTAGTCCTTAATACCAACATCGCCTCGATGGTTGCGCAGAACAGCCTGACTTCGTCAGGTGCGCAGCTGGCGACCTCCCTGCAGCAGCTGTCCTCGGGCTTGCGCGTCAATACGGCCGCGGATGACGCTGCCGGCTACGCCATCGCTCAGGGCATGACCTCGCAGATCAACGGCCTGAACCAGGCCTCGCAGAATGCGAACGACGGTGTGTCGTTGACGCAGACCGCCTCGGGCGCGCTGTCGGAGGTCACCAACGACCTGCAGACGATGCGCGACCTCGCCGTCGAGTCGCTGAACGCGACCAACAGCGCGGGCGACCGCAGCGACCTGAATGCGCAGTACCAGCAGCTCGCCGCCGACATCAACAGCGTCTCCTCGCAGACGCAGTTCAACGGCGTGAACCTGCTCGACGGCTCGTTCCAGGGCGCGACCTTCCAGGTCGGTGCCAATGCCGGCCAGACCATCACGGTGGCATCGGTTGCCAGCGCCGCGACTTCAAACCTCGGGCAGCTGTATAACGATGCGGCGACCGCGGGCACCTACGCCTATACCCTGCCGACCGACGGCGCGACCACCTCAAGTGGCACGCTGACGCTGACGGAAGGCACCACGACCTATACGACCGGCACCGTCGCGCTCACGGGCGTGCAGGCCACGGATCTGGCCTCGGTGGCCTGCGGCGGTGAACCAGCTGTCTTCCTCGGACGGCGGCATCATTGCCACGGTCAACTCGGCGGGCACCGGCATTCGCTGAGCTCGACGAATCCCGCTGCACCATGACCACGCTGGCACCGACGATAGCGGTCGGCACCTTCACGGATTCGACGGGCGTCGCCGATACCGGCGTCTCGGTCGCAGGCCTGGGATTCAGTTCCGCAACGCCGACCTTCGCCAAGGTCACGCAGGCCAACGGCGGCCTGCTCGACAGCAGCAACGTCAACTCGGTCGACAACTCCAACCTGGCGTTGATGCAGATCGACGCCGCCCTGCAGCAGCTCGCCACCACGGGTGCGCAGCTGGGCGCCTATCAGAACCGGTTCCAGGCCGCCATCACGGGTCTGAACACCGATGCCACGAACCTGAGCAGCGCCAAGAGCGCGATCGTGGATACGGACTACGCGCAGGCGACCTCGAGCCTGTCGAAGGCCCAGATCCTGCAGCAGGCCGGCACCGCGATGGTGGCCCAGGCCAACACCATTCCGCAGAACATTCTGACCCTGTTGCAGAAGCTGCCGTAACGGTGCGATCGAGAGCGCTGAAAGCGTTTTCAGACGAGGGTTGGGTGGGTACCGCAAGGCGCCCACCCATCGCCTTTTTGTAATAAGGGGTAATGTGCGATGACCGCCGCCAGTGTCAACAGTTCCGGCACCGTCAATACCGCCGCCGGAACCAGCACCGCGCCGGTTTCCATTGCCAGCAGCTCCAGCGCCGGCGCCGCCGGCGGCTCGGTCATCAACGTCAGCTCACTGGTTTCGCAGCTGGTGGCGGCGACCCAGGCACCGCAGGAAGCCCTGATCAGCAATCAGACCAGGCGGTCACTGCTCAGATTTCGGCGCTCGGCACCCTGAAGAGTGCGCTCGCGACATTCCAGTCATCGCTGAGCGCACTGGATACCCCTCCGCATTTGATACGCAGACGGCCAGCACCAGCGATTCGACGGTGTTCACCGCCACCGCGGCCGCCGGCTGCACCGGTCGGGACATACAGCGTCACCGTCGGCCAGCTGGCTCAGGCGCAACAGATACTGTCGGGCGAGCTTGCCAGCAGCGGCACGGTGGCCGTGGGCACGGGCACCCTGCAGCTGAGCCTTGGTGGGACGAGTTTCAGCGTCAGCATCGACGAGCGTGACTAGACGCTCAACGGCATCGCCGCCGCCATCAACTCCGCCACCGGCAACCCGGGATCACCGCGACCGTGCTGCAGGGCACTGACGGCGCGCACCTGCTGCTCTCCTCGACGCAGATCCGGTGCCGCGAACATCATTCAGGTAAGCGAAACTGACTCCGGCGGTGCGTTGAGCGCCTTGACTTACCCCGACCCGAACCCGGATCCGCAGGCTACCAATCCGGATCTGCACTACACCGTAGAGACTGCGGCGCAGGATGCGCAATACAGTATCGCAGGCGTGGCGGCCACGAGCCCAACAATACGATCACCGCATTGTCCGGCGTCACCCTGACGTTGACCGGGAAGACGGCAGCCAATACTGCGGCCTCGCTCTCTGTCAGCTCCGATACCACGACCATCGAAAGCAACATCAGTGCTTTCGTCTCGGCCTACAACACCTTGGCCGCATCCTTCTCGAGCCTCGGCGGCTTCGACTCAGCCACCGACACGGCGGGACCGATGATGGGCAACGCCCTGCTCTCGGGCATCGAGAACCAGGTCAAGAGCGCGCTTTACAGCGTGGTGAACAACGGTTCGTCGAGTTACAACTCGCTGGCGAGCGTCGGTATCACCACCAACAGCGACGGCACACTGAGCTTGAATAACGCGACGCTGTCAAATGCGCTGGCGACCAACTTTAGCGCCGTCAGCCAGCTCTTCAGTGGCAGCGGCGGCATCGCCACCGCGCTCAATACGCTGATCACCCAGAAGCCTGAGCAGCACCGGATCGATCTCCAGCCGCGGTCAGTCGCTGGTGAGTCAGGAGAACGCCCTGACCGACCAGACGACGCAGCTCAATGCCCAGATGGGTGCCCTGACGGCAAGCCTCACTCAGCAGTATTCGGCGCTTAACACGCTACTGTCTTCGCTGCAGACCACCTCCTCTTACCTGTCCCAAGCTTTCGCCAGCCTGCCCTCGGTGCAGGGAACGCCCAGCGCCTAGGCTTCCGGCATGCCATTCAAGTTGGACCCCGGCGCGCCGTTACAGCTCACACAGACATGAATGGGTTGGAGAACGGCAACGTGAGCAGCTTCGCGGGCAGATCAAAACTTGCGGCCTATCACAGTGTCTCGGTACACGGCGGCGTCGCCGACGCCGATCCGCACGGTCTGGTCCTGATGCTGATGGATGCGTGCGCCGAGCGCCTGGCCACGGCCACCGGCTGCATCGAACGCCGTGAAATCGCTCGCAAGGCCAAGTTGCTGCACAGCTGCGTGACCATACTCGCGGAGCTGCGCGGCAGCCTCAAGCTCGGCGAAGGCGGCCCGCTGGCCGAGAATCTCAGCAATCTGTACGACTACATGATGCGTCAGCTGCTGAAGGCCAACGTCGACAGTGATGCGCGCCCGGCCCGGGAAGTATTGGGCCTGCTCAACGAAATCCGCAGCGCCTGGATCGCCATCGGGCCGCAGGTGCGCGCGACCACAGCCGCCGGCGCACCACCGCAAGCCGCGGGTGCACCTGCGGGGATGCGCTAGGCGCGATATGACAGCGCGCGCGCACCCCTGTGACTCTCATCACTCTTTTGGAGGCTGCTCCGGGTTCATTCTCGGATTGCCTCAAGCTTTCGCGCCGTCGTGCCGATGAGGAAGCCAGACGAAGCGCGGCCTGTATTCCGGCTTCGATGTGACGTAACGGTGTGACCGCGAATAGGCCGCCTAGAATTGTGTAAAGGGAAGTCATGACCTCCATCATCTCGTCGATGTCTGTAGCCCAGATTCAGTCGCTGACGACGACGCAGATCGCCTCGTTGGCCACGGCTGATGCCAACGCGCTCAGCAGCGCTCAGGTGGCAGGCCTTCTGACGACTCAGATTCCCTACTTCACCGCCCAGGACATCGTTCAGATCAGCACCGGCGCCCTGGCTGCGCTCAGCAGCGTGCAGATCGCCGTCATCAGTACCAAGGATGTGGCAGCGCTGACCGTCGCCCAGGTCAGCAATCTGACCAGTGTCCAGGTGCAGTCGCTGAGCACGGCTCAGGTCAATGCCCTCACCACCACGCAGCTGTCCGTCATCGCCGGCAACCTCTCCTCCTCGCAGCTCGCCCTGATCGGTACCTCCCAGGCCGCCGGCCTCACCGCGACGGCCATCGGCCACATCAGCACCACGAACCTCTCGAGCCTGACGACTCAGGCGCTGGGCGTGTTCACGTCCGCCCAGGTCAATGCGCTGGGCACGAATATCACCACCACGCAGATCGCTGCATTGTCTACCGGTGGCATCCAGGGAGTGGCCGTCGCCACCCTGAACTCTTTGAGCTCCGTGGATCTGCAGGCCATCACCACCAAGGACGTCGCCGCCCTCACCTCCACTCAGGTCGGCGGCCTCTCGAGCGTCCAGGTGCAGGCGCTGACCACCGCTCAGGTCAATGCCCTGACGACGACCCAGATCGCCGCGGTTGCCGGCAACCTGTCGACCGGCCAGCTGGGCCTCATCGGCACGAGCACAGGCTTCGGGCCTGACCTCGACCGCCATCGGTCACATCGCCACCACGAACCTCTCGCAGTCTCACGACCCAGGCGCTGGGTGTCTTCACCTCGGTGCAGGTCAATGCCTTAGGCACCAACATCACCACCACGCAGATCGCTGCGCTCTCCACCGGCGGCATCACCGGCGTCGCAGTCGCGACACTGAACAGCTTGAGCTCCGTGGATCTGCAGGCCATCACCACCAAGGATGTCGCCGCTTTGACCTCCACGCAGGTCGGCGGCCTCTCGAGCGTCCAGGTGCAGGCGCTGACCACCGCTCAGGTCAATGCCCTGACCACCAGCCAGGTGGCAGCGGTTGCCGGCAACCTGTCGACCGGCCAGCTGGGCCTCATCGGCACGAGCCAGGCTTCGGGTCTGACCTCGACCGCCATCGGCCACATTGCCACCACGAACCTCTCGAGCCTGACGACCCAGGCGCTGGGTGTCTTCACCTCGGTCCAGGTCAATGCCTTGGGCACCAACATCACGACCACGCAGATCGCGGCGTTGTCTACCAGTGGCATCCAGGGCGTGGCCGTTGCCACCCTGAACTCTTTGAGCTCCGTGAACCTGCAGGCCATCAGCACCAAGGACATCGCCGCCCTGACCTCCACCCAGGTCGGCGGCCTGTCGAGTGTGCAGGTGCAGGCACTGACGACTGCCCAGCTCAATGCCCTCACGACCACCCAGATTGCGGCGGTCGCCGGCAACCTGTCGACCGGGCAGCTGGGCCTCATCGGCACGAGCCAGGCTTCGGGTCTGACCTCCACCGCCATCGGCCACATCGCGCACCACGAACCTCTCGAGCCTGACGACCCAGGCGCTGGGTGTCTTCACCTCAGTGCAGGTCAATGCCCTGGGCACCAACATCACCACCACGCAGATCGCTGCGTTGTCCACTGGCGGCATCACCGGCCTTACGGCAGCCACGCTGAACAGCTTGAGCTCGGTGGATCTGCAGGCGATCACCACCAAGGACATCGTCGCCCTGACTTCCGCCCAGGTAGGCGGACTGTCGAGCGTGCAGGTGCAGGCGCTGACGACTGCCCAGATCAATGTGCTGACCACCAGCCAGGTCGCCGCGGTCGCCGGCAACCTCTCCACTGGCCAGCTGGCCCTCATCGGCACGGCGCAGGCTTCGGGCCTGACCTCGACCGCCATCGGTCACATCGCCACCACGAACCTTTCGAGCCTCACGACCCAGGCGCTGGGCGTGTTCACGTCCGCGCAGGTCAATGCGCTGGGCACCAACATCACGACCACGCAGATCGCGGCGTTGTCCACCGGTGGCATCCAGGGCGTGTCGGTTGCCACCCTGAACGTCTTCGAGCTCCGTGAACTTGCAGGCCATCAGCACCAAGGACATCGCCGCCCTGACCTCCGCGCAGGTCGGTGGTCTGTCGAGTGTTCAGGTACAGGCGCTGACCACCGCTCAGGTCAATGTCCTGACCACCACTCAGATCGCCGCAGTTGCGGCCAACCTCTCAACGGGGCAGCTCGGGCCTGATCGGCACGGCCCAGGCTGCGGGTCTGACCTCCACCGCCATCGGCCACATCGCCACCGCGAACCTCTCGAGCCTGACGACCCAGGTGCTGGGTGTCTTCACCTCGGTGCAGGTCAATGCCCTGGGCACCAACATCACGACCACGCAGATTGCGGTGCTCTCCACGGGTGGCATCACGGGCCTCACGGCGGCCACGCTGAACAGCATCAGCTCGGTGGACCTGCAGGCCATCAGCACCAAGGACATCGCCGCCCTGACTTCTGCCCAGGTGGGCGGACTGTCGAGCGTGCAGGTGCAGGCCCTGACCACCGCTCAGGTCAATGCCCTGACCACGGCGCAGATCGCGGCGGTCGCCGGCAACCTGTCCACCGGCCAGATCGGCCTGATCGGCACGGCACAGGCTTCCGGCCTGACCTCCACGCGCCATCGGCCACATCGCCACGACGAACCTCTCGAGCCTGACGACCCAGGCGCTGGGCGTGTTCACGTCCGCCCAGGTCAATGCGCTGGGCACGAATATCACCACCACGCAGATCGCGGCGCTGTCCACCGGTGGCATCCAGGGCGTATCGGTCGCCACGCTGAACAGTCTCAGCTCGGTTAACCTGCAGGCCATCAGCACCAAGGACATCGCGGCCCTGACTTCCGCACAGGTCGGCGGTCTGTCGAGCGTGCAGGTGCAGGCGCTGACCACCGCTCAGGTCAATGTGCTGACGACGACCCAGATCGCCGCGGTCGCGGGCAACCTGTCGACCGGGCAGCTCGCCTTGATCGGCACGAGCCAGGCTTCGGGCCTGACCTCGACCGCCATCGGCCACATCGCCACCACGAACCTCTCGAGTCTCGACGACCCAGGCGCTGGGCGTCTTCACCTCGGTCCAGGTCAATGCCCTGGGCACCAACATCACGACGACGCAGATCGCGGTGCTCTCCACCGGCGGCATCACCGGCCTCACGGCTGCGACACTGAACAGCTTGAGCTCCGTCGACCTGCAGACCATCAGCACCAAGGACGTTGCCGCCCTGACTTCCGCACAGGTCGGCGGACTGTCCAGTGTGCAGGTACAGGCCCTCACTACCGCTCAGGTCAATGTGCTGACCACGGCCCAGATCGCCGCGGTAGCCGGCAATCTCTCGACCGGGCAGTTGGGTTTGATCGGCACGAGCCAGGCTTCCGGCCTGACCGCCACCGCCATCGGCCACATCGCCACCACGAACCTCTCGAGCCTGACGACCCAGGCGCTGGCGGTGTTCACCTCCGCTCAGGTCAATGCCCTGGGGACCAACATCACGACAGCACAGATCGCCGTGTTGTCCGCGGGTGGCATCACCGGTCTTACGGCGGCCACGCTGAACGGCTTGAGCTCGGTGGACCTGCAGGCCATCACCACCAAGGACATCGCGGCCCTGACTTCCGCGCAGGTCGGCGGCCTCTCGAGCGCGCAGGTGCAGGCGCTGACCACCGCTCAGGTCAATGCCCTGACCACGACCCAGATCGCGGCGGTAGCCGGCAACCTCTCGACCGGGCAGTTGGGCTTGATCGGCACGAGCCAGGCTTCGGGCCTGACCTCGACCGCCATCGGTCACATCGCCACCACGAACCTCTCGAGTCTCACGACTCAGGCGCTGGGGGTGTTCACCTCGGTCCAGGTCAATGCCTTGGGCACCAACATCACGACCACGCAGATCGCGGCGCTGTCTACCGCTGGCATCACGGGAGTGGCGGTCGCCACCCTGAACAGCCTGAGCTCGGTAAACCTGCAGGCGATCAGCACCAAGGACATCGCGGCCCTGACCTCCACGCAGGTCGGCGGTCTGTCGAGTGTGCAGGTGCAGGCGCTGACGACGGCTCAGATCAATGTCCTGACCACCAGCCAGATTGCGGCGGTGGCCGGCAACCTCTCGACCGGGCAGCTGGGCTTGATCGGCACGAGCCAGGCCGCGGGTCTGACTTCAACGGCCATCGGTCACATCAGCACCTCGAACCTCGCGAGCCTGACGACGCAGGCGCTGGCGGTGTTCACCTCCGTGCAGGTCAACGCCCTGGGAACCAATATCACCACCGCGCAGATCGCGGCGCTCTCCACCGGTGGTATCACGGGTCTCGCCGGCGCGACGCTGAACACGCTCAGCACGGTCGATCTGCAGGCCATCACCACCAAGGACATCCCGGCGCTCACGACCACGCAGTTAAGTGGGGTCGGGACCGCGCAGGTGCAGCTGCTGACCTCGCTGCAGCTGGCCGCGCTGAGCTACACGCAGGTGGCGACGCTGGCTTCCGAGTTTGCGACGACCCAGATCCAGTATCTGACCGTCGTCTGATCGCCTGGCGAGAACGCCGACCCCGTTATCAACGCGGGGTCGGAGCTGCCGCGATGACGTGACCTGGCTCACGTTTTTAGCCGTCGCGGCAGCCGTCCCGCGTCGTACGCCGCGCGGCGCGCGCCGACATTGTGATCGGCCTGACATTATGTACCCATTGATATTGTTAAAGTCCCCAGCCACGACGGGCTGGACACTGAAACGGATTACATGGGGATTGCGGCAGAATCGCTGGAGACACTGCTAGCTGACATCAATGGCGGGCGCGCCGCGCAGGCATTGCCCGAACTTGATCAGCTGCTGAGCCGACTACCCGCCCATCCCGGGCTGCTCACCTTGCGGGCGGAGGCGCTGCGGCTGACGGGGCGGCTGGATGCGGCGGTCGAAGCGTTCAAACATGCGGGCGAATGCGGCGCCGGGCCACGCAACTGGCTGATCGCAGGACTGCTGCTCGCCACCAGCCGCAACGTCGAGGAATCCCTGACGTGCCTGCGACGCGCGCTCGCCGAGTCCCCTGACAGCGAAGATGTGCTGGATGCGCTGATCACGACACTCTTCAACTCGAACCGGCATGGCGAGGGCATCGAGTTCGCGCGCAAACAACTCATCCTCAGCAGCAACCCGACGTACCTGTCACGCGCGGCACTGCTGCTGCACGCCGTCGATCTGTATGAGGAATCCACTGCCGCGTTCCGCAGGATCATCGCGCTGGCACCGGAGGATCCCGGGATTGTGGGCGCGGCGCTGGTGCCGACGCGCTTCACCTGCGAGTGGGAATGGATCGAGCAACTGCAACACAAGATCAGCGCCTGGTATGAACGCGGGGATTTCGCCGCCCCGCAGGAGTATCCGCTCACCAACCTCACCTGGTGCGCCGATGAGGCCTGTAACCTCGGCGTGACCCGCGCCTACGTGGCGCGCATGGTTGGCAAACCCGAATCATGCGTGGCCCGTCCGGCAGCCGCCGCCGCGGACCGCATCCGCATCGGCTATCTGTCGAGCGATTTTCGCAATCACGCGACCATGCACCTCATGGCGGGCCTGCTCGAAGGCCACGATCGAGCGCCGCTTCGAGGTATTCGCCTACGACTACAGCAACCAGGACCTCTCCGAATACCGGCAGCGGTTCTTGAATGCGGTCGAACACCACATCCCGATCCATGCGCTGACCGATCAGCAGGCCGCCGAGCGCATTGCCGCAGGACCGGATCGACATCCTGTTCGACCTGAAGCTCTATACCGGTGGCGGGCGGGCCGGCGTCCTGACCTACCATCCCGCGCCCCTGCAGGCCGCCTATCTGGGCTTCCCGGGCAGTGCGGCCAGCACCGACATCGACTACATCATCTCGGACCGGTTCGTCACCCCCGACAGCAGCGCGCCGTACTACACCGAGAAGTTCTGCCGCCTGCCGCACAGTTACCAGTGCAATGACCGGCAGCGCTTCAGCGCACCGCCGCCCGCGTCCCGCGCGCACTACGGACTGCCGGAAGACAAAATCGTATTCGGCGCCTTCAATCAATCGTACAAGATCGACCGCGGCAGCTTTTCGGTGTGGCTGCGGGTATTGCGCGAGGTGCCGGACAGCGTGCTGTGGCTGCTGGGACAAAGCCCGGCCGCGGTGGCCAACCTGACCCGTTACACGCAGCTTGCCGGCATCGATCCGTCGCGGATCATCTTTGCGCCCTTCGCGCAGCCGCAGGAGCATCTGACGCGCCTGCAGCTGGCCGATGCGGTCCTGGATGCCCTGGTCTGCAACGGCCACACGACGACTTCGGACGCCCTGTGGAGCGGTGTCCCGGTGATCACGGCACGCGGCAGGCATTTCGCCTCACGCGTGAGCGAAAGCTTGCTCAATGCCATGCAGCTGCCGGAACTGGTGGGCACCGATGCAGACGACATGGTGCGCATCGCCAAACGCTTCGGCACCGATGGCGCCTATCGCAAGGAGCTGCGTGCCCGCGTGTCTGACAACCGCCGCACCGCGCCGCTTTTCGACACCGCCCGCTTCACGCGCGACTTTGAGACTGGCATTGAATTGATGGTGCAGCGGCAGCGCACCGGCCTTGCGGCCACCCACATCGACGTGCCGGATCGCGGGCCGCTCGCGCCAGGGGAGCCGGTGCCGACGTTCGTCGGTCGGGTCTCCGCCTTGCAGAGCGCCTATCCAGGCTGTCCGTTGTGCGCAGGCACGAGTATCGCGCTCGGGTTCGCCAACTGCACCGCCCATCCCGTCTGGCATGAGCCGCTGCCGACGTCGATCGAGTGGCTGCGCTGCAGCGCCTGCGCACATGTTCATACCCGGCACCATTGGACCGAGCGGGGCCTGATTGAGATCGCGAGCGCGGCTAAGGCGGCGGCGCCGTCACTGCCGCCCGCTTCCCTCGAGGCCCAGCGCGCCGCGTGGACGCCGTTGGTGGAGCGGGTGGTGAAAGCCCTGGGCGGCTATGAGGCGCTGGTGAACGATCCGAACAAGGCCGTCTGGGTCGATATCGGCGCCGGTGATGGCTCGCTGGTCATGACGGCCGCGGACTATGGCTTCGCGACCATTGGTCTTGACACGCAAGCGGCGCTCGTCAGCCGGCTGCAGCAGCAGGGTTTCAACGCCATGCACCATGACTTCATGACCCTGCGCTTTGACCTCACGCCGCGCGTGCTCTCGATGATGGATCTGCTGCAACAGCTCCCCCATCCGCGCGAAGCCTTGCGCAAGGCTGCGCAGATACTGCCGGTCGGGGGCGTCCTGGTGGTGAGCGCCCCGGACTACCTGTCCTCGAGCTGGAAGCTCCTGGATGCCGCCGCCACCAATCCCTATTGGGCGCAACTCGGGCACCACCACAATTTCAGCCGCGAACGGCTCATTGCGCTGTTGCGCGAGTGTGATTTCGAGGTCGTCGATTTCACCATTCCGCAGCGTCACCCCGCCCAGATGGAGCTTTACGCGGTGCGCAAGTCCAACCCCACAAGCGAGCGCGCCTGAGCGCCGAACACGAGTACTGAAGCGTGAAAATTGCCATTGCCTCGGCCAATCTTTCCGGCATCGACGCCGGCTTTGATCCGCCCGCCCAGCAAGTTCCGCCCGGATGGAGCGTCGAGTTCCGGGTATTCAGTGACCGCGATCTGCCGCCGCGGCCGTTGTCCTTGAGCCCGCGCCTGCAATCGAAGCTGCCGAAGATGTGCGGTTTTGACTGGTTCCCGGATGCGGATCTGATCGCCTGGGTGGACTGCGCCTATACCGTCACCACCACCGGTCTTGCGGGCTGGCTGATTGAACAGCTCGGGGATGCCGACATTTGTCTGATGCCGCATCCGGATCGCAGCCGGCTTGGCGATGAGCTCGCGTTCATGACGCAGCGCATGGCGGCGGGCGACCCTTATCTCATCAGCCGCTATGCGAATGAGCCGATGGCCGAGCAGGTTTCCTCGTACCTGTCGATGAGCGGATTTGCAGATACCTGGCTGGCGGCCGCCGGCTGTTTCGTTTACCGCAATACCCCGGCCCTGCAGGCGGCCATGAAGGACTGGCTGCTCGAGTGCATCAAGTGGAGCAGCCAGGACCAGCTGTCATTGCCCATCACGCTGCACCGACACGGCATTCGTCCCACGTGGCTGGACGGCAACATCTGGAGCAGCCCTCATCTGAGGTATGCGGGCCACGCGGCCAATCGCAGCGAAGTTAGCGCCCCCGCGACCCCGGACAGCGCCTATCAGATCGTGCACGTGCGCCCGCCCAACTACGTGCATGCGGAAGGCCTGACCGAAATTGCCGAGTGTGTGCACTTCGGACTGCGCCGCCTCGGCGTCAAATCCTTTTATCGCGATCCGCCGGATGGGCCGGCGCGCCAGATCGTGCTCGGGGCCCACATGCTCGATGCCGCGCAGCTTGAAGCGCTGCCGGCCGATGCGATCCTCTACAACTCCGAGCAGATGGACGCCGACTCGCGCTGGCTTACGGGTCCGTATATCGACGCCCTCAAGCGGCACACGGTCTGGGACTACAGCACCGAGAATGTCCGGCGCTTAAGCGCCCTCGGGGCGCCAGCCGTGCAGTTTGTGCCCTTGGGTTATGTGCCGGAGTTGGCCCGGGTGCCGCACGTAAGCGATGAGATCGATGTGCTGTTTTATGGTTCGCTCAATCCCCGGCGGCAGCGGATTCTGGACGAACTGAAGGCGCGGGGCCTGAACGTCGTCGTGCTCTTCGGTACCTACGGTGAGGAGCGCGACCGCGCCATCGCCCGTGCCAAGGTCGTGCTGATCGTCCATTTCTACGAGGCCAAGATATTCGAGGTGGTGCGGGCCGCCTACCTGCTCTCGAACCGTAAGGCCGTGGTCGCTGAGGGCGGCCCCGAGACGTTCCTGGAGCCGGACCTGCGCGATGCGGTCTGCGGCGTGCCGTACGAGCGGCTGGTGGAAACCTGTGTGGAGCTGGTGCGCGATCCGGCGCGGCGGCGCGCGCAGGGTGAGCAGGGCCAGCGCATCTTTGCCATGCGCCGCGAGGAGCAGATTCTCGCAGCCGCCCTGAAACTGCCCGCAGCACCCGCCGCGTCCCTCCCTTCGGTCACCGCGGCCGCAACGCCGCTGCTGCCACCTACCCTGCAGCTGGGCAGCGGCAAGGACTTCCGTCCGGATTGTCTGAATGTCGACATCAATCCGGCCTGGGGGCCGGATGCGGTGTTTGACCTGTCATCGCCAACGTTGATCGGCTCGCAGCTGGAGACGGCGCGCTTCGGCAATGTGACGCTGACAGAAAACAGTTTCGAAAGCGCCATTGCCAACGATGTGCTCGAGCACATCGGGGATCTGACGACGGCCATGACGAATATCCTGCGGCTGCTGAAGCCGGGCGGCGTCTTTAACATCGTTGTGCCCTACGATATGGGGCTGGGCGCGTGGCAGGACCCGACCCATGTGCGCGCCTTCAATGAACGCAGCTGGTTGTACTACACCGACTGGCACTGGTATCTGGGCTGGACCGAGGCACGCTTTGATCTGCTGGCCCTCGAAGTGGAGATGAGTGCGCTCGGCAGCGAACTGCAGCGGGCCGGCAAGACGACGGATGAAATCGTCCGCGTACCGCGCGCGGTGGATGCCCTGCGGGTGCAGCTGCGCAAACGCTATCTGCAGGAATCGGAGCGGCATGAGGCGGCGCGCCGCCAGCCCGGACAACAGCGCATGCAGGCATTGACCCGCGCCGCCGCCGGCTAAGAGCCCCACTGATTCAACAATATCTGGCGCCGCACACCCGTTTGCGGCACCGCGGGCGTGCCCACCCTAAAGTTCCCCGGCTTTTTGCCGTTAGCTGGAGTGTTGACGGCTAAACGGAATCAGACCTGCGGCTGCATTGAACATAAGCCGCGTACGCAAGCTGGAGCGTCCTTATGACCGAGGAAACGGGTTCGATAAGCGCTGTGGGAGCGATGAGCTCCATGGATGACTACGTCTCTACCCAGGACAACTCGCCTTCGCCGCAGGCGCCGGTCGGCCTGTCAGGGGCCGGGGCGGCCATTTCTGGCGTGACCCCGCCACCCAGTCCACAAGCCGTACAGTCCGCCCTGGCGCAGATCAATGCGCATCTGGCGAGCTTCGATCGGGTGTTGTCGCTGAAGGTGGATCCGGACTCCGGCTACACCGTCGCCCAGATCTCCAATTCGCAGACCGGGCAGGTGCTGCAGCAGTTTCCCACCGAAGATCGTCTGCAGCTCGAGCGCATGCTCGCGCGCTGGTCTGCGGCCCATGGTGGCAACGTGCTGATGGATGAGGAAGCTTAGGCAGTAAAGTCGCGCGCATTGCGGAACATGCGCATCCAGCCACTCCATTCCCCGGCGCCATCGGGCGCCCAGGAATTCTGCACGTTGCGGTAGGATCGTTCCGGGTGGGGCATGGTGATGGTCACCCGCCCATCGGCATTGGCGAGCGCCGCGATGGCGAGCGGACTGCCGTTTGGATTCGCCGGATAGCGCTTGGCCGGCTGCAAATCGTTCGCGACATAGCGGTAGGCGATGAGCCCGCTGCGTTCACACTGGGCGAGCTGCGCTGCCGATGTCAAATTCGGCACGGCCTTCGCCATGCGAGACGGCAATCGGCAATACCGATCCGGACATGCCGCGCAGCAGCACCGAGCGGGACGCCAGAATCTCCACCAGCACAAAGCGCGCCTCGAACTGCTCGACGCGATTGCGGACGAACCTGGGCCACAGTTCCGTGCCCGGTATCAGGCTCTTCAGCGCCGCGAGCATCTGGCAGCCATTGCAGGACCCGAGCGTGAAGGTGTCTGGCCTGGCGAAGAAGGTTTCGAATTGCGCGCGCGCCTGGTCGTTGAAAAGGATGGATTTGGCCCAGCCCTCGCCGGCGCCCAGCACATCGCCGTACGAGAAACCGCCGCAGGCAACCAGACCCTTGAACTCCGCGAGGCTGCGCCGTCCCGAGAGGATGTCGGTCATGTGCACATCGTGCGGCTCAAAGCCCGCCTGCGCGCACACCGCCGCGGTCTCCACCTGACTGTTGACGCCCTGCTCGCGCAAAATGGCAACCCGCGGACGCGCACCGCTGAGGATCCATGGCGCGGCAATGTCCTCCTCGGGATCAAAGCTCAACGCCACGCTGAGCCCCGGATCGGTCACATCAAGCTGGGCGGCGAACTCCTCGGCTGCGCATTCGGGATCATCGCGCAACTGGCGCATCTGAAACGAGGTCTCCGACCACGCGCGCCGCAGCTCGCTCCACGGCACCACCAGATTTTCGCCGGCACCGCTGATGTGGATCAGCATGTCGGTGCGCGGCGAACCGACCCGCCGCGTATTCGCGAGCAGTCCCTGCTCGTCAATCAGCTCGAGAAATTCGCTGCGGCGCGCATCGGTGACCTGTACGACCACACCGGGCTCTTCGGCAAACAGGTGCGCAAGCGTCGCCGATTTACCGGACGCCGCAGTATCGATGGTGAGACCGCAGTGCCCGGCGAACGCCATCTCCAGCAAGGTCACCACAAGTCCGCCGTCCGAGCGGTCGTGATAGGCCTGCAGCGCGCCGACCGCCCGCAGCTTCGACAGGGCCTTCGACCAGGCGATCAGCAGCTTGGGATCATCCAGATCGGGCGTTTCAGCACCGAGCTGTCCATGGACCTGCGCGAGCACCGAGCCGCCCAGGCGCGCCTTGCCCCCCGACAGATCGATCAACCACAACGATGAGGGTCCCAGATCCTTGCGCAGCTCCGGCGTCAGCGTGCGACGCACGTCATTCACCCTGGCGAAGGCTGAAACGATCAGCGAGACGGGTGCCACGACGCTGTGGCCGACGCCTGCGTCCTGCCAGTTGGTTCGCATCGACAGGGAATCTTTGCCCACCGGTATGGCGATCCCCAATGCCGGGCACAGCTCCTCGCCCACCGCGTGCACCGCGGCATACAGCGCCGCATCTTCGCCCGGCTCGCCGCAGGCCGCCATCCAGTTGGCCGACAGGCGCACGTCGGCAAGACTGGCCACATCGGCCGCCAGAATGTTGGTAACGGCCTCCGCCACCGCGAGGCGCGCCGAGGCCGGCGCATTCAACACCGCCACCGGCGCGCGCTCACCCATGGACATGGCCTCGCCGGCATGTCCCACATAGTCCGTGACCGTGACCGCGACATCGCTCACCGGAACCTGCCACGGACCGACCATCTGATCACGGCTGATCAAGCCGCCAACGGTGCGGTCACCGATGGAGATCAGGAAGGTCTTGTCCGCGACCGTCGGACAGCGCAGCACCCGCAGAATCGCTTCGCGCAGGTCCAGTGAGGCCGGATCAAAATCAACGGCAGGCGCCACCCGGCTCGCCACATCCCGATGCATGCGCGGGGTCTTGCCCAGCAGCACCTCGATCGGCATGTCGACCGGGGTACCCCCAGCAGGGAATCCCGAACCTCCAGCACGCCGCTGTCATTGATCTCACCAATCACGGCGAAGGGACAGCGCTCGCGCGCGGCGATGTCGGAAAATGGCCCAAGACCGTCCGCGCTTAAGCGCGATGACGTAGCGCTCCTGCGCCTCGTTGCACCAGATCTCAAGCGGCGACATGCCAGGATCCCCGCTCGGTATGGCGCGCAGATCCACCCGCGCGCCGCGCCGGCTGTGCGCCACCGCTTCGGGAACGGCATTGGACAATCCGCCGGCACCCACATCGTGGATGAGCGCGATGGGATTGTCGGCACCCAGCGCCCAGCATCGATCGATCACTTCCTGGGCGCGCCGCTCGATTTCCGGATTGCCGCGCTGGACCGAGGCGAAGTCCAGATCCGCGCTGCTGGCGCCGCTCGCCATCGAGGAGGCGGCGCCGCCGCCCAGCCCGATCAGCATCGCCGGGCCGCCCAGCACCACCAGCAACGCGCCCACCGGTACTTCGCCTTTTTCAACATGGTCGCGGCGGATATTTCCCAGGCCGCCGGCGATCATGATGGGCTTGTGGTAGCCGCGGCTGCGCTGCGGGCCATCCCCGGGTGCCTGTTGTTCAAACGTGCGGAAGTACCCGCAGAGGTTGGCGCGTCCGAATTCATTGTTGAAGGCCGCGGCGCCGAGCGGACCCTCGATCATGATCTCGAGCGCTGAGGCGATGCGCTCGGGTTTGCCCACACTGTGTTCCCAGGGCTGCACAAAGCCCGGGATCATGAGGTTCGAGACCGAAAATCCGGCCAAGCCCGCCTTGGGCTTGGCCCCGACACCGGTCGCCCCTTCGTCGCGAATCTCCCCGCCCGAGCCGGTCGAGGCGCCGGGAAACGGCGAGATCGCCGTGGGGTGATTGTGGGTCTCGACCTTCATCAGGATGTCGACCGGCTCCACGTGTCCGCGATACACGCCCGCGGGATCCGGGAAGTAGCGCACACCGATCGAGCCGTCCATGACGGCGGCATTGTCGCGATAGGCGGAGGAGATGCCCTGCGGCGCGCGCTCGTGGGTATTGCGGATCATCGCGAACAGGGACTTCGGCTGCGCCACGCCATCGATGGTCCACTGCGCATTGAAGATCTTGTGGCGGCAATGTTCCGAGTTGGCCTGCGCGAACATCATAAGTTCGGCATCCGTCGGGTCGCGACCCAGTTTCGTGAAGGCCGCGAGCAGGTAGCTGATCTCATCCGCCGCGAGTGCCAGGCCGAGCTCGACATTGGCCACCTCGAGCGCCGGCACGCGCGCCGTTGAGCGGGATGCGGCGCACGTCAGTGGGCGGGTGGTGGGCGAACAGCTGCTCGCGCCTCTGCCGCGGTGGCCACCGCCATCTCGGTCATGCGATCAAACAACGCCGCCGCCACCCGGTTCAAGTGCCGGCCGATTCAGGGGTTCGCGATAGCGCGAGTTCGTAGCGAATGCCCCGTTCAATGCGGCGCACCGCACGCAAGGCCGCACACCTGGGCGATGTCGGTGGCCTTGCTCGACCACGGAGAGATGGTGCCGGCACGCGGGATGACCAGCAGCACCTGGACGTGCGGCGCCGACCACATCCGTCGAGGGCGGCACGGCGGGGCCGTAGGTCAGCAGTTTTTCGAGCAGCGCCTGCTCGCTTTCGGCAAGGGGCGGCGCGGCGTCGATGAAATGCGCATAGCAGGAGCGCACGGCCTGGACCCGGGGCTCGAGGGCCCGCAGTCGCGCCAGCAGCTTCGCAACACGGAATTCTGAAAGGGCGGCCCTCCCGGCCAGCTCGAGCATCAGCGTGACAGCCTACTTGCGTGAGGGCGGCTCGCCCGCCGGAGCAGAATAGACCGGCATGGGAAAGGCCGAGACGTTTCCCCCTTCGATGGCGATGATCTTGGCCGTGCCCTGCTTTCTGACCTCGTCTATGCGCAGCACCGAATGCATGGGCAGGAAGCTGCGTTTGACGCCGTCGAACTCCGTCTTGATCCGCTCCTCGTTGGGGTCCACGACCACGCTGGCCCGCTCGCCAAAGACGATGTCTTCCATCTCGATGAAGCCGAAGAGGGTGCCATGCGTGACCTTTTTGGCATAAACCTCGTAAACCTTGCCCTGATTCAGAAACTGGACTTTGAAAATGTGACTGGCTGCCATGGGTCCCGGGGGGTGAACTTGGTACTTTGGGGTGGGATTATATGTCCCCCAACCCGCCAATAGCGGCCGACTGGGTGTATTTGTCCTCACGGGGGCGCCATTGGCGCTACAACTTCGCATAATAAGTGATCACCGCAGGCTGCTCGGCGACCGCAATATCGGCGGTGTTCGACAGTGTGGGCGGCAATATCGGCCGCTCGACGGACAACGACTGGGTGCTGCCTGACCCGCAGCGCTTCATTTCCGCGCATCACGCCCGCATCCACTTCCGCGACGGTCTGTACATCCTCGAGGACACCAGCACCAACGGTGTCTACATCAATGATGATGAGCGCCCGGTGGCCAAGCGTGGCGCGCACGTCCTGCAAAATGGCGACATCCTGCGGTTCGGCGAATACCAGGTCGTGGCCATGGTCGAGGCCCGCGCACCCGCAGCCCCCGATGAGCAGCCCGGCGCCTTCGGTTCCGTGGCCGCCACCAGCAGCGTCGTCATCCACACCGCTGCGAACAGCGTCGAGGTGCTGGCCACCGTGGGCCAGGCGGAGCAAACCGACCTGGGGGCATCGCTCGATCTGGACGATCTGCTGCACACGGACGCCGAGGAGCTGCACAATGCCCTCGCGGTGAACGCCTATGGCCAGCCGGTTGCGCCGCCTGCCAGCCGCGCGTGGCCCATAAGTCAGCGCCCTCGGGCACCCCCGCCAGCGCCCCCTCGACCACCGAACTGAGCGCTGCACTGGCTGAAAGCGAGGCGGAGCGGCACGCCATCGCCCGGCGCATCGAGCGACTCGCGCGTGCGGCGGCGCGGGCCCAGGACCGGCGCACGGCGGCGAGCCCCCCTGTGCCGCCCGATGCGAACAGCGGGCTTTCGGCCTTCTGCAAAGGCGCCGGGGTTGCAGCGGATCATTTCGCGCCCGAACTGCAGTCGCGCCTGCTGCATCTGGCCGGGCAACTGCTGCGCGAGGCATTGGTGGGACTCAAGGATCTGGAGCGCGTGCGCGCGGAGATGCTGCGGCCCATGCAGATCGAGGCAGCCGCGGATACCGATGATCCGCGGCCCTCCCTGGCAAATGCGGGGGTCGAGGACCTCTTGGTGCAGATCTTAAGTCAGCACGAGAGTCGCAGGCTCGATGCCGTGCAATGGCTGCGCGAGATGATCGATCGCGCCAAGACGCATGATCGGGCAACTTTCGATGCGCTGCGGGCCGCGTTCACGGATTTCATCGCCAGGCTCGAGCCCGGGGAGTTGGAGTCGCGCTTCGGACCGCGCGCCCGCGGTGCCGCGGACGGCGGCGCGCGCCACTGGGAGCTGTACCAGGAGTTCTATCGCAGCCTGGCCGCGCGCGGCGATGGCGAACTGCCTCGGGTATTCCTGGACGCCTTCAGCGCCGCCTACGGCGAAAAATCGCCGTCGCGCCGCTAGGCTCGCTCGGACTGCGGTTTCCCGCAGCGCGCCAGCACGGTGCGCAAGTCCCGGATCGGTGGAAACACCTCGTTGTTCCAGTCCGCGCCCTGCGCATCATAGGCGCGCTGCTCGAACTCCACGATTTCCTTGTCCTCGCGAAAGATATTCTCGGTGAAGTGCGTGACGAACGGCCACACCGCGTGGATCACGCCGGGCACCGGCGGCTTCTTGACCGACAGGTAGCCGAAGGTTCGATTGGTACGCTGCTCGGCGTCGAGCGGCGTATAGCCCAGCCACACCGACAGCACCGGCGCGGCATGGTCGTAATCGGTATTGCGGCCCAGCCACACCCTCAGGCTCTGGTATGGATAGTCCGTGCGGATGCGCATGTGATCGGAGAAGTCGGCCTTCTTCTGGGTGCGGCGGTTGCGGGTCAGCTCGACGATGACGCGTTCGCCCGCCGACTTGCCACCGCCGGCGCGACTGAAGCTGTATTCCACCTGCGCCCAGTCCTCGCCATGGTCGCGGCCAAGGCACTTCGCGGTGATCGAGCCCATCTGCTTTCTGTGCATGAACTGATGGTTCATGTCGAACAGGTTCTCGTGCATGAAGGTGTAGTGGCAGGCCACTTCGCGGTTCAGCTGCCGGGTCTTGTAGGCCTGGTTGGCATAGGCCCCGAGGGCCTTGGGTTTGCGGCCCTCCGCCAGTGCCGGATCGCCGGGAAACACAAAGATCAGATTGTCGACCTCGTGCAGCGGGTAGCTGCGCACCCCGTTCGGCAGACGCTCCTTGCCCAGATAGGGCACGTCCACGCATTGGCCCGTGCCGCTGTAGGACCAGCCGTGGTAGTGGCACTTGAGCTGGTTGTCGCACACGACCCCCAGGTGCAGGGGGACCTGGCGATGCGCGCAGCGATCCTCCAGCGCGTAGGCCTGCCCGTTGCGGCCGCGGTACAGCACGATGGGCTCGCCGGCAAAGCGGCGGGCGAGGGTTTTGCCCGCCTTCAGCTCATCGGCCCAGGCCAGCGGGTACCAGAAGTCCGGATGAGCCCCTACGCGCCGCAAGTCGAGCGCCTTGGGGGCGATCGCGGGCGTTGCAGTCAGCCGGGTCACGGCATCTTCGAGCATCGATCACTCCCATCTATGGCGGAGAGGGTGGGATTCGAACCCACGGTAGGCTTGCGCCTACGCCTGATTTCGAGTCAGGTACAATCGACCACTCTGCCACCTCTCCGAGGGGGTTCTGTCTGCGCAGAATTACATTCGAAATCAAAGACTTACGCCGTGGCAAGCGCAATTAACATAACTCGATCCACTTTTGTCTCATGCAGCACGCAGACGGCCCCGCGGCAGGTATTCTAGCCCAACCTGAAGGCTTGAAGTGAGGTCCCGATGCGTCGCTTGTCGACCATGGACTCGTTCTATCGATTCTACAAAGGCAGGCAGGTCACCCGTTGTGTCATGGCCGCCGTCGCCGCGACGTTTCTGGTGGCCGCGAGCTACTCGCCGCCGCCACGATCGATCAATCCGGTCCACGGCAAGGGCGAACTGCGCGTGGTGACCCTCGAGGGGCCGACCACCTATACCAAGGGCACCCGCGGGACCGAGGGACTGGAATTTCGCCTGGCGCAGGAGTTCGCGCGCCAGCAGGGCCTTGACCTGTACATCTACCCCGTGGCGACGCCCGCGCTGATGCGCGCCGAGCTCGCCGCCGGCCGCGCCGACATTGCCGCCGCGCAGCTGACGGCGGACAGCACCTGGTCGCGGGTCGGCGATGCGGCCGCGGTGTATGACCAGGTTCCGCAGATGGTCGTCTATCGCCGCGGCGAGGATCAGCCCGCCATCGCCGACCTCGCCTCCATGGACCTGTTGGTCAAGGCGGGCAGCCCCCAGGAGCAGATGCTGCGGCGGCTGAAGATCCGGCTGTTCCCCAATCTGGGCTGGACCGCGGTCTCTCCGTACGCCGTGGACCCGATGCAGGACATTCAAAACGGCGTGGGCGACTACGCCGTGGTCGATGCCAATGAATATGCTTACGCCCGGCACCTGTACCCGGATGTGGTGCCGGCGTTCCCGCTGCCGGAAACACGCCCCGTGCAATGGGTGGTGCGCCACACCGACCCCGATCTGTATGCATCGGTAAACCGCTTCATCGAAGCATCGCGGCAATCGGGACTGCTCAGTTCCCTGCTCGCCGCACCCTTGCAGGATCATCGCCTGCTCGCGTACGAGGATACCCGGCAGTTTCATCAGGACCTCGCCGCCCGTCTGCCGCAGTACCGGGCCTGGTTCGAGGAGGCCTCGCAGGAGACCGGCGTCGACTGGCGCCTGCTCGCGGCCATCGGCTACCAGGAGTCCAAGTGGGACCCGGAAGCAGAGTCCTCGATGGGCGCCTCGGGCATGATGATGCTGACCTCCAATACCGCCGATTCGCTGGGCGTGGAGGACCGCTCGGATGCGCACGAGAGCATCCTGGCCGGGGCGCGCTATTTTCAGGCGGTGCGGGAGAAGGTGCCGGCGCATATTCCGGAGCCGGACCGCACCTGGCTTGCGATCGCGGCCTATAACGTGGGCTATGGACATGTCGAGGACGCGCGGCGTCTCGCGCAGATGCGCGGCAAGAACCCGGACTCGTGGCTGGACGTGCGTGAGCAGCTGCCGCTGCTCGCCGATGAAAGCTGGTATGACCGGCTCAAACATGGTTTCGCGCGCGGCGCCGAGCCTGCGCAGTTCGTCGATCGCATCCAAAGCTTCCTGAAGCTCCTGGAATGGCAGCCGGGGAATACCCAGAAGGTTCACCCCGCCACCGACAATCCGGATGCCACCTGGGTCGGGCGGCCCGCGGCCTGATCAGCGGCGCTGCGCGAAAAACTCCTGCAGCAGCGCGCCGCACTCCTCGCTCAACACCCCGCCAAAGACATCGACGCGGTGATTGAGCGCGGGTAGCCGAAAGATATCAACGATGCTGCCGGCGGCGCCGGCGCGCGGATCCCAGGCGCCGAACACGACCCGACGCACCCGCGCATGCACGATGGCGGCGGCACACATGGCGCACGGCTCGAGGGTCACATACAGCGTGGTATCGGTGAGCCGATAGCTGCGAAGCGCCTTGCCGCCGGCGCGCAACGCCTCGATCTCCGCATGCGCGGTGGGATCATGGCTGGCAATCGGGCAATTGCTGCCCTGGGCGATGATCCGCCCCCCCAACACCAGCACGGCGCCCACGGGCACCTCATCGCGCTGCCGCGCCGCTTTGGCCAGCAGCAGCGCCTCGCGCATGAAATCGGCATCGGCATTCGGCATGGCCGCACCTTAGCCCAAGCGCCACGCCGTCACTTGACACTGGCTCATACCACACGTACGATATATCTTAATTAGATCGCACAATGCGACTTAAGACTGACTTCAGGAGTCATCATGCGCTTTTTCCATCCCTCTCACGGCCGCCATGCAGGCCGTCACCACGGGCATCCGGGCGGTTTCTTCGGCTTCGGCCCACACTTCGGCGAGGGCTTCGGCCCGGGCGGCCGGGGCGGCGGCTTCGGTCCCGGGCGCAAGCTCGGCTCCGCCGACCTGCAACTGCTGCTGCTTGCCCTGCTGGCCGAGAAACCCAGTCACGGCTACGAGCTCATCAAGGCCGTCGAGGAACGCTCCGGCGGCTACTACACCCCCAGTCCCGGCATGGTCTATCCGGCCCTCACCTATCTTGAGGAGATCGGCCATGCGAGCGTCGAGCACGAGGGCACGCGCAAGCTCTACCACGCGACCGACGCGGGCCGCCAACACCTGGCGGACAACCGCGCGAGCCTCGATACCCTGCTGGCGCAGCTGCAGCAGATCGGGCGTCGCATGCACCGGTTCCGCCGCGCCATGCAGCCTGATCAGATGCCCCATGACGCATCGGAGGCGGGTGACACGCCACAGGCCGATGCCGCTCCTGAACTTCAGGT
Organism: uncultured Gammaproteobacteria bacterium; assembly: GCA_963708865.1. Lineage (GTDB taxonomy): Bacteria > Pseudomonadota > Gammaproteobacteria > Steroidobacterales > Steroidobacteraceae > DAIDKA01. The sequence goes on from CAVPUC010000004.1 coordinate 454,527, forward strand.
GGCCCGCTACGACCTGAAACTGGCACTCTCGGCCAAGGCGGACGCCCCGCACGAGGAGCAGCAGCGCATCGCCGCCATCCTGCGCCGGGCCGCCGCCGACATCCGAGGTTAAGAGTGCCCCATGAAGTGATTTTGCCGCAGGCGACCCGGGCGGCACGCCCGTCGTTTGCGGCCATGCAGCTGCCGGGATATCGCGCGCACTTCACCACCTACGTGCTGGCCATGATGGCCGACAACATCGAGCACGTGATCAGCTACTGGATGGCGTTCCAGAAGTTCCACTCCCCAGCGCTCGCAGGCTTCGCGGTCATCTCGCACTGGGCGCCGTTCCTGCTCTTCTCGGTGGCAGCCGGTGCGCTCGCCGACCGCTTTGATCCGCGCCGGCTCATCCAGTGCGGCATGCTGATGTTCATGGGCTGCTCGCTCGGCTGGGGATATTTCTTTCTCACCGACAGCCTGCAGATGCACGATGCCGTCATCCTGCTCACGGTGCACGGGCTCGCGGGCGTGCTGTGGCAGACCTCCAGCCAGCTGTTGCTGCACGACATCGCAGGCGCGGCGCAGCTGCCGAGCGCGGTGCGCCTCAACGCCACCGCGCGCACGCTCGGCGTGCTGGTGGGACCGGCCGTCGGCAGCCTCATCATGCTGATGCTCGGGCCGACGCACGGCATTTTCCTGAACGTGATCTTCTATCTGCCGCTGCTGCTGTGGCTGTGGAAGGCACCGTACGGGCCGCGCTTCCGCACCGGCGCAGCGCCGGTGCAGCGTGCGGTACGCGGCCTTGCGGATATCGTGCAGACCATCCGTGACATCGCCGGGGACCGGGCCATTGTCACGGCGACCAGCCTCGCGGCAATTGCCGCGTTCTTTGTCGGCAATGCCTACCAGGCGCAGATGCCGGGATTTGCCCATGATCTGGGCCACGGCGATCCGGGCTCTGAGCTATTTCATGCTGCTGGCGGCGGATGCCTGTGGCGCGGTGGTGGCCGGCATCGTGCTCGAATCGCTGTCGCTGCTGCGACCCAACCCGCGTACCGCCCTGTTGCTGGCCATGGCGTGGGCGCTCGCCATCAGCGCCTTTGCGATGGTGCATGTCTACCCCCTCGCGCTCGCCGTGCTGTTCGTCGCGGGCATGTTTGAACTGTCGTTCAACAGCATGGCGCAGACGCTGGTGCAGATGAACGCGCCCGCCGCGATCCGCGGCCGCGTGCTCGGCTTGTTCAACATGGCCTCGCTGGGCATGCGCGCCTTCAGCGGTATCACGGTCGGATTGGTCGGCGGCATCGTCGGCATCCATACTTCTCTGGCCGTGGCCGCGCTCGCCGTGCTGCTGTGCACGGCAACGCTGCTGGCCTTCTACACACTCAAAGGGCCCGCGGCATACCCGCCTCCGGCCGGCGCGGCCTGAGGCATCAGCGTTCGTCGCGAGCGCCGCCATCCTGCCCGTTGTGCGCCGGGGGTGGCGATGGCACGGCGACCGGCTGTGGCGCGATCGGCACGGCGTAGCGCTGCGCCAGCGTCTGGTACAAGGGCGGCGTGAACAGCTTCGAGACGGCCGTGCCGATGGCGGCGGTGATCATGAGTGGCAGCACCATCGCGTGCTGCGTGGTCATCTCCATGACAATCACCAGTGAGGTCAGCGGCGCCTGCGTGACCCCGGCCAGGTACCCGCACATGCCGAGAATGGCAAAAGGCACCGCGCTCGGCTCGTGCGCGAAGTCCGCCATGGTCTGGCCGAGCCCTGCGCCAACCGATAGCGACGGTGACAGGATGCCGGCCGGAATACCGCTGAAAAAAGCCGACAACGTGGCGGCCGCGCGCGCCGGTGCGTAGTACCAGGGCAGATGCGCGCCGGCTTCGAGGATGCCGCGTGCTTCATCGTAGCCGGTTCCGTAGGTCAGGCCGCCGGACCCGGCGGCAATGCCTGCGACCACCAGTCCACACAGGAACGCGAACAATACCGGGCGATTGCGCCGCATGCGACCCAGCGCCCCCGGCATGGCGGTGATGCCGATGAGCGTGATGCGGCTGAACAGACCGCCGGCAATGCCGCCGGCGATGGCCACGGAGAGGGTCGTGGCGGCCAGCACGCTCGGCACCTTCACCACGCCGGGCTGTCCAAAATAGGTGTAGTCCCCGACCAGTGCGATCGCGATGACGCCCGCGATAATGACCGCGGTCAAGGCGGTGCCGCTGGCGCGCTCCTCGAAGGAGCGCGACAGCTCCTCGATGGCGAAGACAATGCCCGCAAGCGGTGTGTTGAAAGCGGCCGAGACGCCCGCGGCGCCGCCTGCAAGAATCATGACCCGGCGCTGGGCATCGGTGCCGCCGTGCGGCATGAACCGGGCAAGCGCGCGGGTGATGATGGCGCCGACATGAACCGTCGGGCCTTCGCGGCCGATGGAGCCGCCGCACAGCAATCCCGCCACCGCCAGCACCATGCGCCCAATGCCCACCCGCACGCGCAGCAGCCGCTCGCCCACTGCGCCGGCATCCGGGGATAGCGCGAAGATCGTTTGCGGAATACCGCTGCCCTCGGCGCCGGCGAAGTATCGACGCGTCAGAAAACTCACGGTGGCGAAGCCGAAGGGCGCGAGCACGTAGGGAAGCCAGAACACCGCATGCGTCATGCGATGCAGCGCCGCGAGCGCCAGATCGGCGCACTTGGCGAAGGCCACCGCCATGCCACCCACCGCGGCCCCGCCCGCCCACACGACCAGTCGCGCCCGCCACAACTCCGCCGACAACAGCGAGCGCCGGGTGCGCTGCGCCACTTGTCTTGCGGAAGGGAGGTTCATCGATGCGTATCCTGGCGGTAGCTCACTCAGTGGTGCCGATTGTACTGCTTGTCCGCATCGGATCGGGGTGCTACCGTTTTTGGCTCATTTACACCTCCGGGGGGACATTCACATGCTTGGATACGTGACGCTCGGCACCAATGATCTGGCAAGGGCCGCGACGTTTTACGATGCGCTGGCCAAGGAAGTGGGCGCCAGTCGCGCCATGGAGACGGAAAAGTTCATCGCCTGGGGGGCGCCTAATTCCGCCATGGTGTTCCTGATTAAACCGGCGGATGGCAACGAGTGCCACGGTCGGCAACGGTGTCATGGGCGCACTGGTTGCCAAGGATAATGCGCAGGTGGATCGCATCTACAAGATCGCGATGAACCTGGGCGCCAAGGATGAGGGCCCTCCGGGAGACCGCGGCGGCGGCTTCTATGCGTGCTATTTCCGCGACCTCGACGGCAACAAGCTCAACGCCTACCATCACGGCTGAGCGATTTAAGGGCCTTGGCGGATGCAAGGCCCTTTATTCTCGCTTGACATGCAACCATTTGGTTGCATAATATCCGCATGAAGGAAGACGACGTTTTCCGGGCCCTGGCCGATGCGAGCCGTCGTGTCCTGCTGGATCGGCTGCATCGGCAAAATGGGCAAACCCTGAATGATCTGTGCGCAGGACTCGACATGACCCGCCAGGCGGTGACCAAGCATCTGTCGATACTGGAAAACGCCAATCTCGTTGCCGTGCGGCGTCAAGGCCGCGAGAAACTGCATTTCATCAACCCCGTGCCGATCAATGACATCGCCGAGCGCTGGATAAGCAAATTCCAGCGCGGCCATCTGCGGGCGCTGTCGGCGCTGAAGAAATCCCTGGAGGAAGACGACCATGAGTGAAGCCGCCCAAAGTACCTTCGTGTACGTGACTTACATCCGCACCACCGCGGAGAAGCTCTGGTCGGCACTGACCAAGCCGGAGTTCGCCAAACAATACTGGTTCGGCATGCACATGGCCTCGAGTGGCAGCGCGGCGCCGAGTGGAAGCTGTGTTTCACCGATGGTCGCGTCGCTGACATCGGGGAGGTGCTGGAGATCGATCCGCCCCGCCGCCTCGTGCTGCGCTGGCAGAACGAGTTTCGGCCGGAGCTGAAGGCCGAGGGCCCCGCGCTCTGCGCCTTTGACCTCGAGCCCAATGGCGACATCGTCAAGCTCACCATCACGCACAGCAGCGCGAAACCGAATTCCAAGGTCATCGTCGCGGTCGCGGGCGGCTGGCCCAAGATCCTCTCGAACCTCAAGTCATTTCTGGAGACCGGCAAGCCGATTGCGACCGAGATGCTGTGACTAGCTGCTCGCCTGGTCCAGCCGCTGGATCGACGCTGCATCCAGCTTCAGGTTCGCGGCCGCGACCAGCGCCGCGAGCTGCTCCGAGCTTGTGGCGCTGGCAATGGGCGCCGTGACAGCGGGGCGGCCCATCAACCAGGCCAGCGCGACACTCGCGGGCGTGCTGGCATAGGCTGCCGCGACCTCATCCAACGCGGCGAGAATCGCCATACCCCGCGGGTTCAGGTATTTTTCGACCCGCGGTGCGCGCGCCCGGCCGGCCAGGTCCGCGCGCGAGCGGTATTTGCCACTCAAAAAGCCCGCGGCGAGCGAAAAGAAGCTGATCACGCCCACGTTGCGCTGCACACACAGCGGCCCCAGTTCGGCTTCAAACTCGGAGCGGTCATAGAGGTTGTACAAGGGCTGCACGCTCTCGTAGCGCGGCAGGCCGCCTCGTTCCGCGATATCCAACGCCTCAGACAGGCGCGCCGCCGTGTAGTTGGAGGCGCCGATGGCGCGCACTTTGCCCTGGCGGATCAACTCGCCGAAGGCGCCCAATGTCTCCTCCAGCGGCGTGTCTGCATCATCGATATGCGCCTGGTACAGGTCGATGTAGTCGGTCTGCAACCGCCGCAGCGACTCCTCCACGGCGCGGATGATATTGCCCCGGGACAGCCCTTTGTGATCCGGCGGCATCAGCATGCCCACCTTGGTCGCCAGGATGACGTTGTCGCGGTTGCCGCGTCGCTTAAACCACTTGCCAAGGATGGTCTCGGATTCCCCGCCGAGGTGGCCCGGCACCCAGGTGGAATACACGTCCGCCGTATCGACAAAATCGAATCCCGTCCGCCACGAACTCATCCAGGATCCGGAACGAGGCGGCCTCATCCAGCGTCCAGCCGAAGACATTTCCGCCCAGGCACAGCGGCGCCGTGTGAATGGTCCGATTGACCCAGTCTGCGTTTTTCCATGTGACCTCCAACGCTATGCGTCGACGCGGCATGCCAATTGGCATAGCATAACAATTGGCAATAAACGAATCGCAACGCGCGATATCGGACACAAGATCAATGAATGCCAACACCTTTGCCTACGCGACACGGCCCAGGACAGCAAAGCTTCGACGCCGCATCGGCATCGCGCTCACCTCACTCGCCGTGTTGTTCCTGCTGGTCGATGCAGTGATGAAACTGCTCGCCCTGCCGGCGGTCCTGTCGAGCAACGCGCAACTGGGTTATCCCGGTACCGGACAGTTTGCCCGAGATCTGGGCGCCGTGCTGCTCGTATCTACCCTACTGTATGCGTGGCCGCGCACCGCCGTGCTGGGCGCCATCGTGCTCACCGGCTATCTGGGCGGCGCCATCGCCACTCACGTCCGCGTCGGCAGTCCGGTGGTATCGCACGTGCTGTTCGGCGTCTACGTCGCGATGTTCATCTGGGGCGGCCTGGTGCTGCGCGATGAGCGGGTCCGCGGGCTGTTCCTGGAACGCGGCGGATTCAACCGGCTCGACCACTGAGCGCCGAAGCTACTTCCGGTCGATCTGGATATTTTCTTTGATGCCGCTGTTGGCGACGGCAATCATGATGCCAAGGCCGATCACGATCGCCAATCCAATTACGGTCCAGGCAGTACCGATCCGCGCCAGGACGCCCAATTTCCACAAGCGCCGCGACCACGCCGCCCACCAGGATCACAAAGCCAACAAAGTACATCCCTGCCCATTTCATCGTTTGCCTCCCAATCGGCCCGGATCCGTAACGGCGCATTTAACGGATGAAGAATACTCGCAGTGTGCTCTTTGTGCTGATCTGCAGCCGCGGTTTGCGCTGTGTCATCTCCCGGGCGACATAAATCGGCGGCCCATGCTGACAGCCGCGGGCTCCCGCGAGCCGCCTTTCAGCGCGATGATGGGCCCAAAGCCCCGCCAGGAGTGTTTCCATGACCCACCCGCTCGATGGTGCCGAGATCGCCCCGTGCCTCTGGTTCGACGGCAATGCCGAGGAGGCGGCCAACTTCTACGCGGCGCAGTTCCCCAACAGTCACGTCGATGCCGTGCATCGCGCCCCGGGCGACTACCCGGCGGGCAAGGCGGGCGCCGTGCTGATGGTCGAGTTCACGCTGATGGGCCGGCCATTCACGGCCCTCAACGGCGGCCCCCACTTCAAGTTCAACGAGGCCATCTCGTTTCAGATCCCGGTCGAGACCCAGGCCGAGGCGGACCGCTTCACCGATGCACTCTCGGCGGTGCCCGCAGCCGAACAATGCGGCTGGGTGAAAGACCGCTTCGGCGTGTCGTGGCAGATCGTTCCGCGCCAGCTGACGAGATTGTTGGGCGGTGCCGATCGCGGGCGGGCCAGGCGCGCCTTCAACGCCATGATGCAGATGAAGCGCATCGATATCGCGACGATCGAGCGCGCGGCTGATGCGGGTATAATGGCGCCTCGTGCATCAGTCGTACTGGAGCTTGGGAAAGAATTTGCCGCGCCCCTCCGGGCGTCATATCGAGCAGACCCCACAGCGCATTGGCGGCATCGCCGGAGCGATGATGCTGGTTGGGCTCGCACGGCGCAAAACTCATCTCGGAGCCCCAGAAGTGGCGGATGGTACCCCCATCGAGACGGAACACATTGTAGATCGTCTCATCCCAATCCTTGCCGTCGGGGACGCGTGAGCTTTGCGCAATCCTGGGGAGAATTTCGACGTGTCGCCGAAGTAGTCGGCGTCGTAGCTGTTGCCGGCGGTCGATACGAACTGCAGATGGGACCACCCCCGCTTGTGCGCCCAGGCGACCAGCCGCGCGATCGGCGACTTCGCCACCACATAGAAGGCTGCGCGCTGACCGACATGGCGCGCACCCCCATCCACTGAATCGAGCAGGTGCGTGCAGCCCGGGCACGGGCTGTCCCGATCGGGCCCATACATGAAGCTGTAGAGAATCAGGGTATTGTGCGGGCCAAAGAGCTGCGACATGCGCACCGGCTGCGGCATGCCGTTCGCGCCGATCCTTTCAAATACGTAGTCCTGTGGAATCACGCCGCCAGGCGGCAGGTTACGGCGCTGCGCGGCCACCGCTTCCACCTGCGCGCGCAGCGCCATCTCCGCTTCCAGCAGCGCATTTCGTGCCGCGCGATATTCTATGCTCTCGTTCGGGTAGGAAAGATGTTCCACGAGCGACTCCCTTAGAAGCTGCCTGAGAATCCAGCGTCATTCTATGGTGCCTTTGGAACCGCTGCGGGACAAGCCTGCGACCGCCTCATGGGTCGGATGCCGGACGGTCGTACACCGATGCAGTACGCGGCAATAAGCGACGCCATTCCTGCGCACGCGAAAGACTCCGGCGTACAGATGGGCTTGAATTCGCACAGGGCATCCACCCCGAATCTCCCCACCCGATCGACCACGTCTTCGGCGTACCTGCGGCTTCGAGGGCGTTCAGCTGCCGATTTTGCCGAATTCCGCGTTGCCGGGCCCGCGAATCGCGATCCGCCTCGTATAATGCGCCATGAACCCACAATTATCGCCTCATGAGGCGCGTGTCATCGGCAGTCTGATCGAGAAGCAGATCACAACGCCCGAGCAATACCCGCTGTCACTCAATGCGCTGGTGCTGGCGTGTAATCAGAAGAGCAATCGCGATCCGGTGCTCGAGCTGACGGTCCAAGACGTGCAGGAGCTCATCGACGCACTGAGTCGCAAGCATCTGGTGATCGAGAGGTCGGGGTTTGGCAGTCGTGTGCCAAAGTATCAGCAGCGTTTCTGCAACACCGAGTTCAGCGCATTGCAGTTCACGGCGCAGGAGCGCGCGATACTGTGCGAGCTGCTGCTGCGTGGACCGCAGACCCCGGGGGAGCTGCGCTCGCGGGCCAGCCGCATGGCGCCGTTCTCTGATGTAACAGAGATCGAGGCTGCACTGAACAACCTCGCGCAGGATCCCGCCGGCCCCCGCGTCGTGCAGCTGCCGCGCGAACCGGGCCGTCGCGACTCGCGCTACGCGCATCTATTCAGCGGCGAAGTGCATGTTGTGCCGAGCGATCCGGGCACGAACACGCGCGCCACCGAGCCGGGCTTGGCAGCGCACACGAAGACGCTCACCGAGCGCGTGAGCGCACTCGAGCAGCAGGTTCGCGAACTGCGCACGGAACTTGCCGCGGTGCGCGTCTCAATGCCATCGCAGCAGGCGTCCTGACGCCTTCGGGTTGCGCGGCAATTTCTGGCGCGGTACAAAAGGTCTCTCGATAGCCTAATGGAGCGACCGACGTGTGCAGGAGCATCAAGACCCTCTTTAATTTCGCGCCTCCGGCCACCGACCAGGAAATTCGAGCCGCGTCGCTTCAATTCGTCAGAAAGCTCAGCGGGTTTAACAGCCCCTCCCAGGCTAACCGCGCTGCGTTTGATCGCGCTGTCGATGAAGTTGCCGCCTCGGCCCACGCGCTCATTAGCGCATTGGTCACTACGGCGGACCCTCGGTACCGTGAAATTGAGGCGGAGCGGGCACGAGCAAGAACAGCCTCGCGTTTCGGTACGCGGCCCTGAGCTAGGCGCTGGTGCTTCGAGGTCGTGTCAACAGGAACAGAAGGTCTCCTACCCCACTTCCTGGCAATGGCCCCCTCACGCCTCCGTCACGGCTTTCCTTTCTCGCGACGATGGCGCGTAGTCATCGGTGCGGTAGTCACGAATACTTGCAAAATAATCGCTGAGGCGCGGACGAACTACGCTGAATTCTCCCAAACCGATGGATTGATAGCACCGCTCCAGTGTCGCCAGAGGTTCTCGAAACAAGTCCTTCGTAGCAATTTTTTTTTTTTTTTTTTTTTTTTTTTTTTTTTTTTTTTTTTTTTTTTTTTTTTTTTTTTTTTTTTTTTTTTTTTTTTTTTTTTTTTTTTTTTTTTTTTTTTTTTTTTTTTTTTTTTTTTTTTTTTTTTTTTTTTTTTTTTTTTTTTTTTTTTTTTTTTTTTTTTTTTTTTTTTTTTTTTTTTTTTTTTTTTTTTTTTTTTTTTTTTTTTTTTTTTTTTTTTTTTTTTTTTTTTTTTTTTTTTTTTTTTTTTTTTTTTTTTTTTTTTTTTTTTTTTTTTTTTTTTTTTTTTTTTTTTTTTTTTTTTTTTTTTTTTTTTTTTTTTTTTTTTTTTTTTTTTTTTTTTTTTTTTTTTTTTTTTTTTTTTTTTTTTTTTTTTTTTTTTTTTTTTTTTTTTTTTTTTTTTTTTTTTTTTTTTTTTTTTTTTTTTTTTTTTTTTTTTTTTTTTTTTTTTTTTTTTTTTTTTTTTTTTTTTTTTTTTTTTTTTTTTTTTTTTTTTTTTTTTTTTTTTTTTTTTTTTTTTTTTTTTTTGAGTGCCGCTGGGCTCCATCCGCGTGGTGGGCGCGTTTTATCTGCCGGCGCTTTAGGGTCGCTGGGAGTGATGGTGATCGTCGAGAGGCTAAAAAAGCAGCGCAAAGGGGCAGAGGGGGGAGCGCGAACGATAAAAAAAAAAAAGGGGGGGGGGGGGGGGGGGGGGGGGGGGGGGGGGGGGGGGGGGGGGGGGGGGGGGGGGGGGGGGGGGGGGGGGGGGGGGGGGGGGGGGGGGGGGAAAAAAAAAAAAAAAAAAAAAAAAAAAAAAAAAAAAAAAAAAAAAAAAAAAAAAAAAAAAAAAAAAAAAAAAAAAAAAAAAAAAAAAAAAAAAAAAAAAAAAAGTGCAAAAAGCGGGGGGGCCTTGGGAAAACATCTGCGCCGACCGAGGGAACTCGCCCCCAACGCGCGCCTTCCGCAATTACACTGAACATCTGCTTCCAGGATCCAGCATGCCTAAGCTCGTCGCCCGTTGTATCACCATCTCGTTAGACGGATTTTCCGCCGCCAAGGGCCAAACGCTCGATGCGCCATTCGGTAAGGACGGCTTACGCCTGATGGAGTGGGCCTTTGCTACCAAGTACTTCACCAAGATGACCGGTCAAGAGGGCGGTGCCGAGGGCCTCGACAACGATTTCCTCGTCCATTCTCCCGACAACATCGGTGCCACCATCATGGGCCGCAACATGTTCGGCCCGCAGCGCGGCCCCTGGCCCAACGAGGACTGGAAAGGCTGGTGGGGCCCGGACCCGCCTTATCACCACCCTGTCTTCGTGCTCAGCCATCACAAGCACTCGAGCTTCGAGATGGAAGGAGGCACCAGCTTCAGTTTCTTTAGCGATGGCATCGAGTCCGCTCTAAAGCAGGCCTTTGCGGCGGCCAAGGGCAAGGACGTTCGCATCGGAGGGGGCGCTTCCACAGTGAGCCAGTACCTGAAGGCTGGCCTGGTGGATGAGCTGCATTTCGTATTGGTGCCGATGTTGCTGAGCAGCGGCGAAAGGATCTTTGAGGGATTGGACGGACTCTCTGATAGCTACGAGGTAGCCGAGTACGTCCCCTCGAAGACCGTCGCTCACGTGCGCATCGTCAAGAAGGCTAAGTGATGGCAGCCGCGACGATCTCGCAGCTCGGTAACCAGCGAAGAAAGATCCCGATCGCCATAAAGGTAAAAAACTGCAGAGATTTATATCGTAGCTACACATTTAAGTCTAATAAATTAATTAACGATAAATTAGCGTTCCATTCCCTGCCCTACTGGCCCAGAGCCGCCCAGTCGCGGTTGCCACCGTCGGCGGCGATGATGGCGTCCATGCGAGAGGCGAGCAGGTCGCGTGGGGAAGCCCGCCATTGGTGGCGGCCATGATTGCGAGGCCGATATCCTTCCGACCAAGCTTCAGGGGGAAGCCCGCCGGCTCGAACCGCTGTTCAGCAATCATTGGGCCGTAGACACCAATCATGCGGTTACCAAAGTCCGTTGCGACCAGCAGCTCGACCATCTTGCTGGCTGGGACGCCCTGTGCGGCGACGATGCGGATCTGCTCGCTGAGGGTTTCGATGATCGCCGCGATTCCGAAATTCGCCGCCGCCTTCGATGCTGCGGCCATGACCGGCCGCTCTCCCATCCGGATGGTCTTTGAGCCGATCGCGTCGGAACAACGGTTGCACTTGGTCCAGGTCGGAAACGGGGCCGGCGGCGATGATCGACAGGGCGACCGACCGCCGCTACATCGGGGATCCTCAGCACCTGTGCAGAGACAAAGCGCTGGCCGGCCTTTCCATGCGCATCGGTCAGTCGCTGGGTCAGCGCGACACGAACCCGTGCTGCAGGAAACGTGAAGGAGCCTCGGGGCCGCCGCTAAGAGACCCGAATCGCCGAAGCTTACCGCCTCGAGCGCATCGTCATTGGCGAGCATGGAGAGCACGATCCCACTGCGTGCCGCATCCGCCGGATTATCGGCGATACGAGCGCCACGGCGCTTGAAAGGCTCGGACTTGGACCGGTCCCGGTTCCAGACGGTGACCCGGTGTCCGGCATCGATGAGTCGTCCTGCCATGCCGGCAGCCTGATCTGTCCAAGCCCGATGAACGCCACGTCCATACCATTTCTCCTCGCCTCTCATCAATTGGCCGGTAGCCAGTGCCGGCTGGCTCGAATGGGCAATATTGACTGGAGAAGCTCACCGCGACGAAAGTCCGCTAGGGCGTAGGCTAATCCGTATCGTGAATTGTCGGGTGAGGCGCTAAATCCCGGAAAGTCATATCACTCCCACTCAATTGTCTCCGGCACCTGTAAGCACCTGAAACTACGAAACTTCTTGTCACGGTAAACAAACTTACCGTCAGATCTACCGCCAAAAACGTCCGCTTGACTGCGATAGATGGCGATAGATCCAGAAAGGTCGAAGTGCTTTGGCAGCCAGGTGAAGCAAATACACTACGAAGATGCTCATTCCCTTTGGACGGGATCTATATTTCGCGGACGGACCGAGAGTCTCGTTTTTCGGATTTCCGTACCCGACTCGCATGGCCGTCGCACGACTCCCATCGGGCAAAGCATGGGTATGGTCGCCTATCGCCCTGACCAGTGATCTGGCCGCTGCAGTGGAGGCCATAGGAACTGTCGGGCATATCGTGTCGCCAAATAAATTGCATCACCTGTTTCTGGCTGAATGGAAGGAGCGCTGGCCTGATGCACGACTCTACGCACCTCCAGGTCTCGCTCGCAAGAAGAAGCATCTTCAGTTCGATGCTGAGCTTGGCGATCACCCGGACAGCTCATGGATGACCGACATTGACCAAGTGGTCTTTCGCGGCTCATTTGCAATGGAGGAAGTGGTCTTCTTTCGCCGCGGGTCCCGCACTGCAATCCTCGGTGACCTAATCCAACGTTTTCCCGAAGCGGAGGCCAATGGTTGGAAAGGGCTAATGATGCGTCTGGATGGACTTGTCGGGCAGCACGGAAGCACGCCACGTGATTGGCGCCTAAGCTTTCTCTCGCGGACCGCTACACGAGAGGCACGACAAACCGTACTGGCATGGAAGCCGGAACGGCTCCTGATTGCTCATGGTGAGTGTGCGACCAGCGGAGCGACCGAGATTATTGCAGGGGCCTTACGCTGGATTTGAAGCCCCGGCCTACGAACACTTCGTGCCAGTCGCTCTTAAAGAAAGGGGGCTGCGTTTCAGCGGTGGTGCCGAAACATCTCGGAAGCGCTATTGCAATGCGTATCAAGTAGATCGACCTCCGCCGTGACGCACGAGCAAACGTTTCTCAACCATGCTGCTGAACGTTGACTTGAGCGTATTTGCGCTTGCGCCATGCTCGCGCACCATGTCACGCGTCGTGACTCGCCCATGGTCCCTTGCGTAGTCAAGAATCTTCACGGCCAGATTGGTTAAAGCGACAGCAGATTTCCCGCGCTCAACCTTAGTGGCAAGACGGCGCCTGTGCCGCTGCAACGCCCGAAGGAAAAAACAGCAGCCATGGCTGCCAATCCGGTGTGTTGCTGGTCAGCATGCTCTGCATCTGACGCAGGGCAAGGTAGTAGCCTTCCTTGCTGTTCTCGATTTCGCTCTCAAGCGAACTCTACGGCACATACGCATAGCCTGCCTGAAGCAGCAGCAGTGTTGTCAGAATCCGGCTCAGTCGGCCATTGTTGCGAAATTCATTGATTCACTAAAAACAATACACTTATACGACTTACTCCCACTCAATTGTCTTTGGCACATCTAAGCACCGGTAACCCGAGAATTCTTCTCAGCGCACGCCGAACTTACCGTCAGAGCTACCGGCAAAACATTCCGCTTGGGGGCGATAGGCGGCGATCGATGCCGAAAGGGTCGAAGCGCTTTGGCGGTTGTGCGATGCAAGTAGGGATCAATCGATCAGCGGCTTCCAAACAAGTTGGTACTTTTGATTGCTGATCCATTCCGCCATGGAATCTCGTGTGTCATCCATCGTCAAGCCAGCTCGGCCACACACTGCGCCAGCGACATCACTTCCACCTTCGACGGTGCGTGCTGTCGCACTGAGCCTGGTGAGTCCCAAGCAACAGATTCAGCTCAAGGTCCTCGAGCGCGGACCCCATCGACGCAGTCATCTTCGGTGCATCGACCCGCTGATCTTCAATACCAATACGCCGCCCCTTGAGAAATAGCAGCAGATCGAGTTCCGCACCGGCCTGCGTTCTCCAGTAATAGGCTCTCGCCTTGGGCAACTCAGAGAGAGAAGCTGTTCGATAATGAACCCCTCCCACGACCCACCGACGACGGGATGGCCGTCCAGTTGCCGGCGATCGCCTATTCCGAGCAACGTATGCAGGAGTCCGGAATCCCAAATGTAAACTTTCGGGGACTTTACTAACCGCTTACCGACGTTCTCATACCAAGGCTCCAGCACACGCACAACAAGCGCGCCGGATAGAGCATCGAGGTGGCGCCTGACCGTGGTATGAGCCTCGCCCAGGGATCGACCAATCTCCGAGCTGTTCCATATGCCACCGGTGTAGTGCGCACTCATGGTCCAAAACCTGCGCATCGTGCCTGAAGGCACTCGCACCCCGAGTTGAGCCAGATCGCGCTCAAGGAACGTGCGGATGAAATCCTCGCGCCATGCGGCACTTGCAGCTTCCGTGCGCGCCAGGAAAGAGCGTGGAAAGCCGCCGCGCAACCACAATGGATTGAGATCCAGGCGGTAGACGTTCTCAAAGCGTGAATCCGGCCGGGTCGACAATGGCTATCCGGCCTGCCAGAGTTTCGGAACTTTGGCGCAGTGAGTCCGGCGATGCGCTGCCAAGAATTAGAAAACGCGCTCGAATCGGCCTGCGGTCCAGCGATACCCTTCGAATCGGGAAGAGGTCGGGATGACGCTGCACTTCATCAATCACGATCGGTACCCGCGCAACAGTACCAGCGCCATCGCGGGGCTCGGACAGCCGAGCCAGATCAACAGGGTTTTTCAGAATAGAAGTAGTTGCTCTTCGAGCTGCCAGCAAGCTGCCGCGCGAGTGTCGTTTTGCCGCACTGACGGGGACCGAGCAGCGCCACTGCAGGACTCGTTTTAGACCAGCGCGCAGCCTCGACAAGAGCTGGAGTCGCTTAAGCATGCCTTGAATAATGAGCGGTCACCGCTCATTATTCAAGGGCTTCGTTGTCCCCCGGTCACTCCCCCCTCAATTGTCTCCGGCACTTATAAGCGCCTGAACTTGTCAGCATCTTCACAAGCCCGCAACGAACTTACCGTCACATCTACCGCCAATTAATTCGCTTGGGGACAATAGGCGGCGATAGATCGTGTAGGCATAGATCGCGCGTACCATCGAATTTGTACGACACGTCTTTAGGAAATGGCTGGCATTCAAGGAAGATAATATCTGCGAGCATAACGATTGACTCGAAATGCGCCCAGTAATGCCGATATTTCCTCAGTGGCTTCATACGCTGTGCATCGCCACGCTGGCGCTGGGATTGCTCTGTGCGATCGTCATCCTGATCGATGTGCTGCGGCATCCGTCCGATATGGCGATCATGAGCATCGTCTGGCCAGTTTGCGCGCTGTTCGGCACAGTCTTCGTCTTCTGGCTATATTTTCACTACGGACGCAGAACCGGCGATCAATCGAAACAGAATCATGACAGACACCAGTCTTCCAAGCACCGCAGCTCACGACCGTTCCCAATAACCGTGGCGAAGGGAACCTTGCATTGCGGCGCCGGCTGCACGCTCGGCGATATCATTGCTGAGTGGCTCGCCTTCGCCGCCCCCCCGGTCGCGATGGCGCTTGGATGGCAATCGCTTTTCACCGAAAAGACCTATGCGGTGTGGATACTCGACTTTCTTCTCGCGTTTGCATTCGGAATCATTTTTCAGTATTTCGCCATCGTCCCCATGCGAAAGCATTCTCCGGGAAAGGGCATCATCGCCGCCCTAAAAGCCGACTCGCTCTCGCTAACGGCCTGGCAAATAGGCATGTACTGCCTGATGGCGATGCTGCAGTTCGTCGTGTTCAAGCACTGTTTTGGCGCTGTGGCGCCCGTCGATAGCGTGGAATTTTGGGGTGCCATGCAGTTGGCTATGGTTGCCGGCTTCATCACAAGCTACCCAATGAACTGGTGGCTGATTCGAATCGGCATTAAAGAACAGATGTAAGGCTTCGTTGAAAATGCTCCGACGCAACCCAAGTCGGTCTGAGAAACCAACCCGCGCCGAACGCCGGCGGGGTCGTCGAGTTTTTGCGAGTTTTGCCCCCTAAATACGGGCGTAACGTGGGAGATCGAGCTTCACAATGCGGAAGCGCCTTGGTCACTCCCACTCAATTGTCTCCGGCACGCATAAATAACTGAAAGTAAAAGAGTTTTTTGCCCGGTACATCGAACTTACCGTCAGATCTACCGCCAAATAAATACGCTTGCGGACGATAGACGGCGATAGATGTCGAAACGAGGCTGAACCACTACTGCAATGCATACCACGTAGAGCACCTCCCCCGTGGCGCACGAGCAAACGCTTCTCAACTAGGCTACTGAACGAGACGGCGATAGATGCCGAACGACTCAGTCTCGTCGCGCTCGCCCGTAATTCTGGGCGACTGCAAGCTCGCCACCTCTCTGCAAATTCCTATAGAACCGTCCACCAGGGTGCAGCCAGCACATCGGGCGCCAGCCATTCAATCGCGTTACCGGTGTGCAGGAGCAGTCCAGCACGCGCCTTCTTGCCGTACTCAGCGCGGAACGTGCGCAAGTGCGTGGCATCGGAGAGCCTCGGACGCGCAGTGGATTTCACTTCAATCGGCAGCAGCTTGCCGCCGGCCTCAATCACGAAGTCCACTTCCTCGCCGATAGCGGTGCGCCAATAGGTCAACTCCGCCCGGTCTATGCGCGCATCGCGCCAGGACAGCAGATCGTGTAGCACGATATTTTCCAGGTGCGCTCCGCTCGGCTCCTCAGCTTCAGCCAGATGCATCGCAATGCCCGTGTCTCCCCAATAGATTTTCGGCGCCTTGATGAGGCGCTTGGTCCGATTCACGGCATAGGCAGGCAAGCGCACGAGAAGGTAAGAAGTTTCCAGGAGATTGAGCCAGCGGTGTACGGTGGGCTGCGGTAGCGCCACGTCTCGGCCGAGTTCGGTCTGGTTGACGAGCTGACCGATGCGCAGGCATGCGGCCCGCATAAGCCGTCTGAAATCCGGCAATCCACTGATCGATGCAAGATCCTGCAGATCGCGCTCCAGGTAGGTACGCACATAGCCGTCAAACCAGATACGTCGCGCCGAGGCCGTAGTGAGTTCCAATGCCGGCGTTGGGAACCCACCGCGGCGAGCAAGCATTCGCCAGTCTTCGGCGGTGTCGTCCGCGTCACCCAACAGTTCGCGCCATCCGAAATCGGGCGTGGCGAACAATTCGTCCCAGCGGCCAGATCGTCCGAGGCCGCGCTGCTCCCGCCGCGTCATTGGCCAAAGCGTAAGATAGCTGGCACGGCCAGCCAATGATTCGGAGACTTGTCGCATCAACAGGAGGTTGGCGGAGCCAGTGAGCAGAAATCGCCCAGGCGTCCTGTCCCGATCAATGGCGCGCTTCACGGCGCGCAGTAATTCCGGCTCACGCTGCACCTCGTCAAGCGTCACAGGGCCCCGGCCACCTACAAGCACTTCCGGGTCGCGGCGGGCCGCATCGAGCACATCGAGATCATCGAGTGTGGCGTAACGCCGCTCTCCAGGGATGAGGTGTTCCACCAATGTGCTCTTTCCGGTCTGTCGCGCGCCCGTGACAACGACCGCCGGCATAACCCGAATACGCTCGGAAAGGGCAGCTCCGACGAGTCTAGGGAGTGTCTTCATGTTATGAATGATAGTCATTCACTACATGAGTAATCAAGCAGCGGCGCAATAGGCCACGCCTTGCCGTCACTTGCGGCCGTTCGGCATCAAATTCGGCACTGTCTTTGCCAGACAGCCGGTCTTCAGTAGCCAGAACTGGAACGGATGACACAATTTGGCTACCACACCCGGATGACGCATGGACTCCGGGGACGATGCCGACTTTTGGTTGACAAGGAAACTATATACATGTAGTTTACTAGGCAACTAGGAGTGCAGCTATGCCGTCGAAGTCGCCCGTTCCACCTCTCAGCGCCCACTTGGGATACTGGCTGCGTTTCGTCTCCAATCATGTTTCCTACGCCTTCGCCCGCAAGTTGGCGAACAAGGACGTAACGGCAGCCGAGTGGGTCGTGCTGCATGAACTTTACGACGAGAAGGCAATGGCTCCGAGCAGCCAGCTGATCGACTCGGACTCACGCGCGGAGCGATCAGCAAACTGGCTGACCGCCTGATAAAGAAGAAATTGATCTCGCGCGAGAACGACACAAAGGATCTGCGTGCACACACGTTGGCGCTCACACCTGCGGGCACAGCGCTAGTCCCTATCCTCGCCGCGCTTGCAGATGAGAATGATGACGAATTCTTTGGCGACATGAGCACCAAAGATCGCACAGCGCTTGAACGTGCACTCAAAAGCCTTGTTGCACGTCACGGATTAAAAGCCATACCCACGACTTGACACAAACTGAACCCAAAAAGGAACCGATCCCATGGATGCCAAACATCAAGATGTCGCCCGGCAATGCCTCGAAGGCGCCGAAAACGGCACGATGACCTTTCCGCAGATCGTCGGCACATTAATCGCGGCTGGCTTCGACGGCTATCTCGTCGATCTGCGGCTCGGTCAAGGCACCTACTATGTGCAGGGCGGCGAGGGCCTTGAACTGCCGACACATTCAAGTAGCGTTGTAGTCGCGGCTGAGTTCAATGCAGACCTAGTAAAAGCCGCGATCCGCGAGGCACAGTCGCTCATGCCTGGGTACACCTACAAGGGCTTTTGCGACAAGGCAAAGCGTGCCGGATGTGCGGCATATCTGGTCTCCTTCCTGGGCCGCCGCGTGCTTTATTTCGGACGAACCGGCGAGACCCACACGGAGTACTTCCCTAGGACCCAGACGGCGGTCACCCCGTGAAAGTCATCGGGGTCCTGGTGGGTGGCGTGCCTCCTATATTCCCAGGCATCGCCGCTGTGCAGCTCACCCTCTCCAGCTTCACCGCAGGAGCCCCTGCCTTTTAACCTGTTTAGCTTCGAGCGTCTCCGCCGAGGGGGTTTTTGCCACTTTTGCCCAGAAACTGAGGGCTCTGCTGCTGCCGACCGTGCAATAATGGGAAAGCGCCTTGGCCTAGTCACTCCCACTCAATTGTCTCCGGCACTTATAAGCGCCTGAAATGTTACCTTTTCTGAGTGCGCCGAACTTACCGTCAGATCTACCGCCAAAAACTTCCGCTTGAGGGCGATAGACGGCGATAGATCCCGATTGGTCACGACTGATAACGCGAATCCAGGCGCTCTCATCGCATATGGGTGCAATTCTGATGCTCATTTTGATGCTATAATGCATCTGTTTTGATGCTATGGAGAAGACCGTGAGAACCACCGTGACCATCGACGATGAGCTCTTTCAGCGCGCCCTGGAGGTTGCCGACCCCGGTACGGACAAGGCCGACCTGTTTCGGGAGGCTATGAAGGTATTTGTTCGCGTCCAGGCAGGCAAACGCCTGGCCGCGCTGGGCGGAAAGGCGCCGCGGATGAAATCAGTTCCGCGCCGCAGGCCTCTCTAGGATCCACGTCCAATGAGCCTTGTGCTCGCGGATACCTCGGTTTGGGTTGCACATTTCCGCAAGCCCAATCCAGTCCTGCAGACTCTGCTGTCGGCCGACCAAGTGCTTTGCCATCCCATGGTCTTGATTGAAATCGCGTGCGGCACGCCGCCGGCACCGCGGGAACGCACATTGAGCGACTTGAGGCAGCTGCGCTCCGCTACCGTCGCCAACACAGATGAAACACTCGCATTGATTGAGCGAGAGCAACTTCAGGATTCGGGCTGCGGCGCCATCGATCTACTACTGCTTGGGTCAGTGCTGTTGACTTCCGACGCCGTGCTTTGGACCCTTGACAAGAATCTCCGAGCTCTCGCTGCGCGCTTCGATATCTTATTCGGCTGAATCCGCTCGCGTGTCGGAGTTTTGATGTGCTTACTGAAACTGCACCACATTTCCTTCCGGATCGTGGCCATCACATAAGCGATGCCCCTGAAAGACCCACTCACTCTCCGCAGGACGCGGCCGTTGAGCAGGCCTGCCCTGCCCAACCGATCCTCGTATCATATGGCAACTGCGAATTGAGCCTCGATTGATCGTGGGTGGCGGCGGATGAGACAGCAAATACGCATCTGCAGATCACGCGACGACATACGGATCGCTTTTGCGACTGCGGGTGAGGGTCCGCCCCTAGTGCGTGTCATTGAACAGCTGCACGAACAGCTGATTCAGGTCCGGGTGGATGAACCGGGATTGCGAGAGGAGTTTTTGCGGCGTCGCCTCGTAGTAGGCCTGGGAGGCCGGCGGGAAGTGCGCGTCGATGAAGATCCGCTTGCCATTGCGGTGGCGACTGCGCGGATGGATCGCCAGGCGCTCGAGGCCGAGGAAGATCTCGACCTGGTTCTCGGTGATCTTGATCCGCAGCTTCTTGTGGCGATGGATGTGCGGGGCGCTGTAGTAGTCGCCATCGACGCAGACGTAGCAGTCGGCGTGCAGCTTGAGCTTCTTTCCACTCCCCGCAGTCGACCTCGTGCAGCGGCAGAGGCTTCAGCGCTGCGCGCTCCAGCGTCTCGAAGCGCTCGCGCCGGGAGACACCGAAGCGGGTGTGGCGGCGCGCATTGATGCGCTCGACGCACTCGCCAGCGCCTGGTTGATCTCGGTGAGGGAGGTGAAGCGATGGCGTCGGTAGCGGAAGCGCACGTAGCGCATCAGGATTTTCACCAGTCCTTCGACGATCGCTTTATCCTGTGGCTTTCGGCACGCGCCGGGACCACTGCCGTGGAAAATTGCGCGGCCAGATCCGCGTACCCCGGGTTCAGATCCGGATCGTACAGGTGGCACTTGAGCACGCCTTGCTTCAAGCAGTCGGGCACCGTCACGTGCGGCACGCCGCCGTAGAAGGCGAACATGCGCCGATGACAGCCGAGCCAGTTGCGGCTCTTCATGTCCTCGGCCGCCCAGGCGTACAGCAGCTGGCTGAAGCCAAGCCCGGCGACAAACACCCAGGCTTTGTGGATCTCGCCGGTCTTGATGTCGAACCACTCGATCGGATCGCCGGCGTAATCGACTTCGACGCGCTCGCCGGGGGCGAACTCGCGCGCGGTGACGCTGGCTTGCCGGTACTGCGGGAACTTGCGGTAGAACTGCTTCCAGAAGTTGCGAGTACGTCGTCAGATGCTGGGCTTTCTCCTCCCACAGGAACTTCAGTGGGTGGCCGAGCCCCAGATCATGGATGACGGCGGGCCAATCGACCTGGCGCATCCACAGCGGATCGGCGCTCGGCTTTGGCGCATCCGGCGAGCGCGCTCGCCGTCGCGCACCTCGCGCACCGTGCGCGCGAGCAGCCGAGCGCGCGGGCGATCTCGCGCAGGCCCCGGCCCTCCGCCAGCCGCCGCCGGATCTCCTCAAACCGCCGCACCGTCATGCTGCGAAGCGCCATGCTGCCGTCTCCTTCGTGTTTACCCACGAAGGCTGCGGCACGCAGCGCACCGGTTCCGGCGACGAGGACTCAGATGCAACGGCGTGGATCGCGCGGCCAGAAAATCGACCGCACAGGACGGCTCCAGAGCGACGATCGCGGGCCACCCCTTGGCCTCGGATACCCCCGAAAACGCCACCCACCAGACATAACTCGGCATCGGCGGACCACTCCTCATAGCCGGGCGCGGCGCCCAGAACAGGCTCCGCAGGTGGTCCCCAACTGAGGAAATCGGGTGGTACCGAACTCAGGAAATCAGGTGGTACCCATCGCAGGAAATCGGGTGGGTCCGATCAGAGGAAATCCTGCACCGATCAACCGGCATCCGCTTCGAGCAACGTAAACTGCGACCTACCAATCAACTTCCTGAAGTCACGATCAAAACTGACCAAGTGCTCACCGAGGTGGATCGTCGCAGCGGCAAGCCATGCATCCGGCACGGCATTTCCTTTGAGCTGCTTCTCGATGCAAAGTTGCCGCAGGCGCGGCCACTCAGGGCCGAGCGTTGCGAGGTGGACACCTTGAGCGGCAAGCAGTGCATCGACAAAGGCCAGGGCGTCCTCGACCGGCGTTGGGTCCTGGAAAATCTTGGGACTGCTTACCAGCCGCAGGAAGCTGGCAAGCACCATTGGCATAAGAATTAACGTGCCGCCCGAAGCGGCAGCTGAGGCGGCGTCTTCAAGCCAGCTGCGAGCGATACGATGGTGCGGATGGTCGCTGCGCGAAGCGGCAACGAGGACATTGACGTCAGGCGTCATCGCCCAATGCTGCCAACATTGCCTTGTTGCTCAGCGGATCAACGCCCGCCGTTAATCCGCCGCGTCCTTTAAATACGGGAAGGCGCAGCTTGCCGCGTTGCGGCGCCGCCTGGCTTCGAAGTCGGAGCTGGAGCCCCTCCTCGATCACACGGGTCAGGCTGGTGCGCTGCTGCGCGGCCAGCGCCTTGGCATCGGCAAGCAACTGGTCGTTGATGTCGAGCGTTGTTTTCATGCGTCCATCATACAGAATTCTGTATCTGGGATTGCAAATGAGGACCAAGGAACTGGGGCAGACTAGCATTCCGCCACAGCGCGCCGGGAGGCGGGTTTTTGCCACATTTTGCCCACAAACTCAGGGTTCCCTACCGCAGCCGACCGTGCAAAAATGGGAAGAGCCTTGGTCTGCTCACTCCCACTCAATTGTCTCCGGCACTTATAAGTACCTGAAATAACTGAATTTCCGCTGAGGCCACGCCAAACTTACCGTCAGATCTACCGCCAAAAAATTCCGCTTGAGGGCGATAGACGGCGATAGATGCCGAAAGGGTCCCGGGGCCTGAGCAGCGTGCCGGACGCGCTCGTGGAAGGTCAGCCGCTCACCGGCCTCGAAGCCCACGCATTGCATCCTGTATCCTATCAGGATACAATGTCTCGTGATCAAGACATTCCGTCACGGCGGGCTTGAGCGCTTTTATCGCACGGGCTCCAAAGCTGGCATCCAGCCCAAACATGACAAGAGGCTGCGCACGCAACTAACCGCTCTCGATGCCGCGACACAACCTCGGGACCTTGCGGTGATTCCAGGCTGGAGCCTTCATGAGCTAAAGGGCGATCAGGCGGGTCGCTGGTCGATCACTGTCAACGGGAACTGGCGACTGACATTTGGATTTGAGGGCACGGACGTCGTGCTGCTCGACTATGAGGACTATCACTAGGAGACGCGACATGAGTCAGATGCACAACCCTTGCCACCCCGGGGAAGTGCTCAAGGAAGCCTTGAGCGAGATAAGCGTCACGGATGCGGCCAAACGCTTGGGAGTCGGCCGCGTGGCGCTCTCGCGCCTGCTGAACGGGGCCACCGGCATCAGCCCAGAGATGGCGCTGCGCCTGTCCAAGGCCCTCGGCACTTCGCCGGAATTCTGGTACGGGATGCAGGTCAACTTCGACCTATGGCAGGCCAAGAAGAAGTTCCGCGGCAAGGTGCGCCCCATCGTCCAGGGTCCGATCTCGGCAGCCTGAACTGCCCTGGGTTACGGGAGAGCCCAGCGCTTGCATCAAGTCACGGACCTGCCGCCGATGAAAGGAGCGGACCAAGGTATGACGTATCTAACCTCAACATCCATATTCGCCTCGTAGTCAGACTTGCGAGCGCTACTTCCGGCTTCTGGCCTACTAACTTGATCCATCCGTGGGCTTGCGGTCTCCCGGAGCACCGCCAACTTCCATCCGCAGCGCGCGCTTGTAAGTGGCGACATCCTCTCCGGAATAGCAACACAGCAGAACTTGCTCGAGGTCGGAGGCTGCAGCAACGAAACGTCTGATTGAATCGATGGCGATTCCTGCCACGAGAGCCGGCGGATAGGCGTATGCGCCGGTACTGATCGCGGGAAACGCAACCGTCCGGAGCTTATGACTCTTGGCAAGCAGCAACGAATTCTCATAACAGGCTGCAAGGAGCCGTGGTTCTCCGCGATCTCCGCCTTTCCACACTGGCCCAACCGTGTGAATGATCACGACGAGACGTTGGGCACTCTTCGGTGCTCATTTTGCGGTAGGCGTTCGTTTGAGATCACCGGCCTCGTCGAAGGAAACGGAGTGGCGATTTGCCGCGGCTGCGTGGAGGATTTTTACCAGGGCTTCCATGAGCCTGGCGATCCCTAAACACAACGATACGTTGGGACGAGCGGAACGGCAGCTTTGATCGCGACATTGCTGGACCATGCCGGGTGTGCCGGGAATCCGGGGGTTTTTGCCAGTTTCGCCGTCAGTCTCGCCGTTCCGCTACAGCCGAGATACGTGGCAAAATGATGGGGAGGCGCCCTGCTCACTCCCACTCGATCGTGGCCGGCGGCTTTCCGGAGATGTCGTACACCACGCGGGAGATGCCCGACACTTCATTGACAATGCGCCGTGACACCTCGTCCAGGAAGTCATACGGCAGGCGTGCCCAGTGTGCCGTCATGAAATCGACGGTTTCCACGGCGCGCAGCGCAATGACGTAGTCGTAGCGGCGACCATCGCCCATCACGCCCACCGAGCGCACCGGGAGGAACACGGCAAACGCCTGGCTGGTGCGCTCATACAGATCATGGCGCCGCAGCTCTTCCATGAAGATGTCGTCGGCGCGGCGCAGCAGGTCGGCGTATTCCTTGCGCACTTCTCCCAGGATGCGCACCCCGAGGCCCGGTCCCGGAAAGGGATGGCGGTACACCATGGCGTGCGGCAGTCCCAGCTCGACGCCGAGCCGGCGCACTTCGTCCTTGAACAGTTCGCGCAGCGGTTCGACGAGTTCCAGCCGCATTTCGGCCGGCAGCCCGCCCACGTTGTGGTGGGACTTGATGACATGCGCCTTGCCGGTCTTCGCGCCGGCCGACTCGATGACATCCGGGTAGATGGTGCCCTGCGCCAGGAAGGCGACATCCTTGAGCTTGCGGGATTCTTCCTCAAACACCTCGACGAACAGGCCGCCGATGATCTTGCGCTTGGCCTCCGGGTCGGTGACACCCTTGAGCGCGGTCGAGAAAGCGCTGCTGCGGCATCCACGCGGATGACTTTCACACCCAGATTCTGCGCAAAGGTGCGCATGACCTGATCCCCTTCCCCCAGGCGCATCAGGCCGTGATCCACAAACACGCACACCAGCCGGTCGCCGATCGCCAGGTGCAAGAGGGCGGCGACCACACTCGAATCGACGCCGCCGGACAGTCCCAGCAGCACTTTGCCATCGCCGATCTGCGCGCGCACCCGGCGCACCGCATCCTCGATGATATTGCCGACGCTCCACAGCGCATTGCAGCCGCAGATCTCGCGCACGAAGCGCTCCAGAATCCGCGCGCCCTGCAGCGTATGCGTGACTTCCGGATGGAACTGCACCCCGTAATAACGGCGTCGCTCATCGCTCATGGCGGCGAGCGGGGAATTGCCGGAGGCGGCGGTGGCGACAAAGCCATCGGGGAGCTGCGCGACCCGATCGCCGTGACTCATCCACACATCCAGTACCGCGCGACCCTCGCGGTCGCGGCGGTCACTGAGGCCATCCAGCAGTCGGCACCTGCCGGTGACCGTGAGTTCCGCATAGCCGAACTCCCGCTCCCGCCCGAGGACCACCTCGCCCCCCAGCTGCTGCGCCATGGTCTGCATGCCGTAGCAGATGCCCAGCACCGGCACGCCCAGCGCAAACACCGCGTCGGGTGCTCGCGGTGGCTGCGCATCAATGACGGATTCGGGACCGCCGGAGAGGATGACGCCACGCGGCGCGAATGCGCGCACGGCCTCATCGGCGATATCCCAGGGGTGGATTTCACAGTACACACCGCTCTCGCGCACCCGGCGCGCAATCAGCTGGGTGTACTGCGCGCCGAAATCGAGAATAAGGATCCGGTGCGCGTGGATGTCCGCGGCAGTTGGTGTCGTCATCTTCGGAAGTCTAGGAGACGCGGTAGTTAGGCGCTTCTTTGGTGATGGTCACATCGTGGACGTGGCTCTCGCGGACCCCGGCGTTGGTGATCCGCACGAACTTCGGCCGCGTGCGCATGATCTCAATGGTGGCACTGCCGGTGTAGCCCATCGCGGCACGCAGCCCGCCGGCCAGCTGATGCAGGATGGATACCAGGCTGCCCTTGTAGGCGACACGGCCTTCGATGCCCTCGGGCACCAGCTTCTCCAGCTCGCTCGCCGCGTCCTGAAAGTAACGGTCCGCGCTGCCGTGCTTGTCGGCCATGGCACCCAGGGATCCCATCCCGCGATAGGCCTTGTATGAGGCGCCCTGATACAGCTCGACCTCACCCGGAGACTCCTCGGTGCCGGCAAACATGCCGCCGATCATGACGGCATGGGCGCCCGCGGCAATGGCCTTGGCGATATCCCCGGAGAAGCGGATGCCGCCATCGGCGATCACCGGTACGCCCGAACCCTCCAGTGCGCGCGCCACGTTGGAAACCGCGCTGATCTGCGGCACCCCGACACCGGCCACGATGCGCGTCGTACAGATCGATCCTGGGCCGATGCCCACTTTGACGGCGTCGGCGCCCGCTGCCACCAGATCCCGGGCGGCCTCGGCGGTGACGATATTGCCGGCAATCACCTGCATCTGCGGCCAGCGCTGCTTGATCTTGCGAACCATGTCGATGACGCCCTGGTGATGCCCATGACTGGTATCGACCACCAGCGCATCGACTCCGGCCGCGCTCAAGGCCGCCACCCGCTCCAGCGTATCCGCCGAGGTTCCGACCGCGGCGCCAACGCGCAGTCGTCCGGTATCGTCCTTGCTGGCGCGGGGAAAGTCGGTGGCCTTCTGGAAGTCCTTCACCGTGATCATGCCCTTCAGCTCAGAGTCCTCGCCGACCACCAGCACCTTCTCGATGCGATGCTTGTGCAGCAGGGTGAGCACCTCTTCCTTGGGCGCGTTCTCGCGCACGGTGATCAGGCGCCGCTGCGGCGTCATCACCGAGGCGACCGGTGCATCGAGCTTCTCCTCGAAACGCAGGTCGCGATGCGTGACGATGCCCACCACCTTGCTGCCATCCACCACCGGCACGCCGGAGATGCCACGCGCGCGCGTCAGCTGCAGCACTTCGCGGATGGTCATGGTCGGGGGCACCGTGATCGGATCACGGATCACGCCGCTCTCGAATTTCTTGACCCGGACGACTTCACGCGCCTGGGCCTCGATGGGCATGTTCTTGTGGATGATGCCCATGCCGCCTTCCTGGGCAATGGTGATCGCGAGGCGTGCCTCGGTCACGGTGTCCATGGCGGCGGACAGGACCGGCAAGCCGAGCCTGATGCTGCGGGTGAGGGTGGTGGAAAGGTCGACCTCGCGTGGCAGCACCGTGGAATGGGCTGGAACCAGGAGGACGTCGTCGAAAGTCAGGGCTTCTTCGAGGATTCGCATGGCGCATTCTACGCACTCGCCGGGGTCGGGTAAACTGGGATATGTCCCAGACCCCCGAACGCAATGTCTACAGCGTCACCCGGCTCAACCGGGAAGTGCGGGTGCTGCTGGAACGGGGCCTGGCGGTGATCTGGGTGGAGGCGGAGCTGTCCAATTTCAGCCAACCGGCCTCGGGGCACTGGTATTTCACCCTCAAGGACCAGGAAGCGCAGATCCGCGGCGCCATGTTCCGCCAGCGCAATATGCAGCTGGGATTCACCCCGAAATCCGGACAGCTGGTGCTGGTCCGCGGCCGCGTCAGCCTGTACGAGCCGCGCGGCGACTACCAGCTGATCGCCGAGCACATGGAGGAAGCCGGGGTTGGCGCGCTGAAACGCGAATTCGAGCGGCTCAAGGCCCGGCTGGCCGCCGAGGGGCTGTTCGCGCCCGAGCTCAAGCGCCCCCTGCCCGTCTTCCCGCGCCGGATCGGGGTGATTACCTCACCGAGCGGCGCTGCGGTGCGCGATATCCTGCACATCCTCAAGCGCCGCTATCCGCCGGCACAGGTGCTGATCTACCCGACGCCCGTGCAGGGCGCCGCCGCCGTGCCGGCGCTGATCCAGGCCCTGGAACTGGCCTCGTTGCGCGCCGAGTGCGATGTGATCATCGTGGCGCGCGGCGGCGGCTCCCTGGAAGACCTGTGGGCGTTCAACGATGAGGGCGTGGCGCGGGCCATCCGCGCCTGCGCCGTTCCGGTCATCAGCGGGGTCGGCCACGAGATTGATTTTACGATCGCCGATTTTGTCGCCGATGTGCGGGCACCGACGCCATCCGGTGCGGCGGAGCTGGTGGTCCCCGATCGGCAGGAACTGCTCAATGGGCTGCGCCGCATCGGTGCAGCGGCTGGTCCAGTCCGGCCGCCGCGAGCTGCGTACCGCGAGCCAACTGTTGGTGCACCTGCGCCACCGACTGCAGCGCACCCATCCCGGCGTGCGCCTGCAAACCGGTGCGCAGCGCCTGGACGAACTGGAGCAAAGACTGCGCAAGGCGCTGTACGCCCATGCCCAGCAACAGAGTATCCGCTTGAGTGTGGCCGTCACCGCGCTGGTGCACGTCACGCCGGCGCACCGGGTGGCCGCGCTCTCGGCACGCAGTGCGGAACTTCGCATGCGGCTGCACCACGCCCTGCGGCGCAGCGTGCAGCACAGCATTCACCGCTTGAATCTCGCGCAGCACAAACTGGATGCGGTGAGTCCCCTTGCCACCCTGGCGCGCGGTTTCGCCGTCGTGACGCGAACGGACGGCCGCGTGATCACTGACGCGAGCACGGTTGCGGTGGGCGAGGACATTCACGCCCGGCTGCATCGCGGCGTGCTGCAGGCCCGGGTCACCGCACATCCTTCCCGAGATGACGCGTGAGGCGGCGGACCGCGCAACAGCTGCTGGTGGCCGTGCTGGCCAGCAGCGCCGCAGGTCTCGCCGGATCAGCCGCGGCGGCCGCGCTCGACCTGCCGCGCAGCGAAAGCGTGCCGGGGGGCGTGCGCATGATCGCCCTCACCGGTCCGCATCAGGCGAGCTTCGATCAACATCGGGTGATGGTGATACAACGGGATGGCAAGTGGCTGGCCGTGGTGGGCATTCCGCTGGATGCGCCGCTCGGCACGGCGATGCTGGACGTGCCGGCCGAGTCGGCGCATCCCTTTGAGATTGGGCCGAAAACCTACACGGTACAGCGCCTCACGGTGGCGCCCAGCCAGGTCGACCTGTCGCCCAAGGATGCCAGCCGCGCCGCCCAGGAACGCACGCGCATCCACGCCGCCGTCGCGACCTTCACTGCCGCCGCCCCGACCAGTCTTGCGCTCCTGCAACCGGTGCCCGGCGTCCGTTCCAGCTCATTCGGACTGCGTCGGGTGTTCAACGGGGAGGCGCGCAATCCGCATACCGGCATGGACATCGCCGCACCCATCGGCACACCGATACGCGCGGCCGCGGACGGCACGGTCGTGGATACCGGCGATTACTTCTTCAACGGCAACACAGTCATCCTCGATCACGGCCAGGGGTTGCTGACGGTGTACTGCCACTTAAGTGCGATCGGTGTGCACCCGGGCGATGCGATCCGGCGCGGCGGAGTGATCGGCAAGGTCGGCATGACCGGCAGGGTGACCGGTCCACACCTGCATTTCGCGGTCGTGCTGAATCAGGCGTTCGTCGACCCGGCGCTGTTTCTGCCGCCGGCCCGGCAGTTCACCCGCGTGCGCTGAGCCGCGGGCAACGCGTTATCGGCGCTTCGCGCCTCGTGGGCCGCTGCGGGAGGCGCCGGTGCGCTTGGCGCCCGATCTTGCGCCGCCCGTGCGCGCGGCTGCCGGACGTGCCTTGGGTGCGGGACGCGCACCGGCACGCGCCGGTCGAGTGCCCTGCTGCGCGGCCGCCGCCTTCTTCTTGCGAGCCGCCTTCATGCCCGCGATCTTCGCCAGCTGCGCGCCCATGTGGCCGGTTCCCGCGGTGCCTTTACGGCGCGGCCGATGGCCGACCTTGTGCTCGGTCTTGCGTTCACTGAACGGATTGCTGTCGCTGCGAAACTCGACCACTACCGGGGTCGCGTACAGATCGAAGGTCTTGCGAAATACGTTGGCCAGATAGCGGGCGTAGCCATCCGGCACCCGTTCACCCTGGTTGCCATGCACGATGACGCGCGGCGGATTGCGGCCTCCCTGGTGGACGTAGCGCAGCTTGATACGCCGGCCGTGCACAACGGGCGGCTGATGCGCCTGGATCGCGGCCTCCAGGGTCTTGTTGAGGACGCGCGTGGGCATCTCGCGCATGGCCGATTCGAAGCCGCGGACCGCGGACTGCACCAGCTCGCCCACGCCGGTGCCGTGACGGGCGGAAATGAAATGCAGCGGCGCGTACGGCACGAAGTCGAGTTTCAACGCCAGCTGGCGCCGGATCTCATCGCGCTGCTCGGTGGGGATGCCGTCCCATTTGTTGATGGCGATCAACAGCGCGCGGCCGCGCTGCAGCGCCATCCCCAGCACACTGGCATCCTGTTCACCCACCACATCGTGCGCATCCAGCATCATCACCACGACGTGGGCATGGTCGATGGCCTGCAGGGTCTTGGCGACGCTGACCTTCTCGACCGAGATCGTCGACCTTCGAGCGGCGGCGAATGCCCGCGGTATCGATGAGCACAAAATCCCGATCGTCACGTTTGAACGGAATCAGGATGCTGTCGCGGGTGGTACCGGGCTCTTCGCTGGCGATGACCCGCTCCTCGCCCAGCAACCGATTGATGAGCGTGGACTTGCCGACGTTGGGCCGGCCAATGACCGCGATGCGAATGGCATCCTCTATCGAGTCCTCGCGCACCGACTCTTCGAATCCGGCGAGCACTTGCGACATCAGCGCGTCGATGCCCTGGCCATGAGTGGCGGCGATCGGCACCGGTACGCCCAGGCCCAGTCCGTGAAAGTCGCTCAGGGCGACCTGTGCATCGAGGCTTTCGATCTTGTTGACCGCGAGGATGATGGGCTTGCCCGAGCGGCGCAACTCGCGCGCGATCATCTCATCCTGTGGAGTAAGGCCGGCGCGCGCATCCACGATGAACACCAGCCGATCCGCCTCGGCCACCGCCCGCTCGGTCTGCATGCGCATCTGCGCTTCGATGACTGAGGGGTTCTCGACCACCAGCCCCCCGGTGTCGATGACCACGTAGGCGTTGGCGCCGAACTGGCCATAGCCGTACTGGCGATCACGCGTGACACCGGGCACATCCGCCACGATGGCATCGCGCGTGCGGGTGAGGGTATTGAACAGCGTCGACTTGCCGACATTGGGTCGGCCGACCAGTGCGACGATCGGCAGCACGGGTTGTCTAGCCCCCGGACCGCGTGTCCTGGCCGCTAGCGGGTGCGGCCGCAGCGGCCGCGTGAGCCGCAATCGGCGTGGCGCGGAAGGCATCGATGACCCCGCGGTCATTCAGCATCAGCAGCAGGCCGTCGGCATACACCGGCGAATTGGTATAACGTGACTTGCCCGCGCGCACCCGTCCCAAGATGGCGCCCGTGGCCTTGTCCAGCCAGTGCACATAGCCCTGGAAATCCGCGACGACAATCGCATCGCCGGCCACCGCCGGGCCGGACAGGCCGCGGTGCCCCAGCGCCTTCTGCCGCCACAGTTCATCGCCGGTGCGGCGCTTGAGGGCGACGACGTCGCCATCCGCCGTGGAGATGTAGACGTTGTCGTCATCCAGCGCGAGGCCGCGATAGCTGGACAGTTCGTGCGACCACCAGATCTGCCCGGAGTCGAGCGCGATCATGGCCACCTTGCCCTGGAATCCCACCACATAGACGTCGTTGCCGATGACATGCGCCGCCGTGTCGATATCGACCAGGCGGTCGATGTCGGTCTTGCCGGCGGGGATCTGCAGCTGGGTTTCCCAGACGCTCGAGCCATCGTTCAATGCCGAGGCGACCACCCGGCCGTTGTCAAAGCCGGTCACCGCCACATCGCCGGCGACGACCGGCGAGGCGGTACCGCGCAGCGACAGCTTCGGCACGCTCTGCTGCTGCTGCCACAGTTCGTGGCCATCTTCCATCGACAGACCGTGCAGCTTGCCGTTCACGCCCCTCACCACCACGATCTTGGGGGTGACCGCCGGCGCCGCGAGGATCTCCGCCGCGATGTTGGTGGTCCACAGCTGTTTACCGCTTTGCGCATCCAGTGCGAGCACATCCCCGTCGGTGGAGCCGACGACGAGCTTGCCGTCGCCAAAGCCCACGGCCCCGCCCAGCGGCAGCTTGGTTTTGGTCAGCCACACGCGGTGGCCGTTCTGCAGGTTGAACGCACCGACCTCACCCTTTTCGCCGGCGGCGTACACGGTGTCGCCCTCGACATCGAGCGCCAGACCCAGCCGCAGCGGCACCTTGGTGCCACCGACGCTTTCGGTCCAGACCTTCGCGATCTTCAGGCGTCTCCGGAAAGGCGACCAGCTTGACCGGACGATCCGGATCCTTGTCCTTGGAGCAGGCGGCCACCAGGACCAGCAGCAAAATCGGCAGAATGCGACGCATGATGAATCAGTTCCCCTTGGGAATAGTCGTGGCGGTCACCGGCGCGCTGGAGGCGGCGCCGGCAAGGTCGTTGATCTTCAGGTCCAACAGGTCATTGGCAGCCTGCGCTGGGCCGATGGCCGCACGCGCGGCGCGATATTCGCGCAACGCCGCCACCTTGTCGCCCTTGGCATAGTAGGCATCGCCGCGCACTTCGGCGAAGCGCCCTTCAAAGGCACCCTGATCGGCTGTGCCGAGGGTCGCGAGCGCCGCATCCGGATGGTTCTGCGCCACCTGCACCCGCGCGAGGCGCAATTTGGCCACCAGCACCAGCTCCGGATCCTTGGAGTGGCCAATCACCGCGGTGAGGTAGGCAGGCGGCGCGCTCAGGCTCGCCGGTCTCGATCAACAGCCGGGCGGCAGCCAGGTCCGCCTGGTCGACGTACGGGCTGCCGGGGAAATTGCGGCCCAACTGCTCGACCAGGTCCAGGCCCCGGGTGCGCTCGCCATGGTCAAAGGTATCCAGGATCTGGCCATAGCTTTGGGATGCCTGGACGCCGTTGTGGTCGGCCCGGGCCTGCCACCAGCTCGAGCCGCAAAGACGATGAGGCCGCCGCAGGCCAGGCCGATGACAATCCAGGGGATATTGGTGCGCAGCCACCCCAGCAGCCGGTCCAGTTGTTCTCGTTCCGAAAGATAATCGTCCACCCACCCTACTCCTGCATATCCGAAGCCCGCAGCGCCGCCTCAATCCGTACCGGCAGCTCCCCCATCGGGCACTCACTCTGACCCGCCTCGAGGCGCAAAGGTTTCAGGGCCACCATACCCCGGGCGAGCTCATCCTCGCCGATGATGACCGCCAGGGCGCGCCCGGCTGCGATCCGCCCGACGGAACTGGGCCTTGAAATTGCCCCCACCGAGGTTCATCTCGAAGCGCCGATGCGGCAGTGCATCGCGCAGCAATTCAACAATACGGCCGCCTTCCACCGCCGCCCGCTCACCATTGAGCACGACATAAACGTCCGCGGCCGGCGGCTGCGGCTGGGTCGGCAGCTGCCGCAGCAGCTCGACCACCCGTTCGATGCCCATGGCAAAGCCGATGGCAGCCGTGGCATCCCCGCCCAGCTGGGTGATGAGTCCATCGTAGCGGCCCCCGGAGCACACCGCATCCTGGGCGCCCAGCGCATCGGTGATCCATTCGAATACCGTGCGGCTGTAGTAGTCGAGCCCGCGCACCAGGCGCGGGTTGACGGTGTAGTCGACACCCATGGCCGCAAGGCAGGACTGCAAGGTCGCAAAGTGCGCCTGCGATTCGCTGTCCAGGTAGTCCGTCAGCAGCGGCGCCGCCGCGATCAGCGGCTGCATGATCCGGGTTCTTGCTGTCCAGGATGCGCAGCGGATTGCCGTGCAGACGCCGGCGGCAGTCCTCATCGAGGCGCTCATGGTGCGCCGAGAAGTACTCGATGAGCTTGTCGCGGTAGACCCGGCGCGATTCGGCGGTCCCCAGCGAGTTGATCTGCAGCTTCACGCGGGTGATACCCAACTTGCGCCAAAGGCGCGCCGTCAGTGCGATCAGTTCCGCATCGATATCGGGGCCGGCGAAACCCACCGCTTCCACATCGACCTGGTAGAACTGCCGATAGCGGCCCTTCTGCGGCTTCTCGTGCCGGAACATCGGACCGATGCACCACAGCTTGTGGCGCGCGCCGCGCAGCAGGCCATTGGAAATCATGGCGCGCACCATGCCGGCGGTGGCCTCCGGACGCAACGTCAGACTATCCCCGCCCTGGTCGGTGAAGGTGTACATCTCCTTTTCGACCACGTCGGTGTATTCGCCGATGGCGCGCTTGAAGAGCTCCGTGTGCTCAACGATCGGCACGCGGATCTCCTCATACCCATAGGCCATGAGCAGGTCGCGCACCGTCGCTTCGAGGTGCTGCCACACCACACTCTCCGCGGGCAGCACATCGTTCATGCCGCGGATGGGTTGAATCTGCCCCGTCAAAGCAGGCCCCGGGCGGCGACCGGCGCGGCAACCGGCGCGGACGCCGGTGTGGCCGGCGGATGCAGATCAAGATAGATCCAGCGGATGCTGCCGATCAGGCCGACGCCGATCACGAGCGCGACGCCGGTCGTGAGCAGCGCACTACGCCATGAGCTGCTCTGCTTTACATGCGGCATGCGGGTGAGATCCGGTGGCGGCCCCGCATGCTCGCTCGCCGCATACAGCGCCAGCAGTTCCGGGACCGACTCTTTCACGAGTTCGGCGTAGTGGCGCATGTGGCCGCGCACGTACACCGCCGCGCCCAGCGCCTCGAAGTTTTCGGTCTCCAGCGCATGGACGACATCGGGATCCACGTGCAGCAGCTCGGCGGCCTGCACCAGTGACAGATCGGCACGCTCGCGGCCCGCCTGCAGGCGGCCGCCGATGGCGAGCTTGCGCGCACCGCTGTCACTACCGCGCTCACTCATGACATCACCCCGGATTGGGCGACGGGGCGGGGCCCAGCGAACGCACCTGGTCGGAGCTCGGGAAATCGGCCCGCAGGGCCTTGGCGTAATCGCGCAGCGCTGCGTTCATCCCCCAGGGTGCGCGAGGCACGCCACGCCAGCAGCAGCAGGTCCGGTGTCGGATTCGCCTGCTTGAGGAATTTCTCGATCACGCTGCGGGCCTCGAGGGCGCGGCCGTGCACCAGTTCGGTATCGGCCAGCTGGTAGGCCGCTTCGGCAAAATCCGGACGCGCGGACAGCGCCCGCCGGAAGGCCGACTCGGCCTCCTCATCGCGATGCGCGGTGAGCAGGCACACGCCGATGTTGTCGTAGGCGGCCTCGGGCGTGCGGTACAGGGGGTTCTTCGCCACCTGCAACATTTTGGTGACGCCTTCGTCCACGCGATGCTGACGGCACAGATAGACGCCGTAGATGTTCAATTGGTCCGGATCCCCCGGAGCCAGGCGCATCGCTTCGCGAAATTCGCTCTCCGCCTTCTTCTGATCGTTGATGCGCTCGTAGAACAGGGCATAAACACTGTGCAGATTGGGATTGCTCGGGTCCTCGCTCATGCCGCGATCGAGTTTTTCCTTGGCGCGCGCCAGGTTGCCTTCCTGCATATAGGCCATGGCCAGCTGCACATTGTCCGCGGCGGCATCGGACTTGGAATGCACTTCCGCCAGATGCGGGCTGTGGGTGGTCACGCAACCGGCGAGGAAAGCCAGCGAAACCACACCCAGCGGGATAGCAACAGCGTGCGCGATTTTCATGGAATCACCGTAAGACCGATGGTCTTGTTGCCCAAACGTACGGTAGTGCGATCGATCACGCGCCCCGCCAGCTGCCCGCAGGCGGCATCGATATCATCGCCGCGGGTACGCCGGATGGTGGCCAGCACGCCGCCGCGCAGCAGCTCGTCGCGGAAGCGCTGGATGACGGCCATGGGCGAGCGCCGGTAGCGGGTCCCCGGGAACGGATTGAAGGGAATGAGATTGAGCTTGGCGGGATGGCCACGCAGCAGCCGCACCAGCTCCCGTGCCTGGCCTGGCTGAGTCGTTGATACCGTCAAGCATCACGTACTCGAAGGTGACGCTGCGGCCATTCTGCTCATCGATGATAATGCCAGCACGCCGCCAGGAGTTCGCTGATGGGGTGCTTGCGGTTGATCGGCACCAGCTCGTTGCGCAGCGCATCGTTGGGGGCATGCAGCGAGACGGCCAGCGCGACATTGGTCTCCTCGGCCAGCTTGTACATCTGCGGCACGAGGCCCGAGGTCGACAGCGTGACCCGGCGTCGCGACAGGTCAAATCCGAAATCATCGAGCAGTATCGACAGCGCCGGCACGACATTGCGGAAATTGGCGAGCGGCTCGCCCATGCCCATCAGCACGACATTGCTGATGATGCGTCCGCTCAGCGGGGTGACCACGTCGGCATCGGTGGCCGCCTCGGCTTCCAGCTGCGGCTCAGCGTCCGCATCATCGCCCAGCGGCCCGCCCACCGCCGCCTCGAGCTCGCGCGCCGCAAGCCACACCTGGCCGACGATCTCGGCGGTCGTCAGATTGCGATTGAATCCCTGCTGCGCGGTCGAACAGAACGAACAGTCCAGCGCACAGCCGACCTGCGAGGAGATGCACAACGTACCGCGGCCGGGCTCCGGGATGTAGACCATCTCGAAGGCCTGGGAGGCATCCGCCTCAAGCTTCCATTTGCGGGTGCCATCGGCCGACACCTGCAGGTCGGTGATGCGCGGCACGCGCACCTCGGCGCACTGCGACAGCTGCGCACGGAAATCCTTGGCGAGATCCGTCATTTCCCCGATCCGCCCCTCGCCGCGCTTGTAGATCCAGTGCATCAGCTGGCGGGCGCGGAACGGCTTGCTGCCCAGACTCGCGACGTAGTCCTGCAGCTGCGGGCGTGTCAGCCCCAGCAGATTGATGCGTCCGGTTTCGGTCGGGGCTGACATGGATCAGGTGCGCGGGAACACCTGGGTGCCGGCGAAGAAGTACGCGATCTCCTGGTTCGCGGTCTCCACGGCGTCGGATCCGTGCACCACGTTCTGCTCGATGCTGAGCGCCAGATCCGCGCGGATGGTGCCGGGGGCCGCCTTCTTCGGGTCGGTGGCGCCCATGAGTTCACGGTGCTTGGCGATCGCGTTCTCGCCTTCCAGCACCTGCACGATGACGGGACCGGAGGTCATATAGCTGACCAGGTCCTTGAAGAAAGGACGGGCGCGATGCACGGCATAGAAGCCCTCGGCCTCAAGCTGGGACAGGTGCATCATGCGCGCGGCAATGACGCGCAGCCCGGCTGTTTCAAAGCGCCGATAGACCTCGCCGATGAGGTTGCGGGACACGCCGTCGGGCTTGACGATGGATAGGGTACGTTCGAGCGCCATGTGCGGAAAATCTCCTGCAGACTGTGGATCTGACGTGCGCGGCGCGGGCTGCGATCACCCGCTCAGCAAGTCATTGAAATCGTTGGATTTAATGGCCCCTTAGAATCATGGCTGCCGGTCACAGCGGCCAGTATCCGGGGCGCGCAGTCTACATCGGACGGCCCGGATTGGCCACCCGCGGGGTGCGCGGAAGTCGCGGTAAGTTAAGGCTTTTCAGACACTGAAGCTTTCGCCGCAGCCG
The DNA here is from genome assembly GCA_963708865.1 of uncultured Gammaproteobacteria bacterium. Lineage (GTDB taxonomy): Bacteria > Pseudomonadota > Gammaproteobacteria > Steroidobacterales > Steroidobacteraceae > DAIDKA01. The sequence continues at coordinate 491,598 of CAVPUC010000004.1, forward strand.
CATTCGCCCTTGACGTTGGGATTGCTGAACCGAAAGGCCTCATTGAGGCCCTGTTTGACGAAGTCGACCACGGTGCCGTTCACCAGGGTCAGGCTTTCCCGGTCCACAAAGACCTTCACCCCGTGATCCTCGAACACCACATCGTCGGGGCTGGAATCGTCTGCGTAATTAACGACATAGGCAAAGCCGGAGCATCCGGTCTTGCGCACGCCAAGCCGCAGGCCCAGACCCCGGCCTCGCGAAGCGAGGAAGGTGCGCACCCGGTCGGCAGCGGATTCGGTCAGTGAGATTGCCATGGCGTGTTCCATCATTAGGCCATATCAAGGCCATTGCGCAAGTGCAGCATGCAAGGCGTCCTCGATCAGCAGCAGTCGACCGAGCTTTTCCACCGGCACCCCAAGCGCTTGCCCCCACTCCCGGGGCGAGCCCGGCTGCACGTCCGGGCGCTTGCGCCCGGCCAGCTGCGCCGCAAGCCAACTGGCGGTTGCCAGAGTATGCGGGCAGCCCAGGGCCTGGAAACGTGCCTCGATCACAGTGTCGGCGCAGACCCGCAAATGCAGCCGCACCCACACCTCGCCGGACGCCTGCCCGGCCTCACCGCGCAGCACCGTGCCGGTCGCATCCCCCAGCGTGCCGGCTCCGCCTAAACGGGAAAACAGCTCCCGCACCTCAGGACTCAACGTTGCGCGCTGCACCGCCAGCGGCGTCGACAGGGCCGGCGCGGCCATCGCCGCCGGCGAGACGGCTCGCAACCGCTCGCACCGCCTCGCGCACCTGCGCGGCGGCGGCCTCGATGTCCGCGTCAGTGTTGAAACGCCCGAAACTGAAGCGCAGCGCGCTTTCGGCCTGGCGCACGCTGCGCCCGAGGGCCCGCAGCACGTATGAGGGTTCCCCCAAGGCCGAGTTGCACGCCGCGCCGGTGGAGACCGCAAGGGTCGGCAGCGCGCTCATCAGGCTTTCACCGTCGAGTCCATCGAAGGAGAGATTCAGGATATGCGGCACCCGCGGTGCCCCTTCCCCATTGATGGTCACGCCCCCCAAGGATTCAAGGCGCCGCCAAAGCCGATCGCGCCACCGCTCGATCCGTTCCCAGTCCGCCTGCCTGGCGGCGCCCGCCAGTTCACAGGCCAGGCCGAATCCTGCGATCTGGTGCGTGGGCAGCGTTCCGGGTCGCAGACCCGACTGCTGCCCGCCGCCAAACATGAGCGGCGTCAAAGCCGCCTTGCGGCCGGCGCGCACGAACAGCGCCCCGACGCCCTTGGGACCGTAGATCTTGTGCGCCGACAGCGACAGCAGATCCACCGGCAGGTGCGACAGATCCAGCGGCAGGCGCCCGGCGCTCTGTGCGGCATCGACATGAAACAGCACCGACTGCGCCCGGCACACCTCACCGATGCCCTGGATATCCTGAATCACGCCCGTTTCATTGTTCACGTGCATCAAGGAGACGAGTGCCGTATCGGGGCGCAAGGCCGCGGCGACCGCGCGCGCGCTGACCCGGCCGTCGGCATCCGGCTGCAACCAGGTCACGCGCGCACCCCTCGCGGGTCAGCTGCCGGACGGCATCGAGCACGGCCTTGTGTTCGGTGCGAGCGCTGATCAGGTGCCGTCGCCCCGGCGCGAGCGCCCGCGCCGTTCCCAGCACCGCAAGGTTGTCGGCCTCGGTGGCACCGGAGGTGAAAACGATCTGCTCGGGGTGGGCGCCGATGAGGCGCGACACCTGGGCGCGGGCGAGTTCCACGCGCTGCGGCTGCGGCCCGTCCGGCGGCATGGCCGATGGCAGAGGGGTTGGCGAAGGCGCCCTCCTCGCCCAGGCACTCGTGCATCCGCGCGATGACCGCCGGGTCGACCGGCGTGGTCGCCGCATTGTCCAGGTAAAGAGAAGCCGCAGGCCTCACGGATCGGCCTTCGCAGGCGCTGCGCCCGCCACGCGGCGCCGGTTCTGGATGGCGGTCAGGATGCCGCGCAGGATATTCATTTCGTTCTGATCCAGCTCCGCACGCTGCAGGAAGCGGCGGATGCGGCTCATGAGATGGGTGCCGGCCTTGGTGCGGTCCTTGAAGTTGACCTCCTGCAGCACCTGCTCCAGGTGCGCGTATAGCTGCTGCATCTGCGGCGGCGTCGCCAGCGGCGCATCGGCAATCTCGCGCGTTACTCCGGCACTGCCGGGGTTGCCGCGGGCGCGGAAGATCTCATAGGCCACCAGTTGCACGGCCATGGCGAGATTGAGCGATGCGTACGCGCGGCTCGCCGGAATCCGCAGCAGCACGTGACTGGCATCGAGGTGCTCGTTCTGCAGCCCGGTGCGCTCGGCCCCGAACAGCAACGCGACCGGGGCGCGCCGGGCTTCGGCCACCGCGCGCACCGCCGCCTCCTGCACATCCAGCACCCGAAAATTCTGGTCGCGATTGCGGGAGGTGGTGGCGGCGACGAAACCGCAATCCGCAATCGCCGCATCGAGCGTGTCCACGACGCGGGCGTGCGCCAGCACCGATTCGGCCCCCGCGGCGCGGGCGGTGGCTTCGCGGATGCGGGAATTCGCGCGGCCGGACCAGCACCAGCTGCGTCAGGTCCATGTTCATCATGGCGCGCGCCACCGCGCCGATGTTGCCCGGATGGGAGGGCTCGACCAGCACGATGCGGATATCGGATTTTGAGTCAGTTTCCATACCGTCTGTTAACCTTGCAGCCCTTCCCCTTAAGCGCAGGTTTCCGCGCCAGCTTATTTGCCGTGCAGCCACTTCTCAATATTGCCGTTCGCGCCGCCCGCCGTGCCGGGGAAATCATTGTCCGCAGCCTCAACCAGGTCCACACCCTCACCATAACGGCCAAGGGACGCAATGACTTCGTGACCGAGGTGGACCACGCCGCCGAGCGGGAGATCATCGCCAGCATCCGCAAGTTCTATCCCGATCACGCCTTTTTGGCCGAAGAGGGCGGCGTCAGCGGCAACAGCGAGGTAGTGTGGATCATTGATCCTCTGGATGGCACCACGAATTTTCTGCACAGCAATCCGATCTTCGCGGTGTCGATCGCCTGTCAGATCCGCGGCCGCCTCGAGCATGCCGTGGTCTACGATCCCATGCGCCAGGAGATCTTCACCGCCTCGCGCGGCGGCGGTGCGCACGTGGACAACCACCGCCTGCACGTCACCGCACACCGCACCCTGGAAGGGGCGCTGGTCGGTACCGGCTTTCCCTACCGCGACAATGTCAAATACCTGGATGAATATCTGAACATGTTGAAGGCGGTGATCACGAACACCGCCGGCATCCGGCGTCCGGGCGCTGCGGCGCTGGATCTGGCCTATGTCGCCGCCGGGCGCCTGGACGCATTCTGGGAAATCGGTCTCAGCCCCTGGGATACCGCCGCCGGCACGCTGCTAATCCAGGAAGCCGGGGGCCGCATCGGCACCTTGAGCGGCGGTGAATACACGCAGGGCGGCAATGTGCTGTGCGGCACCCCCAAGGTATACGAGGCGATGGTGGAACTGCTCGCGCCGCATCTGCCGCAGGCCTTGCGCGAAGGCTGAGTACCCCGCGCACCCATCGGCGACTCTTCAATCACCGACGTGCGGCAGCTCCATGGGCTTCGAGCCGCCGTCGCCGACAACGATTCCGCGGCCAAGCTCCGACTTACGAATGCCGTAGAGGAAATAGATCACTATTCCCACCGCAAGATAGATCAAAAAAAAGTGTCGTGTCGTGGGTGTCGCCATCAAGCTCAAGAGCAACACCGCGCACATGGCCGCTCCAATCACTGGAGTGAAAGGATACAAGGGCGTTTTGAAGGGGCGCACCAGTGCGGGTTCGGAGATGCGCAGATAAATCACGGTGATGCATACCAGCGCGAAGGCGGCGAGCGAACCCACGTTGGCAAGGTCGCCCAACGTGTCGAGCGAAATAAAGCCGGCCGCTCCCATCGCCGCGACCCCTACGATGATGGTATTGATCCAAGGAGTACGGAACCTCTTGTGGACGTAGGCCAGCGCTTTGGGCAGCAGGCCGTCCCTGGACATGGTGTAGAAGATGCGGGTTTGGCCGTAGAGCAGCACGAGCATGACGCTCGTCAGCCCTGCAATCGCGCCCACCTTTACAACAAGGGCGAACCAACGAAGACCAATATAGTCAGCCGCCAAGGCGAGCGGCGCCGGAACGTCCAATAAGTTGTAGGGAACGATGCCGACCAGAACGGCACACGTGGCGATGTACAAGACCGTGCAGATTGCCAAGGCGCCCAAGATGCCGATCGGCATGTCGCGGCCTGGGTTACGCGATTCTGCGCCGGCGGTCGAGACCGCCTCGAAGCCCAGATAAGCGAAGAAAATCACGGCTGCCCCATGAATTACTCCCACCATCCCATACTTGGCAGAGTTATCTCCGGTGATGACAGCCACTAAAGCGCGGCCGATCTGGGGCCAAAAGCCCATTGCAGTGCCCGGCGCCGGCGGCGGGATCTGTGCAGGCACCAGGGGGACCCAATTTGCGGGGTGCACATAGCGCGACCCGATGAGAATAAAGGCGAGCACGATTGAGACTTTGATAATCACAATGACGTTATTGACCGCCGCGGATTCCGACACGCCGCGCACCAGGATCATCGTCACCAAGGCAACGATGGCGATTGCGGGAAGATTCATGACGCCGGTAGCGATGACATGGCCAGCTGCGTCCCTAATTGCGACGCCGGGCGCAGCTGTCAGTGCCGTGGGGATGACCATGCCCATGTCGCGCAGCAGGCTGACGAAATACCCCGACCAGCTCACCGCGACGGTTGACGCAGCGAGGCCGTATTCCAGCAAGAGCAGCAGACCCATGATCCAGGCTGCTCCTTCACCCATTGAGGCGTAGGTGTAGGAATAGGCAGAACCCGAAACCGGCAGGGCTGAGGCAAGTTCTGCGTAGCAAAGAGCGACAAACGCGCAAAGGAATCCGGTGATCACGAAGGAGACCATGATCGCGGGGCCGGCGAACTGAGCGGCAGCGCGACCCGTCAGGACAAAAATGCCCGCGCCGATGACGCAGCCAATTCCGAGCAACATCAGGTTCAGTGCACCAAGCGAGCGCTTAAGTTCTCCGTGGTGGTGCTCGGCTTGGATTTGATCGACTGACTTGCGCAGGAAAATGCGCGCTATTCCCTTGCTACCCATCTGTCGAATTCCCCTGTGTTGGCTGCAACTGACCATAGCAGGGCCGGTGCGCTCCCGCAAAGCCGCCACAGTAATAATCGAGCCTGCTGACTCCCAATCGACCCTCGCGGATGATTTGGCGACAGTCACTCTCACGTTTGCGACCCCATCGGCCGAGTCAGTCCCGGCCCTAGCTGCGCGCCTTCAGCTGCGCTTCTGGAGCGCCCGCACGCGCAGATTGATCAGCTCCACGGCCGCCGCGAACGCCATGGCGAAGTACAGGTACTTCTTCGGCATCTCGTAGTGCAAGGCTTCGGCGACCAGCGTCGCGCCGATCAGGATCAGGAAGGCGAGCGCCAGCATCTTGATGGTGGGATGCCGCTCGACAAAATCCCCGATGGCGCCCGCGACCCCCATCATCACCAGGATGGCGGCAATGATGGCGGCCACCATGATGGCGAGGTCCTTGGCGAGGCCCACCGCCACGAACACCGAATCCAGCGAAAAGACGATATCGATGAGCCCGATCTGAATGACGGTCAGCGCGAATCCGGCCAGCGGACGCGCCCGGTTGGCGCGCGCCGCGCCCTCGAGGGCGTGATGGATCTCGATGACGCTCTTCGCCAGCAGGAACAGCCCACCTCCCAGCAGTATCAGGTCACGCGCGGACAGCTGTTGTGAGGCGACCTCGATGAGCGGGCGCGTCAGGCGGGTGAGCCAGACGATGGAATACAAAAGCGCGATGCGCGTGCACATCGCCAGCGCCAGCCCGCTGATGCGTGCTGATCGCTGCAGACTGTGCGGCAGCTTCGACACCAGGATGGTGATGAAGATGATGTTGTCGACGCCCAGCACGATCTCGAGCACCGCCAGCGTCGCAAACGCCAGCCAGGCTTGTGGATCGGACAGCAGTGCGATCACCGCCATCCTCCGCTCAAGGCATGGCGTCGATGGGACTCTTCTTCGCCGTCGGGAACAGGTGCTCCGAGGTCAAGCCACAATCCAGTGCGATCGCGCTGGAGATGTAGATGGATGAGTAGGTGCCGACCAGGATGCCGATCAACAGCGCCTCAGAGAAGCCGCGCAAAGCCGGTCCGCCGATGAACAGCAGCGCCAGCACGACCAGCGCCGTCACGACCTTGGTCATGATGGTTCGCGACAGGGTCTGGTTGATCGACTGATCGAGCACCAGCGCCGAGGGCATGCGGCGGTTGGCACCAAAGCGCTCGCGGATACGGTCGAACACCACCACGGTATCGTTCAGCGAATAGCCGATGACCGCAAGAATGGCGGCCACCGCCGGCAGATCAAAGGTCGTCTGCGTCAGCGCGAAGATGCCGATCACCAGGATCGGATCGTGGATGACGGCGAGGATCGCGCCCAGCGACAGCCGCCAGGTATGAAAGCGCAGCGCGATATAGATGAAGATGCCGACCAGGGTGAAGAACAGTGCCCACTCGGCGCTGCTGCGCAACTCATCGCCGACCTGCGGACCCACGACATCCGGTGGTTGCACCTGCACGCCCGGATCCACACCCTGCAGCACCTTGGTGATCTGCGCGCGGATGGTGGTCGCGTCCTGCTTGAGGCCCAGGGGCGGCAGGCGGATGGAGACTTCGCGCGAGGTGCCGAAGCTCTGCACCTGCGGATCCGGGTACCCGGCCCGCGCCATGGCCGTGCGCACGGCATCGACGTTGGCCGCAGTCGGGAATGTCGCCGAAACATTCACGCCACCGGTGAAATCGATGGCGAGGTTCAGATGACGGGTAAAATACAGCCCGATCGAGCCGATGACCATGATGATGGACAGGGCATACCACACCTTGCGGGTGGCCATGAACGGGAAGTTGGTCGGCTTGTGAAAAAATTCCACGTTGAATCCTTGAAGCGACCGGCGCTCAGATGGGGAGACGGGTCAGCTTGCGCCGGCCGCCGTACATGAGGGAGATCAGCGCGCGACTGCCCATCAGCGAGGTGAACAGCGAGGTCGCGATGCCCAGCACCAGCACGACGGCGAAGCCGCGAATCGGCCCGGTACCCAAGGCCCACAGCACCAGGCCCGCGATGCCCGTCGTGACGTTGGAATCGAAGATGGCGGAAAATGCCTTATCAAAGCCCGCACGGATCGCCGCCTGAGGCGAGACGCCGTTGCGCAGCTCCTCGCGGATGCGCTCGTAAATCAGCACGTTCGAGTCCACCGCGATACCCACGGTGAGAATGATGCCGGCGATGCCAGGCAGTGTCAGCACGCCGCCGAACATCGAATACAACGCGGTCAGCAGCACCACGTTCGCCAACAGCACGGCGTCGGCCACCAGTCCGAAGACCCGGTAGTAGATGAACATGAAGACGAACACCGCGCCCATGCCGATCATCAGCGCATCGACGCCGCGCTGGATGTTCTCCTTGCCCAGGCTCGGTCCGACGGTGCGCTCATCCACCGGATAGATCGGCACACTCAGTGAGCCGGCGCGCAGCAGCAGCGCCAGATCCCGGGACTCACCGGAGGACATGCCGGAGATGCGGAAGGTATTGCCGAACACGCCCTGGATGACCGCGTTATTGATGACCTTCTCGTCGGTGACGTTGCGCGTCACCTTCTTGCCGTCGACCTCGCTGACCTCCTGGCGTTTCTCGGTGTAGACCACCGCCATGTGCTTGCCGAGATTGGTGCGGGTGGTCTCGAGCATGCGATCCCCGGCGCGCGAATCGAGCTTGATGTTCACGATCGGGCCATCCTGATCGTTGGCCGCGGTCGCGCTCGTGAGCTGATCGCCGGTGGCGATGATCTCGCGCTTGAGCAGTAGCGGCTGGTGGTCCTTGTCGTAGTAGAGCTTGGTGCCCACCGGCGCATTGCCGTGCTGCGCCACATCGTAAGGATCACCGGTGGTCGCATCCAGGCGGAATTCCAGGGTCGGGACCTTGCCGAGAATGTCCTTCACCTCGGCCGAGTTCAGCACGCCGGGCAGCTGCACATTGATGCGATCGGCGCCCTGGCGCTGCACGATGGGTTCGGCGACGCCCAGTTGATTGACGCGATTGGTCAGGGTCAGCGAGGTTCTGCTGAATGGCGTAGTCCTCCCGATCGCGGATCTGCTTGTCGGTCAGCGTCCCTTGCAGGGCCGGGCCGCTGGGCAGGGTCACCGTCTTGAAGGGCAGGTCCGGGAGTGCCTTGGTGGCGACCGCCTGGACAGCCGCGATATTGGTGCCGGGCGGCAGCGTCACGCGCAGGGAGTCGACATTGCCCGCCGAGGCCACCACCGCCACATCGGTGTAGACCAGATTGGCCGTCGAGAGCGCCCGGCGCAGATCCTGTGCGTAGCTGTCGAGGAGCTGCGAAATCGCACTCTGGGTGTCGACCTGGTAGAGCAGGTACAGACCGCCCCGCAGGTCCAGGCCGAGCTTCATCGGCCGCAGGCCCAGGGCGCGGAAGATCGCCGGCGCGCGCGAATCGAATGACGCGGCGGTGATGTACTGGTCGGCGTATTTGGCGTTGACGGCGTCGCGCGCCTTGAACTGATCCGCGGTATCGGCGAAACGCACCATGATGTGGCCACTGTCCAGGTAGGCATCGGTGTAGCTCAGGTGTTGGTCTTTCAGGAACTGTTCGATGGCGGGCAGCGACGTCGCGACCATCGGATCGTGGTCCTTGCGGGCGATCTGCAGCGCCGGGGCATCACCAAAGACGTTGGGCAGCGCCAGGATCAGCGCCAGCACCAGCACCACCAGAACCAGAATGTATTTCCAGCGCGGATACTCAAGCATTTTTCTAAGCGCTCTTCAGGGTGCCCTTGGGCATCAGCGAGGTGACCTGGCCCTTCTGCACCTTCACGCGCACGCCATCGGCGACCTCGACGGTCACGAAGGCATCGCCGACTTCGACAATGCGGCCGAGGATGCCGCCTGAGGTCACCACCTCATCGCCAGCCGACAAGCGGGTGATCATGGCCTGGTGATCCTTGGCCTTCTTCTGCTGCGGACGGATCAGCAGGAAGTAAAAGATCGCCACGAACACCACCATCATGAGCACGGGGGCGAACTGGCTGGTCGTTGAAGCGGCGCCGGCCTGGGCCCATGCCGCTGGAATCAATGAATTCATGCATGCACCTGACTTGGATGAAGTCCTTATCCCAAAAGTTCGCCCGGAAAGCCCGGGCGACGAGGGGGCGGCATTATGCCACAGGGTCCGCCCGGGCCCGCCTGGGAGCCGGATAGCGGGCCGCAAAAGCCTCAAAAGTGCCCTCCTCCAAAGCCCTGCGGATGTCGCGCATGAGTTCCAGGTAAAAGTGCAGGTTGTGCAGGGTATTCAGGCGGCTGCCCAGGATCTCATTGCAGCGGTCCAAGTGCCGCAGGTACGAGCGCGAGTAGTTTGCGCAGGTGTAGCAGCTGCACTCCGGGTCGATCGGGCGCGAGGTCCATGGCGTGGCTGCTGTTGCGGATATTGATGACACCGCCCCGGGTAAACAGGTGGCCATTGCGCGCATGACGGGTCGGAATCACGCAATCGAACATATCGATGCCGCGGGCCACGCCCGCCACGATGTCCTCGGGAAATCCCACCCCCATGAGGTAACGGGGCCGGTCCGCCGGCATCTGCGGCACCACCTCCTCCAGCACCCGCAAGCGCTCCGTCCTCCGGCTCCCCGACCGCCAGCCCGCCGACGGCGAAGCCCGGCCAATTGCGCTGCATCAACGATTCCAGCGAGGCCAGGCGCAACGGGATGTGCATGCCGCCCTGCACGATGCCGAACAGACCGCCGGGCGGCTCATCACGGTAGTAGTGAGCGTGGCCGCGGGCGGCCCAGCGCATCGAGCGCTCCATCGATTCGCGCGCCTGCGCCTCGGTGGCCGGATAGGGCGTGCAGTCATCAAAGGCCATCGCGATGTCGGAACGCAGGCTGCGTTGCATGTCCATGGAGCGCTCCGCCGTGAGGTGCACCTCACTGCCATCCAGCGGTGACTGGAAGCGCACGCCCGTCCTCGGTGATCTTGCGCAGCCCGGCGAGACTGAAAACCTGGAAGCCGCCGGAGTCCGTGAGAATCGGCCACTGCCAGTGCATGAAGCCGTGCAGGCCACCATGCGCCTCGATGATCGCGGGTCCGGGCCGCAGCATGAGGTGAAAGGTATTGCCGAGCACGATCTGCGCGCCCAGGGCCGCCAGCTCCTCCGGCGTCATCGCCTTGACCGTGCCGTAGGTGCCCACCGGCATGAACGCCGGGGTCTCCACCACGCCATGGGCCAGCGACAGCCGGCCGCGTCGCGCGCGCGCCGCTGGTGCTCAGCAGTTCAAAAACCGGCTGCATGCCGGCTCACGTCCCCGCGCCGGGAGTCACAAACATCGCATCACCATAGCTGAAGAACCGATAGCGCGAGTGCACGGCGTGCGCGTAGGCCGCCAGCACCCGTTCACGCCCCGCCAGCGCGCACACCAGCATCAGCAGCGTCGACTCGGGCAGATGGAAATTGGTTAACAGGCCATCGATGACCTGGAAGCGGAAACCCGGCCGGATGAACACCCGCGTATCGCCAACCCAGGGCACCGCGCCCGCGCTTTCCAGCGCCCGCACGACCGTCGTGCCCACGGCGATCACCCGCCCGCCGCGCCGTCGGGTATCGGCGATGGCCGCGCAGGCCGCGGGGGGCACCACCACGCGCTCCTCGTGCAGCACATGCCGCTCCAGGTCCGGATTGCGCACCGGCTGGAAAGTCCCCGCGCCCACGTGCAAGGTGATGAAGGTGCGCTGGATACCGCGCGCCTCCAGGGCAGCCACCAGATCGGCATCGAAATGCAGGCTTGCGGTAGGCGCCGCGACCGCACCCGGATCGCGGGCGAAAATACTCTGGTAGCGCTCGCGATCCTCGCCGGCCGCGGCACGCTGGATGTACGGCGGCAACGGCACCGCGCCATGCGTCTCGAAAAACTCCAGCGCAACCCCCGGCGTTCGCACCTGCCACAGGTCCTGTTGCTGCCCCAGGATCTGCACCACGCCGCCGGGTGTGGAGATCTGCAGCCCCGGACGGATGGGCTTGCCGGCCCGCAGCTGCACCAGCGCCGTGCCGTCGGCGAGGATGCGCTCCAGGAAGATCTCGACGCGACCGCCGGTCGGCTTGATGCCCATGACGCGGGCCGCGATCACGCGGGTGTCATTGAAGACCAGCAGGTCATGCGGGCGCAACAGGCTCGGAAAGTCCCGCATGGTGCGGTCCTGCACGCCGGCTTGCGGGTCCAAGACCAGAAGACGGCTCGCGGAGCGCTCGGGGAGGGGTTCCTGCGCGATCAGCTCGGCAGGCAGGTCAAAGGCAAAGTCAGATAAAAGCACGGGCGCATGGTATCAACATGCGCCCGCCCAGGCGCCGGCGGCGTGTCAGCCCGATAGCGGCTCGATGCGTGCCCGGCGGCGGCGGGCGCCGGCCGCCCCGGTCGCGGGGCGGGTGGCAGGTCGTTGCGACGGTGCTCCGGCAACGAGGCGTCCAGTGTCAGCGTCTTTTTCTCGCGCATGACCTTCAGGTGGATGGTTTCCCCGCGCTGGTAGGAGCGCAGAATGCGCGCCGCATGCGAGCCGTTCTCCGGCACCCGGCCATCGATGCTCAGGATCACATCGCCGTCCTTCAGCCTCAGAAACTCGCCATCGCGTGGCACCTGGATCACCAATACGCCCTGGCTGGTGCCGAAATACTGACCGAGCGCCGGCGACAGATCGGCCAGCTCCATGCCCTCGAAGATCGCCCCGACGCCGCCACCCTCGTGTATCCCAAGCTCCTGTTGCCGAGAGCCATCGGGGCCGGGACCCGGACCCGGGCCACCCGCATGCCAAGTGAAGCCCGGTCCGTTGAAATCGGGCAGGAAGTCCGCGACGCTGGCGCGCGGGGTGACCTCGAATTCCTTGGGTTTGCCAGCGCGGATGACCTTGACGATCACCTTGGTGTCCGGCTTCACGCGTGCCATGTGTTCCACCACCTCGCGCGGCGCGTCTGGCCCGGTCGTCGGCTCACCGTTCAGTGCCACGATGATATCGCCGGGCGCCAGGCCCGCCTCCGCCGCAGGCCCCGCGGGACTCACACCCATGATGGTCGCGCCCTGCTCCTTGGATGACGGCTCGGTCCGCAGCTGCAGCCCGAGCACGGCACGGGTGCGCAGGCTCTGCATGCGCGCCATCGCCGATTGCCCCAGTTGCGCCGACAACTGGGCCACATCGCGCGCCGCAGCTTCCAGCTTCTGGCGCGCGGCGAGCAGCTGCGCATCGAGGTCGGCGCCGGCTGAGGCGGCGGGCGCAGCCCCTGGTGCAGAGGACGGCGCGCCATCGGCAGCCAGCGCATTGGCGCCGAGCAGCAATCCGGCCAACACGACACAACGACATCTTGGACATGACGATCACCTTGGAGGTTGAGGTCTTGGATGCAGGCTTCATGGCAGTCCGGTCACGAGGTTCTGCGCATAGCGCACTTGGGCCAGGGATTCGACTATCTGCGCCCGATCACGCTGCAGCAGCGCGAGCTGCTGCGCATGCGGCATGCGACAAACGCACGGCATTGAGCTGGTCATCCAGGGTTGCGATCTGGTCTTCCAGCTCGGTCACCGCCATCTGCGCGGGAACCTGGACCAGGGCCCGACGCGGATGCGCATTCAGCCAGCGCTCGGCGTTCACCGTGGGCAGCAGCACCGGCCAATGGTCTTCAGGCGCGATTCGCGGCGGCGGAGTGGGCATCTGCATATCGGCCGCCGGGGGTTCCTCCGTCCATGAGCGGCACCAGCCCATGCTTGAGTACCCAGCCGGCCGCCAGCACCGCCACGGCGGCGGCCAGCAAGCGCAGCGGGCGCTGCGTCTGGCGTGTCCTGCGCCGGGCGTGACGATGCGCGAACTCGGCATAGCCATAGGGCGGCGGGCCGCTGTGGCAGATCGCGCAATCGCTGCAGCAGAAGCGGGTCTAGGTCGGGGCGCATGTCTGGGATGCCTCGGGTTCGAACCAGGCCCGCAGCCGCCGATGCGCGCGGGCCAACTGGGATTTGGAAAAGCTGACCGTGCGACCAAAGCTGCGGGCGATCTCCTCGTGCGACCAGCCCTCCACCTCGTATAACCAGATCACCGCGCGCGCCGTCGGGGTAAGGCTGGCCAGCGCCCGCTCCACATCGAAGGACGCGGGGTCCGGGCCCGGCTGCGAGAAAGTGGCTGGGTCGAGCCAAGTTTCGGCGTCGCTGTTCGCGACCAAAGCTCAACCTGGCGCGGTGCCAGGGCGAGCGCAGGAACATGAGGCTGCGGGACAGGGCGATTTTGCTGGCCCAGGCACCCAGCGGCGCCTCTTGGCGGTACCGGTCAAGCTGTTCGAACATCATGATCATGGTGTCCTGAAACACATCTTCGGCGACGGCCCGAACCCCGACGATCCGGCGGATGAGGGCGAAAGACCCGGGCGCCAGCAGCGCGTAAAGCTGAGCTTGCGCGCCGGCATCGCCAGCACGTGCGCCGGCAAGTCAGCCCTCGGCCACCCGGATTTCGGTAAGTCTGGTCACCTATGGATAGGATGCGCCAGGCCAGCTAAAGGTTGCAGCCGTTCGGCCAGAATCTGACCCAGCGTTGTGACGGGCAGTGCCGAATAGTTAGGATGTCGCCCTTCGTCCCCTCAAGGCCCGAGTGGCGGAATTGGTAGACGCAGCGGACTCAAAATCCGCCGCCCTTAAAAGCGTGTCGGTTCGACTCCGACCTCGGGCACCAACGAATTTCGCAACAGTAACAGCTACTTAACACTCAACGAGTAGTTGAGTGGTCGGTACCGTCGGCAATCCGCCTGTGCGCTGGGGTCCAGTTTGCAACCAACAGCGGCGCGCAGCTTCAAGCAGCACGTGCACGGCTGCGATGTTCAAAGTGCGGCGCCGAGGATGCCGCGGGTTGAGGTGTGCCGAATGAAAATAGCTGGCAGCCTGCCTTAGGCTATCCGCGAGTCGGAAAGCCATGATCGACCGACAAAGAACACGTAGAAGCCGGCGACCAGCAGTATGAAGAGCAGAATGAGGCCGCCGACCATCCACCCTGTCACTTTCCAAACGGTTCGCACCTTTCATCTCCCGTAACGCGTGCTGCTGTTCAGCCCGCCTAACGTGCCAGATAAATTGGTAGCCGCAGAAACGGCGGACCTGCGCAGCGGCCTCAAACGATTTGCGCACATCGCGAAGGAAAAGTGACCCATTTTTTCACTCACCACTCGGATCAATGCCAAGCGACCCGCATGGTCCATCGCGACCGGTTCGTGTTGTCTGGCAAGTTGTCAGATATCACCGCTCAATGAAAAAGACGGCCTAGACAGTTTCTGTGTCGGGTACGACAAACTTTGACACACCCCTACACAACTTAATTGGTGAGGCGGTTTTGATCCAAAATGAAATGAACAACCTTATTTGAGGCTTTCACTAACAAAATCGTAAGGCATTGCTCACACCGTGTCGCTCAACAAGAAATGCTGTTAGCCGATGCGATTACACTGCGTTCCAACACGAAGTGGTATTCTGCTCACACAGGGACACACGATTGGATCTAGTGGATTGAGGAGTTCATTTATGAGACGCAATCATCTGTTGACCTTCACCGTCAGCGCATTCCTGTTGACGACTGCGGCAGTCGCACAAGCCGACGTTGTCGAGAGATCTAGCGATGCGCAGATCACCGAGCGCGTGAAAACCGAACTGATGGAGAAGGATCGCGATGTCGCTCGGTACATCGAGGTTACGACGCAGGACGGCATCGTTACCCTCTCGGGCAACGCGCTGTCACCGCAATACGCTGCCAATGCGCTGCGCGATGCAGGCAGTGTCGATGGTGTCGTGAAGGTGAAAAACCATATGAGGGTGATGGATTAGGACCGCAGCGGCGCCTCCGCTGGGGTTCGGGTGCAGAATATAGCTTCGGCGCGGCTCGTCGCGCCGTGGTTTTCGGCGCGCTTTCTGGCGGCAAATTTGTCGCAAAATTTATAACGCAGGCAGCCGTGTAACCATCACATGCCGGCGGTCAGAGTTTCGCCGCATATTTCCTTGATTTTTCTTAAGCTTACAAGCCGCGGGGCCGCTATGCGGATGGCTTGTAAACCAGGTGATTGGCTTGCAATAGGGCTTGCTACGGCTCAAAATTTAGCGCCGTTAAAGCCGTTAGCAGTGTGTCCCTTCGACTCCGGCTCCCAGGACGCCACTTATGAATCAAGCCGCCCCGTGCGAAAAAATGAGTGCATCGCTGTGACGGTCTGGGTACTTCTGACGTTCCTCACGAGCGGTCAACCGAAAGTGCAGCTGGCCTTCAAGACCAGGCCAGCGTGCGAGCACATGATTGCCACATTGAGCGATGCCCGCGATAAAAGTGCGCCCTCATCGGTCGTCGGCTATCAGTGCATCGAAGTGCCGGTAGAAAACGACTGATCCACGCACTGCATGACGTGTTGCACTGCGGCTGATCCGCGGCTCGCGTAACCGGGCGCCGGGGTCTAATGTCGGGGGCATTGTGCCGCCTCGTTCCGTGATGTCCAAGTCCATTGCGACAGTCGTTACCCTGACCGCCGCATTGCTGGCCGTTGCCATACCGGTCGCGCTCGCCATTGTGCTGTCGAACCGGCAGGCGCACGAGGCCCAGATGGCCCTGCTCACGACCTACGCCAGGGAAGTGATGCACCGCTCGGAGTCGACCACCGACCAAGCACTGGCTTCCATGCAGGCCCTGGACACCGCCCATTCGGCGGACGCCTGCTCGGATTCCAATCTCGCGATTATGCGCAGGTTCGACCTGGCCTCCAGTTACCTGCAGGCAGTGGGCCATGCGGTGGGCGACACGCTCGAATGCTCCTCACTCGGCCGCGACGCCGGTGCGCTGCCGCTGGGGCCGGTGGATTGGATCACGCCGATGAACGTCAAGGTCCGCATCAACGTGAAGTTTCCGTTCGATCCGGTGACGACTTACCTGGTGCTGGAAAACGCGAACGGCTTTGCGGCCGTCATCAACAAGGATCTGCCGCTCGATATCACGACCAACGAACAGGAGGTGACGCTGGGTGACTTTGCGACCTACAACGGCCGGCTCTACACCGGGCATGGGTTCTATGACCGCAGTTGGTTGGGCGCCCCTGTCAGCACATTACCGCCGCGGCAGACCGTGACCACCTTTGTCGACCGCGGGTACGTCGTCGCCGTCGTACGGTCGGATCGGTATTACGTCGCCGCTATTGCCGCCCTGCCGGTCGCCTACATGCTGGCGCAGACCCGTACAACAACGCAGATACTGCTGGCGGCCGGACTGCTCGCCGGGATCGCGCTGGCGCTGATCACCCTGCACTTGGCGCGCTTGCAGATGGCGATGCCCGCGGTGATCAGAACCGCACTGAAACGCCGCGAATTCTTCCTGCACTACCAGCCCATTGTGAATCTGCGTACCAGGGAGTGGGTGGGCGCCGAAGCGCTGATCCGCTGGCGGCGTCGCGGCGGTGAGATGGTGCGCCCGGACCTGTTCATTCATGTCGCCGAGGATGCCGGCATGATCCAGCGCATCACCCAGCATGTAGTCAAACTGGTGGCGCGTGACGTAAAAGACCTGTTCAAACGTCGGCCCGAATTCCATATCGCCATCAATCTTTCTTCGGACGATTTGCACGCCGACAGCACGATCAAGCTGCTGCGGCAGCTCGTCACGGACACGCATGCCGCGCCGGGCAACCTCATCGTGGAGGTGACCGAGCGCGGTTTCGTCAAACGCGAACCCGCGCAGCGGATCGTGCGCGCGCTGCGCGCGGGCGGGATTCGTGTCGCGGTGGATGACTTCGGTACGGGCTATTCCAGCCTGGCCTTTCTTGAAAGCTTCGAGCTCGACTTTCTGAAGATCGACAAGTCCTTTGTCGACACCATGAACCTCGACACGCCGACCAGTCAGGTCGCCCTGCATATCATTGAAATGGCCAAGTCCTTGAACCTCGAGATGATCGCCGAGGGCGTGGAGACCGAGGCGCAGGCACAGTTCCTGTGCGAGCGCGGCGTACAGTTCGCGCAGGGGTGGCTGTTCGGCAAGCCGATGTCGATGGAGGACCTGCTGGCAAAGCTGGCGGTAGGCCGGGAGAACACTGCACGAGTGCGCTTCCCCTGACTGGCCTCATTCAAGCAGACGCCGCAGGGCATTGACCGACGCGCGCGGATGAGCGCCGCGGCGCAGCTCATAAACATCAAGCTGCATGACACGTTTTTCAAACAGTGCCCAGAGCGGCTGGCCCGCCGCATACGCCTGATCGGCCCGCAGCCGCGTGGCCAGACCTTCCTTGGGCACCGCCATCAGCAATTCGTCCGGATCATCAGCCGGCTCGTCGACGACGAAAACGACGCTCCCCAGCATCAAGGGGCTCGCGGCCAGCGAGCCAAAGCCCCGGCGCAGGTCGGGCTCGAACTTTTGCACGCCACTGCGGCGGCGGATCAGCGGTGCCTGGGTAATCCAGCGCCGTACCGCTTCGTTGTCGACGAACCGGAGCGTATCGGCCGTTACGTGCAGATAGTTGGCAACGCCGGTGGCCAGCAGACTCTGCGGCTGCACGAACACCGCGTCTTCGGCCAGAAACTCCAGGCCCTCAAGCAGACTGCATAAGGCCAGCGTCGACTTGCCCGAGCCGCTGCTGCCAAGCAGCAGCACGCCTCGGCCGTACCGCCCGACGCACGCGCCGTGCAGCGGCACCAATCCCAGCGCCCGCGCTGCGAGAACGAACACCGCAAATTCGATGAGCTCATACCGCAGATGATACGGACTGCCCAGCATGTCCTCGGAGGCCACGACCAGCGCTCGGAGTTGCTCCGGCGCAATGACAACATAGTTCGCCGCATCCATCACCCCGCAGAGCACGCCGCCCCCCGATTGCATCATTACGGGCGGAGGCTCGGCCCCGCGGGCTAAGGGCGCGCGCCGTGCCAGGCGCAGCTCCATACGCAGTTCCGGCAAGCTCAAGGGTAAGCGGTGTTCAGGCAGGCCACCATACGCGTCATCCACCACGCCGAGCAGCGCCTCACTGTTGCTGTCAAATCGGAAGCGTCCGCCAAGTATCTGCTTGTACAGCGAAAAGCCCGCTGGCGACTGCTCACCAAAAGGATCGGCGCCCGGATCAGCGGCGCCGGAAAAAAGACTCGAAGCCATGATGGAGTGGGTGCCACCTGACGGTGAAAAGGTTGCACCTAGAACCGAAAATCCAGGCTCAGGTACTCACCTGCATGCTGAAGATCCAGGTCGGTCACTGCTATTTCCTGAGATACGATCCGAAGCAGTGGGAGCGCGGCAAGCCCTATCCGCCGCTCGCGACCCTGCATGTCGCGGCGCTGCTGCGGCAGCTGGGGCATGACATCGCGTTGTTCGATGCCATGCTGGCCGATGGTGTTGAAGACTACGAGGGCCGCCTGAGGGCAGCGCGGCCCGATGTCGTGGTCCTGTATGAGGACAACTTCAACTTCCTGACCAAGATGTGCCTCGCTCGCATGCGCGAGGCGGCCTGCCGGATGATCGGCGAAGCACGTGCCCGTGGCGCCCGGGTCATCGTGGCCGGCTCCGATGCGTCCGACCAGCCGGGCGCCTTTCTCAGCGCGGGGGCCCATGCGGTGCTGCAGGGCGAAGGCATTGCCGCGCTGACTGAACTGATCCGCCGGCTGGATGCCGCCCCAACCTTGGACACCGACCAGTGGCTGTACGGAATCGCCGGTGTGGCAACGCTCGTCAACCAGGAAATGCAGCTGCGGCGCATCGGTGTGCAGCCACCGGATCCGACCTGGGTCGTTCGCCCCGCCTGGGATCTGGTCGATATCGAACGCTACCGGGCGATGTGGCGGCAACGACACGGTTATTTCAGTCTCAACCTAGCGGCCTCGCGCGGCTGTCCTTTCCGCTGCAACTGGTGCGCCAAGCCGATCTGGGGCAACCACTACCGGCAACTGGGCGCGCGGGAGATGGCCACGGAGGTGGCGTATCTGAAGCGCGCGTTCGCACCACAACACCTGTGGATGGCGGATGACATCTTCGGCTTCCACGTCGAGTGGGTGAGTGAGTTCGCCGCGCATCTGAGCCGCTGCGGCGGCTCGATTCCGTTCACCATCCAGACTCGCGCCGATCTGATCAGTGAGCGTATGGCCGGCGCGCTGAGCCACGCCGGTTGCACGGAGGCATGGATCGGTGCGGAAAGCGGCAGCCAGCGCGTGCTCGACGCGATGACCAAAGGCACACAGGTGGCGGAGTTGGTCACGGCACGTGAGCGGCTGGGACGCCACGGGATGCGGGTCGGCTTCTTCATCCAGCTGGGATATCTGGGCGAGGAGCTCATTGACCTGCTGGCGACGCGCCAACTGATCGAGCTCGCGGCTCCGGATGACATCGGCGTCAGCGTTTCGTATCCGCTGCCGGGGACCAAATTCTACGAGCGGGTCAAATCGCAGCTCGGAGCGAAGACGCATTGGCAGGACAGCGATGACCTGACGATGATGTTTCGCGGCGTCTACGATTCTGACTTCTATCGTCGGGTGCGCGACCTGATGCATGAGCAGGTCACCCTGCGGCAGTTGAGCGCGGCCGTGCGGCCTGCGGCGCGCGCGGCCCATGATGACAGGTGGCAGGCACTCATTGATGCCGAGCGTGAGCACCGCAGCGAGGAGACGCCGCCAGCTCCTCCAACCCCACAACTCTGCGGCCCGCGTCATGCTGCCATCTCTCAGAATCGTTAAAGACGGACTGCGGCGCGTCACTGAAGCGCTCGCCATGGACATCGCGGCGCCGCTGCCCGGCAACAACACGCCCGAGTGGAGCGTACTGGATTGGCAGCTTGCCGCCGCGGCGGCCGCGGCGCACGGCGTCTCGCCACTGCTGAGCGAAACCTCGACCTGGGAAAACGTGCCCTGGCAGTCGTTTCTCGCGGATCAGCGCGAGCACGTGGCACAGCGGTTCACCCGCATTGCCGCGCTGCTGGAGCGCATTGACCGGGGCGCGGGTGCCGCAGGCCTGCCCATCGTGGCGTTGAAGGGATCGGCATTGCACGCGCTGCAGATCTACCGGCCGGGCGAGCGACCGATGGCCGACATAGACCTCTTGGTCCGCGAGTGCGATGTAGTCGCGGCGACGGTGTTGCTTGAGGCACTGGGTTACCGGGAGTCGCTGGCCGTGTGGAAGCACTGCAGCTTCGTACCGGTAGCCGGACAGGTCATGCCTGGACTTGGCGAACACCGTGACACGCAGATCACGATCGAATTGCATACCCGCATTCACGAACGGCTGCCGGTTTCGCCGGTGGAGATTACCGCCCGCATTTATCCAACCCGGCCACAGCCCGGTCTGAACCCCTATCCGTCGATCGGCGCCCTAATGAGTCATCTGCTGCTGCATACCGCCGGCAATATCTGCAGTCGAACATTGCGCCTGCTGCACCTGAACGACATCGCGCGCCTGGCCGCGCGCATGACCGAAGGGGACTGGAACGTGCTGTGGGATGAGCACTCGGGCGAGCCTCCGTGGTGGGCGCTGCCGCCGCTGCGCCTGACCGCCCGCTATTACCCCGACGCCGTCCCCGCATCGGTGCTCACGCGTGCGGCTGCCGGATGCCCGGCATGGCTGCGGATGAGCTCGCGCCTGCAGACCTTGACCCAAGCATCCTGCTCGGACCTGTGGATCCAGACGTTTCCCGGTATCGAGTGGTCGCGCTCGGTGCGCGAGGCCGGTCGCTATATCAGCCGTCGCATCAAGCCCGGCGAGGAAGCGCATCGCGAGCGGATGGGGCAGGCGCGAACGCAGCAGTGGCTGCAGGGGCAAAGCTGGGCGCGGTTGAGCCGCGGGCGGCAGATTCTGCTGCGGCTGACGCGGCCAGTGCCGCGCATGGACGCCCTGTATGTGGTGCGCGCAGCCCTGGCGCGCGTCGCCGACAGCTAGTACCCCTCATGCAACGACACATCCTGCTGGTCAATCCGACCATCACCTCGCGCCGCAGCGCCCGCTTTCCGCTCGCCGTGCTCAACCTCGCCGCGGCGCTCGATGGCCGCTACCGAGCGAGCCTTATCGATGGCAACGTCGATCGCGATTTTGTGGCCACCGCCTTGCACAAGCTCAGCACGGAAGCGGTTGATGCGATCGGGGTCAGCGTCATGGGCGGGCCACAGCTGCGCACCGCGATCGCACTTTCGCAGGCCGCGCGCGCCCGTTTTCCGGACAAGCCCATCATCTGGGGTGGACACTTTCCCACCATCTGCGCCGACGCCACCCTGCACGAACCCTACGTCGACTATGCGATACGCGGCCAAGGTGAGGAGACGTTGTGCGAGCTGCTGGACCAACACTTCGCGCGCGGCCCCGCGGCGCTTGAGTCCATTGCCGGTCTGTCGTGGCGATCCGGGGACGCCATCCTCCATAACCCGAATCGGTCGTTCGCCCCCGCCGGCCTGACCCGTGAACTGCCCTACGAGCGATTGGGAGATCCGCGACAATATCTCGGCCGCACCTACCTAGGGAGGCATACCACCGGCTATCAGGCTGCCCTGGGATGTCGCTTCCGCTGCACTTTCTGCGGCGTGGCCGCGATGTTTCGCGGCCGCACGGCGCTCCCCGCACCCGAGCGGCTGGAGCGCGACCTTCAGTTCCTGACTCAGGAGCTCGGGGTGGATTCGATCCTGTTCTACGACCACAACTTCTTCGATCGCGAAGAAGACACGCTGCCGCTGCTCGAAGTGCTGGCCAAATTCCAGTTACCGTGGTGGTGCTTTGCGCGCGCGGATGCGCTGGTCAGCCTCTCTGACCATGCTTGGCGCCTGGTGCGCAAGAGCCGGCTGCGCATGGCCTACATCGGTGCCGAGTCGCCAAGCGATTGGCTGCTGCATGACATCCGCAAGGGCACCCGCACCAATCAAACGCTGGAGGCGATCGATACCTGTCGCCGTCACGGCGTGATTCCGGAGCTGTCATTCATGCTGGCGCCGCCGCAGGATCCGGAAGGTGAAACGGAACGGACCTTCGACTACATCCGGCAGATCAAGCGGGTACACGCCGCCACCGAGATCATGCTGTACATGTACGCACCGCTGCCGCCTGCGCCGGGTGCGCGCAATGTGCATGTGGAGCGCAGCGCCAGCAACCTGCGCAGCGCGAGCGGTGCGCCGCTGGTGTTTCCGCGCACCGCGACGCAGTGGGCGCAGCCCGACTGGGTGCGCTACTGGTGCCATACGGATACTCCCTGGATGACGCCGCGGCTACGACAGCGCGTCCGAGATTTCACCACCGTGCTCGGTTGCAGATTTCCGACCGTTACCGACGTGCGTACGTCGCCTTGGTCCAAGACCGCGCTGCAGGCGCTCGCCGCCTGGCGCTACGCGTCGCGGCGCTATCGCAGGCCCTGGGAATTGGAAGTATCTCGCAAGGTCATCCGTCTGTGGGATCCGCGTGTCTCAGGGCTATAGGACGTTTGCTGAATGCCACCGCGGTGTAGCGTTCACCGGGCACGAGCGCATTGTGTCGGTCGAAGAGCACATCAGGCGCCAACTGGGACGGCTGCGCCTCCAGCACAGTGTCGAAATGCGCGGCGGTTGGCGTATCGCAAAATCGATAGTTGGTCGTATGCAAGACCAGCAGCCCACCGGGCTTCAGACAGCGGTCGAAATCAGCAACCGTGCGCGCAAAATCCTCAAATCGCAGGCCAGGATCGCTGCGCTTGGCACCATAGACGGTGAGATCCCCGAGACACAGCACCGCCAGGCAGAAGATGGCGTCATACGACTCGGCCGGTTCGTGCTCCGTGGAGGCCGCCGTTTCAAAACGGATATCTGCAAGGGTCTTGTCGGCGCGCGTGCGCGCCACGGCCCTGGCAATGTTACGCGCATTGATATCAATGCCCTTGAGGTGCGCGGTCGGAAAATAGCGGCGCAGACTGAAGAGCTCCTCGCCGCGCGAGCAGCCGAACGACAGAATACGCAGCTGCGGTCGTTCCTGAAGTTCAGCAGCCGCGAACCCGAACAGCCACGGGTAGCGATCAGGCCGCGTGTAGTTGTAGGGCTGAAACTGTCCCTCGATACGGCGCGTGAGCCGGAAGCGCCAATGGCTCGCGACACTGCGCAAGGCGCGACGCCAGTCGCGCACCGCCGTGCGCAGCGTGCTGTGATCCGCAGATCTCATTTGAAGCCATGATAGCAATCGACTCTGCACTGCGCGTGCTGGTCATCGGTGCCGGTCCCGCATCGGTTGCCCTGCACCTGCCTGCGCTCGCGCGCCTGCGCGACCAGGGACGCATCACCTTGAACCATGTGGTGGATCTGGACAGTACCCGCGCCGCGGCGGCCTGCCGCGAATTCGGTTTTCGCGAACACTCCGGTGCGGCCGAAGCGGCGCTGGAACGCAAGGATGTGGACGCGGCCTACATCCTGGGCAGCGCGCAGATGCACTACGACTACGGCCTCCTGGCGCTGCGCGGCGGCAAACATCTGTTCGTCGAAAAGCCCATCGCCCCCTCCTACCGGCAGGCGCTGGAGCTCGCACAGACGGCACGCGATCAGGGCCTGATCGCCGTCGGTGGACTCAACCGGCGCTTCCAGCGCGCGCTGGCCGCCGTACGGGGGCGCGCCGGCAAGTCCGGTTGGCGGCTTGCCCAGGCCGTGTTCCATAAACCCGAACTCGCCAAGCCGCCGCCGTTCGGCGCCCGCACCTGGCTCACCGCGAACGGCATTCATGCCCTGGATGCGCTGGTATTCATGATGGGCGCTCTGCCCGATCAGCTGTTCGCCCAGGCCGTGGGTGACGATGCCGCCGCGCCCACTACGTTCTCGGTGCTGATGCGCTGGCGGGACGGTCGCCAGGGCGTATTCCTGTGCAACAACGCAGCAGGCAGGCGATGCGAGGAATATACATTCCACGCACCGGGCGAGACCTGTTCGGTCACGGAATCGGGCCTGGTCGTGGAAACCCACGGCACCCGGATCAACACACCGCTGGCCATGCAAGCAGACGGCATCGACGCCGAGCACGCGGCGTTTCTGCTTGCCATTCAGTCGGGCACGCCGCCTGCCCATAGCCTGCACGCCGTCGCGCCGTCGCTGTACCTCGCGGAGCTGATCGAGGCCGGGTACTGCGGCCGCGTTTCTCTCCCCCGCAATGACACCGCGCGGCCACGCAGGTCGCAAAGCCGCTCCCAGTCCATCCTGGTCGACCAGCCGGCAGGGCTCACTTGCGCGCTCGCGCAACACCTGAACCGCTTCCGGCTCGTATCGCGCGATGACATTGAGCGCTCCTCCTCGGAGCGGCCCGATGTCATCGGCGCAATCCTCGGGCGCGGCGCGGCGCCGCTCACGGACGAAGCGCTGAACAAGTTGCCGGAACTTTCTGTGGTTGGCGTCGTGGCGCTGTCGGTAGCGCGCTATGAGCCCGAGCAGTTGCTGGCACGCGGTACCACACTCATCAACGCCAGCAGCGCCTATGCCGACAGTGTTGCCGAATTCGCGCTCGGCCTCGCGATACTCGGGCGGCGCCGGGCGTTCATGTCGCATCTGATCATGCGCGCCGGCGGCTGGGGGAGCGATCGGCGCCGCAATGGCTGGCAACGCGCCACCGAAGTCGCCGCACGGCGCGCACGCTCGCTGCTGCGATGGCTCGGTCTGGAGCCGCTGGCCCGAAAACTGCGGACCGCTGTAAGGCCGGCCGGCAGCGGGCTGCCAAGGCAGCCGTCCGCGCCGCGCCTGCTGCGCGGCGCCAGCGCCGGGCTGATCGGGTGGAGCGCCAACGCGCAGGCTCTGTGCGAGCGTCTGATCGCCGCCGGCGTGACGGTGCGGGTTTTCTCCGAGCATGCTGCGCCCGCTGCCATCCGGACCGCGGGGGCCAGCCCGGTCGCGTTGGAGGAAGCACTGGCCGCCGACATCGTCTCGCTGCATCGTGGCCTCACGCCCCAGACTTACCACTTTTTGGGAGCTCCCGAGCTTGCCCGGTTACGGCCGGGCGCCGTCCTCATTAACATCGCGCGCGGCGCGCTGATCGAACCCGCAGCGCTGCTGGCGCGCCTGCAGCCGGGCGACATCACGGCCTGCCTCGACACCTTTGAGACGGAACCCGCCCCCGCCGCGGCGCCGCTGCGCCGCTTGGCCAATGTCTTTCTCACCTCGCACATTGCCGGCGGTTCCGCCGAGCTGCACGCGGCGGCGGCCGAAGAAGTGGTCCGCAAGGTGGCTGCATTTCTGTCAGGCGAAGCGGTTGATAAGGTCTCTGTCGAGCGCCTGGCCACGATGAGCTGAACCTGCCAGCACCAGGAGCTCATCGATGGCGGCAGGCCGCAGGGGACAGATGTACCGGGCACACTCGATCCGGGCACGCTGCGCGGCGTCCAGGTCCGGCGCCTCGGCGCTATGCCGTACACAGCGCACGAACTCCTCAGGGCAGTGGACCGTCACGCGCCATTCCCCGACGGTGAAGAGCGGATCGAACGCCATTTCATCCGGCCGCGCCACGTAGATGGGCCTGGCGCCGAGGCTGCCTGCCTGCACGGCGGCCGATGACCCACGGTACAGGCAGTAACGCGCCTCGGCGCATTCCTGCGCGAGATCCTGGCTCGAGATCCGGACATTCTGCGGCAGCTGCCGCAGGTTCGAATGCAGACGTGCCAGCTGCGAGAAATCGACGATCGGGTGCGGCCGCAGCACGAACGTCAGGTCCGGGCAGCGCTGCGCGCAAGCGATCGCGAAGTTGAACAGCACGATGGATTCGCTCTCCTGCGCATCGGGAAGCACCAGGCACAGGCCGCGCCGCTTGAGCCACGACCGATGTCCGGTGCTCTCGATGTGGCGGTGTGAGCCGTATTCAATCAAGTGCACGGCGCACAGTTGCGGGCTGGCCGCCAACATCGCGTGCGAAGGCGGGCCCAGCGTCAGGATGACGTCCGGGTCGGCCCCACCGTGCGGTGCGCCGATGCAACGGCGGATCGCATGGGCATGCTGCAGCAGCACCGCATGTTGATAGCCCACGCACAGCGGCGGGTGCTGCACGGTGCGCGCCGCATGCCAGATGACCCGTTCACAGGCATCGCCCTCATGCGTGGTGATGATGAGTGCTGGCCTGCGCTGCGCGCAGATCCGCGCAACGGTCGCGTGCAAACGCAGATTTGCGAATGTTTGCCCGCGTAGCATGTCGCGACTGGCAAGCAGGCCGAGTGCGCGCACCAGCGGATCGGCACGGTTGAATGCCTGCCGGCGCAGGCGCCGAGCGGCCCGAAGGCATCGCCACCAGATACGCAGCTCCGCGGCGAGCGGCACCGCGCACGGCACCAGCTGCCGCTGCGCGGATGGCGGCTGCGCGGCGTACGCCCGGCGCGCCACATCATCGCGCAGGTGATCAATCAGCAGCAGCACGCTGCTCACGCCGCGCGCGTGCAGCAATCGCTGCAGGGCCCCGAAGTACGCGTCATCGTCGCCCTGCAGCTGCGCAGGCGTGGTCAAATGGGAAACGATCAGCACCTGGACCTGCGCGTGCGACTCGCGCTTCAGCATCGCGCCAGCCGTCTGTCGCGCCGAACGCCACAACGTGCGGGCTGCGCGCAAGCCCGCGAGCAGCCCGCGCACGGGAAGGTTCGGCGCGATTACCCTTCCCACCTTATTCACAGGCAGTGCCGACTCGTATTGCTGCAGCCACCCCGGCGTTTCTTTCACCACATGCAGCAACGGCACGGCGAGCCGCTCCAGCCCGGCGTCCGGCGCTCGCAGCCACTCATCGCACGCGGCGGCAACGGCGGAATATTGCTGTGGTGTCACGGCTTGCGCAGCCGCAAGACCAGCGCGACCGGGACTTCCAGCGCCATGCGATCGAAACGTGCGCCAACCGGAATGTCGTCCGGCTCGAGCATGGGTTCGAGCACCTGTTCGACCTGCAGGCCCACGGCGGTGCAGGCCGCATGCCAGTGGCTGTACAGGTGCTGGGTGTGGCGCACGGCGTAGCGCCGGCTGCCGCACCTGAAGTCACGCTGCCAACCGAGCGCGTGGCCGATCGGATGCACGTCGCTGCATAACACCGAGCCGCCAGGTCGCGTGACGCGGTGCAGTTCATGCAAGCCCTGTCGCAGGTCATCGATATGGCCTATCACCAGGCCGCAGACCGTCACGTCCGCCCAGTCATCCGCCACGGGCAGCGCCAGCAGATCGCCTTGCCTCAGCGTGATGTCGGCGCTGACGTTGTAGCTGGCAAATTGCGCACCGGCGCGCTCGAGCATGTGCGGCGACAAATCCACGCCGCTGACGCGGGTCGCGCCACCCCGCAAGGCATGCAGCAGGTAGCGTCCGCTGCCGCAACCCACATCGAGCACACACTGTCCCTGCAGCGCGCCCTGCATCAAGCCGAGCATGGCGCGCTCCTCGGCCCGCATGAGCGGATTGTGTGCCTGCGCCGGGTAGCTCGAGGCCCAAAGCGCGTAGGCCGCCGCCGGCTCCATCAGCTTGGCGCGCGCCATCAGGCGGCTTCGAGCCCGGGCTCGAGCGCCAGCAGCGCTGGCTCCGCCAAGGATCTCGCCAGCAACTTCGGCTTGCCATCGAGCAGCACCGGCACGGTCGCGATGGCCGCCGCCGCGAACCATTCAGCGAAATCCGGATCGGCGATTTGCGGCAGGCCGGCGCGCACCACCGCCCGGATCTGCTTGCGTTCGATGCCCACCAGGCTTGCGGCTTCACTGCCGCCGTGGTCCTCGACGATGACCAGATCGGCCGGTGCTCCTGCCACCAAGGCGCCGCGCGCGACCAGCCGCAGAATGCGTGCGGCATGGGTGGTCACGAGCTCAAGCGCCGCCTCGTGACCGAGTTCGCGACGTTCGGTCACGCCGCGCAATTCCTCGAGCAGATCCCGCGCACCGCTGAGCCGTGAATCACTGCCCAGTGCCAGCCGGCCGGCCGCGTTCAGTCGTTCGGGCGCGAGCGACCGATGCAGCAGATTGCGATTGCTGGTCGGACACCACACCACCGCCGCATGGGCGGCGATGATTCGGTCGATGTCCGGCTCGCCCAGTCCCACACCGTGGATCAGCACGGTATTGCTCGCCAGACACCCCATCTGATCTAACTGCGACAATTCCGCCTGCGCCACCGCATCGGTGCCTTCTGCCAGATGAATCATCCACGGCCACTGGGACCGGGTGGCGGCAAAACTCTCACGCACCGGCGGCCCATATTGCGGCCATCCAAGCGCATAGCTCCAGCCGTAATCACGCAGCACGGTAATCGGAAAATCCGCGGAGTCGAACGCCGGATGCCAGTGATCGTGATGCGCCACGCTGGTGGTGCCGGCCAACAGATTCTTGAGCGCCCCGTGTCGCAGGCGCAGTGCCTTGGGCACCTGCAGCGCCGCGACGACCTCGGGCGCATCGAAGTGCATCTGAAAGGCCGCGATCCAGGCATAACTGTTCGCAAAGGCAGTGCTGATGGGCAGCGCCGGCACGGCATTGAGCTGCAGATGCTCGTGCGCATTGATGAGCCCGGGGAAGATCAGGTGATGGCGAAGATCGACCGGGTATGCCCGCCGCTGCAGCGCCGCGCCGATGCGGCCGCTGCCGATCGGCAGGCCAGTGCGCGAGCTGCCCCCGCCCTTGACCACCCGCGCGTGACAAAGGGTCGCCTCCACGGACTCAACGCCTGCGCATCACGATGAGGAAATGGTCGCCCATGTCGCGCAGCAGCGGCGACGCCCCCCAGTAGTCATCGAGCCGGCCCAGGCGCTCGCACCACCGGCGCCGGCGGCGATAGTAGGCCACCAGATAGGGCGGTGGCATGAACAGGCTCAGCGCCCGATAGCTGAGCAGGGAGAAATGCCCGGCAAACGCGCGATGGAACTCGCGCGGCAGGTAATAGTGGGTCCAAATGGTGTGCCGGTTCATGCTCACGGCGGTGGCGCCCCGGGAAGCCCGTACCAGCGCTCGCTTGAAGCGACCGCGCACGGCGTAGTGTGCGAGCTCCCAGGGGCAGATCCGGCCGATCACCGAAAAGATGAGCCGCCCGTGCGGCCGCAGCAGCCGCGCGCACTGGGCCGCGACCGCGGGCAGATCCGGGGTGCAGTTCAGCGGTCCGAAATTCGAATAGATCGCATCGAAGCCGTCGTTCAGCAGGTCCAGCTGCTGGATGCCGAGGTGCAGCGCGGTGATCCGCGAGGCCAGCTGCTGCGCAACGGCACGCGCGCTGGTGCGCTCGATCATCTGCGCCGACCAGTCGGTCGCCACGACCTCAAAGCCACGGCGGGCGAACTCCACGGCATCCAGCCCGGTGCCGCACCCCAGATCCAGCAAGCGCCCGCCCGGCGGCAGCTCGCGGGACACGGCGTCCCACAGCGCCCGGCGCATCCGCTGGATCAGCTCGTTGTTGCCGCGCGGCCCGTCGTAATCGGCCGCGACGCTGTCAAAGGCACGCTGCGTTTCGAGAAGTTGCGCCTCACGCAGTCCCGTCGAACGAACGGCCTGTGTTGCGTGTGTTTCCATAGCCTTGTGCCGTGGGTACCTCCCTGGGCCCCGCGGGTTCAGGCCAGCGCTAGCGGTCCGACCGGAAGCCTATTTTGGCGTGGGTACCGTCGCAGAATGGCTTGGTCGCACTGCCACCGCAGCGGCACAGGGTGGCCGTGACGGTTCGGGCCACGAGCCGGCCGGTGCCGCTGACGATCTGCAGATTGCCGCGCACGGCAAGCGGTCCATTGGGCTGGGGATCGATCGCCAGGGGCCCATCGACCTGCGGAATCGGGTCCGGCTGCGTCGTCGGTGGCTCACCGGTGGCGCCGAATTCCACGGCGTGATGGGAACCATCACAGAATGGTTTGCTCTTGGAGGCACCGCAACGGCACAGCGTCGCGCGATAGCCGTGCTGCTCACCGTCGATCAGCAGCGGCGCACGGAACGCGTAGGGGCCGCCCTCACGCACTGTAGCAAGATTGACGGGCGGCGCCTGCTCCTGCGCTGCGCCATCCAGCCGCGTGTAGCGGATTGCGCCGGACGGGCACAAATGAGCGATCTCGACCACGGCTTCAACCGGCATGGCATCCGGATGGATCCAGGGCCCCTTC
This sequence comes from uncultured Gammaproteobacteria bacterium, assembly GCA_963708865.1. Classification (GTDB taxonomy): domain Bacteria; phylum Pseudomonadota; class Gammaproteobacteria; order Steroidobacterales; family Steroidobacteraceae; genus DAIDKA01. The sequence continues at coordinate 521,740 of CAVPUC010000004.1, forward strand.
ACGTTGGCGAGAAAGACCTTGGGCGCACCGGTGACGCAAAAGCGTGCATGAATGCAGCGTCGGCCTTCGAACTTGAGCTCGATGCGATCGCTGCGCACGGTCTCGACGCCATCCTCGACAGTAGTCGGGGAACTGTGCGCGGCGGCGGCGCGAGCCGCTGCGGAATCATCCACCGCGGCACTGGGCTTGGCAGCCGGCGGCGCAGTCGGTGCGCCGGTGAGCTTCTGGCTCATGTCAAAGCCGCGCACCGCCCGCGCATACAGGTAGGCGAACTGGTCCCGCGCCGTGCGCACCCGCGGATCATCAGGGCTGTGCAGTTCGTTGGCGGCCCGCGTAAAGCACTCCAGCCGCTCAAGAAAGCCGCGCCGCGCGGCGCGGCCGGGCGGCAGCGGTGACGCATCGCGCAAGGCAATGAAGGACATGCCCGCATTGCAGCCCGGATTGGAGGGGCCCGCCGGCAGCCGCGCGGCGCGCTCCGCCAGTGGCGTGATGGCGCGCATCAACCCTACGGCCAGATCCACGGCCAGGGATTTTTCTGCCTGCGGACCGCGGATCGCATAGGCGTAGGCCAGCAGCCGCACCATCAGCCCATAGGCCGCGTTCGCCAGATCCACCACGGCGATCGCTGCGGAATCCTCGATCCACACGCGGCCTTCCGGCCGCGGCGGCTCACGCAGCACCGGATTGGTGGCGGCCGGAAATGCCGGCACGAACTGCGGATTCGCGCGCAGCAGCCGCTGGTATTCCTCGCGAATGCTGCTGAAGCGCTGGTAATGCGAATCGGTCGAGTCGTGCGGCGCGCCCTCGCCCTGTACCACGATGGCATTGAAAGCCGCGGTCGCCGTCTTCAGGCAGATGACGCGCTTGGCGGCCGGCAGTGCCACCTCATTCGGTGACAGCTGCAGCGCCGGATCGCCATCGAACGCATTGTCCTCGCTCTCGCGCGCGACCAGGTCACACAGACCGGCGGACAGAGCGGCGTAAAAATCTCCCACCGTCGCGTAATCGATCCCCATCGGGGTGATGCGCGCAAGCGCATTGCCGCGTCCGTAACGGCCCGCGTAGACGAACCCCTCGCCGTCAGGCTCCGTGGAGCCATTGGGCCGTTCCAGATAGATGAAATGCTGCAGCGTCGCGCCATTGAAAGGCGCGAGCCGCACGGTCACGCTTGCCGGCAGATTGCCGGGATCGAGCGGAAAATTCGCGCGGCCAAATCGCGGCGTCCCGCCCAGCGCCGAGGTGATGTTCCATACCGCCGTCAGATGCCCCATCTCCTCCACCGATACCTTGATCAGTTCGCCACGCCAGCGGCGCACGGCTTCGACCTCCTCGGCGCGCAGACCCTCGGCCTCGCTGTCCTTGAGGCTGAACGCCGCGTACAGATAGGTGCACATCAGATTGTGCTCAAGTTCCGCCGCTTCGTAGAGCGCGTGCAGGATCTCTTCGCGACTCTTGAGTCGCACTGCGGGCATCTCCATGGAACTTGGCTCCTGTATCAAGACGCCGCACCGGAGCTCAGCGCGATGAAGTCCTGGATGCGCTCACCGAGGTAAGTGTCGGGCGTGTTCAGATGCATGGTGGACGAGAGGTGATTGTGCCCCGTCATGTGCACGAAGAACGGCAGGCGGCCATGGTGCTGCAGGTACTGGTCGAGCAGCACCAGCGTCTGACGCTGGAATTCCGGCGGATCCATCTCCGTCAGCACCAGGAGCAGCGGGATCTTCGTGTGCGTCAGGCCCTGTAGCGTCGATCCGGCGACATAGTTGGCCTCGATCATGGCCAAAGTACGCAATCTTCAAGTCCGACCCGGGGGCCGTCACCATGTCATAGAGGCCCGAGAGCAGCACCAGGCCCGCCACCCCCGCATCCTCGCCGGCATGGAACCGTGCATTGACGGCGTAGGCGCCGGCATGCGCCGCGCCCGCCGAGGTCCCCATCAGGTAGATTCGCGCCGGGTCGCCGCCGTGCTGCGCAATATGGGTGCGCACCCAGGCGACGGCGGCGCCAACATCCATCGCACCCGCCGGCCAGGGGTGCTGCGGGGCAAGGCGGTAGGTCATGTTCACGCCCAGCATGCCGTGGCGCACCGCCCACAACGCGACGTTGTCCTGGTAGGGAGATCCGGGCCGATGCTTGTCGCCGGCGACAAATCCGCCGCCGTGCACGAACAGCAGCACGGGCCGCGGCAAGCCGCTGGCCGCCGGCTCAAACACGTCCAGCAGGTGGCGCGGGTCGGCACCGTAAGCCTGGTCGCGGGACACCTTCACGCCCTGGTAAGGCTCCCGTTCGTGCTCCGGGCCGTACAGCTTCGCCGTGCCTTCGATGGCGGGCGGAGTGATTTCATTGCCGAGGGCGCGGATTTTGGCCGCCATGGCGAAGATATCCAGTGACATGCGTGAACCTCTGCTGATGGGGAGCGCGGTGAAGGGGGCAGCTTAGCGCTGTCGCGGGAACAGGTGTGCAGCGGCGAGCCGGCTCGTGCCAATATCCGTCGGCATGAACTTCTGCGACCAGTGCGGTAAAGCGGTGGAATTTCGCATCCCGCCGGGCGATCACCTGCCGCGGTACGTGTGCCCCCATTGCGGCACCATCCACTATCAGAACCCGCAGGATCATCGCCGGCTGCGTTCCCGATCACGCGGGGCGCATTCTGCTGTGCCGGCGGGCCATTGAGCCACGGCTGGGCTATTGGACCTTTCCGGCCGGCTTCATGGAGAACCAGGAGACGGTGCAGCAGGCCGCCGCCCGCGAGGCGCTGGAGGAGGCCCACGCCCACGTCCAGATCGGGTCGCTGCTGGCGATCGTGCACGTGCTCGAGGCCCACCAGGTGCATATGTTCTTCCGCGCCATCCTGCCGAAGGCCGAATTCGCCATTGCGCCCGAAAGCCTGGAGGTGGGGCTGTTCGCGGAAGGTGAGATTCCCTGGGACAATATCGCCTTTCCCAGCATCGAATTCGCCCTGCGACGCTACTTTTCCGACCGCGCCGCCGGACGTGAGGCGCACCATTTCACCACCGCCGAGCGGCGCCCCCGGATGTGAGCGGGCTTCACGCACCGGTGCGGTGCGTGGCAGAATAACGGGTTCGGACGCGTCGGATACGCGTGCAAATCATCTGTGTCGGGGATAGCCAATGACCTTTGTCGTGACTGAGAGCTGCATCAAGTGCAAATACACCGACTGCGTGGAGGTGTGCCCCGTGGATTGTTTCCACGTCGGTCCGAATTTCCTGGTGATCGACCCCGATGAATGCATCGACTGCACCCTGTGCGAGCCGGAGTGCCCGGTTGAGGCCATCTTCTCCGAGGAGGAGCTGCCGGCCGGCCAGGAGTCGTTCAAGGCCCTGAACGCCGAACTCGCCAAGAAGTGGCCGGTGCTGGCGGAGAAGATCGCCGCGCCGCCCGATGCCAAGGAGTGGGAAGGCAAGCCCGGCAAGCGCGAGCTGCTGGAGCGCTAGCCTCGGAACCGGCTGAGCGTACCGCCGCCGCTTCAGCGATCGACGCCTTTGAGTGCCTGAACCAGATCCGGCGGCGACAGATAGCCCGACACCATCTCGCCATCGCCGAGGATCAGCGTCGGGGTTCCCTGCAGGTTGAAATCCTGGCCCAGCTGATATTCCTTCGCCACCGGGTTGTTCGGGCAGATTTTGTTCGGCAGGCTTTTGCCGAGCTTCGCTTCGGTGAGGGCGGTCTTGCGATCCGTCGCGCACCAGACCTGCTCGGCCTTGCTCCAGGAGGCGGTGTTCGGGCCGCTGCGCGGGTAGGCGATGTAGCGCACCTTGATGCCCAGCTTGTTGTAGTCACTGATCTGGCTATGCAGCTTGCGACAGTAGGCGCAGTCCATGTCCGTGAACACCGTGATGGTGTGCTTGACCGTCTGGGGCCCGAACACCACCATCTGCGCTTCCGGAATGGCCGCGAGCATTTTCAGGCGCGCGTCGCGCCGCCGCACCTCGGTCAGATTATTGTTCGAACCCGTCTCGTACAGGTCGCCCAGGATGGCGTACTTGCCATCGCGGCGACACGTAGGCGGCATCCGTGCCACGCAGCAATTCATAAATGCCCGGAATCGGGCGTGGCATGCAGGTCCTCGGGTTTCACGCCCTGCATCTTTGCCGCGATGGCAACTCTGGGATCGGTGGCCGTCATGGCTGGGGCGGGTGCCGCTGGGCTGGCCACCGGCACCGGCGTTGGCGCGGGCGTGGCGGCGAACAGCAGGGGCGCCGCACACAAGGTCGCGACGAAAAACAGGATTGGACTGCGGAATTCCATGGCGGTCGGCCTCGACGGGCACGTCGCCCGTACTGTTGCACCGATAGTAGCAGAGGCCTGCGGATCAGCCGCGCGGATGATGCTGCTGATGCAGTTCCTTCATGCGCTCGCGGGCGACGTGGGTGTAGATCTGCGTGGTCGACAGATCGCTGTGACCGAGCAGCATCTGCACCACGCGCAGGTCCGCGCCGTGATTCAGCAGGTGCGTGGCGAAGGCATGGCGCAACGTGTGCGGGGAAAGGTCCCGGTCGACGCCCGCCTTGCGGGCATAGCGCTTGATGATGTGCCAGAACGCCTGGCGGGTCATGCGATCCCCACGGCGGGTGGGGAACAGGTAATCGGTCTGGCGCTCGAGCAGGATCTCCCCGCGCGCGGCGCGGGCGAACTCGTTCAGCCAGCGCACCGCCTCTTCTCCCAGGGGAATCAGGCGCTCGCGGTTGCCCTTGCCCATGATGCGGATGACGCCCTGGTTCAAGTTCACTTGCGAATACCGCAGGTTCACCAGCTCCGAGACGCGCAAGCCCGTGGCATACAGCACCTCGAGCATGGTGCGATCGCGGTTACCCAAAGGATCGCCGACTGCCGGCGCGCCCAGCAGGGATTCGACTTCCTCTTCGGTCAACGACTTCGGCAGGGAGCGGCCGATCTTCGGCATGGCTATCTGGGCGGTCGGGTCATCGCGGATGACGGCCTCGCGCATCAGATAGCGGAAAAAACGGCGAAAGCTCGACAGCTGTCGCGCCGTGGAGCGCGGTCGTGCGCCGTGCTCGACCCGCGCCGCGATGAAATCCTGCAGGTCGGACTTGGTGGTCCGGGACATCTGGATGCCACGCTCTCCGAGCCACCGCGACAAGGCGGTGAGGTCGGCGCGATAGGCCGCCAGGGTATTGGCCGACAGGCCGCGTTCCATCCACACGGCGTCCAGAAATCTGGCGACGGCCGGGTCTGCGGGTTCTGGCGCGGTCGCCGCAAGAGCTGTAGCGTGCTTGGACAAGGTCGGCCTCACTTGGAACGTCGTGCCTGCCGTGCGCGACCTGGGGGGCTTTGAGCCTCCCGGGGCCTTTTCGGCGTCTGCACGGAGTATGCGGAGGGGCGGCGCTGATCCGGAGTGACCATTATCACAACTATTGACCCGGTATTACATAAAGAGAACCAGTTCACACAAAACGGCTGGCGATTATTTTCCACTAGACCTGTGGCGAAACCGGCGAAAAAACCCCTGATTGCTCCTACGCTTACGCCATAGATGCGCCTGATAGCCCACATCCTGTACGGCCTGTACGCCGCCCTGCTGTTTGCGTGCCTCAGTTTGGGGGCGCTGCTCGGCATGTCATTACTGCCCGGCCTCAGCAGACGCCGCAGGGTGGCCCGTGGCGCCGCTCGGGCCTTCCTGCGGCTGGCCGGAATGCCGCTGACGGTGGCGGGGCTGGAGCGGCTGCCCGAAGGCCCTTGCGTCCTGGTGGCCAATCACGCCAGTTATCTCGACGGCGTGGCCTTCATGGCAGCGCTGCCGCCGCGGTTCGAATTCGTCATCAAGCGCGAGATGGCCTCGGTGCCGCTGGCGGGCTTTCTGCTGAGCCGGATTGGCTCGCAGTTCATGGCGCGTGACAAGACCGGCCAGACCACCAAGGATGCCCGACGCGTCATGCGCAGTGCCGAACTCGGCCAATCATTGGTATTTTTCCCGGAAGGCACGTTCAGCGAGGAGCCGGGATTGCTGAAGTTTCACTTCGGCGCCTTTGCCACCGCGTACCGCGCCGGCTGTCCGGTGGTTCCGGCCATCATCCACGGATCGCGCCTGGCGCTGTCGCCGCGCGGCGGATTGCCGCACGCCACGCCGCTGCGGATCGAGATCCTGGATCCGGTCACGGCCGCTTCGCTGACGGGCACCGAAGCGGTTGCCTCACTGTGCCGCCAGGCGCGCAATGCCATACTTGGCAAGCTCGAGGAACCGGACCGGGAGGCCGCCTGAATGAATCTCAATGAAGTGCGCGCAGTCATCACCGGTGGCGCATCGGGCCTGGGCTTCGCGGTCGCGGAACTGCTGATCGCCAGCGGCGGCAAGGTCACGCTGCTCGATATCCAGGATGCGCAGGGCCAGAAGGCAGCGCAGTCCCTGGGCGCCGGCGGCCAGATACCAACGCTGCGATGTCAGCTCCGAGAGCAGCGTCGATGCCGCCATGGCCGGCTGCGGCGAAATTCATGGGCGGCCTGAACGTGCTCGTGAACTGCGCCGGCATCGGCAGCGCGGGCCGCATCCTCGGCCGCAACGGGCCGATTCCAATGGAGCAGTTCACCCGCACCATCCAGATCAACCTGGTCGGCACCTTCATGTGCGACCGCGCGGCCGCCGTGCTCATGCAACACAACGCCCCCGGCCCGGACGGTGAGCGCGGCGTGCTGATCCACACCTCCTCCGTTGCCGCCTTCGAAGGCCAGATCGGCCAGGCCGCGTATACGGCGACCAAGGCAGCCGTTGCCGCCATGACCCTGCCCATCGCACGGGAGCTCGCCATGTTCGGCATCCGCTGCGTCGCCATCGCGCCGGGCATCTTTCATACCCCGATGCTGGCCGGCATGCCGCCCGAAGTGCAGGAGTCACTGGGCAAGCAGATTCCCTTCCCCTCCCGTCTGGGCAAGCCTGCGGAGTTCGCGGCACTGGCTGCCAGCATCATCACCAATCCGATGCTCAACGGCACCACCATCCGTCTGGATGGTGCGATTCGCATGCAACCCAAGTAAGCCCGCTACAATCACTGCATGAGCAGAGACGTTCTTGAGTACGACGCCGTCATTGTCGGAGCCGGTCCCGCGGGTCTCGCCTGCGCCATCCGCCTGAAACAACTGCGGCCTGCGCTGAACCTCTGCGTGCTGGAAAAAGGCGCCACGGTCGGCGCGCACTCCCTGTCCGGTGCGGTGATCGAACCTGGACCCTTAGACGCGCTGCTGCCCGACTGGCGCAAGAGTCCCCCCGGCATCTGCGTTCCCGCCACCCGCGATGAGTTCCGGCTGCTGACGCGCGGCGGCAGCATTCGTCTGCCCACCCGGCCGCATCTGAACAACCACGGCAATTTCATCGTGTCGCTGGGACTGCTGACGGCGTGGCTCGGGCAGCGAGGCCGAAGCCCTTGGAGTCGATGTGTTCCCGGGATTCGCGGCGGCCGAGCCGTTGTTTGATGAACAGGGCGCCGTGGCCGGCGTGCAGATTGGCGATATGGGACTGACGAAGTCCGGTGAGCCCGGACCCCACTACTCCGCCGGCCCGGAAGTGCGCGCGCCGCTGACCTTCATCGCCGAGGGCGCGCGCGGCAGCCTCGCCAAGGTGCTGACCAAACGCTTTGCACTCGATGCCCGATCCGGACCGCAGACCTACGGATTGGGGATGAAGGAGCTGTGGCAGCTGCCCAAGGGTCGGGTCGAACCTGGCTTGATCCAGCACAGCGTCGGCTGGCCGCTGGATGCGGCCACCTATGGCGGCAGCTTCCTCTATCACCTGGACCAGGATCGCGTGTATGTGGGCTTCGTCGCCGGGCTCGATTACACCGATCCGAACTTCATGCCGTTTGAAGCCTTCCAACAATTCAAGAACCATCCAACCATCCGGCCGTTGCTGGAAGGTGGTGAGATTCTGGCCGCCGGCGCGCGCAGCATCGCCGCGGGCGGCTGGCAGTCGATTCCCCAGCTGGCAATGCCCGGCGCGGTGCTGATCGGCGATACCGCGGGTGGCCTCAACGTGCCGAAGATCAAGGGTGTGCATCAGGCCATTCGATCCGGTGCGCTCGCGGCCGAAGAGTTTGTCCAGACCGGCTCCATGCAGGGCTTCGAGGCACGCTGGCGAGCATCTGCCGGCGGCCAGGAATTGAAGGCGGTGCGCAACATCAAGCCCGCGTTCAAACGCGGACTGTGGGTGGGCCTCGCCAATGCCGCTCTCGAGACAGTGACTGGCGGCCACTCCCCGTGGACGCTCAAGCACCAGTCGGACCAAGAGCGGCTGCACACGCTTCAGGAGCAGCCGGCGGTGGATCGGCATTGGGGCGAGCGCACCCTGCCACCGCGCGACCGACTGGCCTCGGTGTTCTTCGCCGCGACCACCCATGATGAATCGCAACCCGTGCACCTGAAGGTCCGCGACCCTTCCCTCTGCGCCGACCGCTGCGCCAAGGAATTCGGCAATCCGTGTCAGCGCTTCTGCCCCGCGAATGTGTACGAGATGGTCGAGGATGGTCAGGGTGGCCGGCGGCTGCAGATCAACGCCGCCAACTGCGTGCATTGCAAGGCCTGCGACATCAAGGATCCGTACGGCGTCATCGACTGGACCACCCCCGAAGGCGGTTCAGGACCCAACTACCAGGCGCTTTAGTAACCCTCCGTGTCGCGAATGAGGCTGGAACAATGGGAGGGCCTGCAGGAGCTCTACCGCCGGGAGCTGCGCGACAACGGCTACCAGTCGGATCCCGCGCAACTCACCGCCGTCGCCGCGTTATCTGATCTGCGCCAGCGCCTGATCCGCCGCCATCGCGCCGCCAGCAAGGGGCTGGCGGTGCTGCGTGCGCTCGCAAGACTCAAAGCGCGGCCCGCGGAGACGGGCCTGTATCTGTGGGGCGGCGTCGGCCGCGGCAAGACCTGGCTCATGGACATGTTCTTCGACAGCCTGCCCTTCACCCAGAAACGGCGCCGCCACTTTCATCGCTTCATGCAGGACGTGCATGCCGGACTTAAGGAAAACGCCGGGCATCCGTCACCGCTTGCGCGGGTGGCCGACACGCTTGCGGCGCGCGTGGAGGTGCTGTGTTTCGATGAGTTCCAGGTCAGCGACATTGCCGATGCCATGATCCTGGGCACGTTGCTCGCCGCGTTGTTCGAGCGGGGTGTCACCCTGGTCGCGACATCCAATTCACCGCCCGAGGAGTTGTATCGCGATGGTCTGCAGCGACAGCGGTTCCTGCCGGCCATCGATGAGATTCAGCAGCACACCCGGGTGCTTGCCGTGGACGGCGGCACCGATTACCGGTTGCGGCGGCTGACACGCGCCGGCACCTATCTGCTGACCAGCTCTGCGGGCGCCGAGGCGCGGCTCGCGGGGCTTTTCCGAGGACTGACCCACGGCACGGTTGCTAAGCCGGGCGAGATCCAGATCGCCGGTCGCAAGATCGCCGCCACCGCCATCAGCCCGCAAGCCATCTGGTTTGAATTCGATGCCCTGTGCGAGGGACCGCGCAGCGTCGAGGATTACATCGAAGTGGCGCGCACTTGGCCCACGGTGCTGGTCGCGCATGTCCCGGTACTCACGGCGGCCCACGATGATGCGGCACGTCGATTCATCGCGCTCGTCGACGAACTGTATGACCGCCGCGTGAATCTGGTGATGACTGCCGCCGCGCCGCTGTTGCAGCTTTACCAAGGCGAGCGGCTGCAATTTGAATTCCAGCGTGTCCTCAGTCGGCTCAACGAAATGCAGACCCCGGAATATCTGTCGCAGGCCCACCGGCCCTGATCCATCCGCATCGCCCGGGGGTATACTGCGCACCATGCCAGTCGAGATTCCCGCGGCCCGCGTTCGTCTCATCGAGCGCATTGTGCTTGCCGCGCGCGCCCTGACGCGCAATGCCGGCAATACTGACTACGCCCCATTCCTGAGGCGCTATTTTCAAGGCGTCGCCCAGCAGGATCTGCTCGGCCGCCCTGCCGATTACCTGGCAAGGGTCGCTCTGGCACATCGACGCGCTGGCGAACGGCGCGCGCCGCAGCGCGCGGTGGTGTGCACTCTGGATGGGGAGATTACGCCCAGCCCCCATACGCTGGTGGCGGTCATCACCGATGACATGCCCTTCCTGGTCGATTCGCTGCTGTTGGCCTTCAGCAGCCTCGGCATCGGCGTGCATCTGATCATCCATCCGCTCTTCGACGTGACGCGCGACCGCGCCGGCCGCCTCGTCTCGGCGAACGCGCCGGCCGCGCGTCGTGAGTCATGGCAGCTGTTCGAGGTGGATCGGCAGACCGATCCGCAGCGGCTGCAGCTGATCAGGACGACGCTGATGGCGACGCTGGCCGACGTGCGGGTGGCGGTGGCCGACTGGCAACAGATGCTGCGTCAGGCGCGCGCCGCCGAACGCGATCTTCGGGCCGCAGGCGTGCCGCAGCAGGCCGATGCCGCCGAAGCCCGCTCGCTCATTGAATGGATGGCGGCGGGTCATTTCACTTTCCTCGGCTACCGTCGCTCGCGCCTGCGGCGCGGCGCCCAGCGGGATCTGCTCGTGCCGCAGGCACAGACGGGCCTGGGAATTCTGCGCGCCGCCCACGCGGGCGGCGACCCGCCGGCGCCCATCGCACTCACCGGCGCGCTGCGTCGCGAGGCACGCGCGGCGCGCGCGGTGCTGGTCACCAAGTCCAACTCACGTGCCACCGTGCACCGCGGCGGCTATCTCGACTATGTCGGCGTGCGCATCTTCGATGCGCGCGGCCGGGTCACGGGCGAGCACCGCTTCCTGGGACTGTGGACGTCCTCCGCATACGAAAGCAGCCCGCGCACCATCCCGCTGCTGAAGCACAAGATCCACACAGTCATCGACGCCTTCGATGTCCCGCCCGGCAGTCACGACGCCAAGGCCCTGGCGCATGTGCTTGAAACCTACCCGCGCGATGAGCTGTTTCAGGCCAGCGTTGCGGAGCTGATCCGCAGCGTGCGGGACATCGTCAATTTGTACGAGCGCTCGCAGGTGCGGCTGTTCGCGCGCCGCGATCCCTTCGGCCGTTTCTACTCCTGCCTGGTATACGTGCCGCGCGACCGCTATGACTCGCGCGTTGGAGCGCGCATCGAGGACCGTGCTGCGCGAGGCGCTGCGCGGCACGGCCGTGGAGACCCAGGTTCAGATCTCCGAATCGACGCTCGCCCGTCTGTACGTGGTGGTGCGCGTGGGGCCGGACCCGCGCCCGCGCATCGACGTGGCGAAGATCGAGCGGGCCGTGGCGCGCGCGGCCTCCAACTGGCAGGCCGCACTGCGTGATGCGCTGACGGCGACCCTGGATGAAGCCACGGCCTTGGCGCTTTGGGCCCGCTTCGCCGCGATGTTCCCGGTCGCCTACACCGACCAGGTCACGCCCGCCGCGGCACTGGCGGATATCGCAGAACTCGCCGCGCTGGGAACCGCACCGGATGCCATGCGGCTGCGGCTGCACCGCGTCGCGGGCGAGGCGCCGACGCAGCTGCACCTGACGTTGTTTCGGCGCGGCGCCGCGGCCTCCATCTCCGATGTGGTACCGGTCATGGAGAATTTCGGCCTGCGCGTGATTGCCGAGCACCCCTATGAGCTGATCGCATCGGGGCAGCTGCATGCCCGTATCCAGGACTTCGAGCTCGCCCATGCGACGCCGTTCGACATCGGCAAACTCGGCGGCCGACTCACTGCCGCCATTGAGAGTGTCTGGAGCGGCGCGACCGAGAACGATGGCTACAACCGCCTGCTGCCGCTCACGGGCCTCGCCGCGCGCGAGATCATGGTGCTGCGCGCCTGCGGTCGCTACCTGCTGCAAACCGGGCTGCCGTTCAGCCAAAGCTATATGGAGCGCGTGCTGCAATCCCATCCGGGCATTGCGCTGAAACTGTTTCAGCTCTTTGAACGACGGCTCAATCCGGCTCGCTCGGCGGCGACGCGCGCGCACAGCCAGCCGCTGGAGGATGCCATTGCGTACGATCTGGAGAATGTGACGAGCCTCGACGCCGATCGCATTCTGCGCGCTTTCCTGCACGTGATTCGCGCCATGCTACGCACCAACTTCTGGCAGATCATCGACGGCGCGCAGCGACCCTGCCTGTCATTCAAGCTCGACTCGCAGGCGATTCCCGAACTGCCGCTGCCGCGTCCGTTGTTCGAGGTGTTCATCTACAGTCCGGAGGTCGAAGCGATTCATCTGCGCATGGCGCAGGTGGCACGCGGCGGCATCCGCTGGTCGGACCGGCGCGAGGACTTCCGCACCGAAGTGCTGGGGCTGATGAAGGCGCAGAACGTCAAGAACACGGTCATCGTCCCGATGGGAGCCAAGGGCGGCTTCGTCGTCAAGCGCCCGCAGGCCACGACCACCGAGGAGCGCCAGCTCGAGGGCATCCGCTGCTATCAGACTTTCATGCGTGGTCTGCTCGATCTCACCGACAATATCGTCAATGACCGCATCGTGCCGCCGCCGCAGGTTGCGCGGCGCGACGCGGACGATCCCTACCTGGTGGTCGCCGCAGACAAGGGCACGGCGAGCTTCTCCGACATCGCCAATGCGATCTCCGCCGAATATTCGTTCTGGCTAGCGGATGCCTTCGCCTCGGGCGGCTCCGCCGGCTACGACCACAAGAAAATGGGCATCACGGCCCGTGGCGCCTGGGAATCGGTGAAGCGTCACTTCCGCGAACTCGGCCGCAACATCCAGGCCGAGGACTTTACCGTCTGCGGCATCGGCGACATGTCCGGGGATGTGTTTGGCAACGGCATGCTGCTGTCGCGGCATATACGCCTGGTCGCGGCATTCGATCACCGGCACATTTTTGTGGATCCGGCACCGGATGCGGCGGCCAGCTTCGCCGAGCGGCAGCGCCTGTTCGCGCTACCGCGTTCCTCCTGGGACGATTACGCGAGGAACCTCATCTCCCGCGGCGGGGGCGTGTTCCCGCGCGGCGCCAAGTCGATCGCGGTGTCGCCCCAGATGCGTGAGCTTTTGGGGATCGAGGCCGCGAGCGCAACGCCGCTCGAGATCATCCGCGCCATTCTTGCCATGCCGGTGGACCTGTTGTGGAACGGCGGCATCGGCACCTATGTAAAGGCGACGACCGAAAGCCATGCGCAGATCGGTGATCGCGCGAACGACGCCGTGCGCATCAACGGCGCGGAACTGCATGCGAAGGTGGTGGGCGAAGGCGGCAACCTCGGCCTGTCACAGCTGGGGCGGGTGGAATACGCGCTGAAAGGCGGCCGGCTGAACACCGATTTCATCGACAACTCCGCGGGCGTCAATACCTCGGATGTCGAGGTGAACCTCAAGATCCTGCTCAACCCGCTGGTGCGCGCCGGATCGTTGCGCCTGAAGGATCGCAACCAGCTGCTTACGCGCATGACCTCAGATGTGGCCGCACTCGTGCTGCGCAACAACTACCTGCAGAGCCAGGCATTGAGCACGCTGGAGGTGCAGGCCGTCTCGCGCCTGCCCGAACATCAACATCTGATCCGGCAACTCGAGCACAGCGGCGATCTGAACCGCCGCATCGAGTTCCTGCCGGATGATGAAGCGCTGGCGGAGCGTCACAAGCGCTCACAGGGGCTGACGCGGCCGGAACTTGCCGTGCTGCTGTCCTACAGCAAGATCTGGTTGAGTCACCACCTGGCGGAATCGGATGTCCCGGAGGATCCCTATCTGTCCCAGGAGCTGGAGCGGTACTTCCCGCAGGCCGTCCGCAGCCGCTTCGCACGCGCCATCAGCCGCCACCGTCTGCGGCGAGAAATCATCGCGACGGCGACGACCAACAGCCTGGTGAATCGCATGGGGCCCACATTCGTGATCCGCGCGCAGGAGGAGACCGGGGCGGCGCCCGCCCGGGTTGCCCGCGCCTATACCGCGGCACGCGAAGTCTTTGAAACGCGAGAACTGTGGTCGCAGATCGAGGCCCTCGACAACCGCGTTCCGGCGCAGATGCAGTACACCATGCTGTATGAGACCGCTCGGCTGCTGCGCCACGTGACGTACTGGCTGCTGACGCACCGGCCGACCTTGTCCATCGATGCCGCCGTCAGTGAGCTGCGCGGTCCGGTTCGCAACCTTACGGCCCATCTGGCCGAGGCGCTCAAAGGCCAGTGGCGCAGCGGCTTCGATGCGGTACAGGCCCGTTATGCCAGTGCCGGGGTGCCCGCATCGCTGGCCGCGCGCATGGCGCTGCTCGACGCGCAGAACAGTGCCCTGGACCTGGTGGAGCTTGCGGCCGCCAGCAAAGTGCCGGTCATCGAGGCGGCGCAGGTTTATTTTGGCCTGGGCGCGCGACTAGGCCTGGACTGGATTCATGCCCAGGTGCATGCCTTGCAGATTGACGGCACCTGGCAGGCCGTGGCGCGCGCCGGACTGCGTGACAGCGTCTTCCAGTCGCACCGTCTGCTCACCCAGCGGGTCCTGGCGCTCCCCGGTCGCGCCGGCCCGGCCGCCCGTATCGAAGCCTGGCTATCCGTGACCGCCCGGGAGCTGGCGCAGTGGGAGCGCATGCAGGCGGACATGCGCACGGCGGGCGCTGCGGATTTTGCCACGCTGTCGGTCGGTGCGGAGACCCTGCGGCGGCTGACGACCTAATGCTCTGACGTGCGCTGCGCCCCTGCGGTACAGTACAAAAACAGTCTTTCAACTCAAGCCGGAGGCTGATTTCGTGCCTGGAAAACTCATCCTGGTCCGCCATGGCCAAAGCATCTGGAATGTCGAGAACCTGTTCACCGGTTGGCACGACGTGGATCTTTCCGAAGCGGGTCGCGCCGAGGCACGCAGCGCCGGCCAGCAGATACGAGCCGAGAATCTGAGCATCGATCTGGCCTTCACTTCGGTGTTGAAGCGCGCCATCCGCACGCTATGGTTCATTCTGGATGAAACGGATCGCATGTGGGTGCCGGTGGAGCGCAGCTGGCGGCTCAACGAGCGGCATTACGGCGCACTGCAGGGCCTGAACAAGGCGCAGACCGTTGAGCAGCACGGCGAAGCCCAGGTGAAAATTTGGCGACGCAGCTACGATATTCCACCGCCGGCACTGGCGCTGGATGATCCGCGTCATCCGCGGCACGATCCGCGCTACCGCGACGTGGATCCGGCATTGCTGCCGGCCACCGAATCGCTCAAGGACACTCTGGCGCGCGTATTGCCATTTTGGCAGTCTCGCATCGCCCCGCCACTGCTCGCCGGTCGCAATGTCCTGGTAACAGCCCACGGCAACAGCCTGCGGGCCATGGTGAAGATGCTGGACAACCGCTCCGAGGCCGACATCGTCGAGCTGAATATCCCGACCGGTGTGCCGCTGCTGTATGAACTGGACGCGCAGCTGGCCCCGCTTACCAGTCGCTACCTCGGGGATCCGGCAGCGATCGCCGCCGCCGCCGAGGCCGTGCGGCGTCAGACCGAAAAGCGCTAGGCGAGTGGCGATTTATTAGGCACCACGGCTGCGGACCAGCCGTCGTAGTGCCCCCCGTGGGCCTTGGCCAGCTCTTGGAAGCGGGCCGTAAGCTCCTGCATGCCGGGCACCGACAGCCGTAACGAGCGGGTAGCGTGCAGGCTGAAGGGGTGATCGCTCGGGTTATCGGGCGCCGGCTTCACATCGACCCGGTAGCCTTCTGTTTCCAGTATCGCCCCTACCGCGAGTCCCGCCTCCTGCGAAGGCATGGCCATGAAGAAATCCACCTCATGGGGCTGGAACGGGTCAGATCCGGACTTGCGCAGGCGCTCGATCAGGCGCTCGTCCCAGTCCTTTTCCCGTTTCTCCTTCATCTTGCGGATGCCGTAATAGACGCGCCACAAGGTGGCGAAGCCCGCCAGAAACAATAGTGCGTAGATCCAGCTCATTCGTCCGGCGCAACCGTCACCCGCAGGCCGGCCAGCGCCTCGGTGAATTCAATCTGGCAGGACAGGCGCGAATTGGGTTCGCGGTGCGCGAGGTCCGCCAGCAGTTCGCGCTCATCGGACATCGCCGCAGGGAGCTTCGCGGTCCACTGCGGATCCACGTAGACGTGACAGGTCGCGCACGAACACATGCCGCCGCAGATCGCCGCAACGCCGTATTCCAGGTCGCGCAGTGTCTCCATCACCTTCAGGCCGGTCTTCGCCTCCACCTGATGTTCCACTCCGTTCCGATCAACCACTCGCAGCAAAGGCATGAATCCGCTCCAGGATATCGCTTGGGATAAAGCGGCTAGTGTGCCGGGGGCGGGTGGCGGCGGGCAAGCTCCAGGCGCCGGCCCCACAGATCGGACAGGAGGCGGTACACCCAGGCGAGCTCCTCCAGGGCCGGCAAACTGGCGAGCCCCGACAGCCCGCAATCCCGCAGCAGCGTCTCCCCGTGCCTCAGCACCTGCGGATAGTAGGCTGCCAGGCAGGCCAGATCCGCCAAAGGATCGCCGACGCGGGCATATTCCCAGTCGATAAGCCGCGGCCGCGCCGAGCCGATGACATTGGTCACACTCAAGTCGCCGTGCACGATGCATGCGGGTCGAGCCGCAGCGGCCTGCCGGGTCAGGATCTCGCGCGCGCGCGCCAGGTGCGGCGGCAGGTCCAGTGCCGCCGTCGCATCCTGCGCCGCTATCTGCGCGGCGTGGCGCTCCAGCAGCGCGCGCAGATCCAGCACCGGCACCGCGGGGGCCGGCAAGCCGTGCAGCGCGAACAACGTCTGCGCCAGCGCGGCGAGCCGGGTCTCATCTTCCAGGTCAGCCGCCCGCCAGGGCTCAGCGCCCAGGAACTCGGTGATCAGGTATCGACCCTGCGGATCCGCGGCCAGGATGCGGCTGGCGAGGCCGGCACGCGCTGCGGCGGCATGCAGAACGGCCTCGCGCCGGCGGTCTACGCCAAGTTCCACACTGTAGGGCTCATGCAGCCGCACCACGAAGGTGCCCTGGCCGGTCCGGACGCGAAACGTGGCATTGGTCGTACCGCCGGCCAGCGGCTGCACCTCCACGGAAGCCCCCGAGGAGCCGCCCGGCACCTGCGCCAAAGCCTCGCGCCACAGCGCCGTGTGCTGCAGCTTCACGCGCCAGCCAGCGCTGCCAGGCGGCCCTGCTCCTGCCAGGTCCGCCACCAGGCTCGATGTCCGAACAGGATCACCACCAGCGTCGCCGCCGTCATCAGGCCCAGCAGGTACAGTTTTTGTTCAAAGAACAGGAACGCCTCGACGGCGTCAATCACAAACCAGTACGCCCAATTCTCAAGCTTCACGCGCGCCGTGAGCCAGGTCGTGAACAGGCTCCCCCAGGTCGTGAGCGAGTCAAGATAGGGCCACGCGGCCTGTGTCTCGCGCTGCAGGTATTGCGCGGTGAGCACGCTGATGAGCACGACTCCCAGGGTGCCCATGACGTGCCAGCGCCAGGGCAGCAGCGACACCGGCGGGCGTGGAACGGCCGCATCGGTCCAGCGCCAGTACCCATACACCGACACGATCACATAGTAGACATTCAGGGCCGCCTGCATGGGCAGCGCCTTCTGCGCCGAAAGCCAGATGACGATGGCGGAACTGATGCCGCCCGCAACCCAGCACCAACGGCTGCGCTTGACGGCCAGTATCAGATAGACGACGCCCAGGATCACCGCGATCACTTCGGCGAGGGACATCGCCTCAAGCGCGGCGATGATCGCACCCATCATTTGATCAGTCCCGCATCAGTCAGGGGCCCGATCACCTTCATGACCACCACGGATTTGTCGACCTGGTCGAAGGTTGTGCGGATCTCCCGGGTCAGCGCCGCGAACACCAGCTCGAATGGACCCACCACCTGGGTGCTCAAGCTGTTGGTGATCACGCGCACCCCGTTGTGGGTGTTCAGCCGGTCGATAAAGTCTTTGATCTTTGGAACAAGATCCCGCTCAAGTGGGTACAGGCTCAGTTCCACGGCAATATCCATATTGATGACCTCTTCAGCTCACTAAAACGAGTACGACACGGTCGCGCCCAGTTGCCGCGGCGCACCGAGCTGCACGAACTGCTGGTAGGGAAAGTTCGGCGGCACATCAGCGAAGTAAAAGCCGCGCACGGCATAGTTGCGATCCGTAACGTTGCGGATCCAGACATCCCCCGACCAGCGATCTCGGCTGATTCCGGCCTTGAGGTTCAAGAGCACATAGGCGTGGCTCGCGTATGGATCGAGCGCCGGCAGATCGTAATAAAAACTGCCGCGGCCGGTGAGGTCGGCGCGCAGGAACAAACCCCCATGGCCATGCAGCGTCCCCGACAGCGAACCCTGCCAGCTCGGCGCATGCGGTAGCGCACGATCCGGCAGCGGCTCGCCATCGAGCGTCAGGCCATGGTAACTCGAATTGAGCAGACCCATGGAGGCACCCAGCTCGATGAGCGCCACCGGCGTCCAGGCAAGATCCGACTCGATACCGTAGTTGCGGCCACTCGGGGCGTTGGCGTTATACAGGATGAAAGTGTTCGGATTGTCGGGTTGCAGCTGCTCGCCGGTCTGCAGCTGCAATCCGGTGCGATGGGTGTAGAACACATCGGCATCCACGCGCAGCCGGTGCGCGAACAGATCGGCCTTGTATCCGGTCTCGAAGTTCACATCGGATTCGGGCTGGAACAGGATCTGGTTTGCCGGCAGGTCAGGTCCCAGGTTAAAACCCCCCGCCTTGTAGCCGCGTCCGATGCTGACATATAAATGTTGCTCGGCGTCCACCTGATATTCCAGCGCGGCATTGCCGCCCCACAGATGATCGACCGGCGCGAAGGCATGCGTGAGCGGATCCGGATTGTTCAGATCATCGCTCACATCGTGATAGTCGGCCGTGCGCCGCTCGGCGCGCGCGCCTACGCTCCAGTGCCAGCGCTCCCCGAGCGCACCGTCCAGCGCACCAAATACCGCGCTGTTGACGGAATAGAAACGACTGTCCGTGACATCGAGTACGTTCGTCGCATCGTCCGGATCCGGATCGCTGGGGTCCGAATAAATCCCAGGCGAGGTATCCGCCAGACTCTCCGACAGCGCCAGCTGATAAACGCCCACCAGCCAGTTCACGGCGGCGGGCGCCGTGTTTGACAGGCGTGCCTCCAGGGTATGCGTGCGCCGCTCTCGCACCTGCGAATCCGAATACTGATAAGTGATCGGTGCCCATAGCACGGGATTGCCGAAATCCGAATCATACGAATAGTGGATGTGGGAATTCGCGAAAGTGCCGATGAACGCAAGCGTAGTGGGGCCGAGGCCGGAGTACGTGATCTTGAGCGATCCGGCCGCCGAGTCCTGCCGGTCCTGGCCCGGCTGATCGGACTGGGTGGTGCGATTGTTATTTATGTCAAAGGCGTCGTAGCCATCGTTGATGCGGATATCGAAGACGGTCAGGTCCATGCGCAGGTCATCCGCCGGCTGGAACCGCCAGCGGGCGCGCACCGTGAGTTCATCGTTGCCGTCGGTGCTGTCGCGCCCAAGGTATTCATTGCGGTAGAAACCATCGCTGGAATACTGCTGGATCGCAATCCGGAACGCCGAATCGAGCGCCGCAACCGGTCCGGTGAGCACCGCACCGTAGGAGCGGGTGTCATAGTCACCGCCGCTTAATTGCACCCGACCGCCGAATTCGTCGGCGGGCGCCGCGCTTTGCATGGCGATCAGTCCACCCAGTGCGTTGGCACCATAACGGGTGCCCTGCGGACCGCGCAGCACCTCGATGCGATCCATATCGAACAGCGTGCCGACGGTGCCGATGCTGCTGAAGTCGATGTCATCGATCAGAAATCCCACGGATGGATTCGGGGCACCTTGGTACTCGTCGAGTTCGCCAATGCCACGGATCTGGAAGTAGCGCGGTCGATTGGTGTCGCCGGACCAGTTGAGGTTCGGCACCAGGCCCAGCACGTCCTCGAAATGCTGCTGTCCGGCCGCCGCAAGGGTCGCGGCGTCAAGCACCGTAATGCTGGCCGGTACCGACTGGAGGGGTTGATCCCGCAACAGCGTCGCCGAAACGACCACTTCCTGCAAAGCATTGCCGGATGTGTCACTGGGATCCTCCGCATGGGCCACCCTGGCGGCGGGTACGGCGGACAGGCAAAGCCAAAGAAATGCGGTGATTGCGCGCGTATGCATACCTGCTCCCTACGCCGGCATTATCCGGATCAGGTTCAACGGGTTCGCAGGACCATCCTGCGTCTCAGGCTTCAGGACCCCTGGCCATCAAAAGGCCGACGGGAAAAAAGCCACCCCAAGGTTCTAGGGTGCGTATGTTAGTGACTGCGCCGCTGTTTGCAAGCCCGATGGGCCCTGCGGGGCATACAATGACCGCCAGCAACCGTGCCCTGCATACACAGGAGCCGCATCCATGGTGCGCACAATTCAGGTCCATCAGATCGACGCATTTACCCGCGTCAAATTCACCGGCAATCCAGCCGGCGTGGTGCTCGATGCCGATTCTCTGAGCGATGCCGAGATGCTGGCGATTGCGCGCGAACTGAACAACGCCGACACCGCCTTTGTCCTCAAGGCCGAGGGCGCCGACCACGACCTGCGGGTCAGATTCTTCACGCCGCGCACCGAGGCCGCTTTTGTCGGCCATGCCAGCGTTGCGGCGCACTACGTCCTGTCGAAGCACACCAGCGGCACGCGGCGGCTGCGCCAGAAATCGCGCGCCGGTGTGGTCGAGGTTGAAATACGCGGCGCCGATGCGCAGCGTCGTATCGCCATCCGCCAGAGTGCGCCACCGCTGGGCCGCGAGATCAATGATCGTGAGCGCCTGGCGGTGATGGACGCGCTGGCACTGGCATCGGCCGACCTCGACCTGCATTGCCCGGTGACGGTCGTCGGCGCCAGCAGCACCCGCATGATGGTAGGTGTGCGCGGTCCGGAGCAGCTGCGGCAATTGAAACCGGACGTATCGCGGCTCACGACACTCTCGGCGCAGCTGGGCGCACAGGGCTTCTTCGTGTTCACGCTAGCTCCCGAGCTGCCCGATGTGCTCACTGAGTCGCGCATGTTCTGTCCGGCCCTTGGTATTGCCGAGGATCCGGTGAGCGGCAACGCCCACGGCATGCTCGGCGTCTACCTCGCCCGCCATGGACTGCTGGGACGCGCCGCGGCGCAGATGAAATTCGCCGGCGCGCAAGGCCATCACGTCAACCGGCCCGGTCGCGTGGAGGTCGAACTGGATTACCAGGACGGCGCCGTGACGGGCGTGTGGATCGTGGGCCAGGCCACGGCGATCTTCGAGACCCAGATCAGCCTGTAGCGGACTCCGTGTCCGCCGTGCCATGGTCCTGTGATCGCCAGATCAGCAGCAGCGCCGGCACGGTGATACACGCCGCGGCAAGAAACGGTGAGTTCGCGCCCCACAGGGCATATACGGGACCTGAGACGAACGGGCCGATGACGCGCGCGAGGCTCGTGGCAGCCTGATACGTGCCCATCACGGCGCCGCGATCCGCGCCATCGGATTGGCGCGAAGCCAGTGCCGAGGCACTCGGGCTGAATGCGCCCATGCCGGCGCCGCAAAACAGCAATCCGAGCGCCGCGACCAGCAACGTGCTGCCCGCCAGGCCCACGATCAAAAGACCCGTGATGTAACAGCAAATGCCGCCCTGTGCCAGGCGCCGCTCGCCCAGGCGCGGGGCGAGAATCCGCACCAGCCCGCCCTGCATGATCACGGCCACCACGGCGGCGCCGAACAGCGCGGCGGCGACCGTGCGCGGCCCGGCGCCGAAGCGGTTCAACGCCCAGAACGCGAAAATGGATTCGAGAATTCCCTGCGCGGTGGTGACCAGCAATGCCGCCGAAGCGACGTACATCAGCCGTGGTCGCTGGCGCAGCAACGCGAGCGGTCCGGTGCGAGGTTTGACCCCGCTCGGCACCTCGTCGCTGCCCGGGTCCGGATGCCTGATGCGACTTTCCGGCAGGCGAAACTTCACGAGCGCCAGTGCCACCAGGCTCAGCAGCGCCGAGACGATCGCCGGCCGCAGGAAATTCGCGCTCTGTGCGTGGTCACCGGCCAGCACGCCGCCGATGGGTATGCCCAGCATGAAGCCGATGCCGATGGCGGCGCCCACCATGCCCATGGATTTGGCGCGGGTCGCCGGGGTACTGACATCGGAGGCATAGGCGAACGCGGCGGCGAGGTTTCCGGCCATGAAGCCTGCCAGCATGCGCGCCGCGAGCAGCATCCACAGACTGTCTGCCAGGGCCAGGATCACATAGGACAGGCACGCCCCGATCAGGCTGCTCATGAGAATCGGTCGGCGCCCGTAGCGATCGCTCAGGCGTCCCCAGATGGGCGCCGCCAGCAGCTGGCACAGCGAATAGCTGCCCAGGATGGCGGTGGTCAGGCTGGGGCCTGCGCCGTAGCGCTGCGCCATGTAGGGCACCAGCGGAATGAGCACGCCGAACCCGAGCACATCGATCATCGACACTACGAACAGCGCGTTGAGCGAAGGTGCGCGGCGTGGCGCGGCAGTTTGCGGTACGGGTGTCATCGGATAGGGCCACACGATACCGGTCTACCCTTGGACAATGCCAGCTCGTGCGTGGCACCCGCCGGCCATTCCTCGCGGTTGTGGGTCGTGATGACCACGGTGGTGCCACCGGCGATGAGTTCGTCCAGATGGCGCATCAGCGCGTGGCGGGTCGGCGCATCGACGCCGGAGTACGGCTCATCCAGCAGCAACAGCGGCGGATCGCCAATCCAGGCACGGGCGAACAGTACGCGGCGCAACTGGCCATAGGACAACTCCGCGAGCGGCCGGCCGGCAAACCGTTCCATGCCGAAGAAGGCGAGCGCCGTGCGCGCCGCGGCGCGTTGCGTTGGCGTGGGCGCATCCACCAGACCGATGCTGGCATGCAGTCCCGACTGCACCACTTCGGCGACGGTCAAGTCACGGGGATGATCGGCCTGCAGGTGCGGAGCGACCAGCCCCACGGCGAGTTTGAAGGCTTCCAACGGCACACCGGGCGCAATACCCGCCCGCTCGATGCGGCCACCTGCGGCTACGCCATGATCCCCATACAGCGTGCGGATCAGGGATGACTTGCCCGATCCGTTGGGACCGTGCACCACCCAACACTCGCCGCGACGCAGCGTGAGCGTGATTCCGCTCAACGCCCGATGTTCATCCAGGTACACATCCGCTGCTGTCAGGCGTACCAGCACCGGGGCACGCCGGCCGGAGCGCAGCGCCCGCGATGAGCGGCGTGCAGCGGCGGCAAGGCTGCCCGCGGCGGCATCGGCGGCGCTGAGCTGCTGCGCAAACCATCTCGCAAGCGGCGCGCGCGCGAGGGATCCGCGGTAGGCAATCCGTCCCGCATCGAGGATCAAGGCGTGGGTGGCGGCAGCCGGCACGTCCGCTTGCCGATGCACGGACAGGATCCAGGGTAGCCGCGAACGGTGCGTGGCGGCCAGGAAGCGCAGTGCATTCGCATGCCGTGCCGCGTCCAGTCCATTGAGCAGTTCATCCATGAGCATCAGCCGCGGGCGGGAGGCCAGGGCGCGCGCCAGCAACACCAGCCGCCGCTCGCCATAGGAGAGCGTCAGAAACCGCCGCGGCAAAAGCTCAGTGATCTCCAGCCGCCGCGCCAGCGCAATGATGGTGCGCTGGTTCGCGCCGCTCAGCGCATTAAGCGGAATATCCGTGCGATGAATGCCCGTGCCGATCACCTGCGCGACGGAGTGGTTCCAGCCGTAGCGTTCGTATCGATCCTGGCGCTCGGGACCCACATAGGCGATTTCATCCTGCGCCTCGTAAGGCGAGGTGCGCACTTGCGAGCCCCAACGATAGCGACGCACCGGGCGCTGCTCCGGGACCGGCCAGACGGCTCCCGCAATCAGCTTCAACAGCTGCGTCTTACCTGCGCCGTTGGCGCCGATAAGCACCCAGCGCTGGCCGGGCCGAATGTGCCAATCAATGCCGCGCAGGACCGCACGCTCCCCGCGTACCACGTGGATGCGCTGCAGTCGGACATCAAGATAGGATTTCACGGCGCGCACATTGGACCGAACAGGCGCACGTGGCAAGATGCCGGATATGCCGATTCTTGCCAGCGCGGATAAGACCTGTGACCTGCTAGTGGTGGGGGGTGGCATCAACGGCTGCGGCATCGCGCGCGATGCCGCCGGACGGGGACTCTCGGTCATTCTGTGCGAGCAGGACGACCTGGCCGCGCACACGTCCTCAGCCAGCACCAAGCTGATACACGGCGGCCTGCGGTACCTCGAGCAGTGGCACTTCAAACTGGTGCGCAAGGCATTGCAGGAGCGCGAGGTGCTCTTGGCCAGCGCCCCGCATCTCATCCGTCCGTTGCGCTTCGTCATGCCCCATGACGCGCATCTGCGACCAATGTTTGAAATCCGCGCGGGCCTGTTTCTGTATGACCACCTGGCGCCGCGCAAGCGCCTGGCCGCCTCCAAAGCGGTGGATCTGAACCGGCATCCGGCCGGGTCCGGGCTCGATCCGCGCTTCCGCAAAGGCTTCATCTACTCGGATGCCTGGGCCGATGATGCCCGGCTGGTGGCGCTCAATGCCCGCGATGCCGCCGAACGCGGCGCCACCGTGCTGACGCGCGTGCGCTGCGAGCATGCCGAGCGGCGGCCCGATGAATGGCGCGTCCAGCTGGCCAGCACCGCCGGGGGTGCCGCGACCGGAACGGTGTACGCCCGTGCCCTGGTCAATGCAGCGGGCCCGTGGGTCGCGAACTTCCTGCATGAACGCACGACGGTGAGCAGCCACCGCACGGTGCGCCTGATCAAGGGTAGCCACATCATCGTGCCGCAGCTGTTCCGGCACCGCTTCGCGTACATTTTCCAAAACATCGATCGGCGGATCGTGTTCGCCATCCCCTATGAGCATGACTTCACGCTGATCGGCACCACCGACGTGGAGCATCACGGTCAGCCGCAGGATCCGGCCATCAGTGGCGCGGAAGTGGATTACCTGTGCCGCACGGTGAACCGCTATTTCATCCGTCAGATCGGCCCCCATGATGTGGTCCACAGCTACGCCGGGGTGCGATCGCTCCTGGAGGATGAAGCCGCGGACCCGGCGAAAATCACGCGCGACTACGCGCTGGAACTTGATGTGCAGGGGGCGCCCATTCTCAATGTCTTTGGCGGCAAGATCACCACCTTCCGACGCCTCGCCGAGGAGGCGGTAACCCAGCTGTGCACGACGCTGCAGGTCGCGGCACCGCCGTGGACGCGGACGGCAACGCTACCTGGGGGTGATCTGCCCAACGCGAGCCTGGCGGTATTTCTGCGCGCCATCGCGCGCCAGTTTCCGTGGCTGCCCGTGGCCGTGCGGGAGCGCTATGCACGCGCTTATGGCACCCGCATCATCAAGCTGGTCGGCGCCGCCCGTCATCTGGCCATGATGGGCGAGGAGGTGCTGCCCGGCCTGTACGAGCGCGAAATTGATTATCTGTGCGGCTACGAATGGGCACAGACCGCACGCGACATCCTCTGGCGCCGCAGCAAGCTCGGGCTGCATCTGCCGCCGCACGCCGAGGCGCATCTGGATGCGTGGCTGAAGGACCGCGGGCTGGGTGTCTCGGGCCACGTTGTCGCGCGACGCGGCAAGACGGGCGCGTGAGCAGGCGGCGACTGGTACTGGCGATCGATCAGGGCACGACCAGTTCGCGCGCCGTGGTGTTCGATCAGGATCGGCAGATCGCGGGACTCGGGCAGCGCGAACACCCGCAGGCGTACCCGCATCCCGGCTGGGTGGAGCACGACGCGGCGCTGATCTGGTCCACGCAGGCGGCCACCATTGCCGAAGCCTTGAATCAGGCGGGCATCGCGGCACGCGACCTAGCGGCGATCGGCATCACCAACCAGCGCGAAACCACGGTGGTCTGGGATCGGCGCACGGGACAACCCATCGGTCCCGCCATTGTCTGGCAGGACCGACGCACCGCCGATCGCTGTGCGGCGCTCCTCGCCGACGGCTATGGGCCCTTGATCAGTTCACGCACCGGGCTTTTGCCCGACAGCTATTTTTCCGCGACCAAAATCGAATGGCTGTTGGGCCAGGTGCCCGGAGCGCGGCAGCGCGCACGGCGCGGCGAGCTGGCTTTTGGCACGATCGACAGCTGGCTGATCTGGAAACTGAGCGGCGGCAAGGCGCACGTCACCGACATCAGCAATGCCAGCCGCACCATGCTGTTCAACATCCACGCGGGCGAGTGGGACGAGGAGCTATTGCAGTTGTTCGATGTTCCCCGCGCCTGTCTCCCACGTGTCCTGCCCTGCGCCTTCTCGCCGGCGGATGAGGCGCTGACCGCGGATCTGGGCGGCATCGCGGTACCCATCACCGGCATCGCCGGCGATCAGCAGGCGGCATTGTTCGGGCAGGCGTGCCTTGCGCCCGGGATGGCCAAGAATACCTATGGCACGGGATGCTTCCTGCTCATGAACACCGGCGGCACTGCCATGCGCTCTACGCAGCATCTGCTGACCACGGTGGCGTGGCGCGTGGGGGCGGGCGAGCTGCAGTACGCGCTCGAGGGCAGTGTGTTTGTGGGCGGGGCAGCGGTGCAGTGGCTGCGCGATGGGCTGGGGTTGATTGCGGACTCAGGCGCGGTCGAGGCGCTCGCGAGACGCGTTCCGGACACCGGCGGGGTCTACTTCGTGCCCGCCTTCACCGGCCTCGGCGCACCCTATTGGGACCCGCAGGCACGGGGGGCGCTGGTGGGACTCACGCGCGGCACCACGGCGGCGCATATCGCGCGCGCCACACTGGAGGCCATCGCCTTCCAGAGCACCGATGTGTTGAATGCCATGCAGGCAGACGCCGGCCGCACCGTGCGCGAATTACGCGTGGACGGCGGCGGCAGTCGCGACGCCCTGCTCATGCAGTTCCAGGCGGACCTGCTCGGCGCCCCGGTCGTGTGTGCGCAGCACGCCGAGAGCACGGCGCTCGGCGCCGCGTGCCTTGCGGGAGTCGGTGCCGGACTGTGGTCGGAGGCGGACGTTGCCGCGGGCTGGCGGGCCGGTCCCTCGTTCCTGCCGCGCATGAGTCGTGATGAAGCCGCCTCGCGTCTGCAGCGCTGGTCGCTGGCCGTGCGCAGCACCCGCAGCTTTCAGTGACGGGAGCCCGGATCGGCGGGGGTTTCCAGCACCACGGCCTCCTCGAGCAATCCCGGGCCGGGCAGGTCCGGATGCAGATCCTCGGGCGCCGGTTCCACTCGTACGCAGTTGCGTCCCGAGCGCTTCGCCGCATACAGCGCCGTGTCCGCGCGTGCCAGGAGCGCCCCCGGATCCTCCACGCCGGCCATCGATACGGTGAATCCGACGCTGGTGGTCACTCCAGTGTGACCGGGAATCACGACCTCGGTGTTGATGGCCGCAATGGCCTGACGCAGCGATTCGGCGAAGCGGCGTGCCACAGCCAGGTTCGCATCCGGCAAGACGATGAGGAACTCTTCCCCGCCCAAGCGGCCGAAGAACGCCGGCGCGCTCACCCTGTCCCGCACCGCGGCGGCGACCAGCTTCAGCACCTCATCCCCGGCCGCATGGCCGTGCTGGTCGTTGATGCGTTTGAAGAAGTCGATGTCCATGATGAGGATGGCACAGGGTGCGGCTTCAGGGCGTTTCAGCAATTGACTCAACGACGCCAGCACAGCGCGGCGGTTGGGCACCTGGGTCAGCTCATCGGTCATCGCGAGGCTGCCCATGCGCCGCGCCCGGCTGCGATTGAGGATCACCAGCCAGATGAGCACCGCGCCCAGGGCGACGCCTAATGCAATCACAATGCCCTGCAGCTGACGCACGCGCCGTGATTGGGCCAGTGCGCTCCCGGTCGCCGCATTCTGCCGCAGCAGTGCCGCATTCTCCTGTTCCTGCGCCGCCGAGTCGTATTCGACTTTGAGGATCGCAAAACGCTGGTCCAGCTGGTGTGACAGCAGCTCCTCCTGCTGCTGCGCCGCCTCGGCCTTGAGCAGATAGGCCGCACGCCACTCGCCCAGGGCCGCCGCAACGACCGCCAGCTCATTATCGGTGCTGACCAGCTCGGCCGCGGAGTCAGCCGATTTGAATACGCCGCGTGCCAGTTGCAGCGCTGCCTGACTTTCGCCAAGACGCCCGGTGAGATGCAGCGCGAGGCCCTTCTCCAGATTGATTTGCGCGGCAAGCCGGGCATCGGGTGTTTCGCTCTGCAGCTCGCTTGCGCGCGTGAGATCGGCGAGCGCCCCGGCGGCATCGTTGCGCGCGACCTTGACGGCCGCAAGGCCGCGCCACGCATAGGCCTCGACCCGCGGATACTTGAGCCGGTACGCCAGATCCAGCGCCTGGCTGAATGCCGGCTGCGCCAGATCCCACTGGCGCGAATCCTCATAGGCGCGCGCCAGGTTGTGCAGCGTCACGGCCTGCTCGCGCACCATTCCGGCGTCGCGCTGCATGCGCAACACTTCCGCGTACAGATGAGCGGCCTCGGCGTTGTCGCCCATGCGGCTGTAGAGCGTCGCGATGCCATCGCGACAGGACACGGCGTCGTACTGGCGCCCGAGCCGCTCGTACAGGTCCTGCGCCCGACGCATATCCACGAGAGCGGCCGCATAGCCTCCCTGGATTCCCAAAAGGTAGCCCCGCGAGTACAGCGCGGCAGCCAGCTTCTCATCGTTATGGGCGCTGGTCGCAGCATCCACCGCCTGGACGAACAGCAGCAACGCTTGCGCGTTGTCACCCGCGGTTTCGCGCGTCTCGCCCTGGCAGGTCAGCGCTCCGGCGCGCAAGCCCGGATCATGGGATCGCGGCAGCAGGGCCAGCACGCGCTGGACCTGGTCCTGCGCCGCAGCCAGATCGCGCTCCGAGCTGTACTCACACAGCAGCAACCGCGCGCGAATCTCCAGATCCACGTCAGGCCTGCTCTGCAACGCGGCCAGTGCCGCGCGCGCATCGCGGTTCAGGTCTTCAGGATTGGTGAGGCCTTCGCTCTCGGCGCGGGTGATGAGTTGCTCGATCTGCGGCGCCGGCGCACCGCTGCCGGTCGCCGGCAATATCGTCACACCCCACAACAACAAGACTGCAACGCTCGCCGCTCGCACGCCACTCACCCCCGTCCGCTCAGAGTCTGCGGATGGCGCGCATTATCCCGCATCAGCGCCGACCCGATGCGGCTGAATTGCCGGACCAGCGATTATTGTCTAGTCAGACCGTCAGATGCTCCTGCACCATATCGTCGGTCAGTTCGGCGATGGTTCCGGAGGCGACCAGCCGACCCTTGTCGAGCATGTGGAACTGATCGGCAACCCGTCGGGCGATGGGGAGTTTTTGTTCCACCAGCAGGACCGTCAGCCCCGCCTTGCGCAGCTTGATGATGACATCGCCAATTTCGTGAACGATGTTGGGCTGGATGCCCTCGGTGGGTTCATCCAGGATGAGCATGGTGGGTTCGATGACCAAGGCGCGGCCAATCGCCAGCTGCTGCTGCTGTCCGCCGGACAAGTCACCGCCGCGGCGATGCGACATCTTCTTCAGAACGGGGAACATGTCGTAAATGTGCTCCGGGACGGCCTTCTTCCTGTCGGCGCGCGCCGGCAGTCCGGTTTTGAGGTTCTCCTCCACCGTCAACTGGGAAAAAATCTCCCGGCCCTGGGGCACGAAACCGATTCCCAGGCGCGCCCGCGCGTGCACGGGCGCGGGCCGGATATCTTCACCCTTGAAAATCATCTCGCCGCTTGCCAACGGCACGAGCCCCATGATGCATTTGAGCAGCGTGGTCTTACCCATGCCGTTTCTACCCATCAGACACGTGCAGGATCCGGTGGGCACCGATAGCGTCAGATCCCACAAAGTGTGGCTGCCGCCATAGTACTGGTTGACATTCTTGATGTTGAGCATGCCGGTCACTCGCCCAAATAGACTTCGACGACTTTGGGATTGGCCTGGACCTGGTCCATGGTGCCCTCGGCCAGCACGTGGCCCTCGTGCAGCACCGTCACCGTGCGCGCAATCGAGCGCACAAAGTTCATGTCGTGCTCCACGACCACCACGGAGTGCTTGCCGGCCAGCGACAGCAGCAGCTCCGCCGTGCGCTCAGTCTCCTGCGGGGTCATGCCGGCCACCGGCTCATCGACCAGCAGCAGTCGTGGGTCCTGCATCAGCAGCATGCCGATCTCCAGCCACTGCTTCTGGCCATGAGACAGGGCGCCGGCGGGCTCGAAACGCCGCGCACCCAGTCCAATCACGTCCAGCACATCGTCAATCTGCTCGCGCTGCGCCGGCGTCAGCCGCGCGAGGAGCGCGGGCCACACGGCCTTGTCACCCGCCATGGCGAGCTCCAGATTCTCGAAGACGCTGTGGTGGGGAAATACCGTCGGTTTCTGAAACTTGCGGCCGATGCCCGCCTGGGCGATCTCAGGTTCGGTATGGGCGAGCAGATCGATCGTCTGACCGAACCAGGCCGAACCGCCATCGGGACGCGTCTTGCCGGTGATGACATCCATCATCGTGGTCTTGCCGGCGCCGTTGGGACCGATGATGCAGCGCAGCTCACCGGCCTGGACATACAGGGTCAGATCGTTCAGGGCCTTGAAGCCATCGAAGCTCACGGTGATCTCTTCAAGGTACAGGATGATCCCATGGGAGGCGTCGGGCCCTGCGGCCAGCAGATCAGGCGGCGCCAGCACCTGGGGTCGCGGCGGCCGCGCGCTGCGCGAGCGGCCGCTGAGACGCTGCAGGCTGCTGCGCATATTCATGCCGTACCCGCCGCGGGTGCGGGTGGCCGCCGCCGTTTGAGCTGGGCCATCAGTCCCATGACACCCTGGGGCAGAAACAGCGTCACCAGCACGAACATCGCGCCCAGCGCGTACAGCCACAGTTCCGGCAGCGCGCCGGTGAAATAGGTCTTCGCGAAATTCACCAGCAGCGCGCCGACCACGGCGCCATACAGCGTGCCGCGGCCGCCGACTGCCACCCAGATCACCACCTCGATGGAATTCACCGGCTGGAATTCGCTCGGATTGATGATGCCGACCTGGGGCACGTAGAGACTGCCGGCGATCCCCGCGAGCACCGCCGAGAACACGAACACCCAAAGCTTATAAGACTCCACCCGGAAGCCGATGAATCGCGCCCGACTCTCGGCATCGCGCACCGCCTGGATGACCCGACCGGCGCGTGAGGCGACGATGTAACTGCACACGACAAACGCCAGTGCCAGCATGACAGCGGTGATGGCGAACAGCGCCAGATGCGTGGCGTCATGCGACAGGTCGAACCCCAGAATGTCCTTGAAATCCGTAAAACCATTGTTGCCGCCGAATCCCATGTCGTTGCGGAAGAAGGCCAGCATCAGCGCATAGGTCAGCGCCTGCGTGATGATGGACAGATACACCCCCGTGACGCGAGAGCGAAAAGCGAGCCAGCCAAAGACCAGTGCCAGCAGTCCCGGCACGATCATCACCATGGCCGCGGCAAACCAGAAGTGGTTGAAGCCATGCCAGTACCAGGGCAACGTCTTCCAGTTGAGGAACACCATGAAGTCGGGCAGCAGCGGATCGGCGTAGACACCGCGGGTGCCGATTTCGCGCATCAGGTACATGCCGATCGCATAGCCGCCGAGCGCGAAGAACGCCGAATGCCCGAGGCTTAAGATGCCGCAATAACCCCAGATCAGATCCACCGCCATCGCCAGCATGGCGTAGCACATGTACTTGCCGAGCAGCCCGACGGTATAGGTGGAAATATGCAGGGCCGAAGATGCCGGTACCGCGGCATTCAGCAGCAGCACCAGGATTGCCAGCGTGGCCAATACCAGCAGAAACGTTTTACCGTTCCGATCGATGCCGGAGAGGAGCATGGGCCGCGGCGATGACTTCACCGTCAAGCCTCCGCCGCGCGGCCCTTCTGCGGGAAGATGCCGCGCGGCCGACGCTGGATGAACAGGATCAGCGCGATCAGAACGAAAATCTTGCCCAGCACCGCACCGGCATACGGCTCGAGGAGCTTGTTGACGATGCCCAGCGACATGCCGCCGATCATCGTGCCCCACAGGTTCCCCACCCCGCCGAAGACCACAACCATGAACGAGTCCACGATGTAGGACTGCCCGAGGTTGGGTCCCACGTTGGTGAGCTGACTCAACGCGACGCCGGCGATGCCGGCGATGCCGGAGCCCAGACCAAAGGTCATCGCATCCACCCACTGGCTGCGAATGCCCATGGCGCGCGCCATGGCGCGGTTCTGCGCCACCGCGCGCACCTCCAGCCCCAGGCGCGTGCGCTTAAGAACCATCAGCAGCGCTGTGAACACCACCATCGTGAACAGCACGATGACCAGCCGGTTGTAGGTGATCGAGAGCGCGCCATTGATCTGCCACAGTCCCGACATCCACGAGGGACTTTCGACCGGACGGTTATTGGCCGTGAAGATGTCCCGCGCCAGCTGCTGCAGAATGAGACTCACGCCAAATGTCGCCAGCAGCGTCTCGAGCGGCCGACCGTATAGGAACCGCACCACGCCTCGTTCGATCAGCACGCCGACGCGCTCCAGAGACCAGGAAGGCCGCCGGTACCGCGATGATGGTCGAGGCGCCCGGATGCCCCGGCATCAGCAACTGCATGACGTACACGGTGTAGGCGCCGAGCATCATCAGCTCACCGTGCGCCATGTTGATGACGCCCATGACGCCGAAGGTGATGGCGAGGCCGATGGCCGACAGCACCAATACCGACCCCAGGCTCAAGCCGAAGAACAGCGTCTCAATGCCGCTGTAGAAGCTGCGCCAGCTATTGATGTGGATAATGGCCTTAGCCGCCGCGCCGCGCACCGCCGGATCGGTGTCGCCGCCGGTGGGATCGGCCAGCGTCACCAGGCGGTTGTAGACATCAGGATTCAGGCTGCCCGAGAGTGACTGGATCGCGGCCAGGCGTCGTGGCGCCGGCAGGCTGTCATCCAGATCGGTCATGGCCAGACCCTCATTGATGAGGCGTCGCACACCCGGGTCCGACTCCTGCGCAAGTCGCGCCCGCAGCGCCGGTACCGTGGTGTCATCGATGGAGCGCAGCATCTGCTGGACCGCGGCGGTACGCACCGAGGCGTCGGCGCTGCTTAAGTCGAACTGCGCCAATGCCGCCCGCAGGGCCTTGCGCAGATGGTTGTTCATCCCGACGGTGTCAAAGTCGTCGGTCGAGCCGGTACCCGCAGACTTGCCGGTCAGCGGATCGGTGAGCGCATACCCGGCCGGGTCATCGCTCACGATAAAGACCCTTTTGTCGCTTTCCCGCACCGCGACATGGGCATCCAGCATCGCCTGCAGCAGCTCACGGGAGCCTTTGGGATGCGATAACGCCAACCCCGCGATGATGGCGCTCTTGTCATCAAAGCTGGCGGTGGGCAGTTGATTGAGCGCGGTTGCCAGATCCAAGCCTGCGGCGCAAGCGATGTGCAGGCCGCCGGCACACACCAGCGCGAGACTCAAGCCCACTGCCCGGCAGGCAGCCCTGAAATCGGCCATGCTCATGTGACTCGCTCCCGTCAGCCAAAGGGGCCGGTCGTTGCGACCGGCCCCAGGGCACTCATCGATACGATCGACTGCTTATTTCAGATTCTGACCCGAACACACCTTGGTCATGGTGTTGTAGTTGCCGCACTTGAGGGTGACCCAGTCAGCCACCACGCCCTTGTCGGAGGGCAGGTAGCGCGACCAGGCCTCACCCGGCACCACGGTCGGGGTCTTCCACACCACGTCGAACTGGCCATCGGCGCGGATCTCGCCCACATACACCGGCTTGGTGATGTGATGGTTGGGCAGCACCTTGGCGATGCCACCGGTCAGGTTCGCCGTCTGCAGGCCCGGCAGCGTCGCGATCACCGTCTCAGGGTCGGCCGTGCCGGCCTTCTCGACCGCCTTGACCCAGAGGCTGAAACCGATGACGGTGGCCTCCATCGGATCGTTGAACGTCCGCTTGGGGTTCTTGATGAAGGTGTGCCAGCGCTTGATCCACTCCTTGTTCACCGGATTGTCGATGCTCATGAAGTAGTTCCAGGCAGCCAGATGGCCGACCAGCGGCTTGGCATCGAGGCCAGCGAGTTCCTCTTCACCCACGGAGAAGGCCATGACCGGAATGTCCTCGGCCGAGATCTTCTGGTTGCCGAGTTCCTTGTAGAACGGCACGTTGGCATCACCGTTGATGGTCGAGACCACCGCAGTCTTCTTGCCGGCGGAGCCGAACGCCTTGATCTTGCTGACCTCCGTGTTCCAGTCCGAGAAGCCGAATGGCGTGTAGTTGATGAGGATGTCGGAAGGCGCGACCCCCTTGGCCTTGAGATAAGCCTCGAGAATCTTGTTGGTGGTGCGCGGGTACACATAGTCAGTGCCTTCAAGCACCCAGCGCTTCACCCCGACTTCCTTCATCAGGTAATCGACCGCCGGGATGGCCTGCTGGTTCGGCGCCGCGCCGGTGTAGAACACGTTCTTCGAGGACTCCTCCCCCTCGTACTGCACCGGATAGAACAGCAGGCCATCGTCCTTTTCGAACACCGGCAGCACCGACTTGCGGGACACTGAGGTCCAGCAGCCGAACACCACCGAGACCTTGTCCTTCTCCAGCAGCTGCGCCGCCTTCTCGGC
Source organism: uncultured Gammaproteobacteria bacterium (assembly GCA_963708865.1). GTDB lineage: Bacteria > Pseudomonadota > Gammaproteobacteria > Steroidobacterales > Steroidobacteraceae > DAIDKA01. Next base: position 556,253 of record CAVPUC010000004.1, read on the forward strand.
AAACAGCGGCCAGTTGGACGCGGGATCAACGACCACGGCCTCGAGTTTCTTGCCGAGCACGCCGCCCTTCTTGTTCTGCTCATCGATGAGCATCAGCACCGTGTCCTTCAAGGTGGTTTCGCTGATGGCCATGGTGCCGGACAGGGAATGCAGCACCCCGACCTTGATGGTATCGGCAGCCTGCGCGAGCGTGGCGACCGCCGCCAGGGCGACGCCGACCGCGACCGGCAGCGCTTTCGCGAGCGGGCGGCGGATATGAGTAGTCTTCATGGGAATCTTCCTCGCTATTGGATTTTGTTGAATTGCATCCGGTCGCTTACATCTGCAGTTGCAGACCTACGCCGAATACCCTGTAACTGGTCAACCCCGCAAAATTGTTCTGGTCGAACTGAATCTTGTTGTAGAAGAGACTGATGCGGGCGTTGAACTCCTTGATGATGTAGCCGATCTCGGCGATGTCGGTCTTCTGGCCGACCGAGAACGCAAAGAAGTCACCGTCGCCTTCCTCGTCGAAGTCGTAGGTAGTCTTGGCGTACTTCGCCAGGACTTCGATCTTGCCAATGCCCATCTGCGGGAACAGATAGCTGACGAGTCCAAAGCCGCCATCGCTCTTGTTGCCGGTATAGCCACCGAACTCGTACTTGGCGTATTCACCCTGGACACTGATCATGCCCGCGCCACCCAGCTTCTTCTCCATCAGGAAGTCGACGCTATAGGCAGTCTTTGAACGCAGCTGCTGCGCGGCAATGCCAAGGGCCAGAACGTCCTTGTCGCCGTAGTAGGTGCCGTTGACGTAGTAGCCCTTCTCCGGATCCCACAGATCCACCTGCAATCGCTCGGCTTCCACAACGTGGCCACTGCCGAAGCTCGAAGGGATCGAAAACAGACCGGCACTTGCCGTGATCATGTCATTGAGGAACTGACCCCAGTAGGCGACGCCGTCATCGCGGCCGACCGCAACGCTCGCATAGCCATCCTGGACGCCGTCGATGTACGTGGACCATTCGTTGGCGTAGTACGGCCCATGCAGGTTGGCACGGTCCGAGGGCGGCAGGAAGCGCCCGGCCCAGATGTTGACCTCATCGCTGTATTCGAATCGTGCGATGGCGTCCATCACCTCGACCTTGTTGTCGCCATCGCCGGTGTACTCGGTGTTGAAGGTGAACTTGATGTCGTTGGTCACCGAGCCGCTGACGTACAGCCGGATGCTGTCGAGATTGAAATCGTTGCTCGAATCGCCGCCGTCCGCCTTGCTGGACGCAAAGCCGGTACGCATGCCGGCGCCGACACTGACGGCAGGCAGCGCATCATCCGCCAGGGCGGCCGACGCTCCGGCCAGTGCGGTGATTCCCAGCGCCGCCACCATGGCGAACCGCGCCGCCGAACCCACCCGATGCGCACCTGCGTGGTGCGAGGCGGCCGAATTGGCGCTTACATTGGTGCGACGAGTGGTCCGCACCGTACTTATGGATTTTGTCCTGTTCATTTGTGGCTCCCCGAAGTAATTTTCATAGCCCGGTAGCACCGGTTAGTTACTAAGCTATGGCTGCGCGGAGCCCACGGGTACGGGGTAATTGACGTATGCGCATGGGCTGTTTGACGTAGAGGCCGCGAAACACGGACGTGCCAACATTGGATGCACTGGTTAAAGCGGAGGCGCGGCATCAAAGAGTCGATGGCGCCGCCATTCTGTCGATCGCCTGCGATGGCGCGGGTACGAGCCGCTTGCGCGACCTGTATCAGCGCGCGCCCTGCCGCATGCTGTTTCCGGATGACACGGCCGGCGAGCCGTTTCAGGCGGTACTCCTGACGACCAGCGGCGGCCTCACCGGGGGTGATCGCACGCGCGTCGAGCTCAACGTGGGAGCGCACGCGCGTGCGACGCTGACTACGCAAGCGGCGGAGAAGCTCTACCGAGCACTGCCGGGCGCGGCCGCGGTTGAATGCGCCATCTCGTTAGCAGCCGGCGCCAACGCGTGGGCCGAATGGCTCGCACAGGAGACCATCTTGTTCGACGGCGCACGATTGCGACGTTCTTTTGCGGCGGACCTCGCGCCGGGCGCGCGCATGCTCGCCGTGGAAAGCGTCGTTTTCGGCCGCCAGGCCATGCGCGAGGAGCTGCGCGTCGGCATGCTGCATGACTCATGGCGCATCCGACGCTCGGGCCGGTTGATCTGGGCGGACGCGATGCGCCTGGAGGGTGACATCGCCGCCTTGCGCGGGGCGCCGTTCGGCTTTGGCAACGCCCGCGCCTGCGCGACGCTACTGTATGCCGCCGAGACTGCTGGCGAACTGCTCGAGCCGGTGCGCGCGCTGCTGGAAGACGGCGCCGATGAATCCGGGGTGACGCTGCTGGAGGGCCTGCTGATCATTCGCCTGCTGGACAGCGATGCGCCGCGCCTGCGTGCGCGGGTGCTCAGCGTGGCGGGGCTGATACGGCACGTTGCCGCGGGCGCCTGCCGCACGCTGCCCAGAGTCTGGTACTGCTGACTTTACGAGGTACACCATGAATCTCACGCCAAGGGAAAAGGACAAGCTGATCATCGCGATGGCCGCCATGGTGGCGCGCCGTCGCCTCGAGCGCGGGGTCAAACTGAATCACCCCGAAGCGGTCGCGCTGATCGCGGATGCGGTCGTTGAAGGCGCGCGTGATGGTTGCTCGGTCGCGCAGCTCATGCAGTCGGGCGCCCAGATCCTGACGCGCGATCAGGTGATGGAAGGCGTAGCGGAAATGATCCCCGACATCCAAGTCGAAGCGACGTTCCCGGATGGCACCAAGCTCGTGACCGTCCATCAGCCCATCCGCTCAGCGTCATGATTCCGGGCGAAGTCATCTGCGCGGACGGCGAGCTGGTGCTCAATGCCGGCCGGCGCGCCATCACCCTCAAGGTGGCCAACAGCGGCGATCGTCCGGTGCAGGTGGGCAGCCACTACCACTTCGCGGAAACCAATCCGGCTTTGGTATTCGATCGCGCACAGGCGCGCGGCATGCGCCTGGACATTCCTTCCGGCACCGCGATGCGCTTTGAGCCCGGGCAAGAGCGCGAAGTGCCGCTGGTGGACTATGCCGGCAGCCGCACGGTGATCGGCTTTCGCGGCGAGATCATGGGCGCATTGAGCGCAGATTCCGGCGGCAAGGTCTAAAGGTCATGCCCTACTCCATCAGCCGCCGTGCCTATGCCGCCATGTACGGTCCCACCGTGGGGGACCGCATTCGGCTGGCGGACACGGAGCTTTTCATCACCGTCGAGGCGGATCGCACGCTCTACGGGGAGGAAGTCAAATTCGGCGGCGGCAAGGTCATCCGCGATGGCATGGGACAGTCGCAGGTCAGCCGCGCCGCCGGTGCGGTCGACACGGTCATCACCAACGCCGTGATCCTGGACCATTGGGGCGTCATCAAAGCGGATATCGGTATCCGCGACGGCCGCATCAGCCGCATTGGCAAAGCCGGCAATCCTGATGTGCAGCCCGGTGTCGACATCGTCGTGGGTCCCGGCACCGAGGTCATCGCGGCCGAAGGCAAGCTCGTGACGGCCGGCGGCATCGATGCGCACATCCACCTCATCTGTCCGCAGCAGGTGGAACACGCACTGTTTGCGGGCGTCACCACCATGCTGGGCGGCGGCACCGGCCCGGCGCACGGAACCCTCGCGACCACCTGTACGCCGGGCCCCTGGCATCTCGCCCAGATGCTGCAAGCCACCGATCATCTGCCGATGAATATCGGTCTGTTCGGCAAGGGTAACGCCAGCCAGCCGCAGGCTCTGGTGGAGATGGTGCGCGCCGGCGCCTGCGGCCTGAAACTGCACGAGGATTGGGGCACGACACCGGCAGCCATTGATTGCTGCCTGTCGGTGGCCGACGCCATGGATGTGCAGGTCACCTTGCACAGCGACACCCTCAATGAGTCGGGGTTCGTGGAAAGCACCATCGCCGCCTTCAAGGGTCGCACCATCCACGCCTTCCACACCGAAGGCGCCGGCGGCGGTCATGCGCCGGACATCATCAAGCTGTGCGGCTTGAACAACGTGCTGCCGTCCAGCACCAACCCGACGCGTCCGTACACCGTGAATACACTGGATGAGCATCTGGACATGCTCATGGTCTGCCATCACCTGGACCCGCGCATCGCCGAGGATGTGGCATTCGCCGAAAGCCGCATCCGCAAGGAGACCATCGCCGCCGAGGACATTCTGCAGGACCTCGGCGCCTTCTCCATGATGAGTTCGGACAGCCAGGCCATGGGCCGCATCGGCGAGACCATCATTCGCTGCTGGCAGACCGCGGATAAAATGAAGCGCCAGCGCGGCGCCCTGCCCGGCGACAGTGCGACCAGCGACAACTTCCGGGTGCGCCGCTATATCGCCAAGTACACGATCAATCCCGCGATCGCTCACGGTATCTCGACGCACGTGGGTTCGGTGGAGGCGGGCAAGCTCGCCGACCTGGTGCTGTGGTCACCGGCCTTCTTCGCCGCCAAACCCGACCTGGTGCTGAAGGGCGGAATGATCGCCGCCGCGCCCATGGGAGATCCGAACGCCAGCATTCCCACCCCGCAGCCCGTGCACTATCGCCCGATGTTCGGCGGCATTGGCCGCGGCGCAGCCAACAGTGCTTTGACTTTCGTGAGCGCAGCCTTCGTCGATGCGGCCGGTCCACAGCGACTCGGCCTCGCCCGTACCGCGGTCGCGGTGCGCCAGACTCGCGCCATCGGCAAGTCCGACATGGTGCTCAACAGCGCCACGCCACATATCGAGGTGGATGCGGAGACCTACGAGGTACACGCCGACGGGGTGCTGCTGACCTGTGAGCCGGCGCAGGTGTTGCCGCTGGCACAACGTTATTTTCTCTACTGAAGGTCGCTATCGATGACGGACACGATGCTCAGGGCGACGCAGGTGTTGAAGGCGGGCAGCTGGCAGGCGGCGCCGCTCGACCGCATTACCCTCAGCTACGACGAGCGTCACCGGCGCCGGCTGCGCTTTCTTGCCGAGGCGGGGACGGAGTTTCTGCTGGACCTGCCGCGAACCACGGTATTGCAGGGCGGGGATGGCCTGAGGCTTGAAGACGGGCGCGTGATTCTGGTCGCGGCGGCGACTGAGCCGCTGCTTGAGGTCACGGCCGTCGATGCGCACCAGTTGGCCAGACTGGCCTGGCATATCGGTAATCGCCACCTGAGCGCCCAATTCGCCGCCGGGCGCATTCTGATCCGCCAAGACAGCGTCATCGAAGCCATGCTCAACGGGTTGGGTGCGACGGTCCGGCACGTGGCGGAGTGCTTCACGCCTGAGGCGGGCGCCTACGACGGCAGTCATTCACTGCTGCTCGCGCCGGGCCGCGCCACCCACGGACCGGGACACGGCCATGGATGAGGCGCGCCCACACCCACTCATCACCCAGTTCCAGCTGCTCGCCTGGTGCTCACCGGCCTATCCCACCGGCGCGTTCAGCTACAGCCATGGCCTGGAGTGGGCGGTGGAGCGCGGCACCGTGATCACGCTGCGCGGCCTGCTGGACTTCATCAGCGCGGTGCTGGAGCGAGGTGGCGGCTGGGTGGATGCCGTGCTGTTCGCGCACGCCTGGCGCGCGGCGCATGAACCAGCCGTGATCTGGCAGCGCAGCGGCCGCGCCCATCTGCGTGACATCGCGGCGCTTGCCGCCGCGTTCCGGGCCACTGCGGAGACGGCGCTGGAGAGCCGCCAGCAGGGCACCGCCTTCCTGGAGGTGACCCTCAAGGCGTGGCCCCATCCGCGGCTGGCCGAATTCGCCCACGACGTGCGCGGTGAGCCGACGGCGCAATGCGTCGCGGTCGCCGTCGCCTGCGCGGCCCACGGCATTGAGCTGTCCGCCGCCATCCAGGCGTTCATACAGGTCATTGCGGCGAACCTCGTGTCGGCAGGGGCGCGACTGATTCCCCTGGGACAAACCGATGCGCAGATCGCGATCGCGCGACTGGCACCGGTGGTCGCCGCCACCGCCGCTCGCGCGCTCACTGTCGATCTGGATGACCTGGGCAGCGCCGCGCCGGCCCTGGAGCTGTGTTCCATGCGCCACGAAACCCAATACACGAGGCTCTTTCGGTCATGAACGCCACCATCGCCGTCCCTGTGACCTCCACTGGCCCCCTGCGTGTTGGCATCGGCGGTCCGGTGGGGTCAGGAAAAACCGCGCTCACCGAGCGGCTGTGCCGTCATCTGTGCCGCACCTACAACACGGCCGCCATTACCAACGACATCTATACCAAGGAGGATGCACAGTTCCTGACGCGCTCGGGAGTGCTGCCGCCCGAACGCATCATGGGCGTGGAAACCGGCGGCTGTCCGCACACGGCCATCCGCGAGGATGCCAGCATCAACCTGGCCGCCGTGGCTGAGATGCATGCCCGCTTCCCGGGGCTTGAACTCATCTTCATTGAAAGCGGCGGCGATAATCTGGCCGCCACCTTCAGCCCGGAGCTTGCGGATCTGACGATCTATGTGATCGACGTGTCGGCCGGCGACAAGATTCCGCGCAAGGGCGGTCCGGGCATCACCCGCTCTGACTTGCTGGTGATCAACAAGATCGACCTGGCGCCGCTGGTGGAAGCGTCGCTCGAGGTCATGGATCGCGATTCGCGCAAGATGCGCGGCGCGCGTCCCTTCATTTTCACCAATCTGAAGAAGGATATCGGCGTCGCCGAGATCGCCAGCTTCATCATCAAATCAGGCGGCCTGCCAGCCAGGTGAACACCCAGCATCGACAGCGCATCGTCCGCGAGCGGCGCCAGTACAACCAGTGGGTGAACAGCCAGACCCTGGAAGACTACGCCCTGCGCTATACCCCGGAACGCGCCCGCAAGTCGGCCTTTCGGGTCGGCAACACCGCCCTGGGGCCGATCGCCTTCCTCGCCTGCGAGGCCATTGGCGGGGCTTTGACGCTCACGTATGGATTCTCCAATGCGGTCTGGGCCATCGCGTTCTTCTCGGTGCTGATGTTCCTGATTGGTCTGCCCATCGCCCGCTATGCAGCCCGCTACGGCGTCGATATCGACCTGCTGACCCGCGGCGCAGGCTTCGGCTACATGGGCTCGACCATCACCTCGCTGATCTACGCCTCATTCACGTTCATTCTGTTTTCGATCGAAGCCAGCATCATGTCGGTGGCGCTGCACATGCTGACGGGCCTGCCGCTGGCGCTGGCCCATATCATCAGCTCGCTCATCGTCATTCCCATTGCGCTCTACGGCATCAGCCTGATCAGCCGCATGCAGATGGCAACGCAGGGTATCTGGCTGGTGCTGCAGTTCTTGCCGCTGATCTATGTCGCCACCCGCGGCCGCCAGGAACTGGTCGACTGGACCCACTACAGCGGCGCGCAGGGCAATCCCAATGGCTCTATCAATCTATTGATGTTCGGCATGGCCGCCTCCACGCTGCTGTCGCTGCTGCCGCAGATCGGCGAGCAGGTGGACTACCTGCGCTTCCTGCCGGCACGCAAGCCCGGCAACGGACGCAGCTGGTGGACCGCGCTGTTGCTGACCGGACCCGGCTGGGTGTTGCTGGGCGGCTTCAAACTCATCGCCGGCTCATTCCTCGCGTGGCTCGCATTGCGTCACGGCCTTTCGGTCGATGAGGCGACCCAACCGACCTCGATGTACTCGCTGGCGTTCCGCCAGACCCTGGGTTCGCCGTCGCTGGGACTGATACTCGCGGGTATTTTTGTCATCGTCTGTCAGTTGAAGATCAACGTCACCAATGCGTATGCCGGCTCGATCGCCTGGTCGAACTTCTTCTCGCGCCTGACACACAGCCATCCCGGACGCGTGGTCTGGCTAGTCTTCAACGTGGTGCTGGCGCTGCTCTTGATGGAGACGGGCATCCTGCACGTGGTGGAAAGCATCCTGCGCATCTATGCCAACTTCGCGGCGGGGTGGATCGGCGCGCTCACGGCCGACCTGGTCATCAACAAGCCGCTGGGCTTCTCACCGCCGTACATCGAGTTCAAGCGCGCCCATTTGTATGACATCAATCCGGTCGGCGTGGGCGCGTTGTTCCTGTCGATTCTGATTTCAACCCTCGCGTTCCTCGGCTGCTTCGGTGAGACGTTGCAGATCCTCTCGCCATTTGTCGGCCTGATCGTGGCGTTTGTCACTGCACCCGTCATCGCCTGGGCGACGGATGGCCGCTACTACCTGGCCCGCAAGCCCGGCGGACTGCCTGCGGGTCAGGCGGAGATTCGGTGCACCATCTGTGAGAACAGTTTCGAAAGCGGCGACATGGCGCTGTGTCCGGCGTATTCGGGGCCGATCTGTTCGCTGTGCTGCACGCTGGAGGCGCGTTGTCACGATGTCTGTAAGGAGAACAGCCGTTTCGCGCAGCAGCTGACCCTCGCCTTGCAGTGGCTGCTGCCGAGCAAATGGGCCACGGTCCTGCATACCCGCGCCGGCCAGTTCTTCGGGCTCTTATTCTGCTTCACCTTGGCCAATGGCCTGCTGCTGTCGCTCATCTACCGCGAGTACGGCGGGGCGGCCGGATTGGCCGAACGGGATGTCATCCGCACCACCTTGTGGGTGGTGTTCTTGAGCCTGCTGGTGCTGTCCGGCGTCGCCGCGTGGCTGATCGTCCTGGCGCACGAGAGCCGCCGCGCCGCGGAGGCCGAGTCGGCACGGCAGACCAGCATGCTGATGGAGGAGATCGAGGCGCATCAGCGCACCGACGCCGCCCTGCAGCGCGCCAAGGAAATCGCCGAGGCCGCCAATGTCGCCAAGACCCGCTACCTGGTCGGCATCAGCCATGAGATCCGCACGCCGCTCAACTCCATCTCCGGCTATGCCCAGCTCATGGAGCGCAACGCCGGCGCACCGCGCGAGAACGCCGTGCGGGTCATCCGGCGCAGCGCCGAACACCTGTCGAACCTCATCGACGGTCTGCTCGACATCTCCCGAATTGAAAATGGCCTGCTGCGACTGAACCGCGACAAGGTACAGCTGGTGGATTTCCTGGACCAGCTGGTAGACATGTTTCGTCTGCAGGCGGCCGCCAAGGGCATCAACTTCCAGTATCAGCGTCCACCGCGTCTGCCGCAGTACGTGCACACCGACCAGAAGCGCCTGCGGCAGATCCTGATCAACCTTCTGTCCAATGCCATCAAGTACACCGAGGCGGGCCACGCCAGCCTCATCGTGCGTTATCGCAGTCAGGTCGCCGAGTTCGAAGTGTCGGACACTGGCATCGGCATCCATCAGTCGGACCTGGAGCGCATCTTCGAGCCCTTTGAGCGCGGCCGCGATCCGGCGGTGCGCGCATTGCCCGGCACCGGCCTGGGTCTGACCATCACCAAGCTTCTGACGCAAATCATGGGCGGTGAACTGCTGGTGCGCAGTACGCCAGGACAGGGCTCAACGCTCACCTGCCGCCTGCTGCTCTCGGAGGCCATTCACGATTCCATCGTCGCCGATCAACCGCGCCTGGTGCGCGGCTACACCGGGCCACGCCGCACGGTGCTGCTGACCGATGACGACCCGGCGCATCTGGAACTCATCCGTGATCTGCTCACCGCGCTGGATTTCACGGTGCTGCTGGCCCACAACGGCCGCACCTGTCTGGAGATGGCATCGCTGCACCCACCCGACATGGTACTGCTGGATATCTCCCTGCCGGACATGACCGGGTGGGAGGTCGCGCAAGCCCTGCGGCGCATCGAGGAGGCCGAGCGTGGCGCAGGTCCCGCCTCCGAGGAGTCTGCTACACACGGCCTTAAGATCGTCATGGTGTCCGCCAATGCGCACGAGTACCAGCCCGGCGGTGACGGGGCATCAGCGCATGACGGCTTCATCATGAAGCCCGTCGAACTCGAATCACTCCTGACGCAGGTCGGCGATCTCCTTGGGCTGCAATGGGTGCATGACACCCCGCCGCTGGCGCTCAATGACGCCACCGACCCGCTGCCGGAGATGTCCGGCACCTCACAGCAGCACCTCGACGCGCTCTACCAGCTTGGTCGCATCGGCCATGTGCGCGGCATCGAGGCTAAATTGCGGGAAATCGAACAGCAGGACGCGGCCACCTCGGCGCTCGCGGCCCGACTTGGAACGTTAATCTCCAACTTCGACCTGAAGCGCTATATGAGCGTGCTGGAAGAACTACGCCAGAAAGGTTGAACATGCGTCGCGATACCGTACTTGTTGTGGATGACACACCGGAAACCCTGGGGTTTCTGACCGACACCCTGGACCATGCCGGCTTCACGGTGCTGATCGCCACCGATGGCGAAAGCGCCCTGGCACTGGTCGAGCAGGTCACGCCCGACCTGGTGCTGATGGACGCGGTGATGCCGGGCATGGATGGCTTTGAAACCTGCCGGCGCCTGAAGGGTGAAAAGCTGCTGTCGTATCTGCCGATCATCTTCATGACCGGCCTGTCCGAGACCGAGCATGTGGTGCAGGGACTTGCGGCGGGTGGCGTCGACTACGTGACCAAGCCCATCGTCATCGATGAACTACTGGCGCGCATCCGCGTGCATCTGGCGAACGCCCGCGTCGCTCACGGCAGTCGCGCTGCCCTCGATGCCGCGGGGCGCTTCCTGGTGGCCACCGACGGCAATGGGCAGCTGCTGTGGTGCACGCCCAAGGCCAAGCAGCTGCTGGCGGAGCTGTTTCCTGCAACCGGCGATTCGGGACCGAATCTACCGCCGAACGTGGTGCGCCAACTCACCGGATTGCGGCAGCCGGGCGGTCCCACCGGCGCGCGCACCATCATCGAGGTCGGCGGCAGGAAGCTCGAACTCACCTTCCTAAGCTCGACCGGCCCCGATGAGCTGCTGTTTCGCCTGACGGAGAACAGCACGCTACCCGATGAGCAGCTCCTGCAGCAGCTCCTCGCCCTGACGACCCGCGAGTCCCAGGTGCTGCTGTGGATTTCCCGGGGCAAGTCCAACCGCGAGATCGGCGAGATCCTCGCCATCAGCCCGCGCACGGTCAACAAGCATCTGGAGCAGGTATTCGTGAAGCTCGGCGTGGAAAATCGTGCCGCGGCGGCCGCCCGCGCGGTACGCTCTCTCACTCGATGACCACCGCAGTCAGACTTCCGACCTTCTACATGCCGCATGGCGGTGGCCCCTGTTTCTTCATGTAGTAGACTTTAGGCCTCGCATGGTCCAGAGCCGGGCGCATGACACCAAAGCCTACGAATAAGCCTGTTGGCGCGTGCGCTGCAAAAACCGCGCCCAAAGAGCGCGGGCCTTACAACAAGTAGGCGGCACGATATTGATCATACGACCAGCCAACGAAGCGGATGTCGCCGCGCTCGTGACACTGCTCCGGCGCTCGTGGCTGGCAACTTGGGCACCCGAAGTTCCTTTTACCGCTGTTCAATTATTCGTGACGCATGACCCCGCTCGCACATTTGCCGAGACAAAATGGCGCGAAATTACTGTCGCTGAAATTGAGGGAGCAGTGATTGGCGTACTGTACATCGAAGAAAATCGAATACGCTCCATAGAACTTGCTCCGGAACGGAAAAGACAAGGAATTGGATCGCAACTGATGGATGAAGCGGAGGGACGTATCCGGAAGAGCTATCCGGAGGCTCGCCTCGACGTTCGCGCCTTCAACGCGGGGGCGTTCGAGTTTTACAAGCAACGTGGGTGGATTGAATGCCGACGCTATGAGGGGGCCGAATGCGGTGCCCCGGTCGAGACCATCGAAATGGTAAAAAACCTCGGTCAAAATTCAAACTGAGATACTACCCAACTTCCCGATAGAATCGCGCGATGACAACCTCTGCCCGGCTCCCGACGTTATTCATTCCGCATGGCGGTGGCCCCTGTTTCTTCATGGACTGGCCGGGTCCCGCGCCCAATCCCTGGACCAGCCTCGCCGCCTGGTTGCGCGCACTGCCCGCGACCCTGCCCGCGAAACCTCGCGCGGTCCTGGTGATCTCGGGGCATTGGGAAGCGGCGCCCGTGGCGGTGAATGTGCAGAGCCGGCCGCCGCTGCTGTTTGACTACTACGGATTCCCGGAGAGTACCTACCAGCTCAAGTATCCCGCCCCCGGAGATCCGCAGTTGGCGAGCGACATCCGCGCCTTGCTCGCGGCAGGCGGCATTGCCTCAACCGCGGAGCCACAGCGCGGCCTGGATCACGGCGTATTCGTGCCCTTCCTGCTGATTTATCCCGATGCGGACATGCCGCTGGTGCAACTGTCCCTCAAGGAGGGGCTTTCCGCGGCGGAACACCTCGCGCTCGGCGCGGCCCTGGCGCCGCTGCGCGATCAGGGCGTGCTCATCGTCGGCAGCGGCATGAGCTTTCACAATCTGCGGGTCCGCTCCATGGACAACACGCTGATACCCGGCTCGCAGGTATTCGATGACTGGTTGGGGCAGACAGTGGGTCAGACGGACATCCAGGCCCGCAACGCCGGCCTCGCCAACTGGTCGCAGGCGCCGGCCGCGCGCTACGCCCATCCGCGCGAAGAACACCTGCTGCCGCTAATGGTCGCCGCCGGCGCCGCCGGCGAGGATGTCGGCGTGCGCACGTTCAACGATGTGATGATGGGCTGGCGGATCTCCGGCTTCCGGTTCGGCGAGTCCAGGCCCGTCTAGATCAAGCCGGATGCTGGCGTCGCACGTGCAGCGCCATCAGCAGCTCACGCACCGGCTCGCCGAGCAGCTCGTAGATGGCCCGATTGGAGCGCACCATCGCATCCGCAGTCGGCAGTACGGCGAACTCGATATGCGGACCGGTCACGTGGACGGGAGCTGGCGTGACGTTGAGGCCGGTGGCCTGAAACTCCCGCGTTGCGCGCAGCATGTGGGTGCTGCTGGTCACGAGCAGAATCGAGTTCACATGGTTGGCGCGCAGGATGAGCGCGGAATTGCGCGCATTCTCAAACGTATCAAGCGACGTCCATTCCACCCAGCGCGCCGGGACCTGGAAATCGCGCTGCAGTGACACGGCCATGGAGGCGGCGTTGTAGTAATCGCTCGATACCAGTATCGGCAGCTGCGTGGTGCGCGCGAGCCACGCGCCATAGTTGAGCCGTTCCAACAATTCCAGGCCCACCGCCGGCCGGCCCCCATACTCGGGGGCGGGGTGTGAGTCCGGACCCCCCAGGATGACGATGGCCTGCGCGCCCGTCGGTGTTGCCGGATCGAAGGCCGGATAGGCCTCGCTCAGCCGCGTGAGTTCGTCCGCCACCATCGGCATCGACAGCAACCACAGCAGGCTCAACGCCGTGACCAGGCAGGTCCAGCCGGAGCGCCGATGGCGCAATGCCAGCAGGACAGCGCCCAGCACTGCCAGCAGCAGCAATCCGGTGGGCGGCAGGAACACACCGCGAGCCAACCCTTTGAACCAAGACCCAGTAGAAGTGCAACATTATCCCGGCAGCGCAACCGGGCATCCGGCGCGGCTGCGCATCACCCAACTCGTTTTCTTACTGTCCCTTGCTGAGGCGGCGATAGTACTCAGCCACCGCGTCCTGATAGCCCTCGGGGACCGGCAGTGATTCGGCGTTGCGCACGACATTGTTGTCGTCGGCGGGATCATGTCCCAACTGCAGCTCGAGGCGATCCACGCCGCTGCGCACTTCGGCAAACAACTGGTCGACGACTTCGGGGTTGCCCGGAAAGCGGCGGGGGTCCAGCCGTTGCATGGAGCGGATCAGATCATCGACCTGGCGCTTCGCAACGGCATCATCGGCCACCGCGCGCCGCACGCTTTGCAGGTCCGCCAGTCCCTGATCGAAATTCTTTTCGCGATCCGCGGGCGTCGCAGCGGTATCGGGCCTCGCGGCGCCGCGCGCGCCGTACTGGTTATTGCCGGTGTTCCAGCCGCCATCGATGTAGCCTCCCCGACCGCCACCGGCGACGGTGACCTCGCCACCGCGCACCGATCCATTGCCGGGCGCCCCATCGCGACGACCCTGACCCTGACCCTGTCCTTGTCCTTGCCCTTGCCTTGCCTTGTCCTTGCCCTTGGCCCTGCCTCCCTTGCCTTGCGCCTGACCCTGGCTGCCGCCCTTGCCTGACTGTCCTTGGCCGGGCTGCGTCCCGCGCTGGCCCGCGCCGTCCAGTTGCGCCAGGCGCGCGCGGAAACGTTGTACGGCGCTCAACGCCTCATCGGTCGCCGGTGCATCACCCGAGGCGCGACCCGCCTGACGCACTGCATCGCCCAATTTCGCCAGTGCGTCGGGAATATCACTTTCCGAGGAATCACCCGCCGGGTTGTAGCTGCGACGCATGAGATCGGCACTGCGCTGCAGGCGGGTCTCAACATCTGACTCATCCAGATCGCTCAGCGCATCGCGCAGCTTCGTCGCCGTCTCGCGGTTGCTCTTGAGCGCGGCGCGCTCCGCGTCACGCAACGACTGCGTCAGATGTCCGACATCATCCGCCAGCTGCTGACGCGATCTGATCATGTCCTCAGCACTCGGAAGCGGTCGGCCGGAGCGCCCCACGCCATTCGGGCGACCGAGCATGTCCTTGAGCTGCTCCTGTTGCTGACGGGCGCGCTCGGCAAGCTGCTGCGCCTTCTGGCCCAGCTCATCGATGTGGCCCGCCGATTCGTTGCGCTGCAGGCCACCCAAGGCGGCCATGGCATCACGCAGCCCTTCGGCAGCGCGACGCGCGCCGGCAGCATCGCGCTGGTCGACGGCGCGGCGCATCGACTCCTGCGCCTCGCGCAAGCGGTTCATCGCCTGGCGTATGGTGGCCGCTGCCGACTGGTCATTTTGCGTGCCCGAGTGACCGGATTGACCGGCCTGACCCGACGCCCCGCCTGGCCCGACTGGCCGGACTGGCCGGACTGGCCGGACTGGCCGGACTTGCCCGACTTACCCGATTTACCCGTCTGACCCGACTGTGCGGACTGCTGTGATTGACCCGACTGCGAACCGGATGAGTCGTTCTGCGCGAGCTGTTCCAACTGGCGCTGCAACTCCTCGGCCTGTCGACGCAGCATTTCCTGTTGCCAGCGCTCACCGGCTGCGTCCGCGCCGTTCGGGCGCTCCTGCGCGAGCTCCTCCTGCTTGCGTGCGAGCTCATCGAGCTTGCGCAGGGCGGCATCGATCTGCTCGTCACGTTTTTGCGAGGGCGAGGCCGACTGCGCGGTCTCGTAATTATTCTTTTGCGTGTCCAGTTCCAGATCAGAAAGACTCGCCAGATCGCGACCCATGCTGCCGCCGCCGCCCCCGCCACCGCCGCCCCCGCCGAAGGCAACCTGGATCTCACGGAACGTGGCCTCGGCGCGCAGCAGGTGCTGCAGGGCCTTTTGTTCATCGGGCAGCGCCTCGCGCCACTGGGACTGTGACAGGTGCGTCACCGCAGGGGTCATGGCGTCGGCCGCCGCGTTCATCTCCTTCTGAAAGCCGCTGAACTGCTCATTGGCATCGGTGAGGTCGCGCATCTGCAGGCGTCCGGTCAGCGACATCGCCTGGCCGCGCAGCGTGTTTTGCACATCGGAGAGGAATTTTGCCTGCTCGGCCTGCTTCGCGGCGGCCGCCTTGCCATCCACCTGCGCCCAGGTGCCGGTGATGATCTCTTTTTCACGGCGCGAGATTTCCATCTGCTCATTGGCACCCCCGCCCCCGCCCCCGCCACCGCCGCCTGCCTGGGATTGGGAGAACTCGCGCTCATAGGGATCGGCCTGGACGAAGACCATCTGCGAGCGCGATTGCGCGCGCGCATCAGCCGCCTGCGCGTAGACACTGACGACATCTCCCGGCACCAGCTTCATCGATTCAAGGCTGATGACGGCGCCACCGTGCGCGTCGTGAGCGCCCGGATGAGGCAGCAGATTGATCTGCTGGTCGGGGCCGCCATTCACTGAATAATGCAGCGACAACTCGCGCAGGCCGAAATCATCGGTGGCCTGGACATTGAGGCTGACTTCCTCGATCGGGCTGGCACGATAGTCCCCACCCGGCTTGACGATCGCGACCTGGGGCGCCGCGGCTTCGCCGGCTTCGATGAAATAATCTTCGGTAATCCGGGTCGGACGCCGACTGTCGACGGTGGTAAGGTGATAGGCGCCATCCTTCTCCAGGGGCACCGTCACGCTATAGGTATTGGCGGCGCCGGGCACCAGCGGCAGCTGGTGGCCGTCGTCCAATACCAACGCCCCGTTGGCCAGCGGCTGGTCGGTGAGGATCGACAGTTCCGCGTGCGTGCCCTGCACCGCGCGCAGATCACCGCCATGCTCCTCGGTGCGATCCGGCAACTGCGTCCAGGCCGGATAGTGATAGGTCACGCGGATCTGGCGCACCTGGGCAACGTCTGCCACCTGCGCATTGAAATGCTGCGACTCCAGGGGGCCCGCCTCGACGTAGTACTCGGCATGATCCGGCAGCGCGGACAACAGATATCGAAAACCGCCGGACTGCGGCTGCGGCTGCATGGTGACCTGCTGCCAGCCGGCATTGCCGATGCGCACGTGCAGGCGCACATCCGGCGTTGTGAGGCCCACCATGCCCGCGGTCACCAGCAGATCGGCGTGCCGCCGCACCGTCGTATCACCCGGGCCGACATGCAGTTCATAGAGCGGACCATTGCGCGGCGCCGACCACAGCAACGCCGCGCCATAGCCCATGTACCCTGGGCCTGAGCGGATCAACCACACCAGTGCGAGCACGCACACCACGCCGCAGCTCAATAGTCCCGCGAGCAGTGGCGTGGATACCAACGATGTCGGCCGCGCGGTATGCGCCACGCGCAGCGTGTCCGCCGCCAACAGCTCGCCAAAGGCGCCGGAAGCCGCCCTCGCGCTGTCCGAAGTTTCCTGCGCCTCCCGTTGCGTGAAAGTGCGCAGGCGTTCTTCAAATTGCGGGAATCGGGATTCGGCGCGACGGATCACGCGCTGGCGGTTCAGGCGCCACAGGGGAATTGCCAAGCCCAGCACGGCACCAGCCGCCAGTGCCACCATCAGCACCAGGCGCGAACCGCGCACGCTCCCGGCGGAGAAGGCATAACGGTTGGCGAAGATCACCAAGAGCGGCGTCAGCCCCAGGGCGAGGCCACCCAGAATGGCGGCACCGCGCGCGATGGCGCCCAGGCGCAACCGCATCTGCAGTCGCTTCACGTAGTCGCGTAGTTCCTCGCTCGCACTCAAGAGGATTCTCGCTGGGTATTCAGATAGCGGCTGGCCACCAGGGATTCGGCAACCATGGCCAGGAGCAGTAAGCACATAGCGTACCACCAGAGGTTATGAACCGATTCTTCGCGGGTCACAGCGGCCGTACCAGCGGCGACTGCCGTCCCCGGTGCCACCCGGGCGTCGCTCATGCCTTGCCAGAGCTTAAGCTTGTCAGCACTGGCCGGCGCGAGATCCGATTCCAGCCGGGAGATATTGGCGGCGACCAGGTCATGCCGCGAATCCGCAAGCGTCAGGGCGTAGAACCCGGCCGCCGGCAACGGCCAGCTGCGAACCTGTGCGGCCTGACGCAAGTCCAGCGGATGCGTGCCATCGGGCGCAAGCACATCGGCACTGCCACGGACCGCGGGATCCGGGCGCAGGTCAACCGAATCCCCGACACTCAAGGCGCTCACCCGGCTGCCGCGGCCGCTCAGATAGCTCGCCAGTCGATCGACGAAGGCGACGAACTGCGGGTGCAGGGGCAGATCGGTGGTCAGACGGTCAAAGCCGGTGGCGAACAGCAGCACGCGCCCCTTGCCCAGGGGCTTCTCGAGCAGCAGCGGGGTCTGATCGGCAAGGCGCAGGCCAACCTGCGCCTGCGGCGCATCCACCCGCGTCACATAGAAGACCTTGATGCCCTGCCATCCTGCGAGCGCCCCGGCGGGCGCGTAGGCGTCGTCGACGGCGGCCACTGCGGCGAAGCGGCTGTCATCGCGCGTGAAGTCGTGCATGCCCACGATTGGCGCATCGAACACCGGGATACGCCGCTGTTGTGCCGCCGCGGTTCCCGCGCTGATCAAGGCTCGGCCACCCGCCTTGACCCAGGCCGCCACGCGTGCTTCGACGGCGGGCGAGAGACCCGCGACGTCCGACAGCACGATGAAGGCATAGGCCGAGAGGTCGCGGTTGCGCAGCTGCTCGGCGGTGACCTCATCCAGCACCACGGCCGCATCGGCGGCGGATTGCAGCGCCGAACGAAAATACAGGCCGGTCGCTGCATCGGAGCCCTGATGCACGAACAAACCATGCACGCGCTCGCTGCGCTGGATCACAAAGTCATAGCGATCATCCGCCGCCAGGGCATCGGCGCTGTCGATCTGCACGCTCGCGCGCACCAGGCCATAGGGGATATCGAGACTGGCAAACACTGCCGAGGCCCGTGCCGAGGCCGGCACCTTGATGCTCTGCTGGCCCGATGCCCGCCCATTGATCAACAAGGTGACGGTGCGCGTGGCGGCGGGAGTCGCGAAGCCCGCAATGGTTGCGACGATGCGCGTCTTGGTCGGATCCCAGACCTGTGCCGGAGCGGCGACGCTCTCGACCGTCCAGTTCGGTGTCACCGGCGTGCCGACCGGGTGCAGCACCAGCGTCACGCTCGCCGGCATCCGCAGCTCATTTAAATCCGGCGGCAGGCCCGTGGCCTGCAGGTCACTGAACAGGTGCAGTTCGATCGGCATGTGCGTGCCCGCCGCAAGGGTGCGCGCCAGGCTCGCCAGCAGCACGAGGCTACCGCGCGCATCGGTCGCGGTAATGCCGCGAATGGCCGCCTCCAGCACGCCGGAATCCTGCACCTGCTCGGTGAGCGCATCGGCGCGCGAACCCAGCAGCCACCACCTGTGCCTGGGTATCGCGCGGCTTGGCCGCGATCAGCGCCAGGGCCTCGCGCTGCGCATCCGCCAGGCGCGTGCCGGCACGCATGCTGAAGGAGTCATCGATCGCGAGCACCAGCAGCTTCTCCGGTGCGCTGCCGGGCAGGTGGCCGCGGACATAGGGCTCGGCGAAGGCCGCGGCCAGCAGCAACAGCACGGCGACCCGCAGCAGCAGCAGCAGCCAGTGATCGATGCGGCGGCGGCGGGTGGTGCTGCGCTGCTGGGGTTCGAACAGCATCAGCGAGCTGAACTTTCTGGGCTGGCTGGCGCTGCGTTTCAATAGATGCAGCCATACCGGCAGCGCGATGGCAAGCGCGCCCAACAGGAATCCGGGTGCCAGCCAGCCCATCAGTCCCGCCCCGTGCGCAGGCGCAGGTATTGCAGCAACGCCTCATCGAGCGGCTTATCGGTCTGCAGCAGGTGATAGCCGATGCCGGCGCGCCGCGCCTCGCGGGCCAGATCCGCGACATGCGCATCGATGCGCTCGCGGTAGCGGCCGCGCACATAGTCTTCCGACACCTCAAGCGCCGCGCCGCTCTCCAGGTCAATGAGCATTGAGGAACCGTCCACCGTCGGGCGCAGCTCCTGCGGATCGAGGACCTGGAACAGCACCACTTCATTCCCATGGATGCGCAGCGGCGTGACGGCACGGACGATATCGGCGGGCGGCGCGTAGAAATCCGACAGCACGACCACCATGCCACGACGCCGCAGAAATGCCTGCAGATGCTCCAACGGCGCAGCGTAGGAGGTGTTCGCCTGCGGCTGCGCCTCCAGCAGTGAGGCCAGCAGGCGCTGCAGATGTCCCTGACGCGAGGACGGCGGCACGAAATCGCGCACCGTGTCGCCGAAGATGACCAGGCCCGTGGCATCCCGCTGCCGGCGCGTCGCCAGGTACGCGAGCGCCGCGGCGATGAAGCGCACGTACGCGAGCTTCGATACCGCATGCGAGGCAAAGCCCATCGAACTGCTGGCATCGACCAGCAGCATCAACTGGCTGTTGGTCTCGCCCTGGAAGCGCTTGATATAGGCCCGATCCGAGCGGGCGTACACATTCCAGTCCACATGGCGCAGGTCATCGCCGGGCGCGTAGGCCCGGTATTCGGCGAATTCCTGGCTGAAGCCGAAGTCGGCGGAACGGTGCAGGCCGGCGACGAATCCATTGACCACCGTGGCAGCCACCAGGTCCAGCCCGGAGATGGCATTCAGCACGGCAGGGTCGAGCAGGTTCTGCACGGCCATCCCTTTAGGTGCGCGGCATCTGCGTCAACATCTGCCGCAGGATCTCGTCCGCCTCGATACGGTCCGATTGCGCGTGGAAGTTCAGGAGGATGCGGTGGCGCAATACCGGCAGCACGTACGCATCGATATCATCGAAGTCGACATGGTAGCGGCCGCGGGCCAGCGCCCGCGCCTTGGCCGCCAGCACGATGAACTGCGCGGCGCGCACGCTCGCGCCGTAGTTCACATAGCGGCGCACGATCTCCGGAGCCTCCTCGGACTTGAAACGCGTGGCGCGCACCACGCGCACCACGTGGCGGGCCACCTCATCGCTGACCGGCACCATGCGGATGAGCTGCTGAAATTCCAGCAGCTCCGCGGCCGAGGTCACCGGCGCGATGGTGACCGAGCGGGTGCTGGTGGTGCGGGTGATGACCTGCATTTCATCCTCGAGCCCGAGGTAGTCGAGCACGGTGTTGAACAAGAAGCGGTCCAGCTGCGCCTCGGGCAGCGGATAGGTGCCTTCCAGTTCGATGGGATTCTGGGTCGCGAGCACAAAGAAGGGTGCCGGCAGCGGATGCACGGTGCCGCGTACCGTGCAGGAGTGTTCCTGCATGGCCTCCAGGAGCGCCGACTGGGTCTTGGGCGGTGTGCGATTGATCTCATCCGCCAGCACCACATTGCCGAACAGCGGCCCGGGCGCAAAGGTCCAGCGCCGCCGCCCCGTGCTCTGGTCATCTTCGATGATGTCAGTGCCGGTGATGTCCGCCGGCATCAGGTCCGGGGTGAACTGGATACGGCTGAAGGCGAGCCCGAGGGTCTGCGCGATGGTGCGCACCATCAGTGTCTTGGCGGTACCCGGCAGGCCCGTGATCAGACAGTGCCCGCCGACCAGCAGCGCGGTCAGGATCTGATCCAGGACCTCGTCCTGGCCGACAATCACCTGGCCGACCTGCGCCAGGATCTGCCCACGTACCGCCTTGAACCGTTCCACGCGGGCCGCCAGCGCGGTGGCATCCAGGCTCGAAATATCGGTTTGCGTCATGCGTCTTTTCTCTTGGTTATTGACCGGTAAGTTCCAGCAGCAGTTTCTGGGCGGGTCGGAAATCGGGTGCGACTTCGAGCGCCGCCAGGACCGCGTTCATCGCACAATCCGCATCACCCGCGCCATGACAGGCGCGGGCGAGATCATAGTTGGCCTGCGCCTTGTCGAGCGGATGCAGCGCCAGCACCGCGGCAAATTCGCGGCGCGCCGCCGCGTAGTCGCGGGCCTCCATGAGCAGGTCCCCCAGATGCCGGTGCGAATCGGTATCGAAGACCGGATCGATCAGATTGATCTTCTGCAAGGTGGCCATGGCGGCAGTCTTGTCCCCCGCCTCCTGCTCAAGCTTCGCCAGCTGCTCAAGCGCGGCGGGGTCGCGCCCGCGGTGCTGCACGTAGCGCGTCGAGCGCACTCGTCGCGATCGGCGCTTTGCCTTGGCTTACCGCCGCGTCGGCCAGCAGCTGATAGGCATTGCCGTCGTACACGTAGTCCGGATACAGCGCAATGACGGCCTCGGCAGCTGGCCAGCACTTCGTCGTCGCGTTTGGCGCGTGCCGCGGCCACCAGCGCTTCGAGCTGTTTGTGCCAGGCATCGAATCCGGCCACCAACGCGGCGGTATCCTGGTAGAGCCAGGCCTGGAACTGCTTGTCGAACGCCTCCGGCTCCATGCCGAGGACCGTCTTGATGGCCTCCGGCGTGCTGCGCGGTATCGCGAACTGGTGCACCAGGTCGAGCAGCTTCTGCTCTCCCCAATGCGCCTGGATGTAGTCGCACATGCGCCCCGCCTCGAAATACGACACCAGCACCTGGGTTGGGTACTCGGGGTGAATGAAGCCCCGATCCATGTCCGCGACCGGCAACAGCTTGTGATCACGCAGTGCGACGATGATGTCGGGAGTAATGGAGTCGCCCCACTCCGGCGAGGCTTCGGTCTCCTCGTGCACCGCGAGCCCCTCGGTGAACCAACGCGGCACGCGGTGGCGCGTCGCCTTGAGGATGAACACATGGCTCATCTCATGGCGCAGGGTGCTGGCCCAGTGGAACTCCCCGGGTTTGCGTCCCGAGGGGCTGTCCATGGCGACCACCTGGCCGAAGGTCACGCCGAGTGCGCCCAGGCCCGGCATGCCCAGCGTGCGTACCGCAAAGTCCTCGTGATCCGGGTAGACCTCCACCTGCACCGGGCCGTCGAGGGTCATGTGGTACTTGCTTTGGTAGTCGCTGATGGCCTGCGCCAGCACCTGGTGAAAGTACGGATACAGCAGCTCCGATTCCTTGCGATTCAACTTCAGGATGGTGGTCGCATCGGTGAAAGTCGCGAAATCCTTCAACGTATCCAGCAGGCGCAGACTGTTGACCGTGGCACTGTCGCGGTAGCCGTTCTGATAGCACTGGGTCAGCTGCGCGCGCGCCTCCTCATCCTGGCCGAGGCGCATCAGATTGATGCCCAGCTGCGAGCGCGCCGACCAGAGGTTGGGCGTGGCCGCGAGCGCCCTTCGGTACATGGCCACGCCGTCCTCATAGCGGCGGTTGAGAATCAGGTGCTCGGCGGCGATCGCAAAACCAGGTCCGTAGACCGGGTTGATGCCGTGGATGCGCTCCCACCATTGATCCGGGGACCGGTCCGCCAGGATCTCGATGACCGCATGGATCGCCAGGGCGTCCAGCGCCTCCGGATCCAAAGCCAGCGCCGCGTCGGCCTCTTTGACGGCCTGCTCCGGGTGATTGTCTTCGAGCGCCAGATTCGCCAGCAATTCGTGTGCCGGTGCCAGTTTCGGATCCACGGCCAACGCCTTGCCCGCCCAGCTCACCGCCTGGTCATCGAAGCCGTCCGCGCTCACCCGCGCCAGCCCCAGCATGGCCTGCGCGTCCTTCGGGTCGCGCTGCAACGCTTCATTGAAGAGTCCCACCGCATCGACATTGTTGAATCGCTCGTGCATCAACTCACCCCAGCGGGTGCGATACAAGGCGTTGCCATCCGCTTGGGCCGCGGCGGCGCGGAACTCATTGTTGGCGGTATCGTAATCCGCCAATCCCCAGGCGCCCTCGGCCCGCAGATAGGGCGAGTTGGCGCGCGCCAGTCCCGCGAAGCACTTCTGGGCCGCCTGCTCCTGTCCTTGCAGGCGCTGCGCCAGGCACTGGCGCACCTCCGGCGGCGGCGTCGCCGCGAGCGCCGCCGGCGCAGCTCATAATGACCGCGAGCATCAAGCCCGCAAGCTCGGCGGCCCTAAGCCCCAAAGCGTGCGGCGCGCGGGTCACTTGTCCAGCTCCTGTTGCGCCTTGGCGAGCGCCACCAGCGCCTGACTGAGCTGCGCGCGGTAATCCTCCGGCGACATTGCCGCACGCTGGTACTTGAGCAAGTCGATCCGCTGCTCGAGCTGCTCCTTCTGTTTGAGCAGCGCGAGCTTCGCCGGATCGGTCGAGGCCTGCGGATTGCCTCCCAGGCGCACCAGGGCGAAAGACGCCAGCATGCGACCCGGATCGGTATCCGCTGCCCCGTCCCGCGCCGGCGCGGCGTTGCCGCCTTCCTCAAACACCGCGTGTTCCGTCGCCAGGCGCTTCTCGGTCTCGTAGAACGCCGCGGTCTTGCGGGTCGCGTATTGAAACGCCTCAAGCCCGGTGATGATCTGGTTCTTGTCAATGTCCGCGCCCGGGTCCTGCAGCGCCTCGACCCAGTAGCGCGCGAACACCGTGGCGTTCTTCTCGGTGCCGGTCTTGGTCGCCGCGATGACCACCCGGTCGTGGCGCTGCAACGCCTTCACCGAGCCGCCGCTCGCGCTGGTCGTGTTGATGATCAGCTGCCGCGTGGCGGCGATGTGGTCGCACCAGCCTGCCAGCTGTTCGGCCGACACATCCGGGCCCGGCAGGTTGAACTTGTACTGGGTGCCATCAAAGGAGCCGTGACCCACCAGGGTGATCACCAGGACATCATCGGCGTGCGCAGCGCCGGCAATGTCGACCAGCGCCTGTTGCAGGTGCTCCCGTGTCGCCTCGGGACCCGACAGCGTGACGACGTGCGCCGTCGCACCGCCCGCCTTGGTGATGCGATCGAGGTCCGCGGCCAGTGCCGTGAAGCGCTGCTCGTAATCCGGCTCACCGCCAAGGCCCGCCACATTCACATAGTAAATGTCGGCGTGCGCAAACGACGCAGCCACCAGTGTGATCAGCGCCAGGCCGCGCGCCAGCGCGGTGGCCCTGCGACCCATGGCGCCGCCGGTCATACCACCCCCCAGCGGCGGCGCAGCAACCACTCGGCCGTGCGCAGCAAGAGCAGCGTCAGGAACACGGCCGGCATGTTCCACAGGTCCTGGAATTTCTGCACCGAGACGCCCGCATTGGAAAAAGGTATCGCACCTGCCAGCCCATCGAGGTCAGCGGGCGACCAGTACCGGCCGCCGGTATCGGCGGCAAGCGACTTCAGCAGCGCCACGTTCTGTCCGGTGTGGAAATTTTCCGCCACCCCGTCCTGGCGCTGGAAGGCGATGGTGTCGCGGCCGGCGCTCAGCGCACCCTGGTTTGCCGTGAGATCGGCGACATAGGTGCCCACCGCCGGGGCGGTCCAATCGGTCTGGTAGCGTCCGGGTTGTCCCGGCACCGCGCGCAGGGAGACATCCGCCTGCAGCCGATCGGGACCGATGAGGTGGGCACTCACCACGGCATCGGCGGCCGGCAGGTAGTCTTTGTCGCGCACATCGGCCAGCAGTTGCACATGGCCGTCATCCTCAAGGATGCCGGCGGAGACCTGCGCGCTCAGCTGGCCACGGGTATCCGACACCAGCCAGTGCAGCAGCTGGTGCCAGAAGACCGAATGGGTGGGATCCCCCAACGGCAGGCTCATCTGCCAGCGCCAGGTGCCGCCGGTGGCCAGCACCGCGCTGCGGCCGCGGCCGTAGTTCTGCGTGACCAGCAGCGGCAAGGTGCGCCCGCCGACGTGCATCTGCGCAAGCTCGGTGGCGCCCGGCTTTACCGTGCCAGGATCCTGATAGTCCATCAGGTAGGGCAATTTGGTCCATAGCGCGAGATTCGCCGCCCGATCATCCACCAGGCGCGTCACCGCGCTGTCGGCACCCGCCGGCGTCAGACTCACCGTGGCGGGTATGCGGTGGAACGTGCCGTTGATCATGGGCAGCGTCACCGGCAACAGATCATTGAGCTGCGAGCCGCTCCATACCCCATCCGCAAGCGACTGGCGCCCCCCGAGCAGCAGCAGGCCGCCTCCGCGCCGATTCACGAACTCGCGCATCAGTGCCTGCTGTGCGGCCGAGAACCATCCCGCATCGACCGAGCCAATGATGAGTCCGTCATACCCGAACAGCTCCTCGGGCTTGGTCGGAAACCCTTCCGCCAGCTCCAGCGCATCCTTGATTCCCTGGCGGTAGATCTTGTTCTCCGTGGTGCGCAGCATCGACACCATCTGCACCGCTGCATCGTCCTCCTCGGCGCGGCGGATGAACTTGTATTCCCAGCGCGGCTCGCCTTCCACATACAGAATCCGGCGCGGGCCGGCCTCGACATTGACCAGCCGGGCGAGCTCGTTGTTGCGCAGGTTGGCTTCGCCCGCAAGTTGCGCCACCTGGAATCGCAGCAGCCGCGGGCCCGCGTCGGGCAGATCGAACGTCAGATCCGTGCTGACCGTCGCGCCATCCGCGCCCAGCGACACCTCACGGGTCGCGAGCAGCTTGTCACCGTCCCTGACGGAGACACTGGTACGGCGGCTGGCGAAACCGGACTGCGCCACCTCGACGCTCGCCGTGACCCGCGAGTGCGCCAGTGCGCGCGCCGTGAGCACCACATTTTCGATCTCAATATCCCGTGGGACCTGCGCCGAGCCGAAGCCCACGGTGTGCACGGGGATGCGCCGCTGGCGCAGCACCTCGATGGTGCCGCGGTCGATGCGCCCGGTGTTGTCACCGCCATCGGACAACAGCACCACCGCGCCCACGGGTACGCTTGCGGTATCGCTGACGAATTCATTCAGCACCGCATTGATGTGCGTGGCGGGTCCGTTCGCGCTCAGCGCATCATCGGGCCCCGACATGCGCACCAGACCCGAATCAAAGCGGTACAGGCGCGTTTGAAACATGCGCCCGAGGCGGCCGAGCCACGGCCCGTGCAGGGCCTGCGAAGCCTGTTGCATTCGGGTGATGCCCTGGTCGGCGATGGCCATGCTGCGCGAATCATCGACCAGCACGGCGATGATATTGGCTTGCGGCACCAGCTCGCTGACGGCGATCGCGGGTCGCCACAACAGCAGCAGGACCAGCGCGGCCATGCTCCACTGCGCAAGCCAGATCAGCGGCAGCCGCCAGCGTCCGGTGAGGCGCGTGCTCGATGCGTGGCGGCCGCGCAGCGCCAAGGCGAGCGCGAGTCCCACCGCGATGACCGCCAGCGCCAGGGGCCAGCGCGGCCAGGCGCTGCGCAGCACCAGCTGTCCGTGCAGGTACACCGTCGGCGGATATTTGAACAGCCATTCGAACATCAACGTCAATGCGTCATGCCATAGACGATGTAGTTGATGCCGACGCGAAACGCCATGGAGGAGAAGTTCTCCGGGTACTCGGGCATGTCGGCCCATTCCCAGGCATCCCCCAGATGCATGTTGTGGCAGATCGCCACGATGATCCGACCCTTGTCGTCACGGATGGCGCGCCACTTGGCCACATAGCCGTCCTTCTCATAGGTGCGGCCGGTGTTCACGTACTGCTCGCCGGGGATCTGCATGCGATCGGACATGTCGTACAGCACATGGAAGATCTCATCGCCGTCCGGGAGATCCTCGACCGGGCGATCCGGCAGCACCTGCCGAATGCCGGTCATGAATCGCTCCCAATCCTCGGTGCCGTGAAAATCATCCACCATCAGAAAGCCGCCCTTCAGCAGGTATTCGCGCAGGCGTTTGGCCTCGGCCTCCGTGAAGGTCCAGTTGGCCACCTGAACGGCGTACACCCAGGGGTAGTTGTAAATGTCATCGCTGTCGAGATCGACCACCTGTTCATACGAACGCATCTGGATTCGGGTGAGGCGCTTCAACGCCTCGAGAAACTGCCGATCGGCCTTCGGATAGTCGCGCGACCAGCCCGAGAATCGGTAGCCATATCCAAAACCGCCGCCCCCACCGCCGCCGCCGTACTCATCCGCGGAGGTATAGCGCAGGCGCGACCAGTAGAATTCGGCCTTCTCGCCGGCATCGCCCGGGCTGTCCAGGTCCTGCTGTGAGTGCGCATGATCGACCCACAGCCATGCGCACAACACAGTTGTGACGAACACCATCCGTCGCCACGGTCCTTGAATTCGCATGATCGCCCCCGGTGTGAGCCAGCCGTGCCAGTGTAGCGACTTGCCCCCCGCAGCGGTGCGCTTCGACCTGCGCCCGGCGGTCACAAGCTGCTTGTCGCCGCGGTCGTGTCATGCCACCATTTTGACCTGACAACTGCCTTGCACCGCACATGAGACGCCGCGACTTTGTAACACTGGCTGCAGCCACGCTCGGCCAGGCCGGCGCCACAGCGCTGTGGGCGCAGACTGCCGGTGGGCCGCCCATGGACATGGGGGCCTCGGACCCCGGCCCGCACGCCGCCCCGGCGGACTACACGCTGCGGATCGCGCCGGTGGCCGTGGAGATCGCTCCCAGCCACTTCATCAGCACCATTGGTTACAACGGCACCTCGCCCGGCCCGGTCCTGCGCATGCGCGAGGGCCGCCCCGTCACCGTCGATGTCATCAACGACTCGGATGCGCCGGAGCTGGTCCACTGGCACGGGATGTTCCTGCCCTCGCAGCTTGACGGCGCCGAGGAGGAAGGCACACCGGTCATTCCACCGGGCGCCCGGCGCCGTTACCGCTTCACGCCGCGCCCGGCCGGCACCCGCTGGTATCACTCGCACGCCATGGCCATGGGCGACCTGCACCGCGGTTCCTACACCGGACAGTACGGCTTCGTCATCATCGATTCGGGCCGTGATCCCGGCGCCTACGACCAGGAAGTATTCCTCGCCCTGCGCGACTGGGAACATTTCTATACCGACCAGTTCGTGGATATGGATGACCAGGATGCGCCCGGTCCGCAACCGGAGAAGCCGGCGAAGCTGGATACCCGCCCTAACGGGCTTGAGGTGATGAGCCAGTTTTACTCCATCAACGACAAGGCCCTGCGGGCCGGCGAACCCCTGCGCGTGCGCCCCGGCAGCCGGGTGCTGATGCATCTGCTCAATGCCAGCGCCGTGGAGAATCGCACCATCGCCCTGCCCGGGCATGAGTTCCACGTGCTGGCGCTCGATGGCAACCCCGTGCCCAATCCGCGCTCAGTCAAAGTGCTCACCCTGGGTCCGGGCGAGCGCATCGATGCCATCGTCGAAATGAATCAGCCGGGCGTATGGATTCTGGGCGCCATCGATGAGGCGACCCGCCAGGGCGGCCTGGGCGTGGTGGTCGAGTACGCCGGCCAGCACAAGCCCCCGCAGTGGGTGGTTCAGCCCGGCATCTACTGGGATTACACGGTGTTCGGTGGCCCGGCCACCACCAAGGCACCCGATCAGACCATCGAGATGGTGTTCGAAAAGGTTCCCGGCGGCGCGACCCCCTTCAATCTGTTCAAGATCAACGGCAAGCCCTATCCGCACGATCGCGAATTCGTGCTGCAGCAGGGCCGGCGCTATCGGCTGCTGTTCCGCAATCGCACCGACGATGCCCACCCGATGCATTTGCACCGTCACAACTTCGAGCTGGTGGACGTGAATGGCAAGCCCACCAGCGGCATCCTCAAGGATACCGTGATCGTGCCGATGTACGGCCGCGTCGCGGTGGACCTGACCGCCGATCAGCCGGGCCTGTCGCTGTTCCATTGCCACATCCAGCACCATATGGACTACGGCTTCAAGGCGCTGTTCCGCTACGCCTGAACACTTGCTGCGGTAAAGTATCGGCCCATGACTGTCACCCGTAACTGCGCGCAGGCGGCACTGCGCACCTTCGCCGTTGGTGTCCTGATGATCCTGATGCTGGGCGTCATGACGGCGCGGGCGGCGCCCTGGGCGGAAGTGGGCGATGCCCAGCTGCGCTCGGATATTGAAACCCTGGCGATGGCAGGCGTCATCGACAATCTCACCACCGAATGGCCCGTGCCCTGGACCCGCATCCTCGACCGGCTCGCCGTCAGCGGGTCACTGACGGGGCAGCCCAGCTGGGTGGTGGATGCGGCGCGGCGCATCCAGCATCAGGCCGCGAGCCAGATGGCCCCGGATACCTCGACCTTCTCGGCCTATTTCGACGCCACCAACGCACCCGAAGTCGTCCGCGGCTTCGATGCCCTGGGCCGCGAGAACGCGCAGACCCAGGCGACGCTGGCCTGGAACGGCGACTCCACCTTCATCCAGCTGTCCGCGGGCCTGCAGTCCCACAATCACTTCGACACCGAGACGGTACTGCTGGATGGCACCTACATCGCCAAGCAGATTAATGGCGCGGCGGTGTATGCCGGATATATGACGCACTGGTGGGGGCCGGGGTGGATCTCGGCGCTCTCACTGTCCAACAATGCCCGGCCCATTCCCCAGCTCGGCATCTCACGAATCGATTCCAGCCCGTTCAAGACCAAGTGGCTGGCGTGGATGGGACCGTGGCAGGCGGAGTTCTTTGTCGGCATCCTCGATAGCGACATGCTCCCGACGCACACGCTGGTGGATGGACTGCGCTTCAATTTCAATCCCGCGCCGGGGCTGGACATCGGCCTGGAACGCATGGATGAGTCGTGCGGTCGGGGCCACCCCTGCAATCCCCTCAACTATTTTGACTTGAGCAACAGCGCCTCACATCCCAGCAAGACCAATGACCAGGGCGACATCGACATCAAGTACAGCCGCACGCTGGGCGAGGTGGAACTGTCCGCCTACCTGCAGGTCATGAACGAGGACTCCAATCCCGTCTACCACTCCGGCACCAGCCATCTGTTCGGCCTGACCGGGTGGGTGCCGGTGGGGCAGACGCGGGTGCGCCTCACCGCGGAATTCACCGATACCATACCGACCACCAACATCTTCAATTTCGGAACGTATGAGTACGGCTTCGCTTACAACGACTACAAGTATCCCGGCGGCATGCGTTACCGGGATCGCGCCTTGGGCTTCAGTTTGGATACCGACTCGAAGCTGGCGACCCTGCAGGCCAGCTGGCTGGGTGCCTACAACGTGACGTGGACGCTCAGCTACCACCATGCCGATGTGGATGTCGCAGCCCACCGTGGGGGCGGAAGTTTACAGCACCATCAGTTACGAGAGCACGGCTGCGGTGCCGATCAACATCGGCGAGGCCCGGGCGAGTTTCCCGCTGCTGGAGCATTTCACCGTGGATGCCGCGATTCGCTACTCCAGCGATCAGCCCCGGCCGGCGCATGGCTCACAGGGTGCCGGCGAACTGCGCCTGAAGTACACGCTTTAGACTACTTGACCGGCTGCGCGAGTTCCTGATCCCAGTACAAGCCGCGCCGAGAACCGCGGCCAGGCGCCACGGCAAGTCCCATCTCCACGAACCTGGGATCCATGATGTTCTCGCAATGACCGGTGCTGTGCAGCCACCCGGCCACCACTTCCTGCGCCGAGGTCGGTCCGTAGGCGATGTTTTCGCCGATGAGCTTCTCCCGATAGCCCGTGGCACGCAGTCGGTCGGCCGGCGTGTTGCCATTGAGGTCGACATGCTCGAAGTAGTCATGGCGCGCCATGTCCGCCGCGTGCTCTTTGGCGACCTGGTCCAGGGTGCCGGAGCGCTTGAGCGGCGGTGCGGGCCCGAATGACTTGTCGCCACAGCGCGTGCCGCTGGCGCGAACCTCATTGACCAGTTGCAGGACCTGCGTTCCTGAGGAAGCGGTGCGCGCAGGGCTCGGCGCCGTCGCATAACTGAAGGTTCGCGCCGGCATCACCTCGGCGTCGCGCGCTGATGGCATTGCAGGCAACACCGGCACCGAAATCGACGTGGCGATACTTTGCGGATCGGGCGCGGCCATCACGATCCAGGTTTCCCGCCCGCGCCGATAGATGCCCAGGTCGCGCAATGATCGGTCGGCGACGGTACGGCATTGCGTTCGGCGCAACGTCAACAAGATTGAGTCATCCGAGCCGCTCACACGCAGGGCCGCCATCGATTTGGCGCGATAGCCGGTGCGCACCGTGGCCGCGGCGGGCGTCGCGCCCTCCGACCAGAGTGCCGCTGCTCGATCAAGCTGCGCGTTATGTTGCAATGGCTGAGCCGCCGGCAAGACACCGGCGCAGCCGCTGACGCGCAGCAACTGGACCGCCGCGAGCGGATCCGCCCAGGATGCGGATAACGGTAGCCCGCAGCACAGCAGCGAGAGTGCGCCGAGCCGGCGCAGCGACAGGTGTTTCAACTCCTTGCTCCCACGTGAATTGGCACTATCGAGGCAAGCAACGCGTGGCGTCCGCATCCGCTGACGCGCTGCTGCGGAACGGCGTCACAGTTAGGCTCGGGTCGACTTACCGCATCCGGCTCGAGCTGCTAGTGCGAGTGCTCCAGTTCCGCAAGGCAGGTCATCGCGAGCTTCTCGGCATCGACCCAGTCGAAGGGACAGCCTTCGAGCTGTTCGAAGAAATTCTGTCCCACCACGCCATTGCGCCGCGGCGGATTGGCAAAGGCATCCGAATCGTCGGTTCCTGATAGCGACAGCGCCACGGCGAGGGCCGACAGCGCATTGAATCGCCGCACACCGGCCCGTTCGGGCGTGTGGTGGTGGGCGATCGCCTCGACCAAGGTATTGGGCATGCCCCACAGGCCGAGCAGATAAGCGCCGATCTCTGCGTGCGAGGTGCCGAGGACGATGCGTTCGGCTTCGTGCATCGCGATATCCTCGCTCAGCGCCAGGGCCGCCGCCCGATCCAGTTCCGCCGGCCGCTCCTGGACCAGCACCCAATAACCAATGTCGTGCAGAAACGCGGCCAGCACCGCCTCATCGTTGCAGGCGCTGTACGCGGTCAGTGCCGCGGTGACCCGCGCGACGCGCTGGACGTGCGCCTGCATGGCATCCAGATCGACGTGGCTTGAGGCCGCCCGGCTAAAGCCCGCGATCACCTCCGCGCACATCACCAGATTGCGCACTCCGGAGAAGCCGAGCCGGACCAGCGCCTGCTCGATGCTGCGCACGCGATCCTGTTCGTGGAACATCGCGCAGTTGGCCAGCTGCAGCACCTTCGCGGTGATGGCGGCGTCCGCCTCGATGACTTCGCAAACCTTCCTGGGCCTGACATTTTTGTGGCTCATCATCACCTGAAGTCGGGCGAAGGTGCGCGGCCGCGGGGGCAGCTGGCGGATATTGCCGATGAGCGATCGCAGTCCCGGGTGCGACATGACATCCTGCAATTGCAGGCAGCGCTCTACCGCCTCGTGGAACTCCTGCGCCGCACATTGCCTGAAAATGTATTGGTGGGCAGCGGGAAACGGCGCCTGATAGGAATGGCTCGCGCAGTCGGCGCTGTCGGAGATGGCGATTCGCGAGGTGCATGGCCAGCGCTCGCTCACCGTCAGCAACAGGTTCGCGCCGCCCGGAACGACGGCATCCACATGGGCGACCACCACGTCCTGCGGCTGACGCTCAAGTTCGCGCAGCGCCCGCGCGCCGCTATCGGCGACGGTGACCACCCAATGGTGGGCGCGCGGCATCAGGATCTGCCCTTGCAGCCGCTGCGCGTCCTCACCAATCAACAGAATCTGCCGTGGCATGGGGGCTGCCGCAAATAAAAGACATCCTTAGCAGACTCCATATCACCCGCGTGTGCCCGCGGTGTCCGGCATCACGTCACAGTCCTCGAGTTAACACTCGACGGTCATGGTCGGCATCGGAAATGTAAAATTGGCGCGCCCGGAGAGATTCGAACTCCCGACCCTCAGGTTCGAAGCCTGATGCTCTATCCAACTGAGCTACGGGCGCTTGGGTTCCGGGCGAACGCCCGACTCGTATAGGCTACCGAATTCCAAACCAGATGGGGAACTGTGCTTGGCCGCCCCGCTCACCCGACGACGGCTGCTGAATCTGATTGGGCTCACCGCGGGCTCCGCCGCGGCCTATCAGGCGGCCCTGGGCATGGGGCTGGCGCCGGCTGGCGCCGCCGAATCCCTGCCGGATATCGCGCCCCTGGGGACACGCCGCCGCCGGGTCATCATCCTGGGCGCCGGGATTGCTGGCCTCACGGCCGCCTACGAGCTCGGGCGCAAGGGCTACGAGTGCGTGATCCTGGAGGCCGCAACCCGCATCGGCGGCCGCAACCTCACCCTGCGCCACGGCGACACGGTTGATGAGATCGACCAGCCGCAGGTGTGCCAGTTCGATGCACACCCGGATCTGTACCTGAACGCCGGACCCGCGCGCATCTCCGCCCTGCACTCCTCGGTGCTGGGCTACTGCCGGGACCTGGGCGTCGCGCTCGAGCCCTTCGTCAACCAGAACCGCAATGCCTGGGCGCAGGATGAGGCCCTTGCCAACGGGCGCCCGGTGCGAATCCGTGAGTGCATGGCCGACACGCGTGGCTTTCTCGCCGAACTCACCGCCAAGGCCTTCCATTCCGGCCGGCTGGATCTGCCGGTGGAGCAGCCCGATGCGGAAAATGTCCTCGAATTCCTGAGAATTTTCGGGGGCCTCGATGCGGACAACCGCTACGACCCTGCGAGCCGGGCGCTCCTCAGCGGCGAGTCGCTGCCGCCGCCACTGCGCGAGGCCCACCAGCTGACCGAGCTCATGCGCATGCACCTGTGGAGGCAGCTCATCAATATCGAGGAAGCACCCGATCAGGCCGCGACCATGCTCACCCCCGTGGGCGGCATGGACAATCTGGTGCGCGGCTTCCAGCGCCAGCTCGTCACCCCGGTGCGCACCGGCTGCCAGGTGCGCGCGATCACGCTGCGTGAGGCGGGCGTGGATGTCGACTATCAGGGGCCGGACGGGGCCGCCCGGATCGGCGGGGATTTCTGTCTCAACAGCATCCCGACGCACCTCATGCGGGGCATCACCCACAACTTCGATGAGCACTATACCCAGGCCCTCGAGGTCCTCGAACCCGGCAATATGATCAAGATCGGTCTGCAGATGCGCGAGCGATTCTGGGAGCGCGAGCAGATCTACGGCGGCATGTCCTGGACGACCCAGGACATCACCCAGATCTGGTATCCGAGCCACGGCATCCATGGCAGCAAGGGCGTGGTGGTCGGGGCCTACGTCTTCGGGGGCGAGGCGGCGACCCGGTTCGAACAGCTGACACCCCCGCAACGCCTGGCGGCGGCCGTTGCCCAGGCCGGCACCGTGCACCCCCGCTACAGCGACTATGTACAGAACGGGGTCAGTGTGGTCTGGCGCCGGATGCGCCACCTGCAAGGGTGTGCCCCGTTATGGACCGTCGAGGCCCGGGCCGGGTTCTTCGCCACGCTGCGAGCCCCGCATGGCCGGCATTACATGGTGGGCGATCAAGTCAGTTTATCGGGTGGCTGGCAGCAAGGCGCCATGGACTCGGCCTGGGCCGCGGTCCGGGACATCGATGCCCGGGTGCGCGCCGAAATCGCTTAATATGGGCATCCGGGCGTGGCATACCCGTTGCCAGATGCGACAAATTCTTACATTTATATTGGGGGGTCCCTATGAAGTTTCGTTCCACCGTGCTGGCCACTTCGCTGGCTTTCGCCGCCCTGGCCGTTACGGCGCAGGCTTCGGCCGCCTGCAGCTACCCGCAGGCCCCGGATAAGATTCCGGACGGCTCCAAGTCGACCAAGGAAGAGATGCTCGCCGGCATGAAGCAGATGCGGGCGTATAACGACCTGGTCGCAAAGTACACCGACTGCCTGAAGAGCGAACACGACGCGGCCGTCGCGAAGGTCGACCCGAGCCTGCCGGCGGATAAGCAGAAAGAGCAGAAGGACAAGCTCGATCAGATGCTGGCGCAGAAGAACGATGCCGCCGTCGATGAGGCTTCCGCAGTGACCGGTCGCTTCAACGATCAGATCAAGGCCTTCAAGGCCGCGCATACGAACTGATTGACCACGCCGGCACCCGTACCGACTGACTCGAGCCTGCCGGGACTGCTGGTCCCGGCGCAGGCTGACCGACTGATCAGCGAGAACCTGCGCTGCCTGCCCATCGAGTCGCTGCCACTGGTGCAATGTGCCGGCGCGGTGTTGCGGGAGAACATCTACGCTGAGCGCGATCAGCCCCCGTTTGATCGGGTCGCCATGGATGGCATCGCCCTCGACAGCTCCGCCGTGCACGGCGGTCACCGCAACTTCCGCATCGAGGCCATCCAGGCCGCGGGCGATGCGCCGCTGACATTGCGCGAGCGTACCGGCTGCATCGAGGCCATGACCGGGGCAATGCTGCCCACCGGTTGCGATACCGTCGTTCCCGTGGAGGAGATCTCCGTCAGCTCGGGCATCGCCCGACTCCAGGAGGGCGCGCTCATCGAAGCGTGGAACCATGTGCACCGTCGCGGCACCGACTCGCGCCAGGGCGCGCTGCTGCTGGCGGCCGGCACACGCATGAGCCCGCCCGAACGTCGCGATCGCGGCCAGTGCGGGCATGGCACGCGTGCGCGTCAGCGCCCAACCCATGCTGATCGTGGTGTCGACCGGCAATGAACTCATCGAGCCGGGCGAACCCGTGTTGCCGTACCAGGTGCGCCGCTCGAATGTCTACGGCATCATCGCGGCGCTGCGCCGTCACGGCTTCCAACGCGTCGCTGATGATCATGTGCGCGACGACCGCGATGAGATGCGCACACGCCTCAAGCTGCATCTGACCACCCACGATGTATTGATCCTGAGCGGCGGGGTATCGATGGGTCGGTTCGACCTGGTGCCGAGCCTCCTCAACGAGCTGGGCGTGCGCACCATCTTTCACAGGGTGGCCCAGCGTCCCGGCAAACCCTTCTGGTTCGGCATGGCGCAGTCCGGGGCCGGCGTGTTCGCGCTGCCCGGCAATCCGGTATCCACCCAGGTATGCATCAGCCGCTATGTGATTCCGGCGCTGCTCGCGGCGATGGGGGAAACCACTGCCAGTGTGCGCAGGATTCCACTCGCAGCGCCGGTCACGGTGACGTCGAAGTTTGTGCAGTTCCTGCCGGTGAGTACCGAAGTCGATGACTGGGGTCGGGACTGGGCACTACCGCGTCCGACCAACACCTCGGGCGACTTTACCGCCCTCGCCGGCACTCATGGCTTCGTGGAACTTCCCGCTGGCCCGAACACCTATCCTAAAGGTTTCGTGACGCGCTTGTTCCGCTGGTAACCGCCATGGCCGTAAACGAAGTCATCGTACCGCTCAATTCGCCGCGTCCGCGCGACCGGCTGGATCGACCGCTGCGGGATCTGCGCATTTCGGTCATGGACCGCTGCAACTTTCGTTGCCCGTACTGCATGCCCCGCGAGCAGTTCCATGAGAGCTACCGGTTCCTGAAATCCTCGCAGCGTCTTTCCTTCGAAGAGATCCTGCGCCTGACGCGACTGTTCGTTGCCCAAGGCGTGCGCAAGATCCGGCTGACCGGTGGCGAACCCCTGCTGCGCGCGAATCTCGCCGATCTGGTCGGTGACCTCACCGGCATTGCCGGAGTCGAGGATGTGGCGCTGACCACCAACGGCATCCTGCTCGAGCGCCACGCGGCGGAACTGAAAGCCGCCGGCCTCAATCGCATCACCGTGAGCCTGGACAGCCTCGATCCGCAGGTGTTTGCGCGCATGAGCGGTGGCTTCGGCGGCGTGGAGGAGGTCCTGGCCGGGATCGAAGCGGCCAAGCGCGCCGACCTGCTGCCCATCAAGATCAATGCGGTGGTGCAGCGCGGCCTCAACGACGGCACCGTGCTCGAGCTGGTCGAGCGCTTTCGCGGCAGCGGCGTGATCGTGCGCTTCATTGAATACATGGATGTCGGCAACCGCAATCACTGGCAAGCCGAACGCGTCGTGCCCTCGAAGGACCTGGTCGCGCTCATCAATGCACGCTGGCCCATCGCGCCGCTGGAACGCAATTATCGCGGCGAAGTCGCGCGCCGTTACGGCTTTGTGGATGGCGCCGGCGAAGTCGGCTTCATCTCCTCGGTCACGCAGGCCTTCTGCGGTGACTGCTCGCGCGCCCGACTGTCTTCCGACGGCGCGCTGTATACCTGCCTGTTCGCGGCGCAGGGCACCAGTTTGCGTGACCCGCTGCGGGCGGGGGCCACCGATGATGAGCTGGCCGGCCTCATCCGTCAGGTCTGGTCCGGCCGCCAGGACCGCTACAGCGAGCTGCGCGCCAACCTGCGCCAAAGCACGGGCGATCACACCAAGGTCGAGATGTACTACATCGGCGGTTGACATGGCAGCAGGACTCACCCATCTGACGGCCCGCAACCAACCGACCATGGTGGATGTCGGCGCCAAGGACGTAACCCGCCGGGTGGCGAGCGCGGAGGCGCGCATCCGCCTGCCGCGCGCCGTCCTACTGGCGCTGCGCAAGACCGGTCATCGCACCAAGAAGGGTCCGATCTTCGATACCGCGATCATCGCCGGCGTCATGGCGGCCAAGCGCACCTCGGAGTTGATTCCGTTCTGCCACCCCCTGGCTCTGGACAACTGCAAACTGGAGGTCGGGCCGGCCCCGGGCGGCATCCGCATCGTGTGCACCGTGTCAGTTGAGGGGCGCACCGGGGTGGAAATGGAGGCTTTGACCGGGGCGAGCGTCGCTGCCTTGACGGTCTACGACATGTGTAAAGCGCTGTCCCACGATATTGAGATCACGGGCGTGCGGCTGCTGGCCAAAACCGGCGGCAAATACAATTTTCATCGCGGTTCGACCCGACGGGCCCCGCGGCCGTAAAATCACCCCATGGCTCCCCCTCTTTACGGTCTGGTGCTGGCCGGGGGCCGAAGCACGCGCATGCAGCGTGACAAGGCCGCCTTGAGCTACCAGGGACAGAACCAACTCGATCGCGCCGTGGAACTGCTGAATTCCTGCGGGGCGCAAACCTTTGTGTCCGTGCGTCCTGAGCAGCGCACAGAGCCTGCCCGCGCCCGCTACCCGCAGGTGGTGGATACCCGGGAGGGCCTGGGTCCCATCGCCGGCATCGCGGCGGCGCTCGCGCTGGCGCCCGAGGCCGCCTGGCTGGTGCTGGCCTGCGACCTGCCCTTCGTGGACGCGCGGACGCTACGCTACCTGATCGCTCACCGCGATCCGACCCGCACGGCGACGGCGTTTCGCGCCAGCCACGCCGGGCGGCATCAGGGCCTGCCGGAACCCCTGTGCGCCATCTACGAGCCGCACAGCGCCGCGGCGCTCGCGCCCTACCTTGACAGCGGCAGGACCTGCCCGCGCAAGTTTTTGATCCAATCAGACGCCTTGTTGCTGGATCAGCCCGATCCGCGCGCGCTGGACAATATCAACACGCCCGAGGAGTACGACGCCGCCCGCGCCGCACTGCTCGCGCCGCAAGGATCGGACTCAATGCAGATCAAAGTGCAGTACTACGCCATTTTGCGCGAGCAGGCCGGACGCAGCGAGGAAACCGTCGCCACCGCCGCGCGCACGGCGCGCGATCTGTATGCCGAGCTGCAGCGACGCCATCCGTTCTCACTGGGTGCGGAGAGCCTGCGCGTCGCCATCAACGCCGAGTTCAGCGACTGGTCTCAGCCGCTGGTCGAGGGTGATGCCGTGGTGTTCATTCCCCCCGTGGCCGGCGGCTGACGCGCCAGGTATCCGGCATGAAATCGTTCGCCTTCACCACCGCACCGCTCGACGCCGACGCCGAACGACGCCGATTGCTGGATCCGGCCTGCGGCGGCTACGCCTCGTTCGAAGGCTGGGTGCGCGATCACAACGAAGGGCGGCAGGTGCGCCGCCTGGAAT
Organism: uncultured Gammaproteobacteria bacterium; assembly: GCA_963708865.1. Lineage (GTDB taxonomy): Bacteria > Pseudomonadota > Gammaproteobacteria > Steroidobacterales > Steroidobacteraceae > DAIDKA01. The sequence continues at coordinate 595,124 of CAVPUC010000004.1, forward strand.
ACGAAGCCTTCGAGATGCTCGCGACCAAGGAGGGCGAACGCATCATCGATGAGGCCGTGGCGCGCTTCGGCGTCGAACACGCCGCCTGCGTCCATCGCATCGGCGATCTGCAGTTGGGCGAGATGGCGGTGTGGGTGGGGGTAAGCGCGCGGCACCGGCAGGAGGCCTTCCTCGCCTGCCGCTACATCATCGATGAAGTCAAACACCGGGTCCCGATCTGGAAAAAAGAACACTATCTCAACGGTGACTCCGGCTGGGTGAACTGCGAGCGCTGCGCGGCGGTCGTGCCCGACCACCCCGCCGATCATGAGCACGCGCACGATCATGGCGCGACGGTGCGGCCGACCGCCGACTATTCGCGCCAGCAGGCGCTGAAGGAAGTCGGCGAAGAAGGCCAGGCGAGGCTGCGCGCCGCGCGCGTGCTGGTGGTCGGCGCCGGCGGCCTGGGCGTGCCGGTGCTGAGTTATCTTGCCGGCGCCGGCATCGGTCGCATCGGCATCGTCGATGGCGACCGGCTGGAAGCCTCGAACCTGCACCGTCAGCCGCTGTACAGTTTTGATGGCATCGGACAGCCCAAGGCGCAGCTGGCCGCGACGCGACTGCGCGCACTCAATCCCGACATCGAGGTACAGGCCTACAACCTGCGCCTAAGTCCCGCCAATGCCACGGAACTGATCGCGGGCTGGGATCTGGTCATCGATTGCACGGACAACTTCAGCACCAAGTTCCTGCTCAATGACGTCTGCGTCACCGCGCGCAAGCCGGCCATTTTGTCCAGCATCTACCAGTACGAGGGCCAGCTGCAGGTGATCCGTCCCGATTCGCATGGCGCCTGCCTGCGCTGCATCTGGCCGGAGGCCACGCGCGACGGTCTGGTCGGCAATTGCGCCGAGGCGGGCGTGCTCGGTCCGGTACCGGGAGTGTTCGGGAGTCTGCAGGCCCTGGAGGCCCTGAAGATCCTGCTGGGTCTGCCCGGGCAGCTCGGCGATGAACTGCTGGTGATGGATCTGCTCACGCTGCATATCTCACGCATGCAGGCGCGGCGCGCCAGCGCCTGCGCATCCGGTCGCTGCGCCCGTATTCCCGTCACCACGGCACGGCCGAGCGAGGCGCTTGAAATCGAGTTTGACTCCCTGTCCCAGGCGCAGGCCGCGGGCTACACCGTCATCGACATCCGTGAGCCGGATGAAGTGGCCGAAGAACCCTTGCCCGGAACCGCCATCCGTCTCATGCCGATGCAGCAGCTGCTGCGCACCGATACCAGTCTGTCGAAGAACGAACGCTTCCTCTTGGTGTGCGCGAGCGGCCGACGCAGCTTGGCGGCCGCCCAGACTCTGCACGAGCGCGGCTTCACCGATGTGGTCTCCCTGACAGGAGGTCTGCGGGGCCTCCTGGCGCACCCGCAACCCGCCTAGCACGAAGCTAGGGTCGGGTCTGGCCGTTGCCGCGCACCACGTACTTGTAGCTCGTCAGCTGCTCGACGCCGACGGGACCCCGGGCGTGGAAGCGATCGGTGGAAATGCCAATTTCCGCACCCATGCCGAATTCACCGCCATCGGCGAACTGGGTCGAGGCGTTATGCAGCACGATGGCGCTGTCCACCTGCGCAAGGAAGCGGGCCGCCGTGGCCGCGTTGGCGGTCACGATCGCCTCGGTGTGCGCCGAACCATAGCGGGCGATATGGGCGATGGCCTCATCCACATCCTGCACGACCCGCACCGCGATGATCGAATCCAGATACTCCGTGTACCAGTCGGTTTCGGTTGCCGGCCGGACGCGCGCGTCCACGGTCTGCACCGTGGTATCACCGCGCACCTCGCAGCCGGCGTTGAGCAGATCCTCGATGAGCGGCGCCAGGTGCGTGGCGACACAGGCCCGGTCGACCAGCAACGTCTCGGCGGCACCGCAGACCCCGGTACGGCGCAGCTTGGCATTCAGCACAATGGCGCGCGCCATGCTCAACTGCGCATCGCGGTCCACGTACACATGGCAGTTGCCTTCCAGATGGCCGATCACCGGCACGCGCGCTTCCTTCTGCACCCGCGCCACCAGGCTCTTGCCGCCGCGCGGCACGATCACATCGATGAAGTCGGTCATGTCGGCGAGCATCATGCCGACGGCCGCCCGATCCGTGGTCGGCACCAGCTGAATGCAGCCCGCGGGCAGACCCGCGGCGGCAAGCCCGGCCGCAAGGCACTCATGAATGGCGCGGTTTGAGCGCTCGCTCTCTGAACCGCCGCGCAGAATCACGGCATTGCCGGACTTCAGGCACAGCGCGCCCGCATCGGCCGTGACATTCGGACGGCTCTCATAAATGATGCCGATGACGCCAAGCGGCACGCGCACGCGTGAAATATCCAGACCATTGGGTCGCGTCCAGTGCGCTGCCACCGCGCCGATGGGATCCGCCAGCTCGATGATGTCTTCGAGCCCCTTGGCCATGCCCTCGACGCGTTTCTCATTGAGTTCCAGCCGATCGAGCAGCGCCGCACCAAGCTGTCGCTCACGTGCCTGGGCCAGATCCTGGCCGTTGGCCTTAAGGATGTCGGGGCGGTGGGCGCGGATGGCCGCCGCCGCCGCCTGCAGCGCCTGATTCTTGGCGGACGTGCTGGCCACGCCCAGCGAGTTCGACGCTGCCAGCGCCGCCAGACCCATGCTGCGCATGACCTCGGTGAGATCCGGCGCCGTACTCACGATGCCTCCTGCGCGGACGGAGCGGGCCAATCCTTGCGCAGGATGACCAGATCATCCCGGTGCACCAGGGCATCGCCGCTGCGATAGCCCAGGATGCCTGCAATCTCCGCGGACTTGCGGCCCATGATGCGGGCGACATCGGCGTCGGCGTAGGCGCTGATGCCGCGTGCCACCTCCGTGCCATCCGGCGCCAGGATGCTGACGGTGTCCCCCTGGTCGAAACGCCCGGCCAGCCGCACGACGCCGGCGGGCAGCAGGCTCTTGCCGGCGTGCAGCGCCTTGAGTGCGCCGGCATCGATGCTCAGGGCGCCCGCCGGACGCAAGGTGCCGGCAATCCACTGCTTGCGGGCCGTGACCGGCGTCTCGCTGGGCACGAACCAGGTGCAACGACCCCCCTCCTCGAGCCGGCGCACCGGATGCGCGTGGTGCCCCGCGGCGATGCACATGTGGCAGCCGGCGGCCACGGCGATCCGGGCGGCCATGAGCTTCGTGGTCATGCCCCCGGAGCCCACCGCGGAGGCCGAGCGGCCCGCCATGGCCTCGATTTCCGGGGTGACGGCCGTGACCCGGCTGATGAACCGGGCGTCAGGATGGCGGTTCGGGTCGGCCGTGAACAGGCCCTCAACATCCGAGAGCAGCACCAGGCAGTCGGCGCCAGCCATCTGCGCGACGCGCGCGCCCAGCCGGTCGTTATCGCCGTAGCGGATCTCCGCGGTGGCCACCGTGTCGTTCTCATTGATCACCGGCAGCGCACCCAGCGCCAGCAGCGATTCGAGGGTGGCCCGCGCGTTCAGGTAACGCTGCCGCTGCTCGCTGTCCTCGAGGGTCAGCAGGATCTGCGCCACCGTGACCCCGTGTTCGCCCAGCAATTCCTTATAGGCGTGGGCGAGGCGGATCTGGCCCACGGCGGCGGCGGCCTGGCTCTCATCCAGCCGCAGGGCGCCCGGTGCCAGCTTCAGCTCGCGCCGGCCCAGTGCGATCGCCCCCGAGGACACCAGCATGACCTGCTGGCCGCGCTGCCGCAGGCGCAGCAGATCCTCGACCAGGCCGGTCAGCCAGGCGCGGCGCAGCTGGCCGGTTTCCGGGTCGACCAGCAGGGCGGAACCCACCTTGACGACCACGCGTCGGGCGGCGATCAGCGGAGACACAACATGCTCACCCGTGGCGCTCATGGCAAAAACTATACGGGATCGGCGCCGGGCGGGCGAATCCCCCGCCCCGCGACATTGCCACCCGCAACTCTCCCCCCGTAAACTGGCAGCCGCCTTCAACAGTTGAGCCTCGAGGACCAAAGCGGTGAGCAGAGATTACGAACCGGCAGCCGGACAGTGGTACCAGAACATCGAAGAAGAGGAGTCATTTCGCGTGCTGTCGGTGGATGAGGATTCCGAACTCGTCGAAATCGAATACGTGGACGGGGATATCGAGGAGATCGACATCGAAGCCTGGCACGAGATGGATCTTGAAAAGACCGTGGCGCCCGAGGGCTGGTCCGAATCCGAGGCAGCCGAGGAGGAGGAGGACGAAGATGAGGATGAAGACGAGGACGATGACGACTGGGATGACGACGACGATGAGGACGAGGACAACGATGAGGATGAAGACGAGGACGAGTGACGCAGCCGGGCTCTAGCGCACCGGCGGTCACCCAACTCGCAAGCCTCCTCGGGGCTGACTGCGTCCGCACCGATGCGGGCGAGATCGCCCCGTTGCTCGTCGACCATCGCGGCCTGTATCACGGCAGCGCCGCAGCCCTCATCCTGCCGCGCTCCGTCGCGCAGGTCGCCACCGTGCTGGAAGTGTGCAACCGCCACCGCATCGGCGTGGTGCCCCAGGGGGGCAACACCGGGTACTGCGGCGGCGCGACCCCGGACGCATCGGGCACCCAGGTCATCGTGTCCTTGAGCCGCCTGAACCGGGTGCGCAAGGTCGATCCCCTCAATTACTCGCTCACGGCCGAGGCAGGTTGCCTGCTCGCCCAGGTGCAACGGGCGGCCGCCGATGCGGAGCGCTATTTCCCCCTGAGCTTGGGCTCGGAGGGCAGCTGCCAGATCGGCGGCAACCTCTCGACCAACGCCGGCGGCACCAGCGTCCTGCGCTACGGCATGATGCGCGACCTGGTGCTGGGACTGGAGGTGGTGCTGGCCGACGGCCGGGTACTTGAGCGTCTCACCAGCCTGCGCAAGGACAACACCGGCTACGATGTGAAATCTCTGTTCCTGGGCGCCGAAGGCACGCTCGGCATCATCACGGCCGCGACGCTCAAATTGTTTCCCGCCCTGCGCAGCATCGCCACCGCGTTTGTCGCGGTGGCCGGCGTGCAGGCGGCGGTGGAACTGCTCAGTCGTCTGCGCAACCACAGCGGCGATCGCGTCAGCTCCTTCGAACTCATTCCGCGCCTGGCGGTCGATCTGACCGTGCGGCATATCCGTCCGACGGTGGATCCGCTGCCCGGCCGGCACGAGTGGTATGTGCTGTGCGAGCTGACCTCACCGCGTGCCGATGAACCCCTCGACACCCTCCTCGAGGAGGTCCTCGCCCAGGCGCACAGCGACGGCTTGGTGCAGGACGCCGCCATTGCGCAAAGCGGCCGCGAGGCGGACAGTTTCTGGTTCCTGCGCGAGAACATCCCGCAGGCGCAGCGCCTGGACGGCGCGAGCCTCAAACATGATATTTCGGTCCCGGTCGCTGACCTGCCGCAATTCGTCGCGCGCGCCGCTGCGTGGCTCGGCAGCCATCTGCCCGAGGGACGCCTCGTCGCCTATGGCCATGTGGGCGACGGCAATCTGCATTTCAATCTTAACCAGGACCCGCGGGTGCCGGCCGCAGCCTTTCTCGCCCGTGCCGAAGAGATCAAACGGGCGATCCACGACCTGGTGCAGGAGTTCCACGGCAGCTTCAGCGCCGAGCACGGTATCGGCCAGCTCAAAGTCGCGGAGCTCGAACGCTATGCGCCGCCGGTGGAACTGGATCTGATGCGGGCCATCAAACGTGCCTTCGATCCCCACGGCATCATGAATCCCGGCAAGGTGCTCACTTCGCCAGCGGCGCGCTCGGCCCACAGCGCGCATCCATGAGTTTCAGGGCGGCCGTGATCTGCCGGGCATCGGCCGGGCTCCAGCTGCGCACGGTGGCACCGCCGGGCGCCAGGTCCTGCAGGATCAGGATCAGCGCGTGGTTGCTGGCATCAAAGGGCCAGTCATCACTGTGCAGGATCAAGCGCAAGGCGCGCCCGTCGGGAAGGGAAAAATCCGCGCGTCCGCCATGATCGGCCACCTCCACATTCAGTAGGGGCGACAGATCCGCCGGCTGCCCGGAGGCCGACCAGCGGATGCGGCAGCTGTAGAGCCGCGCCAGATGCATCGCCGGCCAGTCGTAGCCTGCACTCTCCTGTACCAGCGCGTCATCCTCGAAGCGAAACTGGCGGGTGCGGAACCAATACACCCCCTCGCCCACCTGCAGGCTGTAGTCCACATAGCGCTGCGGATCCGCGGGCGGGGAAACGCAGCCGCGTCCCAGGGTGCCGCCGTGGAACTGATCCCCCTCGCGCCGCAGCAACAGATCACAACCGGGCAGCGTCTGGAGGTCGGTGCGGCGCAGCGCCGCCTGCGCCTGCGGATCGGCGAACAGGCCGCGCCACTGTGCCGGCTCCTTGAGGGTGTACTGGCGCACCCGGATGCGCTGCGGCCGCAACTGCGAATCAATCGACAGGCGCAGCAGCACCTGGCGCCGCGGTGCGCCGGGCACATCGTGCAGGGTTTCCTCGAGGTACAGCACTGTCGGACCCAGCCACGGCACCTCAATCGGTTCAATCACCGTGCGCAGCCGTGAGACATCCGCCGCCGCGGCCTGCGGGGAGTGCTCATCCAGGATCACCTGCACCGCCGTATCGTGGACGCCGGACCAGCGTTGCATCAGGTCCGTAATCTCGACCGGCGTTTCCGCGGCGACCTTGGGCGCCGCAGGGTCGGCGGCCAGTGCGGCCGAGAGCTGAACGCTCAACATCACCGCGACGAGACGGCGCCGTGCGCTCATCGGGGCGGGGGCCCCAGCCGCACCAGGCCCTCCTGGGCGGTACTGGCCACCAGAATGCCCTCGCGCGAGAACACGTTGGCGCGGGCAAAGCCACGCGCCCCCGAGGCGCTCGGGCTTTCAACGTCATACAACAGCCAGTCATCGACCCGCAGCGGGCGGTGAAACCACATGGCGTGATCGATGCTCGCCACCTGCGCCTTGCCGCTCAGGTGCGAGATCCCGTGCGCCTGGGTGGCGGTCTCCAGCAGATGGAAATCCGAGACGTAGGCCAAGAGGCACCCGCTGCAGGGTCTGATCCTCGGGCACCTGCGCCACGGCGCGGAACCAGACCTGGCGGCCCGGACGCGTGCCCGGGCGCGGGACTGGCATCCAGCGGCCGCACTGCGCGAAATTCAAATGGACGGGCGGTTTCCAAGAGCCGCCGCACCCGCTCGGGAAGCTTCTCGAGCAGCTCCGGCGCCACGCGCGAGGTATCGGCCAGACCTTCCGGCCCCGGGACCTCGGGCATGGGCACCTGGTGCTCCAGTCCCGCCTCATCCACCTGGAACGAACAGGTCATGTTGAAGATCTGTTCGCCGTGCTGGATGGCGACGACGCGGCGATTGGAGAAACTATGGCCGTCGCGGCTGCGATCCACCTGATAGATGATCGGCGCCTTGAAATCGCCGCGGCGCAGAAAGTAGGCGTGCAGGGAATGCACCATGCGGGCCGTCACGGTGCGCGAGGCGGCATTCAGGGCCTGTCCGAGGACCTGGCCGCCGAACACCTGGGGGCTGCCTATATCGCGGCTTTCGCCGCGAAACAGGTTGACCTCGAGCGTCTCGAGCTCCAACAGCGTCGATCAGATCAGCAATTCGCTGGTCCATGTGCAGCCTGCCGAAAGTGCCGCGCGGTTACCGCTCAGCCGAACTTGAACGCGCCCTTCATGATGACGTAGTGCCCGGGGAATGTGCACATGAAGGTGTAGTCGCCGCCCTTGGTGAGCTTGGAAGTCGGGAAGGTGACGCTGGTGCTCTGGCCGCCGCCGATAATCTTGGTGAAGGCGATGACATGCGGATCGTTGGGGGTGAGGTAATTGTTGGCAAGTCCGGCAGACATGCCGGCGTTGGCGACCGTGGTCACATCGGCCGTCTTCACCAGCACCCAGTTGTGGCCCATGGCGGCCGCGGGCAGCTTGCCCGTGTGGCTCAGGGTGAGTTCGACCTCGGTGCAATCGGCGGCTACGTCGAGCTCTTTCTTGTCGTACTGCATCGCGTCGTTGCCGGCAATCGCGAGCTTGCAGACCTTGTCGGCTGCGAAGGCGGCGTGAGTGCCGCCTGCCAATGACACAGCGGCAATCGCCAGCGCGGCCAGAACACAGTGTCTACGGATCATCGTAAAACTCCTTAAGGCAAACAGTTCGTTGTCGGGGGTCACTCGAAACGGGGCGGTATTTTGTCAGATATCCGGCACGCCGAGGCGTTTGTGCATGATCGGACTGGTGGTCGTGTACTGCAGGAACTGCTTCTTCTGCGGAAACAGATGGTGCTGGATGCCGAAGGACGCCAGGGCCGCCTCGTGGAATCCGGACAGGATGAGCTTCTTCTTGCCGGGGTAGGTGTTGATGTCACCCACCGCGAAGATGCCCGGAACACTGGTTTGAAACTTCTCCGTATCCACCGCGAGCGCTTTGCGTTCCAGGGCGAGGCCCCACTCGGCGATCGGCCCCAGCTTCGGGTGCAGAGCCAAAGAACACCAGCAGCTGGTCGGCATGCAGCTCGTGCAGCGTGCCGTCGCTGCCCTTGGACCCGCACGCCGTGCAGCGAGCGGCCCTCGACCAGCAGTGACTCGGCGATGCCCTCGATGTGTCGGATCCGCCCCGCGCCCTGAAGTTCCCGCATGCGCGCGACCGTCGCGGGCGCGCCGCGAAAATGCTCGCGCCGATGGACCAGCGTGAGGCTCTGGGCGGCCGGTGCCAGCGCCACGGCCCAATCGAGCGCCGAATCTCCGCCGCCGAAAATGACCAGCCGCCGGCCGGCCAGCTGCCGGGCATCAGGCACCCGATACTGGATCTGATTGCCTTCGAAGGTCTCGGCGCCGGCCACGCCCAGGCGGCGCGGCTGGAAGGCGCCCAGGCCTGCCGCGATCACCACCGCGCCGACGGTCACGACTACCCCGCCGGCGGTGCCCACCGTAAAGTGGCCCGCCGCATCGGGCAGTACCGTCGTGACCTCCTCGCCGAGATGAAACTGGGGATTGAAGGGTCGGATCTGCTGCATCAGCCGCTCCACCAGCTCCTGCGCTCCACACACCGGCAGTGCCGGAATGTCATAGATGGGCTTGTCGGGATACAGCTCCGCGCACTGGCCGCCGACCACCTTGAGCGAGTCGAAGACATGCGCCTGAATGCCGAGCAGCCCTAACTCGAAGACCTGGAACAGTCCGCAGGGGCCCGCGCCGATGATGGCCACGTGGCTGGCAGGATCACCCGCGTTGGATTCAGTGGCCGCGGGCACAGTCATGCGGGTGGCAGCCGTCAGGCGCGCCCGGCGTTGGCGTCCGTGGGGGTGTGAAAATACTCGCTTTCGGCTGCCAGCTGATCGACCAGGCGCTTCAGCTCCGCCATCCGACCCTCGGCGGTGCTGATGGGCATGCAGTCCTGGCAGCGCGGGTCACCGCAGGGCTGCCGGGAATACAGCCAATATTGCAGCGCCCCGGCCAGCAGGCCGTCGGCGATATCCCAAAGATCAGCGTCCTTATCCTTGTCTGCCAGGCGGTTGCCAAGGTCCACGGCCTTGGCAAAGGCCGAATCAAAAGTATCCGCAAGTTCCGTCATCAAGGCAGTATAAAGCAACTGGCGCACGGATCCGCCAAACGCTCGGGCCGCGCCGGCGCAGCCGAGCGCCGCTTTTGCGATGCCCACCACGGACCTGCCGGGGACACCTCAGGCAGCATGATCGTACTGGCATAGGCACTGTAATCATTGGTTACAGCTTATGTCGCATGCTGCGGATTACCACTGTGCAGTCGGCTACAGATTCGGCTCCCGATCCCGGCCCGCGCCCGCATGCCTGGCGGCTGGGCGTGGGCACGCACCTTGCCCTCGGCATGGCGATCATGGGTGTCGTGGTGCTGGTGGGCCAGGTGGTCACCAATCGCATTACTCACACCGCCGTCGAGGCCGTGAGCTCGTTGCAGTTGCGCTATGAGCCGCAAGCGCGCCGCGCCGCCACCATCGTTGAGAAGCTGGCCGCGTTTGACCGCCAGGTCGAAGAATCACTGGGACCCGAGGGCAGTTCCAGCGAGGCCAAGCGCTCCGCCCAGTCAGAGCTGCAGGCCGCGACGATCCAGCTCAACCAGTCCCTTGGCGCCTGGTACGCACACAGTGCGGAGGCCACCGCGGATCCGCACGGCCCCGCTCAGCTGCGCTTGCAGGAGCAGATCCGCGCACACATGGCGGCGGGGCAGGCCCTGAGCGCCAAGTCCGGACAGCGCCAGGAGTGGCTGAGCCGCCGCCACCAGCTGCTCGAAGCCGAAGGCCGTCGCATTGCCAAGGCGGGCGGCGCCGGCAATTCCCTCGACAACAACGAGGTCTGGGCCCGCAAGTCGCTGGTCGAACTTTCGCAGGCGGCGGCGGCGCTGCGCGCCGTGGTGGACCTGGGGGATGACGGCGCCCGCGCCGAACGCGATTTTGAAGCGGCCCTCGATCGCAACAACGCCGAACTCATCCGCTCCCCGGGGGTCGCCTGGATGGAGATCATTCGCGAGGACTTCAAGGATGCGGTGCACCTGCGCAATGAAGTCAACCGCTTCGATGCCAGCAATGAACGCGATCGCCACGATTTCCTCAGCAGCGGCGCGCAACTGATCAGCGACGCGCAGGCATTGCTGCAGGCGCCGGCCCGCAATGCGCTGGCGGCGGCGGCACAGCGCGCGGCGCAGGCGGCGAACAACGCGCAGCACGCGCTGGTCACCACCGGCATCACCGTCGAGGTGGTCGTGGTGCTGGTCTCCGTGCTGCTGGCGCTGCGCATCTCGGTACCGGTACGCCGGCTCACCGTCGCCACGCGGCGCCTGGCAGCCGGGGAGCGGGCGGTCACGGCCCACAGCAGCGGCTCGGCCGAGATCGCCGAACTCGCCGATGCCTTCAATGCCATGGCGACCAAGATCAGCGCCGCCGAGAACGGCCTGCGCGCGCACCAGGCGGTGCTCGAACAGCACGTCGAGGACCGCACGCGCGCGCTGCATCACCTTGCCCATCACGATCCGCTCACCGATCTGCCCAACCGTCGGCATCTGGCGGCGCGCTTGTCGACCGCCCTGGCCGCCGCGGCGCAGCGCCACACCCGCCTGGCCCTGCTGTTCGTCGATCTGGACAACTTCAAATCGATCAACGACACGCTCGGGCATCGCTTCGGCGATCGGGTGCTGCAGATGGTGGGGCTGCGATTGCAGGAGGCGCTTGGCGCACAGGCGTTCATCGCGCGTCTGGGAGGGGATGAGTTCACGGTGCTGATTGAGGATGCGCTCAGCGCCGAGCATGTCTGCGAGCAGGCCGCCCTCGTCATCGATGCGCTGCAGCGGCCGCTCGCCGTCGATGGCCGGCAGTTGTCGACCAGCGCAAGCGTCGGCGCAACGCTCTATCCGGATCACGCGCGCGATTCGGATGCGCTGTTGCGCACCGCGGATGTGGCGCTGTTCCATGCCAAGGACCTCGGCCGCAACCGTTATGCGCTCTACACACCGGAACTCTACGACGTGGCGGCCCATCGCTTCCGCCTGGAGCAGGCCTTGCGACGCGCGGTCGAGGCCGGCGATCTGCTGCTGATGTACCAGCCGCAGGTCGCCCTGCATACCCTGGCACCGGTGGGCGTTGAGGCGCTGCTGCGCTGGCGCAAGTCCGACGGGCGCGTTGCCAGCGCCAATGAGTTCATCGAAATCGCCGAGTCCACCGGCCTCATGCGCGAGCTCACCACCTGGGCATTGCGTTCGGCCACCTCCACGGTGAAGGCCTGGCGATCCATGGGCTGGCACAATGCCCGGGTCGCCATCAATGTCTCGGCCATGCAGCTGTTGGACGGCAGCTTCGTGGACCACGTCATCGAGGCGCTGTCCGTAACGGGCCTGCCCGGGGATGCGCTCGAGGTCGAGATCACCGAGAGCGTCATCCAGACCGGTCCCGCCACGCTCGTTGCCCTGCAGCGGCTGCGAACCTTGGATGTCGCGGTCGCGTTGGATGACTTCGGCACCGGCTATTCATCGCTCGCCTCACTGGCGCAACTGCCCATCACCCGCGTGAAGCTCGACCGGACGCTGATCGAAAGCATTGACCGCAGCCCCCGCTGTGCCGCGATTGCCCGCTCCGTCATCGCCCTGTGTCATGGGCTGGGACTGGAAGTGGTCGCCGAGGGCGTGGAACGGCCGGGGCAGCTGCGTCTCCTGGCGCAGTGCGGACCGATCACGGTGCAGGGCTTCCTGCTGGCCACGGCCGTGGAGATGCAGATTACCCCGCAGACCGCCGAGGCCGCTGCGGCCAAGGCCCGGGCCGTGTTGCAGGAGCCCGAGGACACCGAGGCCGAAAGCACGCTCGCGATGGATGGCTCGCTGGTGTTTGTCGGCGCCAAGTCGCGGCGGCGGCCCTAGCCGCGGTCGCGGCTCACCAGCAACGCATCGCGGATGCGCACGCCGAGAATCGGCTGGTCGATGAAAACCCCATCGAGGCCCGCTTTCAGATAGGGCAGCAACTCTGCCGCAAGGTCGCCGAATTGCGCCGCGTCCGGCCCGACCCGCAGCGGCACCGGCAGGAAATGGTTCTCGGCACGGAAAGTCCAGGCATGAACCAGCAGCCCTTCCGCGTGCGCATCATCGACCAGCGCCGTCGCTGAGCCCAATCCGCCCTGCGCGTTGCGCGGAATCACCAAGGTCTTCTCCACCCCTATGGCATCCGCGTAGGCCGCAACCTGCGCAAGTCCCCGCCGCGTGACCATGCCGGCGTAATTGCGTGAGCTCCCCGCCGCTCACCCAGTCAAATGGCGCGCCGCTCGCCGCCACCAGCTGCACCAGCGCAAGCTGCGTCAGGGTGCGCAGCATCTTCAGATTGGCGGTCTCGAACGACTGGATGAAGACCGGTGATTGCGGATCGGCATAGCCATGCCGGGCCAGCGTCTCAAGCAGCGGCTGCTCGAGCGCCAGGTTGATCGAGGAGAAGTAACTGGGGTGCTTGGTCTCAGGATAGATACCGATGCGCCGTGGCGAGGGTTCGTGGCGCGCCCGCGCCGAGTGCGCCCGCACCACATCGGCACCATGCACCAGGTCGAGGATCTCATCCAGCGTCGGAATTTCAAACTGGCCATCGAAGCGCGTGTTGGCGGGCCGCAGTTCAGCGATGCGCTCACGCGCCCGCAGCGTCTTGAGCTCCGCGAGCGTGAAGTCCTCGGTGAACCAGCCGCTGACGCTGGTGCCATCGATGACCTTGGTGGTGCGGCGTTCGGCGAATTCCAGGTGCGCTTCGACATCGGTGGTGCCGCCGATCTCATTCTCATGGCGCGCGATGAGCACCCCATCCCGGGTGCTGACCAGATCCGGCTCAATGAAGTCCGCGCCCTGCTGGATGGCCAGGAAGTACGAGGCCAGGGTGTGCTCGGGTGCATAGCCACTCGCGCCGCGATGGCCAATGATGACCGGCACCAGTGCACGCGGTGTGACGGTCTGCCCAGTATCGGTGCTATCGGTCATGACCTGAACACAAGTTAAGAAATTCCTACGACAATAGTCGATTCTGCAATGACGGAACAAGCCACACTCAAGAGTGTACGATCACCAGAATACTGGAACTGTCGATGGAAGAAGCCACCTCATGAGCGAACTGACCGGCACGGATATTTACCATTTCCGCGAAGGCACGTTTTTCCGTGCCTACGAGAAACTGGGCGCGCATCTGGACACTGTTGACGGGGTAGAGGGTACGCGCTTTGCCGTGTGGGCGCCGAACGCGCAAGCCGTGCATGTGATCGGCGACTTCAACGGCTGGAGCCATGACCGCGATCCGATGAGCGCCCGGTCGGACCAGTCCGGTATCTGGGAACTTTTCATCCCCGGGGTCGGCAAAGGCACCGTCTACAAGTACTTCGTCCGCTCGCGCTACGCGGGCTATGCGGTCGAGAAGAGCGATCCGTATGCCATGCTGTGCGAGGAGCCGCCGCGCACCGGGGCGGTGGTCTGGGACAATGCGTACGATTGGAACGACATTGAATGGCAGCGCAACTGCGCCCGGGTCAATGCCCTGGATGCGCCATGGTCCATCTACGAAGTCCACTTGGGCTCCTGGCGTCGGGTCGCCGCGGACGGCAACCGTTCGCTCAACTACCGCGAGGTCGCCCATGAGCTGGCCGACTACGTGCTCGACATGGGATTTACCCACGTCGAACTGATGCCCGTCATGGAGCATCCGTTCTTCGGCTCCTGGGGCTATCAGATCACCGGCTACTTCGCGCCCTCCTCGCGCTACGGCACGCCGCAGGACTTCATGTACCTCATCGAACACATGCACCGCATGGGTATCGGTGTGATCCTGGACTGGGTGCCGTCGCATTTCCCGAGCGACCAGCACGGGCTGGCGTTCTTTGATGGCACGCATCTGTACGAGCACGCCGATCCGCGCCAGGGTTTCCACCCGGAGTGGAGCAGCTCGATTTTCAATTATGGTCGCGCCGAGGTGCGCAATTTCCTGGGCAGCAATGCGCTGTACTGGCTGGATACCTACCGCGCCGATGCCCTGCGCGTGGATGCGGTGGCCTCCATGCTGTACCTGGATTACGGCCGCAAGGCCGGCGAATGGGTCCCCAATACCTTCGGCGGCCACGAGAACCTCGAGGCCCGCGACTTCCTGAAGTCATTGAATGAGGCCATCTACCGCGACCATCCCGGCACCCAGACCATCGCCGAGGAGTCGACAGCCTGGCCGCAAGTGTCGCGACCCGTGTACCTGGGCGGCCTCGGCTTCGGGCTCAAGTGGAACATGGGCTGGATGCACGACACCCTGAAGTTCTTCCAGACCGATCCGCTGTTCCGCCGCCATCATCTCAATCAAATCACCTTCTCGATCTGGTACGCGTTCACCGAGAACTTCGTCCTGGCGCTGTCGCACGACGAAGTGGTGCATGGCAAAGGCTCGCTCATCGGCAAGATGCCGGGCGATGAGTGGCAGCAGTTCGCAAATCTGCGCCTGCTGTACGGCTACATGTGGGGCCATCCCGGCAAGAAACTCATTTTCATGGGCTGCGAATTCGGCCAGAAGCGCGAATGGCAGCACGACGGCAGCCTCGAATGGCACGTGCTGCAGTATCCGCTGCATGCGGGGGTGCAACGCTGGGTGCGTGACCTGAACCGTTTTTACCGAGACACACCCGCGCTGTATGAGCAGGACTTCAGCGAGGCGGGCTTCGAGTGGGTGGATTGCAATGACGCGGACTCAAGCGTCCTGTCATTCCTGCGCAAGGATCGAAGCCGCGGCACCGTGGTGCTGATCATCTGCAACTTCACGCCGGTGGTGCGCAGCCACTACCGCGTGGGCGTGCCGCGCGGCGGTCCGTGGCGCGAATGGCTGAACAGCGACGCCACGGACTACGGCGGCAGTGGCCAGGGCAATCAGGGCGCGGTGATGGCGGACGACCACAGCACGCACGGCCGGCCGCACTCCCTGACGCTCACCCTGCCACCACTGGGCGTGCTGTTCCTGTCCCCGCAATGACGGCGGTCTGGCCGGGCAATCCCTATCCGCGCGGCGCCACCTGGGATGGTGAGGGCGTCAACTTTTCGCTGTTCTCGGAGAACGCGACCAAAGTGGAGTTGTGTCTCTTTGATGCCACCGGTCGGCATGAAGTGGAGCGCATCACGCTGCACGAGCACACCGACCAGATCTGGCACTGCTATCTGCCCGAGGCCCGTCCGGGCCTGCTGTACGGGTATCGCTGCCACGGCGCGTACGATCCGGAGCGGGGCCACCGCTTCAACCCGAATAAACTACTGATCGAACCTTACGCGCGGCTCTTGTCGGGGCGGATGCGCTGGAGCGATGCGCACTTCGGCTACGATGCCGCCGATCCGCAGCTGGACCTGTCGTTCGACGAACGCGACAGCGCCGCCGGCACGCCCAAATGCCGCGTCATCGATCCCGCCTTCACCTGGGGGGACGACCGCGCGCCGCGCACGCCCTGGCACGACACCGTCATCTACGAGGCGCACGTGCGCGGCATGACCATGCGCCATCCCAAGGTGCCGCCGGCGCTGCGCGGCACCTACGCGGGGCTCGCCACCGCGCCCGTCATCGATCACCTGCGGCGTCTCGGGAGTCACCGCGGTGGAGCTCATGCCGGTGCACGCGTTTCTCGATGACCGCCACCTGCTGCAACAGGGACTGCGCAATTACTGGGGCTACAACACCATTGGCTTTCTCGCCCCCGAAATGCGCTACAGCGCGAGCGGCCAGGTCGAGGAGTTCAAGACCATGGTGAAGAGCCTGCACTCCGCGGGCATCGAGGTCATCCTCGATGTGGTCTACAACCACACCGCCGAGGGCAATGAGCGCGGCCCGACCTTAAGCTTCCGCGGCATCGACAATGCCGCCTACTACCGGCTGGTGCCCGGGCGATCTGCGCCATTACATGGATTTCACCGGCACCGGCAACACGCTCAACCTGCAGCACCCGCGCGTGCTGCAGCTGATCATGGATTCGCTGCGCTACTGGGTGCTGGACATGCATGTGGATGGCTTCCGCTTCGATCTCGCCTCGGCGCTGGCACGGGAACTGTTCGAGGTCGACCGGCTGGGCTCCTTCTTCGACACCATCTCCCAGGACCCGGTGCTCTCGCAGGTCAAACTGATCGCCGAGCCGTGGGATGTCGGCGAAGGCGGCTACCAGGTGGGCAACTTCCCGCCCGGCTGGAATGAGTGGAATGACAAGTACCGCGACAGCGTGCGCGCCTACTGGAAGGGCGATGGCGGCCTGATCGGCGAATTCGCCCAGCGCTTCACCGGCTCCGCGGACCTGTACGAGGCGAGCGGCCGCAAGCCCCACGCCAGCATCAACTTCGTCACCGCCCACGATGGCTTCACGCTGTCGGATCTGGTCGCCTACAACGCCAAGCACAACGAAGACAACGGCGAGGACAATCGCGACGGCAGCGACAACAATCGCTCCTGGAACTGGGGGGTCGAGGGCCCGACCGCCGACCGGCAGATCAATGCGCTGCGCGAGCGCCAGAAGCGCAATCTGATCGCCACGCTCCTGCTTTCACAGGGCGTGCCGATGCTGCTTGCGGGCGATGAATTAGGGCGCACCCAAGGCGGCAACAACAACGCCTACTGTCAGGACAACGAGATCTCCTGGCTCAACTGGGAGCTCACCGCGCAGCAGCGCGAATTCATGGAGTTCGTCGAGCGCATGATCGCCTTCCGGCGCAGTCATGCCATCTTCTCGCGCCGCCACTTCCTGACCGGGCGCAATGTCGCCGGCGAGACCTTCAAGGACATCACCTGGTTCACTCCCGGCGGCACCGAGATGACCGACTTTGACTGGCAGCAAGGCTTTGCCCGCTGCCTGAGCGTGCATCTGTCGGGCGCCGCAGTCCACCGCACCGACAGCCGCGGCCAGCCGGTGCGCGATGAAAACTTCACGCTGCTGTTCAACGCCCATCACGACACGATGGATTTCGTCGTGCCGCCGCTGGCTGCCGGACGCAGCTGGCGCGTGGAACTGGATACCGAGAGCGGCATGGTGGGCAAACCCGAGCACCTGGCCGGCGGCGCCACCCGCGCGCTGCCGGCCCGATCGATTGTGCTGCTCATGGAAGTCGCCGCCATCCGCGGGCTGCGCAGGCTTCAGCGATAGCCCCGCGCCTGCAGCGCGAACAGCGCGGCGTAATGCCCTTGACGCTGCATCAGCTCCTCGTGGCTGCCGCTTTCAATGATGCGGCCATTTTCCAGTACCGCGATCTGATCGGCCATGCGCACCGTCGAGAACCGGTGTGAGATCAGGATGGTCATCCGGTCACTGGCCCAGCTGCCGGAAACGCTCAAACACCAGGGCTTCGGCCCGCGCATCCATGGCCGCCGTGGGCTCATCCAGCACCAGCACATCGGCCCGGATGCGCATGAAGGCGCGCGACAGCGCGATCTTCTGCCACTGCCCGCCGGACAGTTCCCGGCCATCCTTGAACCACTTGCCCAACTGGGTGCGGTACCCGGCCGGCAGCGCGTCGATGAAGTCGGCCGCCTGCCCCTTGTCGGCAGCCTCCCGCCAGCGCGCCTCATCCAGAAAGAACGGCTCATCGCCCGCGCCGACGTTCTCCCCCACCAGCATCTGATAGCGGGCGAAGTCCTGGAAGATCACCCCGATGCGTTCGCGCAGCCGCACCTCGTCCCACATCTCCAGGTCCAGTCCATCGAGCAGCACCCGACCTGACGTCGGCCGATACAGGCGCGTCAGGAGCTTGATGAGCGTGGTCTTGCCCGAGCCGTTCTCACCGACCAGCGCGAGACTTGCGCCCGGTCGCAGATGCAAGCTGATGTCGGCCAGTGCCGGCTGGGTCGCGCCGGGGTAGATGAAGCTGACGTTCTCAAAGCGGATGCCGTCCTCGGGATGAGGTCCCTTGAGCAACTGCCCGCGCGCCTCGGGCACCGGGGTATCCAGGTACTCGTAAAGGGTCGACAGGTAGAGGTTGTCCTCGTACATCCCGCCGATGGAGGAGAGCGCCGCGGACACGGCCGACTGTCCCTGGCGAAACAGCCCCAGATACATGGTCATCTTGCCCAGGCTGATGAGGCCGCGAACGGTCGCGAGCGCGATCCAGGCATAGGCCAGGTACAGCGCCGCGGTGCCGATCAGGCCGAGAAAGAATCCCCACACATCGCGGCGGATGGTGAGCGCGCGATCTTCACGATACAGCGTGGTGAAGATGCTGCGATATCGCTCCAGCAACCGCTCGCCCAAGCCGAACAACCGCACCTCCTTGGCATGGTCCTCGCGCCCCAGTACCGACTCGAGGTACAGCTGCATGCGCGTTTCCGGCGAGCGCCAGCGAAACAGCCGGAAGGCATCGCCGGAGAAGCGCGCTTCGGCGATGAACGCCGGCAGGCCCGACAGCACCAGCACGGCGACCGCCCAGGGCGAGAAGCGGAACAGCAGGCCGCCCGAAACCACCAGGAAGATCGCGTTCTGCACCAGTCCGAAGGTGCGCATGACCAGGCTCAGCGGGCGGCTGGAGGCCTCGCGGCGCGCGCGCGTGAGCTTGTCGTAGAATTCCGAATCCTCAAACTGCGCCAGCTCCAGGGTGAGCGCCTTCTCCAGGATCATCACGTTGACGCGCTGGCCCAGCTGCGCACGCAGCAGCGACTGGCACATGGACAGGCCGCGCTGTGCGCCCGCCATCGCGGCCACCAGCGCGCCTTCGAGCATCACGAAATGCAGCACGCGATGGATATCGCGCGAGACAACGGCATCCACCAGGTGCGAGCCCACCAATGCAATGCCGCCCGGCACGGCGCCGGCAATCACGGTCAGTACCGCCAGCGACACCGTGAGCCAGCGGCTGGTCGTCAGCACCAGGGTCAGGGCCTGGCGGCTGTAGCGAAAGACGCCAAAGAATCCCGACAGCGTGGAGTCGACGGTCTGCGTGCTGGTCTTGGCCAAGTGCCTCCCGATAAGTGTGCGTCCGGCGCGCCATCTTACCGTGGCAAAATGGGCGCATGGCCCTGACCCCCGAACTGAACGTGGACGTCGCCCACATCATCCAGCTGGCCGTGGCGCCGGTGTTCCTGCTCTCCGGCGTCGGTGTCACCCTCACCATGTTCACCAACCGGCTGGCGCGGATCGTGGATCGCGCCCGGATCCTCGAGGACCGGCTGGCGGCGACGCCGCAGATCGATCTGCACGAGGCGCTCGCGGTGCTGGCGCAGCGCGCCCGTTACATCAACTACTCAATCGCGCTCGGCACCATCTCCGGCCTGCTCGTGACCACCACCGTGATTCTGCTGTTCGCCGCCGCGCTCCTGGGCAACAACATGAGTCTGCTCATCGCGGTGATCTTCAGTGCCGCCATGCTCACGCTGACCGCCTCGCTGCTGGTGTTCTTCGTGGAGGTACGTTATGCCACCCGCACCTTGCGCATTGGCGGGCGGTTTAAGCCCTGAATTGCCCTCTCCTGGGGCGATTGGGGCCGTATCACATTGTTTTCTATGGGTTGTAGCCTTCTTCTGGTAATCTTCGCGGCCCTTTCGAGACCGCGTGCAAGCTCATGAACCGTCCCATCCGCAACATCGCAATCATCGCCCACGTCGATCACGGCAAGACGACGCTGGTGGATTGCCTGCTCAAGCAGTCCGGCACCTTCCAGGCCCATGAGAAGGTGGGCGAGCGTGTCATGGATTCCAACGACATCGAGCGCGAGCGCGGTATCACCATCCTCGCCAAGAACTGCGCCATCGAGTACGGCGGCACCCGCATCAACATCGTCGATACGCCCGGGCATGCCGACTTCGGCGGCGAGGTGGAGCGCGTGCTGTCCATGGTGGATGGCGTGCTGCTGCTCGTGGACGCCGTCGAGGGCCCGATGCCGCAGACGCGGTTCGTCACCCGCAAGGCCTTGGGACTCGGTCACAAGGCCATCGTGGTCGTCAACAAGATCGACCGCCCGGGCGCGCGCCCGGGCTGGGTGGTCGACAAGACCTTCGAGCTGTTCGATCGGCTGGGCGCAACCGATGCGCAGCTGGACTTCCCGGTGGTGTATGCCTCGGCCCTTCAGGGCTGGGCGAGCCTGGACCGCACCGAGCGCAGCCGCGACATGACCGCGCTGTTTGAAGCGGTGCTGCAGTATGTGCCGGCGCCGCCCAGCGATGCCACCGCTCCCCTGCAGTTGCAGATCTCCACCCTGGACTACAACTCCTACGTCGGCCGGATCGGCATCGGCCGCGTACGCCGCGGCACCATCCGCACCGGCCAGGTCGTGGCGCTGCGCAATGGGGATGAGAACCGCGGTGAAGCCAAGATCGTGCAGGTGCTGACCTTTCAGGGTCTGGAGCGCCGCCCCGTGCAAGAAGCGATCGCCGGCGACATCGTCGCGATCACCGGGGTCGATGAGGTGAACATCGGCCTGACCATCTGCGATCGCGAAAACGCCGAAGGGCTGCCGCCGATCAGCGTCGATGAGCCGACGCTTTCCATGAATTTCCAGGTCAATACCTCCCCGCTCGCGGGTCGCGAGGGCAAGTACGTGACCAGCCGCCAGATCCGCGAGCGCCTGTATCGCGAACTGCAGAGCAACGTCGCGCTGCGGGTCGAGGACACCGCCGAACCGGATGTATTCCGCGTCGCCGGTCGCGGCGAACTGCACCTGACCATCCTCATCGAGAACATGCGCCGCGAAGGCTATGAGCTGGCGGTCGGCAAGCCGCAGGTCTTGAACCGCGTGGTCGACGGGGTGGTGCACGAACCGTACGAGGCGCTCACGATCGACATCGACGCGGAGCACCAGGGCGCGGTGATGGAAGCGCTCGGGGTTCGCAAGGCGGACCTCACCGACATGGTCATTGACGACATGGGTCGCGTGCGCCTGGAGTATCGCGTGCCGGCCCGCGGCCTGATCGGCTTCCAGGGCGAATTCATGACCATGACGCGCGGCAACGGGCTCATCAGTCACATCTTCGACGGCTACTCACCGCTGAAGGGCGACATCCCAGAGCGTCACAATGGCGTGCTCATCAGCAACGAGACCGGTGAGGCCGTGGCCTATTCGCTGTTCAACCTGCAGGAGCGCGGCCGCATGTTCGTGCACCCGGGTGAGAAGCTCTATCCCGGCATGATCATCGGCATCCACAGTCGCGAGAACGACCTGGTCGTCAATCCGATCAAGACCAAGAAGCTCACCAACGTGCGGGCCGCCGGCAAGGACGACGCCATTTTGCTGACGCCGCCCATCCAGATGACGCTGGAGTACGCGGTCGAGTTCATCGATGAGGATGAACTGGTGGAAGTGACTCCGGAGTCGATCCGCATCCGCAAGCGCTTCCTCGATGAGAATGAGCGCAAGCGCGCCGCGCGCAGCGCCGAAACCGCAGCTTAAGGCTCACGGCAGATCGTGCAAGCCCTGCTCGATGTCGTGCTGCCATGAGGCACGCTCCGCGGCCGCATCCGGGGTCTCGCCCGACCACGCCGCGACCGCGCGGCGCGCCTGTTGATAGCTCGCGCGCGCCTTGGCGCTCGCCTCCGTTTTCGCCTGGGCCTGCGCGAGCGTGATCAGATTCGGGGGATAGGCCGGATCGCGATCCACCGCGCGTTGCGCGGCGATCAGCGCGGCGTCCGGATCACCGGGCCCGAGCGGCCAACCCGGCGCCCGCAGCAGCACCACCGCCGTCAGCCGCGCCGGTCCTGCCTCATCGAAGGTCGGATCGAGGGCGTCGGCCTGTTTGAGACTGGCCAGCATGTCCTTCAACAGCGCCACGGCCTGCACGGGCCGCTCGCGCGCCGTCAGTCCCAGCACCTGCGCCCATTCGTAGTGGCAGGCACCGTTGTCCGGGCGCCACGGCCACACATTGCTGGGCATTCGCGGTGGCGATGGCGAGCAGCCGGCTGCGCTCGGCGGCATCCTTGGAGCGATCGATGCGGTCCGTGTCGGCCTTGACGAGGGCGACGAGTTGGTCCGGCGGCAGCGACACTTCGCCGTTGACGCTGGGCGCGATCGGCGGCCGCGGCAGCGCGCAGCCGGCCAGCGCCAACAGCGTCAGCACCGCGGCGGCTCGCAACGAGGCGTTCATGGTGTGGCGGGGAGCGGTCCTGGTCGGGGTGCCACAAAGCCGTTCAAGCGCAGACGGCTCAGGGTCGCTGCGCCCGCCGAGGTGCCGGAGAGGTGCAGCAGCGCCTGCTGCAGGCCATCGGCGCGGGCCTTGGGCAGGCGGCCTGCGACGTTCACAATCAACGCAACCGGTACGGCAGGCAACGTCGCCACCGGCTGCAGCTGCGCTGCAAACGGCAAACTTGCCAGTGCCGCCGCCTGCTCCTGGTCCAGCAGCACCGCCACCGGATCCCCGTTGGCCGCCCGGCGCAGCGCCGACAGGACCTGGCCGGTCGGCGTGATGGCCGTCTCGGCCGGCAACTGCCCAAGCCCATGCAGCGCGTAACGGACGAAGTCCGGCGCATAACCGGCCGTGCTGATGATCGTCATGCCGGCAAGTCCCGCGGGCGGTGCCGGGTGGCCTTTCTTCATCACCAGCGTCCAGTGCTGCTCAACGCCGGCCGGCGACACATCGGCCTGGACCAGCGGCGTCAAGTGCAGCGCGGTGCCATGTTGCAGAAAGAACGGATAAGGCACGAAGGCCAGCGCCGCATCGGGGGCCGCGAGCCGCTGCAGATCGCTTTGTTCGCTCGCGTCATACACGGCGGTGAGGCTGCCGGCGGGCCAGCCGGCGGCGGCGGCAAGGGTCGTGGCAAAGTCTCCTACAAGCGGTTGGGCGTCTCCGCTGGTACCCGGATACCCCGGGGCACAGAACACCAGCAACGAGGCCGCAGCGGCGATCAGGGAACTCATGGCGGTAGGCTATCATTCCGGCGCATGAAGCGTCCCACCCAAAGCCCGCCATGAGCGTGTCAGCGTCGCCCTTCGCGTTGCGCTGGTTTGGCCGCGTACTGGCCGCACGCCGGCTGATTGTGCTGGTGTTCGTGTTGCTGGGTGCACTCGGCATCTATGGCGCGACCCTCATTCCCGATGACAATGCGATCGGCAGCCTCTCGGTGGCGGAGGATCAGGATGCCAAGGCGACCGCGACGTTTGAGGCACTGTTTCCCGAAGGGGTCCATGCGCTGCTGATGCTGGAGACTCCCGATCCGCTGATTCCCGCGGCGCTGCGGGGCGCGGATCAGCTGGAGCGGCGGCTGGCAATGATTCCGGGCGTTGAGGCGCAAAGCCTGCTCACGATCTATCGGGGCGCACACCCCGGCACTGACCTGGGCCCCGCCGATGCCGCGCGGGTCGCTGCCTTCGCCACCGGGACGCACCTGTTCTCGCGCGCGGGCCTGGTGGGCCCGCACTTCTTGGGTGTCGCGCTCGAGCTGCATGTGCGCTCGCCCGCTGATCGGGATCGCATGCTGGCGGCCATCGATGCGGCAATCGCGCCGCTCGCGCGCAGCCAGGGAGGCCCTTTCGAGCGGATCCGTCGCGTCGGCTCGCCATGGCTTGATGCGTGGCTCGAGCGTGAAACCCAGGTGGCGACGCAACGTTCCATGCCGCTGTTCGGGCTGTTCCTCGTGGCACTGATATTCGCGCTGTACCGCTCGTGGCGAACGCTGCTGGCCATCGTCATCACGCTCGGGCCTGGTGGTCGCCATCGCCTTGGGCCTGGCGGCGCTGACGGGCTGGACGCACACCATCGTCTCCTCGCTGGTGCCGCTCACCGTGCTGGTGACGGCCACCGCGACCCTGGTCTACATCCATTCCCGCTACATCGACCGCGTCGGCGGCGAGGATCTGCTGGCGCACCACGCCTGGGTGCTCGCCAACAAATTCCTGCCCTGCACGGCCTCTATTTTCGCCACCGCCGTGGGTTTCGCCGCCCTGTCGGTGTCGAATATCCGCCCGGTGCGCGAGATGGGACTGTGGACCGCCTCAGGCCTGGTGGTGGCGTGGCTGGCCAGCTTCACGCTGTTTCCGGCGCTGCAGCAACTGCTGCGCACGCCCACCCAGACGGAGGTGTCCGCAGCGGGTCGCTGGTATCCGGCGTTCGTGGACAAATGGCTGCCGATCACGCGCACCCTGCGCTGGCCGCTGGTGGGCACCGCGGTGGCGGGCATGATCGCCGGGGTCGTCGCGCTGGTGGGTATTCCCGGGCACATCCGGCCGTTGGCGCTGCAGACCGATACGCTCACCTATATCGATCCGCGGGTCGCGGCCGCGCAGGACACGCGATATTTTGAGGCGCAGAACGGACTGGGTGTTTACCAGCTGTGGCTCAAGGTTCCCAACGGGGCGGCCCTGGATCCGCAGTTCCTGCACGCGGTCGATCAGCTGGTGCGGCGCCTGGAGAGCGATCCGCGCATCACCGCCGTGGATGGGCCAACGTCGTTGTTGCGCTGGGCGCGGTACGTGCAATCCGGCCAGGATCAGCTGCCCAGCGAGCCCCAGGCGTGGGATGAGCTAGCCGGACAACTCGAGCAGATCCTGCTGACCACTCCCGGGACGCGGGGTTTCGTCGATGTCAACACGCTGGGCAACGTGCGCCTGTCCATTCGCGGCCGCGATCGCGCCTTCGGCGACATCGGCGTCATGCGCCATTACATCGAGCGCACCTGGCTTGCCGTGCAGCATCAGCAACCGGCACTGGCGGCGGTCACGGCGCGGGTGGTGGGCGAGAGCGTGCTGTCCGACCAGATCACCCTGCAGCTGGTGCCGACGCTGATGGAAAGCTTCGTGCTCACGGCCAGCATCATCTTCTGCGCCTTCCTGGTGGTGTTCCGCAGTCCGATGGCGCGGCTGATGGCGATGATCCCCTCGCTGTTCGCCATCCTCGCCGCCTTCCTCGTGATGCGCGGGGCCGGCATTGCCCTTAACATCGCCACCATTCTCATCGGCTCAACCGTGCTCGGCGCGACCGAGAACGACCAGGTGCACTTCTTCTATCACTTCCAGGAAGGACGCAGCGAAGGCTCGACACTCGCGGCCCTGCGCCATGCGTTCCTGGTTGCCGGCAAGCCCATCCTGTTCGCGACCCTGATCAATGCCGCGGGATTTCTGGCGCTGGCCTTCTCGCCCTTGCCACCGATGCGTCAGTTCGGCACGGTATCCTCGGCGGCCTTTGTGCTGGCGCTGCTGGCCGATTTCACCGCCCTGCCCGCCGCATTGTGGATCTGCGCCCGCTCGCCCAAGACCAGGAGCTCACCATGACCACCCCTACCCTGCTGCGCTGGAACGATGTGCTCACGCTTGCCCGCAAGGGCAATCCGGCACCGCCCCGACGAGTCGAGAAGTCGGCCAGCGAGTGGCGCGCGATTCTGGATCCGCAGACCTTTCACGTCGCCCGCGAGAAGGGCACCGAGCGCCCGAACAGCTCCGAGATGTGCAATCTGTTCGAACCGGGACAGTACAACTGCGTGTGCTGCAACACCCTGCTGTTCGACAGCGCCGAGAAGTTTCAGAGCGGCACAGGCTGGCCGTCCTTCACGCAGGCCGTCACCCCCAACGTCGTCGCGTATCACGAGGACCGCAGCTACGGCCAGCTGCGCATCGAGGTGACGTGCAACGTCTGCGACTGTCACCTCGGGCATGTGTTCCAGGATGGGCCGCCGCCCAGCGGCTTGCGCTACTGCATCAATGCGCTGTCGCTCACCAAGGTGAAGGCTAAATAGCGCGTGAGCCGCGGATGTCGATGAACTGCAGAAACTCCGCGCGGGTGCGCGCGTCGCTGCGGAATATGCCGACCATGCGACTGGTCACCATCGACACGCCGCGCTTGTGAACGCCACGGGTGGTCATGCACTGGTGCTCTGAATCGATGACCACGCCCACGCCGCGCGGCTTCAACACCTCATCGATGCAGGCGGCGATCTGCGCGGTGAGTTTTTCCTGCACCTGGAAGCGCCTGGCGTAGCCGTCCACGACGCGCGCGAGCTTGCTGATGCCGACCACTTTGTTGGAGGGCAGGTAGCCGACATGCGCGCGCCCGATGATGGGTGCCATGTGATGCTCGCAGTAGCTTTCGAAGGCAATGTCGCGCAGCACCACCATCTCATCGTACCCATCCACCTCCTCGAAGGTGCGGCGCATGTACTCGCGCGGGTCCACCGCGTAACCGGAGAACCAGTCGGCGTAGGCACCGACCACGCGCTTGGGGGTGTCGAGCAGACCCTCGCGCGCAGGGTCATCGCCCGCCCACCGCAGCAGCGTGCGGACCGCCTCTTCGGCCTGCGCCCGTGAGACCTTGGGCGCTCGGGGAGCTGCCTTACGATTCAACCTGGCCATGATGGAGTCACTCTATAGGGAAATGGTTTAGAATCGAAGGGGATGGGGGTGATTACAGAACAGTTCCAGGTCTTGGCCGCCGGCGAGTGTGCGGCGATCCGGTCCATTCTCGAGCACCGTTCGGCGGCACAGCGTTTCCGCGTGGATAGCTGTCCGCTGCACGCCGACATTATGGCCAGCATCGACCGGGTGGCGCCGGACCTGATCCTGGTGGATGTGGATGGCGCGCAGCTGGCGGGGCTGGAAACCTGCCGCGCGTTGAAGGATCACCCGGCTACCCTGATGCTGCCCATCGTCGTCGTGAGTCTCAATGCGGAACTGCAGATGGCCGCCTATGCGGCCGGCGCCGATGACTTCGTGGCCGCCGCGAACGGCGAAACGGTGTTGCTGGCGCGGCTCGAGGCACTCGCCCGCGCCGGTGCGCGACGCCGCAAGGTCGCCGCGGACGCGCGCAATACCGACGAACGCCGCGGCGAGGAGCTGCAGGCGACCTTCCGGCGTTATGTATCCCCGAAGCTCGCCGATCGCATCCTCGACAGCGCTCGCGTGCGGGACAGCATTCTGACGGCGACCGACATCCGCACCCGTGCGGTGATCATGTTCGCGGACCTGCGCGGCTTCACCGCCATCTCCGAGCGTCTGAGCCCGCATGAGGTGGTGCCGCTGCTGAATGAGTACTTCTCGCTGCTGACCGAAATCACGTTCCATCACGAAGGCACAGTATTTCATATGGCCGGCGACGGCCTCATGGTCGGATTTGGCGTGCCATTGGAGCAGAGCGACAGCGCCCAGCGGGCCGTGTGCGCGGGGCAGGAAATGCTCGACCGCTTTGGGCTCCTGGCCGAGGAGTGGCGCCTGCGCCTGAACATCGAGACCGGGCTCGGTATCGGCATCAACGAGGGCGATGTGGTCGCCGGCAATGTCGGCTCGGCGATGTACATGAACTACACCATCATCGGCGACGCCGTGAATGTCGCCTCGCGGCTGTGCCAGCGCGCCCGCGCGGGCGAGATGGTGCTGTCGCGCGCGCTCAAGCATTCGCTCGATGCGGGCGGCCACGACATCCACGCCGTGGAGCTGCCCGCCATGACGCTGCGGGGCCGTACCTCACCCATCGACATCTACTGTGTGCCCACGCCCAAGCGTATGCACATCCTCGAGGCCCTGCCGGCGACTCCCCTTACGGCATGACTACCGCGGCCGATACCACCAACCTCGCGCTGTTCTGCGATTTCGAGAACATCGCGCTCGGCGTGCGCGATGCGCGGTTCGACAAGTTCGACATCAACCGCGTGCTGGAGCGGTTGCTGCTCAAGGGTTCCATCGTCGTCAAGAAAGCGTACTGCGACTGGGAGCGCTACAAGGAATTCAAGGCCGGCATGCACCAGGCCGGCTTCGAACTCATCGAGATTCCGCACGTCAAGCAGTCCGGCAAGAACTCCGCCGACATCCGCATGGTCGTGGATGCACTGGACCTGTGCTACACCAAGCCGCACGTGGAGACCTTCGTCATCATCAGCGGTGACTCCGATTTCTCACCGCTGGTCGCGAAGCTGCGCGAGAACGACAAGGGTGTGATTGGCCTGGGCGTCAAGAACTCCACCTCGGATCTGCTGATGGCCAGTTGCGATGAGTTCATCCTCTACGATGACCTGGTTCGCGAGCAGAAACCGCGCCGCACCGGTCGGCGCAAGCCCGCGGCGGCCGCGGCGGCGCCCGAGACGCCCGCGCACAAGGATGACGAGCGCGAGCATGAGCGCGAACACGATGCCTTCGACCTGGTGCTGGCCACCATCGATGCGCTGATCGCCGAACGCGGCGAGGATGAGAAGATCTGGGGCTCGATGGTCAAACAGGCCCTCAAACGCCGCAACCCGAGCTTCAACGAAAGCTATTACGGGTTCCGTTCGTTCAACAAACTGCTGGAGGAAGCCGCGGCACGCCGACTCATCACGCTCGAGCGCGATGACAAGTCCGGCGGCTATGTGATCCATAGCGTTGCCGATCCGGCCTGATGGCCCTGGTCGTGCTGTTCCTGGCGGCGCTGTGGGCGGGCGTCCAGAATGCGCTCGCGGGCGGCGGCTCGTTTGTCACCTTGCCGGCGCTGATGTTCACCGGGATGGATGCCCGTGCCGCCAATATCACCTCGACCATTGCGCTGTTTCCCGCGCAGATCGCCACCGCGCTCACCGGCCGCACGCTGGTCACCGGTGCCGCCGGGGTGTCCTTTGGCGCCCTGGTGGTCATCAGTCTGGTGGGCGGCGCGCTCGGCGCGGTGCTGCTTTTGGTGACACCGCGGAGTTTCTTTGCACATCTGGTGCCGTGGCTGGTGCTGTTCGCCACCGCGGTGTTCGCCTGGGGCAGTTTTGCACCCAAGCGTGCCGCCCGGGCGCACCTGTCGCGCTATGCCGCGATGGCGGCGCAGTTCGGCATCGCGATCTACGGCGGCTACTTCGGCGGCGGCATCGGCTTTCTGATGCTGGCCGCGCTCACCGCGGCGGGCCTGGCGATGCGCAACGCCGGGGCCACCAAGAATGCCTTGGCCGGCGTCATGAACGCCTCGGCCGTGCTGATCTTTATTTTCTCCCCCGAGGTGCGCTGGTTGCAGGCGGGCATTGCCAGCGCCGGAGCCATCGCCGGCGGCGTCATGGGTGGCCTGCTGCTGCACAAGCTGAATGAGCGGGTGTTGCGCTTCACCATCGTCCTGATCGGCATCGCACTGACCATAGGACTTTTTATCCGAGCCCGTTGACAGCCCGCCAGGACCACAATATCTTGTGTCCAACAGCGGTGCTTACCCCAAGGGGTAGGCCTAAGAGGGAATCCGGTGCGATGCGAAGGCGTCTATTCCGGAGCTGCCCCGCAGCGGTAATCGGGAACGACCGGCGCCATCGCACTGGGCTTAAGCAAAAGCTCCGGGAAGCGGCGCCCAGTAGCTCGCCCACTCCTGTGCCTTAGGAGTGCGCCCGCCCGAGAGCCCGAAGACCTGCCGTTGTGACCGCGGCGTAGCCGCGGTATGGCTCGGGCTCTCGTGGGAGGAGCTGCCGGAATCGGGGACGGACCCTTGCGGTCCGTGCCGCCCGCATTCCCGCAATTCCCTCCCCCGGCGCCCGCTCTAGCCCGCGGGAGGACCCTCGGGCGCAGATCCGGGGGGATAGGCAATGTCTTTGGTAAATTTCGATTCGCTCGAAGCGACCGGCTCCCTCACTCAGGGGAGCTTCCGACTCACACCGCCCAATGCGGCGCGCGCGCCCATGGGCGTCACCAAGCGCAACGGCAGCAGCGAGGCCGTGGACGTGAACAAGATCGTCCGCGCCGTCACCCGCTGCTGCGAGGGTCTGGGCGATGTGGATCCGATGCGGGTGGCGCTGAAGACCATCGCGGGGCTGTACGACGGCGCCACGACGCGCGAGCTGGATGAGCTGTCGATCCGCACCGCCGCCTCGTTCATTTTCGAGGAACCCGAA
This sequence comes from uncultured Gammaproteobacteria bacterium, assembly GCA_963708865.1. Lineage (GTDB taxonomy): Bacteria > Pseudomonadota > Gammaproteobacteria > Steroidobacterales > Steroidobacteraceae > DAIDKA01. Next base: position 625,300 of record CAVPUC010000004.1, read on the forward strand.
TACTCACGGCTGGCCGCACGGCTGCTCTCCGCCTTCATCGACAAGGAGGTGCAGGGCCCGGGCGTGCATTCCTTCTCGCAGTCCATCCGCCACGGGTTCGATGTCGGCCTGATCAACGAGCGCGTCATGGCGTTCGTCGAAGCCAACGCCCGCAAGCTCAATGCGGCCATCGATGCCACGCGCACCCAAAAACTCGAATACTTCGGCCTGCGGACCTTGTATGACCGCTACCTGCTGCGCCACCCGACGCGCCGCAGCGTGCTCGAGAACCCGCAGTACTTCTGGATGCGCATCGCGGTGGCGCTGACCCCGGGCGTGCACGAGGCCATCGAGCTGTACCAGCTGTGTTCGGCGCTCGACTACATCCCGAGCTCCCCGACGCTGTTCAATGCCGGCACGCGCCACGAGCAGCTCTCCAGCTGCTTCCTGCTCGATTCGCCGCAGGACTCGCTCGAATCCATCTACGACCGCTACAAGGATGTGGCACTGCTGTCGAAGTTCTCCGGCGGCATCGGCATCGCCTGGCATCGCGTGCGCTCGGAAGGCTCCTTGATCCGCGCCACCAATGGCCTGTCCAACGGCATCGTGCCGTGGCTGAAGACGCTCGACTCCTCGGTCGCGGCGGTCAACCAGGGCGGCAAGCGCAAGGGCGCCGCCTGTGCCTACCTTGAACCGTGGCATGCGGACATTGAAGCGTTCCTGGAGCTGCGCGACAACACCGGAGATGACGCCCGACGCGCCCACCATCTGAACCTCGCGAACTGGATACCGGACCTGTTCATGCGGCGCGTCGAGGAGGACGGGGCCTGGTCGCTGTTTGATCCGAGTACCGTGCCGGAGCTGCCGGACCTGTTTGGTTCGGCTTTTGATGCGGCCTACACCCAGGCCGAGGCACGCGGCCTCGCCCGCAAGACCCTGCGCGCCCGCGAGCTGTATGGCCGGATGATGCGCACGCTGGCACAGACCGGGAACGGCTGGATGACCTTCAAGGACAAATCCAACCGCGCCTGCAACCAAACGGCGGTGCCCGGTCATACCGTGCACCTATCCAACCTGTGCACCGAAATCCTCGAGGTCACCAGCGCCGGCGAGACCGCCGTGTGCAACCTGGGGTCGATCAACCTCGCGCATCATTTGGGGAGCGGGGGGTTCGATTTCGAAAAGCTTGCGCACACCGTCGAGATCGCCATCCGCCAGCTGGACCGCGTCATCGACCTGAACTTCTATCCCATCGGCACGACACGCGCGTCCAACATGCGCTGGCGCCCCGTGGGCCTGGGGGTCATGGGCCTGCAGGATGTGTTCTTCGCGCTGCGCCTGGCCTTCGACAGTGAGGCTGCCCGCGCGCTCTCGACGCGCATCTCGCGGACCATCTATTTTCACGCCCTGCACACCTCCAACCAGCTGGCCCGCGAATGCGGCGCGCACGAGGCGTATCCCATGACGCGCGCCGCGCGCGGCGAATTGCAGCCCGAGGCCTGGGAGGTGGTGCCGGAGGCGGACCTGCCCTGGCAGACACTGCGCGCGGCGATCGCCGCGCATGGCCTGCGCAACAGTCTGCTGATCGCCATTGCGCCGACGGCGACCATTGCCTCCATTGCCGGCTGCTACGAGTGCATCGAGCCGCAGATCTCGAACCTGTTCAAGCGCGAGACGCTGTCCGGGGATTTCCTGCAGGTGAATCGCTACCTGGTCGCGGAACTCAAGCAGCTGGGCCTGTGGACGGAGGATCTGCGCAATGCGCTGAAAGTCGCCGATGGCTCCATCCAGGGGCTCATGGACGTACCGGCGGAACTGCGCGACATCTACCGCACGGCGTGGGAGGTACCGATGCGCGCGCTCATTGATCTCGCTGCCGATCGCGGCGCCTACATCGATCAGAGTCAGTCGCTGAACCTCTTCATGGAAAACCCGGAGATCGGTCGATTGTCCTCCATGTACATGTACGCCTGGAAGCGCGGCCTTAAGACCACCTACTACCTGCGCTCCCGTCCGGCCACGCAGATCGCCAAGACCACCGTGCGCGCCAGCGCCCCCGCCACCGAGGCCCAGGCCATCGCCTGCTCGCTCGAAAACCCGCAAAGCTGCGAGGCCTGCCAATGAGCACTGCTGCCTGTCTGCTGGATCCGGGCTTTGATCTGACGCTGCGCCCGATGCGCTATCCGCGCTTCTACGAGATGTACCGGGGCGCGATCAAGAACACCTGGAGCGTCGAGGAGATCGACTTTCAGATCGACCTGGGGCACCTGCACGCGCGCATGACAGCGGCCGAGCGGCATCTCATCGAGCGCCTGGTCGCCTTCTTCGCCACCGGCGACTCGATCGTGTCCAACAATCTGGTCATCAGCCTCTACCGGCATATCAATGCGCCCGAAGCGCGCATGTATCTGTCGCGGCAGCTGTATGAGGAAGCGCTGCACGTGCAGTTCTACCTGACGCTCTTGGACAACTACGTGAGCGATCAGGAGCGGCGCGCGCAGGCCTTCGCCGCGATCGAGAACATTCCTTCGATACGCCGCAAGGCCCAGTTCTGCCAACGCTGGATCGACGAGGTGGCGACACTGCAGCGCATCAATGATGCCGAGGACAAACGGCGCTTTTTGCTCAATCTCACCTGCTTCGCGGCCTGCATCGAGGGCCTGTTCTTCTTTGGCGCCTTCGCTTATGTCTACTTCCTGCGCTCGCGCGGGCTGCTGCCGGGCCTGGCCGCCGGCACCGCCTGGGTGTTCCGCGATGAGAGCGCGCACATGGCCTTCGCCTTCGAGGTCATCAAGACGGTCCGCGCCGAGGAGCCTGACCTCTTCGATGCCGAGTGGGCCCGGCGCGTGCTGCAGATGATCGAAGAAGCCGTGGAGTGCGAATGCGAGTTTGCGCAGGACGTGCTGGCGGGCGGCGTCGTGGGCATGACCCGTGCCGAGATGCGCCAGTACCTGGAATATGTGGCCGATCAGCGCCTGACCATGCTCGGGCTGCCGCTGCGCTACCACGCGCGCAACCCCTTCTCATTCATGGAACTGCAGGACGTGCAGGAGCTGACCAACTTCTTTGAACGTCGCGTATCGGCTTACCAGGTGGGCGTCAAGGGGGAGATCTGTTTTGACGCTGCTTTTTAAGGGTTGCCGCACCGCGAGTTGATAACTCAAGGCGCAAGTCCCCCCGCGCAAGACGCCGGCCATGCGCCGGTGTAGCATCGGCCGAGGCTTGAGGGGGATCGACGTATGGCGACGGATACGCTGCAACCGCTGGTGCGCGAGCGCGCCCCGGGACTGTTGTCCCGCTCCCGCACCATCGCCGGCCCCGGATTTAATCGCTGGCTGGTGCCGCCCGCCGCACTGTGTATCCACCTGTGCATCGGCCAGGCCTACGCGTTCAGCGTCTTCAACCTGCCGCTCACCCGGCTGCTGGGCATCACCCAGTCCGCACCCGGTGACTGGAAGCTGACCGATGTCGGCTGGATCTTCTCCATCGCCATCGTGTTCCTGGGCGCCTCCGCCGCGCTCTTCGGCCGCTGGGTCGAAGAAGGCGGACCGCGGCGCGCCATGTTCACGGCCGGCCTGTGTTTTGGTCTGGGCTTCGTCGTGTCGGCCGTGGGCGTCAACTTGCATCAGCTTTGGCTGGTATTCCTAGGCTACGGGGTACTGGGTGGCGCGGGTCTGGGGCTGGGCTACATCTCGCCGGTATCCACGCTGATCAAGTGGTTCCCGGACCGGCCGGGCATGGCCACGGGTCTTGCCATCATGGGTTTTGGCGGCGGTGCCTTCATCGCCTCGCCGCTATCGGTGTGGCTGATGCAGAGGTTTTCGACACCCATGCATGTGGGCATCGCCGAGACCTTCCTGGTGCTGGGCGGCGGCTACTTTGTATTCATGATGATCGGCGCGGCCCTGGTGCGCGTTCCCGGAGCGGATTTCAAGCCGGCGGCGGCTCCCGCCCCGAGAAAACTGGTCAGCACCCACGACGTGTACGTCTATGACGCCTTGAAGACCCCGCAGTTCTGGCTGCTGTGGGGCGTGCTGTGCATGAACGTCTCGGCCGGCATCGGCGTGCTCGGCCAGGCTTCCGCCATGAGCCAGGAGATCTTTCCCGGACGCGTCACGGTGGTCGCCGCGGCGGGATTCGTCGGGCTGCTGAGTCTGTTCAATATGGTGGGGCGCTTCTTCTGGGCCTCCACCTCAGATGTGATCGGCCGGCGCAATACTTATTTCTGCTTTTTCATCCTGGGCATCATCCTGTACGTACTGGTGCCGCAGGCCGGCGCCTTAGGCAGTGTGCCGCTGTTCGTGGCGTGCTGTGCGGTCATCATCAGTATGTATGGCGGCGGTTTTGCCACCATTCCGGCCTATTTGCGCGATATGTTCGGCACGCGCTATGTGGGCGCCATCCACGGCATGCTGCTCACCGCCTGGTCGGTCGCCGGGGTGCTCGGACCGGTACTGGTCAACTACATCCGCCAATATCAGATCGACCACGGCATCGCCAAGGCGCAGGCGTACAACACGACGCTGTACATTCTGGCGGGATTGCTGGTGGTCGGATTGCTCTGCAATCTCCTGGTCAAGCCGGTCGATCCGCGCTTTCACATGAAATCCGATGCGCAGGGGGCCGCGCTGGTGTCGGGCGCACCGGCAGCTGCCGGGCAACCTGCACTCGCCCCGGCGACCTCCTCGCCGGTCGGCCTGTTCCTGGCCTGGGCGCTGGTCGGCCTACCGCTGCTGTGGGGCGTCTACGAGACCCTGCTCAACGCCATGAAGTTGTTCAAATAGGGCAACACCCGGCCTGAAGGGCTGGGGAGGTGCGACACCGGCACCCATGATGGGTGCCGGTGTGCCGAACCGGACGAACGCTTACTGAGCGGGCGGAGCCGGCGCGCGCGGCGGCGGCAGCTTCGACAGGGCGTCCTTGCACCCGGCGCTCACCTTATCGGTGTTGGCGCGCAGGCACTGGAACATTTCGCGTCCGGTCTTGCCGGTGCACGCGGCTTCATTGGCGCACTGCTTGGTCACCGCCTCGCGTGCCGCCTGCTGCTCAGGTGTCGGCGCCGGCGCCTGGGCAAAGACAGCGGGTGCGGCCATCGCGGCCGCTAACAGAACAAAAGTATGCAGTTTCATGGGAACCCCCTTAAGGAAAAGTGCACGACCGGAGCGCCGGCCGTGTGCCGGCAGATTCTGGCATACCTGGGAGGGCGGAAGGCAGTCTTCCGGGAGGCGATTCACTCCAGGCTGGAACGACAACCTTGCCGTAATAACGGGTCCTGCCCCGTCATGAGGCGTTGCTTCGGCAACCCTGGCAGCGGGCGGACCCAAAAGGGCGTTATTCGTAGCGCAGGGCGTCAATCGGGTCCATCAGCGAGGCACGGCGGGCCGGATAGAAGCCGAAGAACACGCCAATGCAGAAGCTGACCGAGAAGGCGAGGATGATCGACCCCATGGTGACAATGGGCTTGAAGGTACTCGCTGCCGCGATCCCTTGCGTCACGGCCACCCCCAGCAGCACGCCGACCAGGCCGCCGAGGAGACTGAGCGTGATCGCCTCGATCAGGAACTGAATGCGAATGTCCCCGGGCTGGGCGCCAACCGCAATGCGGATGCCTATCTCACGGGTCCGCTCGGTGACACTGACCAGCATGATGTTCATGATGCCGATACCGCCCACGACCAGCGACAGCCCGGCGATCGCCCCCAGCAGCAAGGTCAGGGTCGAGGTCACCTGATTCACTGTATTGGCGATTTCCTGCTGATTGAAGATATTGAAATCATCAGGATTGTCGGGCAGCAGTCGATGCCGCTGCCGCAACAGGTTCGTGATCTGGTCCTGGGCAATCGGGATGCGTTCGGACTGGCCGATTTCCAGATTGACCGATCGCAGGTACTTGTCACCGGTGATCCGTTTCATCGCGGTGGTAAAGGGAATCACCACCCGATCATCCTGGTTCTGGCCGCCGACGCCGGCGCCCTTGCTGGCGAGAACACCAATGATCACGAACGGCATGTTGCCGACGCGCAGGGTCTGTCCCACCGGATCGAGCACACCGAACAATTCGTGCGCCGTCTTGTCACCCAGTACTGCGACCTTTGCGGCACTACGCACTTCCCGATCCGTGAACATCGAACCGGATGCCATGTCCCAATCGCGGATGATCAGGTACTCGGGGGCCTCTCCGGCGATGGTGGTCGACCAGTTGCGGCCGTTGGCAATCGCCTGGGCGGTCGTCGTCACTTCGGGACTCGAGGCCACCACGTCCGGAATTTCACGGCGCAGGGCTTCGGCGTCTTCCAGGGTAATGGCGCTGGCGCTACCCTGCCCGGCGCTGACGCCGCCGGAGCGGCGGCTGCCAGCGATGACGACGAGCATGTTCTGGCCCAGACCGGACACCTGTGCCTCAATGGTGGCCCGCGCGCCATTGCCCAGCGCGACCATGACCACGACCGCGAATACACCGATGATGATGCCCAGCGCAGTGAGCCCGGAGCGCAGCTTGTTGCGGCTCAGGGCGCGCAGCGCCGTAAGAGCGGTGAGCGCTGCGCGCAGCAACGGTCCGCGAAACCAGCCGAACATCACAACGTCTCCTGCTGCTGCTCGCCGATCTGAGCGTTGCGCTCTTCCTCATCCAGCTTCGCGCGCAGTACCTCCGCCCGGTTGGGCGTGGCGTTCTGGCGATCCTCCAGCACCCGGCCGTCGCGCATGATCACGATGCGACGGCAGTAGGCGGCGATGTCGAGCTCGTGAGTCACCATGATCACGGTGATACCCGAATCATTCAGCGCCTGGAACAATCCCATGATCTCGATACTCGTGCGCGTATCGAGATTGCCGGTGGGCTCATCCGCGAGCAGCAGGTCGGGGCTGTTGACGAGCGCGCGGGCGATGGCGATGCGCTGCTGCTGGCCACCGGAGAGCTGGCTCGGTCGGTGGTGCAGGCGCGAACCCAGGCCCACCTTCTCGAGCGCCTCGCGGGCGCGCCGGTGGCGATCGCGCAGGGATACCGCCGGCTCGCTGTAGAAGAGCGGCAACTCGACGTTCTCCATGGCGGTGGTGCGGGCGAGCAGATTGAAGCTCTGGAACACGAAGCCGATCTTGCGATTGCGCAGCTGGGCGAGTTCCTTGCGATTCAGGCCGGCGACATCCACATCATCCAGCAGGTAGCTGCCGGCCGTCGGCCGGTCCAGGCAGCCGAGAATGTTCATCATGGTGGATTTGCCCGAGCCGCTCGCGCCCATGATCGCGACGAACTCGCCGCGGCGAATATCGAGACTCACCCCCGCGACGGCCCTGACTTCCACCTCACCGGTGACGTAGACCTTGGTCACGTCGCGCAGCACGATGACGTGCTCGCCTAGAGGCTCGGCTGCGGAAGCTGCGGTGATCGGCGCTGTGGATGACATGATGGCTTGAGGGATGTCTTGCCGCTACTGCGGCGGCGGGGCGCCATTGCCGTTACCACCGAACGCTGCGGGCTTGCCGGTACTCGAGGTCGCCGTCACGACGTGCTCTCCCAGCGCCAGGCCGTCCAGAATCTCCGTGCTCACGCCATCAGTGGCGCCGGTGTGCACGATGCGGGGCGCCAGCGTGCGGTTGTCGGCTTGCAGCACGTACGCCAGCTGCTGCGAACGTTCCAGTTTCTTGGGCGGGTCGGTGGTGAACTTCGCATCGTCCGGTGGCGAATAGCGCAGCGCGGCGTTCGGGACCATCAGCACCTTGTTCCGCTGCAGCACCAGGATGGAGACATCCGCGGTCATGCCCGGAAACAGCTTCTGATCGGGATTGTTGACGGCGATGATGGTCTGATAGGTGACCACGTTCTGGGTCGTGGTCGGCGACTTGCGCACCTGCGTAATCTTGCCGTGAAACACTTCATTGGGAAACGCATCGACCCCGAACTCCACGTCCTGCCCGGTCTTCACCTGGCCGATATCGGCCTCGGAGATGTCGGCCGTGATGTTCATCTTGGTGATGTCCTGCGCCACCGTGAACAGCACCGGCGTAGTCATGGCGGCGACGATCGTCTGGCCCTCATCCACCTTGCGCGAAATCACGATGCCATCCACGGGCGAGAGAATCTTGCAATACCCGAGATTGGCCGCGGCGCTGTGCAGCGCGGCCTCCTTGATGGTGACCGCGGCTTCGGATTGCGCCAGCTCCGCAGTGGCCTGATCCAGGTCCAGCTGCGAGGCCGCCTTCAAAGGCACCAGCACCTTCTTGCGCTCCAGGTTCTGGTGCTTCAGCGTCACATCCGCCCGGGCGCTGGCCAGATCGCCCTGCGCCTGCTGCAGCTGTGCCTCATACACCGTGGGATCGATCTCGGCTACCAGCTGACCCTTGCGCACCGGCGAATTGAAATCCACGTACAGGTGCGTGACCTTGCCCGACACCTGACTGCCGACATCGACGCTTACCACCGCGCTCAGCGCGCCGCTGGCCGTGACATGCTGCAGGACGTCGGCGCGGCTGACCGTCGCGAACTCATACGCCGGACCTCTATTGTTTGCGCGGCCACAACCGGCCAGGGCCAGCAGGGCCATCAGCGCCGGCACCAGCAGCGGACCACAGGTGCGTAAATTGGTGTGTTTCATGTTGTTTGTCCGATCGTGTTCATTTCCAGCCTCCACCCAGGGCCTGATAGAGGGAGACTTTGCTCGAGAGTCTGTTGAACTGCGCCTGCAAGAGACCCTGCTGCGCGCTGTACAAGTCCTGCTGGGCTGCCAGCTCGTTCAGATAAGTGTCCTCACCCTGGCGGTAGCGCAGGGTGGCCAGTTCCAGGCGGCGCTGCTCGGTGTCGATGAGCGCTTGCTCGAGGGTGATCTGCCGCGCGTAGCTGTCGACCCCGACCAAGGCATCGGCGACTTCCCGGAACGCGGTCTGGATGGCCTTCTCATAGGCGACGACCTCCAGGCGCTCGGAGACCTTGGCCACATCCAGCTCCGCCACGTTGTGTCCGCCCGCGAACAGCGGCAGCGAGATCTGCGGACCGAAACTCCACACGCCGCTGCCGGCCTTGAAAAGCGATGACAGCTGGGTGCTGCTGACCCCTACCGAACCGGTCAGGGAGATGGAGGGGAAGAAGGCGGCGCGCGCGACGCCGATATTGGCGTTTGCCGCCTTCAACGCATGCTCGGCCTCCAGAATATCGGGGCGGCGGGTGAGCAGATCCGACGGCAGTCCGGCCGGCACATCCGCCACCATACCGTCATCGGAGAAGGGTCGCGCGGCAGGCAGATCCTCGGGTATCGGCGCGCCGAGCAGCAGCTGCAGCGCGTTGCGCGCCTGCTGCAGCTGGCGCTGGTAGGTCTCGACGTTGATGCGCGCGGTTTCGACCTGTCCCTCGGACTGGCGGAAATCAAGCTCATTGCTGGCGCCTGCATCGAACAATGCCTTGTTCAGATCGTACGAGGACTGCACGGCGGCCAGGGTGCTCTGAGTGAGCGCCAGCAGCTCCTCGGTCTCACGCAAGGTCAGATACTGGGTCGCTACCTGGCCGACCAGCGATACCTGTGCGGCGCGCTGCGCCGCTTCGCTCTCGAAGTACTGCTCCAGGGCCTGGGCATTCTGGCTGCGCACATGGCCGAACAGATCCAGCTCGTAGGAGGTCACCCCGACACTGGCGCTGAAGCTGTTCTGCGTGAAACCGATGCTGGACCCGCGGGCTCCCCCGGGATCAGGCTTTCGGTAGCGAAGGAACTATGCGAGCGGGTCCCGCTGGCGCTGCCGTTGACCGAGGGAAACAGCGCCGAGCGGGTGATGCGGTACTGCGCCTCGGTCTGCTGCACATTCAGCACCGCGGTGCGCAGATCCCGGTTGTTGGCGAGCGCCAGATCCACCAGCCGGTCGAGACGCTCATCGCGGAATATATCGTGCGCCGCAACGTCGGCCGCAGCCACCGGCGCAGAACTTGGCGCGCCCGCCGCCACCGCTTCCGGATATTGGTCCGGCACCGGCAGCGCGGGCTGCCGGTAGCGCGGAATCATCGTGCAGGCCACCAGGGACACTGCGGCCGCGAGGCAGGCCATTTTCAAGGTTCGTATCATGCCGTCCTCTTTGGGTGTGCCGGCGGTCGCAGTCTTGCCAGCTCCGCGCCCAGGGTCGCCGGAGGGCTCGCCAGGCCACTGGCGGTAAAGCGCACCAGCTCCTTCAGAAAGGCGGCTTCACGCTTGGCGTCCCGCTTGATCTTGATGGCGCTCATCTGCACGCCAAACATCAAGGTGGCGCCGAGCGCAAGCGCCAGGCGCAGATTCAGGACATCGGTGGGCACCGCCGGCAGTGCGCGCTCCAGTGCCGTGGTGAATACCTTCAGGTTCGGCTCGAACTCAGCCTTCAGGTGCGCATGCAGGAATTTGGGCGGCGCCAGCAAGGTGCGCGCCACCATCTTGTTGAACGCCGGGTGCGCAAGCCCCGCCTCCACCGAGGGGCGCATCATGCACTCGACGATGCGCTCCACCGGCAAGGGTTGTCCTTGGGCCTCCCGTTCGGCGGCCGCCAGCAATTCCAGCCGATGGATATTGAGGCCGCGGAAGCGGCGCAGAAAGGTCTCCACATAGAGCGCTTTCTTGGAGCCGAAGTGGTAGGTCGTGGCCGCAAGATTCACCCGCGCGGCGTCGGCCAGTGCCCGCAGGCCCACCCCGTTGTAGCCGTTTTCACCGAACAGGCGCTCGGCCGTATCCAGCAGCCGTTGCGCCGTGGGTGTGGATTTGGGTTTTTTGCCGGCTGACGCCATGGCAGCATTTAAAACATACGTATGAATTTATCGCAAGTCGGCACCACCAACTGTGTCCGGGGTGTCACGGATGGCACCTGGGCCGAGGGGAAACACGTGGCGCTTGAGTTTTCCCCCGCGCCTGATGGATAACTGTCATAAATCCCTCACCGATTTGACCGCAGGATGCAGTGACCATGAGCAACGACGGCACAACTTCGCAGCGCGGTGCACTGGAAGACCGGCTGCTGGTCCGGGAACTGATCGAGAACTGGGTGCTGTTCCGCGATGCCGGCGACTGGGAGCGCTTTCGCAGCCTCTGGCACGATGACGGGCGAATGATGGCGACCTGGTGCCAGGCCGGTGTGGACGGTTTCATCCAGGCGAGCCAGCAAGGCTGGGCCAAGGGCGTGAGCATCCTGCATTTCCTCGGCGGCTGCACCATCGAGATCATGGGCGATCGCGCGGTGGCGCAGACCAAGATGACCATCAGCCAGCGCGCAAGCGTCGAGGGGGTGGTCGTGGATGTGGTATGCACCGGTCGCTTTTACGATTTTCTGGAACGGCGCCGCGGCAGCTGGGGCATGGTGCTGCGCCAGCCCATTTATGAAAAGGATCGCATGGATGCGGTGGATCCGGCGGCACGCCTGTCACTCGATGGCGCCTTGCTCGCGCAGTTCCCGGAGGGCTACCGTCATCTGGCCTACCTGCAGACGCGCATCGGCTACGACGTCAAGAAGGACATGCCCGGACTTAAGGGCGCCGAAGTCGAAGCGCTGTATCGACGCGGCAAGGCCTGGTTGAGCGGCGCGGCCACGGCGCCCTAAGGCATACGGAGTCGGACATGTACCTGCCGAAGCAACACTCAGAAACCGACCTCGCGGTGCTGCACGCCCTGATCCGCTCTCATCCACTGGCAACCTGGGCCAGCCACAGTGAGGGCGAGATCATCGTCAACCACCTGCCCTTGCTGCTGGATGCCTCCCGCGGCAGGTTCGGCACCCTCATGGGGCACGTCGCCCGCGCCAATCCGGTGTGGCAATGCGCCTCGCGGACGATTCCCTCGGCGCTCATCTTTCATGGCGCAAACTCATATATCAGTCCGTCCTGGTACCCGAGCAAGCAGGCGCATGGCGCGGCTGTACCCACCTGGAATTACGCCGTCGTGCATGCGCACGGCCTGCCCCTCATCATCCAGGACCAGGCGTGGCTGCTCGATCATGTCACCCGACTGACGAATCAGCATGAAGCCGGGCAGGCGCTGCCCTGGAAGGTGAGCGATGCGCCGGTCGAGTACATTGAGCAGATGATCAAACAAATCGTCGGTATCGAGATTCCGATTTCCAGAATTCTCGGGAAGTGGAAAATCAACCAGAACCGATCGACCGCAGATCGGCTCGGCGTGGTGGCCGCCCTTCGCGGCTCGGGCGATCCTCCCTCGGCCGAGATGGCCGCCCTGGTCGAGAATGCCATTGCCGCGGACCGCGGCGGTTGACACTCAGCCCGGCGTATCGCGGACGGTGCGCGCTTGCAGATAATCCTTGAGGCTGTTGGACAGCGACACGAAGTCGGACGGGATCATCAACACCGTCGTGCTGTTGTTCTCGGCGCCCACCTCCGACACCATCTGCATGCGCCGCAGCTCCAACGCCACAGGGTTGCCGGCCATCTGGGCCGCGGCTGCCGATAACTTGACCGACGCCTCCAGCTCCGCTTCGGCCTTGATGATTCGGGCGCGCTTCTCGCGGATCGCCTCCGCCTGCATGGCCATGACCTGTTGCATGGCGACCGGCAGTTCCACATCCTTCATCTCGAAGCGCTCGACCTCGAGGCCCCATCGGGTCGATGAATCGACGATGCTCTCGCGCAGCAATTCGTTGATCTTGTTGCGCTCCTGCAGGACCTCGTCCAGGTCGTGCTGGCCGATGATATTGCGCAAGCCCGTCAAAGCCAGCTGATAGACAGCCGCGGGCGCATCATCGACCGAGATCACGGATTTTGCGGCGTCCTCGATTCGATACCACAGCACGCCGTTGACCTTGATGGTCACACTGTCCCGGGTGATGGTCTCCTGCTGTTCAGCGGAGACGGTCCGTGTGCGGATGTCGATGGTGACGGCGCGTTCGATCCCAAGCGGAATGATCCAATACACACCCGGACCCCGCAGCCCCTGGTATCGCCCAAGGCGAAATACCACGCCACGCTGATACTCCTGCGCAATGCGCAGGCCGGAGAAGACCAGGAACGCGACGACGATGGGGATCAGCACGGCAGGCATGGCGTTCCCCTTTGAACTGCCAGGAAGTTTACGTGGATCGGGGGTCAGTGCCCACGTCGGGACAACCGTTTTGGGCCGCCCCCACTTAACAGTAGGCGCGTCAATTTTGTGCGTCGCAGCGGTATTTTTCCGGACGCCATGTGAACTGGCGCACGTCCGTGAGCAATGTCGGGGCATCGCCCGCGACCAACCGCGCTGATCGTGAACGCAGGCGCAGTTTGATCACCCCCGACTCTGGGAGAAAGGATGGTGAATATGACCGCCTCATCGGGAGGCGGCGCGTCCCGTTCAGCGAGAGTGCCACCGATGACAGCCAGCCACAACGCAAGCGCGCATGGGTTCGACGCTCCCGCTGCGGAAAAACCGCAGGCGGGCAGGCGGCGCACCGAGGTCGTGATCGTGGGCGCGGGAGATGAACTTCTCATTGAGGTTGGCCCCGCGCTGGGCGATCAGTTTCGTACCTTCAGCGCCGACACCGCCAGCGACATTGCCAGCCTGCCGGTAAGCGCCTGGATTGGCGTATTTGACGCCACCGCCCAGGCGACCGGACGCAGCGCTTTCGCGCAACTGGAATCGCAGTATGGCAAGCAGCCGTGGATTGTTCTGTGCGCAGATCAAGATCGATCCAACTGGCGTGACGTGCTGTCGCGTGGGGCGGCTTGCGCCGTCATCTCGCGCGGTGAGATCAGCGTCGCCACTTTCGCGGCGGCGCTCGCCAAGGCGACGCAACGGCTCGCGATCGGCCGCGATGCTCCCACTTCGAGCGTTGCCAAACCCCTAGGGCCATTGGTATGGATCATCCCCGCCGTCATCGCGCTGGTCGCGGGCGCGGGTTTGTGGATGAGCCACTCGCATACCAAGACAGCGGCGGTGGCTGTTCCACACACCGCAGCCCCGCAAGACAGCGCCGCGGTGCAGGGCTCAGCAGCACCGAGGCCCGCCCAGCAGGCGGCGTCGGCCGCACCGCCCAGCATCGAGACACTGCTGTCGATGGCGCGGGTTGCCTTCCACGATCCCGCCGCGCAGCTGCCCAAGCCGGATGCGCCGCTGCAGGGCACTTCGGCCCTGGAGCTGTATGGCGCGGTCTTGCTGCAGCAGCCCAAGAATGACGAAGCCCTGGATGGCGTGCGCCGGCTGCAGGCCGTGGCCCGCGTGCGCGTGCAGAACGCGCTTGCCGCGGGCGACACCGATACCGCCGCGCGGCTGCTGACCATCCTGCAGCACGCCGACTTCGCTCCGGAAGAATTGCGCTCACTGCAGGCCGCCGTCGCGGCGAGCCGGCTCAAGCAACTGGCCGGGCAGGTAAGAGCCGCCATGACGGCCGGCAACTTCCCGGTCGCCCATCAGCTCATTGACCAGCTCGCGACCCTGAATGGTGAGCGCTCGCCGGTACCGGAACTGCGCAAAGAGTTCGAGGCCCGCAAGGCCGATGCCGAGCTCGCGACGGCAGCGGACCAGGTTCGCGCCGCGATCAGCGCCGGATCCTTGCTCGAGCCCGAGGGGATCAACGCCCGTGCGCGCCTGCTTGCCATGCGCGAACTGAATCGCACCAGCCCGCAGACGCTCGCCGTGCAGCACGAGCTGTTGCTGGCGTTGCTGCACCGGGCCCAGGCGGCCGTCAGCCGTCAGGACTTCGATGCCGCCCAGCAGACGCTGCTGGCGGCACAGGATTTCGGCAGCAAGGCGGAGCTTGCCGACACGCGCGCGGCCCTGGATGCGGCGGTCGGCGCCAAACGCGCCGCCGACGCCGCCAGCGCGGCAGCGAAGGCGCGCGCCAGCGCGGCGCTGTTCGACACCAATGCCGCCGCGGCTGCCGTCATCCTGTCGCCCAAGCCCGCGCGGGCGCTGCAGGTCGACTTCCCGGACGTGGCGCTATCGCATAACGTGCAAGGCTACGCCATCGTCGAATTCTTGCTGAATCCTAACGGCAGTGCGTCGAATCCGGTGATCGTGGAATCCTCGCCGCGCAATACCTTCGATGCCGCGGCGCTGGCCGCGATCAAACGCGCAAGCTTCTCGACCACTGAACTGAGTGACCCCAAGAAGCCACAACGCGCCCGTTTCCGCATCAACTTCACGCTGGGTGATGCGGCCGCCCCGGCGCAGGGCCTGAGCAGGGCGCCGCAGCCGGTCGTCAAGGCGGCGCCGCCGGCGAGCGCCGGCAGTGGACCGGCGGCCCCCGAGCGGATCCTGTCACCCAAGCCGACCCAGCCGCTGCAGGTGAACTATCCCGAGGTGGCGCTGGCGCTCAACCGTTCCGGTTACGTGGTCGTGGAGTTCATCCTCAATCCGGACGGCACACCCAGCTCGCCCACCATCGTCGAATCGTCCCCGGCGAAGATATTCGACTACGAAGCCCTCATGGCCGTGAAGCGCGCGCGGTTCGTCACGACGGACCTGGCCGATCCGACCAAGCCGCAGCGCGCGCGCGTAAGAATCAATTTCAAAGGCTCTTGAGTCTTTCGGAGTAGTGCGTATGGCGAAGCAGTCTGTCTGGTCCCAGGTGTCGATATGGCCCCTGATCACCGCCTCGGCGTCCGCCGCGGCGCTGACCGCGCTGTTGCTGTACGGCATGCAGTCGGCACGGACCCTGCAGGCAACGTCCACGGCATTGCAGCGGGCCTCGGAGCTGTCCGGCGAACCGCAAGTGGCGCACTCGCAGCTCGCCTTGCTGCAGCGGGGCCTGGAGAACCGAACCTACGTCGGGGAAAGCTTACGATCGCTCGCGGCTGATCGCGATCTGGGCAATAACACGCTCACCGAACTGCGCGCTGCCATCGCGGCTGCGGGCCTTACGTCCGACGCCGCCATTGCCGGCAAGATGGCGCCGGTGCAGGCGCAGTGGGACAAACTCGATCTGGCCCTGCAGCACATCGGCACTTTCAGCGCCGATGAGCTGTATGTCGACACCGCGGCCGGGTCTGCCTATTCCGCGCAGGGAACGCAGCTGAAACGGCTGGTCGATTCGCTGCTGCGCGAGGAGGCGCAGAGTGCCCGGCAACTTACGCAGGACCTGACCGACGTATCCTCGCTGCTGCGCGAGTCCGTGACCGCCGATGGCGAGCAGCTGCGGCGGAACCTGATCGGCGGCACGGCCCTGGCGGCGGCGCTGCTCGCACTGATGCTGTATTTTGCCTGGGCAGCGCGCCGCGGCGCGCTGCGTGCCTTGAAGGCCGAGCGGCAGATCGCCAATATTCTGGGCACGGTGCGCGAAGGACTGTTCCTGGTCGATCGCAAGGGCCGGATCGGCGCCACCCATTCCGCCTCGCTGATTACCCTGCTGCGCCTCGACACACCGATTGCGGGCACGCTCGAGGAGCTGCTGCAGCCGCTCGTCGACCAGAAGACCTTGCACGCCGCCACCAAATACCTGGGGCTGCTGTGGAAGGACAAGGTGCATGAGGACCTGATCGAATCGGTCAATCCGCTGAGCCAGATCGAAGTGGTCTTCTCCAAGTCGCGAGGCAAGGAGGTCCGGTACCTGTCCTTTTCATTTCGGCGGGCCCGCGATCCGGGACAGTCCCAGGCCTTCATCTTCGGGGTCGTCTCGGATGTTACCGATCGGGTTCTGCTGCAGCGGGAAGTGGCTCACGTCAAGGCCGACAGCGACGCGCAGTCCAATGCGTTGCTGGATCTTCTGAGGGTCGACCCGGCCCAGTTGGACGGGTTCATCAACTCTGCCGACATCGGTGTCCGCAAAGCCAACGCCATGCTCGGCAGTCCCGGCAAGGATCCGCAGACCCTGCGCAGCAAGGTCGACGGCGTGTTCCGGGAAATGCACGCGCTCAAGGGCGAGGCGATGGCACTCGGACTGGGCGCCTTCGGACGGCACATTCACGCGATCGAGGATCTGCTCGCCGCCCTGCGGCAGCGCGACGATCTGGTCGGCAATGAATTCGTCCCGGTCGTCGTCAAACTCAACGAACTGATGGACCATAGAACCCAGCTGATTGAACTGCGCAGCCGGATCGCGCAGTTCCGAACCGCAGACCAACGTTCCGCCCCGGAGGAACTTGACAACGATATCGGCTTGGATACCGACGTTATCAGCACCCTGGAGACGGGGCTGCGGCCGACCAACACGCTGCCGACGCTATTGAAGACGCTCACTGAAACCGTGGCTGCTGACTGCAATCGCTCGGTACAGCTTGTGACCTCCGGCCTCGAGATGGTGCCCGGTCAGTATGCGGTACGGGTGCGCGATATCTGTGTGCAGATGATCCGCAACGCAATCGTCCACGGTATCGAGGAAGTCAGCGAGCGCTCCAGCAGCGCCAAACCGCCCATCGCCACGGTCAATGTCTCCTTCAGCGCTGAGGATCCGGAACACTATGTCCTGCGGGTCGAAGACGACGGGCGAGGCCTCAACTATGAGGAGATCCTCGACCACGCTTTGAGCTCGGGCATGATACGACCGGAGAAGGCCGCAACCATGAAGCCGGAGTCTGTGTTCAAACTCATCCTGGAACCTGGATTCACCACAGCGGATGCGGTCAGCGTCCACGCCGGACGCGGCGTCGGGCTAAACATGGTCAGTGAGTCGCTGCGCGAGTGCGAAGGCCGGCTTTCCATTGCGACCAAGCCGGGGGTTTACACCCGCTTCATCATGCGCCTGCCGAAGGCGGACGCTGAGATGCGATCTTCGGTCGCATGAGAATCAGAGCATGAACGGCGCCGTCGTACATCGCCTGATGGTCGTGGATGACTCCAACGTCATCCGCCGGCGCATCGAGCGCGCCCAGGATCTGGCGGTTGAGTTCGTGGGCGCGGCCCGCAACGGCCGGGAGGCGCTGGAGATGCACGCGGCGCTGCGGCCGACCCTGGTCACCATGGATCTGACCATGCCGGAGATGGATGGCACCGAATGCGTTGCCAAGCTGATCGAGCGCGACCCGGATCTGCTGATACTGGTGGTCTCCGCGCTGGCGGACAAGTTGACGGCCATCGAAGCGCTGGAGAAAGGGGCACGGGGCTTTCTGTGCAAACCGTTCACCGACCGGCAGCTCAATGACGCCCTGCAGATGCTCATCAATACCTAAGACCAAGATAATGAGCACTGAAGCTGAAGTAAGCGTATTTCTGGATAGCGTGTTGAACTATTTCACCACCACGGTTCAGCAGCCTGCGGTGTGCGGCACCCCATTTTTGTCGATCGACAAGACCCCCGAGCTGTCCGACTTCACCGGCATGATCAAGATCAGCGGCAAGTTCAAGGGACTCGTGGCCTTCACGGCACCGAAGAGCATGTTGTGCGTCATGCTGATGCGGATGCAGGAAACCGACATGTGCCATGAGAACCTGTGCGATCTGGTCGGTGAGATCGCCAATACGTTCTCCGGCAATGCCCGTCGAGACTTCGGCCATCAGTTCAATATCTCTGTGCCCAGCATCAGTGTCGGGCGCAAGAACACGCTTGACCTGCCCGACGGCGCGCGGCCCATCATCATACCGATCGCCTGGCGCAACTATTCCAGCAGCCTCGTCGTCTATCTGCAGTAGCTGCAGCAAAGCGCCCCCGGGGGTGTCATGCTGCCGCCATCCGGCGCCAGCAGATCTCCCGTGAGCACCCATCCTGTCATTCATTGGACCCAAGACGGCGAGCCGCATCGCGCGGTGTGGCGCTCCGGCGCTGACGCCGCGGCGCCCAGCCGGCTCGTCGTGGTCGATGACGCGATCAGCGCCGATGAGGCCTACGGCCTGGCTTGCCAGGGCACGGCATTGCTGTGGCGGGGGGACTTTCAGAATGCTCGCCAGATGCTGATTGCGCTGGCGAATCGCAGTGACCGGCGGTCGCGCAAGCGCAGACGGACCGCCGCCACTGCACCGCCCGCCGCCCGCGCCGAGGCATTTCATAGTTTTCGCCAGGCACAGTCACAGCGGGCACGCACGTTGGGTGCACTGCTGGTCGCACTCGATGGGTCCTACCAGGTGCAGGCACGGCGTGCGCCGGATATTCGCCAGGCCTTGGAGGAGGCTTACGGTGCTGCCCACGGCCCGTCGCTGGTTCCGTTGCGGGCCCTGCTGGGCCTCATCGGCGCACACGAGTGGCGGACCAAGGGAATTGAAATCCCGGCCTTGGGTGGGCGGATCCACCCGCACTACGGCGTATTCGCGCCGATTCGCAGCGAATATGTCGATCTGGTCGCCTGCGCGCCGCTGCCCGCCCTGGCGGCCTCGCATAGCGTCGCTTTCGATATCGGTACGGGAACAGGGGTCCTGGCCGCGGTGCTGGCGCGGCGCGGTATGCGGCAGGTGGTCGCCACGGACCTGGAGGCCCGGGCGCTCATCTGCGCGCGCGCGAATATCGAACGTCTCGGCTACGCAAGCCAGGTGGATTTCCAGGAAGCGGATCTGTTTCCGCAAGGCCGCGCCGCGCTGGTCGTCTGCAACCCGCCCTGGCTTCCCGCGCGACCCAGCTCCGCGCTCGAGCGCGGCATCTATGACCCCGATAGCCGCATGCTCACGGGTTTTTTGAACGCACTGCCGCGTCACCTCGCCCCTGGCGGTGAAGGCTGGCTGATTCTCTCTGATCTCGCCGAACACCTGGGATTAAGATCGCGGGACGAGCTGCTTGCGGCGTTCGACAGTGCTCGGCTGCAGGTGCTCGGTCGGCAGGATATTCAACCGAAGCATTCCAGAGCGTCGGATCGAAGCGATCCGCTGCACTGGGCGCGCGCCGCCGAAGTGACCTCGCTATGGCGTCTTGCGGCCCACTGACACCGCCAACAGGTAACCCATGAAGTACTGGCTTGACACTGAATTCATCGAGCGCCCCTTCACCATCGATCTGATCAGCATCGGCGTGGTCGCCGAGGATGGTCGGGAGTTCTACGCGGAAAGCAACGAAGTCGACTGGACGAGGGCCAGTCAGTGGACACTCGAGACGGTACGTCCACAGCTTGAAGGGCCTGCCATGCCGCGCGAACAGATCGGCTACGCCATGCGCCGGTTCGTCGACCAGGATGAACAGCCGGTATTCTGGGGATATTTTTCGGCTTTTGACTGGGTCGCGTTCGGCTGGCTGTTCGGCGACATGCATGAGCAGCCGTTTCGGTTCCCCGCTCTGTGTCTGGACGTCAAGCAATGGGCCATCGCCTTGGGTAACCCCGAATTACCCCGCCAGACAGGTTCAATGCATCACGCCCTGGCCGACGCCAGGTGGACCCGGGATGCCTGGGCTTTCCTCAAGAACGTCGACCCGGCCGCGAGCGAGCGGCGCTGCGTCGGGCGCAAGCACCCGATTCAACCGGCCGCCGCGTCAGCCTAACTGCTGATTTCGCCGGCCGCCGGCGCAGCGGGCGCTGGCGAGGGTTTTGCAGACGGCTGCTGCTGCAACTGTTGCTCTTGCTGCAACTGTTGCTGCTGCCGCCGTTGCCGCTCCTGCTTCTTGGCGAGATGGTGACCGACGGCACATCCGGTCACGGCCCCCAGGACCGCGTGATGGCCCGCCACGTGTCCGGCGACGGCCCCGACGGCCGCGCCTTTGATACATCCCCTGGCTGCAGCGTCATTCGACCCGATCAGGAGCACCAAGCTCACGATCGAAAGCACCAATATCGGCATCGTTGCCATCCGCGTGGTCATTGTATAACCCCTTGATTTCTCGGACATGCTCGCTCTCCGCAAGAATCATATCCCGCAAGCACACCGCCGGCATCCAAAAGTTGCAGGGATCGCAGCTGAGCCTGCGCATGCGCTCGCGCTACGGCGGAGCCATTTCCGGAAACTCCTGGTAGACCGCATCAATCGGGATGGCGAAGCCGATCCCCTGTACTCCGCGCATCACCATGGAATTGATGCCGATCACCCGTCCTGCCTCGGTGACCAGCGGTCCGCCGCTGTTACCGGGATTGATCGGGGCATCAGTCTGGACATATCTGCGCCCATCAATATCGCGAACACCTGAGATCACGCCACTCGTCACCGTGTAGCTCAGTCCGGAGGGGTTGCCGATCGTATAGACCCGCTCGCTGACCCGCAGGTCGGCATTGCGATCCGAGGCGATGAACGGGCAATTGTTGGCGGGTAGCTGGAACACCGCCAGATCGGCGTTCTCAGAGAGCCGTGCGTGCAGTCCTTCGTAGTGCGTGCCGTCGAGCAGTATCACCGAGAAACCGCTGTGATCGGCGTCGTTCACCCGCTTGGTGATGTCGGCATCCACCTGCTGCGGCAGGTTTGTCAAACTCAGCTGCATCTGGCGGATGCGCTCGTCCAGCTGGATGCGTTCGAGGTTGTTACCTGGCTGGCCTTCGAGCACACGCCGATGAAGCTGCGCCGCGAGGATGGCATTGCGCAGGCGCTGCTGGGTGGCGGCGATGCCCGCCTGGATGTCCGGATTCTGATCCACACTGGCAGCCACGCGGGCGCTGTCGGTCTCAACGACGTGCCGGTTCGTCACCACGTGACAGTCTGCGTCGATGATGAAGCCTGAGCCCAGACCCCACGCGGTGCGGATGAATACGGTGGCCGTGCGCGCCGTCTCGATGGCATTGGCAGCTGGCGCGCCCGGCGGCAGCGCTGCGCTCGCCGGCGGCAGTGCTGCGGTGGCCGGCGGCCCGATCCGGTCCGGTCGGGCTGGGGCCGGAATCATCGCCGCCGCAGCGGCTGGCGTATGCCCGAGGTGTGCACCACGCATGAGGAGGTAAACAATGGCGCCGGTGGCGACGGCAGCCAGTACCAGTGCGCCGGCACTGAAGCCCCGCGCGACCTGCCCCTCCGGAGGTGCCAGGCGAACAGGGGCGAGCGGTGGCGACAGTTTGGCGAAATAGACCCCGCACGATTCGCATTTGACCGTGTCTGACTGGGCGTGGCCGCACTTTGGGCAGTCCATGGCGCCCTTATAGCAGCCCCCACCGGCCCGGACGCGCGGCTAAGTCACAAACGGGCTGCTTTCGCCGGGGGGCGCGGCAAAATCGCGGGTTACTCCCAGCCGGTCGGCGAGTTGTAGGGCAGGCTCACTCCGATCGCCTCGATTTCATGGATCTGGCCGCCCCAGATCTTGAAGATGTGCATCGCCGGCATATCGAAGGGCTTCTGATTGGTCATGTCGGACTCGGTGCGGTCCGGATTGCCAGTGATCGCAAACTTCTGCTGCGTCATCGGATGGTGGAAGTGCGAGAAACCGATCGCCAGCCCCGTCACAGTGTCGGCAATCTCAACGCGGCGGTCTTCGATCGTGGTGATGTACTGGAACGCACCCGAATCGATCTGCGAGGTGCAATCCTGCATGCCCATGAGGCCCGGCGGCCGTGCCGCCGCGCCGCCCGGAATCGTGCCGCCCAAAGACGGTCCGCCGGATGGCGCGGTGCGAAAGCCGTTCTCATGGCGTTCGCAATCCGAGGCAAAGGGCGCCAGATGGCCGTTGTTGTTGTCCAGCGCGTCGTAGTACGACTTCGCGATATGGATCATCCGGCCATTCGAATCTGCGTACTCGTCCGGAATCGGCAGCGGGATAGCGGGACGCGGTTTCTGCAGAGTGGGCGTGTTGGGATCGCGCATGGCGACGATCAGATGCTCGGCCTCGACAATCTTGCCGTTCACCACTTTGAGCCGGATGCCGACCTGGGAGGCCTTGCCATCGTTCTGCATCACAACGAGAGCGCCGACCTCCTGTAGCACGGGGTCCGCGGCGACAATCTTGAAATCCGTCGGTGCGGACCCGGCGGTTTTCCATAGCCCGTCGCCCGGCTTGATACGCGTAACGTTCTCGACCACTCTCACATCGGCGGCGAGCGGCACTGCGCGCGGATTATGCGCGACCACCGCGGCCAGATAGGCATCCGCCATTTTCAGCAGCGCGGCGCGGTCCAATAAGGTGGTGGCGGCCTGGGCCGACGCCGCCACAAGCACGAGCGCCACCGCGCCCAGCCACGCATTGAGCGGCATTCTTTTCATCTGTTTCGCCGCCCGGAGATTTTCAGGGCCACAGTTTACAACAGACTATTGCGCGATCTCAGGTTCGACGAGTTTGGCCAGGTTGCGCAGCGACTCCTGCCAGCCCAGGTAGCAGGCCTCAAGCGGAATCACGTCCGGTATGCCTTCCTGGACAATCGTGATCTCGGTACCGACCGGCACTTTTTTCAGACTCACGGTGACCTGAATCTCCCCAGGAAGATTCGGGTCCTCGAACTTGTCGGTATAGCGCAGGCGCTCGCCCGGAACGAGTTCCAGAAACTCGCCACCGAATGCGTGGCTGAGGCCGGTGGTGAAATTGCGGAAGGACATCCGGTAGGACCCTCCGGTCTTCGCCTCCATGTGATGCACGGTGCAGGTAAAGCCATTAGGCGGAAGCCACTTGGCCATAGCGTCCGCTTCGGTGAACGCGCGGTAGATCTTCTCGGGTCGGGTGGTCAGGACCCGATGCAGTCGAACCGTGTTGGGCATGGTCACTCCTAGGCGCCGGGGATCGGCAGCACGGGCATGATCTCGATCGCATCGCCCGGGAAGATCGCGAAGTGTGGATGGTTTTCGAAAAGTTTGGCAGCGGCTTCATGCGATTCTGCCTGCACAATCGTAAAGGCCGACAGGAGGTTGGTCGTATCTTCGATGCCGCGTTGCGAAACCTTCTTGGTTTTCCCCAGCGGGCCGCCAATGCCTTGAATGGCCGCTTGGTGCTTCTGCATCCAGTCGCCCCAGGCGGCCCTGCCTTGCGCTTCCTTTGATTGCCGCTCGGCCGGCGGCAGGGCGTCCCAGGCCGCGCGTTTGGCACCGGTCTTACTGCCCAGGAACACGGCGAGATAGCTGTTTTTTGTGCTCATGATTCTCCTCACTCCTTTTGCGTTGCCGTACCAAATAACAATTGGATGTAGCGGCGCAGGTGATCAATACTCGCAGCCGCAATCGACGCACCCCCCTGGCTTTGGCCAGAATGAAGGCGCCTTGAATCACCGCTTGGGTGTGCAGCGCCAAGCTTGCGGCAGTCCATGAGCCGCGAATCCGGTAGCGCTTCATGGCCTCGGTGATATCGGCCTCGATCTCGGCAGCGTGCCCGATGATGCTCGCCTCACAGGCGGCGCGGATTTCCGGATTTGTGTGGTAGACCTCCTGCACCATCGTTCCAACCAGGCAGGTGAACTCGGCGAGTTCGCCCTTCAGGATCGCCTTGCGGAAGTCGAGATAGCCGAGCACCCGCTCGAGCGGATCACTGTGCTTGTGGTACGGCGCAGACTTGAAAAAGGCCGTGGTCGTCGCCGACCAGTGATTTGCCGCAGCGACCGCCAGCGCGTCCTTGCTCCGGAAATGGTGGAAGAACGCGCCCTTGGTCACCCCCGCCGACGCACACAGTTCATCGACGGAGGTCGATGCATAGCCCTTCTCTCGCACCAGCGACAGTGCCGCGGACAATAGCTTGTCGCGGGCCGCGGGTTTGGTCGCTGCTGGCGTAATCGCGGGTGGCATGCGCGGACCATACCGACTAGTCGGTATGTTGTCCAGAGGGCGCTCAATCCTTGGCAGCTTGGCGGATTAGGCCCTGGCTGCCGCTGCGGCTGCAGGCCTTGTCCCGACCGGCAAGATCGTGCGGCCATAATCTGCGTTGATGACCTCGGCCGCCGACAAATAGGCTGCCAAGCCTGCGCACAGGAGGCCCGTGAAGCCGCCGGTCCGGTGCAGCACGGACTCACCGAACAGGTCGCCGGCCGCCAGCACAAAGAAAGTGATCCATAGCGTCAGGAACACCAGTTGCAAGGCCGTGCTGTGCCGGAAGGAGGCGATCCACATATAGAAGGTGAAGACGCCCCACACGAGCAGGTACCAGCCGACAAACGCGGCCGGCGCCCCGCCGCCGAACTGGTGCGCGTAGGCAACGAACGAAAGCCAGAACGACCCGTAGCTGATGAACGCCACTGTCGCAAAAGTGTTGCCGCGAATGTACGACAGGATGCCCGCGAGGACCTGTGCCCCACCGCCAAACGCCAGCGCCATGCCGAACACGAGCGCCAAGCTCTGCTGACTGAAAAAACCGGCGTTGACCAGGCTCAGGAGCCAGGTCGTGGAGGCAAAGGCAATCAGACCGAGCGGCGCAGGATTCGCAAATCGATTGTCCATGGCGTGAGATCCCCCCCGAATTTCGCGGCCGGCTATGTGCGTTATCGGACTATGCGGCGCGCAAAGTGTAGCACCCCCATCGGGGCCGAACCGGACGATCCTTGGACCCGCCGGCGCCATTAGCCGTATGCTGGATTTTGCCAGTGGCACACCCAGTCGCCCGATCCCCTCTTCCGATGAAATCCGAAGGACCTGTCATGGAAACCGACTCGCTCTCAATACCGGTACTCAGTGCGAAATTAGTCAAAGCCCGCGGCGGCGTCTTTGACCCCGCGAAGATGGTGGCGGCCGAATTGCAGAACATCACCGATGTCCTGGTGGAAATCCTCAAGGAGGTTCGACGCAACAACCCGTAACCTAGCGGGTTCCTGGTTTGAGTTTTCTGCAGCTCACCGGCCGACCAGCGCCGCCTAACCGGCCATGCCATCGGGGTTCGACTGCAGGCCCTGCTCATGCGCAAGCTGGGCGATGGCATTGGCCGTCATGATCGCGATGCAGCGATCGAGCGCCTGAAGTTCTTTGGCGCCGATGCCCGCGACAATCGTGGCATTGCGCTGCCGCGCAAGCCGCTTGAGGGGACCATGAACCTTGCGACCCAGACGGGTCGGGGAGATGAGTACGCCCGGCCCCCCGGTGCGATTGGCGCGGTGGAGTACGCCGGCAGCGACCAGTTTCTTTACCGTACGGCTGACCTGCCCGACGTCCCGATGCAGCCGTGCAGCCAGATCGTTGATCGATACGCGCGGCGTCTCGCACACGAACGAGACGGCGCGCCACTCGAAATCGGACAGGCCGCTCACCCGCGGATAGGCGCGCGATGCACTGCGATTCATGAAATGCACAAGCCGTGCCAACCGCACACTGGTCAACTCGCGCGAGAGTGGGCCACTTTCATCGCCCCGGCTGAGCAAGAGCGGAGCCGGTTCCGCCTTTTTTGATCGCTGCATTGGTTGGACTGGTTGCGCTGGCACCGGCGGCATCATCGAACATTTACCGCTATTTGCCGCATCTTAGCAGAGACTTGGCGGTTGAGTTCGCAACCCTCTCGGCGGACCTATTTGACTTGTACAAAAAACCCGCACAAGCTTGACCGGTCGCGTGCTAGCAGCTTGGGGAAGCGAGTTTCAGGCGCACAGACGTCCGACCTCGCATCTGAAACAGGGCACCGCGTGCCCATTGATGGAGGGGGGAATCATGAGCCATCCATTGCGGCCGAAATGGGTCTTTGGCACGGTGCGTGCCTTGGCGCTGACGCTGTGCTCGTATCTGGTAATACCCGCCATGACAGTGGCAAGCGGCGGTGCCGTCGCGCAGGATACCGGTACGCCGCCAGCCTCCGCGGCGACGCAGACCAATGACAACACCCTTCAGGAAGTCGTTGTCACCGGTTCGCGTGTCGCGCGCTCGACCTTCACGACACCGAATCCCGTCACGGTCCTCGACGCCAAGGACATCCAAAACCTCGGCCTTACCAACGTCGGCGAAGTGCTCGGCGAGCTGCCGCAAAACTCCAACTTCTTTGCCGCCAACAATGTCGGGCTGGGTAACTTCAACGTGGGCGCGCAACTCGCGAACCTGCGCGGTCTGAACCCATTCTTCGGTACTCGCACCCTGACCATGATCGACACGGAGCGCGTCGTGCCGACCGCCACCGGCGGCGGCGTGGATGTCACGCTGATCCCGTCAATGCTGGTGGCAAGGACTGAGGTCGTCACGGGGGGCGCATCCGCCGTGTACGGCTCTGACGCCGTGGCCGGCGTCGTCAACATCATTCTCGACAAGAAACTGGACGGCTTCAAAGCCCAGGCCGACTATGGCCAAACCTCGCACCATGACGGCGGCGACTCGCATTTCTCGTTCGGTTACGGCAGCGACCTGATCGATGGCCGCGCCCACTTCATTATCGGCGCCGAATACGAGAATTCCGAAGACATCGGTATCTGCTCGCAGGTGCGCTCGTGGTGCAAATCGCAATATGGCCTGTTTACGAATACGCTGTATAACGGCGCTCCGGCGGGTCCCGGCCCGGCCATCGCGCCCAATGGGCAGCCCCATTACATCATTGGGCCCAATGCGACGCTCGGCAACCAGAGCCTGACCGGGGTTCTGACGCCCTGCAATGTGCCGGCGCCGGTCTGCATTCCGACCGGGCCGCAGTACATCTTCAACACCGCCGGCACTGCGGCGACGCCTTTTGCTCCCGGCGCCTACGCCGATGGCGCGGGCGTGTTCGGGTTCAGCGAGGGTGCCGGCGCCACCGGTGTCGGCGCCTACGACGGCACCACGCTGCGGCCGGCGGTCAAGCGCTACACCGCTCTTACGGATTTCGACTTCAAGATCAGCGACAGCGTGAGCTCTTTCCTGCAGGCCTCCGTCGCACGCAGTTTCGCCGTGAATCCCGTTGCCAATGGCGCCATCGGTCCGATAGCCCTTGAGGTCGCAAGCGGCGTATATGTGCCGCTCAGCAGTTCCATCGCGCCCGGCAATGCGTATCTGCCCGCCCAATTTCAGCCCGGCGGTGCGAACGCACTGCCGCCCGGTGGGGCGCTGTTGGGTTACAACATGAATGCCATCGATCCGGCCCGTAACCAGACCGACAATGAAACGATTCGGCTCACCGGTGGCCTCAAAGGCAATATTTCCTCGAGCTGGACGTGGGATACGTATTTCGAGTGGGGTCAGAACACCAACAATCAGGCGCTGCAGAACAACGTCGTCGGCACCTACCTGCAATATGCGCTGGACGCCGTCCCACAAAATCCGGCGCTGCCTGTCGGCGCGAACAACCCGATCGTGTGCCGGGCCACCGACGCCACTTACTACCCGGCTGCGTACAGCACGGCGGCCGCAGGTTGCGTCCCGCTGAATCTGTTCGGCGCCAATAACGCCAATCCCGCGGCGCTCGCTTACGCTTTCCGCACACTTGTGGAGTATTCCACGCTGAAGGAGGAAGTTTTGTCCGGCAACGTCGGCGGCGACCTGTTCGGCGGCTTCGGCGCTGGGCCGATCAAGGCCTCTTTCGGTGCGGAAGTTCGCCGGGATACCGCCGATGTTACCCATGACCTCGCCGATCAACCTTTCTATGATGAGTATTTCCTGAGCTACGGCCTCGACTATGCGGGCCAGATCTCCGTTGCAGAAGGCTACGGAGAAGTCAACGTTCCGGTCTTCAAGGATCTACCGCTCGCCAAGTACCTCGAATTCGACGGCGCCATTCGGGAGACCGACAACGAGAATGAGGACGAGACCGCCGGAGCGGCGACGGACGGGGTGGCGGTGAAACACATTATCCCGAGCTGGAAACTCAGTTCGATCTGGGATCTAACCGACTGGTTCCGCATCCGCGGCACACGTTCGCGTGACGTACGTGCGGCAGGGTTTCGCGAGCTGTATGAATCTTATGCCGTGACGGCCGGCGGACCCTTCGGCACGGTCACCAATCCGGTCAATAGTCAAACCGAGGTGGTTACTGCCCTTTCCGGCGGCAATATCAATCTCGAACCGGAAAGAGCCGACACCACGACTGTGGGCTTCGTCATCTCACCGAAGTCCGGTCCCCTGGAGCGGTTCCAGTTCTCCGCCGACTGGTACCGGATCATCCTGCACGATCCCATCACGGGACCGCCCTTTGGTCTGGGCGTACAGAACATCGTCAACCTGTGTTATCAGGGCCAGCAGGCGTTCTGCAATCGCATTACCTTTGGCACGCCTGGCAACTTCGGCACGATCCAGACCGTCAACAATACCGCGGCGAATCTGGGCGGCTTTGAGACCCGGGGCGTGGACTTCGAGACCAGCTATCGGCTGCCGCTGATGGAACTGAGCAGCAGTCTAAAAGGCGATATCAATTTCCGGTTGCTGACCTCGTTGCTGTACAACATGACCATCGACGACGGACTCGGGTCGGGCGGGGTGGATTACGCCGGGTCAGAGCGGCCCGACTGCGGCCTTCGGCGGCTTCAATACCTCACCGCGCTGGCAGGCGAATTTCTTCGCGACCTACGCCAATGGCCCGCTCAGCGCGACAGTGCAGGCCCGTTGGATAGGACCTGGCACGTACGAGACGCTCACCGCATTTGGCGGCGCGGCCGTTGCCCCCGGGCGATCCGGGCTATGCAACGACCAACCCGAATAGCATCAACAACAATTCGGTCGCCTCCGCCGTCTATTTGAATCTGGCGGCCTCTTACGATATCAATTCACACGTTTCCGGTATTTACCGCGATCAACAATGTGTTGAACCGGGATCCACCGATAGCGCCGGGCGGCAACGGCTACCCGACGAATCCGGTGTATTTCGACACCTACGGCTTGACCTGGAAACTGGGCGTGCGCGCCACGTTCTGATGGGGTTTGAGAGACCGGGCAACAGGCGCGCCCCGCGGCGGCGCGCCTGTTGACGCCACGCGGCCAATCGCAGCTCCTCAGGGTCTAAGCTGCAACCGGTACGGCACGCATCCGCAATGCGAGATAGGCCGCGGCTGCGAAGCCAAACAACACTGCAGCGCGCACTCCCGCCACGGCGAACGTCGCCGCGGGACTCACCCGTCCGTCCACATAGATGAAGCCTACCGCCGAGTAGGACATCGGGTTCATGTGGAAGCCGAACAGACCGCTCAGCAGCGCGATCAGGCCCAGACCAACCCAAACTGAGGGCGACTGCAGGCGCTGGCGCAGCGCGATCGTAATGCATCCGGCCGCGAGCAGTGCGCCTAGCAGGTAATTGGCGATGAAACCCGCGACTTCGATAAGGCCGAGATAGCTCTCCCGCCTCGCGGCGTCTGTCAGCGAACCAACCGGCCACAGCAGACGCATCATTGAAGAGTCGATCGTCCAGATCAGCGCAGCCCACAGCACCACCGGCGACACCGCAAACACCAGCCACGGCGCGCGCGCCGCCAGCGAGCGCGGCGGGTCCTTGGCGATCATCGCCTGCGCCAATTCCGCATCGGTGCCGATCAGCGCCAGGGCGCGATCGGCCGCTTGCGTGGCGTCTAGGCCGGACGTGCGCTGCTGCTGCGTCAGATCCGCCAGATGCTCGCGCAATTCGGTGACATAGCGACTCACGTGACGCGGCGCAATACCGGCGCGCAACAGCTGTTCGCGCACACCCTCAAATGGCAACGGCATGGCGGTCTCCTTTCAGTACCGATTGAATGGCACCGGCTAGTGTGGTCCAGGTTGTCGCCAGATCGCGATAGCGGCGCAGCCCCGTCACCGTTACGGCGTAATAAATGCGGCTCCGACCCTCGACCGTCTTGCGCCGCGAGCTGAGCGCGCCTTCGCGCTCCAGCGCGTGCAGTACGGTATAGACGACGCCCTCACCCAAACTGACGATGTCACCGGTTTCGGCCCGTACCCGCTGAACGATCTCATAGCCATACATTTCATGCTTCTGCAGCAGGCGCAGAATCATCAGCTCGGGCACCCCCGCCATGAAATTAGGATTAGTTTCGCGCGCCATGAGATACCTCTTAGTTAGAGGTATCTTATACCTATAAGTTCGAGGTATGCAAGGCCTGGGGGGCGCCTGGGTCGGGCGTCAGTTCGTCGGTGGCATGTGCTGGGCACCGGCACTGCCACTCGGTCCGGTGGTCGGATCGCGGGCCGCGACATTCGTCTTCAGCGCTCGCGGCCAGGCCTGAAATTCCACCGGCGACAGAAAACCATCGTGATTCAGGTCGAGCATGTCGAACGATGCATATAGATCCGGAGCGGCGCGAGCTTCTTCCAACGAGATCCGACCATCCTTGTTGCTATCCAGGGTGCTGAAGGCGATGGGCTTCAGCTCGGGGCGAACACCTTGGGCGAAAAGCGTGCCGCAGGCCGCGCCAACCAACAACAGACTTCCCAATCCCTTCGCTGTTTTCATTGCCAATCTCCTCAGGTTGCCATCACGCTAGGACTTGCCGAAGCGAATTACCACGCAGGCACCTCGTCATCGACCATCCATAAGTCTGCGAGGCACTGTCGGCGGGCGCCTACGCCGCCACCCTTGGCGGCATGATGGTGGGGGAGATCGGCGAAGACGCGCCGATCGATGATCCGTAAGCGCTGCTCAAGACGCCGTGACAACGCCGTACGGCAACCATCGGGCAGCGCCCTAACGGCTGCGCGGCGAGCCCGGCCGCCGTGGGCTCCCCGACACCGGCATCTCGCCGTCCGCCGGTGCTTGGTTCATGGCCACCGTACCCGGGATGTGCTGTTTGCCCCAGCGCACGAACGCGAGCAAAACGTCCCCGAGCGCGCGCCCCTTCGGCGTTAGCGTGTAGGCGTAGCGTACCGGACGCTGCTGATAAGGATTGCTGGCGACGATGCCCGCCTGTTCGAGCCGGACCAGGCGATCCGCCAGAATATTGGTCGGAATGCGCTCCGGCGAGCGCGCGAGTTCGCTATAGGTACGCTTGCCATGGAACAGGTCGCGCACCACCAACAGTGACCACTTGTCTCCCAGAATGTCGAGCGAGTTTGCGATCGCACAGGCAGAACGCGTAATTGGTTTCGCGGTATTCATGGGTCGATCTCCGCGCCTCAACGGCGAGTCACTTGCAGAGTGCAAGTCATTGTGCTACGTTGCCCATATACTTGCAAAATGCAAGTGACTAAGGAGTGCGTCATGGCAACATTGGTTCTTCCCGAGCCCGCCGCGACGGAACCCAACGGGCGTCGCGGTATGCTCTTGGCGGTCGCCACGGTATTGGCTGTGTGGTTTCTGGTCGTCGTCTCATTCGGTGCTGCCGGCGCCTTTACCAACCCTCCCGGCTCACCGCCCCTGCCCATCGCGATCGGCGCCGCTGTGCCGCTGCTGCTGTTCTTCGCATCAATGTGGCTCTCGCGATCGTTTCGCGACTTCGTGCTCGCCCTCGACCTGCGTCTCATCGCGGCAATACAAGCCTGGCGCTGGGCAGGGCTAGGCTTGCTCGCTCTTTTTGCCCACCACGTGCTCCCGGCGATGTTCGCCCTACCGGCCGGCCTCGGCGACATGGCCGTCGGCGTCACGGCTCCGTGGATGCTGCTGGGACTGCTGCGGGAACCTGGCTTCGCCACCAGTGCCAAGTTCATCCGTTGGAATCTGTTCGGCATTTTGGACCTGGTGGTCGCCCTCAGCCTCGGAACCTTGAGTGCCCTGTTGGCCACGCGAAGCGCCGGTGAGGTCAGCACTGCGTCGATGGCGACACTGCCGCTGCTGCTGATCCCGGTATTCCTCGTGCCGATATTCCTGATGTTGCACACCTCGGCGCTGCTGCAGAGTCGGCAACTCATCCGCAACCGTCCCCGGGCTCGGTGAATGCTCCATAACTGCCTGCGCCACTCGGTTGACGTGGCCTAATCGTCGGAGTTTTCAGGGAGAATTCTTCGTGAGATCCGGCTTGGTTCCGCCGCCATCAGCCCTGCAGTGGGACGACAGCCTGCGGTTAGCCGAAAAGCGGCGCGGCCGAGGGCTGTACGTCGGTCACGGCCCTCGCTAAGCGCACAAAATACCCGCGCCCAGCGCGATCCGCGGCTAACCATTGATGGGGATCGCGGACCAGCCGAGCGTACCTAGGGCTACAGCACCCGCAGCAACGTCAGGCCTTCGCCGAGCGGCAGCATCGAGATGTCGACGCGGGTGTCCAGGCTCACATGGGCGTTGAATGCCCGGATGGCATCGGCCGATGCAGTCTTGAGATCGGTGACGTATTGGCCGGACACACCCAGTGTATTGTCGACGGCGATCAAGCCGCCGCGACGCACCAGCTGCAGCAGTCGCTCGTAGTAGGCGATATAGCCGCCCTTGTCGGCATCGACAAAAGCAAAATCGAAGCTGCCGCGTCCACCGGGCTGCGCCAGCAGTTCATCCAGCGACTTAAGGGCCGGCTGCAGTCGTAGATCGATCTTCGCTTCCACCCCCGCCTCGCGCCAGAAGGGGCGCCCGATGCGGGTGAACTCATCGCTCACATCACACGCCACCAGGCTGCCATCCGGCGGCAGCGCCAGAGCGACCGCCAGCGCGGAGTAGCCGGTATATGTCCCCAGCTCGATGCAGCGGCGCGCACCGATCAGTCGCACCAGCAGCGCCATGAACTGACCCTGCTCGGCGCCGATCTGCATTTCGGCCTCGGCTCTGGGCGCCGTGGCCGCGCGCAACCTTGCCAGCACCGGGGCTTCGCGCAAGGACACCGATAGCAGGTACTCGTGCACCGCGGCCGGCAGGACGCTATTGCGTGTCGTCATGATTTCTCCCCGTTTGAAGGTAATCTACGCGATATGGACAACATACTCTCCGTGCAGAAGCTGACAAAGACCTATGCCACGGGCCATCAGGCACTGCGCTCGGTGACGCTGGACATCCGTCGCGGCGAGATCTTTGCCCTGCTGGGACCGAACGGGGCCGGCAAAACGACGCTCATCGGCATTTCCTGCGGCCTGGTAACCCCTTCCTCGGGCAGCGTCAAGGTCGATGGACACGACGTGGTGCGGGACTTTCGCGCGGCGCGGCAAGCAGTCGGCCTGGTTCCCCAGGAACTCACCACGGATGCTTTCGAGACGGTATGGGCCACGATGAGTTTCAGCCGCGGCCTATTCGGCCGCCGCCCCGATCCGACGCACCTGGAGAAAATCCTGCGCAGCCTGTCGCTGTGGGACAAGAAGGACGCCAAGATCGCGACCCTGTCCGGGGGCATGAAGCGCCGCGTCCTCATCGCCAAAGCGCTTTCCCACGAACCACGGCTGCTGTTCCTGGATGAGCCCTCGGCCGGCGTGGATGTGGAACTTCGTCGCGACATGTGGAATGTCGTGCGCGCTCTGCGGGATTCGGGCGTCACGATTATCCTCACCACTCATTACATCGAGGAGGCCGAGGAGATGGCCGACCGCATCGGGGTCATCAGTCGCGGCGAACTCATTCTGGTCGAGGACAAGGCGACTCTGATGCAGAAACTCGGGCGCAAGCAGCTGACGTTGCACCTGGCGGAGCCACTGGCCAATATCCCCGCGGTGCTTGACGAGTATGGACTGAGTCTCAGCGCGGATGGCATGACGCTGGTCTACTCCTTCGAGAATGAGGGCGGCCGGGCGCGCATCACCGGGCTCCTGCGCCAGCTTGGCGAGGCGGGCGTCACGTTCCGCGACCTCGAGACCAGCCAAAGCTCGCTGGAGGAGATTTTCGTCTCCCTGGTTCGAGGTGCGGCATGAACTGGCATGCCGTGAAGGCGATTTACCACTTTGAGATGGCGCGGACCTTCCGCACCCTGGTGCAGAGCATCGGCGCACCGGTGCTCACGACCTCGCTCTACTTCGTGGTGTTCGGCTCCGCGATCGGGTCGCGCATGTCACAGATCGGCGGGGTGCCGTATGGTGCCTTCATCGTGCCCGGCCTGATCATGCTGTCGGTGCTCACGGAAAGCGTCGGCAATGGCTCCTTTGGCATCTACATGCCGAAATGGGCTGGAACGATCTACGAGCTGCTCTCAGCGCCGGTATCGACACCGGAAATTCTGCTGGGTTATGTCGGCGCCTCGGCCACCAAGTCGATGCTGATCGGTCTGGTGATCCTGCTGACATCGACCTTGTTCGTGCCGCTGCACATCCAGCATCCCTTGGGGATGATCGCCTTTCTGGTACTGACTTCGGTGAGCTTCAGTCTGTTCGGTTTCATGCTGGGCATCTGGGCCGACAGCTGGGAGAAACTGCAGATCGTGCCGCTGCTGGTGGTCACACCCCTGACGTTCCTCGGTGGCAGCTTCTACAGCATCGATATGCTCCCCCCGGTCTGGCGCACGGTTACCCTGTTCAATCCGGTCGTGTATCTGATCAGCGGCTTTCGCTGGAGCTTCTACGGTCTGTCGGACGTGAGCATCGTGGTAAGTCTGGGGTTCATCGCGGCGTTCCTGTTTGTGTGTCTGCTGACCGTCTCGTGGATGCTGCGGACCGGGTGGCGACTGAAAAGTTAGGAGGACTGACAAATGGCCAAGACCGCCGTGGCAGGACTGAACAGGCAGCTTGTCGAAATTGCAATGGGCTATCAGCGCAGCCGCGCCCTGTGCGCCGCCGCGCGCCTCGGTGTCGCGGACGCGCTGAGAGACAGTGAGATGACTGTTACCGATCTCGCTGCCGTCTGCAAGGCGGATGTTTCCGCGCTTCATCGTCTGTTGCGGGCACTCGCCAGCATGGGCGTCGTTCGCGAGCGCGGGCCCGGCAGTTTCGTACTGACTGATTTCGGTAAACCGTTGCGCAAGGATGTGCCCGATTCGGCTTGGGCGGGGGTCATTTTCTGGGCAGATCTGCTCGCGGAAAACTGGGCGTGTCTCACCGAGTGTGTCCGCACGGGACAGACCGCTTCAGCGGTGCGTCCCGAAATCAAGACGCGCTGGACGCAGGACCCGGAGGCCGGGGCAGTCTTCCGCGCGGTGATGGGAACGTCGCCGGCCCAGGATTACATGCCGATCGCACGGGCCTGGGATTTCTCGGCGGCCGGCACGGTCGCCGATTTGGGCGGCGGCGGCGGCGCGCTGATCGAGGCGATTCTGGAAGCATATCCCACAACACGGGGCATGCTGGTCGATAGGGCCGAATCGATCGAGGCTGCCAGACCTCGATTCGCATCAAGCCGCATGGCCGGGCGGTGCGAACTCCTCCGCGCCGACCTGCTGCAGGAGGTGCCGCGCGGCGCCGATGTATACGTGCTCAAACACGTCTTGCACGGCTACACCGACGAAATGTCCGTCGCCATATTACGCAACTGTCGGTCGGTCCTGCCTGCGAACGGATGCGTTTTGATCATTGAGTTTACTTTGCCCAATGTCATCGATCAGGCAGACCGCGAACTTGAGAGCCGCCTGATGAGTGATCTCAACATGCTTGCCGTCACGCAGGGCAAGGAACGTAGCGCACTCGACTGGGCGAGACTGTCGGAGCGCGCGGGGTTGCGGTGTGAGCGGATCATTCCCGTCGCCGGAGACCTCGTATCGATCATCGAAGTAAGACCGCAGTAGTGGCCCAGCCGCGCCGATTTCAGATCATGAAACGCAAGTCCGCATTCAGCGGTATTCTCATTCTTTGGAGTTATTGCGCCCGCAAATCGCCTTTCTCTACACTCGGGTAGCCAGTTTCAATTCCAAAGGGCACATCATGCAAATATGCAACGCTGAACGGCCGGCCTTGTCTCTGTTTGCTGTAGCGATGCTGGCATGCTCCCTGACTTGCCCCGCTCGCGCCGATGAGGGCATGTGGACCTTCGATAATTTCCCCTCCGCAGCAGTCAAGGCGAAATACGGCGTAGACATCGATCCGGCTTGGTTGGATCACGTGCGCGGTGCGACCGTGCGATTGTCGACGGGCTGTTCGGCCTCCATCGTCACCGCCAACGGCATCGTCCTATCCAATCATCACTGCATCCGCAATTGTGCACAGCAGCACTCAAGCACTAGCCAGGATTACGTGAAGGACGGCTTCCTGGCGACGCGGCGCGAGGATGAGATGCTCTGCGCCGGCATGGTCGCGGAGGTGCTGGCTGGTATCGACGACGTAACTGACCGGGTGATCGCTGCGGTCGCAGGCAAAAGCGGCGATGAGTTCCTCAAGGCGCGCGATGCGCAAATCGCGGCCATTGAAAAGGAGGGTTGCGCCGGCAAGGAAGATAAGTATAGCTGCCAGGTAGTAACGCTGTACCAGGGCGGCCAGTACAAGTTGTACAACTACCGCAAGTATACCGACGTGCGCCTCGTGTTTGCACCCGAGGGTAATACAGCCTTCTTCGGGGGCGATCCCGACAACTTCAACTTTCCCCGCTACGACCTTGACTGCTCGTTCGTGCGTCTCTATGAGAACGGGAAACCTGCGGCAACGCCCGACCATCTGCAGTGGAGCATTCTGCCGCCCAAGGAAGGTGCGCCGCTGTTCGTCGCGGGCAATCCCGGTACAACGCAACGGCTGCTGACCGCGGATCAGCTAGTGACGCTGCGCGATCTCGGTTTTCCCCAGATCCTCATCATGTACTCCGAACTGCGCGGGCAGTTGCTGCGCTTCACGGCCGAGAGTCCGGAGCACGCTCGAATCGCCAATCGTAATCTGTTCAACGTCGAGAATTCCTTCAAGGCCAATCGCGGTGAGGAGCAGGCGCTGGTGGACTCCGCGTTGATTGCCACCAAGCGCGTCGCGGAGCGGGAACTTAGGGCGCGCATAGCCAAGAATCCGGCGCTGGCCGCCGAAGTCGGCGATCCGTGGAGCAGCATTGCGAAAGCCCAGCTCCATATGAAGGAACTCTATTCCCGTTACACTGAGCTGGAGTCACGGGCCGGCTATCTCTCTAATCTGTTCGAATATGCGCGCGACCTCGTGCGTGGGGCACAGGAGCGGCCGAAGCCCGACGGCGAGCGCCTTCGAGAATTCAACGACAGCCGCTTGGCACAGTTGTCGAAGACTCTCCTCGATCCGCAGCCCGTCTACGCGGAGCTGGAACAGTTGAAGCTGGCGTTCTGGCTGTCCAAACTACGGGAGAATCTGACGGCGGATTCTCCCGACACTCGCCTCTTCCTGGGCAAGGATTCACCTGAGACCCTCGCGGCGCGGCTTGCCACCTCCAAATTGGGCGATGCCGCGGTCCGCAAGACGCTGTGGGAGGGCGGCCTGCAGGCAATTCAGGCCTCCGACGATCCCATGATCCGGTTCGTGCTCGCAACGGACGCGGACAGCCGTGCCGTGCGCAAGCTGTACGAAGGCGAAGTCTCCGGCCCCGTTGAGCAGGCGCAGCAGAAAATCGCGCACGCGCGCTTCGCGATCTATGGCACCAAGGTATATCCAGACGCGACCTTCACGGTGCGGCTGTCCTACGGCAAGGTCGCGGGCTGGACCCAAAACGGCGTGGCGGTGCCAGCCTTCACTTACCTCTCGGGTCTGTGGGACCGGGCCACGGGCCAGTTCCCCTTTGCACTGACGCCTCGCTGGCAAAATGCGCAGGGCAAAGTGGATCCCCGTACTGTGCTCAACTTCGTCAGTGACAATGACATTATCGGCGGCAACTCCGGCTCGCCGGCCATCGATGCGGAGGGCCACGTGGTCGGGACTGTCTTCGATGGCAACATCCTCAGCCTGGGGGGCGCTTTCGGATTTGAGGACCGCGTGAACCGCGCCGTCTCCGTCTCCACTGCGTCCATCACCGAGGCATTGCGCAACGTCTACGGCGCTCAGGGGTTGGTCGGGGAGCTGACGGCCCGCGATTGACGGGTGCGCGGGCTGCAGGGTCAGCATCAGCATCATGCTGGGAGGGCCGACTTCAGGGCTGGGGCTGATTACACGTCAGTGTACGGACTTGATGGAAGGGCGCGCCTGGAAAGATTGGAATACCCGACCCCCTTGGTTCGTCCGAGTGGCACGAAATCTTGTTTCAGCACTGCCTTTTTCGTAACCGTCTAGTTTTGGCACATTGCGTCAATTGAGCGCCACCGCCGCTCCTCGGTCCGATCGGAAGATTTCCATTGACACATGCATGCAATTCGGTTTCCCTTCGCCTCGCGGTCGATGGCCTTTGGCTTGGAAGTTGGGTGACGCCTTGGTTTCCACTACAACGAAAGGGCTTTCAATTCCGATGGCTCGTTCCACGTCGCAATCTTGTCGGATCAGAATAAGTTAGGACGAGAGAACGCAAATGCAATCGCACTTTCACCTCCTGGTCACCGTCTTCCCTTCGGTGGGGCTGATCTTCGTCCTGGCACTCTATGTGGCTGCACTGGTCACGAACAATGAATTTTTCACGAGAATCTGTCTGTTTGTGTTTGGCTGCCTGGGCGTTCTGGCCCTGCCAAGCTATATCACTGGCGAAGGGTCCGTGCCCCAACTGACCGGCCGGTCCGCCATCTCCAAGTTTCAGGTCCATGAACACTACACATGGTCGCTCGCAGCAATCACTGCCCTGGCCATCGCTGGCCTGATAGCGTGGATCACGCTCTGGCGCGCCCGCCACTTGCCTAAGGTTTCCGGTGCCGCGCTCATTACGGTGCTGTGCCTGCAGAGCGTCACGCTTACCGTGACGGCCGCCGCCGCTTGGATCGGCTGGGATATCAACCACCGTGAATTCAACTTCCCGACGCCGGCCGAGGGCGGCACTCCCACCACCTGGGCGCACATCCACGTAATTCTCAACCATTTCCCGACCGTGGGCTTTGTGTTCGCGCTTTTGTTCTTCATCGTCGGCCTGGCCCGTGACAACGCGGGTATGAAGCGCGCGAGTTTGCTGACCTTTGTCATTTGCGGCATCCTCGGCGCGCCGACCTATGTCACCGGCGCTGCAGCGATGTTCTCTCTCACCGCGCCGCCGGTCGTGGGCATCTCGAAGGCGATGATTAACGCCCACCGCGACTGGGCATTGGTCTCACTATTCGGCCTGGGTGCCACCGGTGTTACGGCCTGGCTCGAGCTTTGGCGCTATCGCTATCTGGCCCGTTACTCCAAGACTTCTCTATCCGTGGTTCTGGTGCTCGCCCTCATCACCCTCGCCGTCCTGACCGAGACCGGCATCCACGGCGGCTACATCAATCACCCCGAGATCCGCGCGGCGAGTGATCTGCTGCGTACCGATCCAAACATGGGCTGGAGCGTGATGACCGAACAAACGATCAACAATGTGATCTGGTTCGTGCCATGGCAGACCGTCCACTTCTTCGGGTACACGCTGGTGTTCGTCACAGTAATGGTGGTGTGCCTACGCATCCTTGGCGCGTTCAAATCTATGCCGTTCTCGGCCGTTCATCGGCTGCTGCCGCTCGGCGTTGCCGGCGTGGTGATGAACGTATTTACTGGCATGTTGATGCTGATGGCCGACACCGGACGCTATGTGAACGAGCCATCCTTCTGGCCCAAGATGTTCTTCCTGCCGATCGGCGCCATAGCGGTGTTGTATTTTTCGGTGTCGGATGACCTGTGGCTCGTGAAGGCCGGCGATGATGCAAGCGTCGGCTCGAAAGCCGTTGCCGTGCTGGTGTTTGCCTCTTGGATCATTGTGATCATGGGCGGCCGTCTGCTTCCTTATGTGACGCTGTGACACACCTGCATCCATGTACTGTCGGAATCGGACCGTGGAACAGGCTGACCAGTAGGCTTTGCCTGCTCAACAGACAAGCTTCGTGGAGGGGATGACGTGCTACATTTTCTGCACTCCCTGCAGTTTTCGTCGATGGCGCTATTCTTATTGGTGGTTGCCGTCAGCGCGTGTGTTTTGGGCGGAGTATTCGTGGCCGTGTACTTTCTGAATAGGGCCGTGGATTTGGCTGACCGCTAAGCTCGCCCCTATTCAACAGGCAAGGTTCGTGGAGGGGATGACGTGCGACATTTTCTGCAATATCTGCAGGATTCGGCCTATGCGGACTGGGTCCGCGAAGGGTGGGGCTGGGCCCTTGCCCTGACAATCCACGCGTTCGGCAATGCGACCGTGGTGGGCCTGATCTTCATCATGGGTCTGCGCTTGTTCGGTTTTTTCCGCACCATCCCCCTCAATTCAATCCGGGGCTTCTTCCCATTCATCTGGGTTGGCGTGACCTGCCAGGTGCTGAGCGGCGCGACCTTGTGGCTGACCAAACCCGTGCGCTATGTGACGGATGGCGTGTTCGACGGCAAGTTTTCCTTGGTGGTGATCGGGGTGATCCTGACCATTTTCTACCAACGCTACCTTCGCCGTGAGCTGCCGAGCTGGGAAGCCTCGGGCACGATTCCGATCTCCGGGGTGCGCTTCGCGGCCCTGATGTGCGTGGTGTGGGCGGGGGTGCTGATTATGGGCCGGCTGACTGCCTATCTCGGACAACTCTACGGATAATTCGCCTCGGTAATCTGTCGCCTCATCTGAGCGTGTTCAGGTACGCGACGACGTCCTCGACGTTCCTTGGGATTTTTCAAACCCGTGAAACCCATGCGCACATTAGGCACGGTCTTCTGTGGCTCAGCGATATAGCGGCGCAGCTGATCGTCCGTCCAGATGAGGCCGCATGAACGCATGGCGTAGGAATAGCTAAAGCCCTTGGAGGTTCCCGCCTTGCGGCCGACCACTCCCCACAGGTTCGGGCCGATTCGCGTGGCCAAGTCCGCGCGCGAGGCATCGCTGCGCGCTATGTGACAAACGCCGCACGTGGCTCTGAAGATCGCCGCCCCCTGGGTTGGATTCCCCGCGTGCGCCTGGCTGTAAAGCGCTAGGGCCAGGGCAATGCTTCGCCATACTCGCTGCCGTAGGCAGCCCGCACATGATGTCCTGATATCGCCGTGGCGGATAATCTTCACCTTATCTCGATGTCTGGATTCTTGGGGAAGCGCGCCTTGGAGGACAGCCCGGACTGGCTCGGTCACAAGAGCGTGCGGATTAGCACGCCCTCCTCCTGGCTCGAGCTTTCGGGTCTGATCGAGTGGCAGAAACAGTGAGCAGCACCGCCTCTTCGAATACTTCGAAAGCATATGGCATCGCAGGAGGACCGGTTAACTTGGAGGCTCTATTCCCGCAAATTCGTGGCGCGCCTGGAGAGATTCGAACTCCCGACCCCTTGGTTCGTAGCCAAGTACTCTATCCAACTGAGCTACAGGCGCGTAATGCTGGCTGCCGCGACCGTTTCGGGCCGGCTCAAAGTGCCAATGTAATCAAACAGTTACACCGGAAGGAGTTTCCGCGGACCCGAAACCGGGGGCCGTCAGGCTCCTCTTGAGCCAGCGGCACCTGCCGCTGCGGGGGCGGCATGCTACCACAACTGCATAGCCTGTCGGCTAGCCAAGATTGAAGCGACTTCCCAAGGCGATGGGTGACGCCGTTGCGCTCAAAATCCGGCGGTTTTACCGGTAGCGGGCCGCAATTGGCCGGTAGGCTGTGGAACCCCTGAGGGGTGGCCGGTAACGTCGCCGTCAGCCGCAAGGAGGCTGTATGTACCCCACTCATTCCACCAATCCCGAAGATGTCCGCGCCCGCGCCTTTGGCGTCGCCATCATCGGCATTCTGATCATCGCCGCCGGGGCGATCCTCTTGGGAGGGAACCTGGGCCTGATCGATTCACATTATGTGTTTCGCAACTTTGGTCCCGTGGTGCTCTTCATCCTCGGCGCCGTGATGCTGGCGCGCCGTCGACACGATCAGGTGCTGCTTGGGCTGGTGCTCATGTTCGTGGGCGCGTGGGGCTTCGCGACCCAGCAGCAATGGATCAAGATCCACTTCTGGGCCGTCATCGGGCC
The DNA here is from genome assembly GCA_963708865.1 of uncultured Gammaproteobacteria bacterium. Taxonomy (GTDB): domain Bacteria; phylum Pseudomonadota; class Gammaproteobacteria; order Steroidobacterales; family Steroidobacteraceae; genus DAIDKA01. Next base: position 667,485 of record CAVPUC010000004.1, read on the forward strand.
GCTGATGCTGGTGCTGGCCGGTGGCTCGGTGGTGTGGAGGGCCTTCAACCGACCCATGCCCGAAGGCGTAGGTAATGCCTACATCCACACGTTCGCGGTGTTCTCAGGCTCCGAACTTCGTCCCTCGGTGCCCTTCGAGGGCGCGACGCTCACCGCTGTGATGGGCGGGATCAAGCTCGACATGTCCAATACAGCCATGGCGGGCGACACTGCGACGATCGACGTATTCTCGCTGATGGGCGGGGTCGAGATCTTCGTGCCACGCGATTGGGACGTGACCGTAAAGGTGGCCACGCTGATGGGCGCCTGCGCTGACAAGCGCCGGCCGTCCACGTTGCCGGCGACCAAGCACCTCATCATCCAGGGAATGGCCTTGATGGGAGCGGTTGAGATCAAGGACTGATGCACCCGATCCTGAGTTTCCGCGGTCGACTTCTCGGCTACCTGCTGTTATGGGTCACCTTCGGCGCCCTCTTGGCCGGCATCATCGCGGTGACCGGTGAGGCGGCGCTGCATTGGGCTGAACTCTTCGCCATTCCGCTCGCCGTGTTGATGGGGCTGCAATGTCTGCCCTGCTGGTACCTGGTGCGGGGCATGGCGGCGGACGAAGTGCCGGCCTGGCGGCTGATAGGCACCTGGACCGGCACGAGCTTCGTGCTGCTGTCAGTGTGGTTGGGGGCGGCGACACTATGGATGCGGGTACTGAAAGCCTTTGACCAGCCGCCGCTGGTTGATCCCGGTACCCTGATGCCGCTGCTGGTGTTCGCCGGCTGCGTCGGCGTGCTGCTGGCCATGCTCGGCCTGTCCTCGTCAGCCGCCTCGGAGCGCTCGCGCGACGCGGAACGGCGTGCCTTGGAGCTGCGCGCCTATGCACGCGAGGCCGAGATGAGTTTCCTGCGGCGCCAACTCGATCCGCACTTCCTGTTTAACAGCTTGAATTCAGTGGCGGCATTGATCGGCTCGGATGCCATCGCTGCGCGGCGCATGTGCCTGCTGATGGCCGACTTCTTCCGCAAGAGTCTCAAATTCAGCGCACAGCAGACGATAGCGCTGTCCGATGAGCTCACATTGATCGAGACCTTCCTCGCGATCGAGGAGGTGCGCTTTGGCGATCGAATGCGGCGCAGGGTGGAGGTGACGGCGGAAGCCATGCCCATGCGCGTACCCGCCCTGCTGCTGCAACCGCTGGTCGAAAACGCCGTGCACCATGGCATTGCGCACCTGATCGACGGGTGGGGATATCACGGTGCGCGCGAAAGTTCGTGGCCACTTGCTGGATATCGTCGTGGAGAACACCTGTGATGCGGATCGTCCCGCCTCCGCGCAGCACGGGTCTGGGGCTGGCCAATGTCCGCGGTCGCCTCGAGTCCATGTACGGCATACGCGCGAGCATGGATGTGGAGAACACGCCGGGACTGTTCCGGGTCCTGCTGGCGCTGCCCGCTTCACCGATGGAGGCAGCCAGTGCGCATCCTGATCGTTGATGATGAAGCCCTGGCGCGCTCCTACCTGGTGGAGCAGCTCGCCAGCGTGGCGGATGTCGAGATCGCCGGTCAGGCGGCCAACGGCTTTGATGCGGTGAAGATGGCTGAAGAGCTGCCCTGTGACCTCATGCTGCTAGACGTGCAGATGCCGAAGCTATCGGGCTTCGAGGTCATGGAACTGCTGGGAGCGCGCGCGCCGGCGGTGATTTTCGTGACCGCACACGACCAGTTTGCCGTGCAGGCCTTTCGGATCCACGCGGTGGACTATCTGCTCAAGCCGATCGAGCCGGCGCGTCTGCTGCAGGCGCTTGCGTCGTGCCCGCGAGCGCCTGCACGATCCGCTCCCCGACGCGTGCCGCCGTGAGCAGCCAGGTCGCCCTCGCCGCCCGGCCCCCGGGGCAGTGGCTGGAGCGGGTGGTGATCCGGGAGGGCACGCGCGTGCACGTCCTGGGCACTCACACGGTGGATTTCATCGAGGCCGAGGATGATTACCTGGTCTTCGCCGCGGGGGGCAAGCGCTATCGCAAGCAGCAGACGCTGGCGCAGCTGGAAACGCAGCTGGACCCGACCCGGTTCGTGCGCATTCACCGCTCATTTATGTTGAACGTGGAACGCATTGCCCGGATCGAGCCCTACGCGAAGGACAGCTGGCAGGTGTTCCTGAGCGATGGCAGCCACTTGCCCATGTCCCGCAGCGGCTATCAGCGCCTGCGAACAGTACTCGATTGAGTCGTCAACCGGTAGAATCAGCCGCCATCCTCCTGATCCGGCTGGAGTCTACAAAGTGACCCTCACACGCATCCTGCCCGCCGCCCTGCTGACCGCTATATTCATGGCAGCGCCCATGGGAGCCCTTCGCGCCCAGGTGGCCCCCACCGAGAACCCCGATCAGCTGTCGATGCTCAAGGACCAGAATCCACATCTGGCGCGCAACAAGAAGTTCGTGTTCGACTTCTGGCGCATCGTGTACGAGGGCCGCCACCTCGACCAGGCGCCCCGGTACATGGATGAGGGCTACCTCCAGCACAACCCCAACGTCCCCTCGGGCCGCGCGGCGTTCGTGGCGCTGTTCAGCAAGAAAGGGCCGCCGCTGCCCATCGAGCCGCGCATGAAGATGCATGTCATCAACATCGTCGCCGACGGGCCATTTGTCATGGTCAGCACCATCCGCAAGATGCGCGATACCAAGGATCCGAACCATATCTATTCCACGACCTGGTTCGACATGTTCCGCATCAACGACAAAGGCATGATTGCCGAACACTGGGATCCCTCGCCGCTGTGGATCGACGGCAAACCGCCAGGCGCTGAATTTCTGCCGTAAGCCCATCTTGCGGCCATGAACAGCGACGCACTGGTCGTCACCACCCCGACCGGGGTCGATGTGGAGCTGGCCATCGCCGGCCCCGGCAGCCGCTCTTATGCCTTCATCATTGACTGGCATATCCGACTGCTGCTGGCGCTCACCTGGTTCGCGGTAGCCGCTTATCTGCAGACGGGGTTTTCGTTCCTGAAGGTGAAGTCCATGGCGGCGGCCGGCATCATCTCAGTGGGACCGGCGCTGGTGATCTACTTTTTCTATCATCCGCTCTTGGAGGTTGCGATGCGCGGACGCACGCCCGGCAAGCGCATGGCCGGCGTGCGCATTGTCAACCGACAAGGAGGCACTCCTTCGGTGCTCGCGCTCTTGATCCGCAATGCGTTCCGGCTCATTGACAGCCTGCCGGCGTTTTACGGAGTCGGACTTTGTACGACGATTTTCTCAGCGCAGCGCGTGCGCCTGGGCGACCTGGCCGCCGGTACCTTGCTGGTCCACGACGGCGGCGAGGAAGCGAAGGCCCTGGCGCAGTTGGGATCGCTGGCCTTGAATCCCACGGTGGACGCCGCGACCGTGGCGCTGGGCAATGACCTGCTGCTGCGCTGGAGGGAGCTGCAACCCTCGGTGCGGCGGCAGCTTGGCCGCGAACTGCTCACGCGCATCGCCACGACGGCCGGGCAACCCTATCAGCCGGTGACCACGGATACACTCGATGACCAGGTCTTGGAGCAGCGCCTGCGCCGCGCACTGTCAGGAGACTCAACGTGACGTCGGTGCCAGGACACCGTCGTGGCTGGCGCAGCGCTCCGCTGTCTGGCAGCCGCCTCGGAGCGGCGGTTCTGACCTGGAGGCGCGGACGGCTGTCGCGGCAGGATGCGCTGCAGGCACTGGATGGCTATCGCAGTCTCGCACGTGATGTGGCCAGCGCTCGCAAGGCGCTGCCCGGCAGCTCCATCACGCTGGCACTGGAAACCCTGTACGCCTCATTGCATGCCATCGTAAACCGCGAGCCCCGCCATACGCTCGCATCGCTGCGGCATCTATACGCGGTGGAGATTCCCGAAACCGTGGAGGAACTGAAGCCGGCACTCGTCGGCACCTGGCTGCTCTTTGCACTGAGCGTCGGGGCCGGCTGGTGGCTGATCCACACCTGGCCCACGCTGGTGAACCTTGTGGCAAGTCCCGACATGATTCAACACGTGGAGCACGGTGCACTGTGGACCGACGGGATTCTCAATGTCACACCCTCCTCGCTGCTGTCCGTGCGAATTTTCACCAACAATATCGTCGTTACGATATTTGCCTGTGTGGCGGGGATTTTCTATGGCCTTGGTACATTCTATGTCATTGCGAACAACGGGCTGATGCTGGGCGGTGTCTTCGCGTTTACCCGTACCATGGCCTGGACGGGGATCTGCTGAAGTTCATCTTCGCTCACGGCACCGTCGAGCTGTCGATGATCTGTCTGGGCGGCGCCGCGGGGGTGGTCCTGGGTGAGTCGCTGATCCGTCCGAAGCTGACGAACCGGCGCGAGTCGCTGCAGCAGTGCACCGCAAAAATTGCGCGGCTTTTCGCCGCGCTCATCCCGCTGCTGGTCATTTGCGGCCTGATCGAGGGTTTTGTCTCCCGGATGCCGCCATTGGCTGGCCATTACGCCTGATCATCGGTCTGGCGAATCTCGGCCTCATGTTCGCCGTGCTATCGGGGTGGTTTTTCAGATCCGCCGCTGCTGCCTGAATCGTACATAGTTTTCAAATAGCTTCGTTCAAAATCGGCCGGGGCGGCTCAAACCACCTGCGCGCCAGTCGCCCGCAGGGCACGGATACCGCGCTCACGCTGAGTCAGTGCATGCGCGGCTGCCAAGGAAAGCCATGGATCGAGCCAGTCCTCCGGTGCCTGATCGGCAATCGCGCCAGGATTGAGCTGCTCAGCGCTACCACGAAGGGCAGATGGCGCGGCCGCAGTAGCCGCAGCGCGGCGACGAGCTGGCCCTCGGAGCTTGCATCATCGGTGTCGGTCATCAGCACGACGAGGCTGCGCTGCCGTACCCGCTTCAGAACTTGGGAGGCGGCATGAATGACGTTGGAGTCGGTCGACTGGGGTGCAGTGTATTAGAAGTTCGCGCACGCGCATCACACCCGCATGGCCGCGCGACGGTGACAGCACCGCCAGGGGCTGATCGCCGAACACTACCAGCCCGATACGGTCATCCTGCGCCACCACATGCTGGGCCAGCCGGGCAGTGGCATTCACGTAGATCCCAGGCGATCCAGCTCGCCGCATTGAACGCGGCTGCTGCGCCCGACATCCAGCGCCACCATTACATCCAGGTGCTGGTCCTGCGCGAAGTCGCGCGCTACCAGCTGGCGGCGGCGTGCCGTCGCGCGCCAATCGATGACCCGCAGCGGATCACCGGACCGGTAGTCACGCAACTGCTCGACCTGCGCGCCAGGACCGACTGTATGACTGATCCGCTACCCGCGAGCGCTGCGCCCACAGCAGCTTCCTTAAGGCTCAGCATCGCCGGAACAATGGTCGGCTGCCATTGCCGAGAATTTTACATGACCACCAAGCCAGCCCTAGGGGTCCGGCAATCCGTGCTGGTTGTGCCGGCCAGTGGACTTTGCCCAGGCGACGCGAAACGGCGGGCAGTTCAATCGCTGCGCCATCGTTTGCCGGCACCTGCACCGTTCGGATCAACGTCGCGCCATCAACGCACTCCGGCAGCGTCGGCGCCAGCATCACTGTCAGGGTCCTTGGCAAAGCATGTTGCAGTCGCCAGCGAACTCCGGCCTCCTGCGCCAGCGGCCATGGCATCGGTGAGCTGATGGCCAAGCGCATCGCAGCGCGGACGCAGACCCACCTCTCATATGCCAATCCCAGCAGGAGTAAGCCCAAGGGCAGCGCCCATATATTCGTCATCGCCGGATTGCCGACCCATTGGCTCGCAATGGCCAAGAGCGCCGTGGCCAGCAGCAGCATCAGACCGTTCTGCTGCAGATTCATCGCGGCGCCGGAACCTGCTCGAGTATTCGCGCCACCACGCTGGCCTCAGTCACGTCAGCTAGCAATGCGTCGCCGGTGAGCATCAGTCGATGCGACAGCACGAGCGGCGCTACCATTTTCACGTCATCGGCGGCCACGAATTCCGTCCCTTCAAGACCCGCGAGAATACCGCGGCACGCAGCAACGCCAAAGCGCCACGCGTCGAGAGGCCCAGGGACAGCTGCGCATGTTCGCGCGATGCCTTGGCAATCGCCAGCACGTAGGCGCAAAGCTCAGGAGATATGTGCACCTGCTCTGCGGCGACGCGCGCCTCGCGCACCAGATTCGGCCTGATCTGGCCGCTCACTATACGAACAGGTTCGGCAGCCACACCGGTATAGCGCATGAGCACCTGCGTCTCATCATCCGGCGAGGGATACGGCAGGTCCAGGCGCAGCATGAAGCGATCGAGCTGTGACTCAGGCAACGGATAGGTTCCCTCGAACTCGCGTGGATTCTGCGTCGCGATGACCAGAAAATCCGCTGGCAGAGCGAACATGGCCCGGTCGACCGAAACCTGTCGCTCCTCCATGGCCTCGAGCAGCGCTGACTGGGTGCGCGGACCGGCGCGGTTGACCTCATCGAACAGCACCACATCCGCGAACAGTGGCCCTGGACGAAACATGAACTCGTTCCTCGTGCCATCAAACAGATGCGTGCCGGTGATATCTGTCGGCATCCAATCCGAGGTGCCCTGAATACGCTTGAACTCGCCTCCAAGCGCCCCGGCGAGGGACTTGGCGGGCAGGGTCTTCCTAAACCTGGAACGCCCTGAACCAGCGCATGACCGCGTGCCGCCACTGCAATACGTCATTCGCGCACGGCGGGAGCGACGCCCAATACCACCTCGCCGATGCGCGCTTGGAGTGTGCTTTCCAGATCCTGCAATGCATTGGTCATGAAGTGTGTCCTGAGATCTCCGATAGAATCGATGCAAATGAAGGAGATTCACGCGCCGGCCCGTCTGTGTATTGGCGTAATGTTCGCGCAATTCTGCCAGCGCCGCGCTGCCAATGCTGGCTTGCGCCGACAACCACTCCCAGGGGGGAGTGTCCGCATGCGGCAGTCCATGGCGTCGCCGGAGTCGATCAAAGAACTCATGGAGCAGCCATTGTGCGCTGGTCACCGGCCGCAGTACGCCAGCCAGGAACTCGCTGTTACCCGCAGCATTGCGCCCTCATCCAAGCCACCGACATTGCGTGGCAAAGCGCGCAAGGGCTGCGACGCGACCACCCAAGCGAGCCACAACAGCACGATCCACCACAGTGTGTGATGCGGACGGGGATCGGCAAAGAACTGGCCCGAGTCATATTCATTCATCGCGCCCTGATGGGCATCGTCCACAATGACCTGACCGCCATCGCGCACCGACCACGCAATGAGATTGGACATCAGGCGTGCATTATCAGCCTTGCCGATCACACCATCGCTGAAAAGACTGGCATAGGCACTGACAATGGTGGTCCCGGCGCCGGTTGCCTTCAGCCAAAGCACCGGATCATCGGTGTCCGAGCGGCGCGCCAGCTCCAATATCGGGGATGCGTCCATTGCCGCGGCCTGCCACTGAGTGGAGGGCAGAGCGGATAGAGTCGCGAGACGCCTGACGCCATCAAGGATGCCGATTCGCCCGCTGGGATGCAGTTCGATTTGGCGTCCCGCCGGCATGAGCATGGAGCGCAGGTCTTCTTTGGCTTGTGCAATGGCATTCGTATTGGGCGAACGCTTGACCGTGAATTTTATGGCCGTCAATCGCTGTAGCTCAGGCGCGAAATCATCGGTGATCGCGCTCCACAGCGGGGTATCATCGAGCGCCGCAAGCACCAGCAATGTGTTGCCTTTGGCGACCCAGGCATCCAAGGCGGCGAACTCCTCTTGATGCGCGACCAACCCATAGGGAAGGGTGGTGACTAGCAGGTTACCGGTCTGGTGAGAGGTGGGCCCGCCATTGTCGAGGTGCTCGAAGCGCTGATGCAGATCCAGTGTCGGCACTCCCGAGACGGACAGCCAGCGGAAGAGCGCGAAATATCCCTCGCCGTTTGACCCCGAAGTCAGCGGGCGCGGTACGTTCGGGCCAGTCTGCGGCTTTGGAAACATCAAGACCCAGAAGAGTGCCAGCGCGCAGACAGCCAGTCCCAGTGTGACCAGCCTTTCCTTCATCGAGGCGCCGTAAACCGGCCCCAGCCGGTGGTGTAGAGATCCTCGCCGTGGGCGAGCAGCTCATCCAGATCGGCCGGTGTGTTCACCGTGCCCAAGTAAAGTTGCCACTTCCAAAGGCGCGCCAGGGATTCGAGCAAATGGCGTTGCTGCGCACCATCGAGCTCGGCGAGTCGCGCGATTTCGCGGTGCGTGAGGCTGCGGTCCGGGGGCAGACGCCCTGCTGCCTCCAGTCGGGAGATCAGCATGACAAACAGGTGCGCGGGGCGCTGCCCGCGGGGCATTTGACGCAGCAATGCCAAACGCGACGCACTCCAGCCTGCCACGATGTGCTCGCGTGTCGTCATGGGCTCATCGATTGAACGCTTCCCCAGCGCGCGCATTACGCACACAACGAGGATTGCTTCCGCGATCGGCATCGCAATGATGGTGCCCCAGATGATAAGGCTCCATCGCCAGTGCAGCTGCGGCAGAGCCCGGCGAATTCCGTCCAGCCAGGGATTGCTCGAGTCCGGCTGCCCTTGGGAGTCAGATACTCATTCAACCAGTCGAGAAAGCGCTGTCACCACGACCGGGACTGTTTGTTTGGCGGTCAGCCCACGCAGAATGGGTTCAAGGCTGGCCACCTAGGCACCGGGCCGGCAGCCGGATGGAGCAGCGTGGACAGGCTGCGCAGCGAATCGCGATCGAACACGGCACGCGAACTATCAATGATCAGCGGCCGCAAACCCGCGGCTTGCAACGCAGCCTGCAGATCTGAGCAACGTTGCTCAATCGTGGGAAGTCCGAGCGTTTCCCCACCGATCCGATTGATGCAGTTCTGCATGGCGGATTTCGCAGCGGCGTCGGCCGCCGCCGAAGACAGCGCAGACTGCGCCGCGACGGGGCTCGAGTACGGCAGCGCCACTACCACCGCGACCACCATCGCCCACCGAACTTGCGAGGTCATCCGCTCGGCAATGCCCCCATGCGTGCCTTGAGATCGCCACCACCTTTGCGCAGCTGCAAATCTAGGTAGATCGCAACGTACATCGCGGAAAAAAGCGGTGCATAAATAAGGCGAGTGAGGCCGCCCGTGATCGACCCAACGATGGCTACGGTGCCGAAGACATTTGCAGGTCCGGCCGGTACGCCCACTACCATCACTGCTACTGTTCCAGCAATTCCAAGCACGACCAGCAGCAATATGTAAGCGATGACGCCCATTACAAATACCGTCGTCGTCGTACGCCACCAATTCCCGCCGATAAGCCGCCAGCTCATGGCGATGGACTGCAACGGGCCGAGGCTGTCACCAACCAGCGCCACCAGAAAAAGTTGCATTCGACTGATGACGTAGATAACCGGAAGTGCAAGTACCAGGCACAACAGGAGCACCGGTCCGGCGATGGACAAAATTGTCGCAGGATTTGCGCCGGCGGGCAGTCTTGCCGCCACAAACATGATTGGAGTGAGTGCCAAGCCTGATCCCAAGGCCGAAATGATGCCGACGATGAGCGCCGCTCCTATGATTGCCGGCAGCCGACGCAAGGTTGCGGCAAAAGAGGAGCCGACCGTCGCAGGCTGCCCGCGTGAAATCGCAGTGATGATGTACATCATGACGGCGTAGCACAATAACTCGATGAATATTCCGAGCAGTGAAAGAGACCAGGACTGGCGCGACGATGCTAGACTTTGTGCGGCGAGCCCATTAAAACCTGTACCGCTGATAGCGCTGGTGCTCAGTACCGCCATCCGGCGCAACTGATAAAGGCCCAACATGGCTGCCACCACGCCGGTGAGCAGTGCCGGAATCCAGCATTTGGAGAATGAGGCCTTATAAAGCTGGAGGGTATTGTCAAGCACGCCGCCGATGGATCGCGGCGCAGACGGTTTCTGGTACATGCATCCCCCTATTCGATAACATGGCCCGCTGGAGGCCCATCTTTATCAATACCGGCGCCCCGCCCTGCGGTAACGCTATCACGGCATCGGCAACATTCGCAGTCCCCCCGAGGCCGCGGCCCGCACACAGTTGCGAGGCGTTGCAAATCGGACGCATTCGTATTTATTGCCGTCGGTTCTACAGCCCGGTTTACCTCCTAGATCGGCCAGTTACTGGCCGATCGGCCGCGAAACGCCCGCCATGCCGCCTGGCCAGCCGGTGCCGGCCCGGTACACATTGTTCCCAAGAAACGTCGATTCCACCCGGGTGATCTTGCCGTCGCGGAATTTCCAGGCCTCGCCTGCCAGATTCTCATCGGGCATCCGCATGCCAAACGGGAAGTGATAGAACTTGCCCTGGTAGGTCGCCCCGGGAATGTTGCCGCGCCGACGGAACACGAAGATCCCGAACACCACCTGGCGCTCGACATCCACCAATGGGATGCGCGCGTAGTCAAAGCCGGTGATGAAGCTGTAGACCCGGGTGTTCAGCTGGTCGGCACAGCTCAATCCCAGCGTCGCGCGGATGCCATCCTGGAACTGATCGCCGGTCGCGGACGGCGGATCGCCCACCGGCGGCTTGCGACCCTTGCCGACGGCCGATACCAGACCGACTTCAGTGCGTGAACAGTCATCGGAAAACGGCGCAAGCTTGCCATCGGCCATCGCGACCGCTGTGAGGTAACCGACCGCACCTTTTATAAGTTGCGCCCGACTGAGCCGCTTGCCCACCGGCTCCGCTTCCTCCCACATCGGATCGTAGGCCGGCATGGCCAACACCCGCGGCGTATTGCGTGCAATGATCGTTTCGATCTCGGAGATCTTGTGATGCTGCACCCGCAGGCGCAGCATCATGTAGTCCGGGTAGTCGTTCTCCATGAGCGTGATGAAGGCTGCCACCTGGCCAGTTTGCGGGTCAGCAAAATAATGCCGGTAGCCTAAGGGCTTGGTGAAGGTGACCCAGAGCGCCTCGCCGAGCGGCACCTGCGCGCCGTTCTCCGTAAAGCGCACATTGGTGGCGACAGTCAGGCGCGAGGGGTCGTGATGGGCCAGCGCCTCGACATACTGGTCAATGAACCCCTTCAAACAGACACGGTCACATGGCGGCTCTGCGGCGCTCGCCGCTGCCCAGCCGAGGCTCAGCAGCCATGTGGTCGCGATGAGAGCCGCGGCACGCTTCAGGTAACGAATCATTCGATATGCCCTTCGACGTTAGGGTTTTGGCAGCGGCATGTACGCCATGCGATCCCCGCGGAAGGTGCCAAACCACAATGTCTGACCGACCTGTACCGCGCTGGTGGCGTTATCGAAGTCCTTAAGGCCTGGTTCCTTCACCACCGCCGTGGTGGCCATTGTCGTGGGGTCCAGTCGCACCGTGGCCCACCCGTGCATGCCATTCAGCGTCTGTGGCGTGATGAACTGCCCGGTCACAAAGATGGAGCCGTCCGGCGCCCAGCGCAGATTGTCGGGACAGAAGTCCACCTTGGCGACGGAGCGCTGGCCATTGCCCGACATCGGCAGGCGGTAAACCTCACGGCTGCCGTAGGCGTTGACGTACAGCCAGCGGCCATCCGCGGAGGCCAGCAGTCCGTTGTCACCGGACAACTGCGTTCCCGGCACTTCATTGAACCCCCTGCCAGGGGTCCACCGATACACGGCACCGGTCACCTGACCGGACAGAATATGCTGGAAGCCCTGCTTGTCACGGCTGTCCATGAACTTGGTCAGAATGAACTCGCCATCGGCGAGCGCCGCAATCGAATTGCTGTTGACACCCTCGGGCGGCAGGGCACAGCCGACCCAATCGGCGCTATCGGTGGCCGGATGGAGGCGGAAAATCTCCACTGATTCACGCCCACCGTGATTGATGACATACACCGTGATCTGACCCTTGGTCTGCTTCACATCCAGACCGTGGGTCTGCAGATTCTTCAAGTCGGGGGCGGCGCAGCCAGCATACATCGGGTCGGGTTTATCAGACAGCGACAGCGCTACGGGTCTGGCGCTCTTGGTGCGGGTATTGATCAGGTACAGGCCCACCGATTTCTCGACATATGAGCCGCCCACCAGCCAGCGACCGCCGCTCACGGGCAGAAAATCCTCAACACTGATCAGGTTACAGACGAAGTGCAGGTCACCCTCGGGCGCGCAGCTGGGCGGCCCCGATGCAGGCGTCTGCGCGGCGCCCCGTTGCGGCTGCGCCAGCAGCGCCGCGGCGGCGAGTAACACGGTCAATGCGGGTGCCAAGGCTGTGGCGGCGCGGCCGCCAGGCGGTCTGGAGTTCTTGTTCATGGGTCCCCCTCATCAGGCGCATCGTAACGGACGCCACACATATGCGCCCTGGGTGTGCCTTGTCAAGGCAAACACCCCGCCCACGGCCGAACTTGACACCTCAAGGGAGGACCTATTCGCGCTGTCTCAACCGATAGTGCGCGACCAGCCACTCCTGGCCGCGCTGGTAGCCGAAGGTTTCGGCACAGGCCATGAAGAACATGCGCCAGCGCTGGAACCATAACGCGGCCTGCGCCTGCCCCATAGAAGCTGCGCAGCACCGCCATCACTTGCGCCTTGCGGTGGTCCTGATTCTGCAACCAGTGATCGGCGGTGCGCTGGTAGTGGGTGCCGTCCAGCAGCCAATGGTTCTCGACCTGAAGGTCCCGCTGAAACCACAGCAGGGTATCGGTGGCCGGCATCAGGCCGCCGGTGAAGAAATGTCGCCCCATCCAGTTGTCGCCGCCCTCGGTCTCGAAGGGATACATCAAGCTGCGATGGGCGAAGATGTGGACGAACAGCAATCCCTGGGGCCTCAGCCAACAGGCGATGCGCGCGAGCAGTGTGTCGTAGTTGCGCATGTGTTCGAACATCTCGATGGAAACGCAGCGATCGAAGGCGGCGACCGGCAGCTCGAGGTGATTCACGTCGCGGGTCACGATCGTGACGTTGCGCAGGCCCCGCTCGCGGCAGCACCGCTCGATGTGCTCGCGCTGCTGTTTTGAATTCGACACCGCGCAGATCCTGGCATTGGGATAGCGCTGCGCCATCCACAGCGTCAGGGATCCCCAGCCGCAGCCCAATTCCAGAATGTCCTGCCCGTCAGCCAGGTCCGCGCGATGACCGTAGAGCGCGAGCATGGCCTCTTCCGCTTCGGCCAAGGACTCCTTGCCGGTCGGGTAAAAGGCGCTCGAATATTTGAGGCGCGGCCCCAGGCAGTGCGCGAAGAACTCCGGTGGCAGCTCGTAGTGCTGCTGGTTCGCGGTATCGGTGTGCAGGGCCACTGCCGTGGCACGCAACTGGCTCAGCCGTTGCTGAAAGCGCGCAGCCTGGGCATCCGGCCCACCGCGACGCTCCGCTTTGAGCCGCTCGCTGCACAATTGCCGAATCCCATAGCGCAACACGGCATCCGGAACCAGCCCCCGCTCGGCCATGCCGAGCATCCCCGGCGCAAACTTGTCGCGGGGCAGTTCGAGTGTTCCGGGAGCGCGGACAATTTGCGTGGTGCTCATCAGCCTTTCCTCATGATTGTTGCGGCGGCCAGGGAATCAGCACCGAGGTAGTGCGCTGATAGTCACGATAGTCCGCGCCGCGCGAACGCAGCGCCTGTGCCTCGGTATGGGGCACACCACTGATCCAGCGCAGGAACACGTACATCAGAATCGGACCGGTGAGGGAGTACCACAGCGTCGGGCCACCGAACGACAGGGCCACATAGCTGAACCAGTGCAGCCACTCGAAGAAGTAATTCGGGTGACGCGAATAACGCCAGAGCCCCGCGCGGCAGGTCTTGCCGCGATGCGCGGGATCGGCACGGAACTGCGCAAGCTGGTGATCGGCCAGGGCCTCACCCAAGATGCTCACGTTCCAGAACAGCACGGCAATCCCAAGCCCGACGATGTTCACAGTGGGGTTAGCGGCGGCTGCGGCGAAGGGGATGGAGAACAGCGGAATCAGCAACGCCTGGAACTGGAACAGGCCAAACCATTGCCACTGGCCATCCCCCCAGTGTTCGCGCAGGGCGCGATAACGGCCGTCCTCGGGTTCTGCGCGCACCCGTATCCACAGGTGGCCGGCAAGGCGCGCCGCCCAGATGCTGCCGAGCATGGCGAGGAGCACTCGCGGCGCGCGAGCGCCGCTGCCGTAGAGAGCATTCAGGATGGCGCTGACGGCCAGTCCGATGGACCACAGGACATCGACAATGCCGGCGTTGTTGCGGTGCCGCTGCCACAACCAGCCCAGCGTCATCATGACGGCCGCGCCGAGCCACACGATCAGCAACAGGCGCCACGCCATCATGGACGGTAGCCAGGCTTTGCCAGCAGCAGATGTGCCACGCCGATCGAACGTTCCCGAAAGCCACCCTCGCAGTAGGCGAGATAGAAATCCCACAGGCGGATGAATCGTTCGTCAAACCCGAGCGCGCGCACCTGCGTGAGGTGCGACATGAATCGCTCGTGCCACGCCGCCAGCGTGCGCGCGTAGGAATCGCCAAAATCCTCAAGCGCCACGAGGGCCAGATCGCTGCTGCGTGCCTTGGCCGCCAGCATCGCTTCAATGGAAGGAATGAAACTGCCGGGAAATACATGACGCTTGATAAAGTCCACTTCGCGCAGTGCACCGCGGTAGCGATGATCCTCGATGGTGATTGCCTGGATCAGGGCGAGCCCTTGGGGCTTGAGCAGTCGTCCAACCTGTGAAAAATAGGTATCCAGAAAGTCAGCCCCGACGGCTTCGATCATCTCGATGGACACCAGCTTGTCGTAGGCGCCGGTGAGGGCGCGATAGTCCTCCAGCAGCACCGTGACCCGATCACCGACGCCGGCGCGCTGCACCCGTTCGCGCGCGGCCGCGTACTGTTCGCGCGAGATCGTCGTGGTGGTGACCTGGCAGCCGTAGTGAGCGGCCGCATACACCGCCAGGGCGCCCCATCCGCTGCCGAGTTCGATGAGGTGATCCTTGGGCGCCAGCCGCAGTTTCTCGCAGACCCGCTGCAGCTTGCGCCGCGAAGCCGCCTCGAGCGTGTCCTCATCCCCCTGCCAGTAGGCCGACGAATACATCTGGTCGGCCGACAGAAACAGGGCGAAAAACTCGTTGCCAAGGTCGTAGTGCGCAGCGATGTTGCGGCGGCTGCCGGCTTCGGTATTGCGCCGCAGACTGTGCCAGCGACGCAGCATCCAGCCACCCAGCCGGGCCCAGCCGCTCTCCATGCCATCCAATACATTGCGATTGCGCACCAGTATCCGCACCAGAGCAACCAGATCATCGCAATGCCAGTGGCCGGCCATGTAGGCCTCACCGGCGCCGACGCTGCCGCCGGCGGCTAGCGCCTGATAAAAGGCCGGATTCATGACCCGGATATGCGCTCGTTGCTGGCCGGGGGCGCCGCCGAGTTCCACCTGCCCGCAACCATCCTCCAGCACGATGCGTCCCTCGTTCAGCGCGGCAAGCTGGCGGATGACGCGCTCACGCAGCAGGCGATCCAATGCGGTGTAGCCGACGCTGCGGTGAGGCATGGCCGAACGTTCGGCCGAAACGCCCTCATTCATGGTCTAGTCATCCTTGCGGCGAGGGAGGGGTGGGGGTGGACAGGGACGCCCTTGAGCCACAGGCGCAGGGCATTCCAGTAGATGGCGGTGACCACCCGGGTGGTCGTCAACGGAAATCTCAGCAGCACCCGCGTGAGCGCTGCGCCATCCAGGACGCGACGTTGCAGTGCCAAGATGGCGTCGAATTCCAGTGCGCCGTCGCGCAGGACGCCCATATGGACACTCAGGCGCTTGCCCGGAGGCGACAGTTGCCACTGATACGTTCGGTCCATCGGGATGAAGGGCGAGACGTGAAACGCCTTGTCGAACGTCCATTGCAGCGCCGACCCGTGCCGCTGCGCACCTTGCGCCGCGAGGATGTAGCAATGTCGCTCGTGCCATGGGGTATTGGTGATCTCGGCGACGATGTACTCGATGTTCACCGCATCCGGCGCATAGCAATAGTAGAAACTGACTGGGTTGAAGCTGTGACCGGCGTAACGCAGGTGGGTGAGCAGCCGGATGGGTCCGGCCGGCCGCTGCCCGGTGGCGCGCGCTACGCAGTCGCGGACCGCCTCACCAAGCGGCATCGCCGCAGGGCCCATGAAGTCGCTGCGGCGGAATTCGGCGAGGTTGCGTCGGTTTAGGGACCAGAACCAGCGATCCGCGAACACCTGCTCGAGCTCGTCCAGATCGAGGAACAACTGCGCCACCCGATAGCGGAACTCATGCGCGCGGGGGCCGTAGCGTCGATGCTGCACGACGCCTTCGTAAATGGCGCTGGCGAGGGCTGCCGTCACGCTGCCACTCCGAGTACGGTCCGCTCGGCATTCAGCGCCGCGCACACCTCCACGGCGCTGCGCAAGCCGTCCTCGTGAAAGCCCCAGCCCCAATACGCGCCCGCGTACCAGGTGCCGCCCACGCCCTGTATTTCCGCGCGGCGCAACTGCGCGGCGACCGACTGTCGGGTATACAGCGGATGGCGGTAATTCATGCGGCGCAGAATCCGGGCAGGATCCACGGCCGCGGTGCGATTCAAGGTGACGATGAGCGGGTCCGGGGTGTGCAGTCCCTGCAGCAGGTTCATGCAGTAACTCACCGTGCAACTTTGCGCCGGCTCGGCCGGAATGAAGGCGTTCCAGGCGGCCCAGGCCTTGCGATCCTTCGGTAGCAGCGTCGCATCCGTATGCAGGACGACTTCATTGTCCTGAAAGGTAATGGCGCCCAGTATCTGGCGCTCGAGATCGCTGGCATCGGCAAGCAGTGCCAGGCACTCATCGCTGTGACAGGCGAGCACTATGCGGTCGAAATATTCGGTACCCTCGCGGCTGATGACTTGCACGCCGCGGGCCTCACGCCGCACCGAATGCACCGGGCAGTTCAATCGTTCCCGCACGCGCCAGCGCGCGCGCATGGCGCCGACGTAGCTCGCGGAGCCCCCGCACATCACCCGCCAGGGCGTGCGGCCGCGCAGCTGCAGCATCTGGTGATTGGCCATGAACCGCACCAGGTACTGCGCCGGAAATTCCAGGATGCGCGCCGCCGGCGCGGACCACAGCGCCGCGGCCATCGGCACGAGGTGCTCGTCCCTGAAAGCCGCACCGTATCCCTGGGCGGCGAGATACTCGCGCAGCGTAGGCCCCGGGCTTGCACCGGCCAGCAACGCCGGGGACTCGCGGTAGAAGCGCAGCAGATCCCGCAACATTCCCCAGAAGCGCCCCGACAGCAGATTGCGGCGCTGACAGAACAGGGTATCGAGGTTGGTCGCGCTGTATTCCAGCCCGCTTGCTGCATTGCGAACGGAAAAACTCATGGTCGTCGGCTGGGACCGCACGCCCAGCTCGGTGAACAATCGTGTCAGCAGCGGGTAGTGCGCTTCATTGTAGACAATGAAACCGCTATCGACGGCAAGCTGCCTGCCCTCGATGTCCAGCCGGTGCGTGTGAGTGTGACCGCCCAGGTACTCGTTGGCTTCGAACAGCGTCACCTCGTGACGAGGTGCGAGCAGCCAGGCGGCCGCGAGGCCGGAGATGCCGGATCCGACAATCGCGATCCGCATCAGGCGCGCGCCTTCGCCATGACATGGGCCGGTACGGGCTTGAGCGCGTATACCAGTCCCAGCACTTGCAGCAGGCGCAGCCCGTAGTAGGTGAGATCCACCTCCCACCAGCGAAACCCCTGGCGTACCGAGCCCGGGCAGAAGTGGTGGTTGTTATGCCAGCCCTCGCCAAAGGTCAGCAGCGCGAGCCAGAGGTTGTTGCGGCTGTCATCGCGCGTTTCGAAGCGGCGGCTGCCGAAGCCATGGGCCAGGGAATTGATGGTCACGGTCGCGTGGAACAGCACGACGGTGGAGATGAAAAAACCCCACACCAGCAGCTGACCCCCGCTTACACCGGACTGCGGTGCAACGTGCCTGATGAGGGCGCCGGTCGCAAACAGCCCCGTGGCCAGCGCCACCGGCATAAGGACATCGAAGCGGTCGAGCCAGCGCAGTTCAGGGTAGCGGGCCAGGTCCGGAATGCGCTTCCAGTCGGTGCGAAAGCCATTGGAGGTCAGGAACCAGCCGATGTGGCTCCACACAAAGCCGTGTACCTGCGGGGAGTGCGGATCGGCTATCGTATCGGCGTTGATGTGATGATTGCGGTGATGGGCCGCCCACCACAGCGGTCCGCGCTGCACGCTTGAGGCGCCGATACAGGCAAAGATGAATTGCAGCGCGCGTGAGGTGCGGAAGGTGCGATGCGCAAAATAGCGATGGTAGAAGCCGGTGATGGCAAACATCCGCAGCACATACAGGGCGCCCGCGATCTCGAGCGCCAGATGCGAAACGCCCACCCAGAACACGGCCAGGCAAGCCAGATGGACCGCGATGAACGGCGCGGTACGGAGCCAGTCGATGCGGTCGCCGTCACCCTCGGCGCGAGGTTCCGTGCCCGAGTCGAACCAACGTGCGACTGACGCCAGCGCGTTCGGTGCGATCGCGGACTGGGCCATGCGTATCTCCGGGAGTGAATCTCCTTGGGGAAATACGGGTCGGCGAGCAATCCGGATGCAGACCGCGGCGGAGTGAGCTAGCTGGGTGCGAGCGCCTGAATCGTGCCCTTGGCGATGACGGCGCTGCTCGGCGCGGCATGCGGGATACCGGCCGCCGGCTCGAGGGTGATCGCGAGCGTTGAGCCCGCCACCAGGGCCGCACGGGCGTTGTCGGGGACCGCAACAGTATGCGAGCGGGTGATGGAGACCGCCCCGAGTGACACCGGTGCCTTACCGGCCGGAATCAGCCACAGCTCAGGCACCCGCCCTTGCGGGTCGGGTGCAGCGGGCACCGGGACCATCAGTACCGTGCCGCGAACGGCGTCCACGGAGGCCAGCCAGCCCGGGGTGCCGTCATCGTGCGTCAGCGGCGTCACCGGCTTGGAACCCGGCTCGGCCTGCTGCACGCGGGCCACGGGAACCGTCAAGGAACGATCGGCGAGGAAGGCAATGGCGGCAAGGGCGACCACGGTGGCGAGCACCGTTGCGGTGCGCCAGACGCGCAAACTCTGCCAGAAGCCCGGCTCGGCCGACTCGCCCTCCGTCCATCCCAGACGCCGACAGACCGCGGACCATACCTGCGCGGGCGCCGCGACTGGTTCAACGTCAGCAAGCAACGGCGCCAAGCGCCGCTCCCAGTACTCCACGCGCTCGGCAAAGGCGCGATCGGTTTCCATGCGCGCCTGCGCCTGACGACGCTGCGTCGCATCGAGCACTCCCAACACGAATTCTCCCGCCAGCACCTCATCTGATGGCGGTTCGTTGGACTCAGGTCCAGTCGGCTCGGGTGGCAGGAGGGGGCTGTTCACGGGTCTAGGCACTCCCGTAGTTGCAGCAGGCCACGGCGGATCCAGCTTTTGATGGTACCCAGCGGAGCCTCGATCCTCGCCGCGAGTTCCTCATAGGTCAGCCCATCGAAGAAGGCGGCCCTGATGAGGGAGCGACGTTTGGGCTCGAGGCGTTCCAGACAATGCTCCAGCTGTGCGCGCTCGGTAGCGGTCTGCACCGCTTGTGCCGGCGAGGGTGCCGAATCCTCCACCTCATTCGCGAACTCGAAGTTGACCCGGCCTTGCTGAACGGGCATGGCGCGCAGCCGGTCGATGGCCTTGTTGCGGGCAATCATGGCCAGCCACGCGCCGGCACTGGCCTTCGCACGATCAAATTGTGCGGCCTTGCGCCAAACCGTCGTATAGACGTCCTGCAGCGCATCCTCTGCCTCGGGGCGCTGCGCCAGCACGCGCAGGCAAATGCCGAATAGCCGGTTGGCCGTGGCCTGGTACAACGTGGCGAATGCTGCCCGGTTGCCCAAGGCAACCTGGGCCAGCAGCTCTTCCAGCGATGAGGCGCTCGTCTCAGACACTCGTCAGTGCTCCACCACGGCACTGCGTTGCGGCACCTTGCGCAGCCGCGTGGTGTCGTAACCCTGGCTGCGCAGCAGCGCACTCAAGCTTTGATAATCCGCATCGGGCATTGACGGAGCCCGCGCCATGATCCACGCGTAGTCACGTTTCTCGCGCCCGATGACCGTCTGACTATAATCGGCATTGACGTACATTACCCGATAGTCTGCCTTAATCGGCCAGATAAAGCGCATTCCCCAGATCGTGCCGCGGCTGCCTTCGGTCACGAAACCGACCGGGGTCATGCGTTTGAAGGGGCCATCGAAGCTGCCGTTGTTGTAAGTGAAGACCGTGCGGATGCGGCCATCCGGGTCGAGGCGGTAGGTTTCCACGGCATTGTATTCATGGCGTTCGATGAGGCTGGGAATACAGCCGATGACATACCAGGGCCCCATGAAGCGCGGAATGTCCACCGACTGCGCCAGGCGCAGCGGCGGATAGGCCCGCGTCTGGCACGCCGACACCATCAATGCGGCCAGTACCACGCCGAACACGGCAACGGCGCTACTGGATCTCATAGCGAAGCGTGCGGCCGCTTTCAAGCTTCGATTCCAGTGCGACCCAGTCACCCGCGTCGGAGTACCACACATCGATCGCGAGATGCGCACCCCGCAGCGCATACCGCATCGCGGCGAGTGGCCGTCCCGCGACCATGACGCTCTGGACGCCAGCGGCGCTAAGCGTCGCCGCTTGGAATTCACCGGTCTGAGTATTCAGCAGCGGCGGCTGAGCGAGCAAGCTTTTGTCCCAATAGGCGAAAGTCCTGACGCATGCCGGCAAGGTCAGCGCCCCACGTGCGCTTCGGACCTTGAACCCCTGGTCCTGCTCGGCCCCTTCTACAAACTCTTGGTGGCCATTATCGTTGGTCTTGCTGGACACACTGACCACACAGCCGTTGCGCCAGACTTCATGGTTCTGATGGTCATAGGCATAAAGCGGAATGAAGGCGACGCCGACTTTGAAGTGCGCGACGATGTCGATAACGTCCTCATCGCCGTGACGGGTCAGGACAAAATCGTGCTCACCGATGTGCTTGCCGTCTAGCAGCACCGCGAAATGCCAACTCCTCGCCTCCCGTTCGGCGGCCGGCGCCAAGATGGGTGCAGCGGCCAGCAACAGACTCGGCAGAATTGCCGCGGTTACATTCCTCATCCCCTAGATACGGGCGAGCGCGGCGGATGGATGCACCCCGCCTGCTCCCGGACCGGCAAATGCAGCAAATATTCCCGCTAATTCATGCGGATATCGCCGCAGCCTCAGGCGGCGACCGAAAAATATCGGTTCTCCGGCAATATGTCTTCAAAGAACACGCCGAAGGGGCCTCGCGACGGGCCCGCGTGCCACTACAGCCGCAGCAGACCCCGCCGATTGATATAAGTCAGCCCCAGACCCACGACAAAGGCGAGCCCCACATTCCACATCGCGAAGGCCGCCGTGACTAAGGTGATAAATCGGTCCAGCTTGTCGGCTCCGAAATGGCACGATCCGAGCGCGAGCTGAGCCCCGGTCAGGAACAAGATCACGCCGAGGTCGGCTTGGGGAAAGACCCCGAAGAGTGTCTGGATTGAGCTGCTGAAGAAGAACGCCAGTACCAGCAGCAGCGTACCCAGGATGATCGGCGCGCCGCCGGTACGCGCCCCAAATGCGACGTGTCCGGCCATGCCCCCTGCACCGTGGCACATCGGCACGCCCCCCAAAAGAAAGCTGCCAAGATTCACGATGCCGGTGGAGATGGCAACCGATTGCTCCGTTACGGGGCGATCGGGAAACAGGCGGTTGTTTTCCTCGCGAATGGCGATGACGGCATTGCCAAGCGTCAGCGGAATTTGCGGCAAGGAGAGAAACACGGTGCCCGTCACGAGGTCATACCACCTGAAGCTGGGCATCGCCAATGTCGGCAGCTGAAAACCGATTCGAATGGCCGCCAAAGCGTGTCGCGCCGTGTCGCTTTCGGCAACGCCGCAGACACCCGCGAATACCAACAGCAGAAACATTGCCGGAATTCGGCGATTGGTCAGCAGCAGCAGCGTCCCGATCAAGCCGACCGCAGCCTCCAGCCATGCGCTGCTCATCATCCGTATGCCTTCGAGCATGAAACCCAGGCCAAGGCCCAAGACGATCCCGATCGTTACGGTGCGTGGGACGAGCTTCGCGAATCGGCCGGCGGCGCCGGTCAGACCCAGCACCAACCATATGAGACCTGTCATCAGGCTGGCGTAGCTGACGGCCGCCGCCGTGATCACCGCCGTCTGTGCAGCCTGTGTCGTGGCGACGGCGCCAATCGCCTTCATCGGCTGCACCGGAAATGGAGTTTTGTAGAACAGGCCGCACGCGACGAGCGCCGCGCCAAAGGAAAACAGAATGCCGAACGGCGCAACTTTCAGCACCGCGACATAGGCGACGACAAAGGGAATGAGGGTGCCGAGGTCTCCAAAGGCACCCGCCCACTCCATGCGGTCGAAGGAATTGCGCCGCACGCGAAATCTACGAGCTTTTGCTTACAAGTTGGCGCGCAGCTTGCCCACTTCCTCCGGCGTGATCGATGATGGCTGCGCACCGAAGCGGGCAATGACGTAGTTAGACACCGCAGCGATCTGATCATCCGTCAAGGAGGGCCCGAACGCGGGCATCACGGCGATTGCACCGGCGGCCGGCAGGGGACTGGCGCCGCGTAATACGGCCAATGCCACATTGGTCGCGGTCGGGTCATTGACCGCGCGCGTTCCGGTCAGCGTCGCGTACGGCACGAAGTCGCTGACCCCGGTCCAGGAATGGCATCCGCTGCAGGTGCCCGCGAAGAGATGACGCCCGGCGGCCAGCTTGTCATCCGCGCTGTTGCCTTCTCCGGGATATTCGGTGGACTTTGCCAGCTTCGGCGCCGGCAGATCCGGACTGGAAACCGGCGGCACGCTGCGCACATACTCGGCAATCGCGCCAAGGTCCGATGGCGTGAGATTCTGGAAGGACAGATGTACCGCTTGTGCCATGGGCCCGAAAGCGGAGCCGCGATTCATCGAGTGCCCGGTCGACAGGTACTGCCGAAGCTCCTCCTGGGTCCAGCTGCCGATTCCGGATGCCGCATCGCTGCTCAGATTGTAGGCGCGCCAGCCCTCGGCCATGCCGCCGCCGAATTTTTTCCGGTTGTTCAAGGCCTGCAATAGCGTACGCGGCGTGTGGCAGTCCCCGCAGTGCCCCAGGGATTCAACCAGGTAGGCGCCGCGGTTCCAATTCGGCGAGCGATCCGAGACCGGCTCGAAGCGCTTGTTCGGGTCATAGAGCAGCGCCCAGATCGCCATCAGCTCGCGTCTGTTGTAGGGGAAGCGCAGGGTATTGGGCGGCGCGACATTGCTGACTGGCGCGACACTGAAGATGTAGCCCTTGATGGCCAGGACATCCTGATCGGTCAGGTAGGTATAGGCCGCGTAGGGAAATGCCGGATAGAGGTGTTGGCCATTGCGATCCTTGCCTTCATGCACCGCCGCCAGGAATTCCGCATCGGTCCACGCGCCGATGCCGGTCTTCACGTCCGGGGTGATATTGGGCGAATAGATCGTCCCAAAATCGGTCTGGAAAGGTCGCCCGCCGGCGAACGGCTTGCCGCCCTCGGCCGTGTGGCAGGCTTCACAGTCGGCAGCCTGGACCAGGTAGCGGCCATGCGCGAGCGGGTCGTTCGCTTGCAAGTCCGCCGGCACCCCGGTGGGATTACTCTGGTATTGCGTCAGCGCCACGCGCGGACCGTCGGCGAACGCCATCGGACCAGGAACGATCAGTATCCGCGCCAGGATCACCAGGACCACCAGCACGACGACAGCGACGATAATTCGCGAGAGTTTCATCTCAGACCCCCTTTATTGTAATTCCCGCTCTGCGCAGAAACAGAGGCGCCGATCAGGCCCTAGGCCGGAGTGGTCCGAGATTTGAGCATATGAAGGACGGCCGCTGCAACCGGCTAGCGGTTCGACGTGCACCGATGTATACGGCCTAATACAGCGGGAATTTGCACGCAGTTGCGGCATGACTACGGCAGTGCCGTAGTCCAGGCAGGCTGGCCCGCAGCGGTCAGATCGTCCCTTGGCGTTTGCCCGCTTTGCCAGCGGCCGCGGCGCAGAGCCAAATTCGGTGAGTGCGGTTTCGACCCAGCCGAGGAACAGCCGTGCCGCCGCGGAGAGTTGCCGCGCCGGGTCGATACACACCGCCAGGGTCAGCGGCTGCAACGACGCATGTGCCAGGGGGATGAACGCCAGCTCCCCACGCTGCACTTCATCGGCAACGTCGAGCCACGTCAGCACTCCCAGGCCCAGTCCGTGCGTAATCAGCGATTTGATCATATGGATGTTGTCCGATGTCGCAACCGTATTCAATGTCACGCCCGTCGCCACTTCCAATCCACGAATCTGCTCGCACAGCGCCAACGGTTCGGCGGGCGCGACAATGGGCTGTTCGGCGCAGACGCTGAAGCGAACGCTTCTCTGCCGGGCAAGTGAGTGCTTTGGCGGCGTCACCAGGCCCAATTGGATTTGGGCATGCGCCCGCACCGCCAGCTCCCTGGAGGTTCGGGGATTGAGCATGATCCCCAAATCCACCTCGCCGCTGGCGATGGCGGCTGTGACCTGCACATTATCGAGCACGGCGATTCTGGCCTGAATAAACGGGATGCTCACTCTTCAGACGCTGAATCAGCTGCGGCACGAATCCCTTGGTGAGCGCCTCGATGATTCCCAGGTGCACCACTCCCCGGCGCAGGCCGCGCAGGTCTTCCAGGCAGACGCTGAGGGTTGCGAATTCCCCGGTCCATTTGCGCGCGGCGTGCAGCAAGAACTCCCCGGCGGTGGTCAGGCGCAGGCCTGCGGGATGGCGTTCAAAGAGCTTGACGGCGAGCTGCTGCTCGCCGAGCAGGATCTGCCGGTCGATGGCGGATGCTGAGATATGCAGCTCCTCGGAGGCCTTGCGGATCGAACCCAGGCGCGCGACCGCCATGAAATAACGCAAAAACCGCGAAAACGGTGCCATGGGGGGTGCTCTAATTTTTGCAATGCGATTGAACCATATTATGAAATTGATTGCAACGCCAGACTGAGGGACTAATGCCGCCATGACCGAGACTGCCGATAGCCAAACCCCTGCGGATCCGCACCTGCCCCGCAATTGCACCTTCGATCCCAAGGACTGGCTGAAGCTCGCCGCGCACTGGTATCCGGTCGCCCTCACGCGGGAAGTGTCATACCGCCCGGTCGCGGCCAAGCTTCTGGACGCGCCACTGGTGGTGTATCGATCCGCTGAGCAGGTCGTGGTCGCCGATGATCTGTGCCCCCACCGCGGTGTGCCGCTGAGCATGGGAAGCGGCGATGCGGACGGCATCACCTGCGCCTATCACGGCCTGCGTTTTGGCAAGGATGGACGCTGCAACCGGATTCCCTCACAGCCGCAGACCAACATTCCGGCGCGGCTGAATCTGCATACTTATCCCGCCGTCGAGCGTTATGGGCTGGTATGGGCGCTGTCTGCGACCGGCCGAAGCCCAGGACGAGGTGACCGGCATACCGCAGATGCCGCAATGGGATGATCCGGACTACCAACAGATCACCTGCCCCAGCCTCGACATCTTTGGATTCGCCGGTCGCCAGCTCGAGGGCTTCTTGGACGTGGCTCACTTCGGCTTCGTGCACAAGAGCACGTTCGGTGATCCCGGCAACACCTTGGTGCCGCCCTATCACACGCGCCCGACGCCCAATGGCTTCGAGGCCGAGTACCGCAGCTCCGTGGGCAACTACCCGATCGGCGTGGAACGCGGGCATCCGGGCTTCGAATGGTTACGGCACTTCCGGGTACACGTGCCGTTCACGGCGACCCTGGAGATTCACTTTCCCGACAACGGCCGTCTGGTCATCATGAATGCCGCATCCCCGGTCTCCGCGCGGATTACGCGATTGTTCGCACCCATCGCGCGAAACTTCGACAAAGAGCTGCCCGTGCAGGACGTTTACGATTTCAATCAGCGCGTCTTTGAAGAGGACAAGGCGATCGTTGAGGCGCAGAAACCCGAGAATCTGCCCCTCAATCTCACCCTCGAGGCTCACATCACCGCGGATCGCAGTTCCATCGCCTATCGCCGTGCATTGCGCGACATGGGGTTCAGCCGCTTCTTCGCCACCTAGCGCGACGCTGCCGGAGCGTTGGAAATGGTCACCTCGACGCGGCGGTTCTGCTGGCGCCCTTCGGCAGACTCATTGTCTGCGACGGGACCGGACTGACCCATGCCAGTGGAGGTGATCCGTCTGGGATCGATGCCGCCCTGGGTCAGATAAACCTTTACCGAGTTGGCCCGACGCTCCGATAGTCCGAGGTTGTAGTCGTTGCTGCCGCGATTGTCGGTGAAACCGGCAATGGCCACGGTGCGGTTCGGATAACGCGTCAGAAAGGCGACCACGCGATCCAGATTGGGCACCACCGAGGTTCGCAGTTCAGCCTTGCTGCTCCCGAACATCACATCGCCCAGCGTGATCACCATACCGTGATCCGTCGGCTTGGCATGCAGCTCATCGAGCTGCCGCTGCAGATCCGCGGCCGAAGCCTGGAAATTTGCCGCAGCCAGGTTCGCCGCTCCAGCCTCAGCCTTGGAGTTCGCCGCCGACTGACGCGCCGCACCGGCATCGGCCTGGGCATTGGCGGCAGTCAGGTTCGCGGCGCCCGCCTCCGCCTGGGAGTTCGCAGCTGCCTGCCGCGCAACGCCGGCATCGGCCTGCGCGTTGGCCGCAGTCAGGTTCGCGGCGCCCGCCTCCGCCTGGGAGTTCGCAGCTGACTGCCGCGCGACGCCGGCATCCGCCTGCGCATTGGCAGCAGACAGATTCGCGGCACCGAGCTCAGCCTGGGAATTCGCAGCTGACTGTCGCGCCACACCAGCCTCAGCCTGGGAATTCGCAGCCGACTGTCGCGCCACACCAGCCTCAGCCTGGGAATTCGCAGCTGACTGTCGCGCCACACCAGCCTCAGCCTGGGAATTCGCAGCCGACTGCCGCGCCGCGCCGGCATCCGCCTGCGCATTGGCAGCCGACAGATTTGCGGCACCGGCCTCAGCCTGAGAATTCGCGGCCGAGGCGTTTGCCGCGCCGACCTGCGCGCGTGCTACCTGAACCTGCAGATCCTTGTCAGCAAGCTGATCATGTGCTGCCGCAAGCCTGCCGTTGCCGATCTCGACTTCTCGCGTGCGCTCATCCAAACGGGCCTTGTCGCGCTGCTGCGCGATCAGGCTCCGCTGATCCTCGAGGAACCGGGTCTGTGCCCGGCTTGCGGCGATATCCACCTTGCGGTCCGCCAGGTAGACGTTCGAGATGGCAATCTCAGGATCCGTTTGCGGGATCTCCGCCACGGCGACGGCCGCCTCGGCCTCCTTGAGTGCCTCAGGGGCGCGGGTCGCCAGGTCCGGATTCGATTCCAGTCGCGTGAGTTTTGCGCGCACTTCGACTGCGCCATCGGGCTTGACGGGTGCTGTGGCGCAGGCCGAAAAGATCAGCGATGCGACCGCGACCGCCACGAGCCGGTTCGTGAAGGGGGCGAGGTGTCATATTCATGGTTGTGCTCCCGACTTGCGCTGCATCTCTTCGACGATTGCGGCGTTACTGCGCAACATCTCGTCGTTGACCGAAGCGGCCTTTGCTTGTGCTGTTTTCGACATGGCGAGGTCCGCCTCGACGCGCGACTGTTCAGCCAATCGGCCACCGGCTTCCATATGCTCCAGTCCGACGGCGGCATTGGCATCGGTGAGCTTGTTGCGCGCTTCGGTCAGTTCCGGCGCTGCGTAGCGACCTGCGTCAGCCTTCTCGGCATCCCCGATTGCGGTGCGAGCGGCGGTCAACTGCGCGGTGGGTGGCGGGGGTGTGCTCGCGCACGCGGCCAGTACGGCTAGGGTCGCGACGGCTGCGCAGCCTGGCAGGCCGCCCAACCCTCGTGCCCAGGATGGATTCGTGTGACTTCGCATAGTTGGCTTCTCTTGATGGCCATAAACCGCCGGTTTGAGATCAGCGGTTCGTTGGAATGCCGTTAGAATGGCCCACCCACGAGGGGAAGTCGGTGCGGCTGCGTACAGACGGAACAGGCGACACCCCTGATCATGCGATGCACATGAAAGCCGCTATTGGCGAATTCGATGCCTTTCTCTTCTCGACCATAGAGCAGGAGGAAGGCGCGGCGCCGCTCAGTGTGCTGTCGCTGTTGGCCCGACTGGACCTGGACCCCTGGGATGAGGCGGCGCATCTGGCCGCACTGCCTCAAGGCGTGGCAGCCGACAAGATGCGCAAGATGATGGCGAGTTTGCCGCCGCGGTCCGCCGCGCACGCGCACCCGGTGGCGCTCGTTTCGCGACTGGTCGCGCTACTACCGAGTGCACCCTCGGCGAAAGAAAAACCAGCCGCCGTCGCGTTACCGGCACCCCGGCCCAGCCCCCGGGGTATTGCGCTCCAGGCGGCGGCATACGCCATACTGGCCGCGAGCATCCTGGGCGCCGATTGGGCGATCAACGCACCCCGGGATGCAATGCCCATTCCTGCCGCTGCCGCCTCCGCCACCACCTCGCCGATTCCTTGAGTTCGCCGCACTGAAGGCACTTTGTGTCCAACCGTACCGACGCAGCGCCGGGCGAGTCCCAGTGTCGAGTGCGGGCCTCAGTGGGCGATTGGCAAGGAGGGCGACTTGGATGAATGCTTTCGGGGCGATGCCTTGGGCGAAAATCGCGAGCGCGCGCCTGTCGCTGCAGCGCGCAACCTGCTCATCGCTGCGCTTCCTGACCAGGATCAGCGCCGCCTGATGGGCGTCGGCCACTCCATTGAACTTAGGCCGGGGGATATCCTCTCGGAACCGGGCACCCTCAGCGAACACGTGTTCTTTCCCACCGGGAGCTTCATTTCAGCGCGGGCCCAATTGAGTCGCGATACCCGCCTGGATGTTGCCCTCGTTGGCTCCGAGGGCATGATCGGTGTGTCACTGGCACTGGGCGTCAATACCTCCGCGCTGCAGTCGATGGTGAGAGGGGGCGGACGCGCGCTGCGCGTGAGTGCTGAGGCGTTGCGTCGGGAGATGGCACGCAGCGCGGCACTGCGGCGTGGCCTGAATCGCTACGTCTGCGTGCTGTTGAACGAACTGGCTCAGAACGCCGCCTGCTCGCGCTTTCATCGCATCGATGAGCGTCTGGCAAAGTGGCTCCTGGTGACGCGCGATCGGGCCCACAGCGACCGCTACCACATGACCCATGACTTGCTCTCCCAGGTGCTGGGGGTCCGCCGCGTCGGCGTGACCGTTGCCGCGACTGCTCTGCAGCGCCAGAGGCTGATCCGCTATTGCCGCGGCGATATCGAGATCCTCGATGCGCCAGGCCTGCAGCGCGCGGCGTGTGGGTGCTATGCCACAAGCAAAGAGAATTACGCGCAGCTCCTCAGCTGAGCAGCGGCCAGTGGCGGGTGTCGAGCGCTCATCCGGCGAGCTGTTTACGAATGGCCGCCAATTCCTTGCGGCGCGCGGGGCTTGGTTTCGGATAGCTCATTCCAAGCCCATCGAGAGCATCTAGGATGACCTGGGACACGATGAGACGTGCATTCTTCTTGTCGTCGGCCGGGACAATGTACCAGGGGGCGCTGCGGGTGCTGGTTGAGCCGAGGCATGCTTGGTATGCCTTCATGTAATCGTCCCAGTACTCGCGCTCCATGATATCCGCTTGGCTGAACTTCCAGTTCTTCTGCGGATCATCGATGCGCTCGAGGAAGCGTCTGCGCTGCTCCTCCTTCGACAGATGCAGATAGAACTTGATGACACGGGTGCCATTTTCGCTAAGGTGTCGTTCCAGATCCACAATGGAGCGAAAGCGCCCGCGCCAGACGGCGTGCTTGCCGCCGGCAAGGGCTTCGGCCGCCAATATCTGCGGGTGAACACGGACAATCAGAACCTCCTCGTAGTAGGAGCGATTGAAGATGCCGATCTGACCGCGCTCCGGAAGATCGCGGCTGGTGCGCCACAGAAAATCATGGGCGAGTTCCGTCGCGCTGGGATGTTTGAAACTGTATACCCGACAGCCTTGCGGGTTGACCCCGGACATGACGTGCTTGATCGCGCCGTCCTTGCCCGCGGCATCCATTGCCTGAAAAATTATCAGGATGGCATGACTGTTGGAGGCGTATAGGAGCTGCTGCTGCCTACTCAATCGCGCCACGTGCTCTTCGAGGAGCGAGTGATAGTGTGCCTTTGATTTGTACACTGGCGCGACCTGCGTCGGCCACTTGCGCAGCTCAACGGCATGGTCGGGACGGACGCGAAATTCATCCGCATCGATTTTCATGGAGTCTTGGCCTTCCAGGTCCAATTGCGGATCTCCGGCATATCCCGTCCATGGTCGCGAATGTACTGGCGGTGTTCGAGCAGTTTATCCAGCAGGGCTTGCTTCAGATTCACAGCCGGCGCGCCGATCTTTGGCAGCCGCTCGATCACATCGATGACCAGGTGAAACCGGTCCAGGTCGTTGAGCACTGTCATGTCGAACGGCGTGGTGATGGTGCCCTCCTCCTTGTAACCGCGAACGTGAATATTGTGGTGGTTGGTGCGACGGTAGGTCAGCCGGTGAATCAGCCATGGATAGGCGTGAAAGGCGAAGATGACGGGCCGATCCTTGGTGAACAGTTCATCAAAATCGGTGTCGCTCAAGCCATGCGGATGTTCTGATTGCGGCTGCAGCTTCATCAGATCGACGACATTGACCACGCGGATCGTGATGTCCGGCAATCGCTCGCGAAGGATGGACACGGCGGCGAGCGTC
Source organism: uncultured Gammaproteobacteria bacterium (assembly GCA_963708865.1). Lineage (GTDB taxonomy): Bacteria > Pseudomonadota > Gammaproteobacteria > Steroidobacterales > Steroidobacteraceae > DAIDKA01. The sequence goes on from CAVPUC010000004.1 coordinate 698,156, forward strand.
TCGAGTGTCGGCACATCCCCGCAACAGGCCATGACGACGTCAGGCTGCGCGTTGCGCTCATTGCTCGCCCACTCCCAGATCCCGATTCCCTCGGCGCAATGCTTGACGGCCGCCTCCATCGTCAGCCATTGCGGCGCGGGGTGCTTGCCGGCGATCACGACGTTCACATAGTGGCGGCTGCGCAGACAGTGGTCCATGACGGAGAGCAGGCAGTTGGCATCGGGCGGCAGATACACCCGTACGATCTGCGCCTTCTTGTTCACGACATTGTCGATGAACCCCGGATCCTGGTGTGTGAAACCATTGTGATCCTGCCGCCACACATGGGAGGACAGCAGGTAGTTGAGCGAGGCGATCTTCGCCCGCCAGGGGAGTGTCGAGGTGACTTTCAGCCACTTGGCGTGCTGGTTGAACATCGAGTCGACAATATGGATGAACGCCTCGTAGCAGTTGAACAAGCCGTGGCGGCCGGTCAGCAGGTACCCCTCGAGCCACCCTTCGCACTGATGTTCACTGAGCATCTCCATCACGCGGCCGCTCGGGGCCAGAAACTCATCGTTGGTCACGGTCGCGGCGTCCCACTGTCGCGCGGTCACTTGGAACAGCGCCTCAAGGCCATTGGAGAGCGTCTCGTCCGGTCCGAACACCCGGAAATTGCGCTGTTCACTGTTCAGGGCGGTGACATCGCGCAAGAACGGCCCGAGTACATGAGTATCGCCAATGCCGGCTGCGCCGGGGGACGGTACGGCCGCCGCGTACTGACGAAAGTCCGGCAGCCGCAGGTCACGCAGCAGCTTGCCGCCATTGGCGTGAGGATTTGCGCCCATGCGGCGCTCGCCGCGGGGGGCGAGCTGGGCCAGTTCCGGCTGCAGCCGGCCCTCGGCGGTGAACAACTCCTCTGGCCGGTAGCTGCGCAGCCATTGCTCCAGCAGCTTCAGGTGCTCGGGATGGGCGGCAGGATCAGACAGCGGGACTTGGTGGGAGCGGAATGTGCCTTCGATCTGCAAGCCGTCGACGATCTTGGGTCCGGTCCAGCCTTTGGGCGATCGCAAGACAATCATGGGCCAGCGCGGTCGCCCGCGTTGGCCGCCGCCGCGCGCAGCCTTCTGGATGGCCTTGATTTCACGCGTCACGGTATCGAGTGTCCTGGCCATCGCCTCATGCATCAAGGCCGGCTCGTGGCCCTCGACAAAGTACGGGGTCCATCCGTAGCCGCGCAGCAGCTGCTCGAGTTCCTCCCGCTCGATGCGCGCGAGAATCGTCGGGTTGCTGATCTTGTAACCATTGAGGTGCAGGATCGGCAGCACCGCGCCATCCGTGACCGGGTCGAGGAATTTGTTCGAATGCCAGGCGGTCGCCAGTGGCCCGGTTTCCGCTTCGCCATCGCCGATGACGCAGGCCACAATCAGATCCGGATTGTCGAACACCGCGCCGAATGAATGACTGAGCGAATAGCCCAGTTCACCGCCCTCGTGGATCGATCCCGGGCACTCCGGTGAGGCATGGCTGGGAATGCCGCCGGGCCATGAGAACTGGATAAAGAGCTTGCGCAGCCCGGCCTCGTCCTGGCTGATATCAGGATAAATCTCACTGTAGGTACCTTCGAGATACGTGTTCGCGACCACCGCGGGCCCACCATGTCCCGGGCCCGAGACATAGATCATGTCCAGATCCTGAGCCTTGATGATCCGGTTCAGATGCGCGTAGATGAAGTTCTGCCCCGGGGTCGTACCCCAGTGACCCAGCAGCATGTGCTTGATGTCCCCAAGCACCAGCGGACGCCTGAGCAGCGGGTTGTCATGCAGATAGATCTGCCCGACTGCCAGATAATTGGCGGCACGCCAATAGGCGTCCAATTTACCCAGCTGTTCCGGGTCGAGTGTCGTCATGGATTCATTCACTGTTGCGTATCCGTGGCCGATGTCTGAGCGGCCAGCTGTTTTACCGATTGAGCGATCATCAGCTCCTCGTTGGTGGGAATGACGCACACCACCGTGCGCCCGCCCTCGACCGAGATGATGTCCCGATGTGCACCATTGCGCGCCTCGTCAATTTCAATACCGAGGAAGTCAAGGCCGCTGCAGATCCGCGAGCGCACGATCGCGGAGTGTTCGCCGATCCCGCCGCTGAAGACCAAGGTGTCAAGGCCCCCCAGCACGGCACTGTAGGCGCCGATCCATTTCTTGGCCTGATAGCAGAAAAGCTCCACCGCCTCCGCTGCCCGCACATCCTGCGCCTCGTGGCTGAGCAGGACCTGCATGTCGGAGCTGGTTTCCGACACGCCGAGCATTCCCGACTCGTGGCTCAACACCTGATCGATCTGCGCGGCCCGCATCCCTTCGGTCCGGGACAGATAGGTCGCAACGCCGGGGTCCAGATCGCCGCAGCGGCTGCCCATCACCAGGCCCGCCGTGGGCGTGAACGCCATGGTGGTATCGATGCTGCGCCCGTGCCGTACCGCGGCCATGCTCGCCCCGTTGCCAAGGTGCGCGAGTACGATGCGCCCATCCGCTGCCTTGGCGCCGGCCAGGTGCCGCAGCTGCTGCATCAGATAGGCATAAGACAAGCCATGAAACCCATAGCGACGGACGCCCTGCGCCTCGTAGCGGCGGGGGATGGGTAGCAGCCGGGCCACCCGTGGCAGGGTCTGATGAAAGGCCGTATCGAAGCAGGCGAATTGCGGCAATTCGGGGAATTCGCGCTGGAACGACTCGATCAGCAGGATTTCCTGCGGCAGGTGCTCCGCATCAAAAGGAGTGAGCTTGCGAAGTGCCGTGAGCATCTGCGGCGTGAGGCGCTGCGGCTGTGAATAAACAGGGCCGCCGTGCACGACCCGATGCCCCACGCCGATGAGCGTATGCACATCTTGCCGCCCCCGCAGCCAGGTGCTCAGAATCTTGATGGCTGCCGGATAGTCCGGGACCGGGATCGCATCCGACTGCGGCGCGGATTCGATGTCTTCCTTGACGGTGAATTTGCCCTGCGGCTGCCCGATCTCCTCAATCGCTCCCGCCCACATCTTCGACAGCGAGCCCGCTTCGAACAGCGCGAATTTGATGCTGGAGGAGCCTCCATTGAGGGTCAGGATGGCGGCGTTGGGCGCGGGCATCAGTGGCCCCAGGTGGCGATCATCACGATCACGGCGAGGGCCATCACGGCCGTGGCGGCCCAGCCCAGCAGCCGCAGCGGCCCTTTGACGACGAAATCGCCCATCACTTCGGTGCGTCCTGACAGCAGCATGACCATCACCATGATCGGAACCGCGATGACGCCGTTGATGACGGCGCTCCAGAACAGGGCCTTGATCGGATCCATCGGCGTGAAATTCAGTGCCACGCCCAGCAACGTGGCGACCGTCAGAATGGCATAGAAGCCACGGGCCTTCATCACCCGTCGGCCCAGACCAATGCGCCAATTAAAGGCTTCGGCGACCGCATAGGCGGCGGAGCCCGCGAGCACCGGCACCGCCAGCAGACCGGTGCCGACGATGCCGGCGGCGAACAGATAGAAAGCATACCGGCCGGCGAGCGGGCGCAGCGCCTCGGCCGCCTGGGCCGATGTGGCGACATTGGTCAAGCCCTTCGCATGCAAGGTGACGGCTGCCGTCAGAATGATGAAGAAGGCGATCAGGTTCGAAAATGCCATGCCAATGTAGGTATCAGTCTTGATGCGCCGCAGATTGCGGCTGGCCTGATCTGGTGCGAGCTTGAGGGGTTGTTCCGCGGGCGAGGCCCGTTGCTCCTCCACCTCCTGGGAGGCCTGCCAGAAGAACAGATAAGGGCTGATGGTCGTACCGAATACCGCGACGGTCGCGACAATGTAATTTACATTGAACGCGGCTTCGGGAATCAGGGTCCGATACAGGACATGAGCCCAGGACACTTTGACAATGAATACCGTCGCCACATAGGCGAACAGCGCCAGCGTCAGCACCTTCAGAAACGGCGAGTATCGCGGAAAAGGCACGAACATCTGCAGCAGCAGCGACATCAAACCGAACAGCACCGCATACAGCTGCGCCGGACCGCCGATCAGCAATTTCAGCGCTGCGCCCATGGCGCCGACATCAGCCGCAATGTTGATCGTGTTGGCAATCAACAGCAGCCCAACCGCGCCGTACAGCAACCACGGCTTGGAGTACATGCGCATATTGGCCGCAATGCCGCTTCCCGAGACGCGACCGATGCGCGCGCACACTACCTGGATGCCGACCATCAATGGCCAGGTGAAAATGGCCGTCCACAAGAGCGCGTAACCAAAGGTCGCGCCAACTTGCGAATAGGTGGCGATGCCGCTGGGATCATCGTCCGCCGCGCCGGTGATCAGTCCCGGGCCCAATTGCTCCCACAGCGTCTGATTGCGCGTGAGAGTCGCCTTGGACTGGGAGCTTGTCATGGACCTTGAGTGTACTGAGATTCACGGCGCAGATGACCGCACGTGCCGGACCGAAAGCGCGCTCGCCTACACCGTCTCGCGGCTTACGCCGTCTTGTTTGGTGGTCTGCCACCATGGCAGCACGGTATCGATGACGAGGAGGCTGCCGGGGTCGGCGGGCGACTGATAACCCGGCAGTCCCGCCAGGATTTTCCGCCATCCGGGAGCCGCGAGCACGCTGCGCAGACGCTCGATGCCCGGGTGCGCGATGTCGGCCGCGAAACAGGCGAGGAAATAACTCTCTTCTATTACTGGCACGAAGTGCAGTCCCAACTGCAGGGCGGCCGCTTCGACACCGATGGCGGCATCGACCACGCCACTTGCCACGCACAGCGCCACGGCGACATGTGAACGTTCGATGTGATCGCGGAATCCCGACAATTGGCTCACGGGGATCGCATGCTCGTGGATCAGGTGATCGACCAGCAGGCGAGTGCCGGATCCGGGCTGGCGGTTGGCGAAACGCAGGGCGTGTCGCGCCACATCCGCAAAGGAGCGAACCAGCTCTGCATGCTCGCGTCGCACCATCAATCCCTGCATGCGGCGCGAGCAGGCAATGAGGCGATGGACGGCGGGGTCGAGCAGCGGTTTCAGGGCGCGCGAGAAGACCGGGGCGGCCACCTGCGAGGCCGGAACGTGAAACCCCGCGACGAGGCACTGGCGAGCATTCAGGGCACGCAGCGCATCGACACTGCCCTGAAAGCCGATGTCCAGATGTAGGTGATCAGTGTGCGCGACATATTGGCTGAGCAGCGGCAGCGCCAGATCGTGGCTGGCGCGGATGCTCAGCAACTGGTGCCGATCGTTGCGGGCAACGCTGAGCACCTGCCCCAGCTCGGCGCGCAAGGACTCGATCTGCGGCTGCATCCGGATTCGGGCGCTACGTTCTGCCCACAGCAGCTTCTCTGCAAAGGGAGTCAATCGTGCCCGCTGGCCTTTGGCCCACGTGATCACGGGCTCACCGAGAACACCCTCCCACTTTCGCAATGCGCCCCAGGCGTGGCGGTATGAAACCCCGAGGGCCTGCGCGGCTTGCCGGATCGAGCCACCCTCCGCCACTGCGGCAAGCAGCTCAAATAGCGCATTTCCCAAGGTCGCTCCGGGCTGCTCACCGGGCTCAAAGGTATAGCGCAGGTGCAATCGCAGATCGCGCCGGGGCGCGGAATCGCCATCAGGCTGGCTGTCTTTTGTGCCGATCAAGGCCTTGGGGCGGGAATACACCCCCTGACTGTAGCGCCATAGCCACTGATTCTGCTAGGTCCCTGCGTAGGGGTTGGACGGCTCTGCAGCCTCTTCGGGGTGTGCGGCATCGGCTTTGCCCTTCTGGTGGCGCGCTGCCTGATGCTGATCTCCCGGGGCAGGCTTGGGTGCTGGCGCCCCACCGCCGAAGTCGCCTGCCGGCCCGGGCTGTTGGATATCGGGGGCTTGTTCCGCCGCCTCCGATGCCGAACGCTTCTGATAGGAGTTTTGCGCGCGCCCCACGGCCGCATCGGGGGCCGCAGGGCCATTCTGCTTTGGATCGGTCATTTGATCGCCACCTTCAGGCTTGGTAGCGCCTGCATGCCCAAGCGTCGCAAATACCTGCGGCGCTGTGGAGCCGGCTAGTTCTCCTCGGCGCGTAAGACTCGGCCGTCGCCCGATCAGGTTAGGATGCGCCCGTGATCATCGATCCTAAGACGGATATAACCGGACTGATACTCGCCGGCGGACGCGGCACCCGCATGGGCGGGGTGGATAAGGGATTGCAGTCTTATTTGGGCCTGCCGCTGGCGCAACACGCCCTGAACCGGCTGAAGCCGCAGGTCCGCAGCGTCATGATCAACGCCAATCGCAATCTTGCTGCATACGAGGCGATGGGGGTACCGGTCTGGGCCGATGACCTGCCGGATTTTCCGGGGCCCCTGGCGGGGATGCTGGCGGGCCTTACACAGTGCTCGACCCCTTACCTGGTGACAGTGCCCTGCGACTCGCCGCATTTTCCGTCCGACCTGGTGGCGCGGCTGGCCGCGGGTCTCGCCGACGGCGAACACGACATGGCGACGGCTTATACGCGGGAGGGGGACAGGCGCATTCCCCAACCCGTGTTCTGCCTGATGAAAGTGTCACTGCGCGAGCGACTGCGCGCCTTCATCCTCAACGGGGAGCGAAAAACCGGCGCCTGGCCGCGCACCCAACGCAACGCCCAGGTTTGCTTCGCGGACGACGCCGCTTTCATCAACATCAACTCCGTTGATGAGCTGGCAGCGAAGCCGCCGCGTTAATTCACCGGGTCCTTGGATTTGGCCGCGTAATCGGCGTTCTGGCGCACCAGTATCTGTCCGCCGCCGTAGCTCGCCTGGACCGGCGCGGTGCCACCCAATGTCACCTGGACCGCGCAATACTTGAACTCGGGTATCTTGCCGAACGGATCGAGCGCCGAATTCGTGAGCTTGTTGATGGCCGCTTCGTAGAAACAGAAGGCGACGAACACTGCGCCGCGCGGCGAACTGTCATCCGCGCGCGCATACAGACTGACCTCGCCGCGGCGCGATTTGATGGTGATCAGCTCGCCCGGCTGGATGCCCATGGCGCGCATGTCGTGCGGATGCAATGAGGCGACCGGATCGGGCTCAATGGCATCCAGCACGCCGGAGCGGCGGGTCATGCTGCCGGTGTGCCAGTGCTCGAGCTGCCGCCCCGTGATCAGGACCCAGGGATATTGCGCATCCGGCCGCTCGTCCGCCGGAATGATGTCCGCCGGCACGAACTTCGCCTTGCCCGTGGCCGTCGGGAAATTCTTGATGAACACCACCGAATCCCCAGGATCGCCCTCCTGCTCACACGGATAGGTGACGCTGTCCTCGGCCTGCAGACGCTCCCAGGTAATGCCCGCAATGCTCGGCATGGCACGCCGCATCTCGTCAAACACCGCGGCAACGGCCGCCTCGCCACTGCCATAGTCCCAGGGCAGTCCGACGCGCCGGGCAATGTCGATAATGAGCTCCAGGTCCTGGCGCGCCTGGCCGGGCGGATTCAGCGCCTGGCGCCCCAGCTGCACAAAGCGATCCGTATTGGTGAAGGATCCGGTCTTTTCGGCAAAGCTGGAGGCCGGCAGGATCACATCCGCCAGATATGCGGTCTCGGTAAGGAAGATGTCCTGGACCACGAGCAAATCAAGTTTCGCCAGGGCCTCACGCGCATGATCGGCATCCGGATCGCTCATCGCAGGGTTCTCGCCCATGATGTACATGCCCTTCACGTTCCCGGCGAGGATGCCCTTGATCACCTCGACGACGGTCAGACCCGGCTTGGGATCGAGGGATTCGGGTGGCACGCCCCAGGCCTTCGCGAAGCGCGCCTGCGCCTCGGGATTATCCACCCGCTGATAGTCCGGATACATCATCGGAATCAGTCCGGCATCGGAGGCCCCCTGGACATTGTTCTGGCCGCGCAGCGGATGCAGGCCCGACCCCGGCTTGCCGATCTGGCCGGTCATCAGCGACAGCGCGATCAGGCAGCGCGCATTGTCGGTGCCATGCACATGCTGGCTGATGCCCATGCCCCACAGGATCATGGAGGCCGGGCTGGTCGCATACAATCGCGCCACTTCGCGAATGGTCTCAGCGGGTATCCCGCAGATCGGCGCCATCAGCTCCGGGCTGTAGCCCGCCACGTTCTTCACCAGCTCGGCATAGCCGAGGGTGCGATCGGCGATAAAGGCCTTGTCGACCAGATTCTCCTCGACGATCACGTGCATCATCGCATTCAGCAAGGCCACGTCGGTGTCGGCCTTGAACTGCAGGTATCGATAGGCGGTGCGTGCCAATTCACTGCGACGCGGATCCATCAAAATGAGCTTCGTGCCATTGCGCATCGCATTCTTGAGAAACGTGGCGGCGACCGGATGATTGACCGTGGGATTGGCCCCAATCAGGATCACCGCCGAGGCCTGCATCACGTCCATGACCGGGTTACTGACGGCGGCGGAGCCGATGCCCTCGAGCAGCGCGGCGACGCTGGAGGCATGGCATAGGCGCGTGCAGTGATCCACGTTGTTGCTGCCGAACCCCAGCCGCACCAGCTTCTGGAACAGGTAGGCTTCCTCGTTGCTGCCCTTGGCGGAGCCGAATCCAGCCAGCGCCCTGCGTCCGTGCGTGTCACGAATGCTGCGCAGACCGTCACCCGCCCGATCGAGCGCCTCTTCCCAGGTCGCTTCGCGAAACACCTGCATCAGGTTGTCCGGATCCATGACGAAGTCGCCGGTCTTGGGCACATTCTCGCGCCGTATCAGCGGCACCGTGAGGCGTTGCGGGTGGCGCGAATAATCGAAGCCATAGCGGCCCTTCACGCACAGACGCGACAGATTGGCCGGGCCGTCCCGCCCCTCGACATACAGGATCTGGTCATTCTTGACGTGATAGGTCAGCTGACAGCCCACTCCGCAATAAGGACACAGCGAATTGACGGACTTGTCGGGAACCGTCAGAGCAACTTCCCGAGCGGGCATGAGCGCACCGGTCGGACAGGCCTGAACACATTCGCCGCAGCCCACGCAGGTCGAGGCCCCCATCGGGTCGTCCATGTCGAACACAATCTTTTCCTGCTGACCGCGGGAGGCAAGACCGATGACGTCGTTCATCTGCTCGTCGCGGCAGGCGCGCACGCAGCGCGTGCACTGAATGCAGGCATCGAGATTGACGGCAATGGCGGCATGCGACAGATCCGCGGCGACGGCGGGCCGCGGCGCGAAGCGCGGCTTGCCGACTGCGAGCTTCGCGGCCCATTCATCGACTTCGTTGTGGCGGGTGTATTCCCGCTCCGGCATGTCCGACTGCAGCAGTTCGATCACGAGCTGCTGCGACTTGAGCGCCCGCTCGCTGTCCGTCGTGACTTCCATCCCCTCAAGCGGTACGCGGCAGCAGGCGGGAGCCAGCACCCGTTCGCCCTTGACTTCAACCATGCAGGAGCGGCAGTTGCCCACCGCCTCCATGCCTTTCATATAGCAAAGACGAGGAATCTCGACGCCCTCGCGGTCGGCAATTTCGATGAGCGTGTCGGTTTTCCTGGCCGTGAGCTTGCGCCCGTTCAGGGTGAAGTTCACGGTGGCTGCCGGCGTCGCTTCGGCCTCGGGCTGTAATGCAATGACGGCGTTCATGGCAGCCTCAGCTCAATTCGTTCGGAAAGTATTTGAAGACGCAATCGACCGGGTTCGGGGCAGCCTGCCCCAGTCCGCAGATCGAGGCATCGCGCATGACCTGCGACAGATCCGCCAGCAACGCCTGATCCCAGTGGTCATTGACGATGAGTGCGCTGGCTTTTGCGGTGCCGACGCGGCAGGGCGTGCATTGCCCGCAGGATTCATGTTCGAAGAAACGCATCATGTTACGGGCCGCGTCCTTGGCGGTATCGTGATCCGACAGCACGATGACCGCGGCGGAACCGATGAAGCACCCGTAAGGCTGCAGGGTATCGAAGTCGAGCGGAATGTCGCCCATCGCGGCTGGCAGGATGCCGCCGGATGCACCGCCCGGCAGGTAGCCATAAAACGCATGTCCATCCTGCATGCCGCCACAATACTCGGCGATCAGTTCGCGCACGGTGATGCCGGCGGGCGCCAGCTTCACGCCCGGATCCTTGACGCGCCCCGAGACCGAAAAGCTGCGCAGCCCTTTGCGTCCGTTGCGGCCCTGCGAGGCGAACGCCGCGGCGCCCTTCTCGAGCAGCTCGGGTACCCAATAGAGCGTCTCAAAGTTGTGCTCCAGGGTCGGCCGGCCAAACAAGCCGACCTGCGCGACAAACGGCGGCCGCAGGCGCGGCATGCCGCGCTTGCCCTCGATCGACTCGATCATCGCGGACTCTTCCCCGCAGATGTACGCGCCGGCACCGCGCCGCAATTCGATTTCCGGCAGCGGCACGGGCGGTGCGGCGGTGAGCCTGGCCAGCTCAGTCTCCAACATGCCCGGCAGCCGTGGTACTCATCGCGCAGATAAATGTAGATCCCCGAGATGCCGACCGCCCAGGCGGCAATCAGCATGCCCTCAAGAAAGCGATGCGGATCGCGCTCCAGATAGACGCGATCCTTGAAGGTCCCAGGTTCGCCTTCATCGATGTTGACCGCCATCAGGCGCGGCGCAGGCTCACCCCGCACGATGCGCCACTTGCGCCCGGCCGGAAACCCCGCACCGCCGAGGCCGCGCAGGCCCGAATCCTCCATCGTCTTGAGGACCGACTCCACATCGCGCCGGTGCTCCATGCAGTCGCGCAGCAGCGAGTAGCCGCCTGCGGCGACGTAGGCGTCGAAATCGATGTAAGGCTCTGGCGTCTCGAAAATCTGCTGCGCCTGAACTGTGCGCTGAATACGCTCGATGCTGGCGTTGGGCACGGACTTCTGGTGCACGACCGCAACGGGCGCCTGCTCGCAGCGTCCGACGCACGGCGCGGCGATCACCTTGACCTGGGTGCCCAGAATGGCGGGCAGGCGCTCCAGCAGGTCCCGCGCGCCCGCCATCTCGCAACTTAAGCCGTCGCACACCCGCACCGTCAACGCGGCAGGCGCCGGCAGCGTGCCGTCGCGGCTTTCCTTGACCACCTCGAAGTGGTGGTAGAACGTCGCGACCTCGTACACCTCGGTCTGCGCCAGTCCCATCAGTTTCGCCAGGGCCGCCATGTGCGTGGAGGCGAGCTGCTTGTAGCGGTCATTGATCAGGTGCAGATATTCGATGAGCAGGTCATGCCGCAGCGGCCCGGGACCGACCAGCGCCTGCACCTCGGCCAGCGCGGTTTCATCCACGACCCGCCCGCGGGGGGCCTGTCGCTTGCGCTGCTTGGTAGTTCCCACTCGCTCGAGCGGGATGATCGTCTCAGTCACTAATCCATTCTCCGTCGCATTCGCTACAATATATCAGCAAATTACCGGCCTTTTCAGACGGCTGTCGATCGCCGACGAAGCGAGGATTTACGCCCATTTCGACGCAGATGGCTCAAGATACGATTGCAGCTCAGATGGCCCGCCTGGGCGAGGAGTCACGGCCGCTGCAGGAGTGCATTGGGCAGGTCCTGCGGCAGGACATTTTTCCCGAACGGGACAACCCGCCGTTCGATCGGGTCTGCATGGACGGAATTGCCATCGACAGCCGCTCCCTGGCAGCGGGGAACCGCAGCTTTGCGATTCAGGCGACCCAGGGCGCGGGCGAGCCTGCGCAGCAGCTCGCCAATCTCAATGGGGCCGTGGAGGTGATGACCGGTGCTGTGGTGCCAGGCGGCACCGATTGCATCATTCCTCAGGAGGAATATGTCGAAGAGCAGGGCATCGCGCACCTGAAGAATGCCGCCAGCGGCGCCCCATTGCGCAACATTCAGCGCCGCGGCGAGGACAGCCGGCCAGACGTGGCCATGCTGAAGCGCGGCGTGCGCTTGGGCGCACCGGAAATCGCCGTGGCCGCATCAGCGGGCCTGGCGAGCGTGCGGGTGAGCCGCCAACCGCGGTTCATGATCATTTCCACCGGCGATGAACTCATCGAACCGGGCAGGCCGATCACCGACTACCAGGTGCGCCGCTCGAATGTCTATTCGATCGTCGCGGCGCTGCGCAGCCGCCACCTCGAGGAGGTGCAGAACGATCACATCGCGGATGACGAGGCGCTGTTGCGCGAGCGTCTGCAGCATCACTTGAGCACGCGCGACGTGCTGATCCTCAGCGGCGGCGTGTCGAAAGGCAAGTTCGATTACGTGCCCAAAGTGCTCAAGAGCTTGGGCGTGCGCGAGGTCTTCTACCAGGTCGCACAGCGACCCGGAATGCCGATGTGGTTTGGCATCACCGAAGGCGGCTGCGCGGTGTTTGGACTGCCCGGCAATCCGGTAGCCACGTTGGTATGCCTCATACGCTATGTGATTCCGGCCGCGGCTGTGGCCATGGGGGCGAGCGCATCCGCGGCTGAATGCATCGCGCTCGCGGAGTCGGTGTCGGCGGGGCGCGCGGCATTCGCGTATTTCCTGCCGGTAGCGGTCCAGTACGATGCCGGTGGGCCGCGCGCCATCCCGCGCCGGACCAACGGCCCCGGCGATTTTCTGGCGCTGACGAAGACCGACGGATTCGTGGAGCTGCCGCCGAGCGCTTCGGGGTACCCCGAAGGATTCATCGCCGACCTGTATCGTTGGTAGCCTGACATGCCATTGAGCCGGAGCAGCCACGCGATGACACGAATACTTATCGCACTGGTCTTGGGGGCGAGCATTTCGGGCGTCGGGCACGCGCAGACGGTCGACATCTACGCGGCGGGGAGCCTGCGCGCGGTGGTCGCGGGACTGTCGACGGAGGCCGGCACCGCCTTCAATATCGCGGTGACTCCTACCTTCGGCGGCTCGGGAGCCTTGCGGGAGCGCATCGAAAAGGGCGAAAAACCGGACCTGTTTCTGTCGGCCGATCTGCGATCGCCGCAGCAGCTTGCGGCGCAGGGTCGCACCGTCGTGCCCGTTGCGGCCTTCGCCCGCAATCGGATGTGCATCGTCTCGCGCCGCTCGGCCGGTGTGACCGCCGCCAATCTGGTGGATCGACTGCTGGCGAAGGCGACGCGCATCAAGACCTCGACGCCGATCGCCGATCCCTCGGGCGACTATGCCTGGGCGATCTTCGACCGCATCGATGCCCTCAAACCCGGCGCCGGTGCGATGCTCAAGGCGAAGGCACAAGCCGTCATGAATCTGGTCGCCACGCCGCAAGCGCCGGCGCAAAGCGCCGCCGCAGCACTTTTTGCCTCGGGTCAGATCGACTTGTCGATCACCTACTGCAGCGGCACGCCAGCACTGCAAGAGGAGCTGCCGGAACTGGTCAGTCTCGAAGTGCCGCCGACGCTCGACCCTCATCCACTCTACGGCATGGCTGTGCTGAGCGCGAAACCGGAGGCGCTGAGGCTCGCATTGTATCTGCTGTCCGAGAAGGGCCAGGCCATTGTCGCCGCAGCCGGGCTCGTGCCGATGGTGGACTTGGCGCCGGCGCCATGAATCACGCGCGGGTGCTGGGGATTGCCGGCTGGAGCGGATCGGGCAAGACCACGCTCATCGTCAGACTGCTGCCGTTGCTGGTGGCGCGCGGACTGCGCATCGCCACGCTCAAACATGCCCATCATAATTTCGACGTGGATCAGCCTGGCAAGGACTCGTACCAACACCGTAAAGCCGGTGCCGGTGAGGTGCTTATCTCCTCCTCACGCCGGTGGGCGCAGATGCACGAGCTGGGAGCAGAACCGGAGCTGACGTTGGCGCAGCTGCTGCGGCGGGTATCGCCCTGCGATCTGATTCTGGTGGAAGGCTTCAAGACCGAACGGCATGCGAAACTGGAGGTCTTTCGGGAAGCCCCGGGCAAGAGCCCGCTATACCCAGCGGACCCGCACATCATGGCCATCGCCTGTGATCGCGGCCTGCCGGACGCCCGCATTCCGGTCGTCGACCTCAATGACATCGAAGCGATCGCGGACCTCGTCATACAGTGTGCCGAGCCGCTCGACCTGGTGCTGGCGCGGCTGGGCTAGACCTTGATCAGGCCGTTCTGGACCGCGATCAGGGTCAATTCCGCCTGATTGCTCACCGTCAGCTTCTGCTTGATGTTGTACAGATGCGTGCCGACGGTGCTCGGGCTCAGATGCAGCATTTCCGCGATGCGATTGACCGATACCCCGTGCGCCAGCTGGACAAACACCTGGAACTCACGCTCCGAGAGCTGTTCGATCGGACTGCTGCTGCCGGAAAGATCCTGCGCGGCCATGTGTCGCGCGATCGCGGCATCGATGTACATGCCGCCCGCGGCCACGATGCGAATGGCCTCGATCAGTGTTTCTGGCGCGGTCCGCTTGGACAGATAGCCGAGCGCACCCGCCTTGAGCGCGCGCTTCGGGTGACTCATGTCCTCATGGGCCGACAGCGCCAGGATGCGCGCCTGTTCGTCCCGAGCCACGATGCGCTTGATGGCTTCGATGCCACCCGCACCCGCCATGGCAAGGTCCATGACGACGATATCGGGCCGGGCCTCCGCATAGCGCGTCAGCGCCTCCTCACCGCTGTCCGCTTCGGCGATCACCTGCAGATCCTCCGCAGCCTGCAGCAATAGCCGAAATCCCACGCGCACCACGGCATGGTCATCCACCAGCATGACGGTCGTGCGGCTCATGACGGCGGGCTCAGCGGCAGTCGGGCGACGACCTGAGTTCCGCCATTAGGTTCTGAAATCAGCTGCAGAGTGCCTCCTGATGCGACCGCACGCTCGCGCATACCCCGGACTCCATAATGTCCACTTTTTTCCCACTGCGGGTCCAGACCGATCCCGTCATCGATGACCCGCACGACCAATTCGCCGGCGTCGGCGCCCAGGTAGACCGTGATGTGTCTTGCCGCAGCATGGCGGATGGCATTGGTGAGCGCCTCCTGGAGGATGCGGTAGGCGCACGTGGACTGCTCCGAGCCCAGTTGTGGCAACGGCTCAGCGACCTGCAGCAGTATCGCGACGCCGGTGTGGCGGGTGCGCCAGCTCGCCACCAGGTCGGCGACCGCATCGCCCAGACCGAAGGAGTCCAGGGCGAAGGGCCTCAAGCGTGGAATCATCTCATGCACGGCGTCGTACATCTGGCCGGCCGTGTCGACCACCAGCCGCGCCGCCTCGGCCACGCGCTCATCCCCGGCCCGGGCCTGCTGCTGGATGATCAGTCCGAAGCTGCGGATCGCGGTGATGGACTGGCCGAGTTCGTCATGCAGTTCGCGGGCGATCGTGCGCCGTTCCTCTTCGATATGGCTCTGGATCATCTGCGTGAACTCGCGGTTTTCCCGAAGCCGATCGCGGGCCTCATCGGCGGCGCGGCGGTCGGCAACACTGTCAGCGACCGCCTGCGCAGTGCGGTTGAAGGTGGTGCTCATCAGACGGCCTTCGCGGCTTCTCAAGGCCGGCAATCGGGCGCCGTAATCCCCGGCTTCCATGCGTTTGAGTCCCTCGACGATGATCTGCAGCGGGCGCAGGATGCGCCCGGCAAGCCAGAAAACCGCCAGATTGATGAGCGCCAGGGCGATCGCGCCGATCCACAGCAACTGCAGCAGACCGTCCCAGCCATCGAGGACGGCCCGCGATGAGTTCGCCCGGATGACGAGCCGCCCGCCCCCGATGGGAATTTCGACAGGGGCGGCCGAGGGTGCCACCAATGCGGTGTACCAGGCGGGCGCTTCGCGCCCGCGTTTGTAGACCGAGACCGGCGAGGAGTAGAGGAGCCGGCCGGCCGAATCATACAGCGCAACGTCATTGGCGCGGATCCGGCCCAGCTGGTGAAGAAAAGTCACCATGCCACGAATGCCGGATTCCCCGTAGGCGCCGGAGACCGCCCTCAGCAACTGGATGGCGACCCGGTTCGAACCCTCAGTTTCCTCGCGCACGCTGCTGCGGGTGTCTTCCATCTGCTGATACACCAGCGTGCCGATGAACAGCATCATCATGACGGCAATGATGAAGTTGATCTGCAGCCGCAGGCTCAAGGCAGCGCCCTTCGAGCCGGGGCAGCGGGAATCATGAAAATCATGAGAGCCGATTCATGGATACATCGAAAGACGGCATTGAAGCCACTGACATACTCGGCGGTCAATTTGCTCTTTATCGAAACGGTACTGTGATTGATCTGGAACCGAGCTCGGCGCCCCTGGACCCCATGGAGTTTGAACGGCAGCTGCGGGCCGCCGGCCACTCCTATCATATTTATCACCCGCTCAATGTACTCCTGAATTCAGGGCTTGCCTCCCCCTCGCAGGTCCGCGGCTGGGTCGCCACCCGCTTCTGCTTCGAGTTCAACCTGCCGATGATGGACGCGGCCATTCTGGCCAATTGCCCCGACCGGGACGTGCGTCGCGAGTGGGTACTGCGAATCCTGGACCAGGACGGACACGGGCCGGATCCCGGGGGCCTTGAAGCCTGGATCAGACTTGGCGAAGCGGTGGGGGTGCCGGCGACTGAGCTGTGGTCCATGCAGCATGTGCTGCCCGCCGCACGGACCGCCGTCGCGACCTTTGTCGATTTTGCGCGCCGCCAGCCTTGGCAGGAAGGCATCTGTGCGTCATTGACCGAATTGTTGGCCCCGTCGGTGCATCGCGAACGGCTGGCCAACTGGTCAGTCCATTATCCCTGGATTTAGCCCGCTGGCCTCGACTACTTCCGCTCGTGGGTCGCCATGGCACCCGTTGACGCAGAATATGGCCTGCGGGTGACCGTCGGGAATTTCGGTACGCGCGCTGAACAGACGCGTGCGCTTGAGGTCCTGCGCTTCAAACTGGACCTGCTCTGGTCGGTCCTGGATGCCGTTCAGCAGCGGTACGGTGCCGAAAGCGCCTGAGCACCCTCGGACACCGCACCACTCTTGCGGTTCAGGCGAAGACGCCGTACTCGACCTGCAGGATCTCACCCGAGTCCGTATTGATCAGCAGCGCATCGGAGCCATCGCGCACCCACTCATACCCGGCGGGTGGCACTTCCAGCGCGAACAGCCAGTAGTCGGAGAGGATGTACTGCGGAGCCCAATATGCCCGCGGCAGGATTTGCCCATAACCCCAGGTGTGCGCACTCCAGCCTGCCGGCCGGTGATAGGGACCCACGTGATAGCTGCGCGCGGCCCGGAAGTTGTGTTGATAGGCGCCGCGATCAACCGTCGCCGGGCGGGCGTTCCAACCCTTGGGTTCGGTGACGCGCGCGTAGCCTGTCGGTCCGCGGTGCTCCTCGCCTCGCGGTGCGGCATGCGAGGGTCCGCGCATGGCCGCGTGCGCAGCGGGCGGCGGTCCGTGATCTCCCCCGTCGGTGATCGGGATGATCTTGAGCGTCGGCGGAGGGGGCGAGTCCTACCAGAAAGAAGGCGCAGGCGACTGCGGCGCCCATCAGGAACTGTTTTTGGTGCATAAGCGCTACTCCGACTTCGAGAGGACTGGGCACTCATCCTTACACGCACGGATTGCTCGCCGCTGTAGGGGCGTTGCCGCTGGCGTTGTAGGCCATCTGCGCGGTCTGAAGCTTGGGCTCCTGTGCGCACGTTCGCTTACAACTTGCCCAGCGGCATGCGGTAACCTATCGCAACAAATTAAAGCGGGCCACATGAGTGCTTTTGCTTCCTCTGATCCGTCAGGTGGCACAGACCCTGTCTTGACACCGCTTGATCGGCGCCGGTCTTAGCTTCAATGAACGCTGAGTTCGTGCAACCTGCCGGTGTGGTCGCCATTGGCGCCTCAGCTGGCGGGCTGCAGGCCTACACCGAGTTCCTAGAAGCCTTGCCCGACACGACGGGCATGACATTTGTGATCATTCAGCACTTGGCCGCGGGTCACGAGAGCTTTCTGGCGACGTTGCTCAGTCGCCTCACTGCTATGCCCGTGATCGAGGTGCAGGACGGCCCTCGAGTCGAGGCGAATACCATCTATGTGATCCCGCCCAATCGCACCATGGTGATAGACGACGGCCATCTGCGACTGCGCGACCGTGAGCCTGGGCTACACCTCTCGATCGACATTTTCTTCAAGGCCTTGGCCGAAAGTCACGGGCCCCGCGCGATTGCCATCGTGCTCTCCGGCACTGGCAGCGATGGCGCAAACGGGGTCACGGCCATCAAGGCCGCGGGCGGCATTACCTTCGCCCAGGATGACTCTGCGCAACACTCGGGCATGCCCATGAGCGCCATCAACACCGGCAGCGTTGATTTCGTCATGTCGCCGCGCGCCATGGCACAGGAGATTGCGAGTCTTGCCAGTCGTGCCGAACTTACCTTCAGCGCCGATCCGGTTGAACCGGCGGAAAGGGTCGACCAGATATTGGCGATCATCGACGAGCGGCTGAACATTGACTTCACGCTTTACAAGACCAGCACCCTGCATCGGCGCATTCGACGCCGGATGGCATTGCGCCATGCGGAAACGCTCGAGGCGTACGGTCGAATGCTAAACGAGAACCCGGTTGAAGTGGACGCCCTGGCGCAGGACATTCTGATCAGCGTGACCAGGTTTTTTCGCGATCCTGAGTGTTTCGATATCCTGAAATCGACCATCTTTCCCCGCCTGCTGGCGCGCGAGTCAGAAAGCGATGCCGTCCGTGTCTGGGTCGTGGGCTGCTCGACCGGGGAAGAAGCGTATTCGCTGGCGATTGCGCTGATCGAGACCATGGGCGAAATCGATAAATCCCGCAAGCTATCGGTATTTGGCACCGACATCAATCCGCAGGCCATCGATCGCGCTCGGCGCGGCTGGTTCCCGAAGAGCATCGAGGAGGATGTCTCCGCAGAGCGCCTGCAGCGCTTTTTTACCAAAGGCGAGGATGGCTATACCATCAACAGTCTGATTCGGGAAATTTGTGTCTTCGCGCCCCACAATGCGCTGACCGATCCGCCCTTCTCCCGTATGGATCTGGTGAGCTGCCGCAATCTGCTCATCTACTTCGAGGGCGCCCCGCAGCGCCGGTTGCTGCCATTGCTGAATTACGCGCTGAAACCTGGCGGTTTCCTCTTTCTCGGTGCGTCCGAATCGATCAACAACTATCGGGAGCTTTTCGACCAGGTCGATTCCCGCCATAAGATCTACGCCAAGCGCCCGGTGCCCACGCGGCTCAATCCGAGCGTTGCCCGCGCCGCGCCGCGCGCGCCACTGCCGTCAATCGTGGGGAAGATCGTGAAACCTACGCGAGATCGCCAGAGCGAGCGATATCGCAGTGCAGAAATGGTGGCGCTCAAATATTTTGCTCCGCCGGGCGTGCTGGTGGATACGGCCGGGGAAATTCTGCAGTTTCGGGGCGATACCTCACCCTTCCTCACGCAGCCGGAGGGACGTGCGAGCCTCAATTTGCTGAAAATCGCGCGGGAGGGCCTGTTCTCAGCGATCCGCACCGGGCTGCAACACGCGGCCGAACAGACGCGGCCACTGAAGACCGATGGCGTGATCGTGAAAAATGATGCGGGCCTGATCGATGTATCGCTGGTGGTCATTCCGATCGCGTATGCGGCTTCCGAGGAACGCGGTTGCTGGATATTTTTTCAGGCGCAGACGACGCGGGCATTGCCGGAGGCGTCGCGAACGGCAACGACAGCCGAACTTGATGCGGATACCGCACGGCAGATCTCGGTGCTCACCGATGAGCTCATGGCGGCTCGCGATCACGTGGAGGCGACCATACAGGACCTCGAGTCCGCGAACGAGGACCTGCAGGCCGCCAATGAGGAGGTGCAGTCCACCAATGAAGAGCTGCAAAGCACCAATGAAGAACTGGAGACCTCCAAAGAGGAAATACAGTCGACCAATGAGGAATTGTCGACGGTCAATGATGAGTTGCGGCTGCGCAACGATGAACTCGACCGCGCCAACAGTGATCTGCTGAATCTGTTCAGCAGCGTGCAGATGGCCGCTGTCATGGTGTGGGCGGATTTGCGGATCAGGCGTTTCACACCGCTGGCCGAGGTGCTGCTCAACATCCGCGGCACCGATGTCGGCCGACCCATCACCGAGATGCGGCACAACATCGATATCGAGAACTTTCCCGACCTGCTGCTCGAATCGATCCTTCATGGGCGGGAGGTGGAGCGGGAAGTGCAAAGTGCCTCCGGGCACTGGTATCTGTTGCGGGTCCGCCCCTATCGAAACCGTGATGGTTCCATGGACGGGGCCGTCGTGCTGCTGGTCGACATTGATACACTGGCCAGGACCCAGGAAGCCTTGCGAAAACGCGTCGCGGAACTGGCGGCCGCGGATCGCCATAAGAATGAATTTCTCGCGATCCTGGCGCACGAACTGCGCAATCCCCTGGCGCCGCTGCGCAACGCGGTGCACATTCTGCAGCGCTCACCGGGCGATGCGGTCATCACCGCCAAGGCACGCGACCTCATCGACCGCCAGGTCCACCACATGGCGCGCCTCGTCAGTGATCTGCTCGAGGCTGCTCGGGCCGAAAACGGCCAGATCAAGTTGCAGCGCACGCCGCTCGACCTGCGCTCGCCCATCGGCCATGTGATCGACCTGATGCGCCCCGGATTTGAAACCAAAGAGCAGACGCTGCGGGTAAGCCTGCCGGATGAGGCCGTGTGGGTCGAGGGCGATGGGACGCGTCTGGAGCAGATATTCACGAACCTATTGAGCAACGCCAATAAGTACACCCAGGTCAGGGGGGACGTGGAGTTAAAGCTTTTCACCGTTGCCGCCGAGGGTAAGGCGCGCGCGGCCGCAGTGGCGCAGATCATCGACAATGGCGTGGGAATCGATGCGGACCTGGTGCCGCATCTGTTTCATCTGTTCACTCAGGCGGATCGTTCCCTGGCGCACTCCCAGGGCGGTTTGGGAATCGGCTTGAGCCTGGTGCGCACGCTGGTGGAATTGCACGGCGGACGTGTGTCGATCCGTAGCGAGGGTCGCGGAAAGGGCAGCACTTTTGAGGTGCGAATTCCGCTGACCACTACGCCAATAGAGCAAAAGGAAGCTGCGGCAGTACCGACAAGCGCTGCGTATCCGGGCGCTCACTATGCTCGTGTGCTGGTCGTTGACGACAACCAAGACGTGCGGGAAAGCACCACGGAGTTGCTCGCCATGGCCGGGTTCGTGGTCAGGTCGGCGGCCTCTGGCTTTGAAGCATTGGATCTGGCTGTCGCATTCAGGCCCACGGCGATTTTGCTGGATGTCGGGCTGCCTGACCTGAGCGGCTACGATGTGGCGCGGCGGTTACGGGAGCTGCCGCAATTTGCGAACACGCTGCTCATCGCCCTCACTGGATACGATACGCCCGAGGCCCACGCGCTGTCGGCCGCGGCCGGATTCGATCACCATATCGCCAAGCCGGTGAACTTCGATGAGCTGGCACGGCTGCTGACCTGATTACTGCGCCATCAGTTGCTTGGAAAAGAACGGGATCACCAGCTGCTCGAACCGTGCGGCGATCCGGTTCATGTGATCCCCTTCATAGTTCACGTAGCTGTGCGGGACCCCGACGCGTGTCAGCGCGCGGTCGGTCGCCGCATTGGATGCGAGCAGTCCGTCCTGCAGCCCAACATCCATCATGATGGCCCGATAGCTTTTCAGTTGCGCCGCGTACTGCGCGACCATCACGGACGGTGCATTGGCGGTATAGCGTGCGAGCACATCAGCCTGCGGCTGACCATCCTGTGTCGGCAGGTCCATGAAGAACGGGGGCCGAGCCGCATCGGGTGCCCAGGCAGCCGAGGCGGCCAGCGTGGTGCGCCCGAAGAGTGAGATCTTGGCGACACCGTCCGCGGTGGCCAGCTTTTCCAGCGGTGCATCGGCAGGGCCCGCGCTGCGTGGGTCGAGACAGCAGCCACTCATCGAATACAGCGCCCCGAAGGTGTCGGAATACTTCATGCCAATGCGCAGGGTGCCGTAGCCACCCATCGAATGACCGGCCAGTCCGCGCGCCGCGCGGCGTGGAATGCTTCGATAGTGCGCATCGATATAGCTGACCAGATCGCGGGCGACGAACGCCTCCCAGTCACCCGTGGTGATGGAATCGGAGTACATCGAGCCGCCATATTGAGTCATGGCATTGGGCATCACGAAAATCAGGTCCTGCAGCTCACCCGCGCTGACGGCACGGTCGATGGAAGCCGGTAATGCCAGGAATTGCACGTATCTTTCGGCAGTGGCGCCGAAGCCATGCAGGAAATAAACGACCGGGTAGCGGCGCTTTCGCGAAGTGGCGTAGCTGGGAGGCAGATAGACATAAACGTCCCGGTCGGCCGAGTCGCCGGAAAGGTTCCCCTCCAGGCTCTTGCCGTGCACGGTGATCTTCGCCAGCGTGCCGATCTTTGCAATCGCTTCAGCGCCCAAAGCGCCCTGCCACAGCCCCCACAGCAGGCACAGTCCGAGCGCCAATCCCGCGCAGCTTCGTCGTGGCAGCTTGCTCATCATGACTCCCCCGCCAGTGCCCGTGCTTGCCGAACCGCGTCCCAATACGCCCGGAAAGTGGACGATGCTTCGGTGCTGCCCAGTATAGGGTTATCTTTGACACTGAGCTTAAGTGAGGGGGAGAAATGCTGCAGACGCTGACCGGCCACCCCAAGGACCTGGGCGGCGGATTGAGAGTGAACCGATTGCTGCCCGCGGTGGAACGACGAACCATCGGCCCCTTCGTGTTCCTGGACCATTTCGGGCCCATCGACTTCGAGCCTGGCATGAATATCGACGTGCGCCCCCATCCGCATATCGGTTTGGCCACCGTTACGTATCTGTTCGAGGGTGCGCTGATGCATCGTGACAGCCTGGGCTCGGTGCAACGCATCGAGCCCGGCGCCATCAACTGGATGAACGCGGGCCGTGGCATCGTTCATTCGGAGCGCACGCCGGATGACCTGCGATCCGTGGGCCATCGCATCCATGGTCTGCAGCTTTGGGTCGGACTTCCCCACTCCCTGGAGGAGAGTGCCCCCGTCTTTACGCATACTCCCGCGGAACAGCTGGAAAAATTCAGCGACCAGAACACCGAGGTCCGATTGCTGCTGGGGGAAGCCTTCGGCCGCCGCTCGCCCGTCAAAGTTGCCTCGCCCACACTCTTCATGTCGCTGCGGCTGCAGGCGCGCACCCCCTTAGTGCTGCCTGCGCTCGCCCCCGAGCTGGCTGTCTACCCCATCAACGGAAGCGTGTCGGTCGATGGCGCAGCACTGGCCGTGCGCACGCTGGGCGTGGTCGGCAGCGAGGGCTGCCGCCTCGAAGCCGCCGATGAGTGCACCGTCATGGTCATCGGCGGCGCACCGCTCGAGGGGCCGCGATACCTGTGGTGGAATTTTGTGTCTTCGACAAAGTCGCGCCTGCGGCGCGCGGCGGACGACTGGCGCGCGCAGCGGTTCGGTAGCGTGCCCGCAGAGAGTGAGTTCATCCCGCTGCCAGAGAATCTACCCACTTGAGCGGCGCCTGGAGCCCACTGCGTCACCGGGAATTTGCACTCCTGTGGGGTGCCGCCGTGGTGTCAAATTCCGGCAGCTGGATGCACGATCTGGCGGCCGGGTGGCTCATGACGACCTTCGATCCCTCCCCTGCGATGGTCGCGCTGGTCCCGGCGGCAACGACTCTGCCGGTGTGCCTGCTGGCACTACCGGCCGGAACCCTGGCGGATGTCGTGGACAAGCGTGTATTGCTGATCACGGTCCAGGTGGCGATGCTGCTGCTTGCCGCGCTGCTGGGCGTATCGGTGCTGTGGGGTTGGGCCGGAAAGGCAACGCTGCTCGCGGTGACATTGGCATTGGGCACCGGCACGGCCATCATGTCCCCCACCTGGCAGGCCATCATTCCGCAACTCGTGCCACGCAAGGAGTTGCACCAGGCCGTGGCGCTGCACGCGGTCGGCATCAATATCAGTCGTGCCGTCGGGCCGGCCGTCGGTGGCCTGGTCATCGTCAGCCTCGGCATTGCCTGGCCTTTTCTGATCAACTCACTGAGCTTTCTGGCGGTGGTCGGCGCCTTGTGGTGGTGGCATCCGCCGGCCCAGCCGCACAGTTCGCGCCCCGCCGAAGCGTTTCTCGCCGCGATGCGCACCGGCGTGACCCATGTCCCCGAAAACGTCGGCTTACGCAACACGCTGTGGCGGTCGGTTCTATTCTTCGGCTTCGCGAGTGCGTACTGGGCCCTGCTCCCGCTGATTGCCCGTGTCCAGCTTCATGGCAAGGCAAATTTGTTCGGCACGCTGGTCGCTTGCATCGGCGCCGGCGCAGTCGCCGGCGCATTCATATTGCCAAGGTATCGAGCGCGCTGGGGACTGGACCGGGTCCTCACGGCCGGCACCCTGGGGACGGCAGTTGCCATGACGGCATTCGCCACCCTGCGCGTGCCTGCCCTTGGCATGCTGGCCGCGGCACTCGCCGGTGCATCCTGGATTGCATCGTTGTCGTCGTTGAATGTCGCAGCGCAACTGTCGCTTCCCGACTGGATACGCGCACGGGGTATGGGCCTTTACACCTCGGTGTTCTATGGCAGTCTCGCGCTTGGCAGTCTCTTGTGGGGGCAGGTTGCGACGCGCCTGGGCATTGCTGCGACGTTGCTCACCGCTGCGGGCGGCGCGGTCATCGCCCTGCTTGCCGCCCGGCGCTTGCCGCTGCAGGGCTAGGGCCGTAGGCTACGAGGCCGGGTGCGAAGGCGCGCTAACGATTACGACAAACGGTGCCGTCATGACGTTCGACTTTTCCGGAAACTCAAGGTTCTCGATGGCAATGCCTGGCCTGAGGCGCTGGCTGCTCAAGGCCTCGGTAGCGGCGCTCGTGGCATCGGTCGCTCACGCCCAGCCGCCCGCGGACATCGAGGCAGCACTGGTGAAGATCGGACCGATCGTGGACCCCGTGTGCACGGCGAAGCTCTACCGACCGCTGATGCCAAAGAATGACATCACCAGCAATCTGCCGCAGCCGTATCCGGGCATCACGGTCACCCGCAACCAAGCCTTCGGTCCGGACCCAAAGGACGTAGTCGACGTTTTTGCGGCCACGACGGGTCCCGCGAAGCGCACGGTGCTGGTGTACGTTCCCGGCGGCGCCGGCAACAAGATCGAGATTCAAGACAAGGCGGCCAATGCGTTTTACGACAACATTGGCCGATTTGCGACCCAGCACGGGATGGTGGGCGTGTTGATGCAGCGCAAAGGCAGCGCCTCGTGGGACGGGGGTGCCAAGGACATCTCGGCGATGCTGCAGTGGGTAGAGGCCCACGCTGCCGCCTACGGCGGCGATCCCGACCGGATATTCATCTGGGCGCACTCGGCAGGTAACGTGCCGCTCGGGACGTATCTCGGCCGCCCGGAGCTGTGGGGCCCCAAGGGCGTCGGTGTCAAAGGCGCCATTCTCATGTCGGGTGCGCCGTTCGACATCGCGCCGGCCACGGTGCCGCCGCTCGCTGCCGGCGATGTGCTGGCCGCGGCCGGTAAGACCTGCGGTGACAAGGTCGGCATGGCATCCGCGGCGGGTTCTGACGGCGCGCTTCCCGGTGTGCCGGCCGGCGGACCCGGTGGTCCGCCGCAGCGCTCAGACTTCATCCCCCCATCGGGCGCCCGACCGAGCGCTGCAGAGCAGCTGGCGCGCTCGAGCCTGCCGGAACTCAAGAAGGGCGATTTCCGGTTACTGATCGTCAGCGGCGAGCTGGATCCGAAATCCCTGCTGGCATTTTCCAAGACGCTGCACGACAGTGTCTGCGAAGGCAACAGCGCCCACTGCCCGCAATACCTGATTGCCAAGGGTCAAAGTCACGTATCGCTCGTGTTCTCCATCGACACGGCTGACAAAGGCGTATCGGGACCGGTGCTCGCCTTCATCCGGAATACGCACTAGCGGATTGAAATGGCGCTCAAACGCCCGAGGTGGAAGGACGGCACGGTCGTCGTACTGGAGCACGTCTCCGAGCTTCTAAAGGGCAACGCGCTCGGTGACCCACATACGCGTCGGGTCGCCGTGTGGCTGCCGCCGCAATACGACGCGGCGCGCTCGCGCGCCAGGCGTTTCCCGATGCTCATGGACATGGTGGGCTTCACCGGATCGGGGCTGTCGCACATCGCCTGGAAGAACTTCAGCGAGAATGTGCCGGAGCGCGCGGCGCGTCTGGTCCACGAACGCAAGATGGCGCCCGCGATCATCGTCTTCCCGGACTGCTTCACGGCGCTGGGCGGGAATCAATATGTGAATTCCTCGGCCGTCGGCCCCTACGCGGATTACCTGATTCGCGAGATCATTCCGTTCGTCGACCGGGAGTTTCGCACCTGCGCTGCGCGCGAGTATCGGGGATGTTTCGGCAAATCCTCGGGTGGCTATGGCGCGATCATCCATGGAATGAAATATGCGTCGACCTGGGGCGCGATCGCAGACCATTCCGGTGACTCATATTTCGACTTTATCTATTGGGCCGACTGGCCCAATACCCTGGATGAGCTCGCCAAATACCGTTCGAAGAAACCGGCCCGGGGCGCTACGACGTCGTGCAAATGCAGCGGGGCGCCGATCGGGGCCTTGATGACGGCCGCGTTCGACGCTTCCTGGCCGCGATCTGGAAGAAGCAGACGCTATCCTCGGCGGAAGGCCATGCCATCATGAATCTGTGCATGGCGGCGACTTACGACCCTGATCCGAAGGCTCCCAACGGGTTCCGCCTGCCCTTCAATCTCGAAACGGGTGAAGTCATCCCCAAACGCTGGAAGGTCTGGCAACGGCATGATCCGATTCAGCTTGTCGATCGATACCGAAAAAACCTGCGTTCGCTGCGCGGCATCTATCTGGACTGCGGATCACGTGATCAGTACCACATTCATTACGGCACGCGCATCCTCTCGAAGCGCCTTCAGGCCGCGGGCATCAAACATCGCTATGAGGAGTTTGACGGCACCCACTCCGATATCGATTACCGTATGGACGTGTCGTTGCCATTCCTGACCCGCGCACTTAAATAGGTCCGGGTAGTGCACTCGAAGTGCGACTGCATCGTTGTTGGCGCAAGCTTCGCTGGCCTCGCGAGCGCCTATGCGCTGGCGCGCCGCGGACTTGCGGTCACGGTGCTCGAAAAGAAACGCGACGTTGGCGAAAAGCTTCACACAACTGGGATTATCGTGAAGGACGCGATCGATCATATCGCGCTGCTCGATGCCTTGCCGACATCGCTGGTACGCCGGATTCCAGGCGTGCGCCTGTATGCCCCGAATCTTACTTACGTAGACCTCGCCGCGCCGGGATACTACTTCCTCGCCACTGACACGCCTGGCGTCATGCGCTGGCTTGCGGCCGAGGCCGAAGCCGCGGGTGCGCACATCGCACTCGGGTCAACGTTCAGGGATGCGGCCCGCGTGCAAAGTGGTTTCGACCTGGGTGAGTACGGCACCGCGCGGTATCTGATCGGCGCCGATGGTCCTCGCTCGCGCGTGGCGCGCGCGCTCGCGCTCGGTACCAGCAGCCGATTTCTAGTCGGGGTCGAACACGAGTACGCGAACCTTCAGATCGGCGATCCCGATAAGCTGCACTGTTTCATCGACCGGCGAATCGCACCCGGTTACATCGGCTGGGTGGTCGCTGGCGTCGGCAACGTGCAGGCGGGTATCGCGCGGCGCCAAAACGCGTCTACGTGGAAGCCTAGTGATGCGATGGAGGCGTTCATCGAGAAAATTGCACCGGCGATCGACTTGCGTGGCGTGACACCCAGCGGCGTGCGCGCGGGGTTGATCCCGTGTGGTGGCTTGGTATCGCCAGTCGCCGCGTCGCGCGCGCTCCTGGTAGGCGACGCCGCGGGCATGGTGTCGCCTGTGACCGCCGGCGGAATCCATACGGCGCTCAGGCATGGGCTCGCCGCCGGAGACGCGGTAGCGGAGTTCCTGCACGGCGAAGCCGAAGACCCGTCGGTGGGGTTCGTGCGCAGCTATCCTTCGTTCCGACTAAAACGCGCGCTGCGTTTTGCCTTCGATCACTTCCAAAGCGACACCGCGTTCAACCTCCTGCTGGCAACGCGCATGATGCGTTCCGCAGCGGGCGTCATCTACTTTCATCACAAAGGCGTGTTCGACTCTTCGGCCACCGATTCGCGAAACACGGCGCGAAAACCAAATCAGGGCGAAAACCGCGGCTGAGGGTCGCGCTTCGAAAGCGATATTCGACGCGAATATCAGCAGCCCGCGATCCAGTAAGTTATTGAAACCTATACAACGTCTGGCCGCGCGCCCTATGAGTGTTTTCGTCTATGCATTGGTAACTAACACGTCTGCTACATTCTCGGCTACGCGAGTAAAATCCAAAAAGACTTCTTGTTACATTCCATCGGCCTAGCCTTAGCCGGTTAGCCGAACGCAGTTAAGGACACGTTCGGATGAAAGATAAAAAAATGGCCAAGTTACGGGCTTCGAGGCAGACTCGCGAATGCGTTCGCGCGCCTTCCAAGGCGCGTTCGTCGCTCGACCCATTGGAGATACGGGCAGCACGGGTGATTACTTCTCTTGTTCGCGTGCTAATGCTTATGGGCTTTAATAACTCCTTCATTTGTGCAGAAGTACTGAGGGCAACGGGAGCTGAAAAAGTTCGCCCGATGAAGCGGCTAGAATTCGATGTGAGGGATATGGGCCGAATTTTGGCAAGATGGGCTAATGACCCGCAGTTCATTTCCGATCATGGTAGACCGCTAGATCTGCCTCAAAGGGGAGCAAAAATTAGTTTTGAGTCGCTCGTAAGAGCTGAGCTGCCCGGAGTGGATCCTGACGATTGCCTGAACGTACTACTGACCAATAAAGGCGTCATACGCAGCAAGAGCGGACTTCTGCGCTGGCGTGAGCGGGCTGCACTTAGGGTTATTGGAAATGGCGTAGTCGTCGAAGATTCGCTGCGTCCCTTGCAGGGACTGCTCGATACATTGGCTGAGAACATGATGAGCAGCGCTGCCGGAAAGGGTGCGCCGATCCTGGAATTCGGAGTGTCGGGCTTTCAGGTCGAGGCCTCGGATGTTTCCGAGCTTTGCCATTACGCGAAAAAGCACGGCACTCTGCTCTTGGAACAGCTGGACGAGTGGCTGGCCCTGCGCGAGCGCCAGCGGCGACGAGACGCTTCGACCGGGCCCGTCTTGCGACCGTATATAGGTTTGTTCATAGCCTCCGACGGGGGCGCGTAACTTCCAGTAGCGCAACGACAGCAACGACATATTGCGTAGCAATCACTGCTGCCCTGTGAATATCGACCTGTAAGATTTTAGATCATCCTCTCAAATGCGCATTGCTGGCATAGAGCTCTCGCGAGAGTGGGCGGCGAGGGTCAACGGCATGACCCGATTCAGCTTGTCGATCGATACCGAAAAAACCTACATTCGCTGCGCGGGATCTATCTTGACTGCGGCTCACATGACCAGTACCACATTGACTACCGCACGCGAATCCTGTCGAAACGCCTTCAGGCCTCGGGGATAAAACGCCGCATGAGGAATTGTCGATACCCACTCCCATATTGATTACCGGACGTGTTGCTGCGAATCCTGACCCGCGCGCTCAAATAGGATCGAAGTGATGCACTGGAAGTGCGTCAATCGGCGCTATGCCAGTCCAACAAACCCATATGTAAATTGCAGCCGTAGCCTTCGCACGGACGCCGGTCCGCACGTGACTTGCTGCTTATAACCGAAGCTCTTAGAGCGACGGTTTAGCGACCCTTGATCAGGAGACCACCACCACCCGTGATGTTTTGACCACCACCACCTGTGATGTTTTGACCACCGCCACCTGTGATGTTTTGACCACCGCCACCTGTGATGTTTTGACCACCACCACCTGTGATATTGCGACTGCCAGCCTTGATGTGTTGACCACCGCCACCTGTGATGTTTTGACCACCACCGCCCGTGATGTTTTGACCACCACCACCGGTGATGTTTTGACCACCACCGCCTGTGATGTTTTGACCACCACCGCCTGTGATGTTTTGACCACCACCGCCTGTGATATTGCGTGTCAAAGCAACAGCCACGTTGCCGCTGTACTGCCCTTCGATCGGCTGCGCCACAACGACGGCCGTTGGCGCAGTAGCGACTTGCGTCGCTCCGACGTTAGCGGCCGCATCAACGGTCGCATTCAGATTTTTAGCTTGGGCAAATCCCGCGACTGCAAAAAGCGTCAGTGACGCCACTCCAATCATCTTCATCATTGATATATCCCCATCCTTTCAGTCATCCATCAACGCGCCCACCTTTTGTGGGTGGGCGTTCTACGTCGGTTTCAAAGCCAGTCATAGCCACCGGCTGTTAAACCTCCGTCAGAGCATGCTCAACTCAACAACTTTCCCCTAATTAGATGGCAAAGCGCCGTCGCCAAACTCTTCAAAGAAAAAAACGCCAACACCGTACCGATGGTCCGACTCCTGATTCGGCTCGCCCGCAACTTTCGACAACCAGCTATCGAGTTCGGTGAGATACGCATCTGTTGCCGTCATCGCTCGAGTGTGAAAAGTCTTGCCTACCCGTTCCGACAACGGCATATCGGAGGTCAGAAGGCGGTCGAAATGGCGGTCCCCCGGTTCCTCGCACGCAATATTGTGCGCTACGGTTTCAGCCGCTTTCGCGAGAAACCGACTGTATTGTTTGAGAAGACCCGTCCTGCCCGCGTGAGCGCTCGAAATCGCAGCACGCGCTTTGCAGCGTACGAGCGTCCCGCCGATGACTTCGGCAACGCCGTGTGCAACGAGCTCGTCAAGAGTTACCTTCTCGGGCAGATCTGCGCACGCTGCTTCGATCAACCTTGGGAAGGAACGTTGAGAACCGCCTTCGCTCGACTCTAAATCAAGATCCAGCGGAACGCCGTATGCGCCGGAAAATTTTGGATTGGTATGCCATGCGGTCAATACCGTGCCGATTTTCACCAACTGGTCTGCCGAAACTTCGCGCACTGCCTCTGCAGATGCATTGCCTCTGCGTATGCGTGCCACTTCGTTGCCGGTTATGCCTGAAACGAGCGCCAACCGAGCGTCGGAGATCCCATGTCCTCGCTCCTTCTTAAGGCGCGCCTCCATCTCATGGAGATAAACCGCACGTACGGCGAACGCGAGATCGTTCGAGTTCAACCCATAACTGATTGCTATTGGCACCAGGGGCGCGATAGCCTGCTGGAACATATGCCGGACCGCCTCGCGCTCCTGACCGTCAACCGGGGTTACGGCCATCCGGTTCACGTTTCACCAACGACTGTCTTGCAGCGCGGGTGATCGGAACCCGCGTTGGCCGCAACTAAGTCGCGCACGGATTTATTGTTAGGGCTTTCGCTGTCCATTTTGGCGCAGGCGCCAACCCCAGAATTAAGTAAACTCATGATGTAATTATGGAATAGCAGAGCTTAGTGTCAATGCTTTCTAAGCGAACATTATGTGAAAGTATGGCCAATCGTTAGGGTCGCGACCCGAAAAGTGGCAGTGCGACTGTTTTTTCATACAGCTCGAGCACGGTCGCTGGCTCGGCCTTCGGCGCGAGCCATCCCCTGAAGCGAGTCCCCAGACGGGAGGTGCCAAGATGGCCATGCACTTGGTGGTTGCGGCCAAATTGGGGCATGAGGCTCCGGCAGTCCTGCTCGATACCCATCTCCCTCGGCTTCGCCCGACTATTGCAACATCAGACGAGACAGTCGCCTAGACACCTGGGTACCTATGCATCTGTATGGTGCAGGGCCAGTCAGGACGTCCACGAGGACAAACCGCATACAAGACGGAGCTGCAACAGCCGGCCAATGTACTTAGGGCCAATGCGTGAGCGCACGTGATCTACACCGAGCCATTCATCCACCGCTACTCAGCCATTGAAGACAGACGACATGGGGCTCGCTGCACAGCAACACTTTGTCTGAAGGGTTTAGGAAAGCGATGGTTGTGGACGCGGGGTCGTGATGACGTGCCGCCTGCGTTTCCGTTCTAGAATGGGATTGATCCACGGGCTAGGACGCTGCGCTTGAAGATCGCGACGTACAATGTGAATGGCGTCAACGGTCGGCTGCCGGTACTACTACGATGGCTTGAGCTGGCACGTCCCGACGTAGTGTGCTTACAAGAGCTCAAGGCACCGGAAGAGAAATTCCCCGAAAAAGCCATCCGCGACGCCGGATACGGTGTCATCTGGCATGGCCAGAAAAGCTATAACGGCGTGGCCATCTTAAGTCGCGGTAGAAACCCCGTTGAGACCCAGCGCGGCCTGCCCGGTGATCCCGAGGATCTCCACAGTCGCTACATTGAAGCCTCCATCGGCGCTCTCACTGTCGGCTGCCTATACCTACCCAATGGCAACCCCGCGCCGGGCCCTCGGTTCGATTACAAATTACGCTGGTTTGAACGTCTGACACTACACGCCGCCGGCCTCGTGAAGCAGAAGTCCCCTGTAGTGCTGGCAGGTGACTACAATGTCATGCCCGCGGAAATTGACGTCTACAAGCCGGAGCGCTGGGTTGATGACGCCCTGTTTCGTCCGGAAACGCGCGCTGCCTATCGCCGCCTTCTGGACCAAGGATGGACGGATTCCATCCGAAAGCTCCACCCCACTGCGTGCATTTACACGTTTTGGGACTATTTCCGCAACGCCTACGCTCGCGATGCGGGCCTACGTATCGATCATCTCTTGCTCAATCCCGCGCTCGCGCCACGGCTGCGAAAAGCGGGAGTCGACCGCGAAGTGCGAGGGTGGGAGAAGACCAGCGATCACGCGCCGACCTGGATCGAACTCGCATTGGAGTGACTCTCGGCAATCTGCCCTGACGTGCTTCAGGTAGGTCCGGCGCTGCCGTGCCGAAGCCCGTATGTCGGTCTGAAGGCGAAATCTTACGCCTAGAGCCGCGCCGTTCTGGCAAACACCTTCGCGGCCGCGAGGATCATAACGTGCGCGTCCTAGTTTCATTGAGGGTCTATCATGTCGAGTGAACGACAAAGTGAATCCAGCGGTCCGGCACGCGACGGGTCGGGAAAATTTGCTACCGACAGGCAGAAAGCGGGTAAAGCCGGTCGCAAAGACGATCAGCGCTCGGAGCAGGGCTCCACGGGACCCGGCGACGATCGCCAGGACAATGCGTCCCCAACTGAGGAGTCGGACGGTTTGGAAGGCTCGGAGAGTGATCCTGAATCAGTGCCGTCGACGGATAAGCGCCGCTCGCGGCTCGGGCAATGTGGCGGATGATCCGGACAGAGCCAGCGCGGGCGGCGTGGGCACCGATGACCTCCCCGGGGGCGATAACGAGGGAAAGAGATACGGTTTGAGGGGAGCGCGGGAGCATGAGCTCCCGCTTCTTCACGACCGTTCATCTATTTCCCGATTTGGATGCGGCGGGCGACCGCCTTGGGCTGCTTGGGAATGGTAATCGTCAGCACGCCATGGCTGCCCGTGGCGTTTACCTTTTCACTATCCACACTATCGGGAAGGACGAAGCGGCGGTGGAACTGGCCATGCCCACGTTCGACGCGTCGGCCCTGCGCCTCCTCGCCTGCCTTTTCTTCGGCTGCGGCCGTTCACCCGACAAGGTCAGAATTCCGCCATCGAGGGTCAGGTCGACACTCGCCGGATCCACCCCGGGCAAATCCACGTTTAGCTCAAATCGATCCGCATACTCGTGAATGTCCACCAATGGCACCCACATTGCGGTCGCCGAACTGCTGTCATTCTCGCGCGCATTGCCGAACAGTCGATTGATCTCATCCTGCAGGCGCGGCATCACGCCCCATGGATCTTGTCGCATCTCAGTGCTCATGGGCACCACTCCTTTATGTCGATGTTGTTTCATTTGCATCGTCGGACAATCTCGACCGAACGATGTCGCGAAATTAAGGCCGGCTCAAAGGCTTTCAAGGCTCCCCTCGCCTTTTTTATTCAGCGCCGAGCAGCCATGACGGGACGCAACAGACAATTGATTCTATTAATATTTCGTACTCCCGGCCGGCGGATATTGCTCGCGGCTTAGCATCAGGCACCACCGCTCGCAAGCTATTGGGGTACTGTCTGCCAAATCCATGGCGAAAAGTCACTCCCTGCCGCTCGCTTTCGACGAGCCTGAACGTCCCGTAAAACGCGAGGCGCTCGGACCTCAAGCAACCTTGCTAGCCGGCTTCGCGCAAAACCAAGCCAGCGGTTTGCTCGCCGCACTCGAGGGTATCTGTCGCGATTCGCCGCTGCGCCGTATGACGACGCCGGGCGGGTGGACGATGTCCGTCGCCATGACCAACTGCGGTGTTGCCGGCTGGGTCACCGACCGTTCGGGCTATCGCTACGACACCATTGATCCGGAGACTGGACAACCCTGGCCGGCAATGCCTGCCGAGTTCGCCGCCCTGGCCGACAGCGCGGCGGCAGCCGGTGGCTTCACTGGCTTCATCCCTGACGCTTGTCTCATAAACCAGTATCGACCGGGCGCGCGCTTGTCCTTGCACCAGGATCGCAACGAACGCGATCTGTCCTTTCCGGTCGTTTCGGTGTCGCTAGGCCTTCCCGCGGTATTCCTGTGGGGCGGTCAGAAGCGCAATGACCGGTATTCGCGCATTCCGCTGCTGCATGGCGATGTGGTCGTCTGGGGTGGGGTGGACCGACTGAGATTTCATGCGGTTCATCGGTTGGCTGACGGCGAGCACCCGCTGACAGGCGCCTTCCGGTACAACCTCACCTTCCGCAAGGCCGGCTGACTCGACCGGCTGCGGCAAAATCCGCGTTTTGCCCCGTTACTGCATTCGATCGGTCTGGGCGCCGGTTAACCCTCGCGACAAATCCCCTGGTGTCCCTCGACACCAGGGGGCGAGGTCAGAACTTCACGCTGACCGATGCATCCAGCGTACGCGGCGCGCCGAGGTGAGCCACCTCGCTGCCGGTATTGGCACCGGTGATGTTGCTCGGCCCGATGGTGGACCAGTAATGCCGATCGGTGAGGTTCTCCACTGCGAGGCGCCATGCGACCGGCGTACCCCACATCTTCAACGTGTAGCGGGCGCCAACGTCAATCAGGTTGTAGCCCGCCACGGTGAACTGGTCGGTGTCATCACCCGGCCGCGGGCCCGCAAACTGGTAGTCGAAGGTCGCCACCAGTCCGGTAAATGCGGCGGATGTGATACTCCAGCAGCATATTGCCTTTGACCTTCGCCGTGCCCACGTACGGCTGATCGTTGGTCGCCGCAAGCGGCGTGTTCTCCAGCTTCGAGTTCAAAAGCGTAATCCCACCGTACATCGTCAGGCCCTCGATGAGCTGGCCGACCGCGGACAGTTCCAAACCCTTGTTGACCTGCTCGCCGCTGATCTCGAAGACGTTGTTGAGCGGATTGATGTTGGCGAACGGCCGCTTGATCTCGAACAGCGCGGCGGTGAAGTTGATCTTGTCGAAGTCCACTTTGTACCCGACCTCGTACTGCTTGGTGCGGTAGGGCGGCAGGCTCACGCCTGCATCCACCGTACCCGCCGGAGCGAGGTCGCCGGCCAGCAGGCTGTTCTGGTAGGTGGCGTACAGCGACGAGTTGACGGAGGGCTTGAAGATGATGCTGCCCGACGGGCTCATGCCGTGGTCGCTGTACTGCGTGGTCGGCACGCTGTGGTTGTTGAAATTCTGAGTATGGAACCAGTCCTGGCTGGCGCCGACCCGCAGCAACCAGGACTCGGTGAACTTCAGGGTGTCGTTGAGGTTGAAGCCCTGCTGGTACTGGTCCGAGGAGTCGTAGATGTAACTTGAGCCCACCTTCGGTGGCCCCTGTAGGGGCTCAGGGTAGATCACGGGGTCAGCCAGGTTGGCCGATCCCAAACAGGTGTTCGTCGCGGTGGGTGGGCAGGTGGTAATGGCCGCGGTAATGGGCGAGTAGGACGAGGCGCGGTAGCCGGCCGAGCCAATGGTCAGGTCATGCCCAATGCCCCAGGTGTCGAAATTGCCATTCAGGTACGCGACGTCGCTGGTGATGGCAAACCGCGGCGCGAAACCGCTGCCAAAATTAGTGTTGTATGCCTCCGGCATTCGACGTGAGGTTGTTGACCGCTGTATTGATGTTGCGCTCGACGTTCTCATTGAGGATCCCGGCGACCAGATGCCAGTTATCGCCGAACCCCTGCTTGATGCGGGCCTCGCCCATGGTCGGTGCGCAGGTACACGCCGGCGTAGGGCTGGCCAATGCCAACGCGCTGCGGATCCGGCGCCGGTGGCAGCTCAATGTATTGACCATTCCTCTGCATCGCATCCGCGTAGGTGAACCAACCGGGAAAGCCCAGGGTCAGAAGCGTGTTGTCGCTGTAGTTCAGCTCAAGTGTGGTGTGCTCCCAGGGGCGTATATCCACCCCCAGATCCGCCAGCGTGCGACGTTCATGGCTTCCATCGACAAAGCCCTCGCCACTGCCATAGAGCGCGTTGAAGCGGTAGCTGATGATGCCGTTCGAATCGAGGTGCCCACCCAGATCCACCTTGGCAGTGCCCAGGCTATCGCTGGCATACGTCGCTGTGAGCCTCGCGCAGGTCATAGTCCGTGGACCGCTTGGTAATCATGTTGAACATTCCAGCCGGCGGAGCCGGGCCGTAGAGCGGTGCCGAGGCGCCGCTGATCACCTCGATCTGGTCGAACTGCTCCATCGATGTGACGCCGGTCATGAAGATCGTCATGCCGTCGACTTTGGTGTTCTGGAAATTGCTGCCCTGTATGCCGCGCGTCATCGGGCGCAGGATGTCCGGGCCCTGCTGCTCCTGGTAGGAAACCAGCGGCATGTACTTGGAGACCTCCTTGAAGTTGACTGCCTGGGTGTTCTCGATCAGATCCGAGGGCAGCACGGAAATCGAGTAAGGCATATCGGTGATCGGCGTGGTGCCCAGGGGACCGATTGAATCAACGGTATTGACACGATAATCACCCGTATCGCGGGAACTCTTGATGGTGACCTCATCAGTGATGTTCTGGGTGGTGCTTTGAGACTGCGCCTCATCGGCGTGCGCAACAGGCATCAGAACCAAGGGCACGAGCACGCGCAAGCAAGCGGATCGGTTCATTGTTCGCTTGCTGTCATTTTTCTAGATGGGAAGCCGGCGTCCGTCCGGTCAAGCAAGCGGCTCTGTGCCACGATCCTGTTATTGGTGAGGGGCGCGCAAACAAGTTGCGCAGTCTACTGAGTGTCGGTGCGAAGTGATATTTGAGTCATAGATCACTGGCATTCGCGCTGCCAATGGACCTGCTTTTTCTGACCGACATATGCAAACCAAAACATATGTTCACAGCTATTCATCGCGAACATATGCACGAGCAAACATAGGTGCACCAAGAATCTGCGTGAATGTCGCGACGACCACCCGCACAGGCGATTCCCAGCCGGGTCCGTATACGGCCTTGCCGAGCACGGACTCGTCCTCTGAGTGCTCAGTATTTGGCACTGCGGGCGGCGCGATCCTGCGCGCCTCCGAATTCGCAGGCGCCATTCCCGCGCCCGATGTAGAGCCACCATGGCGGGCGACAGATGGTCGTGTGAGCGGAGGGCGCCGGCACTTAGATGTTGAGAAGCGCAGCTTCAACCCTCGCTGCCAAGCGCGTTCATGCGACCGGACGTAGAATGTTATCGGTCAGCTATGCGGCCACAGCAGGGCAAATTGCCGCTAGCGTGCCAGAGGTTGCGTCGGGCAGCGTCTCCGGTGGGCGCTCCGCCAACGCCTCCGACGACATCATTTGGATTTGGGTTTGCAGCAACGCTGCCACCAAAGGGGGTGAGAACTCACACCATTCGATGCCCGCGCCCTGATCGGTCACGCGGGCCACGTATGCAGCTATTGCCGGCCCTTGTTTCGAGCTGGCATGAGGTTCGAAATCGACGTGTATCAAGCTGAATAACTGCAGGTCGCAGTCCACGACGCATGCACCGCTACGGCTCAAATTCACCAGCCGCCCGATGCTTGCCGTTCGCGGTCGCGTCGAGATCAGGCCAATGGCCCGATGTAGAGAGACTCGTTCACCCAGACGATTGTCCATGCGGCGCTCCATGGGCAATTATTCTCGGAACGGCTGATAGCGCTCAATATGCGATTGTACCGCCTCGATGTCAGACGTTTCCGGCAAAGACCGCAGGCAATGCGATTGGCATCGCCAGACCCGAAGAGCACTGGAACCCGGCTGTCATTTACAGTTCATTGACCGCGACTTCACGGCACGCGAGGCGTACTAACGCCAGTGCCGCATCCAGATCTGCAAAACCCTGTCAGGGCACTGAGCCCGAACCGGCTGACTCAGGCAGATTCGCTTTCAGATAATTGGCCAACCCGCCAAGTTCCAGAATCTTGCGCACCGAGACCGGAATCTGTGGGAACGGGTAGTCGCGATCGCCCTGCGTGATCGACCGTTGACCAGATCGATGCTGAGCCTGTCGCCCTCGCT
Organism: uncultured Gammaproteobacteria bacterium; assembly: GCA_963708865.1. Classification (GTDB taxonomy): domain Bacteria; phylum Pseudomonadota; class Gammaproteobacteria; order Steroidobacterales; family Steroidobacteraceae; genus DAIDKA01. Next base: position 736,372 of record CAVPUC010000004.1, read on the forward strand.
GACGGCGCCGACGACTTCCGGGCCTTCGACAAGGTCAAACTCGTTGATCGCATTGCGATAGAACGGTCACGCAAAGGATGCCGCGACGACCGCGCGAATGCCCAGACCCTTGAAGGCAGTAGAGGCCCGTTCCCGTGCGCTGCCGCAGCCGAAGTTGCGCCCGGCGACGATGATGTCGTATTGGCGCAACGCTCGAAAGTCGCCGCGGCGGCAGTCGAACGCCTCTCGGCGTCCTGCGCCGCGCGGCTTCCGCCCTGTCGCCGGTTGCGCAGGGGTTCCGGGATGAGATTCGCAGCCATCTCTCAGGCTCGGCTATCCGCTCGTATCCTTTGCGCGCCAGCGCCAGTTAAATGCAGAAGCGAAGATGGCTGTGAGAGAATTGTCTGCAAGATGCAACCTGGCTGCTATTGGCATTGCCCGGAGAGATGTATGGCTGCGTTCACCGTAAAGCGCTTCCCACGACCGATTCGGTCCGGCGGTCTGATCGGCTTGGCCTTTGCGACCATGACGCTGGCCGCCGCTCCGCCTGTTCCTCAAACCATGCGCGCGATCCGCACCGATGGCAGCGCGCCAGGCGCGGTGAAACTCGAGACCGTGCCCGTGCCGCAACCTGGCGCGGGCCAGGTGCTGCTGCGGGTCTACGCGGCGGGCACGAATCCAGTCGACTGGGCGATTCGGGCGCCGACACCTGGCGGTAGCCCCGCTGCAGCCGCGCCGCCGCAACGAGCCGCCGCGCCCCCGGGCCGGGATGTTGCCGGCGTCATCGTCGCGCTCGGCTCAGGAGTTTCCGGCTACCAGGTCGGAGACAAGGTCTACACCGCACTCGCCGGCGGGGCGCCTATGCCGAATATGCCGTGGCACCTGCCGCCGAACTTGCCATGAAGCCGAAGAAGTTCACCTTCGAGGAAGCCGCGGGCATTCCGATTGCGGGCTATACCGGCCTGCGAATGGTCGTGATGGCCAATCTGAAGCCCGGTGAGCGCGTGCTCATCATCGGCGCCGCCGGGGGTGTCGGCAGTACCGCCGTACAGGCGGCCCACGCGGCGGGTGCTCATGTCATCGCCGTCGCCTCCTCGCGCCACGACAAGTACCTCGAGGCCTTGGGCGCACACGAGATCATCGACTACGACAAGGACAATGTGGCCGAGAAGGCCAAGGCTGTAGCCGTGGTGCTCAACACCGTGGGCACCGAGAACGCAAACGCCCTTGCCTATGTGCAACCCGGCGGCCTGGTGCTGGATGCATCCGGGCAGGTGGACGAGAAGGCCTGCGCCGCGGTGCGGGTCACCTGCATCCACGTGCAGCGACAGGGCCCCTCCAATGCGGAGCTGCTGAAGCGGCTCACGCAGATGGCCGATGAGGGCAAGTATGCCGTCAAGGTCGAAAAGAGCTTCCCCCTGGCCAAGACCGGGGACGCCCTGAGCTACGGTCGCGCCGGTGATCGCGAAGGCAAGGTCATCATCGACGTGCGCAAAGAGGCGAAGAAGACCTAAGCCTCAGTCCGGAAGCTTGCCGCGGCTCAGATGCCCATCGACTTCATGCAGCGGGCGCAGACCGAGATGCACGCCTTGCCTCACGCTGAGGTATTCAGTGCAACCGGTTACTTCTGGCGCCGAAACTGAAGAAAGCCCGCGCCACTGCTCAGCGCGCGAGGCGCTTGAGGGAGTCGATGACTGTCCGCGCGATATGCCTGGGAAGATAGAGGTCCCTGGCCATGCGAGGCCAGAAGCGCACGCCGTGTCGGCGCAACGCCTGGCGCGCCGTGGCCTGCCACCAGAAATTGACGTTGAGACTCGCCTCAAGGGTGTGGAACTGGTGCCACCAGTAAATGGGGATGTAAAGAAAGTCGCCGGGCTCGAGGATCGCGCGCCGGGGAGTTGCCCGAGCAAACAGCGGATAGCGGGAGAGGTCTGGCGCCGCGAGGTCGACACGGCTGAAATTCGACTGGTATTCCCAAGCGCTTCGTGGATAAAGCTCATCGAGCTGGGTCGAAGGAAAAAGAATGATCTCCTTGCGGCCCCGCAGCTGGATGTTGATGTTGTTCTCCGTGTCGTAGTGCGCCTTCGTCACGTTGCCGGTCGACCCCATCCAGATGTTCTTGGCGATGACCGTGCCCAGAACGTAGGGGATTGGCGCCGCGTCTTCATCGAGGGCACGCCACTTGCGCAGCGCCTCCTGATGAACGCGGAACTTTTGTTCAGGACTTGACGGGGTGAAGATACCGTCGATGACCTTCGCGAACTCCATTTCCGGGTCGACACCGATATTCAGCCGGTCGACATAGTCGCGGTAGATGCCGTTCGGGGACACGCCGATCTTCAAGCCCCGCGTACCGTACATCGCCTTGAGGTATTCGGGCGTCCATTTGTGCGAGGGAGGCCAATCTTTGACGGCGCCGCGCACGATGACGGGTTGCTCGGTGCGGACATAACGCTCGGCGAACTCTTCGACGCTCGGCGCGATGACGATGTCGACGGGCGCAGCGTTCGCAAACAAGTGAGTGGGCACTGGAACCATCTGAGAATGAAAACTGGCGGAGAGAGAGGGATTCGAACCCTCGAAGGGCTTTTGACCCTTACACCCTTAGCAGGGGTGCGCCTTCGACCACTCGGCCATCTCTCCGCGGACGGGAATTACCAACCAGATCAATACGTTAAGATTGGTACCGCCCCCTGACGAGGGACAGGGCGCCATGATACTGGCGAGGGGAACGCAGGTAAAGGCTCGGGGTCTACCCGGAAACGTGGCGGTCCGCAGCGCCTATCGAGTCCGCAGCGGGGGCAAATTCACTGTCCTGCCCTTCATGCTTGATTCGTTCGAAGATCTCTTCGCGGTGCACCGCCACTGTGCGCGGCGCGTTGATTCCCATCCGCACCTGATTGCCCTTCACCCCTAGCACGGTGACGGTGACCTCATCACCGATCATGACTGTCTCGCCCACTCGCCGCGTCAGAATCAACATGTCCAGCATCTCCCTGTCGCGAGCCGTCCCCGCTCTGCATCCCAGTTAAGGTCGGCGCAAAAAATCCGCTCAATGAATCTACAGCATGGCCGCTTTGAAGCCATCGGCGAAATATTGAATTTGCGCACAGCAGCGGCGACCGCGCAACGGGATTTTCTCCCGAGCTTGAGTAGGACAGCTACCATTGCCGCGGCAACTAATCGCGGCGCGGCGCGCACCCACAGTGCGGATTGCAGCTGCGACCGCTCAGCAGATGCGCAAGAATTCAGGCACCAAGCCGCTGGCGTACCAACGCCGCAACGCTGGCGAGGGCTTGCGGCAATGCCGTAGCGTCCGAACCCCCTGCCTGGGCAAAGTCTGCCCTGCCACCGCCCTTGCCGCCAACCATCGCGGCAATCAGGCCGACCAGCTCACCGGCCTTCACGCGCGAGGTCTGATCCGCCGTGACACCGGCGACCAGCAGCACCTTGCCCTGGGTATCGACCGATGCCAGGACAATCACGGCCGAGCCCAGTTTGCTCTTCAACTGATCCACGGCATTGCGCAAGGCGCCCGAATCCGCGCCATCGACCTGCGCCGCCACCACCTTCACACCGCCGACATCGACGGCATTGGCGGCCAGATCCACACCTGAGCCGGACGCCAGTTTGTCCTTGAGGACGCGGATCTCACGCTCCATCTGGCGCACGCGGTCCAGTACTTCACGCACCTTGCTCGACACCTCATCGGGGGAGCCGCGCAACTGGCCGGCGACGTCGCGGATCAATGCCTCGTGCTGCTCCATGAAGTCGATGGCCCGCTCACCGGTAATCGCCTCGATGCGCCGCACGCCCGAGGCGACGCCGCTTTCAGAGGTGATCTTGAACAGACCAATGTCGCCGGAGCGGCCGACATGCGTGCCGCCGCACAGCTCCACCGAGAAGTCGCCAAATCTCAGCACCCGCACGTCCTTGTCGTATTTCTCGCCGAACAGCGCCATGGCGCCGGAGGCGACCGCCTGGTCGTACTCCATGAGCTCGGTCTGCGCCGGCTCGTTGCGCCGGATCTGGGCATTGACGAGTTTCTCGATGGTCGTGAGTTCCTGCGGGGTCACGGGCTGGAAATGCGCGAAGTCGAACCGCAGCCGATCAGGCGCCACCAGCGAGCCTTTCTGCTGCACGTGCGTGCCGAGCACCTGGCGCAGCGCCGCGTGCAGCAGATGCGTGGCGGAGTGATTGAGGACGGTGGCGGCGCGACGGGCGGTGTCCACCTGTGCCGCGAGCTGCTCACCGATGCGGATGCGGCCCTCGATCACCCGACCCACATGCGAGAACGCCTTGCCGCGCTTGACGGTGTCGCTGACCACGAAACGCAGGCCCGCTCCTGCAAGCTCCCCGGCATCGCCGACCTGGCCACCGGACTCGGCATAGAACGGTGTGGCCTCGAGAAAAACCTCACCCTGCTCGCCGGCCTGCAACTGCTCCACTGCCGCACCGTCCTTGCGCAGCGCCACCACCACACTGCTGCCCGCGAGCGAGTCGTAGCCGTGGAAGCGGGTATGCGAATCGACCTTGGTGCCGCCTCGCATGTCGACGCCGAAACGACTCGCGGCACGCGCCCGTTCGCGCTGTGCATCCATCGCCGCCTCAAAGCCCGCGACATCAATCGTGAGATGGTGTTCGCGGGCGACATCCGCGGTGAGGTCCACCGGAAACCCAAATGTGTCGTACAACTTGAACACCGTCGCGCCATCAATCACGGTACCGGACATCTCGCGCATTGCCGCATCCAGGAGCGCCATGCCGGTCGCCAGCGTCTCCGCAAAGCGCGCTTCTTCCTGCGCCAGGACCCGCTCCGCGTGCACGCGTCGCTTGCCCAGCTCCGGATAGGCCGCACCCATCTCGGCTTCGAGCACCGCGACCAGCTTGTGGAAGAAAGGCTCGCGGATCCCCAACTGGTAACCGTGACGGATGGCGCGCCGGATGATCCGGCGCAGCACATAGCCGCGTCCCTCATTGGATGGGCGCGACGCCGTCGACGATCAGGAAGGTGCAGGAGCGGATGTGATCGGCGATCACGCGCAGTGACCCGTTGGTCAGCTCGCGGGTTCCCGCCAGGGACGCCGCAGCGCGCACCAGGGTGTCGAGCAGATCCACTTCGAACACCGAGTGGACCTTCTGCATGACGGCGGAGATGCGCTCGAGGCCCATGCCTGTGTCCACCGAAGGCTTCGGCAGCGGCGTCGTCTGGCCTTCTGCCGAACGGTCGAACTGCATGAACACCAGGTTCCATACCTCGACATAGCGATCGCCGTCTTCGTCCGGCGAGCCGGGCGGGCCACCGGCAACTTCCGGACCATGGTCATAGAAGATTTCGCTGCACGGGCCGCACGGACCGGTATCGCCCATGGACCAGAAATTGGAGTTCTCCCCCAGGCGGGTGATGCGGCCGGCCGGAATGCCAATCTCCTTCAGCCAGATATCAAAGGCTTCATCATCGGTCTGATAGACCGTGACCCAGAGCCGCTCCGCAGGCAGCTGCAGAACCTGGGTGAGAAAATCCCAGGCGAAGCGGATGGCCTCGCGTTTAAAGTAATCGCCGAAGGAAAAATTGCCGAGCATCTCGAAGAACGTCAGGTGCCGGGAGGTGTAGCCGACGTTCTCCAGGTCGTTGTGCTTGCCGCCGGCGCGCACGCAGCGCTGGCTGCTGGTGGCGCGCACATAGTCGCGCCGGTCCTGACCCAGGAACACGTCCTTGAACTGCACCATACCGGCATTGGTGAACAGCAGCGTCGGGTCATTGCCCGGCACCAGGGAGCTTGAGGGCACGACGGCATGCCCGCGGTCGCGGAAAAATTCCAGAAAGGCCTTACGAATGTCCGAAACGCGGGTGGGGGGCGATTTGCTCAAGATGGATCTTCCGACTCAAATTCTGGGCCCAGGGCCGAACGGATATGATCCGATGAAAAGCCCCGATACTGCAAAAACCGTCCCTGCTTGGCCTTCTCGGCCCAGGACTGCGGAGCCGTGACCCCGAACCGACGGCTGCGCACCTCGCAGGCCCTGGCCACCCAGTCCGGGCCTTGAGCGAGTGCGGCCTCGATCAGCGGCGGGGGGACGCCCCGGCTGGCGAGCTCCATGGCGATCCGACGCGGACCCTGTCCGCGCTGCGCATGATAAGCCACATAGTGGGCAGCGAAGCGGCAGTCATCCAGAATCCGTTCCGCCGTCAGATCCGCCATGACGGCGGCGATCGCCTGGGCGGAAAAACCGTCCGCCTGGAGTCTCCCGGCCAGCTCGCCCGAGGCGAAGTCGCGACGCGCCAGCAGCGCGATCGCCGCGGCGCGGGCGTCCTGGGGGGCGGCAGGGGAATCTGCGCCGGCAGAACCCGCCTTGAGGCGGCGTTTCATACCGGCGCGTTGGGTGGTGCCGAAAGGCCTGCGGAAGGTCAGGCCGTGTTCGCCTGATCACCGCCTGCGCGGCTGCCCTGCTTGGGGGGCAGCATCTTCAGGCGGACCTGCTCTTCGATCTCGCGGGAGATCTCCGGATGCTGCTGCAGGAAGGTGCGGACATTGTCCTTGCCCTGGCCGATGCGCTCGCCCTTGTAGCTGTACCAGGCGCCGGCCTTGTCGATGATGCCCTGCTGGCTGCCCAGTTCGATGATCTCGCCCTCGCGGGAGATGCCGACCCCGTACATGATCTCGAATTCGGCCTCGCGAAACGGCGGGGAGACCTTGTTCTTGACCACCTTGACGCGGGTCATGTTGCCGACCACTTCCTCGCCGTTCTTGATCGCGCCGATGCGGCGGATGTCCAGCCGTACCGAGGCGTAGAACTTCAGGGCGTTGCCGCCGGTGGTGGTTTCCGGACTGCCGAACATCACGCCGATCTTCATCCGGATCTGATTGATGAAAATCACCATGGTGTTGGAGCGTTTGATGTTGCCCGTGAGCTTGCGCAGCGCCTGCGACATCAGACGCGCGTGCAGACCCACCTGCATCTCGCCCATCTCGCCTTCGATTTCGGCCTTCGGGGTGAGTGCGGCGACAGAGTCGATGACCACCAGGTCCACCGCGCCGGAACGCACCAGCATGTCGGTGATTTCAAGGGCCTGCTCGCCGGTGTCGGGCTGCGAGACCAGCAGGTCACCGATGTTGACGCCGAGCTTCTCGGCGTAGGAGGGATCCAGCGCATGTTCCGCATCCACGAATGCGGCGGTGCCACCGGCGCGCTGCACTTCGGCAACGACCTGCAGGGTGAGCGTGGTCTTGCCGGAGGACTCGGGTCCGAAAACTTCCACCACGCGGCCTCGCGGCAGCCCGCCGATGCCGAGCGCGATGTCCAATCCCAGCGAACCGGTCGATACGGCTTCCACGTCCCAGATGGCTGGCGCATCGCCGAGCCGCATGACCGAGCCCTTGCCAAACTGCTTCTCGATTTGCCCCAGTGCGGCAGTGAGTGCCTTCTTGCGATTCTCATCCATGCGTGCGCCGTCCGAGTGAAATTCCAGTTGCGAATTATCTCACATCATTCGTGCATCTGGAGGCGCATAAGCATGGCAATCGCCGCTTTTTGCGCGAAGATTTCGCGCTCTACACAGTGTCCGCAATTCATCAGTACTGTATACGGGCGTGACGCGCCGCAGCGCCAGCTCTAGGTCTGCCGCAGATAGGCTTCCAGTTCGGCACGCGTGGGGACGCTGGCCTGATAACCCATGCGAATCACCGTGCTTGCGGCAGCGTGCACGGCGAACTGACACGCATCCAAGCGCGTGGCGCCTTCGGCGCAGGCCACCGCGAACGCTGCGTTGAAAATGTCGCCCGCACCCGTGGTGTCGACCGCCTTGACCAGCGGCGCCGGCACATGTGTCGCCGTGCCGCCTTCCAGCAGCAGGCAGCCCTTGGCACCCAGCTTGATGATCACATGTCGCACGCCGCTTGATTGCAGCCGACCGGCGATGGTGCGGGCCTCCTCGACGCTCACGTCGGCCGGCCGCGTGCCGGTGAGCAGCGAGGCCTCGGTCTCATTGGGCGTCAGCACATCGACATACTGCAGCAGCTCAGCAGGCAGTGGCAGCTGCGGCGCCGGTGCCGGATCCAATATCACTTCCAACCCCGCCGCACGCGCGGCGCGGGCGGCCGCGATCGTGCTCGGCATTGGAATTTCCATCTGCAGAAGCGCGTAGCGTGCGCCGCGCATCAGGTGCGCATCGGCCTCGATGTCGGCGGCCAAGAAACGCTCATTGGCGCCAGGCACCACGACGATCGAATTCTGTCCGGCCTCGGTGATCGATATCAGGGCCACACCGCTTGGGCCGGCGATGCTGCGCACGCCCTCCACGCCACAGCCCACCCCGGCGAGGCTTGCAATGATCTGGCGACCAAAATCATCCTGCCCGACGCGGCCGAGCATGGCCGTGGAACCTGCGCCGCCGAGTTTCGCGGCGGCATAAGCTTGGTTCGCGCCCTTGCCCCCCGGTGCGGTATGAAAGTGGGAGCCGATCACCGTTTCGCCAGGCTGGGGCAGCCGCGGTGTCATGGCGGCGATGTCCATGTTCAAACTCCCGAGCACGATGATTGTGGCCATCTGAGCCTCCGGCCGCGTCGGCAACTTGGGTCAAGTGCACCACACGCCGCGCTGCAGCCACCAGTGGCGGCAACTGACCGATGGCGTAGGAAATCGCCACCCCACGGCCTGGCTTTGGCTAGCGCGCGCCGAAGATCACGGCCGAGCGGCCCTAAGCAGCCAGCGCAAGGCGAAGGCCACCGACTGTCGACGCACCGCCTCGCGGTCGCCGCGAAAAACCTTGAGCATGGCACTCGGCCTGGTGCCGGGTCGCCCTCCGGCAGCGCCGAACCAGACCGTCCCGATGGGTTTGAGCGGCGTGCCACCATCCGGGCCTGCGATACCACTGATCGCGACGGCAAGATCGGCGCCGCTGATCCGCCATGCGCCTCGGGCCATGGCCTTCACCGCTGCCGCGCTGACTGCGCCGTGCCGCTGCAGGGTGCTCGCGGAAACTTTCAGGTCACGCATCTTCGCCGTGTTGGAATAGACGACGTAGCCGCACTCCACCCAGCGCGAGCTGCCCGGCACATCGGTGAGCACTTTGGTGAGCCATCCGGCGGTGCAGGACTCCGCGGTCGCGACACGCCAGCCGCGTTCAGCGAGACCTCGGCCCACCCGCGTCGCCAATCGCAGCAGCTGTGGATCCGTGGGCCCGGTGATCCGCGCGGCCACGGTCAGAACGGTATGGTCGCCAACTGCAGGCTGCGGTAGGCGTACTCGAGGAACTGCGCCGGATCCCCGTATTGCGCTTCGTAGTCCTTCAGCGGGTGCGCATCGACGATGTCGTATGGGCCGAAACCCTTGTTGAAGTCGATGAAGAACGTCTTGAACAGCGCCCAGTACATGTCTTTCTGTTTGACGATATCAGCGCCGGTCAGCGTCGGGCCATTGGCTGGAATGATGATGGTGTCGGGTTTGGCGACCTCGGCGAGGATCTCGTAGGAGCGCACGAAGCCGTGCATGAAGGCGCCGTTCAGATAGTCCATCACCGGCCAGTGATCCCAGGCTACCGGGCCGCCGGCGACAATCACATTGCGCTTCGGAAAGTGGACGAAGAGATCACCATTGGTATGCGCCGCGGGCAGGTAGCGGTAGTCGACCTGCTCTCCGGCAAACATCAAGCGTGCCCGTGTTGTAGGTGGTCTGGGTCGGAATGCCCTTCGGCGGCAAGGGACCGTAATAGCCTTCGTAGAGGGCGGAGCGCTCCTTGCGGCCCAGCGCCAGGCGCGTGACCTCATGGGAAATGAGGGTGCCCCCGGCCTTGCCGACGGCCTCATTGGAACCGGTCTGCTCAGGATGCCAGTGCGTGTTGATGAGCGTGTGGACGTGCTTGGTCTTGAGGCTGTCGGCCACCACCTTCAAGAGCACGGCGGAATTGACCGCAAGCCCTCCATCGATCAGCAAAGCGCCATCGGGTCCGGCCAACCCCACGACGTTGCAGCCGGCGCCGGCGAATACCGCGAGGCCCGCGACATCCTTGACGCTCAACTCCTTGGCGCTGACGCTTTTCTGATCCTTGTCGGCGGCCGCGACAAGCTCAGGCATGGCAGCCAGCGTCGAGGCAGCAGAAAGAGCCTGCGCTGCGTCGCGCAGGAACAGGCGGCGGGAAATAGGCATTTAGGGTCCTACTGGGTCTACTGGCCAGATGACGGCGTCGTAGACGACCGTGCCAATCGGCGGACTCTGCGGCGCCCAATCCGGCGTCTTGGCCAGTTCCACGTTGGCGCCTGCACTGCGCAGCAGGTCCGCCAGGTCCTTGCGCGGCCGGGTCGGCATCTGCAGGAACGGCACAAAGCCGCGCCCCATCGCGTAATCGAGCGCGGTGAGCCCATCTTCGTCCTTGGCGTTCACGTCAATGCCCAGTTTGATGAGCCCCGCCATCACGTCCTTATTGCCGGTCCGCACGGCGTAATGCAGTGCCGAGCCGCCCCGGGTGCGCTGCAGGAAATGGCGCTTGGCCATGAGATTGACATCGGCGCCGGACTGCGCCAGCAGATCGATCAGCTCAACCGTCGGGTTGGCGCTCGGAATCATCTTGTCGGCGGGACCGGCTTGCGATGCCTGGGCGCCAGCGCCGGCATCAGCGCCACCCGCCGCCGCGCCACCCCTGCCCCGGGTGCCGCCTCTGACGGCCGGCGGGATCTCGCCGCTGACGCCGGCGGCAGGCGCCGCCGCCGGTGCGGCGCCCGGTGGCGCTCGTCCGCCGCCACGGGCTGCGCCCGGATTGCCGGTACCGCCGGCGCGCGAACCCACGGCGATGATGATCGGACCTTGACCGTCGGAGGTTGCCAGCTTGCGGATCGGCCCCGTGGGCGAGCAGCAATTTCACGACGTCGAGGTCACCGGTGCTGCAAGCGACCATGAATGGCGTCGTGCCGCGGCCCGTGCCGCCGCCGAAGCCGCGTCCGGCTGCCCGGAAATACAACTGCTGGTTGGGATTCGCGCCGCGGTCCACCAGCATCTGCACGATCTCACGCCCGGTGGCCTTGTTGGGCTTATCCATGTCGAGCGGATCGCCATTGCCGCGGCTGGTCATGTTACTGATCGCCACGTGCAGCGGCGCCTGGCCGAACATGTCCCACTCGTTGACGTCCGCGCCCGCCTCGATGAGGCGCTTGGCGATGTCCCAGTTGCTGTTCATGATCGCGATGACGATCGGTGACATGCCGGACGGGTCGGGCTGATTCACGTCGACCTTGTGCTTGAGGAGCACCTCGACGCATTCGCCGCAGTTCTCACGCGCGGCATACATGAGCGGCGTGAAGCCGCCGCGATCGAGCTGCTTGGCGCGGCTCTCGGCAGTCGCGACACGCTGATAGTCGCGCACGCGCCGAGCGCGCATCGACGTTGGCGCCCTTGGAGAGCAGCAGTTCCACCATCTGCGGATGGCGTCGCGCCACGGCCCACATCAACGGGGTCTGCGCGCCGAAGCGTTCGCGGGCATCGACATGGGCGCCGGCCCGCAGCAGCAGTTTCGCCGCCTCGACGATTGCCGGCGCGCGCCACCAGGTGCAGCGCGGTCTCACCGTCCGGATTCGGGGAATCCGCATCGGCGCCGGCCTTGAGCAGCAGCTCGATGGCCTCGGTGTTGGAGGAGTCGGCGGCCAACTGCATGGCCGTGACGCCATAGTCATTGACGGCCTTCACGTCGGCGCCGGTTTTCAGCAGGCGCTTCGCCTCGGCGAGGTTGCCGTTGAATATCGCCCACTGCAGCGGCGTGCTGCCGTCGGGCCGCACGGTGGCATCGGCGGCAAAGCCGGCCGATCCGCACAGGATGCCGGCTACCGCAAACGCCGCTAGCTGCATGCCCCCCCGGCGCATATCAAACGTCTGCCAGAGGACCGGTGGAATCCCCGAACTTCTCGAGGTTCATCCCGGCGCGCTGCACCATGGTCAGCAGGATGTTGGCGTGCGGCGTGTCCTTCGGCATGGCCAGATGCTGGCCGCCCTTGATGCCGCCACCCTTGCCCATCAGCAGCTGCGGCAGCGGATTGTTGTTGTGCAGATCGCTGTTGGCCATGTTGCTGCCGAACAGGATGATCGAGTTGTCGAGGATGCTGCCGTTGCCCTCCTTGATGGTGGACAGGCGCTTGGCGAACCGGTTGAAGCGGTCGGCGTGATAGGCCTGGATGCGCACCAGGCGCGCGAGCTTCTCCGGATCCTCGCCATGGTGCGAGAGCGGGTGGAAGGCCTCATCGACGTTGACCTGCGGATAGGTGCGCATGCTGGCTTCCTTCACCATGCGCATGGTCGCGATGCGGGTCTGACCGGTCTGCCAGGCGAGCGCGATCATCTCGAACTGGATGTCGAGCAGTTCGCCGAAATCATCCGGCGCGCCGAGCGGCGCGTTGGGCAGGTTGCCCAGCGAATCGGCCTTGGCGGAGAGTTTCTGCACGCGCTTCTCGACCTCGCGCACCGACTCCAGGTAATCGCTGACCAGCACCTGGTCGGACTTATCGAGCCTGCGGCTCAAGCTCTTGCTGGATTCCTGCACGTAGTCGAGCAGGCTGCCGGTGGACTGCAGCAGGCCCTTGCGTTCGGCATTGGAATCGCCGGGCCCGAACATGGTCGTGAACACATGGCGCGGGTTGCCTTCCAGCGGCAGTCCCTGCCCGGGGCCGCGGAAGTTGCACGAGCCGCCGGGCTCGCCGCACAACTCGATGGACGGCAGCGGGGTCTCCTGCCCGATCTGGCGGGCGGCGACCTGATCGATGGAGATGCCGGCGTTCGCCGGTCTGCCCCGGAACGTTCGGCACGGTGCAGGTGAGCCAGGTCGCCTCGATGATGCCGTGCGGATCGGTGCTCTCACCGGGCTTGTTGCGCAGGTTGCTCACCACGGTGACGTAGTCGCGCATGCCCTCCAGGGGCTTGAGGATCGGCGAGAACTTGAAGTCCTTGCCGGCGCCGTCCGGCGTCCAGAACTTCTGCACCGCGCCATGCGGGAAGTAGACATAGCCCAGGCGTGGCTTGATCACTGCGGCAGTGTCGGCCCACGCGGTGCGCGCCGGGATCATCGCATCCAGCAGCGGCAGCGCAATTGCAGCGCCGGCGCCCTTGAGGACCGTGCGACGCGACAGGTGCTTCTTGGTCAGGAACATGGCTATGCCTCCAGCCTCTTAACGTGCGGAACTCAAATTGGACGCCTGCGTCGTGAGCGACGCCGGCGAGGGAGCGGCAGGTGCGCGCTTGCGGAACGCATCGCTTTGCACCACACCCAGGACGATGGACTCAAAGCGGTAATTCTGCGTCGCGGCCTCGCGCACGATGCTGCGCACGCTGGGCATGTCGCCGTAATGCCATGGGGCGGCCCACCGCGTAGGTCATCAGCTTCTCGGTGATCGTCTGGACCAGCTGCGGGCCGCGCGCGGCCAGTGCCTTGTGCAGGTCCGTCGGGACCGGCCATGTGCGTGCCATCGGGCAGCGTCGCCGCCGTATCGATCAGCATGTGCGATCTGCGGATCGATGGTGCGGAACTGGCCGACGCGTGTCGAAGTTCTCGAGCGCGAAGCCCAGCGGATCCATGACGGCATGGCAGCCTGAGCAGGGCGGGTTGCGGCGATGGACCTCGGTGCGCTCGCGCACGGTTGTGGCCTTGCCGGCCACTGTCGCGATCAGGGTCGGCACGGCCGTCGGCGGCGGGGTCTGCGGCGTGCCCAGGATGCGCTCCAGGATCCACGCACCGCGCAGCACCGGTGCGGTGCGGTCCGGATTGGCCGTGGTCATCAGCACCGCGCCCTTGCCCAGCAGGCCGAAGCGGTTCGGATCGGTGAGCGTGATGCGGCGGAACTCGCCGCCCTTCACGTCCTGCATGCCGTAGAGCAGCGCGAGCTCCTCGTTGACATAGGTGTGGTCGGCGGTGAGCAGATCCACGACGCTGCGATCCGAGCGCAGGATGCTGTCGATGAACAGCGTCAGCTCCTTCTTGAACAGCGGCCGCGGATCGTACTGGCCGGCGGCGTAGCTGAACTGCTGCCTGCGCCGGGGAAATCGTGTCCATCTTCGCGATGTTGAGCCACTGGAAGGCGAAGTCGGTGGTGAGCGTGAGCGCGCGCGGATCGGCGAGCATGCGGTGCACCTGCGCCTTGAGCACTTCCGGCTTCGACAGTTCATTCTTCGCCGCCAGATCCAGCAGCTCCTGGTCCGGCAGGCTGCTCCAGATGAAGAACGACATGCGCGAGGCGAGCTCGTAGTCGTTCAGCGTGCGAACGGTGTCGCCGGCGGCTTCGGCGCGATACAGGAAATCCGGGCTCGCGAGGATCGCTGCCAGCGCATCGCGGATGCCGGTGTCGAAGGTCCCGGCTTGACGACCCTTCTGGTAGAAGGCGAGCAGCGGCTGCATGTCCTCGTCGGTCACCGGACGACGGAAGGCATGCTGCGCCAGGTTCGCGATGATCTTCTGCGCGCAGGGCGCTTCCTCAGCGGCGCTGGCCGGCGTGCAGATGAAGATCAGGGCGCGGCTCGGCGTCAGGCTCATGCCGGTGACCTTGATCGGGCCCTTGATCTGCATGGCGTGCACGGCATTCACCCGCTGCTGGCCGCCATCGAGGGTGTTGGGCCGCACGCGCTCATCGCTCTCGGCGTAGCTGCGCCGCAGGAAGGTGACGGCCACCTTGTGCTGGCCGGCGGTGGCGTGGAAGCGGATATCGCGCAGGCGGCTGTTGATGTGGTACACGCCCGCATCCAGATTCTGGTCGACGTCCTTGTAGTCCTTCTCACCGCCAAGCGTGACGCGATGGATCTCCTTGCCATCGAGCAGGATCAGCACCGTGTTCTCGAATTCGAGCTTCGGCACTTCGCGCGCCATGGCCATATCGCCGATGGTCAGCGAGTATTCGCCGTCGGCGGCGAACCAGTGCTCGGCGACCATGCCGCCGCGGGTGCCGAAGGGCATGCCGTCCTGGTACTTCTCCTGATTGCCCGTGCCCACTCCCGGGCGGGGGTTCAGCGAGATGATCATATTGGCGATGTTGCCGTAGGTCGTATCGATGGGCGCCGCCTTCGGATCACCCACCGCCTCGAGTGCCAGCGCGCGCGCGGCGGCAACCGACTGGTCGAGGAAATTCGGCGTCACCTGCAGCAACTGGGCGTCGGTGTCGAAGCCATCGCGCACCGGATCCTGCGGCAGCCAGGCGGCGCCATCGACATCCAGGCCGATCAGATCGTGTACGGCATTGGCGTATTCGCGGCGATTCAGACGGCTCATCGGCACGCGGCCCGGATCCGGATGCGTGTTGCCATTATCGAGCGTGGTTTCCAGATACGAGACCAGATTCTTGATGGTGGCATTGTCGGGGCGCTTGTGGCCCGGGGGCGGCATCATGCCGCCGCGCAGTTTGCGCACCGCCTGCTCCCAGATCTTGGCGTCCTGCGGAATGCCATCCGGCGACATCGAATCAAAGGCGATCCCGCCGGCCCAGTCGTCGGTGTTGTGGCAGCCGTAGCAGTACGCCTGGATGGTCTTCCAATTGCCGTTGCCGTGCGCGGCATCGGCCGCATGGGTGGCATCGTTGGGCGGGATGGCGGCACTGGTGGCGAACGCCACGGCGCCCACGGACAAGCCACAGGCTGCGAAAAAGGCGGTGAACTGACTGCGCATTGAAAACACTCGGAAAACTCCCAGGTACACAGTCGGTGAGACGGGACGGCGCAAAGCTATCCGCTAGTATATCCAGGTATTTTTGACGTGCTGCCAAGAGTCACGAACTGCAGCACCGGATCGCCCAACAGCACCCTGCCAGGCCTCGAAGGCCGCACCGCCAAGCTTTGTCGCGTTGTTTGAGCAACTGAAGGACTCGCGGCGGCCCAAACATCATAACGGGATCCCGCCGAAAGCGCAGCCGAAGGGGGCCTTGGGGTTGTTTTGGCAACAGCCAGGGTCAAGGTCCGCGATGTTAAGCTAACGCCATGATTTTAATAGACCAGTAATGCGAATTGTTTAATATTTAGCGTACATTGTATATTTATATACGTCGTTCACTAATATCGACCGCGATCGCCCTTAAAGATGTCCGCGCTCAATGTTGGTCGGCGGGAGCGTAAACGCCAGCAGCTTGCCGATCGGGCGGCGGCCGTCGGCTTTGGCTTGTTCGAGCAGCATGGTTATGACGCCGTCACCATGGAACAGATCGCCGCCGCCGCCGATATCGCCAAGGGCACGCTCTATAAATACTTTCCGGGGAAGGAGGCGCTGCTCGCGCACCAGTTTCAGCATGACATCGCCTCCGGACTGAACGCCCTGTGGCAGATATTGGCAAGGCAGCACAGTTTTGCCGCGCAAATGAAGAGCCTTCTGCATGCCTCGGCGAAGTGGAATGCGGCGCGGCGCCGCTACCTGCCGCACTACCTGCGCCACCAATTCAGCACGGCCAATTTCGCCGGCCATGATGACCCGCACCAACCCCGCCGCAGCGGCGAAGGCCAGCTGTTTGAGCGACTGTGTATCGCCGGCCAGCAGCGCGGGGACGTTCGCGCAGACCTGCCGGCGGCGCAACTGGCGGTGCTGCTCGAGTGCCTCTATCTGGGCGCCATCATGATCTGGCTCGGCATGCCGCACGCAGATCTCAAGCAAGAGTTTGATTCACTCCTGACCCTGGCGCTAAACGGCGTCGGGCTCTAAAGCGCTTGCGGTAAGATCGAGGCGCGGCTCGGCGGGCAGGTCTCTCGCCCAACACAGGATCGGCTAGATGGCGGATATATTTGTCTCCTATGCACGAGGTGACAAGCCACTGGTTGCGCCGCTGGTCGCCGCACTCGGGGCGCAAGGCTGGTCCGTGTGGTGGGATCCGTCCATCAACCCCGGTCAGGAGTTCGACCGTCTGATCTCCACCGAACTTGACGCGGCCAAGGCGGTGATCGTCGTGTGGACGCCCGCCTCGGTAGAGTCGCGCTGGGTTCGTGGCGAAGCCCGCGAGGGCGCCAATCGCGGCGTGCTGGTCCCCGTTCGCTTCGCCAATGCGCGCCTGCCCATTGATGTGCGCAGTCTGCACACCACCGATCTGGATGACTGGCGCGGCAATTCAAAAAGCGCGGCGTTTCAGGAATTGGCGCGCGCCATCCGTGCATTGGTGGACGCTCCGGGCGATCCGCAGCCCGCGCGTGCGGCAACGATTCCCTATCCGACGACCCCGGATCGATCACGAACGGCACGCGCTGACAAAGCGCAAAGCCATGGCGCTGGCCGGCATTGCGGTACTCCTGCTCATCGCAGTTCTCGGCTTTTACGCCTTCAACGTGAACCTGTTTCATCGGGCAAGTTGGGCCGCCGCGATTTTAAATCCAGCCGACATGCGCGTCGCGGTCCTGCCGTTCGATGTGCTGAGCGATTCGCCGGCGACGCATCATTTTGCCGAAGGGTTGACGGATGAGATCGTCTCGACGCTGAGCACGAATCAGATGCAGACGGTCTCGCGCGAAGACAGTATGGCACTGCGCGGCGCCGGCCGCGATGAGACCCTGGCGAGGCTGAATGCAAATCTGTTGTTCGATGGAACGGTGGAAGAGCGCGGCATGGACCTGCACGTCCGCGTGCATCTCGACGCCGCCAGCGACCATGTGGTCTTGTGGTCCGGAGATTTCGGTCACGCGACACAGGACTCGCAGACGCTGCAGACCGAGGTCGCAGCCAGGGCGGGCAGCAATCATTCAGCTCGCGCTGTTCGCCAGGTCTCCCGGAACTGCGCCGATCAATAGCCAGACGCTTGCCTTGCAACTGAAAGTGACGGACTTCCTGCGAAATGGCGAAGACGGTGATGTGCAGGGCGCTGTGCGGGCCAGGCAACTTGCCCAGCAGGTGGTGGCCAGCGCGCCGGATTTCGCCTGGGGACACTCCAGCTTCGCGATAACGCTGGCGCTGGCCAATGGCGGGATGCCCGCAAACGACGCCGAAGGGCAGAAGTTGCAAGGAGCGGATCCGAGCCGAAGCGCAACGCGCGCTGGCGCTGGACCCCAGGGATGCGATGGCCTATTTCGTGTTGTTCGCGCTTGAGCCTTCGCCGCGAAGGGCGTGAGTCCGTCATTCTGAAGGGGCTGTCGGTGGATCCTCATCCGGCGATATTCGCCGGCGGCTTGTACGGCCGGGAGGCGGGGCTGCTGAGCTGGCGAGGGAAGATTGCGCGCCGCCTTGCCCTACTGGAGGCAAGCCGCCGCGCTCGACCCCTTGTCATCGTGGGAAAGCACTGGGCTGGCCACGACGCTGGCTGCGCTTGGGCAGTTCCCGGAGTCCATGACCCTCTTCGATCGGTGTTTGAAGCTATGGCCGAACGAAGCCTGCCACTCGCGCTCAGTACCTCGCGGTCCTTGAGTTCTACGGCACCCCCAAACGGCGCTGGCCGCAATCGCAGGATCCAGCCATCCGCCCGCCCAATCTCAACGCGGCGGCGATCGATGCATCGCGCGCATTCATTCGAACCGCAGCAACGCGACCAGCGAATCCAAGGCCCGCGCAGCGCGGCAGATCCGACTGGCTGCAGCCGCCGGCTCATTGGCGCCCGACGCCGCAGCGCCGATGCTGGCCGAGCTTGGCGATAGCGAGGCCGCCTTCGGGGTCCTCGCGGGCCCGCCCATCCGCTGCGTGACACGAGTTTCCTTTTTATCCCGGCGGCCGCCAAACTTCGAGCGGATCCGCGATTCATGGCCCTAAGCGCCAAGCTGGGACACGTCGAGTTATTGGCAGGCGACGGGTAAGTGGCCGGACTTCTGCACCGATGAGCATCTCCCTTACGATTGCAAAATCGAAGCAGCCCGTGCGGCAGCGGTAAGATAGCGCCCCGCTGAAAATCTGAGATTACCGTGGCGCTGGCCGACGATTTTTCGACACACACCCCCGTCATGCAGCAGTACCTGCGCCTCAAGGCGCAGTACCCCGATGTGCTGCTGTTCTATCGCATGGGGGATTTCTACGAGCTGTTCTTCGAGGACGCGCGCCGCGCCGCCGCGCTGCTCGACATCACGCTGACGGCCCGGGGTCAGTCCGCGGGACAGCCCATTCCGATGGCGGGCGTGCCGGCCCACAGTGCGGAAGGCTATCTCGCGCGCCTGGTGCGCAAGGGTGAAAGCGTCGCGGTATGCGAGCAGATGGGCGACCCGGCCCAATCCAAGGGACCCATCGAGCGACAGGTGGTCCGGGTCATCACGCCCGGCACCCTCACCGATGCCGCCTTGTTGGACGACCGACGCGAGGTGCTGCTGGCGGCGGTGGCCCGCGAGGGCGAGCACTTCGGTCTGGCGTGGCTGGACCTGGCCGCGGGCCGCTTCACGCTGCTGGAAGCGACCGGCGCCGAGGCCCTGGCCGGTGAGCTGGAACGGTTGCGGCCGGCGGAGCTGCTGGTCAGTGAGGATGCCGCTCGCGACAACCTGGAGCGAGCCGGTACCGCGCTGCGCGCCCGGGCGCCCTGGCATTTCGAGACCGAAACGTGTGCCCGCAGCCTCACCCAGCAGCTGGGCACGCTCGACCTGCAGGGCTTTGGCCTGACCCCCGACTCCCTCGCGATCAGCGCCGCGGGCGCCTTGCTGCAGTACGTGCGTGACACGCAGAAGAGCGCGGTGCCGCATGTCCGCGCGCTGCACGTGGAGCAGCGCGGCGAGGCGCTGATGCTCGATGCGGCGACCCGCCGCAATCTGGAACTGGATTCCAGTCTCTCGGGCAATCCCGAGGCCACCCTGTTCGCCCTCATCGACCGATGTGTCACGGCCATGGGCTCGCGCCTGCTGCGTCGCTGGTTGAACCGCACGCTCACCGACCAGACGCTGTTGCGCCAGCGTTATCAGGCGATCGCGGCGCTCATCGATCGGCGACGCTTCGAGGCGCTGCGCGAGCCCCTGCAAGGCATCGGCGACATCGAACGCATCCTGTCGCGGGTCGCGCTGCGCTCGGCACGGCCGCGCGATCTGGCGCAGCTGCGAAGTGCCGTAGCGGCGCTGCCGCAGCTTGCGGCCGTGGCCGCAGGTCCGGCCGCGGACTCGCCGCTGCTGCACGCGCTGCTGTCGGGGATGGGTCGACACGAGGATGTTCACGCGCTGCTGCATCAGGCGCTGGCGCTGGAGCCGCCGGCGCTCTTGCGGGAGGGCGATGTCATCGCCGCAGGGTTCGATGCCCAGCTTGATGAGCTGCGCTATATCGGTACCCACACCGATGCCTTTCTGCTGGAGCTGGAACAGCGCGAACGCGAACGCGCGGGCATTGCGGGACTGAAGCTCGGATTCAATCGTGTACAAGGCTTCTTCATAGAGGTGTCCCGCAAGGATGCGGAGCGCGTACCCGCCGACTACGTGCGACGCCAGACCGTCAAATCCGCCGAGCGCTTCATCACCCATGAACTGAAGAGCTTCGAGGACAAGGTACTGAGCGCCCGCGAGCGCGCGCTCGCCCGCGAACGCGAACTGTATGAGGCGCTGCTCACGCAATTGATTGAACGCCTGGGCGCACTGCAGGTCGACCGCCGCCGCGGTGGCGGAACTTGACGGCCTGGGAAGCCTCGCCGAGCGCGCCTGTGCGCTGCAGTGGACACAGCCGCAACTGGTGCGCAGCTCGCGTCTGCATATCGAGGCCGGGCGCCATCCGGTGGTGGAGAAATTCCTGGTCGGCGGCACCTTCGTGCCGAACGACCTGGATCTGGATGACCGGCGGCGGATGCTGGTCATCACCGGCCCGAACATGGGCGGCAAATCCACCTACATGCGCCAGACGGCGCTGATCGCCATTCTCGCGCACATGGGCAGTTTCGTGCCGGCCGACAAGGCCGTCATCGGTCCCCTGGACCGCATCTTCACGCGCATCGGCGCCGCCGACGATCTCGCGGGCGGCCGCTCCACCTTCATGGTGGAGATGACCGAAGCGGCCAACATCCTCAACAACGCCACCGCGCGCAGCTTGATCCTGATGGACGAGATCGGTCGCGGCACCAGTACCTTCGATGGCCTGTCCCTGGCCTGGGCAATCGCGCGCCACATCGCGACCCACACCCGCGCCATGACCCTGTTTGCGACCCACTACTTTGAACTGACGACGCTGGCGACGGAACTTGAGGCCTGCGTGAATGTGCACCTGGATGCCACCGAACACGCCGACGGCATCATTTTCCTGCACGCGGTGAAGGACGGCCCCGCGGACCGCAGCTACGGGCTGCAGGTGGCGCAGCTGGCCGGGGTGCCGCGTGAAGTCATCGCCCGCGCGCGGCAGTTCCTCATCGCACTGGAGAACCAGCGCGACCGGCGCCGACCGGCGAGCCCGCAGCAGGAGCTTGCGCTGAGCGCGCCGCCCGAGCCGCAGTCCCCCGATGCGGCGTCAACTGCCGCGGATGAGTCCGCCCGCGCGCTGGTCGCGGCCGTCAACGCATTGAATCCTGACGAACTTGCGCCCAAGGCGGCCCTTGAGGCGCTGTACCGGCTGCGCGCGCTGCTGAAGCGCTGAGGCGCTCTTTAGCGCGGTCGGCGGCGGTGTGCGCACGCGAATGTGCAGCTCGCGCAGCTGTTGCTCGCTCACCTCGGAGGGCGCATCGGTCATCTGATCCGCCGCCGTCTGGGTCTTGGGGAAGGCAATCACATCGCGAATGCTCTCGGCACCCGCCATCAGCATCGCCAGGCGATCGAGGCCGAAGGCGATGCCACCATGCGGGGGCGCGCCGAATTTCAGCGCATCGAGCAGGAAGCCGAACTTCTGCTGCGCCGCCTCGGCTGCCGATGCCCAAGCAGCTCGAACACCGCCGACTGCAGCTCCTGGCGATGGATACGTACCGAGCCACCGCCGATCTCCGAACCGTTCAGCACCAGGTCGTACGCCTTGGCGAGCGCGGCGCCCGGGTTGGCGGTGAGCGCGACCGGGTCTTCGTTCAGCGGCGAGGTGAACGGATGATGCACGGCCACCCAGCGCTTCGCCTCGGCATCCCATTCAAACATCGGGAAATCGACGACCCACAGCGGACGCCAGCCGGCCTTCCACGAGCTTCAGGTCCTGGCCGACCTTCAGGCGCAGCGCGCCGATCGAATCACTGACCACCTTGGCGCTGTCGGCGCCGAAGAAGATCAGATCGTTGTCCTGCGCACGCGGTGCGCGAGACGATGCCGCTGACCGCCTCATCGCTCAGGAACTTGATGATCGGTGACTGCAGGCCCTCGCGGCCCTTGGCCACGTCATTGACCTTCACATAGGCCAGACCCTTGGCGCCGTAGCGCGCCACGAAGGCGGTGTAGTCATCGATTTCCTTGCGCGTGAGGGCGCCGCCGCCCGGGACACGCAGCGCCGCCACGCGGCCCGCCGGGTCATTGGCGGGACCTGCGAACACCTTGAAGCTGCAGTCCTTGACCAGATCCGCGACATCGACCAGTTCCAGCGCAATGCGCAGGTCCGGCTTGTCGGATCCGTAGCGGCGCATCGCCTCGGCATACGTCATGCGCGGGATGGGGTCCGGGCAGCGCGACCTGCATCACCTCGGTGAAGAGGTGCCGCAGCAGCCCTTCCATCGACACCATGATGTCTTCCTGGGTGAGGAACGAGGTCTCGATGTCCAGCTGCGTGAATTCAGGCTGGCGGTCGGCGCGCAGGTCCTCATCGCGAAAGCAGCGCACGATCTGGTAGTAGCGGTCAAAGCCCGCCACCATCAGCAGCTGCTTGAAGATCTGCGGGGACTGCGGCAGCGCGAAGAACTTGCCCGCGTGGGTGCGGCTGGGCACGAGGTAATCGCGCGCCCCTTCCGGGGTCGACTTGCCGAGTACCGGGGTCTCAAGGTCAATGTAGCCGTTGCCGTCGAGGTAGCTGCGCATGGCGCGCGTGATGTGATGCCGCTGGCGCAACCGCCGGGTCATCACCTCGCGCCGCAGATCGAGGTAGCGGTACTTGAGACGCACCTCTTCGCTGACATGCTGCTCATCGAGCTGGAACGGCAGCGGCTCGGAGCGGTTCAGCAGCACCAGTTCGCGCGCCAGCAATTCCACCTGGCCGGACTTCAGATTGGCATTGACCGTGCCGGCGGGCCTGGCGCGCACCTTGCCCTTCACCTGGATGACGAATTCGCTGCGCAGGCGCTCCGCCTCGCTGAACACATCCTTGCGATCCGGATCGAATACGACCTGCAGCAACCCTTCGCGGTCGCGCAGGTCGACAAAGATCACCCCGCCGTGGTCGCGGCGGCGATGCACCCAGCCGGCGACGGTCACCTCCTGGGAGGTGAGCTTTTCGTCGACATTTCCACAGTAATGAGTGCGCATCGGGACGCGGATGTTACGGACCGAGACGCAAATGAGCAACCGGCGGTTCCGGCAGCACCACCCCGCAGGTGACGATCATCTTCATGGCGGCATCAACGGACATTTCCAGCGCAATCAACTGACGCTTCGGCACCAGGATGATGAATCCGGAGGTGGGATTGGGCGCGGTGGACACGAAAACGCAGGTCAGCTGCTCACCGGTGCGGTTGCTCACCTCGGCGACATTCTCCGCGGTCACGAAGCCGATGCTCCAGATCCCGGGCCGGGGATATTCCACCGCCACCACCTGCCGGAAGGAATTGCTGGAGGACAGCACACTTTCGGTGAAGCTGCGCACCCCGCCATAGACCGATCTCACCAGCGGAATCCGCTGCATCAGGTCTTCCCAATAGCCGACCAGCTGCCGGCCAATGAGGTTCGTGACCAAAAGGCCCGTCAGCAAGACCACGATGAACGCGAACAGCACACCCAGGCCCGGCAGATGAAATCCCAGCAGGGTCTGCGGCTGGTAGCGGTCCGGCAGCCACACCAGGGTGCTGTCCATCAGTGTCATGAAGAAGCTGACGACCCACAAGGTGGCGATGATCGGCAGCCACACCAGGATGCCGGCTACCAACAGCCGGCGCAGACTCACGGGTCGCTTGCTTGCCTTGACGACTCGCGGCTCATCGGCCACGACGTTTGCTGGCCTTGGCTTTAGGTTTGGGGGCGGCCTTGCGCGCCGGCGCCTTGGCGGCGGGCTTCGCGGCCGCCTTGGCCGATTTGGCGCCGGCGGATTTGGATGCCGAACGGCTCGCCGCACCGCTTGACTCCCCCGCGGACGCCTTCTCGGCTGGCTTGGATGGCGGCTTGCTGTCGCCGGCCTTGCTGTCGCCGCCCTTGCTGTCGGTCGCTTTGGCCTCCGCGACCGGGGCACTGTCGGCAGCCTTCGCTGCCGGAGCGTCATTGGCGTCGCCGGCCAGATTGCGCTTGCCTTCCTTGTCGCTCTTGAAATCTGTTTCGTACCAGCCGCCGCCCTTGAGGCGGAATACGGGCGCGGAAACCAGCTTCTTCAGCGTGCTCTTGCCGCAGGACGGGCACTTCTTCAACGGCGCATCAGTGATCTTCTGCATGACCTCCGTGTAGAACTTGCAGCTGGCGCACTCGTATTCGTAAAACGGCATGGAACTTCACTTCGCAAGGTCGCTGTTTGAATTCGAAGTATACAGGCTACGCCGCCCTTTCGACCGCCCGGGTGAAGTCCAGACGGCCATCCCGGACGCTGACCCGGATGGTATCCCCCGGGCGAGAAGTCGCCGCGCAGGATGTGCTGCGCCAGCGGATTTTCGATCTGCTGCTGGATGGCCCGCTTCAGCGGCCGTGCGCCGTACACCGGGTCGAACCCCGCCTCGCCCAGCAGGTCCCGCGCACTGTCCTCGAGCACGATGTCCAGATTGCGGTCCTGCAACCGCTTGCGCAGGTACACCAGCTGGATGTCGACAATCTTGCGGATCTGTTCGGTGCCCAACGGGTGGAACACGACGATGTCGTCGATCCGGTTGATGAACTCCGGCCGGAACGACTGCTGCACGATTTCCATGACCGCGGTGCGCATGCGCGAATAGTTCTTCTCGCCCGAATATTCCTGGATGACCTGCGAGCCCAGGTTCGAGGTCATGATGATCACGGTGTTGCGGAAATCCACCGTGCGGCCCTGCCCGTCGGTGAGCCGCCCGTCATCCAGCACCTGCAGCAGCACGTTGAACACATCCGGATGCGCCTTCTCGACCTCATCGAGCAGGATCACGGCATACGGCCGACGCCGCACCGCCTCGGTCAGGTAGCCGCCCTCCTCGTAGCCCACATAGCCGGGAGGCGCGCCGATCAGGCGTGCGACCGAGTGCTTTTCCATGAACTCGGACATGTCGATCCGGATCATGGCCTCCTCGGTATCGAACAGGAAATCAGCGAGCGCCTTGCACAGCTCGGTCTTGCCGACGCCGGTCGGGCCCAGGAACAGGAACGAGCCATTCGGGCGGCGTGGGTCGGAAAGTCCGGCACGCGAGCGACGGATGGCATCGGCGACGATGCGCACGGCATCGTCCTGGCCGACGACGCGCTCGCTCCAGCTCGCTTTCCATGCGCAGCAGTTTTTCCTTCTCGCCCTCGAGCATCTTGCTGACCGGTATGCCGGTCCACTTGGAGACGACCTCGGCGATCTCCTCCTCGGTGACCTTGTTGCGGACCAGCTGCGTGTCCTGGTTTTCCGCCGCAACGGCCTCGGCCAGGCGCTTCTCCAGCGCCGGCATGCGTCCGTACTGCAACTCCGCCATCTTGCCGAGGTCGCCGGCGCGTCGCGCGGCCTCCAGTTCCAGACGCAGCTGCTCCATCTCCTCGCGGATCGTTGCCGCGCCCTGCAGCGCGGCCTTCTCGGACTTCCACACTTCTTCCATGTCGGCGTACTCGCGCGACAGCTCATCGACGGTCTCCTGCAGCGTCCGCAACCGCTTGCGTGAGGCCTCGTCGGTCTCCTTCTTGAGCGCTTCGCGCTCGATCTTCAGCTGGATCAGCCGCCGCTCGAGCCGGTCGAGCACCTCGGGCTTGGAGTCGATCTCCATGCGGATGCGCGCCGCGGCCTCATCGATCAGATCGATCGCCTTGTCCGGCAGCTGCCGGTCGGCGATATAACGGTGCGACAGCGTCGCCGCCGCAACGATCGCCGGATCGGTGATGTCCACCCGGTGATGGACTTCATAACGCTGCTGCAGGCCGCGCAGGATCGCGATGGTGTCCTCCACCGACGGCTCATTCACCATGACCTTCTGGAAACGCCGCTCCAGGGCCGCATCCTTTTCGATGTACTTGCGGTACTCGTCCAGGGTGGTGGCGCCGATGCAGTGCAGCTCGCCGCGCGCCAGCGCGGGCTTGAGCATGTTGCCGGCGTCCATGGAACCCTCGGCGCGGCCGGCACCCACCACCGTGTGCAGCTCATCGATGAACAGGATGACCCGGCCTTCCTGTTTGCCCAGATCATTGAGCACGCCCTTCAGGCGCTCTTCAAACTCGCCGCGGAACTTGGCGCCCGCCACCAGCGAACCCATGTCCAGCGCCAGGATGCGCCGGTTGCGCAACCCCTCAGGCACCTCACCATTGACGATGCGCTGCGCGAGCCCCTCCGCAATCGCGGTCTTGCCCACGCCGGGCTCCCCGATCAGCACCGGATTGTTCTTGGTGCGCCGCTGCAGGACCTGGATGGTGCGGCGGATCTCATCATCGCGGCCGATGACCGGATCGAGCTTGCCGGACTCTGCGCGAGCGGTGAGATCCACGGTGTACTTCTCGAGCGCCCCGCGCTGCTCCTCGGCATTCGCATCACTGACCTTTTCACCGCCGCGCACGTCGCTGATCGCCTGCTCGACCGCGGCCTTGGTGAGGCCGGCATCCTTCAAGACGCGCGCGAGCGTGCCGCGGTCCTCGAAGCCGGCGAGCACGAACAGTTCACTGGCGATGAACTGATCCTGACGCTGCTGCGCCAGTTTGTCGGTCACATTGAGCAGGCGCTGCAGATCGTTGGAGACATGGACATCCCCGGCCGCGCCCTGCACGGTCGGCAGCTTGTCCAACAGGCTCGTCAGGTCGGCGCGCAGTTTGTTGAGATTGGCGCCGGCCTTGAGGATCAGCGGACGCACGGTGCCGCCCGGTTGATCGAGCATCGCCAGCAGCACATGTGCCGGCTCGATCAGCTGCTGGTCACGGCCCACGGCCAGGGACTGCGCATCCGCCAGCGCCGCCTGGAACTTGCCCGTCAGCTTATCCATCCGCATGAGCTAATCCCTCGAATTTCCCAAGTTATCTGGCCACTTCTGTGGGGTCTAGGTGAGCCAGATCAAGGCCGCCATGCGTCCCGAACGCCCATCGCGGCGGTGCGAAAAGAAGTTCTCGGCATCTGCAAACGTACACCACTTCCCGCCATGGATGGCCGTCAGCCCCAGGGCCGCCAACCGCAGCCGTGCCAGCGCGACCAGGTCGCACTGCCAGCGCCCGCGGGCATTGGCGGTGAAGGCTGCCGCCGCGCTCGCCCCGGCGGCCGCGCGCGCCAAAGGCGTCGCGGACCTCCGGCCCGACCTCGAAATGCGCCTGGCTGATGCCCGGCCCGATCCAGGCCAGCAGCTGCGCAGCGGGAACTCCCAACGCGGCCACCGTGTTCTCCAGGATCCCTGCCGCGAGGCCCGCGCCACCCGGCGTGGGCCGCGCCGACGACCGACCCGTCGCGGGCCGCGAACAGCACCGGCAGACAATCGGCGACCTGGATGGCGCACACGCGCCCGGCCTCGGCCGTGACGACCCCATCGGCCGCGGCGCCGGCCGTGACCGCGCTGCCAAGGCGCACCACGCGGCTGCCATGCACCTGGGAGAGCCAGGCCGGCTCCGCCGGCAGGTCGAACGAGGCGCTGATGCGCCGGCGATTTTCGGCCACGGCGAGCGCGTCATCCTCCACCTGCGTGCCGACATTCAAGGACGCGAAGGGGCCGATGCTGACGCCGCCGCCGCGCATCGTGAACACCGCCCGTACGCTCTCCGGCACCGGCCAGTCAGGCCGCAGCCAGGATGGCCCTCCGGAGGCTGGGCTAGCGCCGGACCTTGGCATGGGAAGCCGCATCGGCCTGTGCATGGGCGTGCTGGTCGGCAGCGAGCGCCGCGATCAGCTCCTGCATATCTGCCGGAAGGGGCGCCTTGAAAGACAGTGGCTCACCCGTGACGGGATGCGCCAGCGCGAGCTCCACGGCATGCAGCGCCTGGCGACGGAACCCATCGAGGGTCATGCGCAGTGGCTCGGAGGCACCGGCCGGGTAGCGGCGCCGGGTGCCGTATACCGGATCCCCGACCACGGCGTGCCCGATATGCGCCAGGTGGACGCGAATCTGGTGGGTACGCCCGGTCGCCAGCTGCGCGAGCACCTGCGTATGGGCGCGGAAGCGCTCCATGATGCGCACATGAGTCACCGCTTCGCGGCCGTCGGGGCGCACGGCCATGCGGGTGCGGGCGGTGCGATGCCGGCCGATCGGCTCATCGACGGTGCGGCCGCCGGTCAGCACCCCTTGGCAAACCGCCACATAGCGGCGCTCGATCTCGCCGCGCCGCCAGCGTCGCCACCAGCCTTGCGTGGGATTCAACGGTCCGCGCCACGACCATCAGGCCACTGGTGTCCTTGTCGAGCCGGTGGATCAATCCGGCCCGCGGCACCAGCGCCAGCCGCGGATCAAGCCCCAGCAAGGCGTTCTGCAGCGTTCGGGTGGGGTTGCCGGCACCGGGGTGCACGACCACCCCCGCCGCCTTATTGATAATGAGCAGCGCCTCATCCTCGTAGACGACCTCCACGGGCAGCGTTTCGGCGCCGACCGCCGTGTCGGGCTCGATTTGCGCCTCGATGCGCACCTGCTCGCCGCCGATGATCTTGTCCTTGGAGCGCGGTACCGCGCCATTGAGGTGGACCGCGCCGGCCTCGATCCAACCCTGCAGCCGCGCCCGCGAGTACTGGGGCAAGAGGCGCGCCAGGGCCTGGTCCAGGCGCAAGCCGACCAGATCCGCGGGAATATCAACGTGGTGGGTACGGAACTCGACGCTCAAGCAACAGTCCTAGTGCTAATCGTTAATTGGCTATACTGGCGGGCTACGCGCCGGCAGTTAAGCCATATTTTGGGGGCCCTTTACAACATGTCTGCTAACGGCCGAGTCCGTCATTTGACCCGTGGCCTGATCCTCGCATTGTGCATCAGTTCGGTGCTGTTGACGGGCTGTGAGTCCAGTCGCGAGCGCAAGTTGCTGAATTCCAATCCCGCCGCCATCTACAAGGTGGCGCACGAGCGCATGGAGACCGGTGACTACAAATCAGCCATCAAGCTGATGGAGGCCCTGACGGCCCGCTTCCCGTTCACCGAGCAGGCGCGCCAGGCGCACCTCGATCTGATCTACTGCTATTACAAGGATGGCGAAACCGAATCGGCCACCGATGCCGCGGACACCTTCATCCGCGAGAATCCCATCAATCCGCGCATCGACTACGCCTACTACATCAAGGGCCTGGTGGATTTCGAGCGCACGCCGAACGTGATGGAGCGCTGGTTCCGCGCCGATCTCACCAAGCGCCCGCCCTCGACCGCCCGCAAGGCCTTCGATTCCTTCCGTCACATCGTGACGCAGCATCCGAAAAGCCCCTACGCCCACGATGCCCTGCAGCGCATGGTCTATCTGCGCAATCGCCTGGCGGGATACGACGTGCACGTGGCGCAGTACTACATTGCGCGCGGCGCCTACATCGCCGCCTCCGAGCGGGCGGCCGAGGCGATCGAGCAGTTCGACGGTGCGCCTGAAACCCAGGACGCCCTGAAAATCCTGATCACGGCCGACGAGCGTCTCGGGCTCACCGACAAGGCCGACCAGGCCCGCAAGGTCTACGCCGAGAACTTCAGCGGCAACACGCCCAAGGTCAGGGCGGAAAAGGATCGCCGCTGGTGGCAGTTCTGGTGATCAGCGCCGGTAGCCGTTGGTGATCGGATAGCGCCAGTCGCGGCCGAAAGCGCGGCGGCTGACGCGCACGCCGGGAGGGGCCTGGCGGCGCTTGTACTCGTTGCGTTTGACCAGGTCGAGCACCCGGCCGATGGTCGCGCGGTCAAAGCCCCGCGCCTGGATCTGGTCCACCGACAAATCCTCCTCGATGAAGGCCTCGAGGATGGCATCGAGCACTTCATAAGGCGGCAGCGAATCGGAGTCCTTCTGGTCCGGACGCAGTTCGGCCGAGGGCGGCCGGTCGATGACTCGCTGCGGAATGATCTCGCCGTTGCGATTGCAGTAGGCCGCGAGCCGATACACCAGCAGCTTGCTGCAGTCCTTGATGGGCGCGAAGCCGCCGGCCATGTCGCCGTACAGGGTCGCATAACCGACCGCCATTTCGCTCTTGTTGCCGGTGGTCAGCAGCATGCGGCCGGTTTTGTTGGAGATGCCCATGAGCAGCAGCATCCGGCAGCGCGACTGGATGTTCTCCTCGGTGGTATCGGGCTTGCGGCCGGCAAACTCCCCGGCGAGCGCCGCGAGCGTCGCATCGAACATGCCTTCGATCGGAATCACGCTGTAGTGCACGCCCATGCTGCGCGCCTGCGCCTGCGCATCCTCGAGGCTCATTGGCGACGTGTAGCGCGACGGCATCATGACGGCGTGAATGCGCTCGGGCCCGAGCGCATCGGCGGCGATGGCCAGCGTCAGCGCCGAATCGACGCCGCCCGACAGCCCCATGACGACGCCAGGAAAGCCATGCTTGGTCACATAGTCGCGCACGCCCATGACCAGCGCCTGATAGACGCTCGCGACATCTGAAAGCTCGGGCGCAACGCTGCCCGGCACCGGCACGACCCGCCCGTTCTCCCGCACGAACTCGACCAGGTAGGTGCCTTCTTCAAATCCCGGCGCCCGCATCACCACCTTGCCGGCGGCATCCATGACAAATGAATTGCCATCGAACACCAGTTCGTCCTGGCCGCCCAGCATGTTCACGTAGGCCACGGGCAGCTTCACCTCGGCAATGCGCTCGCGCGTGACGCGTTCGCGCTCCTCCTGCTTGTGCACTTCAAAAGGTGAGGCATTGATGATGATCAGCAGCTCAGCGCCGGCGTCGCGCGCGCGGCTCGCCGCATCGCACTCCCAGATGTCCTCGCACACCAGCAAACCGACGCGAAAGCCGCGATGCTCGAACACCGTGGCATCGGTGCCGGCACGGAAGTAGCGCTTCTCGTCGAACACCTTGTAGTTGGGCAGTTCACTCTTGCGATGATTGGCAACCAGCACCCCATCACACAGCAGCGCTGCCGAATTGTAGATGTCCCGCCCGACGTATTCCGGGTAGCCGACGATGACGCCCATGCCGCGCACCGCATCGCGCACGGTCGCCAGCGCCCGCTCGATCGCCTGGCGAAAGCCGCCATGGAACAGCAGGTCCTCGGGCGGATAGCCCGACAGGGTCAGCTCCGGAAAGACCAGCAGGTCCGGCTGCACGCTGGCGCGCGCGCGCTGCCACCGACTCAATGACCCGCGCCGCATTGCCCTGGGCGTCGCCGACCAGGAAGTTCAACTGTGCGAGCCCGACGCGCAGCCGTGCCTCAGTACTCATGGCGCCTGATTA
This sequence comes from uncultured Gammaproteobacteria bacterium, assembly GCA_963708865.1. Taxonomy (GTDB): domain Bacteria; phylum Pseudomonadota; class Gammaproteobacteria; order Steroidobacterales; family Steroidobacteraceae; genus DAIDKA01. The sequence continues at coordinate 767,732 of CAVPUC010000004.1, forward strand.
TCGGCCGCGGGCACCCTTGCGGGTGGCCTTGCGCTGGGCGGTCTTGGGCTTGGGCCGGGTCGCCGGCTTGCGCTTAGCGCGGCTGCGCTTCGCGGACTTGGTCTTGGCTGACTTGGCTTTGGCAGACTTGGCTTTGGCTGACCCAGTTTTGGCACGCTTGGCCCGGGCCGACTTGTGGCGCGGCGACCGCTGGACGGTGCGCTCTTGGCGGCGGCCAGCCGTTCGGTGCCGCGCGCCAGCACCGGCGGCAAGCCGCCGGTGGGCTTGCGGCGCGGCCGCCGGCTCTTGAGCAGTTCAGCCATGGCCGAACCCAGTTGCGCCGGTGATTTCACGGTGCGCACCCCCGCCGCTTCCAGGGCCGCGAACTTGTCGGCCGCCGTGCCCTTGCCGCCGGCGACAATGGCACCGGCATGGCCCATGCGCTTGCCGGCGGGCGCGGTGACGCCCGCAATGTAGGCCACCACCGGCTTGGTCACGAAGCGGCGGATGAAGTCCGCGCCGGCCTCCTCGTCGCTGCCGCCGATCTCGCCCACCATGATGATGCCTTCGGTGCGCGGATCGCGTTCGAACAGCTCCAGCACATCGACGAAGTTCATGCCGCGCACCGGATCACCGCCGATACCGACGCAGGTGCTCTGGCCGAGCCCCTCGTGAGTGGTCTGGAACACGGCCTCGTAGGTGAGCGTGCCCGAGCGCGACACGATGCCGACCGCCCCCTTCTTGTGGATGAAGCCCGGCATGATGCCGATCTTGCATTCATCCGGTGTGATGACGCCGGGGCAGTTGGGTCCGACCAGCCGTGTGGCCGTGCCGGCGAGTCCCGCCTTCACCCGCACCATGTCATTCACCGGAATGCCCTCGGTGATGCACACCACCAGGTCGACGCCGGCATCGGCGGCTTCCAGAATGGCATCGGCCGCGAACGGCGCCGGCACATAGATCATGCTCACCGTGGCGCCCGTGGCGCGCACCGCCTCCTCCACCGTGTTGAACACCGGCTGGCCCAGATGCGTGGTGCCGCCGCGTCCCGGTGTCGTGCCACCGACCAGCTTGGTGCCGTAGGCGAGGCACTGCTCGGAATGGAACGTGCCCTGCTTGCCCGTAAAACCCTGGCAGATCACCCGGGTGTTCTTGTCTATGAGAATGCTCATCTGGATTTTTCGCCTTTCTTTGCCAGCGACACGGCCTTGCGGGCGGCATCCGTCAGATCCCCGGCGGGTGTGATGGTCAAGCCGCTCTTCGCCAGCATCGCGCGTGCCTGGGGTGCGTTGGTGCCCTCGAGGCGCACCACCACCGGCACCTTCACGCCCACGTGCTTGACGGCGTTGATCACGCCCTCGGCGATCAGATCGCAGCGGACGATGCCGCCGAAAATGTTGACCAGGATCGCCTGCACATTCGGGTTGGACAGGATCAACTGGAAGGCTGCCGTGACACGCTCGCTGGTGGCGCCGCCGCCCACGTCGAGGAAGTTGGCGGGCTTGCCGCCGTGCAGCTTGATCAGATCCATGGTCGCCATCGCCAGTCCCGCGCCGTTCACCATGCAGGCGATGTTGCCGTCGAGGGAGACATAGTTCAGATCGTGCTCGGCGGCGCGACGCTCCATGGGATCTTCCTGCGCCGTGTCCCGCGCCGCGGCGAGTTCGGGCTGACGGAACAGCGCGTTGTCATCGATGTTGATCTTGGCATCCAGGGCCATCAGCTCACCGGACTTGGTGACGATCAGCGGATTGATTTCCACGAGGCTCGCATCGCGATCCAGGTACAGCTGGAACAGCGCCGTCGCGATCTTCTGGAAGGCGCCGATCTGCTTGCCCTCAAAGCCCAGCGCGAAGGCGAGCTTGCGGCACTGATAGGGCTGCAGGCCCGTGGCCGGATGCACACTGACGGACACGATCTTCTCCGGGGTGTGCGCCGCGACTTCTTCGATGTCCATGCCACCGGCGATCGAGGCGATCAGCGCGATCCGGCCTTTGTCACGGTTCAAGGTGAGCGACAGGTACACCTCGCGGGCGATCTCCGAGCCGCTCTCGACATAGACCTTGTCGACGGGGAGGCCTTCGGCGCCGGTTTGCGGGGTGACGAGGCGCCGGCCGAGCATGGCGGCAGCCGCACTGCGGACCGATTCCAGGTCACGCACGACTTTGACGCCACCGGCCTTGCCGCGGCCACCGGCGTGCACCTGCGCCTTGACGACCCAGATCGGGCCGCCCAGGGACTGCGCCGCCGCGACCGCCTCTTCGGGACTGCCGGCGATGCGTCCGGGCGGCACCGGAATGCCGAAGCTGCGAAAGACGTCCTTCGCCTGATACTCATGCAAGTTCATGCTGGGGGATGACCTTTAAGGAATGGAGAAACTTCACATTCTGCCAAAGATGCTACAGTCGCGCCCGCGCATGAGCAGCGGTTGCCACACGCCTACCGTCCGGGAGCGCGGCTGATGCCGAATGCCGTTCCGCAGCCGACCGCGGCGCCCAGCGACCTCGCCTGGCGGGTGATCGGTCTTACCAGCCTTTATCGGCTGTTTCTGCCGCCCGTTTTGCTGGTGCTGCAGGCCCTCGCCAGCCCCGGCATCCTGGCCCCCACCGAGCAGCCCGAAATGTTCCGGGCGGTGTGCTACGCCTACCTGATTGCCGGCGTCGTGCTGCTTGTGGGCGCGCCGCGTGCCGCGGCCGAGCCTGCGCATCCTCGCCCTGGTCAACGCGACGGTCGACACCCTGGCCCTGTCTCTGATCCTGTACGCCGCCGGGGGGGCGGGCAGCGGCCTGGGCATCCTGCTGGTGCTGCCGGTGGGCGCCATGGCATTGCTTGGCGATCCCAAGGATGCGTTCCTGGTACCCGCCATCGCGACACTCGGTCTGCTGACGCAGCAGATCGCGGCCATCCTGGCCGGCTATGCGCCGACCAGCGACTTCACCACCGCCGGCATGCTGGGCGTGGTGCTGTTCGTCATCGGCCTGTCGGTGTGGCCGATTGCCGATCGCCTGCGTCAGAGCGAGGCGCTGGTCAGGCGCCAGGAAATCGACCTCGCCAACCTCGAGCAGCTGTCCCATTACATCGTCCAGCATCTGCGCGAGAGCATCCTGGTGGTGGATACCGCGGACCAGATTCGCCTGATCAACGAGACCGCGGCGGACCTGCTGGGCGCCGCGCAGGCCCACCCGGGCGCGCTCTTGGGGGAGGCCTCGCCGCGGCTGCTGTATTTGCTGGAGATCTGGCGCCAGCGCACCGGGGGGCGTGAATTCGGCCACCGAAACCCTGGTGAGCGCGGATGGCGCGCGCATGCTGCGGCCCCACTTTGCGGCACTGGGAAACTCACAGCCCGCCGCCGTTCTGGTGTTCCTGGAGGACATGAGCCTGATCGCCGAGCAGGCGCAGCGGCTGAAGCTCGCCGCCCTGGGCAGGTTGAGCGCCAGCATCGCCCACGAGATCCGCAATCCGGTCGGCGCCATGAGCCACGCCGGACAGCTGCTGGGCGAATCCCCGCAACTGTCCCCCGAGGATCAGCGGCTGACCGATATCATCACCAAGAACGCCGAACGCGTCAGTGACATCATCAACAATGTCCTGCAGCTCTCGCGCCGCGAAAGTACCCAGGTGGAGACCATCGAGCTCGCCAGCTGGATTGAGGATTTTCGCGATGAGTTCTGCGAAACCATGCAATGGCGGCCGGACCGCCTGGTGAGCGTCGATGTCGAGACCAGTGCCCCCTCCCCCACCGGGTCCTTTCCGGCCCTGGCCGTGCGCCACACCGCCGCTACCGGGGAGCGCCCGATGCCGCGCATCCTGGAGGTCACCGCCGATCCGAGCCAGTTGCGTCAGGTGCTGTGGAACCTGTGTGACAACGCGATCAAGTACGGCCTGCGCGACCGCGCGACGGATGTCATTGAAATTCGCTATGGCCGACTCAAACCGGCGTCGCGGCCCTTCCTGGAAGTGGCCGATCGCGGGCCCGGCGTGGCGCCTCAGGATGCCGAGCGCATTTTCGAGCCCTTCTTCAGCGGCGCACACCAAGGCTCGGGACTGGGACTGTTCCTGGCGCGCGAGCTCGCGCAGACCAGTGGCGCGACGCTGCTGTACGAACCGCGACCGGCAGGCGGCAGTATTTTCCGGCTGGTGTTCGCTGATCCGCGCCGCTGGGCGGTACGATAGGCAAATATGGCCAAACCTGTCGTCCTGATAATCGATGATGAGCCGGATTTGCTGGAACTCGTCAGCCTGACGCTGGGCAGAATGAGCATGGAGACCCGCACCGCGTCGGATCTGGCCAGCGCACGGCGCCTGCTCGCGGCGCAGCATTTTGATTTGTGCCTGACGGACATGCGCCTGCCCGATGGCGACGGACTCGACCTCGTGGCGTGGATCCAGGCCAATTGCGCCACCACGCCCGTGGCGGTCATCACCGCGCACGGCAATGTCGAATCCGCGGTGCGCGCGCTGAAGCTGGGCGCGTTTGACTTCGTCTCAAAGCCCCTGGACCTCGGCGTGCTGCGCAAGCTCGTGGGCACCGCCATCCGGCTCGGCAGCATGGGGAGCGAGAACACCATCCAGCGCGGTCCGACCCTGCTGGGCAGCTCGCCCTCCATGCAGCAGCTGCGCGAGATGATCGGGCGGGTCGCCCGCAGCCAGGCACCGGTATACATCTACGGGGAGTCCGGGACTGGCAAGGAGCTGGTGGCGCGGCTCATTCATCAAAGCGGTGCGCGCGCCGAGGCGCCTTTCGTGCCGGTCAACTGCGGCGCGATTCCGACCGAACTGATGGAAAGCGAGCTCTTCGGCCATAAGCGCGGCAGCTTCACGGGCGCGGTGGCGGACAAGAAAGGCATGATCCACGGCGCCGAGGGCGGCACGCTGTTCCTCGACGAGGTCGCGGACCTGCCGCTGCACATGCAGGTGAAACTGTTGCGCGTGGTCCAGGAGAAGACCGTGCGCCCGGTGGGCGAAACGCGCGAGGAACGCGTTGATGTGCGGATCCTGTCCGCGACCCATCGCAACCTCGCAGAACTGGTCGCCGCCGGGCGCTTTCGCGAGGATCTGTTCTATCGGATCAATGTCATCGAGCTGCGCGTGCCGGCCCTGCGCGAGCGCCGCGAGGATATTCCGGACCTTGCTGCGACGATCCTCGAGCGCATGTGCCGGCGCATGAAAATCGACCCGCCGCAGATCAGCGCGGAGGCCATGCAGGCGCTGCAGGGCTATGCGTTCCCCGGCAATGTACGCGAGCTCGAGAACATCATCGAACGCGCCCTGACACTGACCACCTCTGGGGTCATCACGCTCGAGCACGTCAAGGTGCAACCGGCGATCTCCTTCATCACGCCGGCCACCACCGCGCCGGAGCCGCTGGGCGCGAACGAGGTGACGGCCTCACACCACGCCCTCGGTGATCAGCTCGAGGACATTGAGCGCGCCGCCATCATCAAGGCGCTGGAGCAGACCCGCTACAACAAGACTGCCGCCGCGAAACTGCTGGGCATGACGTTCCGCGCGCTGCGCTATCGCATCAAGAAACTGGGGATCGAGTAGGCGCCAGGACCACATACAGCTCTTCGCCTGAAGTGCGGTCGGCCCACCAGGCCAGTCGCGCCCGCGCGGCCAGCAGGGGTCCAACCACCGACCACTCGATGAGATCCCCCGGCGAGAAATCCTGTACCCGGCAGGCGCCCTGCTTGCGCAGGAAATGACTCATGGTCAGGATCGCCTCGGCCTCGGCGATCGAGGTGAACGCCGCCTCCACCCGCAGGCCCGCCTGCTCGGCGCAGGCCGAGAGCGCCGGCAACGTGAACAGCTGCAGATGCCGTGGCGGCTCAAGGCCGCGCCACGCCGCGCCATAGCGGCGATGGCCGAAGCTGCGCGCATTGGGAGTGCGCAGCACGATTCGACCGCCCGGATTGAGCAGCTGCCGGCAGTGCCGCAGGAACTCGCGCGGCTGCGCCACGTGCTCGATGACATGGCTCGCGGTGACCCGGTCGTACTTCTCCCCCGAAGCCGCCTGCGAGGCGGCCGTCCCGACCTTCACCTCCAGCTTGCGCCGTTGCCGCGCCTGCGCCACGGCCGCGGCATCGAAGTCGACGCCAGCAACCCGCCATCCCCGGCGTGCCATCACACCGAGGAAGCGACCGTCTCCACAGCCGATGTCGAGCAGCGTTCCCGGCACCTTGCGATCGATGAACATCCGCCGCGCGCGGGCCTGCTCCATCGGTACACCCAACGGGGCGAGCAGGCAGTTCGCGATCATTCGCTGCAGCGCGCGCGCCGCGCGCAGCACGCCGCTGCCGACCTCATCGCCGTGGGTGTAGTAGCCCCGGTAGAGCAGGGGCAGATCATCCGGATGGGGCGCGGGATTAAGCCACAGCAGCCCACAGGCCGGATTGGTGCATTGGACCAGCGACCAGGTACCCGGGGCGTCGAACAGCGTGTCGCGCAGCCCCTGGTACAGCGGCGCGCCGGATCGGCCGCACGCCACGCAGGCGGGTCTTGCGACCTCGCGGATCACGTCGCCGCCTTGCGCAGCAAGGCTCTGCCGCGGTTCAGCACCGTCCACACAATCCGCTGCTCATCGGCGTCGAGGGCAAAATTCCACGCCAGCACCAGGCAAACCAGCAGCAGGATGCCGCGCACGACGAGCGAGACGGACTGCGAAACATTCAGCCAGCCGAGGAACGCCAGGGGCGCGAGCGGCAGGAAACACAGCAAAGGGCGCACGATCGATTGGCGCAGCAGCCTGCCGCGATCAAAGGCGGGTCCGTGCGTCCTCGGCAGGTTGTAGCAATAGTTCATCACTTGACTGACGATCGCCCCGGCGATGACCGCCATGGCCACCCCGCGCGCGCCGAACAGGCTCCCGGCAATCACGGCAACCACCAGGTTGGTCACGCCTTCCACCAGCGGACTTAACAGCAGCTGACCGTGCTGCTTGGTCGCCAGCAGCAACGTCGCATAAGGGAAGGCCAGCTGGCGCAAGGCGTGGCCGAGCACGATCAGTTTCAGGATGGGTGCAGCCTTCGCCGCGTAACTGGCTCCCAGCCAGGCGGTCAGTATTTCCCGGTCAAACACCACCAGCAGCAGCGCGACCCAAGCGAGCGCCACCGTCGCCAGCCGCGTGCTTCGCATCAGGATCGTCCCAGCTCTGCTTCGTTATCGCGGGCGGCATATTTCGCGCCGAGCTGCAGCAATGGGCTGAACAGGGCCGGCATCACGCCTGCCAGAACGGCGACGGGCACCAGGCAGACCGTGTAGTAAGGCAAGGCGGCGAAATCGACGCGGCCGACAATGAAGACATCCAGGCCGCTGATCATCACAGGCACCGATCTGCCAGATGGCGGTCGCACTGCAGTAGCTCCAAATCTCCTTAAGCGAGCCGCGGGCGGGCTTACGCACGGTGAGCGACGCCGGCGTCAACCGGCGGCAGCAGATCCACATCGCCAGATAAGAGGCGCCGTTCACGGCGACGAAACACACCGCGAGCCAATACAACGAGCGCAGCTTCAGCCCGACGACCATCAACGATGCGGTCAGGATGAGCCTGGCGCTGCCCAGGACAGCGGCCACCACATCATTGCGGCGCAGGCCGATCAACGTGCCGTTACAGACCGAGACCGGCAGCGCGCAGGCGAGCGTCAGGCCGGTCGCCAGCACCGCACCGCGTGCCACCGGCAAAAGTTCCGGCGGTATCTGCGGGAACAGCCGCTCGAGGAACAGCGCTGCCAAGGCAATCCCCGCCGCCGCCAGCACCGCCATGAAGCAAAGCACCCACAGCGCCGCGCTGACGAACTCATCGCGCGCCGCGCTATCGCGACGCTCCTCGTGGAAGGCCACGTACCGGCCCACCGCATCCTGCATTCCCAGGCCCAGGATTGCCGTGTAGCCGGCGATCTGCAGGACCAGCGCCCACACCGCGAATGCGGCCGGAGTCAGGACTCTGACCAGCACCGGCGGCACCGCCAGCAGCAGGATGGCGGAGGAGGCGCCCATGACGATGCTGGCGGCCGAGTTCTTGAGAAACAGCAGCGACTCGCGGCTGCTCTCCAGAGGTTGGCTTGAATCGGCAGGTGTCACGAGGTGACCCGACGGTAGACCCCATACAACGCATAGATGCGCAGCTTCGCATCGAGCCACGCCGAGCGCAGCGGATCATGCAAGACGCGCTGGCAGGCGAACCCGGCGGCGGCCAAACAGCTATTCAGGGCCGTCTCATCGTAGAAGTGCTTGTGATCCGCATCCCAGGCAAAGCCGCGCCGACCCGGCACGCCGACGATGAACGTCCCCCCCGGCTTCAAGATGCGCCGCACCTCCGCAAGCAGCGGCTGCGGCCGCTCCAGATGCTCCAGTACATTGTCCAAAATGGCGCCGTCAAAGCAGCCGTCCGCAAATGGCAGCTGGTCCGGCTGCATCGGGCGCACCTCCAGACCGCGGCTGCGAGCGTACGCGACGGCGTGGGGATTCACATCGACGCCGACGGTGTTCGCCCGGAAGCGCACCATGTCGCCCAGCCCACAGCCCACATCCAGGACCCGTCCTTGCAGATGCCGGACCAGCCGCGGGTACAGCCAGCCGTAGCGATACCAGTACGAGAGCGGCAAGCGTTTCTTGAGCTGCGCAAAGTAAGCGTCGTACCCGGCATTCATGAGCGCGCCGCGGGATTCAGGCCCATCGCGCGGGCCGTCGCGGCCAGGAACGCCAGCCCGTTCTTGCGGTCCGGCTCCAGATGGCAGCCCTCGGCCCATTCATTCCAGGCGTTGATGAATACCAGCGCCCGCCCCGGCTCACGGCCCTGCGCAGCGGCAATGCAGGCCTCGAGCCACTCTTGATACTTGGCGGGGTCGTCGTTCTGGATGATCATGGCGGACTTGCGCCGGGATGAATTGTCCCAGCTCGGAAACACGCAGGGATGGACCGTGTAGTCCTGTGGCAGGGGCCTGCCGATGCAGTCATCGACGATGCCGGCGTAATCGATCACCGCGCTCGCCGAGGCATGCCGACCCAGCAGCTGGAACAGGGAGGCCGGCAGGATCCTCTTCGCGATGATCGCCAGCCGGTTGACCAGATTTCCCGACACCGAAAAGGAGCGCCAGTTCGGCTGGAAATTCACGATGGCATCGACGCCGGCGCGCAACAGATCCGCGTCCGCGCCCTCGGTGTGGCCGTTGCGCATGGCGCACAGATACAGCCCCGGCAACCCGTGGCGCGCTGCTTCGGTGCGCCACAGCCTGATCATGGCAGCGGCGTCGGGGATGGCGTGCAGCTTCCAGAAGATGAACAGGGGTTTGCCGTCAATACGGATGTAGCGCTCATCCTTGAAAGCCCGAATCAACCAGTCGATATGGTGGCGATGATCCTCGGGGCTGTAATCCTGCTTGCGCAGGATTTCCCGCTCCATGCCGTCCCAGGCCCGGGTCCAACTCTCGTTCGCCCAGCATAGACAGAACGGGAAGTCCGGACTGCCCGAGTTGAGCACCTCATTGAAGGGCTGCTCGAGCAGCTGCTCGCCGTGGAACCAGTAGTGGTAGTAGCAGAACCCATGAATGCCGTGCTGGCGGGCCAGCAGCGCCTGAGCCTGCCGCGTCTGGGGCAGACGAAGATCATAAAAGCCCAGATCGCCCGGCAGCTGCGGCTGGTTGTGGCCCCGGAAGCGCGGTCGCGCCGCGGCCACGTTGGTCCATTCGGTAAAACCCGGCCCCCACCATTCATCGTTCTGCGGGATGGGATGAAACTGGGGCAGGTACATGGCGATCAACTTCGCGTCCGGTGAGCTCATGACGCTGCGCCCCAGAATCCCTTGGTCATGCTCAGTCGCCGCCGCCATGGCGCCGGCAGCGCACGGTAATGTCGACCCAGCCGGTAGCCCAGGTACTTGAGGCTGTTGCGGATGACCACCTCGGGCAACAACCCCGGCGCCTGTTTGGCCATGTAGCGCAGCTCCGACTCAAGGAAGCGCATGCCTTCTGCGTCGGGCGCCCCGAAGCGCTTCAGGATCTCGGGCATCTGCGCGTGCATCACGCCGAAATCGAAATAGCGTTGCATTTCCTGCCGGACGGAATAGGCGTGCGAGTGATACACACAGGCATCCGCGCAGTAGCGCACCCACCAGCCCGCGAGCAACATCTTAGCCGACAGGTACGCATCTTCGGCGAGAATCAGGTGATCCGGGAAACCCCCGCATGCGAATAAGGCGCTGGCACGGTAGGCGGCAAAGGAATTCGACAGGTAGGTGGTCTTGACTCCCAGATCTGCCGCATCGGCGAGCGCCTTGGTGCGGCTGGTCGCAGAATAGTTGAACAATGCCGCATGGGTCTCGAATGCCCCCGCATTCCGATGCGGCATCTGACGACCGTACGCAGCACCGACGCCGGGATCCTCGAAGGCCGCCACCAACCGCACCAGCGAATCGGGACCTTTCACGATGGCATCCTGCGTCAGGAAAATGATGAACGCGATACCCTCGCCAAATCTCGCGATCGCCTCCTGGCGTGTGCGTCCGTGGTTGAAGGTAGCCGCATCAATGCGTTGCAGGCGAAAGCCGTGCGCTGCGGCAACCGCATCACTGCCATCGTCGGAGGAGGAGTCCACCACCGCCACCATGGACGGATCGGGTACCGCCGCACGCAGTGCGGCTGCTGCCTCTTGCCAGCGCGCGCCGCCGTTGCGCACCGGGACAATGACGCAGACTTTGCCGGGGGTGATGAAGTCAACATGCTGGCCCGGTCCGCCTGAGCCGTCGAAATTCCGCATGGCGAGAGTGTATCGCAGACCAGGCCGCAGGCTACGGATCGCACTGGCGATCGACCGGGTATTCGGTTACGTTCACGGCATGAATCAGCCTGCTGCGGGCGACCTGGACCCGGAACCCTTCACAGTTTCTGCCGTACTTCCCTGTTTGAATGAAGAGCTGACCATCGGTGTGTGCATCGAGAAGGCAATGCGCAGCTTTACCGAGCTGGGCGTACGCGGCGAAGTCGTGGTCGCTGACAACGGCTCCAGCGACCGCTCCGTGGAGATTGCCCGAAGGCTGGGCGCGCGCGTCGTTCATGAGCCTGTCAAAGGTTACGGCTCGGCACTGCACCGGGGCATCACCGAATCCACCGGCAGCATCATCGTGATGGCCGACGCGGACGACTCCTACGACTGGGCGGCCATCGCCCCCTTGGTGCGCAAGGTTCGCGAAGGGTACGACCTGGTGATGGGCAATCGCTTCAAGGGCGGCATCATGCGCGGCGCCATGCCCGGACTGCATCGCTACCTGGGGAACCCGCTACTGTCGCTGGTCGCGAGGATTGCGTTTCGGGTCAACATTGGCGATTTCCATTGTGGCATGCGCGCGTTCACGCGCGAGGCGTTCAGGAAAATGCAGTTGCGCACCTGTGGCATGGAGTTCGCCACCGAAATGATTGCCAACGCCGCTCATCAGGGCCTGCGGATCGCGGAAGTCCCGATAGTCCTGTACCCGGACAAACGCAATCGTCCGCCGCACCTGCGTTCGTTCCGGGACGGCTGGCGCCACCTGCGGTTCATCCTCACCTACGCGCCCGACTATCTGTACATCGGCCCGGGCAGCGCACTGCTCATCGTCGGCCTGGGTCTGGAGCTGTTGCTGGCGCGCGGCCCGGTCACCCTGGCCGGGATGTATGTCGGCATCCACTTCATGGCGTTGGGTTCCATGCTGGCACTGGTCGGGTTCAACATCATCAGTCTCGGCGTGCTCGCCAAGACGCTGATGGCACAGCGATACGCGGGGCTGCACAGCCGCGTGGTCCAGCTGGTGCAGCGGCGCTTCGCGCTGGAGATTGGACTGATCGTCGGCACACTGCTGACCGGCATCGGCGTCGCCATCGATGCGTCGATTGCGGTCAAGTGGCTGGCGCAGCACGGCGCAGCGATGGATGCCACCGTGCACCTGGCCTTCGTCGCGACGACCGCCTTTGTGCTGGGCCTGAACCTGATATTCAGCTCATTCCTGCTGAACATGATCGTCGCCGAAGGACCGCGCTCCAGGTCCTGAAACGACCGGGATCCATGCACAGACGCTGATGAAGGACATCGTCGATAATCGCAGGCGCATACCGTTCTTCCGCAAAGTCAGACTGGCGCGGCTCGCGCTCAAGGAAAACGGGGCCTTCTGGTGCATGCTGCTGCTCGTGTATTACGCCGCCAGCACACTCGCCGATCGCGCCTTCGCCGCCATGGACGGGTTGCGACGCAGGAAAAATATTCCGGGGCTCAACAGCGCCAGCTTGAACAAGGAGATCTGGGAAGCTTGGGACTGGAGCGCCGCGGGCGATGAGTGGACGCATTCCACGCAATGGAAGGAGTCGCTGATCCGGTGCGTGCTGCAAGCCATGATTCCGGATCAGTCCCGCATTCTTGAGATTGGTCCCGGCGCCGGACGCTGGACGGAGGCGCTGATCGAACGCGCCAGCAGCTACCTCGGGATCGACATCTCCTCCACCTGCGTGGCTCACTGCAGTGAGCGCTTTGCGGCAAGTCCGCGTGCCCGGTTCGTGGTCGGCTCGGGCCATGACCTGGCGGCATCGCCGGACAGCTCGGTGGATGCCTTATGGAGCTTTGATGTCTTCGTCCACATCAATCGGGCTGAAGTGGAAGATTACGCGCGCGAGTTCCGCCGCGTACTCGCACCGGGCGGTATCGGTATCATCCATCACGGCGCGCTGGGCGGCGCTGCGGGTGGCTGGCGCAGCAATCTGACCCGCGCGGACATGAGCGCCATCCTGGAGCGCCACGGGCTTGCGGTCATACAGTCCATCGACCATTGGACCGATGGCGCGACTCATTATCCCCTGGAGTATGGCGATCTGATCACCGCATTTTCCGTGGCAGCAGGGAACTGAGCAGCCGTGCTGAGTGACTCTCCCGTCGTGCGTTCGGTCGGTGCGCGCGCCCTGTTCCTGGCAGGTGCGATCGTGACCGTCGTGATCCTGCAGATGATGCAGCAGATGCGCCTGAGCGGCGATCAGCGCGGCCTGACCACCATCTTCTTCGTGCTGTTTGTCTACAAGGACCTGCCCGCCGCCATGGGCGTGCTGATGATTCTGCTTGGCGCGATCTTCATCTCACAGGATGAGTGGGCACGCCGTGTGTTGCGATGGACGGGTCACCATCCCCTCATCATCAGCGTCATCAGCGCCGCAGTCCTTGCCGCCGGGACACTGCTCGTCTATCACAACCACCCCCTGTCCATGGATGAATACGCCGGGTACTTCCAAAGCCGCGTGTTCGCGGCGGGACACCTGAGCGGCAGTTTTCCCCCACAGGTGCTGGACTGGCTCATTCCACCCGGATTTCAGGACTACTTTCTGAACGTCTCACCGGTGAACGGTGCCGTAACGGAGAGCTATTGGCCGGGCTTCGCGCTGCTGCTGACGCCGTTCATGTGGGCGGGAGTGCCGTGGCTGTGCAATCCGGTCATCTCCGCCCTGACGCTGCTGGTCATCCACCGGCTCGCGCTGGAGATTTTCGCTGATCGTGAGGCGGCGGGCTTCGCGCTGATGCTGACGGTTGCCTCGCCGGTCATATTCGCCAACGGCATTTCCTACTATTCGATGCCGGCGCACCTGCTGGCCAATTCAGTCTTTGCCTTGCTGCTGATCCGCCCGAGCGCGCTGCGCTGCGTGGCGGCAGGCTTGGTGGGATCACTCGCGCTGGCGCTGCACAACCCGGTGCCGCACATGCTGTTTGCACTGCCCTGGCTGATCTGGATCGCGACGCGTCAGAGCGGCGTGCGGCTCCTGGCCACGCTGTGCGCCGGCTACCTGCCGTTGGGCGTGCTGCTGGGTCTGGGTTGGTTCATTTTCGCAGGCCATCTCATGCACGACGGTGTGGTCAGTGCCGCGCCAGCGCTCGCAGCGGACCGTCTGCAAGGGATGCTGTCGGTTTTCTCAAGGCCGACCGCAACCGTTGCGCTGGCGCGCCTGATCGGCATCGCGAAAATATGGGTCTGGGCAGTTCCCGGGGTGCTGATTCTGGCCGCCGTCGGGGCGCTACGGTGGCGTCATGATCGGCGCTGCCAGCTGCTGGCCGCCTCGGCCGTACTGACCCTGGTAGGCTATTTCTTTGTACCGGTGGATCAGGGCCACGGCTGGGGCTACCGATACTTCCACTCGGCCTGGATGGCACTGCCGCTGCTGGCCACGGCGGCCATGTTCCGCCCATCCGGCACCACACCGCATCGCACCGCAGGCCACGCCGTTGGGATCTTCGAAGATGTGGCTACCCGAACGTACGTCGCCGCCTGCATTGGCCTGACACTGCTGTTCGGTGTCGGATTTCGGGCCTGGCAGATGCAGGACTTTGTGGCGACCGATCTTGACCAGTTGCCGCACTATCGGGGCACTGAGCGTCAGGTGGTGATCGTGGACCCCACCTTGTCCTTCTACGGCGCGGACCTGGTGCAGAACGATCCATGGTTGCGCGGTAATGTGATCCGCATGTACACCCATGGCCGGGCCGCCGATCAGCAGATGATGGCCGAATCCTATCCCACCATGCACCTCGTCTTCGCCGACCGTCACGGCTGGGTCTGGTCAGAAAAAGCGAATGTCGACCCGGCACGGTAACGCCTTGCAAGGCGCAGTCCTCACCCAGCGCATCGGCCTAGCAGGCCTCGGCTGCCTGATCGTCGCCTTCTGGATCCTCATCCGTCCTTATCGCGGCATCGAGCATGACTCGGTGCTGTACGCGGTACTGGCACTGGCGCGCCTGCAGCCGGCGGCCCTCGGCCACGATCTGTTCGTGCGCTACGGCACCCAGGATCATTTCACCCTCTTCAGTCCCCTGTTCGCCGCCGCCATTCGCAAGCTCGGCCTGGAACCGGCTGCGGCGCTCCTGACCCTGGTCACGCATGTCACATTCTTTGGCGCGGCGTGGCTGTTGGCGCGTCGCCTGATGTCCCCGCTGCTTGCGCTGCTGGCCGTCGGACTGCTGGTGGTGCTGCCCGCATGGTACGGGTCGAACAGTGTGTTCGCGTATATCGAGGCCTTCTTGACGCCCCGCCAATCGGCCGAAGCCTTCGCGCTGGCCGGCCTCACCGCAGCGCTGTGCTCGCGGCAGTGGCTGGCCGGCGCATGCATGCTGGTCTCGATGCTGCTGCATCCCATCATCGCGGCGGCCGGCGTCACCTGCTGGATCATCCTGATCGCGGGCCTGGCGCGACCGCGGCTGGCACTGCTGATCGGCGCGGCGCTGGCGTTGGGGTTGATGGCGCTGTCGAGCACCGGCGTCGGACCCTTCCGCCACTTCGATGCGCCGTGGCTGAGCATCCTGCGCGAGCGGCTCACGTATCTGTTTCCCACCCAGTGGCGCGTGACCGAATGGGTCAGCACCGGGGTCCACGCCGCGGTCCTGTTGGTCGGCATCCGCTTCAGCCGCAGCGAGGCGCTGCGCCGCCTTTGCATCGCGGCGTTGCTCACCGTATTGCTGGGCCTGCTGTTTGCGGTCGTCGAAAGCGATGGACTGCAGGTGGTGCTCGCCGCACAACTGCAGACCTGGCGGTGGCTGTGGCTGCTTGGCGTCTTGGCGACGCTGCTGCTGCCGGGCATTGCCGTGGACTGCTGGGGATCCGGTGATCTGGGGCGCGCCGCGGCCGTCTCGCTCCTGGGCGCCTTGCTGATCTACAACAATGACGCGGCCGCCGTTCCGGCCTTGCTCGCCGCGATGGCGACGCTTGCGTCGTTGCGGATCCGTGAGCCGCTGCAGGCCAGAATATTCCTGGTGGCCGCCGTCGCGGTGCTGGCTTTGTGCCTGGTGGTCCTGGCCCGGGACATTGTCCATGAGCTGCCGGCGCTGCTCACCGCCCGCAGCGGCCAGCGGCCGTACCTGTTGCGGATCAGTCAGGCCCAGGCACTGGCCTATGGGGGACTGCTGCCCGCCGCCCTACTGGTCCTGGGATGCGCCGCGATCCAGCGCGCGACCCGTCGCAGCGCCGTGTTGCTGGCCGGGGTAGGCGCCGCGCTGCTGGCGTCGGTACTGATGTACGCCATGCTGACCTGGACTCACAGCAAGTATCCGCAGGAGCGCGTGCAGGCTTTCGCACCGTGGCGCGAGGCGATACCCGAGAGCGCCGAAGTCGTGTGGCCCGATCCGCCGCCGAGCAACTGGTTTGAGCTCGGGCGCGCCAACTATTGGTCGCTTTATCAAATGGCCGGTATGGTATTTTCCCGCGATGTCACCATGGTCTCCACGGGCCGCGAAACGGCGATCACGCCACTGCTGCCCATGCTCGGCCACCCCTTGACCGAGGATGCGCAACCCCAGCTCGCCCGCCTGTGCGCACTACCCGGCGTGACGTTCTATGCGAGCTGGACTGACTTGGGGCCCTCGCCCTACCCCGCCGTCGCGCCCGATGCCGACAAACCGGGTGAGATGCTCCATCTTTATCGCTGCGGCGACTCTCAGCACTGAGCGCTGCTGCGCACCCGATGTTGAAACTTCTCATAGAGGCGGCAAAGTACGCGGCGGCTTCCGCCGTGGCGTTGACCGTTGATGCGGGTCTGCTGTACATCCTGACGTACTACGCGGGTTGGCACTATCTGCTGGCCAACGCCTGCTCGTTCCTGGCCGGGGCCACCGTCGCGTACGCGCTGTCGGTACGATTTGTGTTCCATGCCCACCGGCTGCGCGACCGGAACCTGGAGTTCTTCTGGTTCGTGATCCTGGGGTTGGTGGGACTTGCGCTCAATGCGCTGGTGCTGTTCGTGACCGTGAGCCGGCTCGGCCTGGACCTGATGGTTGGCAAAGCGGTCGCGGCGGGCTGCACCTTCCTCGCCAATTTTGCGTTGCGCCGGCAGCTGCTGTTTCGCGCGCCCAGCGCACCGGCATGAGCCGCACCGCGGTCATTGTCGGCGCCGGGCCCGCGGGACTCACCGCGGCCTACGAATTGCAGCGCACCTCGGATGTGCGGCCGCTGGTGTTCGAGATGGGCGTGCAGGTCGGCGGCATCTCCCGGACCATCAATTACCGCGGCAACCGCATGGACCTGGGTGGCCACCGGTTTTTTTCGAAATCCGACTGGGTGATGAACTGGTGGCAGTCGATGCTGCCGGTGGCCGCCACCGATCAGGACCTCGGCGGCGCCGCGGCGGCGCTGCGGCTGGGCTACCAGGGCGCCGCGCGGGATTTCACGCCAGCGGCACTCACCGCGCGCGACCGCGATGCGGTGCTGCTGGTGCGCAGCCGGCTGTCACGCATCTTCTACCGGCGGCGCTTCTTCGACTATCCGCTGAAATTGAATATGGCGACGCTCGGCAATCTCGGCGCCCCGTACACCGCCGCCATCGGCGCCAGCTACCTCGCGGCGCGGCTGCATCCACGGCGCCCGGAGCGCACGCTTGAGGACTTCCTCATCAACCGGTTCGGCGACACCCTGTATCGCACCTTCTTCAAGGACTACACCGAGAAGGTCTGGGGCGTTCCATGTGCACAGATTTCGGCCGAGTGGGGCGCCCAGCGCATCAAGGGCCTGTCCATCAGCAAGGCGCTCGCCCACGCCTTGAGCAAACCCTTTCGCGGCCGCGACACCGCGCAGAAATCCACCGAGACGAGCCTCGTTGAACGCTTCCTGTATCCGAAGCTCGGCCCCGGTCAGATGTGGGAGCACGTCGCGGCCCGCGTGCTCGCCGCCGGTGGCGAGGTCCACTTGCGCCATAGCGTCGTCGGCATAGAACGCGAAGGCGAAAAGATCCTCGCAGCGCAGGTGCGCGATGCGGATACGGGTAACGTGCGTCGCATCGCCTGTGATCAGTTCATCTCGACCATGCCGATCAAGGAGCTGGCCGCGCTGCTGCAACCGGACGATGTCCGGGTCATGAGCATCGCCTCGCAGCTTCCCTACCGGGATTTCATGACCGCCGGACTTTTGGTCCGACGCATGCGCGGCGGGCATCGCGACAGCGCCGCCAATGGCATGCCGCCCGACAACTGGATCTACATCCAGGAGCCGGATGTGAAGCTCGGGCGGCTGCAGGTGTTCAATAACTGGAGTCCGGCGCTGGTGGCCGACCCCGCGACCATCTGGCTCGGCCTGGAATACTTCTGCGCCGAAGGCGATGCGCTGTGGAACATGGCGGATGGCGCATTCTTAAGTTTTGCGGCGGCGGAGCTCGCCAAGATCGGGTTGATTGCGGTCGAGGACGTGCTGGACGGTACGGTGGTGCGCGTCCCCAAGGCCTACCCCGCCTATTTTGGCGCCTACCAGGACATGGGCCGGGTGCGTGCGTGGTTGGACACCTTCAGCAATCTCTACCCCATCGGGCGCAACGGCATGCATCGCTACAACAACCAGGATCACTCCATGCTCGCGGCCAAGGCCGCCGTGGAGTGCATCAGCGGTGGCAGCACCGATAAGGCTGCCCTGTGGGCCGTGAATTCCGAAGAGGAATACCACGAGAGCGCTGGCAAACGCGGCTAATGTGAGACGTACGTATCAGTGCGCGCATGACGCATCCAGTCACTTAAGGACCCTGCGGTACAGACAACGCCGCAAGTGGGGGTGCGACGCACGCCGACAGCTTTTCGCTAGGCAACTTAAATTGCTACGCTTTCAGCCAGTTGCAAATAACTCCAGAACTATGCGGCTCATGGCACATGAGTTGCTCTTCTCCTTGGTAACGGCGGCTCTTCGCGCTGCATAGAATTCTCAAAAAGTCCTCCAAGGAGTTACATGAAAGCTGTCCAGAAAGGTTTTACCCTGATCGAATTGATGATCGTCGTTGCGATCATCGGCATTTTGGCGGCCATCGCCATCCCGGCCTATCAGACCTACACGATTCGCGCCCAGGTGTCGGAAGCGGCCTCGCTGGCCGGCGGTCTTGAAACGGCATTCGCCGAGAACTACGCCAACACCGGCACGGCTGCGGGCACCAATGCCGCCGTCGGTATCAACAACGCGATCGCGGGTACCTACATCAGCACCGTTGCGCTGACGGCGCCCGGCCAGATCACCGTCACCTACGGTGCGAATGCCAACGCCAAGATCAACGCCAAGACGCTGGTCTACTCGGCCTATGCTTCGCCCAACGGCGATATCGCCTGGGTCTGCAATGACGGCACCGCCGCCACTCACGCCATCACGGCGCAGAGTCTGGTAGTGGTCAATGGTGGTACCGGTGCGGCAAATGGCTCGGTGTACACCACCAGCCCCGCCTACCTGCCGAGCGTCTGCCAGTAACTTAGAGCCCTGAGCTAAGATCAAAGCCCCCGCTAGCGGGGGCTTTTTTTTGCGCCGGCGTATGGGGGCGGCGCCGGCCCGAGATGGCGCAATCGTTCACTAAAGCACCGCCGCAAACAACGCAGCGAATAACCTTTTAGGGTCCAAATTGGATGAACGCTATCGAGGAAGGTTTTGCGCTGATCGAGTTGATGATCGTGGTCACAATCATCGGCATTGCCATTTCGGCCTATCCGACCTATACGATTCGCCCCTAAGTGTCGGAAGTGGCCTCGCTGGCTCGGGGTCTTAAACCGCGTTCGCCAGAGAACTGCGCCACCCCGGTCCCGGCCGCGCGAACCAATGCTGCCGTGGGTATCAACAATGCGAGGCGGTATTACACAGCGCCATGCGTTGACGGCGGCCGGACGGATCACCGTGCCCGACGGCGCATGCCAATGCCAAGATCAACGGCAGTATCCCTGGTCTACCCGGCCTACGTTCGCCTAATGGCCATATCGCCTGGGACTGTAACGATGCCACCGCGGCCATTACGCCAATCACGACGCAGAGTCTGGTCTGGATGAATGCTGGCACCGGCGGCGTACGGGAGGAAACCATCCTACCTGCCGAGGCCTGCCAGCCAGCTCCCGGTTCTTCAGCTGAACTCGAAGCCCACGCGTGCCGCGGCTTTTTTGCCATAAAAACTAACGTCGCCGTGCGGAAACTGACGCGCCGCGTCGCTCCGTGACGTAGATCGCACACGGTCTAGGTTATGCCCGTCGTTCGGGCATAATAATTAGGCTATTTCTTTTAAAATTCAAAGAGTTGAGCTCCGAGTGAGACGTGGCACGCGCTTTGCTTTTGTATTCTGTGACCGCATTAACAAATTTCAGGAGCGTCTACAGATGAAAGCCATGCAAAAGGGTTTCACCCTTATCGAGTTGATGATCGTAGTCGCGATCATTGGCATTTTGGCGGCAATCGCCATTCCGGCCTACCAGAACTACACGATTCGTTCCCAGGTGTCGGAAGCGTCCTCGTTGGCGGGTGGTCTGGAAACCGCATTCGCCGAGAACTACTCCAACACCGGCACGGCTGCTGCCACCAATGCCGCCGTCGGCATTCCCGCTGCGAACGTCATATCGGGTACCTACGTCAGCAGCGTGATGCTGACTAATCCCGGCCAGATCACCGTGACCTACGGCGCCAATGCCAACGCGAAGGTCAGCGGCAAGACATTGATCTATACCGCCTACGCTTCGCCCAACGGCGATATCGTATGGGTGTGCAATAACGGCAACTCGGCCACTAACGCCATTGCGGCGGGGGGCCTGCTAGTGGTCAATGGCGGCACCGGTGCCGCGAACGGTACGGTTTTCACGGCGAATCCCGCCTACCTGCCGAACGTCTGCCAGTAGTCTACGTCCCGTAGGTCCAAAGCCCCCGCCACGCGGGGGCTTTGTGACCTTCCACGTCACTCCCCAACGTCCCGGGCAGGCACCGCTCGCCAAGGGCATAACGCTTCGCGGCTTTTCGCCGCTTTTTTCTTTTGTAATTCAAATGTCTAAGCGACAAGGCCACGCCTGGCACGCGCTTTGCTTCTGTGACCCTGACTGCGTTAAGCGACAGCGAAATTCCGGTCACCAGATTGATTTTCCTCAAGGAGCTTCGACAGATGAATTCCATGCAAAAGGGTTTCACCCTTATCGAATTGATGATCGTGGTCGCGATCATCGGCATTTTGGCGGCCATCGCCATCCCGGCCTACCAGACCTACACGATTCGCGCCCAGGTGTCGGAAGCGGCCTCGCTGGCCGGCGGTCTTGAAACCGCATTCGCCGAGAACTACGCCAACACGGGCACGGCTGCCGGCACCAATGCCGCCGTGGGTATCACTAACGCGATTGCGGGTACCTACATCAGCACTGTCGCGCTGACGGCTCCCGGACAGATCACCGTGACCTACGGTGCCAATGCCAATGCGAAGATCAACGCCAAGACGCTGATCTATTCGGCTTACGCCTCGCCCAACGGCGACATCACCTGGGTCTGTAACGACGGCACCGCGGCCACCCACGCCATCACGGCGCAGAGCCTGGTTGTGGTCAATGGCGGCACCGCCGCGGCGAACGGTTCGGTGTATACCACCAGCCCCGCCTACCTGCCGAGCGTCTGCCAGTAACTTAGAGCCCTGAGCTAAGATCAAAGCCCCCGCTTGCGGGGGCTTTTTTTTGGTGACCATGCCGTTTCGGAAAGAACGGGTCGAGGGCGGCGGCGCGGTAAATGGTTCAGTTTTCACCGCGAGCCGAAGGCCATATTCCGAGGCCCGCACGCAAAGTTCTGCGAATCTCTGTGACGCTCCGCGTCACTCCCTGACATTGCCAACCAGCACAGGCCGTCCAGATCATCGGGCGTCAGGAGCAGAGCTCCCATGTTTTTCCTTTAAATTCATATACTTGTTCAATGGGAGCGTCCTGGCACGCGGCTTGCTCTTATAACCGTGACTGCGCAAGGACAGCGATACCAGTCACCAGATTTATCTTCTAAGGAGCCTCTACCGATGAATTCCATGCAAAAGGGTTTCACCCTTATCGAGTTGATGATCGTGGTCGCGATCATCGGCATTTTGGCGGCCATCGCCATCCCGGCCTACCAGACCTACACGATTCGCGCCCAGGTGTCGGAAGCGGCCTCGCTGGCCGGCGGTCTTGAAACTGCATTCGCCGAGAACTACGCCAACACGGGCACGGCTGCGGGCACCAATGCCGCCGTGGGTGTCACTAACGCGATTGCGGGTACCTACATCAGCACCGTTGCGCTGACGGCTCCCGGACAGATCACTGTGACCTACGGTGCCAACGCCAACGCGAAGATCAATGCCAAGACATTGATTTACACCGCTTACGCGTCGCCCAACGGCGATATCGCCTGGGTCTGCAACGACGGCACGGCCGCCACCAACGCCATCACGCAGCAGAGCCTGGTGGTGGTCAATGGTGGTACCGGTGCGGCGAATGGCTCGGTGTATACCACCAGCCCCGCCTACCTGCCGAGCGTCTGCCAGTAACTTAGCGCCCTGAGCTAAGGTCGAAGCCCCCGCTTGCGGGGGCTTCTTCTTTTGCGAGACCAATCACGCAGACCTGGCCGAAAGGTGTGCGACCATCGTCGGAAGATTTGACAACTGTCCAGGGCCCCCGTCCGATACACTACCCTCGCCGCCCTTTAGGGCCCAAGGTTCGATCAGCCTAAGTCCATGAATGAGAACGCTTCCTTAGCTTCCAGTACGCCCCGATCGGCGCTTGGCGGACTTCCGCAGCGCCTCGTGCAGGACGGCGTGGTCGAGGAGGCGGCCATGATGGAAGCCCTGGCGGCCACCAAGGACGGCAGCAGCATTGTCACGCAGCTGGTGAGCAGCGGCGCCGCCAATGCCCGCGACATCGCCATCGCGGCCTCCAGCGAGTTCGGGGTGCCGCTGTATCGACCTGGACTCCAGCAACATCGACCCCGAAACCGTCCGACTGGTCAGTGAAAAGCTGCTGGTCAAGCACCGGGTACTGCCGGTCTTCCGGCGCGGCAAGCGGCTGTTTCTGGCGGTCGCGGATCCGACCAACCTGCACGCCATCGATGAGATCAAGTTCCAGACCGGCATGGGGGTCGAGGCCATTGTCGTCGAGGACGACAAGCTGCAGAAGGCCGTCGACAAGGCCGTCGAGCAGGCGGACAACCAGATGCCCGCCTTCAGCGAAGAGGAGGGCATGGACCTCGATTCGCTCGAAGTCACCGGCGGTGAGGAGGGCCCGGAGGACAAGGTCACCCGCGATGATGTCGAAGACGCCCCGATCGTGCGCTTCGTCAACAAGCTGATGCTGGATGCCATTCGCCGCGGCGCCTCCGACATCCATTTTGAACCCTACGAGAAGATGTACCGGGTGCGCTTCCGCATGGACGGCGTGCTGAAGGAGATTGCGCAGCCGCCCGTGCAGCTCGCCGGCAAACTCGCCGCGCGCCTGAAGGTCATGTCGCGACTGGACATCGCCGAACGGCGCGTCCCGCAGGACGGCCGCATCAAGATGCGCCTCTCGAAGAACCGCGCCATCGACTTTCGCGTCAGCTCCTGTCCGACGCTGTATCGGCGAGAAGATCGTCATGCGTATTCTGGATCCTTCCCAGGCGCAGCTCGGCATCGATGCGCTGGGCTACGAGCCGAAGCAGAAGGAGCTGTACGTCAAGTACCTGGCGAAAACCCCAGGGCATGATCCTCGTGACCGGCCCCACCGGCAGCGGCAAGACCGTCTCGCTGTACACGGGTCTGCACATCCTCAACCGCGAAGACACCAATATCTCCACGGCCGAGGACCCTTCGGAAATCAATCTGCCGGGCGTCAACCAGGTCAACGTCAATCCCAAGGTCGGGCCTGACCTTTGCCGCCGCCATGCGCGCGTTCCTGCGCCAGGACCCGGACGTCATCATGGTCGGCGAAATCCGCGACCTCGAGACGGCGGAAATCGCCATCAAGGCCGCGCAGACCGGGCATCTGGTGCTCTCGACCCTGCATACCAACGATGCGCCACAGACGCTGACGCGCCTCATCGACATGGGTGTGAAACCGTACGCCATCGCGACGTCGGTAAGCCTGATCATTGCGCAGCGGCTCGCACAGAAAGCTGTGCGCGACACTGCAAGGTGCCGATGGATGTTCCGCGCGAGGCGCTGGCGAAGGAAGGCTTCCAGGCCGCCGACATCGAGGCCGGCATGCGCATCTTCAGCCCCAAGGGCTGCGCCAACTGCACGGATGGCTACAAGGGCCGGGTGGGCATCTACCAGGTCATGCCGGTCACCGACACCATCGCACGCCTCATTCTGGCCGGCGGCAGCGCCGTGGATATTTCCGACCAGTCCGCCAAGGAAGGCTTCTGGGATCTGCGCCGCTCGGGCCTGGAGAAGGTCAAGAACGGCATGACCAGTCTGGAAGAGATCAACAGCGTCACTATCGAATGATTGCAGGTATTAACGCATGGCCACAGGCAGCAACCACCCAGTCCGTCAAAGGCATTCGCCGCGACATTCCCTTCACCTGGGAAGGCCGCGACAAGAAGGGCAACAAGGTCAAGGGCAAGAGCGTCGCGCCCGATGAGGCCGCGCTGCGCGCCGATCTGCGTCGCCAGGGCATCGCGGCCTCGCGCATCCGCAAGCAGTCCGAGCGCACTGCGGGCCGGGGGCAAGGTCAAGCCACAGGACATCGCCGTCTTCATGCGCCAGCTCGCCACCATGCTGGCCGCGGGCATTCCGCTGGTGCAGGGACTGGAGATCGTCGGCAGCGGCCATGACAAGCCGGCGGCGCAAAAGCTCATCCTCGGCATCAAGAGCGACATCGAGGCGGGCTCCGCGCTTGCACGAGGCGCTCGCCAAGCGTCCGCTGTACTTCGACAAGCTGACGACCAATCTGGTGGAGGCCGGCGAACACGCCGGCGCCCTGGAGGGGCTGCTGGACAAGATCGCAACCTACAAGGAAAAGACCGAGGCGCTCAAGAGCAAGGTCAAAAAAGCCCTGTTCTATCCCACCGCCGTGCTGGTGGTTGCCGTCATCGTCACCGTCATCCTGCTGATCTTCGTGATCCCGCAGTTCGAGAGCCTGTTCAAAGGCTTTGGCGCCGATCTGCCCGCCTTCACGCAGATGGTGATCAATCTGTCGAAGTTCGTGCAGGCCAAGGGCGTGTTCCTCGGGCTGGTGATCGGCGGCTGCATCTAGGCGTTCACCTATTTCAAGAAACGCTCGCGGCGCGATGCAGGAATTCCTCGACCGCGTGATGCTGAAGTTCCCCGTCATCGGCCCGATCCTCAACAAGTCGGCGATCGCGCGCTATGCGCGCACCCTCGCCACCATGTTCTCGGCGGGCGTGCCGCTGGTTGAAGCGCTCGAGTCCGTGGCCGGCGCGTGCGGCAACATCGTGTTCGAGAATGCGGTGATGCGGATGCGCGAGGAGGTGTCCACCGGTCAGCGCCTGCAGCGCGCCATGGAAAACACCGGGATCTTCCCGAACATGGTGGTGCAGATGATCGCGGTCGGCGAGGAGTCCGGATCGCTCGACACCATGGCCGGAAAGGTCGCGAGCTTCTACGAATCCGAGGTCGATAACGCGGTGGACGCGATGTCGAGCCTGCTCGAGCCGCTGATCATGGCGGTGCTGGGCGTGCTGGTCGGCGGCCTCGTCATCGCGATGTACCTGCCGATCTTCAAGCTCGGTTCGGTGGTGTGACCGTCCTGCTCGATGCCCTGGCCGCCTCCCCGCCGTTCTTCATCAGCGCCGTGCTGGTGCTGGGGCTGCTGGTCGGCAGCTTCCTGAATGTCGTCATCTACCGCGTTCCGGTAATGCTGGAGCGCGATTGGCGGGCGCAGTGTGCGGAGCTGGCGCAAGGGGCGGCGGGCGCCGCGCCGGCGCCCGCGGCGGCGACCGCGCTTCAATCTCATCGTGCCGCGCTCGGCCTGCCCGAAGTGCCAGGCGCCGATCACGGCGCTGCAGAACATTCCGGTCGTGAGCTATCTGGTGCTGCGGGGCCGCTGCGCGAGTTGCCGTGCCCCGATCAGCGCCCGTTATCCGCTGATCGAGGCGCTCACCGGTGTGCTCTCGGCGCTGGTCGCCTGGAAATTCGGCTTCGGCGCCCCGGTACTGGCCGCTCTGGTGCTGACCTGGTTCCTGATCGCGCTGACCTTCATCGATGTGGACACGCAGCTGCTGCCCGACTGCATGACTCTGCCGCTGGTGTGGCTCGGGATCGCCACCAGCGCGTTTCTGCCGACCAACTCGCAGGCTGTCCTTGCCGGTGTCTTTGCACGACAGCGTGATCGGCGCGATGGCGGGGTACCTGAGCCTGTGGGGCGTCTATCATCTGTTCAAGCTCCTCACCGGCAAGGAGGGCATGGGTTATGGCGACTTCAAGCTGCTCGGCGCCATCGGCGCCTTCCTCGGCTGGCGCATGCTGCTGCCCACCGTGCTCGGCGCCGCGGCGGTCGGCGCCGTGGTCGGCATCGTGATCCTCAGTGCGAAACGCCAAGGACGCGGCGTGCCCATTGCCTTCGGGCCGTTCCTGTCGGCCGCGGGCTGGATCATGCTGATGTGGGGTCGGGAGCTGCTCGAGGGCTATCTGGGCCTGTTTGGTCTGCGTGCGTGAACCGCGCAGTGCGCATCGGCCTCACCGGCGGCATCGCCAGCGGCAAGTCCACGGTCGCCGCCCTGTTCGCGGCGCTCGGCGTACCGGTCATCGATACGGATCAGATTGCCCGGGACCTGGTCACCCCGGGCGCAGCACTCCTCGAGCGGCTGGTCGCACGCTTTGGAGAAGTCCTGCTCACGCCCGCTGGGGAGCTGGACCGGCGCGCGTTGCGCGCGCGGATATTCGCCGAGCCCAAGGAGCGCGCGGCGCTCGAGCAGCTGATGCACCCGGCCATCATGGCGGAGCTTGAGCAGCGCTCGCAGGCGGCCGGCGGGCGCTATCAGATTCTCGCCATACCGCTCTTGGTCGAGCACAACCTTAAGGCCAGCGTCGAGCGGGTGCTGCTGGTGGACTGCAGCGAAGCGCTGCAGCTGCGTCGGGTGCAGGTGCGCGACGGCGTGACGCTGGCCGAGGCGCGGGCGGTACTGGCGGCGCAGGCCTCCCGGGCGGCGCGCCTCGCGCTGGCCGATGACGTGATCGTCAATGAGGGGGATCTTGCGCAGGCTGCGCCGACAGGTCGAAGCCCTGCATATCCGTTACGGCACTCTGGCGCGCGAGACCCTGAGTCAAGCACAATAGCGGAATGACTGAGACGCAACAGCAGGTCGCACAACCGGTGGACGAGCCGCGTCACCGGGACGATTATGTTCGAGCAGCCGCTCAACGAGCGGATGCGCACCTTCATGCGCCTGGACTTCCTGTACAACCAGGCGCTTTACCAAAGCGAGATCGCGACCTCGGCCAGCGCCCGCGCCGCCATGTCGGGGCTGCTCGATATCCTGTCGATCACGACGCGCAGCGACATGCGCTCGGATGCGCTCAAGGAGCTGGAGCGCCACCTCTCCCACCTGAACGAGTTCCAGTCGCGGCCCGGGAGTGGATTCCGCACGGCTGAAGACCGTCATCGCCAATCTCGGCGCGCCTGCGCGCGGATCTGCTGAAGGCCGGATCGGCGTTCCTGCAGCCCATCCGCGACTCGGAGTTCCTGAACTCCATCAAGCTGCGCAGCGCCATACCCGGGGGCACCTGCGAGTTCGATCTGCCCGAATACTTCTGCTGGCTGAGCCAGCCCGCCGAGGCGCGCATGCGCGCCTTCGGCCAATGGCTGGGACTGCTGCGGCCGCTGTGCGATGCCATCGCCGAGCTGCTGTGGCTGACGCGTCAGGCCGGCCGCAGCCGCCGGGAAATCGCCAAGGGCGGTGTGTTCATGATCGGCTTCGACCGCGACGCGCCGGCGCAGCTGCTGCGCATCGCACTGCCGGCCGAGACCGGCCTGTTCCCGGAAATCAGCGGCGGCGGCCAGCATCGCTGCAACGTGCGCTTCCTGAAATGGAACGGTCTGAACGCACGTCCCGCACCGATCGAAGAGGACGTGCCGTTCACGCTGACCATCTGCGCCTGAACCCTCATGCCAGCCACCGTGAAGTGTCCGACCTGCGGACGCAGTATCGAGTGGTCCGATGAGTCCCCGTTTCGGCCCTTTTGCAGCGAGCGCTGCCGGGTGATCGATCTGGGCGCATGGCTTTCGGAAAAGCACGTCATTCCCGACACCGGGTCGGAACTCGCCCCCGACGCCCCTGACGAGCCGGCTGACTCAGGGGAACTTGATCTTCCCGCCACCGGGGGGACCTGCGCCCATGCGCCGGCATCGGGCACCACGATGCGCGAGGCCTGCTCGCGGCGCATTTCACGGGCTTCCTCGATGGCCTCATCGAGCGCGATTTTCACGGCGTCCGGGAAGCGGTTCAGCGCCTCCTCCATGGTCGCCGCCTCGATATCGAAGCCCAGCGGCAGCACGCCGCCCGGCGTCAGCAGCTGCGTTTGACCGGAGTACAGCACCGCGCGCGTGGTGTCCACCGAGCCGTCGGTGGTCACGGGCGTCAGCCGCCGCAATGTTCCCGCACGCCGATCGGTGAACATCTCCTCGCGATAGAGGCCTGCGGCGTCAAGTTTGATTTCCGGAAGCTCGGGTTGCTGCGCCATATGCATCACTCGGTGTCAGAACTGTCGAAGGTCATTGTAACAGCCGCTGCAGGGCTTCGATGAAGGGCAGATCGGCCTCGAGAATGTCTTCCTGGCCAAGGTCCGCGGCGGCCACCCATTTCAACTGCTGACCGTCGAGGCCCCGGGGCTCCCCGGCAAACTTCCTCACAATCCAGCACGACAGCGCCACGGTGCGGTCGGGGTAGGTGTGACTCAAGCGCAGACAGAACTGTGGCGCATCGACCTCCACCCCCAGCTCCTCGCGCAGCTCGCGGATGAGCGCTTGGCACTCGGTCTCATGACGGCCGACCTTGCCGCCCGGAAACTCCCACCGGCCGGCCATGTGCCGGTCGAGCGGCCGGCGCGCGATCAGGACCCGGCCGCGCGCATCACACAGCGCCCCGGCCACGACCCGCAGGGCGTCCGCCGCGGCCATCAGTCCGCGCCGGTCAGCGCGCCGTGACAGTGCTTGAACTTCTTGCCCGAGCCGCACGGGCAAGGCTCGTTGCGGCCCACCTTGCGGTCCTGGCGGATAAAGGTCGCCTTGGCATCTACCTCGGCGCCCGCGAAGGGCGGTGCAGGCGCCGCTGGCAAGGCCTCCCAGACCCAGCATCGATCCGCCGCCGCGGGGCCGGCGGCGCGGCGCCGGCGCTTCAGCGCCGAGCAGTGCCGATTGCGCCTCGACATGCTGCGCCTGCAGGGCCTGCATGAGACGCAAGCGGCGCTGTTCCTCCTCGCGATCGACCTCCTCCTGGGTGCGGATCTCAATCCTCGACACCGTCGACACCGTGTCGAACTTCACCCGGTCGAGCATGGCCGCGAACAGCTCAAAGGCCTCGCGCTTGTATTCGAAGCGATAGTCCTTCTGGGCGTAGCCGCGCAGATGGATGCCCTGGCGCAGATAATCCATGGCCCCCAGATGATCCCGCCAGTGCTGATCGAGGGTCCGCAACATCACGTCCTTTTCCACGTGACGCATGATCGGCGCACCGGTGCGGGCAACCTTGGCCTCGTAGGAGGCGGCGACCGCCTCGACCACGCGTTGCCGCAGCGCCGCCTCCTCAAGCTCCGGCTCCGCCGCGAGCCACGCCGCCGGATCCACGGCCGCGCCGAAGTCCCGCGCCAGGGCCTCGGCGAGGCCGGCCAGATCCCACTCCTGGGGCGCCGAGGTCTTCAGCATGAACTGATCCATCAGCGTACCCAAGGCCTCCTCGCGGATGCCGGCGATCGCCGCCGACAGATCCTCGGTGCCCATGATCTCGGTGCGCTGCTGATAGACGACCTTGCGCTGGTCATTGGCGACATCATCGAACAGCAGCAGCTGCTTTCTGATGTCGAAGTTGTGCGACTCGACCTTGCGCTGCGCCTTTTCGATCTGGCGCGTGAGCATGCCGCTCTCGATGACCTCGCCTTCCTTCATGCCCGCCATCTGCAGCAGGCGCTTGGTGCGCATCGGGTCACCGAAGATGCGCATCAGGTTGTCTTCCATGGAGAGGAAGAAGCGGCTGGAGCCCGGATCGCCCTGGCGTCCGGAACGGCCGCGCAGCTGGTTGTCGATGCGGCGCGATTCATGGCGCTCGGTGCCGACGATGTGCAGGCCGCCCGCGGCGAGTGCGGCGTCATGGCGCTGCTGCCACGCCGCCCGCAGCGCCTCGCGGGTCGCCTCGTCGGTTTCCGGCGGCAGCGCGGCAAGCTCGGCGTCGAGGTTGCCGCCCAGCACGATGTCGGTGCCGCGACCCGCCATGTTGGTGGCGATGGTGACGGCGCCCGGGACGCCGGCCTGCTCGACGATGTGCGCTTCGCGCTCGTGCTGCTTGGCGTTCAGCACCTGGTGCGGGATGCCGGACTTCTGCAGCAGGCCGGCGAGGAACTCGGAAGTCTCGATGGAGGTCGTGCCGACCAGCGCCGGCTGCCCGCGCTTCACGCAGTCTTCAATGTCCTCGATGATGGCTTCGAACTTGTCCTTCTGGGTCAGATACACGAAGTCCGGCATATCCTTGCGGATCATCGGCTTGTGGGTGGGGATGACCACCACTTCAAGGCCGTAGATCTGCAGGAACTCCGGCGCTTCGGTGTCGGCGGTACCGGTCATGCCCGCAAGCTTGCGATACAGGCGGAAATAGTTCTGGAACGTGATCGAGGCGACCGTCTGGTTTTCTTCGCGAACGCGCACGCCCTCTTTGGCCTCCACGGCCTGATGCAGACCATCGGACCAGCGCCGGCCCTGCATGGTGCGGCCCGTGAACTCATCGACGATGATGACTTCGCCGCCGCGCACGATGTACTCCACATCGCGTTTGTACAGCGAATGCGCGCGCAGCGCGGCATTGAGGTGATGCATGAGGCGGATATTGGTCGGGTCGTAGAGGCTCTCGCCCTCGCGCAGCAGGCCGGCCTCGGCCATCAGCTCCTCGACGCGGACGTGGCCGTTCTCGGTGATGTGCACCTGCTTCTGCTTCTCATCCACCGAGAAGTCGCCGGGGCCGTCCTCTTCTTTCTGGCGCGTCAGCTTCGGCACCAGCTGGTTGATGGCGAGGTACAGCTCGGTGCTCTCATCCGCCGGCCCGGAGATGATCAGCGGCGTGCGCGCCTCATCGATGAGGATGGAATCCACTTCATCGACGATGGCGTAGACCAGGCCCCGCTGTACCCGGTCCTCGAGCCGGAAGGCTAGGTTGTCGCGCAGGTAGTCGAAACCGAATTCGTTGTTGGTGCCGTAGGTGATGTCGCAGGCGTACGCCGCGCGCTTCTCATCCGGATCCTGGGAGTTGCGGATCACCCCGACACTCAAGCCGAGAAAGCCGTAGACCGGACGCATCCAGTCGGCATCGCGTGCGGCGAGGTATTCGTTCACCGTCACGATGTGCATGCCCTCGGCGGGCAGGGCATTCAGATAGGCCGCAAGGGTCGCCATGAGGGTCTTGCCCTCACCGGTGCGCATTTCGGAAATCTTGCCCTGGTGCAGGGCGATGGCGCCCAGCAGCTGCGCATCGAAGTGGCGCATCTTCAAGGTGCGGCGCGCCGCCTCGCGAACGGCCGCGAAGGCCTCCGGCAGCAGCTCATCGAGCGTTGCGCCCGCTTTGAGCCGCGCGCGAAATTCGGGGGTCTTGGCCGCGAGCTGCGCATCGCTCAGCGCCTGGATGTCGCTCTCGAACCCGTTGATTTGCTGGACCAGGGCCTGGTAAGTGCGCAGCAGCCGCTCGTTACGGCTGCCGAAGACACGCGTGAGCAGTTTCAGCACAGGACATCCTGATCAAAAAATTGAGCCGCACCAAACACTTATGAGGTCTTCGGGCGCAGCGAAGCGGCGTATTGTACGCAATAGCCGGCGTAGCCGGTAATCCGAACTGTCTTCGACGGAGGTGGGGGCGCCCGGAATGCGACGCAAGGGCCGCACCGTGATTTTTGCGCCCGGCGGCCGCTTTAGGCCTGGGGCATGCGCTTGACGAAAATCAGCGGATCGATCTGGGTGCCGTTGTGCAGCACTTCGAAGTGCACGTGCGGGCCGGTCGAATGCCCGGTCGAGCCCATCAAGGCGATGTGCTCGCCGCGGGTCACAGTCTGCCCCACCGCCACCAGGGCACTCTGGTTGTGGGCATAGCGGGTGATATAGCCATTGCCGTGGTTGATCTCGACCAGGGTGCCATAACCGCTGCGCTCGCCCGCCCAGGTGACGACGCCGGCCGCGACGGCCACCACGGGCTCGCCCGCCGTGCCGGCGAAATCCAGCCCCTTGTGGAAGCCTTCCTCCCCGGTAAACGGATCGCTGCGTTCACCGAAATAGGAGGAGATCGAACCGTCCCCCACCGGCCAGCCCGCCGGGCGCACGGCCTCGGTGATCTTGCGTCCGACGATGACATTCTCGAGCGCCGAGAGCTGCGCATCGCGCAGGTCAACCTGCTGTTCCAGCTGCGATAACTGCGAGGTCAGATCCGGAATCTGGTTGCCGGCGAGGCCGCTGGCCGCGGAGGTCGCGGCCAGCGTCGGTTCATCGTCGAAATTGAATTGGCGCCGATCGATATTCGCCATGGTCGTCAAGCGCTTGCCCAACGCATCGATGCGGATGATGTGCGCATCGAGCTGGCCGAGGCGCCCGGCGATGGCGTTCACACGGTCCTCGACCCGAGCGCGCATTTCGGCGATTTCGGATTTCTGGTCGGCGAGTATCCGGCTCCAGCCTTTAGGATCTGTCGGCGCGGTACGGCCGGCATGGGAGCCCAACTGCATGCCGATGGCGAAGGCGCCGCCCAGGGTCCCCAGCACGGCCAAGGCGCAGATGGCCAGCGTGACAGGATGCGCGAGGTCGAAGTACCTCGAGCGACCGCCACCTCGTCGCCCGGAAAAAACTATGATGTTCACGAAAGCAAACCTTACGCATTCATATCCCTGCCCCGCCCACCATCGAATATGCAGAAGAAGCCCTACAGTGACAAGGCGAATTCACGCCTTGACCGTCACACAACACCAACCCGGAGACCGCAGTCACGGAATCGCCTTGATTCTGTTAAAGACCTGCTGCAACGCTCCACGCCGGTCCTGGCGGGGCTGCAGCGCGAGGCGCTGCGGCAGCGCGATTGGCTGCAATGGGTGCGGCGCGAGCTGCCCGAGGAACTCGCCTCGCATGTGACGGGCGTCACCGAGCAGGGCGGCGAACTTGTCATATTCGCCGAATCGGCCGTCTGGGGGGTGCGCCTGCGCTATGCGGTGCCGCAGCTGCTGGCGGCTGATCGGCACGCAGCAGGCCGATATCGCGGGGGTGAAAGTCCGGGTGGTGCCGCGCGGGGCGGCGAAGGGCTGAAGCGTCAGTACACGGACGAGGCGTGCGCCAGGGCCGGTGCCTCCACGTAGGAAATCGGCGCATCCGAGTGCTTCTCGAACGTCACCTCTTCCCACGAGCTCTTGCTCAACAGCAGCTTGCGCAGCAGCTTGTTGTTCAGGGCATGCCCGGACTTGTAGCCGCTGAACTCGCCGATGAGGCTGTGACCCAGGAGGTACAGGTCGCCGATCGCATCCAGGATCTTGTGCTTCACGAACTCATCTTCGTAGCGCAGCCCATCCTCATTCAACACCCGCACATCATCCAGCACGATGGCGTTGTCGAGATTGCCGCCGAGCGCGAGATTGCGCGCCCGCATCATCTCCAGATCGCGCATGAAACCGAAGGTGCGCGCACGGCTGATTTCCTTCAGGAACGACGTCGTCGAAAAATCCATGGAGGCACGCTGCGCGTGCCGTTTGAATATCGGGTGGTTGAATTCGATTTCGAAATTGACCTTGAACCCATCGAACGGTTCAAACATCGCCCACTTGTCACCGTCGCTCACCTTGAGCGCTTCGGTGATGCGGATGAAGCGCTTCGACACCAGCTGCTCCTCGATCCCCGCCGACTGCAACAGGAATACGAAGTGACTGGCGCTGCCGTCCATGATCGGCACCTCCGGCGCACTGACCTCGACCACCGCATTGTCGATACCCAGACCTGCGAAGGCCGACAACAGATGCTCGACGGTGGAAACCCGCGCCGCACCGTTGACCAGCGTGGTGCCGAGCTGCGTGTCGCCGACATTTTCGGCATGCGCGACGACCGTCGCAAACTCGCCAAGATCGGAGCGGCGAAACAGAATCCCGGTGTCCGGTGCGGCCGGCCGCAGCGTCATCAGGACCTTCTTGCCGGTATGCAGTCCCACGCCCGAGGCGCGGATGGTGTTCTTCAGTGTGCGTTGTCCGACCATTACTTTCCCAAGATGTCCGGAACCCCAAGCACCCGCCGGACCCGTCTGGCACGGGTCCGCAGGCCGTATCCGGCACCGCTACCGTATCACACGCGAGGTGCCGATCGCCGCTTCTATCAATCCGCCTGACGCCGCAAAAACGCCGGTATATCCAGCAAATCCTCCGACTCCGTCTCGGGACGCAGGCCATCTCCTACAGCGCGCTGGCGCTGGTAGGTGGGCTTGTCGAGATCCGCGTAGTTGGGATTGGCGGCCGGCTTGGTCCGGGAGACCATGCGCATCGGGGGCACCTGACCGTGGGCTTCACGGCTGCTGTCGCGACCCATTTCCCGGCCCATCATGCCGCCGAGCGCCTGGCTCGTGGGCACGCGCACCGCGCTCGCCGGCCGACCCAGGCCGGTCGCCACCACCGTCACGCGTACCACATCGATCAGTTCCGGATCGATGACCGTGCCCACGACGACCGTCGCATCCTCTGAGGCGAATTGTTTCACGATGTTGCCAACTTCCTGGAACTCGCCGATCGACAGGTCCATGCCCGCCGTGACGTTCACCAGAATGCCGTGCGCGCCGGCCAGATTGATGTCCTCGAGCAGCGGGGATGACACGGCAGCCTCGGCGGCGGCGCGGGCCCGGCCCTCACCGCTGGCAACTCCCGAACCCATCATCGCCATGCCGGTCTCCGCCATCACCGTGCGCACGTCGGCAAAGTCGACGTTGATGAGGCCCGGACGCGTAATGAGCTCGGCAATGCCCTGCACGGCCCCCTGCAGCACCTGGTTGGCGGACTTGAATGCATCCAGCAGCGTCGTCTGCGGGCCCAGCACCGTCAGCAGCTTCTGGTTGGGAATGGTGATCAGCGAATCGCAGTACTTGGCGAGTTCCGCCAGGCCGTGCTCGGCGACCAGCGAACGCTTGCCGCCTTCCATCTCAAACGGACGAGTGACCACCGCGACGGTGAGAATGCCCAGCTCCTTGGCGACCTGCGCCACGACCGGCGCCGCACCGGTGCCGGTCCCGCCGCCCATGCCGGCGGTGATGAACAGCATGTCGCAGCCCTCCACCAGTTCCACGATGCGGTCGCGATCCTCCATCGCGGCCTGCCGGCCCACCTCAGGGTCGGCGCCGGCGCCAAGTCCCTTGGTGATATTGCAGCCGATCTGCAGTGCGGTCTTCACCTTCGAGTGCTTCAAGGCCTGCGCGTCGGTGTTGACGCACATGAAGTCCACGCCGTCGATGCCCGTCGTGACCATGTGCGCGACTGCGTTTCCGCCGCCGCCGCCCACCCCGATCACCTTGATCACGGCACTCTGGCTGTATGCATCCATCAGTTCAAACATTGCTGGCTCCTTAATCCCCGTAGCGGTCAGTTCAAATAAGAAAAAATCAGAAGTTGCCCTGAAACCAGGACTTCATGCGATTGATCACGGTTTTGCCGCCCGGGCGTCGCCCGCGCGCGGAAGCCGTGTTGTCACGGGCGTAGAGCAGCAGCCCCACGGCCGTGGAATAGATCGGGCTGCGCACAGCCTCGGCAAGCCCGGTCACGTGCTGCGGCAGGCCCAGACGCACCGGCATGTGAAAAACCTCCTCGGCGAGTTCAATGGTGCCTTCCATGCGGGCACTGCCGCCGGTGAGCACGATGCCGGCCGCGATGGTTTCCTCGAAACCGCTGCGCCGCAGCTCATCGCGCACCAGACCGAACAGCTCCTCGTAGCGTGGCTCGACGATTTCAGCGAGTGTCTGGCGTGCCAGTCGCCGCGAGGGGCGCTCGCCCACGCTTGGCACCTCGATGCTCTCGTCCGGGTTGGCGAGCTGCGAGAGCGCGCAGGCGTAGCGCACCTTGATGTCCTCGGCGTACTGGGTGGGCGTGCGCATCGAGACCGCGATGTCATTGGTGACCTGGTCCCCGGCGATCGGGATTACCGCGGTGTGACGAATGGCGCCGCCGGTGAATACCGCAAGGTCGGTGGTGCCCCCGCCGATGTCCACGAGACATACGCCCAGTTCGCGTTCATCCTCGGTGAGCACCGCGAAGCTCGAGGCAAGCTGCTCGAGCACGATGTCATCGACCTCCAGGCCGCAGCGCTGGATGCACTTCTCGATGTTCTGCGCCGCGCTCTCGGCCCCGGTGACGATATGCACCTTGGCCTCCAGGCGCACCCCCGACATGCCGATGGGGTCACGAATGCCTTCCTGGCCGTCGATCACATAGTCCTGCGGCAGCACATGCAGGATCTTCTGGTCGGCGGGAATGGCGACGGCGCGCGCCGCGTCGATGACATGCTCCACATCGACATGCGAGACCTCGCGGTCGCGGATCGCAACGACTCCGTGTGAGTTCAAGCTGCGCACGTGGCTGCCGGCGATACCCGCGTACACGGAGTGGATCTGGCAGCCGGCCATGAGTTCGGCCTCCTCCACCGCGCGCTGGATCGACTGCACCGTCGATTCGATGTTGACGACCACGCCTTTCTTCAGCCCCCGTGAGGGCTGCGAGCCGACACCGATCACCTCGATGGTGCCATCGGCGGTGACTTCACCCACCAGCGCGACCACCTTCGAGGTACCGATATCCAACCCCACGATCAGACTGCGGTCCGTACGCTTAGACATTGCGAGCATCACCCCCGTTCTTTGCGGCGCCCGCACCGGCGCTGCGCCAGCCAATGGCAAAGCCATTGGCGTAACGCATGTCGACATAGGCGATGTCCGTGGCGCGCTGCGCCACGATCCTGGCGGCCGTCGCCACGAAAGTATTGAATCGTTCATCGAGCTGCTGGCGACCCAGACGCACCGTCACGCCGTTATCGAGGTCCAGTTCCCAGGCGCCACGCGCATCCAGGCGCAGCGCCGTGATGCGCATGCTCAACTCGAGCAGCCGGTCGCGCATCGTGATGTAGCGCTGCACCACGCCTGCCTGGGTGCCATCCGGTCCCGACAGCTGCGGCAGTTCCAGCGGAATGTGCGTGGCATCATTGGCGAACAGGTCGCCGCGCGTGTTGAGCAGCCCATGCTCCCCCCAGCGTGCGGCGGCGACCTGCTCGCCGATGGTCACGGTGAGGCCACGCGGCCAGTTGCGCTGGACGCTGACGGTGTCGACCCACGGCAGGGTCCGTACCGCCGCGCGCACCCTCGCCAGATCCACGCTCACCAGGCCCTTGCCCACCGCGCTTTCCTTGACGGCGCGCTCGACATCGAGCGGCGCGACCCGCTCGAAGCGTCCCGCCACCGACACCGTGGTGATGGGCTGGTTGAGCGCCCAGATGATCAACGCGAGCACGGCCGCGACGCTGCCCAGCCCGAGCGCCCAGCGACCCAGTGCGGCCCAGGGTATGGCCGGCAGCGACCAGCGCGAGGTCTGCTTTTGGGTGCGGCGACGGTTCTGGGGGCGCAGGCTGAACATCTAGGCGGCACCCAAGAGCGGTACGCGGGTGAAGCTGGATTCGAGGATGCGCCACACCAGCTCATCAAAGCTGATGCCCGCCGCCTTCGCCGCCATGGGCACCAGACTGTGATCGGTCATGCCGGGCACGGTGTTCACCTCCAGCAGCTGCGGGCGGCCGGTGCCGTCCATCATGAAGTCGGCGCGGCCCCAGCCCTCGGCACCCACCGCGGCGAACGCGGCCAGCCCGAGCGCCGCCAGATGCGCCTCGGCCGGCTGCGACAGTCCCGAGGGACAGAAATACTGCGTGTCATTGCGCAGATACTTGGCCTCATAGTCATAGAAGGTCTTGGCCGGCTGGATGCGAATCGACGGCAAGCGCCGAATCATTGAGGATCGACACGGTGTACTCGGCGCCCGTGATCCACGCCTCGGCCAGCACACTGTGGTCGACCGCGGCCGCGACGCGATACGCCGGCGCGAAATCCTCGGCCCGTTCGACCTTGGTCATGCCGACACTGGAGCCTTGAGTCGCGGGCTTGACGATCAGCGGTAGCTTCAACCGCTCGAGCGCAGCCTCCAGGTCCTGCTCGCCGGTGAGCTCCACATAGTCGCTGGTGGCAATGCCGACGGCCTGTGCCAGGCGCTTGGTGCGCAGCTTGTCCATGCCGATTGCCGAACCCATCACACCGCTGCCGGTGTAGGGCAGACCCAGACATTCCAGCGCGCCTTGCAAGGTGCCGTCCTCGCCACCCGGACCGTGCAGTGCGATCCACACCCGGTCGGTGCCGGCCGCCGAGCAGTTGCGGCAATTCTTCATCGCGCGGATCGAAGGCATGGGCATCGACGCCGCGGCGCTTGAGGGCCGCCAGTACCGCGGCACCGGTCTTGAGCGAGATTTCACGCTCGGTGGAGGTGCCGCCGAACACCACCGCGACCCGGCCAAACTCCTGCGGGCTCCCCGCGCGGCGAGCGGCCGATTTATCCTGCTTGATACGCATCAGCTGACTTCCCCGACGATGCGGACTTCAGGCTGCAGGGCGATGCCGTGCGCCGCCTGGACCTGCGACTGCACCTGGCGCATCAACTGCTCCAGGTCCGCCGCGGTTGCCGCGCCGTGATTGATGATGAAATTCGCATGCTTGAGCGACACGGACGCATCGCCCGACGCGCAGACCTTTGAGACCGGCGCTCTCGATGAGTCTGGCGGCGTGATCACCGGGCGGGTTCTTGAATACCGAGCCACAGCTCCATTCACCGATGGGCTGGGACTGCCGACGGCGTGCCAGAAGGTCACGCACCGCCGAATCATCGATGCCCGGTGCGGGGTTGAAAGTCATGCGCGCGGCCGCGAACCACTCCTCGGGGCGGTTAGCGCCGACATGCCGGTAGCTCACCGAGTATTCACCCGGCACGCGGGTATGCTCGTGGCCGTGGCGGTCGAGGGTTTCCACCGACACCACGCAGTTCCAGGTCTCGGTGCCGAAGGCGCCGGCGTTCATGGCCAGCGCACCGCCCAGGGTTCCGGGAATGCCGGCGAAGAACTCCGCCCCGCCCAGCTGCCACTGGATGCACTGGCGCGCGATGCGCGCGCACGGCACACCGGCTTCGCCGTACACAGTCGTGTCATCGAGGCGCTCGAGCCGCAGCAGTGCCTCCTGCGTGGCGACGACCACGCCGCGCAGGCCGCCATCGCGCACCAGCAGGTTGCTGCCGAGGCCGACGAAGTGGATGGGGGTGCCGTCCGGCACCGTGCCCAGGAAGGCGCGCAGATCATCGCGGTCCTGTGGCGTGAAGTAGATCTCGGCCGCGCCGCCCGCATGCCAGGAGGTGTGGCGGCTCATGGGTTCGTCACGTCGAATGCGGCTCAAGAATTGTTCCGCCACGTGCATCATGGGCGCACCGGCTGCGCCAGCAGCGCCGGCAGGCCATGCGAGATGGCATTGATGTTGCCCGCGCCCATGGTCACCACGACATCGCCGCCGCGGATCATGCCCTGCAGGGCGATGCCCAGCTGCTCGACGTTTTCCACAAACACCGGTTCGACCTGCGCCCGCGAGCGCACCGCGCGGCAGATGGCGCGCCCGTCGGCACCGCTGATCGGTGCTTCACCCGCCGAATACACCTCGGTCACCAGCAGCACATCCGCCTGCGAGAGCACGCGGCCAAAGTCATCGATGAGATCGCGCGTGCGGGTATAGCGATGCGGCTGGAAGGCCAGCACCAGCCGTCGTCCGGGATACCCCTGGCGCAGCGCCTCGAGCGTCGCCGCGATCTCCGTCGGGTGATGCCCGTAGTCATCCACGATGGTCACCGCGCCGTCGGCGAGCGCCACATCGCCCACATGCTGCAGGCGCCGATCGATGCCCTGGAAGGCCGCCAGGGCGCGCGCGATCGCGGCATCCTCTATGCCAAGCTCGGTCGCGACCGCGATCGCCGCCAGCGCATTGCTGACATTGTGGCTGCCGGGCAGATTCAAGGTGACGGTCAGCGTGCCGGCGGCGCCGGCACGGGCCGCGGTCCCGGAGCGCAGCACGTCAAACTCGGTCTGCAGGCCGTGGCGACGGATGTTCACGGCACGCACGTCCGCGGCGGCCGCGAGCCCGTAGCTCATGATCGGCCGGTTGATGCGCGGCATGACGCTCGCGAGCGTCGCATCATCGAGGCACAGAATGGCCAGTCCGTAGAACGGCAGGTTGTGCAGGAAATCCACGAAGCTTGATTTCAGACGTTCGAAATCGCCGTCGTGCGTGCCCAGGTGATCGTTGTCGATGTTGGTGACAATGGCGATCAGCGGCTGCAGGTGCGTGAAGCTCGCGTCACTTTCGTCGGCCTCGGCCACGAGGTAGCGACCCGAGCCCAGACGCGCATTGCTGTCGGTGCTCTTGAGCCTGCCGCCGATCACAAAGGTGGGATCGGCGCCGCCCTCGGCCAGGATGCTGGCCACGAGACTGGTGGTCGTGGTCTTGCCATGGGTGCCCGCGACCGCGATCGAGTAGCGGAAGCGCATCAGCTCGCCCAGCATCTCGGCGCGCTGCACCACCGGAATGCGCGCCGCCAGCGCCGCGACCACTTCGGGGTTGTGCGCCGGCACGGCGCTTGAGATCACCACCACATCGGCGCCCTCGATGTGGCGCTCGGCATGCCCGATGGCAGATCTGGGCACCCAGCTGCACGAGGCGGCGCGTGGCCGCATTGGCCTTAAGGTCCGAACCCTGGACGCGATAGCCCAGGTTGATGAGCACCTCGGCGATGCCGCTCATGCCACTGCCACCGATGCCGATCAGGTGGATGGTGTGGATGCGGCGCATGCGGTCGGCACGATCGAGGATCATGCGGCCCCCGCTGTAAAACGCAGGCAGGCCTCGGCCAGATCCTGGGCCGCGCGCGGCTGCGCCAGCTCCCGCGCCCGGATGGCCATCTCCAAGAGCGGCACCCGATCCCTGCACAGCTTCTGCAGTGTCTCGCACAGCCGTTGCGGGGTGAGGTCGCGATCGGCAATCAGGAGCGCCGCATCGTGATCGACCAGGTAGGCGGCATTGACGGTCTGATGATCATCCACGGCCGCTGGAAACGGCACCAGGATGGAGGCGACGCCCGACGGCCGCGAGTTCACACACCGTCAACGCGCCCGACCGGCAGATCACCAGGTCCGCCCAGCCATAGGCCTCAGCCATGTCCTCGATGAAGGCCGTGACCTCGGCGCGCACGCCGCTCTTGGCATAGTTCTGCGCCGCCGCTTCCTGCCAGCGCGCCCCGGCCTGGTGACGCACGTTAAGGGCATGGCGATCCGCTCCCAGTTGCGCGAGCGCCAGCGGCACGACGGTGTTCAGACGCACCGCGCCCTGACTGCCGCCGAATACCAGTACATTGATCGCACCATATCGTCCGGAGAACCGCACCTGGGGGGTCGCGGCCGAGGCGATGTCCTCGCGCACCGGGTTGCCGATGGTGCGCGCGCGCACGGCACGGCTGAAACTGTGGGGGAACGCTTCCAGCACCTCATCGGCGAGGTGCGCAAGGCAGCGGTTGGTGAAGCCCGCGACCGCATTCTGTTCATGAATGATGAGCGGCCGGCGCATGAGCCAGGCGGCAACGCCCCCGGGTCCGGTGACGAAGCCGCCGAGGCCCACCACGGCCGACGGGCGGTGGCGGCGCATCACCCGCAGCGCCTGGCACAGGGCCACGCCCAGCCGAAACGGCGCGGCGAGCAGCGTCAGCCAGCCCTTGCCGCGCAGGCCGCCCACCGACAGCCACTCGATGGGAATCTGCTCTGCGGGTATGACGCGGGCTTCGAGCCCCTTGCGCGTGCCCAGCCACACCACCGGCTGGGAGCGCCGGCGCAACAGACGCGCCAGCGCCAGCGCCGGATAGACATGACCGCCGGTGCCGCCGGCCATGATGAGTATCGGACGCACGCTCATTCGTCCTCCCGCAGCCGCGCCGCGGCGCTGCGCGAGGGCTGGGTGGCCTCGTGATAGACGCGCAGCACAATGGCGGCCCACATCAGCGCCACGACGAGGCTCGAGCCCCCGTAACTCATGAGCGGCAGCGTCAGACCCTTGGTCGGCAGCACGCCCATGTTCACGCCGATGTTGATGAGCGCCTGCACTCCGATCCACACGCCGAAACCGGCCGCGAGGTATGCGCCGAACGTCAGACCCGCCTCATGCGCGAGGCGTGCGATGTGCAAACTGCGCCACACCAGCGCCAGGAACAGACCCAGCGTGAGCAGCACGCCGGCGAGCCCCAGCTCCTCGGCGAGTACCGCGAAAATGAAGTCGCTGTGCGCTTCGGGCAGGTAGAACAGCTTCTGCACACTCTCGCCCAGCCCGACCCCGAACAGCTGGCCGCGACCGATGGCGATCAGTGACTGCACCAGCTGGAAGCCGGAGTGGAACGGATCATCGAACGGATGCAGGAACGCGGTGATGCGCGCGCGCCGATATCCCGAGGTTTCGGCGAGCACGATGAAGAGCGTCGCGGCGCACACCACCAGCAGCGTCATCCAGCGAAGCTGGCCGCCGGCCAGAAACAGCAGAATGAAGCCGGTCGCGAACAGTACCGTCGCCGCGCCCATGTCGGGCTCCGCCAGCAGCAGGCCGCCCGCCAGCAGCAGCACCCCCAGCGGTTTGAGCACGCCCGCCAGCGTGCCGCGCAGTTCCTGCTGCTTGCGCACCGCATAGCTGGCCACATAGATCACGACCAGCAGCCGCGCCAGTTCCGACACCTGGAACGCGAAGCCACCCAGCTGCAGCCAGCGGCGGCTGCCGTGGCTGCGATGGCCGACGCCCGGCACGGCCACGATCAGCAGCAGCGACAGTCCCAGGAACAGGAGCGGCACGGACAGCCGCTCCAGCTGATCGGTGCGCAGGCAGAACACCACTGCGCCGGCGCCCACCCCGGTCGCCAGGAACAGCAACTGCTTCTCGAGGTAGGCGAAGCTGTTGGCCGCGGATTCCTGGCTGGCGACCGAGATCGAGGC
Organism: uncultured Gammaproteobacteria bacterium; assembly: GCA_963708865.1. GTDB lineage: Bacteria > Pseudomonadota > Gammaproteobacteria > Steroidobacterales > Steroidobacteraceae > DAIDKA01. Next base: position 810,686 of record CAVPUC010000004.1, read on the forward strand.
CGACGTCACCATGATCAGGCCGAACAGCACGATCACCGCCAGCAGCGCCACCATCACCATATCGATGCGCGGGCCGCCCTTGCGGTGCCCCGATTGCGCAAAGGCCATGGCGGCGGTGGTACTCATGCCGCGAGCTCCCGCACGGCGCTCGTGAACACCTCGCCGCGATGCGCGTAGTTGCGGAACATGTCGAGGCTCGCGCAGGCGGGGGACAGCAGCACCGTGTCACCGGCGCGGGCCACTTTCGCGGCTGCGCGCACCGCCTCCGGCAGGGTGGTGCTGCGCACGGTGGGGCAGACATCGTGCAGCACCTGTTCGAGCGCCGGCGCGTCGCGGCCGATGAGCACCACATAACGCACCTTGCCGCGAAAGGCGTCCCGCAGCGGCGCGAAGTCCTGTGACTTGCCCTCACCGCCGGCAATCACGATCAGCGGGCCGGCCATGCCGGCGACCGCCGCGAGGGTTGCGCCGACATTGGTTCCCTTGGAGTCATCCACGTAGCTGACCCCGCGCACCTCGGCCACCCACTGCGAGCGATGCGGCAGGCCCGGGAAAGTGCGCAGCGCATCGAGCATCGCCTCGAGCGGCAGACCGATGGCATCCCCGAGCGCGAGCGCCGCGAGCGCGTTCGCCGCGTTGTGCAGGCCCGTGATCCGCATTGACTCCACCGCCAGCAAGGGTTCGCCGCGACGCATCAGCCAGGGCTTGCCGCCTTCGCGCACGCCCACGGTGTAGTCGGCACCGGGTGCATCGCGCAGCGAGAAACCCACGACCCGGGCGGCCTGATGCGGCATGGCGGCCACCAGCGGATCATCGAGATTGATCACGGCGGTATCGCAGCGGGCGAAGATGCGGGCCTTGGCGGCCGCGTACTCACCGATCGAGGCATACCGGTCCATGTGGTCAGGCGTGACGTTCAGCACGGTCGCGGCGCGCAGATCCAGTGAGGAGGTGGTCTCCAGCTGGTAGCTGGACAGTTCCAGGACATACAGCTCGGTGGTCTGGGCGTCCGCCTGCGCGGCCAGCAGCATCTCCAGCGCCGGTTCGCCCAGATTCCCGCCCACGCGCACCCGCAGGCCGGCGCGCTGCGCCATCAGGCCCACGAGCGTGGTCACCGTGCTCTTGCCGTTGGTGCCCGTGATCCCCACGACCGGGCCGTCCGCGGCCACCGCAAACAATTCGATGTCACCGATAATGGTGATGCCGCGGCGGCGGGCCTCGGCGAAGAACGGATCCGACAGCGGCACGCCGGGAGATGCCACCACGCAAACCGCCGCATCGAGCAAGCTGGTGTCGAGGCGACCGAAGCGCACGGTGATGTCCGGAGCGAGCAGCGCCAGCTGCGCGCGCCCCGGCGGATCCGCGCGGCTGTCGGTCACGCACACGCGCCAGCCGCGCCCGAGCAGATACCGCGCGCACGACAGGCCCGTGACTCCCAGGCCCACGATCACCGCGGCGGTCGGTGTGTTGCGCGTGTCGCTCATCGCACCTTCAGGGTCGCCAGACCCAGCAGTACCAGCAGCAAGGAAAGAATCCAGAAGCGCACGATCACCTTCGGCTCGGCCCAGCCCTTGAGCTCGAAATGGTGGTGGATGGGCGCCATGCGGAAGATGCGCTTACCCGTCAATTTGAACGACGCCACCTGCAGGATCACCGAGGCGGTCTCCATCACGAAGACCCCGCCCATGATCAGCGCCACGAGTTCCTGGCGCACGATGACGGCCACGACGCCCAGGGCGCCGCCGATCGCGAGCGCACCGACGTCGCCCATGAACACCTGCGCGGGATAGGTGTTGAACCAGAGGAATCCGAGGCCCGCACCGCTCAGTGCGGCGCAGAACACCATGACCTCCCCGGCACGCGGTACAGCGGGGATCGCCAGGTACTCGGCAAACTTGGCGTTGCCGCTGGCATAGGCGAAGATGCCGAGCGCTGCGCTGACCATCACGGCCGGCATGATGGCGAGGCCGTCGAGACCATCGGTGAGATTCACCGCGTTGCTCATGCCGACAATCATCAGATAGCCCAGCGTGATGAATGACACGGCCGAGAGGGGCTCGGCGAAGCGCTTCACGAAGGGCAGAAACAGCGTCGTCTCGGCGGCCGACTGCGCCGTGTAATACAGCACGATGGCCGCGCACAGGCCCACGACGGTCTGCCAGAAGTACTTCCAGCGGGGGATCAGGCCGCGCGAATTGCGCACCACCAGCTTCAGATAGTCGTCATAGAATCCGATCAGTCCGAACGCGAAGGTGACGCCGAGCACGGTCCAAACGAACCGGTCGCGCACATTGGCCCACATCAGTGTGCCAAACAGCACGGAGACCAGGATCAATGCACCGCCCATGGTGGGCGTGCCGGCCTTCGGCAGATGCGACTTCGGACCATCGTCGCGCACCACCTGGCCGATCTGGTAGCGCGACAGGCGCGCGATCATCGAAGGGCCGATCAGCAGGCAGAACACCAGCGAGGTCATGCAGGCGAGGATGGCGCGCAACGTCAGATACGAGAACACGTTGAAGCCGGAGTAAACCGCCGTCAGATGCTGGGTAAGCAGGTACAGCACGCTCAGGCCCCCTTCGCGACCAGCGCGGCCACGACCCGTTCGAGTCGGTTGAAGCGCGATCCCTTGATCAGCATGCGCACGTCGGCATTTGATTCAGCGCCGACGGCGGCGGCGAGCGTCGTGGTGTCGGCAAACCAGCTCGCGCCCGGACCGAAGGCTTCCACCGCGCGCTGCGCCTCAGTCCCGGTGGCGAACAGGCGTTCGATGCCGGCCGCCTTGGCCCAGATGCCGACCTGCATGTGGCTCTCGCCGGCGTAATCCCCGAGCTCGCCCATGTCGGCAAATACCAGCCAGCGGCGCCCTTCCAGCTGGGCCAGCACATCGATTCCGGCCTGCACCGAACTGGGATTGGCGTTGTAGGAATCGTCGATGATCCAGGCGCCGGTGGCGGCCCGCTTGAACTGCAGCCGCCCCGGAACCGGGCGCATGGCGGCGAGGCCGCGCGCGATCTGCGTGAGGCCCACGCCGGCCGCGCTCGCGGCCGCGGCCGCGCCCAGCGCGTTGGCCAGGTTGTGGCGCCCGGCCAGATGCAGCTCCACCGGGACGCTGCCCTGGGGCGCGTGGAGCGTGAACTGGGTGAGGAAGCCGGACTCGCCAATGGTCGTGCGGATGGCGCCCGCGGTGAAATCCGCGCCCGGCTGCAGCCCGAAGGTCGACACCCGCGCGCTGGTCATGTTCTTCCACATCAGTTCAAACGGATCATCGTGATTGATGACCGCGGTGGCATCGGGCGCAAGGCCCGCGACCATCTCGCCTTCGGCACGGGCCACGCCTTCGAGGCTGCCGAATCCTTCGAGATGCTCGGCGCCGGCGTTCGTGATCACCCCTACCGTGGGGCGACCGATGCGCACCAGGGCCGCCACTTCACCGGCCCGATCCGCACCCATCTCCACGACCGCGTAACGATGCTCACCAGTGAGCCGGAACAGCGTGAGCGGGACGCCGATGTGATTGTTCAGATTGCCGCGCGTGCTCAGGCATGGACCCGCCTGCGACAGGATGCCGGAAATCAGCTCCTTGACGGTGGTCTTGCCATTGCTCCCCGCCACGCCGACCAGCGGAATCGCGAAGCCCTCGCGCCAGGCGCTGGCGGCACTGGTGAGCGCCGCCAAGGTGTCATCGACCAGAATCTGGCTGCGCGCGCTCGCCTGCGCGGAGCGCACCACCGCGCCGGCCGCGCCGCGCGCCATGGCCGCCGCCACATAGTCCTCACCCTTGAAGCGCGGACCGGATAGCGCGACGAACAGTTCGCCGCGATCGAGGGTACGCGAGTCGGTGGAGACACCGTTGAAGGGGGCATCGGCACCGACCAGCCGTCCGTGACAGCTTTGCGCGAAGGCTGCCAGGGTGGCCTTCATGGCAGCGCCTCCAGCGCATCACGCGCGACCTGCTCATCGCTGAACACGCGGCGGGTCGTGCCATAGATCTGATAATCCTCGTGACCCTTGCCCGCGATCAGCACCAGATCATCCGGCGCGGCAGCCTCGATGGCAGTGCGGATCGCGGTCGCACGATCGTGTTCGATCTGCACCGTGCGGGAGTCGCCCGTGACGCCGGCGAGAATGTCGCGAATGATGGCCGCCGGATCCTCGGAGCGAGGATTGTCATCCGTTACGGTGACCAGATCGGCGCCCGCCGCCGCAATGCGCCCCATGACCGGGCGCTTCAGCGCATCGCGATCGCCGCCACAGCCGAACACGACATGCAGCCGCCCGCGGCAGTGCGTCCGCGCCGCGCTCAACGCCTTCTCCAAGGCATCCGGTGTATGCGCGTAGTCGACAATGACCGTGGCATGGGCGGTGGGTGAGCGCGCCGCGATCCGCTGCATGCGTCCCGGTGCCGGCACACACTGTTCCAGGGCGGCGACTGCCGCCGCCAGCGGCACTTGCGCCGCCAGCAGCACCGCCAGCGTGGTCAGTACATTATCTACGTTAAATTCACCGAGCAACGGCACGCGCAGCGTGGCCTCACCCCAGGAGGTAGCCAGTGTGAGGTCGAAGCCATCGCTCAAGGGCCGCACCTGCGTGGCCGTCACAAACGCGGCATCCGCCGCCGCGGCGGTGCGGCCGGTCGCCACCAGGCTCCCCGGCGCGCTGCGGTCGAGCGCAAGTTCTCGACCGAATGCGTCGTCGACATTGATCACGCGCGCGACCAGGGTGGGTCGAGTGAACAGCCGCGCCTTGGCGGCGCCGTAGGCCCCGAGCGTGCCGTGATAGTCGAGGTGATCCTGGGTCAGATTGGTGAAGGCGGCTGTTGCGAAGCGCACTTCATCGACGCGCCCCTGGTCGAGCGCATGCGAGGACACCTCCATCGCTACGGCCTGGGCGCCTTCGGTGCGCAGCACGGCGAGCTGCCGATGCACGTTCACCACATCCGAGGTGGTGTGCGTGACCGGGCGCAGCGCGCCCACCGCGCCATAGCCCAGCGTGCCGATATAGGCCGCCGGCCGACCACACCGCGACAACGCCTGTGCGATCAGCCACGAGCAGGTGGTCTTGCCGTTCGTGCCGGTCACACCGACCACCTGCAGGGCCTGCGACGGCTGGCCGAAAAAGCGATCGGCAATGAGGCCGAGATGGGCGCGCAGATCCGGGACTGCGACCACCAGCTGATCCTCGTCCTGGCCGGCCCGCTGCCGCACCCGCTGCAGCAACCGGGCCGCGGCATCCAGGGCGCGGGTATCGCCGGCGGCGGGGGTTTCATAGAGGACGGCGCGGGCGCCACGCTCGGCCGCCTGCGCCGCAAATTCAACGCCGTGCTGCCGCTCACCGCGGCAGGCCAGGAACAGTGCGCCGGGCCCCACCTCACGGCTGTCCAGGGTGACATCGGTCACCATCACATCTTCGGGCGCATCGGCGATGCCCGACAGCAGATGGCGCAGCGCGCGCGGCGCGCCTCGGTAGGTGGCTTCGCGTGCCGCCATCATCGGCGCGCCACGGCGCGTATCGGCGGGTGCGCACGCGCGGGTAGCGGGGGCGGTGCCTCATCAGCCGGCACGCCGGCCGTGGCGTCCGGGGCAACGCCGAGCAGCCGCAGCGCCGGCCCCATGACGGAGGAGAACACCGGTGCGGCAACGTCGCCCCCACGATGCTCACCGGCGGTGGGCGTATCGATCACGACGACAGCGGCTAGGCGCGGAGCGGTCGCGGGCGCGACGCCGGCGAACACCGACATGTACTGATCGGTTGCATAGCTGCCGGACTCAGCTTTCCACGCGGTGCCTGTCTTGCCCGCGACCCGGTAACCGTAGATGGCCGCTTTGGTGCCCGTGCCTTCGGCGGCGACCACCGATTCGAGCATGCTCACGAGTTGCCGGCAGGTGCGTTCGCTGAGCACCTGCTCGCCGCCTGGCGGCGCGGTGACCGGCAGGAAGGATACCGGGCGCCGCACGCCCATGGCGCCGATGGTGGCGTAACCCTGCGCGAGCTGCAGCGGCGTCACCGATAACCCATAGCCGTGCGACATGGTCGCGATGCTGACCGGACGCCAGTGGGCGTAGTTGCTGAAGAGTCCGGCGGACTCGCCGGGAAAACCGCTGGCCGTCACCTGGCCCAGCCCCAACTTCGACAGCGTCGTCCAGATGATCTTCGGCGGCAGCGACAGCGCCAGGTGGATCATGCCGACATTCGAACTCTTGGCGAGGATGGTCGCCAGATCGATCCTGCCCAGCGGGTGGTCATCGGCGAACGGTTTGGTGCCGACCTTTATGTAGCCCGGCGTGGTGTCGATGATGCTGTGGTCATCGTAACGTCCGGATTCCAGGGCCGCTGCGACGAAGAACGGCTTGATGGTGGAGCCCGCTTCCAGGATGTCGGTAGCCGCGCGATTGCGGTAGTCCGAGGGGTCCGCCGCTTCGCGATCATTCGGATTGAAGCCCGGCTGGTTGACCATCGCCAGGATCTCGCCGGTGCGAACATCGAGCACCACCATGGTCCCGGCTTTCGCGCGCTGATCACGCACCGCGGCCTTCAGTTCCCGATACGCCAAGTACTGGATGCGCAAGTCGATCGAGAGCGCAAGGTCATGTCCGGGACTGGCCTCGCGGATGCTGTCCACATCCTGGACCACCCGCTGAAAGCCGTCCTGGATCACCCGCTTGGCGCCGTCGGTCCCGGCCAGCCAGTGATCAAATGCGAGCTCCATGCCTTCCTGGCCGGCATCATCGATATTGGTGAAGCCGAGCATCTGGCCGGTCACTTCACCGGAGGGGTAGTAGCGGCGGTATTCGCGCTTCAGGTAAACACCCGCCACCCCCAAGTTGCGCACCTTCTGCGCCTCGGCGGGCGGCAGATGCCGCACCAGGTACAGGAACTCGCGGTCCTCGTTGCTGGTGATGCGGCGGCTGAGTTCCTGGCGGTCGAGCTTCAATACCTGCGCGAGCCGCGGGATCTGGTCGGATGCCGCGGCGAGCTCCTGCGGATTGACCCACACCGAATCCACCGGCGTGCTGATCGCCAACGGCTCGCCATTGCGATCGGTGATCATGCCGCGGTGCGCGGTGATGGTGGCCACGCGCGAGAAGCGCTCATTGCCTTCCGAGGCGTAGAAGTCATGCTGGTACAGCTGCAGGTGCGCCGCCTGCGCGAGCAGCGCCGTGCCCGCCGTCACCAGCAGGCCCAGTACCAGCCAGACCCGCCACCGAAACGAGCCTGCCGTGCGGTCACGTGGGTTCTTGGGCTTCATGGCACGACGATCTTGATTTCCTGCGCCGGCGGCGTCGCCATGTGCAGGCGGTTGCTGGCGACGTTCTCAACGAAGGCATGCTGCGACCAGGCGCTCTGCTCCAGCTGCAACTGACCCCATTCGATGTCGAGGTTGTCGCGTTGCTGGGAGAGCTGCTGCAGTTCCATGAACATCCCGCGGGTGCGGTGCTTGACCCACACCGCGCCGGCGGCCGAGCCCAGCGCCGCTGCCCACAGCGTCGGCAGCAGTACGGCGTAAACCGTGGTGCGCGACAGCTTCATGCCAGCTTCTCGGCGACGCGCAGCAGCGCGCTGCGGGCGCGCGGATTGCGGGCCACTTCGGCGGCGCTGGGACGCTGCTTGCGCCCGACCAGTTTCATGCGCGGCTGCGCCGAGTCTGGAATCATCGGCAAGCGGGCCAGCGCCGGATCGACGCTGGAGTGACGCGCCATGAACTGCTTGACTGCGCGATCCTCCAGGGAATGGAAGCTGATGACGGCGAGGCGCCCCCCGGGCGCCAGCACGGTGAACGCCGCATCGAGGCCGGCCTGCAGCTGTCCCAGCTCATCATTGATGAACATGCGCAGCGCCTGAAAAGTACGCGTCGCCGGATTCTTGCCCGGCTCGCGCGTACGCACCGCGCGCGCCACGATTTGCGCCAGCTGCGCCGTGCGGGTAATGGGTGCGCGCTCGCGCTCGGTCGCAATGGCCTGGGCCACCCGGCGCGCGAATCGTTCCTCGCCCAGCGTCGCGATCACCTCGCGCATCTCGTCGAGGCTCGCGCGGGCGAGCCATGCAGCAACCGGCTCACCACGTGTCGGGTCCATGCGCATATCGAGCGGACCGTCGGCCCGGAAGCTGAAGCCGCGCTCAGGCGCATCGAGCTGCGGGGACGATACGCCAAGATCAAAGAGCACTCCGGCGCATTGCTGTCCCTGCGAATGCGCCGGCACAAGTAGCGCGAGGTCCGAAAACGGCGCGTGCTCGAGCGTGAGGCGCAGGTCGCCGGCGAAGCGCTGGCGGCCCGCCGCGATGGCCGCGGGGTCGCGGTCGAGCGCGAGCACGCGGCCTTCTCCACCCAAGGTCTCGAGAATGCGTGCCGTGTGACCGCCGCGCCCGAACGTTGCATCGACATAGTACCCACCCGCCCCGAGACCCAATGCCGCGTGCACTTCATCGACGAGCACGGCAGCGTGCTCGTCCACGAGTCCGATCACTTTTGTTCTGGCGGGGTACCGGGCAGCCCCGCCGACAGCTTCACTTCATTCAATCCGGTCGCCGGCGCCGTTGAGCGCAGCTCCGGTTTCATGGAGGCCAGGGAGGCCTGCTTCCAGGCGCTTTCATCCCATAGCTCAAGATGGTTTCCCTGCCCGAACAGCATGGCGTCGCGCTGCAAGCCGGTGAATTCACGCAACTCCCCCGGAATCAGCACGCGGCCGTGGCCGTCGAGGTCCAGATCCGTCGCATAGCCCACCATCAGGCGCTGCAGCCAGCGGGCCTCCGCGTTGAGGTTGGGCAGACTCATCAGCTGGTCCTGCAGCTTCTGCCAGTCGCCCAGCGGGTAGAGCAGCACGCACTGGTCTCGATCCACCGTGGCGACCAGCTGCTGCTCCTTGAGCTTGGCAAGGGCATCGCGCACACGAGTGGGGAGGACCATCCGGCCCTTCACATCGAGCGTGACTTTTGCTGCACCGCGGAACACGAGACCCTAATGCCCTTGAGTGGCGAGAAACCCACTTCTCCCCACTTTTCCCCACCTGCGGGCACTATAGGAATTTGCGATCCAATATGTCAATTGCATGAGCGGAAAAATTTGCCGTTGTCACAATGACTTATGGCGAAATCGGCGGCGCCCGGTTGGGCCCCGCAGCGGTAGTCTTCTTATCAATCAGAAGCTTGCTGCGGAAAGCTTATACAGTAGGTCACAAGTTGGACCCCTGTAAAAAAGAAGTCGGCCTGTAAGCCGGGTTCTGTCGAGGACAATCATTCCTCTAAGGACCCCTGTCACCAGGGGCCTCAAGCGGCCTACCCGGAAGCGCGCACGAATCGACGCTGCTTCAAAGCCTTACGGCCGAAGCTGCTTCCCTATTTGGCCTTGCTCCACGTGGGGTTTACCTAGCCGTCGAGTGTTGCCACCGACGCGGTGCGCTCTTACCGCACCGTTTCACCCTTACCGGTCACCTCCCGTTGCCGGGCGGGGACTTAGGCGGTCTGTTCTCTGTTGCACTTTCCGTGGGCTCACGCCCCCCAGGCGTTACCTGGCACGTTATTCGCGGGAGCCCGGACTTTCCTCCCCGCCCCAACCGATGAGACGCAGCGATTGCCCGGCCGACTTCAGGGACCACCATACGGGCTTGTCAGCCACGGCTCAACTGCATCGCCAGGTCATACGCCTCCGAGCGGCGGCCACCGGCCAGCTGGGCCGCAATGCCGGCGGCCTTGCCCGGCGGCAGCTCCGGCAGCAGCAGCTCGAGCGCCCGGCGCATCAGAGCCAGGTCGGCACCCGCGGTGAGCTGTGCCGCGCCCTGCACCACCAGCGTGATTTCGCCGCGCTGCAGGTTTGGATCCTGTGCCGCGAGCACGCACAGCTCGCCGAGCGTGCCGCGATAGACGGTTTCATGCAGCTTGGTGAGCTCGCGCGCGATGACGGCGGGGCGTTCAGCGCCGAACTGTGTTGACAAATCAACCAGGCTCGCGGCGATGCGGTGCGGCGCTTCGAAAAACACCATGGTGCGGGTCTCGGCCGCGAGCGCTGCAAGGTGCGCGCGACGCTCGCGAGCGGCTGCCGGCAAGAACCCCTCGAAGCAGAACCGCTCCACCGGCAGCCCGGCCAACGCCAGGGCCGCCGTGATGGCCGAGGGCCCGGGCACCACACCCACGGCGATACCCTGCGCCACGGCCGCCCGCACCAGCTCGAAGCCCGGATCGCTGAGCAGCGGCGTACCGGCGTCGCTGACCAGCACCACCCTGGCGCCCTGCGCGAGGCGCGCCAGCACCTCCGGCAGCCGCTGCGTCTCGTTGTGTGCATGCAGGGACAGCAGCGGCTTGGCGAGTCCCAGGTGCTGCAGCAGCCCCAGGGTTCGGCGCGTGTCCTCGGCCGCGATCAGGTCGGCGCTCGCCAGCGCCTCGCGGGCGCGATCGCTCACATCCCCCATGTTTCCGATGGGAGTGGCGACGACTTCAAGCCTGCCCGGTTGATTGCCCACTATAATCCAGCTGTATCCGCCTTAGAGTAACCCATGTCCGATTCCCGACGTTCCTTGCACCTGGGCCTCGCGACCCTCACGGCATTGCTGGGTCTGCAATTGGCGAGCTGCGCCGACGTCCAATCCGCACCGGATCAGGCCCCGCCGGGCATCTTGATGCCGCCGAGCCCCGCCACGCACCAGACTGTGCAGGTGCCGGCGTCGGATGCGCGGCTGGCAACGCCCGCGCCGCCCAGCGCCGGTGCGCAGATCGCGCTGCTGCTGCCACTGACCGGGCCGCAGAGCGCCGCGGCCACCGCCGTGCGCGATGGTTTCCTCACTGCCTATTACTCGCGACCCGCCGCGGATCGCCCGGGTTTGCGGATCTATGACACCTCGCAGCTGAGCATCGCCACGGCCCTCAATCAGGCGACCGGCGATGGCGCGGGATTCATTGTCGGGCCGCTGACCCGGCAGGAGGCCGCTGCCGCGGCCGGCTACGGCGGTCCGCGGCCCCCGATGTTGATCCTGAATGCCATCACGGGCCCGCCGCCCGCGGGCAACGCGCTGTATCAATTTGCGCTCTCGCCGGAGGAGGAGGCCCGCCAGGTCGCACGGCGCGTCGTCGCGGACGGCAACCGCGCCGGGGTCGCTTTGGTGCCCAGCGGGGAGTGGGGACAGCGCGTGCTGGCGGCCTTTACCCAGGAACTGAATGCGGCCGGGGGCCAGCTCCTGGACAGCGCCAGCTACGATCCCGGCAGCACCGACTATGCGGCCGCCATCAGCCAGGTGCTGCGCATCAATGAAAGCGAAGCGCGCAACAAGCGCCTCGAATCGGTGCTCGGGACCCGGCTGACATTTCAGGCAAGGCGGCGTGGCGATGTGGGCTTCATCTTTTCACCTGGGCAAGCCCAGGTGGAGCGGCTGCTGCGCCCGCAGCTGAAGTTCTACTTCGCCGGCGACGTGCCGACCTACGCGACCGCCGATGCGTTTGAGCCCAACACCAATGCCAACCAGGATCTGGACGGCCTGATCTTTCCGGATGCGCCGTGGCTGCTGGGCGGCGCGCTCGTTGACGGCGTGCGTGATGCGACCAATGCGGCGTGGCCCACCGGTGGCCCGCGACGCAATATCCTCTTCGCCTTCGGCTTCGATGCCGCAAGGCTTGCCACGGCGCTGCGTTCATTGCCTGCGCAAAGTGGCAACCTCACCAGCCTTGCGGTGGACGGACTCACCGGTCACCTGACCATCGCGGCCGACGGCCATGTGCTGCGCGACCTCATGTGGGCGCGGATCGTCAACGGCGAGCCGCGGCTGCTGAACTGAAATGCCGGCGATGGCTGCGCGCCGCCACTCGGCCGCCCGCGCCGAGCGGATCGCGCTCAAGCACCGGCAGGGGCAGGACCTCGCGACGATGCGGCCGTGCCGGTGAGATCAATGGGCTGATCGTGGACGCTCGCGGCGTCGGCGAGCGCAACTGAACTGGATGCGTCACGCCTGCGAGGCTTGAATTACTTGACGACCTTCAGCTGCGGTCGCGGTCGGCCTTCCTCGGCGGCGGGCGGCTTGGGCGGTGACGGCGGGGGCTGCGGCCCCAGGTCGGCTTCCGAAAACACCATGCCCTCGCCGGTCTCGCGCGCGTAGATGCCGAGCACCGCTCCGATGGGCGCACGCACGTGGTGTATGGCCCCGGCAAAGCGCGTGTCCAGCTCCAACCAGTCATTGCCGATGTTCAGCCGCTCGGTGGCGTCATAGCTGATGTTGAGCACAATCTTGCCGTCCTTGACGAAGGCACGCGGGACGTCCACGGCATGCCGATCGACGTCGACAATGACGTGGGGTGTCTGGCCGCCGTCGGTCATCCACTGGTGCATGGCCCGCAGTAGATAGGGCCGCTTGGGAGGCAAGGGCGTCTCGCTCACTACGGGATCCGCATTTCCTGTTCCGTGTCCGACAGGCTATCGCGAAACGCCGGACGGGAGAATACATGGTTGGCGTATTTGATGATCGGCGCCGAGGTCAACTCGACCTCGTAGTGCGGCAGTCGCCACAGCACCGGGGCAATGGTGGCGTCGACCATCGAAAACTCATCGGAGAGAAAGTACGGCCTGACTTTGAACAGCTCCTCGCTTTGCAGGATGGTGTCGCGCAAGGTCTTCCTGGTTTTCAGGGAAGCCTTGCGATCCGGTTCCGCTTCGATCTGGTGGACCAGTGGATACCAGTCGCGCTCAACCCGGTGCAAGGCCAAGCGGAACTGCGCCCGGGCCACCGGATCCACCGGCATCAGCGGCGGATGCGGAAAACGCTCATCCAGGTATTCCATGATCACCCGCGAGTCGTACAGGACGAGGTCGCGGTCCACCAGGGTCGGCAGGCTGTGATACGGATTTAAGTCGAGCAGATCCTCGGGCAGCCGCCCCGGCTCGACACTGATGATGTCGATGCCGATGCCCTTCTCCGCCAACACAATGCGAGTCCGGTGACTCCAAAGGTCATTGGGTGCGGAAAACAGCGTCATGATGGACCGTCGGCTCGACAAAGGGCTTACTCCGCATCCCCATGTCCCGGGGTGGCCGTCAGTGGACGTTCTTCCAGTACTCGCGCTTGAGCAAGTAAGTCAGCGCGGTAAAGGCCAACAGGAACAATACCACCTTGACGCCCAGGGTACGGCGTTGAACCTGGCTCGGGTCACCGACGTAGTCCAGGAAATTGACCAGATCCCGCACCGTCGCCAGATACTCCTCGTGTGACAGGCTGCCCGGGGCAACCTGCACGAAATGATCGAACACCTGCTCCTTGTCCACGGTCTTGAACACCGCCACCTTGACGCCTTCCAAGGTGGACAGCACATGCGGCATGGCGACACTGGGAAGCTCAAGGTTATTGGCGCCGGTCGGACGCGATGGATCCGAGTAGAACGTCGTCAGAAAGCGGTACAGGTGCTCGGTACCCCGAGCTCGCGCCATGAGCGACAGATCCGGGGGCACCTTGCCAAACCAGGTCTGCGCATCCGCCGCGGGCATCGGCGAGCTCACGTAATCGCTGGCCTTCGCACCGGCGGGCAGCAGATATGCCTGCAGCTGCTGCGGCGTGATCTGCAGGTCCTGCGCGAGGCGCGAGTAACGCACGTACTTGAGCGCGTGGCAGCCGCGACAGTAACCGGCAAAATCACGCACGCCGCGCTGCAGTGAGGCGACATCGGCGACCGAATTGTCCGGCGTCCAGCTGTCCCAGTCGGCGCCGAAGCCCTTCAGCCGCTCCTCTTCATCTTTCTTTTTCTTGTCGGCCAGCTGCTGCTGCGCCACCTTGGCCGCCATCGCCATCACCGCCTGCACGCTGCCCGGCTGCGCCGCCGGCGCCGAGGCCGAGGCCGAGGCCGCCGCATCGGGCGCTGAGGCAGCGGGCGCTGAGGCGTCGGCGCCGAAGGCAGTACTCGCGGCAGCCGTCACCCACAGTGCTGCAAAGCCGGCGCACAGCAGTCCTGGTTTCGCGCGATTCAGCTTAAGCATGTGCCTGAAACCTCACCCGATCGGGCACCGGCTTGCATCTTTCCATACGGGTGTAGAACGGCATCAGAATGAAGTAGGTGAAATAGCCGCCCGTGCACAGGCGCCCGAGCAGGATGTAGATGCCCGCCGGCTCCTGCAGGCCCAGATACATGAGCCCGAGGAATGACACCGTGAACAGTGCCAGGAATGCCTTCGATAGCGGACCCTTGTAGCGAATCGATTTCACCGGCGATCGGTCCAGCCACGGCAGCAGCAGGAAGCACACCAGCGACAGCGCCATGAGCAGCGCACCCAGGCGCTGGTCGGGGATGGCACGCAAAATGGCGTAGTACGGCGTGAAGTACCACGACGGGGTGATCGGGTTGGGCGTCGAGAAGATGTCGGTGGGCGTGAAATTCGCGTGTTCCAGCAACAGGCCGCCCAAGGTCGGGGCGAAGAACACGACACAGGCGAATATCACCAGGAACACCGAAATGCCGAAGGAATCCTTCACCGAATAATAGGGATGGAACGGAATGCCATCCACCGGATGGCCGTCGGGACCGAGATTCGCCTTGATCTCGATGCCGTCCGGATTGTTCGATCCGGTCCGACGCAGTGCCACCAGGTGCAGCACCACCAGCAGCAGCAGCGCCAGGGGCACTGCCACCACGTGCAGCGCAAAGAAGCGGTTCAAGGTGGAATCGGCAATGCCGTAGTCGCCCCGGATCCACTCCACGAGCGTCGACCCTATCACCGGGATGGTGCCGAAGATGTTGACGATGACGTTCGCCGCCCAGTAGGACATGTTGCCCCAGGGCAGCACGTAACCCATGAACGCCTCGGCCATCAGCGCCAGATACACCAGCATGCCGAACAGCCACAACAGTTCACGCGGCGCGCGATACGACCCGTACAGGATCGCGCGATACATGTGCAGGTACACGACCAGGAAGAATGCCGAAGCGCCGGTGGAGTGCAGGTAGCGAATCAGCCACCCATAGTCGACCTCGCGCATGATGAATTCGACCGAGTCGAACGCGGTGGCCTCGCCGGGCTTGTAGAACATGGTCAGGAAGATGCCCGTCAGCAGCTGCATCACCAGCACGACCATGGCGATGAAGCCAAAGAAGTACCAGATGTTGAAGTTCTTGGGCGCGTAGTAACCGGTGGCCTGAGTTTCGATGAACTCCTTGACCGGCAAACGCTTGTAGAGCCAGGCCTTGAGACCTTTACCCTGGCTTGCGCTTGGGTCCTCGCTCTCGGGTTTAACGGCGATCACCATCCGGCCGCTCCTAAAATTGTTCATACGCCCCGGCCCGCGGCTACAGGCGCGGACCCATGTTTCCGTTGCTAAGGGGGGCGGCGCATTATACACACAACAAAGTCCCGCCTTCGGTCACGTCAGCGGCGACTCGGGCCTTGAGAAATTGCAGAGGCGGGAATGAGCCGGATCGGTCGGGTGTTCATGTTCATTGCGGCATCAGTGGTCAGCGGCCTGGCACTGGCCTTCATCATCGTCGCCTGGCGACCCGAGCTGGTCGAGGTCGCGCCAAACCCGGGGCCCGCGGCCGCGCCACTCAGCGGGCCCGCAGGCGTCCTCGAATCCGGCGGCAAAGCGGACAGCGCGGTGGTCCAGCGACCTTATCAGGGCGCCGCTTCGAGCACAGTTGAAAAATCCGACGCAACGGCTCGTTCAGAGGGCGACCCGCCAGCCACCCTGTTCCCCGGCCACGATGCCTGGTCCTATGCGGATGCGGTACAGCGCGCAGCGCCGGCCGTGGTCAACATCTATACCTCCCGGACCGTCACCGAACAGGTGGCGCCGGGGCTGGGGGCATTGTTTGGCGACACGGCGCCCCGCTTCCGCAATCTCACCGAGCGCAGCCTCGGCTCGGGCGTCATCGTGGACGATGAGGGCCACGTCGCCACCAACAACCACGTCATTGAAAACGCCGACCAGGTATGGGTGCAGCTGGCCGACCGCCGTGTGGCCGTCGCCCGGGTGGTCGGCAGGGACCCGGACTCCGATCTGGCGCTGCTCAAAATCAGCCTCGCTCACCTGCCCGTCATGGCCTTCGGGCACTCGGACAAATTGCAGGTCGGGGACGTGGTCCTCGCCATCGGCAATCCGCTGGGACTGTCGCAGACCGTCACGCATGGCATCGTCAGCGCCACGGGTCGGGGGCAGCTGGGGCTTGCGATACTGGAGAATTTCATCCAGACCGACGCCGCCATCAATCCCGGCAATTCCGGCGGTGCCCTGATCAACACCCGCGGTGAGTTGGTGGGAATCAATACCGCCATCGTGGCGAAAACGGCCGGTGTGGAAGGGATTGGCTTTGCCATTCCGGTGAATATGGTGCGCGGGGTCATGCATGACCTGATCGCCCATGGCAAGGTCGTCCGCGGCTGGATCGGCATCGTGCCGGAGGATTTCAGTGACGAGCAGTCAGCCCGCTTCGGCCTCGCCCGGGCTGGGGTGGTCCTGGTCAGGCTGTACCCGCAGAGCCCGGCGGTGGAGGCGCACCTGCTCGCCGGTGACATCATCACCGGCGTGGATGGCAAGGCGGTAAAAAGCTCGCAGGACTTATTGGTGAAAATCGCCAGCACGGCGCCGGGCGCAACGGTCCGGGTCGTCGGGGTGCGCGGCCGCGCCATGTTCCAGTCAACCATCACGGTGCGACAGCGCCCCAAGGACCTTTGAGGAGCGCGATGTGATGACGCAGCAACCCCCGCCGCACCCCTCGCAGGCCAGTGTCACGCTGCGCCGTTTCGCGGATCGCGCGCAGTTGCAGTCGGCCCTCGAGGAGCGCCTGCGGCAGGTGCTGACCGGCGGCAGCGGCGACCATCCTGCGGTCATGCTCTCCGGGGGCAGCACACCGATACCGGCGTACCTGCAACTCGCCACACGCGAACTCACCCCGGCACCGGGACTCGTGCTGCTTTTTTCCGACGAGCGCTACGTGCCCTCGGATTCGGACCAGAGCAATTTTCACCAAAGCCGCGCCCTGCTCACCTCGCTGGGGGTGAGTGCCGCGCAGGTGCTGCGCATCCGCACCGAATTGCCACTCGCCGAGGCCACCCTGGACAGCGAGCGGCGGCTCGCGCAGCTGCTGAGCGGGGGCCGACGGATCACCCTGGGCCTGTTGGGCCTGGGCGCGGATGGTCATACCGCCTCGCTGTTCAGCGCCGCTGACCTGGCGCGCGCCCGCGGGCGGCTCGCCATCAGTGTGCATCGCCCCGACGGACGCGACGCGGTCAGCGTCACCCCCTCGGTGTTGGAGCGGGTGGATGAGCTGATCTTCGTGGTGGCCGGGGCTGACAAGCAAAGCGCGCTCGCCGCACTCTTGCGGCGCGAGGCGGATCTCACGGCCTGGCAGGCCGTGCGCGCCTGCCAGGCCGTGCACGTCTGGGCCGATGCGGCCGCTAGCCCCGCATAGGCCAGCGCGTCCAGCTTTCGGCCGTGGCACCCGGATCGTGCCAGCCGCACTCACCGCCGATGATGTTGAAAGCCTCGGCCGGCCCCCAGGTATCCGGCTGGTACTGATACACCGGGGTGGCCTCGTTCAACACCGGATCGACGACGGCCCAGGCGGCCTCGACCTCATCTTCGCGCGCGAACAGGGTGGAATCCCCGCTGATCGCATCCCCGATCAGGCGCTCATAGGGCTCCATTTCCTCCGGACCTTTCTGATCCACGAACAGCTCAACCTCGCGGCCCACCATGCGTTCGCCGGCGAGCTTCACGTGGGCGCCCATGGCGATGGCCACATCGGGACCGACGCGGAAGCGAACATAATTGGGCTGACAGGGCGGCGCATCGCCGAATACGCGCGCCGGCGGCGGCCGCAGCTCCACGACCACTTCGGTGGCCTCCACCGGCAGACACTTGCCGGCGCGCAGGTAGAACGGCACGCCGCTCCAGCGCCACGAATCGATGGACAGCCGCAATGCCGCGAAGGTCTCGACCTTTGAATCCGGCGCGACCCCCGGTTCATCCCGGTAGCCCTTGAACTGGCCGCGCACCAGATCCTGCGGCGCGAGCGGCCGCATGGCGCGGAAAACCTTCACCTTCTCATCGCGCAGCGCATCGCCGCTGCCGTTGACCGGCGGCTCCATGGCCAGAAACGCCACGACCTGCAGCAGGTGGTTCTGCACCACATCGCGGATCGCGCCCGCTTCGTCATAGAACTTGCCGCGGCCCGCCACGCCGATGTTCTCCGCCATGGTGATCTGGACGCTCGCCACGTAGTTGCGGTTCCAGATGGGCTCAAGAAATGAATTGGCAAAGCGGAAGTACAACAGGTTCTGCACCGGCTCCTTGCCCAGGTAATGGTCGATGCGGAAAATCGACCGCTCCTCGAAAATCCGGTGCAGCGTCTGATTCAAGGCATGCGCGCTCGCCAGATCCCGGCCGAAGGGTTTCTCGATCACCACGCGCGCGCCCTTGTCGCAATCCGCGGCTGCCAATTGCGTGATGACCACCGGAAACATGCTCGGCGGAATCGCGAGGTAATGCAGCGGATGCTGCGCGGTGTCCAGGAGCTTGCGCAGCTGCTGGAAGGTTTCAAGCGCACCGTAGTCCCCGTCCACATACTGGATCAGCGCCACGAGCCGCTCGACCACGGCCGGATCGGCGTCCGGCACACAGTGTTTCAAACTGTCGCGCAGGCGCTCGATCAGCTGCACGCGGGTCCAGCCCGCCTTGGCGACGCCGATCACCGGGATCTTCAGCCGCCCCCGGCGCACCAGTTGATACAGCGACGGAAAGATCTTGCGGTGGCACAGATCCCCCGTGGCGCCGAACAGCACCAGGGCATCGGCCTCTTCGCGGCTGGCGGTGCCCATGCTAGCCCTTGGACTCGATGTGACCGCCGAAGCCCAGGCGCATGGCCGAGAGCACCTTGTCGGCGAACTCCGCGCGACCGCGCGACTCGAAGCGCGCATACAGCGCCGCCGTGAGCACGTGCGCCGGCACCCCCTCCTCGATCGCGGCCTCGACCGTCCAGCGGCCCTCACCGGAGTCGGAAACCCGGCCCGCGAAGCCCGTCAGTGCCGGATCACGCGCCAGCGCCTCCGCCGTCAGATCCAGCAACTGCGAGGTGATGATGCTTCCGCGCCGCCACACTTCGGCGACCTGCGCCACATCGAAGGAGTACTGGAACAGGCGCGGCTGGGCGAGCGGTGCGGTTTCGGCATCCTCGCCACCTTTGTGATCCAGCCCGATGTTGGCGTGCTTGAGGATATTGAAGCCTTCCGCGTAGGCCGCCATCAGCCCGTATTCGATGCCGTTGTGGACCATCTTCACGAAGTGGCCGCCGCCGTTGCCGCCGCAATGCAGATAGCCCTGCGCCGCAGTACCGTGCGCGGCACGCTCTGCCGCGGACGGGGGCGAACCGCCCGGCGCCAGGGTCGCAAAAATCGGATCCAGATGCTCGATGATCTCCTTCTCCCCGCCAATCATCTGGCAGTAGCCGCGCTCCAGGCCCAACACCCCGCCGCTGGTGCCGACATCGACAAAATGGATGTTCGACTTCGCGAGCTCATCGGCCCGCCGGATGTCATCGTGGTAGTGCGAGTTGCCGCCGTCGATGAGGATGTCGCCGGCGCTGAGCAGCGGCGCAAGCTGTGCAATGACGCGGTCGACGGCACTGGCCGGAACCATCAGCCAGATGGCGCGCGGTGCGGCCAGGCTCTTGACCAGATCGGCGAGCGTACTGACGCCCTTGGCGCCATCCGCCGTGACCGCCTTGACGGCGGCGGCGTCGGTCGCGAA
This sequence comes from uncultured Gammaproteobacteria bacterium, assembly GCA_963708865.1. Lineage (GTDB taxonomy): Bacteria > Pseudomonadota > Gammaproteobacteria > Steroidobacterales > Steroidobacteraceae > DAIDKA01. The sequence continues at coordinate 830,386 of CAVPUC010000004.1, forward strand.
CCCGACGATCTCATGCCCACTGCGCAACAGGCGTTTCACCATGTTGGCGCCCATGCGCCCCAGACCAATCATTCCCAGTTGCATGTGGTACTCCCGTTAATTGGGTACGCGACGGATTTGCGCGCCGATGCCGGCGAGCTTCTCCTCGATGGTCTCGTAGCCGCGGTCGATGTGATAGATGCGCTCGATTTCGGTGCGCCCCTCGGCGACCAGCCCCGCGAGCACCAGGCTCGCCGAAGCGCGCAGATCGGTGGCCATCACCGGCGCTGCGGTCAACCGTTCGACACCGCGGATGATGGCGGTGTTCCCCTCAAGCCGGATCTCCGCCCCCAGGCGCCGCATCTCCAGCATGTGCATGAAACGATTCTCGAAAATGGTCTCGATGATGGTGCCGACGCCCACCGCCACGGTATTGAGTGCCGCGAACTGCGCCTGCATGTCCGTCGGGAATGCCGGGTAAGGGGCGGTGCGCACATCGACGGCGCGTGGCCGCCGGCCGCGCATGTCCACTTCGATCCAGTTGTCGCCGATGGTCACGGTCGCACCGGCTTCGCGAAGTTTGGCGGTGACGGCATCCAGATGCTCCGGGCGGGTATGCTTGATGCGCACGTGGCCGCGGGTGATGGCCCCCGCCACCAGGTAGGTGCCGCTTTCGATGCGGTCGGGCAGCACCTCGTAGGTGGTGCCGTGCAGCTTGGTCACACCCTGGATCACAATCTTGTCGGTGCCGGCGCCTTTGATCTTTGCACCCATGGCGATCAGGAAGTTGGCCAGATCCACCACCTCCGGCTCGCGCGCCGCGTTTTCCAGGACGGTCTCGCCATCGGCGAGCGTCGCCGCCATCATCAGGTTCTCGGTGCCGGTCACCGTTACCGCATCGAGCACCAGGCGCGCCCCCTTCAGGCGCCCGGCGCGGGCGCGGATGTAGCCGCCCTCGATCTGGATCTCGGCGCCCATGGCCTGCAGGCCGGCCACATGAATGTTCACCGGACGGGCGCCAATGGCGCAGCCACCCGGCAGGGAGACATCCGCGCGACCGAAGCGCGCCACCAGCGGACCCAGCACCAGTATCGAGGCGCGCATGGTTTTCACCAGATCGTACGGCGCGAAGCACTCCCGCAAGGTCGAGGCATCGACCTCGATCCGCAGCCCCTCGGCGATGGTCACACTGACGCCCATGCGCCCGAGCAGCTCGATGGTCGTGGTCACATCCTTCAGATGCGGCACGTTGCAGATGGTCACCGGCTCCGAGGCCAAAAGACCCGCAGCCAGTATCGGCAGGGTCGCATTCTTGGCGCCGGAGATGCGCACTTCGCCCTCGAGCGGCACGCCGCCCGTAATCTGTAATTTGTCCATGGGCCCTTAAGACTCGCGCGCCGACCACTCATCGGGAGTGAAGGCTTCAATCGACAAGGCGTGGATCTCGCGGCCCACCAGCTCCCCGAGCGTGGCATAGACCAGCTGGTGGCGCGCAATGCCGCGTTTGCCGACAAAAGCCTGCGCCACGATTCTGGCGGAATAATGGGTGTTGTCGGGCGACTGGACCCACACCTGCGCGCCCGGCAGTCCGGCGCGGATCAGTTCAGCAACTTTATCGGGGTTCATGCACACCCATGGTAGCAAATGCCCGACCTGAGGCCTCAAGGCGAGCGGCACCGGCGCCCTTGTCAGGGTATTCTTGCCGCGGAGAACCCTGCATGACTGCCGCAACCGCTGCCAGATTTGTCGACGATGCCACGCTGCTCAGTGCCGCGCGCCGCGCGCTGGCCATCGAGGCGCGGGCGGTGGAGGCACTGGGCGGGCGGCTGGGACCGGAATTCGTGGCCGCTTGCCGCCTGTGCCTGGCGTGCACCGGGCGGGTGATCGTGACCGGCATCGGCAAGTCCGGGCACGTCGGCCGCAAGATCGCCGCCACGTTGGCCAGCACCGGGACGCCGGGATTCTTTCTGCACGCTGCCGAGGCCAGCCACGGGGATCTGGGCATGATCACCGCCAGCGACGTGGTGCTCGCCTTGTCCAATTCGGGTGAAAGTCCCGAGCTGGTGTTCCTGCTGCCGCATCTGAAGCGCCTGGCCACCCCGCTCATCACCCTGACCGGCAATCTCGCCTCGACGCTGGCACGCAATGCCACGGTCGCTTTGGATGTGACCGTGCCGGAGGAGGCCTGTCCGCTCAACCTCGCGCCCACCGCCAGTACCACCGCGATGCTGGCCATGGGCGATGCGCTGGCCGTCACGCTGCTCGAGGCGCGCGGCTTCACGGCCACCGATTTCGCCCGCTCGCATCCGGGCGGAACGTTGGGGCGGCGGCTGTTCCTGCGGGTCGAGGACATCATGCGCACCGGCGCGGACCTGCCGCGAATCGCCCCCGGCGCGACCCTCGCGCAGGGACTTCTGGAGATGTCGCGCAAGGGCCTGGGAATGACCGTCGTGGTGGATGCCGCGGATGCCGTTCTCGGGGTCTTCACCGATGGCGACCTGCGCCGGCTGCTCGACCGGCAGGTCAACGTCCACGCCTTGCGCATGCAGCGACGTCATGACCACCCAGTGTCGCACCATCGGCCCGCACGAACTCGCCGCCGAAGGCGTGCATCTGATGGAGCAACACCGCATCACGGTGCTGCCGGTGATCGCCGAGGGGCGCCTGCTGGGCGCCTTCAATGTGCACGACCTGCTGCGCGCAGGCGTGATGTAGGAGAGATTTCTGCCACGTCGGAAATCAATCCCGGCCGCCATTCGCCTGCTGATTCTGGATGTCGATGGCGTGCTCACCGATGGGCGCGTGTATTACGGGGCGCGCGGCGAGCAGCTGCAGTGCTTCAACATCAAGGACGGCCACGGGTTGAAGAGCCTGGCGCGCGCCGGCATCGCCGTCGCCATCCTCTCTGGGCGGCGCTCCGCTGCCGTGACCCGCCGCTGTCGGGAACTTGGCATTCGCCATGTCATTCAGGGTAGCGGCGACAAGGTCCGCGACTTTCGCGCGCTGGCGGCGAAGCTTGCGGTGAGCGCGGCGCAGTGCGCCTACATTGGCGATGACGCCCCGGATGTGGCGCTGCTGCGCGAGGTGGGGCTGGCGTTTGCCGTGGCGGATGCCCACCCGAGCGCCCGCGCCGCCGCACATCATGTGACCCGGCTCGCCGGCGGCTGCGGCGCGGTGCGCGAGGTATGCGACCGGCTACTGGCGGCCCATCCGCTGCAGCACGGATCAGGACATTGATTTATCGCCTGCTCATTCTGTTCGCACTGGTGCTCGCCGGGGTCGCCGTGTGGCTGACGCTGGCGCCGCGCCAGGCCGGGCCCACCGTGACCCAGCCCAGCCATGCATCCGGACCCGATCAGGGGTATGCGGCCACCGATGCATCGGTTGTGGAAACGGGTGTCGATGGCCTGCCCATGTACACGCTGCAGGCGCGACAGGTGGACCAGGATCCTGCGACCGAGGTGATCACACTCACCAACGTGCAAATGACTTTCGACGATACGTCGGGCGGTCACTGGCAGGCGCGATCCGACCAGGCCACGGCGCTGCAGGATTCAGCCAAGATCGACCTGACTGGCAACGTCGTGGTATCCGGAACTTTTTCGGGCAATGATCAGCCGGTGCACATTCTCACCGACCTGCTGCACGTGGATACACAAACGCCCATCATCCGCACGCGCTCGGCGGTGACCCTCAGATGGGCGGGCCTGGTGGTGCAGGCACGCGGCCTGCTGGTCAATGTCAAAGCGCATACTGTCAAACTCGAAGCAGGCGTCCATGGCCAATTTGTTCCTTGAACGCCTCGCGGCAGCAGTCGCCGTCGTGGCCCTGCTGAGCGGCGCCGCGGGGCGCATCACCGGAACCATCGATACGGGTCCGGGCCGCATGCCCATCAATTACGAATGCGACAGGACCGAAGTGGATTACCTCGCGCATCAGATGCACTTGCAAGGCAAAGTGAAAATTGCGCAGGGAGACATCAGCGTTGCGGCGGACGAAGCCGACGCCAAGGCAACCAGTCAGGACTTCAAGACCTCCCATTGGGTGTTCAGCGGCGCCGTCCATGTTCGGGCGGAGAGTCAGGGCGACCTGCATGCCGACCGCGCAACGGTTGAAATCGCTAACGGCGCACTGGCAAGCGCCTCGGTCAGCGGTTCACCGGCGCAGTTCCAACAGACTCGCGCCACATCGGAGCGGCTGGTCAAGGGGCACGCCGCCACCATCTACTACGACGTAGCCGCGGCAACCGTCAAACTTGCCGGCGACGCTGCCGATGATGCCTGGCTGACCGAGGATAAGACCGAGAACGTCATGCACAGTCCGTCCATCACTTACAACGTGCGCGACAAGCGTATCGAGAGCGACGCAGGCACCGCCGCCGGTGGTCGCGTGCACATGACCATCACGCCCAAGCCCGGCTCGGCTCCCGGGAAAAAACCGTGACTGAGATCCTGCTGAGCGCAAGTCACCTCGCCAAGAGCTATCGATCCCGCAAAGTCGTCCAGGACCTCTCGCTGGAGGTGCGCGCCGGGGAGATCGTGGGCCTCCTGGGTCCCAACGGCGCCGGCAAGACCACCGCTTTCTACATGATCGTGGGCCTGGTGCCCTGCGATGCCGGGCGCATCACCCTGGGCGGTGAGGACCTGACGTTCGCGCCCGTGCATCGGCGCGCCCGGGCCGGGCTCGGTTACCTGCCGCAGGAGCCGTCGGTGTTTCGCAAACTCTCGGTGGAAAACAACGTCATGGCCATCCTCGAAACGCGCGGGGACCTGACGCAGGAAGCCCGCGAGGAGCGCCTGGAGGAGCTGCTGGAGGACTTCCGCATCGGCCACGTCCGCAACAGCCTGGGGTTGTCACTCTCCGGCGGCGAGCGGCGCCGGGTGGAGATCGCCCGGGCTCTCGCGGCCAATCCCCGCTTCATCCTGCTGGATGAGCCCTTCGCGGGCGTCGACCCGATTTCGGTCCTGGATATCCAGCGCATCATCCGCGACCTCACTGCGCGCGGCATCGGGGTGCTGATCACCGACCACAACGTCCGGGAGACCTTGGGAATCGTGGCCCGGGCCTACATCGTCAACCAAGGAACGGTGATTGCGTCCGGAAGCGCAGAAGAAATCCTTGCAAACTCTCAAGTCCGTGAGGTGTACTTAGGGCAATCGTTCCGGTTATAGCGCCACCCGCTGGTCCATAACTGATGTCTTTTCAAGACCTTACAAAGGGTCCAGTGCCCATAGTGCAAGAAACATGCTGAAACCGACCCTGCAACTGCGTATGGGTCAGCAGCTGACCATGACGCCGCAGTTGCAGCAGGCCATCCGCCTCCTTCAAATGCCGGCGCTCGAGCTGCAGGCCCACATCAGGGAACTGCTCGAGAGCAACGTCATGCTGGAGCCGGTCGAGGACACCGATACCACCAGCGGCTTCGAGGCGGTCGAGGCACCCATGCCCGAGCCCGAGGTCACGCAGGCAGCCGCGGCCGACCAGGAGCCGCAGGTGGAGGTGGTCGACGATCACTGGGGCGAGCAAAGCGTCGGACCTGCCGACAATTCCTGGAACGGCGAGGACGATGATCGCCAGCAGGAGTTCGCCGATGCCTCCGGCCAGACGGTGCAGGAACATCTGCTTTGGCAGTTGGAGATGGCGCATCTGCCCGCTCGCTCCCTCGGCATCGCCAGTGCCATCGTCGATGCCATCAGCGACGATGGCTACCTGATGGAGCCGCTGGAGGAGATCGCCAACACCCTGCGGCCGGAAATCCAGGCCGAAGTCGCTGAGATCGAAGAGATGCTGCAGCGGGTCCAGCAACTGGACCCGCCGGGCGTTGGGGCCCGCTCGGTGAGTGAGTGCATTGAGCTGCAGCTGCGGCTCCTGGCCGCCGATACCCCGGGGCTCACGACGGCAATCGCCATCGCGCGCAGTCACTTGGAGCTCGTCGCCGGGCGCGAGATGTCGCTGTTGCGCCGTGAACTCAAGGCGACCGACGAGGAGATCGCCTGCGCCCTGGTGCTGGTGCGCGGCTGCCACCCGCGCCCCGGGGCCACCATCAGCGGAGGCTCGGCTGAATATGTCGTACCGGACGTGTTTGTGCGCCGCACCGACCATGGCGGCTGGTCGGTTGAGATCAATGCGGCTACCCTGCCAAGGGTGCGCCTCAATCACGGTTACGCCAGCCTCATCGGCCGCAGCGCCAGCCACGCCAGCATGCGTGCGCAGCTCCAGGAGGCGCGCTGGCTGCTCAAGAGCCTGGAGATCCGCAGCGAGACCCTCATCAAGGTGTCGCGCTCCATCGTCGAGCGCCAGGCGGCCTTCCTCGAGGAGGGCGACGAACACATGCGGCCCATGATCCTCAAGGACATCGCCGAGGCCGTCGACATGCACGAGTCCACCATCTCGCGGGTCACCTCGGGCAAGTACATGCATACCCCGCGCGGCGTATTCGAATTGCGCTATTTCTTCTCCAGCCAGGTGGAGGGCGCGGACGGCTCCGGCACCTCCTCCACGGCCATCCGCGCCAAGATCCGCAAGCTGGTCAAGGATGAGTCTGCCGACAATCCGCTGAGCGATGGAAGAATTGCGGAATTGCTCTCAGGCGAGGGAATTCCGGTCGCCCGCCGCACCGTCGCCAAGTACCGTGAGGGCATGGGCATCGCGCCATCCAATGAGCGCCGCAGAACAGGTTCCAGATAATGTAAACACGTCACCAAAGAGGAGACGTCCAATGAGGCTAAACGTCAAGGGTCACCACATCGAAATCACGGCTGCACTGCAGAGCTATGTGGAGAAGAAGCTGGTGCGAATCGTCCGCCATTTCGATCAGGTGATCGATGTCCATTGCGTCCTGACCGTGGAGAAACTCGATCAAAAAGCTGAGGCGACGCTGCATGTGAGCGGCTGCGACATCCATGCCGATGCGTCGGATCCCAACATGTATGCCGCAATCGACGCGCTCAGCGACAAACTCGACCGCCTGGTCACCAAACACAAGGAGAAACGCGGCGACCATCGCGCCAGCGAAGGCCGCGAAGCCCGCCTCTGACCGCGCCGTGCGCCCGGGGCCGCCCGGGCGCACTTGCGCCGCTGGTGCCGCGAAGCTAGTGTCGCGACGTGCGCATCATTGTTATCAGCGGAATGTCCGGTGCGGGCAAGAGCATTGCCCTGCACATGCTCGAGGACCTCGGCTATTACTGCATCGACAACATGCCCGCGGCGCTGCTCAAGGCGTTCATCGCGCACACCGTGCGCAGCGCCGAGACCAGCTATCAGCACACCGCCATCGGTCTCGATGCGCGCAACACCCGCCAGGAGGTCGCGACGGTTCCCGGACTCCTCGATGAACTGAAGCGCAGTGGCATCCAGTGCGAGCTGGTGTACCTCTTGGCTAGCGATGAGGAACTGCTGCGCCGTTATGCCGAGACCCGCCGCAAGCATCCGTTGAGTTCCGATCAGCGCGGTCTGCCCGAGGCGATCCAGCTGGAACGCGAGCTGCTCGAGCCCATCGCCAATGCCGCCGACCGCATCATCGATACCACGCGCCTGGGTCTGCACGATTTGCGCCACCTCGTACACCGCACCGTCGGTCACGAGGCTGACGGCCCGCTGACCATCACCTTTGAGTCATTCGGCTTCAAACGCGGCATCCCCGGGGATGCGGATTTCGTATTCGATGCGCGCACGCTGCCCAATCCCTACTGGGAGCCCACGCTGCGACACCTCACGGGCCGGGATCCTGCGGTGATCGAGTTCCTGAGCAGCCATGAGGCCGTGCAGCGCCTGATCGATGACATCGAGCGCTTCATCTCCGGACGCATTGCCGAATACCAGGCGACGAGCCGCGGTTATCTCACCGTCGCGGTCGGCTGCACCGGCGGCCGGCATCGCTCGGTGTACGTGGTGGAGCAGCTGCTGACGCGCTTCACGTCGCGCTTTCCGCAGGCCATCGCCCGTCACAACGGGCTGGCCGCCACTCAGTAGGATCGTCCGACCAGCACGTATTCGCGCGCCGCCTCGCCGCTGAACGCGCAGCGCTGATCGCCGATCGGTGCCTGCTCCAGGGGTGCATTGCGTACCGTGAGCTTCAGACTCTTCAGCTGCTGCTCCACCTTGGCGAGCGCCGCGCCCTGCGGACGCGCCCAGGGGAGCCGCACCCAACCGCGAAAATCTTCCTCGGCGGAGCTGAAGTACTCGGTCAGCGCCGCAAAACTTGCAATGTCGGTGCGGATGTTGGCCATCAGGCGCTGCTTGGCGGACGCATGCAGTGCGTTGTGGATGCTGCCCAGCAGCGCACTGGCCTCGGCGAGGAACTGCTGGCGCGGCACCGCCTGCGACTGGATCTTCTCGCCACTGCGCAGCTGGTCGCGCCGGATATAGGTGACATTGCCGGAGGCGACATCGCGCGCACCGATATCGCAGATCAGCGGCACGCCACGCTTGATCCAGGTCCAGCGCTTGTCGATGGCGCGGCCGGGCTTTTTGTCGACCAGCGCGCGCACCGGTTCACCAAAGGCCTGCGCGCGATTCAACTCAGTCGCGAGCCCCTCGCAGAATTCCAGCACACCGGCATCTTCGGGCTTGTCGCGCAGCATCGGAATCAGCACGATCTGCCGCGGCGCGACGATCGGCGGCAGACGCAGGCCGTCATCATCCCCGTGCGTCATCACCACACCACCCACCAGGCGGGTCGAGACCCCCCAGCTGGTGGTATGCGCGAAGGCGAGGTCCCCGGCCTCGGTCTGATAACGGATGTTCTGCGCCTCGGCGAAATTCGTGCCCAGGTAGTGCGCGGTGCCGGCCTGCAGCGCCTTGCCATCCTGCATCATCGCTTCGATCGAGTAGGTGTTGTCCGCCCCCGGAAAGCGCTCGTGCGCGGGCTTCTCGCCCGCGACCACCGGCATCGCGAGCACGTCCTCGGCGAAGCTGCGGTACACCTCCAGCATCCGCGCGGTCTCCTCGCGTGCGTCCTGGGCGGTCGCATGCGCGGTATGCCCTTCTTGCCAGAGAAATTCGGACGTGCGCAGGAACAGGCGTGGCCGCATCTCCCAGCGCACCACATTGGCCCACTGGTTGAGCAGCAGCGGCAGATCCCGATGCGAGCGTATCCAGCGATGGAAGGCCGCGCCAATGACGGTCTCGGAGGTCGGCCGCACGATCAGCGGCTCCTCGAGCTTCGCATCCGGATCGGGCTGCAGCACCCCATCGATCATCTTCAGGCGATGATGCGTGACCACCGCCATCTCCTTGGCGAAGCCCTCGACGTGTTCGGCCTCGCGGGCGATGTAGCTCAATGGGATGAACAGCGGGAAGTAGCAGTTCTCGTGGCCGGTTTCGCGGAAGCGCCGGTCCAGGATCTCCTGCATCCGCTGCCACACGCCGTAACCCCACGGCCGGATGATCATGCAGCCGCGCACGCCCGACTCCTCGGCGAGGTCGGCCTGATCCACAACGGCCTGGTACCAGGCGGAAAAGTCACCCGCGCGGGTGACGGCAAGGGCGTGTTGCATGAGATTCCTGAAGTGTCGTCCGGAGCCTATCTTACGTGACCTGCACGCGCGATGAGACGATGGCCGGCTGCACGATCGGCTCCCCGTTCATGAAGTCCAGAATGGTCGCGCCCGCCTGCATGGCATCCCGGTAGCCCAGTGAGATCAGCTCCCGGGTAAAACAGGCTTCAAACATCAGGTAGCTGGCGAGCTGACTGCTGCCGGCATCCTTGGCGCCCATCACGTGCAGCAGCGTGCGCAGCCCGCGCGGCATCTCTTTGACGTGGCGTGCCGCAATCACCCGCGGATCGACACTGGGCGCGAGCATCAGGGTGTCCACGTGCCGCAGCACGCGGGTATGCATCTCCGCGCCGGCCGGCAGGTGATCGACCAGCTGGTTGAACCGGTCGGTCTGCTCGACATCCGCATAGACCTGGTCGGTGAACAGCGTGTCCAGCATGAAGCCGAAGATCTGGCCCGGCGAGGGCACCGGCTCGACCCCGCCCTCCGGCGTCACGCCCGCCTCGCGGCGGGCCCGCACACCGATGATCAGCAAACGATCCGCGCCCAGATGAATCGCGGGACTCAAGGGATTCAACTGCCTCATCGAGCCATCTCCGAAGAACGTGTCGCCCAGCTTCACCGGCGGAAACAGCACCGGGATGGCGGCGCTCGCCATGAGGTGGTCGAGGGTCAGCTGCTCGCGCCGCCCGGCACGCTGGGTGCGGGCCCAGTTGTTGATTTTCGGGATGCCGTCAAAGAAGGCGATGGACTGGCCGGTCTGATAACAGGTGCTGCTGAGGGCGAGACCGCGCAGGTGCCCGCGCTCGATGCTGGTGCGCACGCCGGACCAGTCGATTCTGGAAATCAAGAGCTCACGCAGCGGCGAGTTGTTCAGCAAGGAGTGCGGCGTCGTCGCGACGACGCCCCCGGACAGGAGCGCAGTGGTCCAGCGCGCGCCCGCGAGCAGCATATGGTAGGTGTCGACCTGGAACACCTGCGAGACGCGGAAGTTCGACCACACCTCCGCCAGGCCCGCCACCGCCCTGCGCCAGTGGGAAGCCTGCGAGGCCAAGACGCTCGCGGACACGGCGCCCGCGGAGGTGCCGGCAATGACCGGAAACGGATTGCGGTTGCGCGGCATCAGCTCGGTCAGGGCCTGCAGCACGCCCACCTGGTAGGCGGCGCGTGCACCGCCGCCGGTCAGGACCAGCCCGACGACTGGCCGCGCGCGCATCAGGTAAGGATGACCTTGAGGATCTGCATGGAGTTGGTGCCGCCCTGGACGCCCGAGAGCTCACCCTTGGTGACAATCACCAGGTCTCCCTGCCGCACCAGGTCCAACTCCAGCAGCCGCGCGAAGATGGCGTTGTAAAGTGCCTCAACGGTGTTGCAGCCCACGACATCGAACATCACCGGAAAGACGCCGCGGTACATGGCCACACGCCGCGCGGTGGTCTCGTTGCGCGAGAACGCATAGATCGGGATGTCGGAACGCAGGCGCGACATCCACAAGGTCGTGGCACCGGTTTCGGTGAGTGCCACGATGGCCTTCACATCCATGTGATTGGCCGCATACATCACGGCCATGGCGATGGCTTCCTCAGTACCCTGGAACATGCTGGTGTCATCGCGCTGCCGCGGCCGGGCATGGCCAAACTGATATTTCTCGGCGCCGCGGATCACATCCGCCATCGCTTCCACCGCCTTGAGCGGGTAGCGGCCGGTGGCCGTTTCCGCCGAGAGCATGACGGCATCGGTGCCGTCCATCACGGCGTTGGCCACATCCGAGACCTCGGCGCGGGTCGGCATCGGGTTCTGGATCATCGATTCCATCATCTGGGTCGCCGTGATCACCACGCGGTTCAAGGCGCGCGAACGGTGGATGATGGTCTTCTGCAGACTGGTGACCTCCGCATAGCCCATCTCCACGCCCAGATCGCCGCGCGCCACCATGACGACATCGGAGGCCTCGATGATGCTGTCCAGATTCGTGATGGCCTCATGGCGCTCGATCTTGGCGACGATGCGCGCATCGCCCCCGGCCTCGCGCACCAGGCGGCGTGCGAGCTTGATGTCGGCCGCGTCACGGGCGAAGGAGACGGCCACGTAGTCCACCTTCTCTTCGGCGGCAAAGCGAATGTCGTCGCGATCCTTGTCGGACAGCGCCGGGGCGGAGATGCCGCCGCCCTGGCGATTGAGGCCCTTGCGATCCGAGAGCGTGCCGCCGACCTTGACCCGGGTGCGGATGCGCGTGCCCTCGACAGCGATCACGTCGAGCACGATCTGGCCGTCCGAGAGCAGCAGCACATCCCCGCTCACCACATCGTGCGGCAGATTCTTGTAGGCGGTGCCGACGACATTGATATCGCCGCCCTTCGGGTCGAGCGCCGTGTCGAGCGCAAACTCTGCGCCCTCCTCGAGCTGTATGGGCCCATTGGCAAACCCTTCAATGCGGATTTTCGGACCCGACAGGTCAAGCAGCAGGGCCACCGATTCCTTGGCCTGCGCCGCCGTGGCCCGTACCAGATCCAGGCGGCGCTTCAGATCGGCGCGAGTCCCATGCGAGGCGTTCAGTCGCACGACACTCAAGCCTGCCTTCATCATGTCGGCGAGGACTTTCGGGTCATCGGTCGCCGGTCCGGCGGTGGCGACAATCTTGGTGCGCTTCAGGTTCTTGACTGCGACCACGGGACCTTGCGGGCTTTTAATGCCGATCATGAACGCTCTTCCAGAATGGCGACAGCGGGCAGGGTCTTGCCCTCGACAAATTCGAGGAAGGCCCCGCCGCCGGTGGAGATATAGGAGATTCCCTTTTCCACATCATACTTCTCGATGGCCGCGAGCGTATCGCCGCCGCCGGCAAGAGAAAAGGCCCTGCTGTGCGCGATGGCGCGCGCCAGCGTGCGGGTGCCCTCGCCGAACTGGTCAAACTCGAAAACACCCACCGGGCCGTTCCACAGGATGGTGCCGGCGCTCTGCAGCTGCGCGGCCAGGGCCCGCGCGGTATCCGGCCCGATGTCCAGAATCAGTTCATCCGGGCGCACATCGCCGACGGCGCGCACCTGGGCCTTGGCGCTCGCCGCGAATTCGGTCGCGACCACCACATCGGTGGGCAGCGGGATCGCCGCGCCGCGCGCCTTCGCCTGGGCGAGCAGCTTGCGCGCCGTATCGAGCATATTCGCCTCATGCAGCGACTTGCCCACGGCAACGCCAGTGGCCGCGAGAAAGGTATTGGCGATACCGCCGCCGACAATCAGCTGATCGACCTTGGCGAGCAGCGACTCCAGCACCTCAAGCTTGGTGGATACTTTGGATCCCGCGACGATCGCGACCAGCGGCCGAGCCGGCTTATCCAGTGCCTTCTCGAGCGCCTCGAGTTCGCCCGCCAGCAGCGGGCCGGCACACGCCACCGGCGCAAAGCGTGCGACTCCGTGCGTGCTCGCTTCGGCGCGGTGGGCCGTGCCGAATGCGTCCATCACGAACACATCGCACAGCGCGGCCATCGCGCGTGCGAGCTCCTCCTGGTCCTTCTTCTCGCCCTTGTTGAAGCGCACGTTTTCGCACAGGACCAGCTGCCCGGGCTCGCAGTCCACCCCGGAAAGCCAGTCCTTGCGCAGCTCGACCGGTTTTCCCAACAGCTCCGCCAGCCGCTTGGCCACCGGGGCGAGCGAGAACTGTTCGTCGTACACGCCCTCCTGCGGGCGACCCAGATGGGACATCACGAAGACTTTGGCGCCTGCGGCCAGGCACAGGCGCAGCGTCGGCAGTGCCGCACGGATGCGGGCATCGCTGGTCACCACGCCATTGACGACGGGCACGTTCAGATCCTCACGGATCAGTACCCGCTTGCCGGCAAGCGCCACGTCCTGCATGCGACGAATTTTCATCAGCCGGCTTTCGACCAGGCGACAGTCGTATCGAGCATGCGATTGGAGAAGCCCCACTCGTTGTCGTACCAGGCGCACACCTTCACGAGCGTGCCGCCGACCACCTTGGTGAGCGTGGCGTCGAACGTCGAGGAATGTGCGTCATGATTGAAATCCACAGAGACCAGCGGCGCATCGTTGTAGGCCAGAACACCCTTCAGGTCGCCTGCGGCCGCAGCCGCCTTCATCAGCCCATTGATTTCCTCGACCGAGGTGGCGCGGGCCGCGGTGAAGCTCAGATCCACCAGCGACACATTGATGGTCGGCACCCGCACCGCGAAGCCATCGAGCTTGCCGTTCAGTTCCGGCAGCACCAGGCCGACCGCCGCCGCAGCACCGGTCTTGGTCGGGATCTGCGACATGGTGGCGGAGCGCGCGCGGCGCAGATCGCTGTGGTACACGTCAGTCAGCACCTGGTCATTGGTGTACGAGTGAATCGTCGTCATGACACCCGCAACCAGGCCGATATTGCGGTGAATGATCTGTGCCACCGGCGCCAGGCAATTGGTGGTGCAGGAGGCGTTGGAGACGACGGTGTGACTGGCCTTGAGCACATTGTGGTTGACGCCGAATACCACGGTGGCATCTACGTCCTTGTCACCGGGCGCGGAAATCAGCACGCGGCGCGCACCGCCGTGCAGATGCGCACCGGCCTTGGCCTTGCTGGTGAAGAGTCCCGTGCACTCGAGCACGGTGTCCACGCCCAGCTCGTTCCAGGGAAGCTTTGCAGGATCACGCTGCGCGAGCACGCGGATGCGATCGCCGTTCACCACCATCGAGTCGCCATCGACGCTGACCTGGCCCGGAAATCTGCCGTGTGCGGTGTCATAGCGGGTCAGGTGCGCATTGGTGTTCGCATCCCCAAGATCGTTGATGGCCACGATCTGAATTTCGTTGGTGCGTCCGGATTCATACAGCGCGCGCAGCACGTTACGTCCGATGCGGCCATAACCGTTGATGCCCACCTTGATCGCCATGTCGAATAGTCCTCGTTACTTATCAGCGTGTTAGCACATGTTGCCGCACCGGGCGGAGGTGCATTCTCCCCCAGATACGGCACGAGCAGCAATCAAACATATACTGCGCCGACCCGGCCGCACGTCCCATTTTCCCCGCTCACAGCCATGACACAGTTCACCGGCCGGCGAGGGCCGCTCTGCTACGATGCAATGGCCTGTAATTCAGCCGCGAATCCGCCTCATGATGCCCCTTCGCCTGTTGCACTTTACCGACTTGCATCTGGCCGCAGACGAAGCGGCGGTGCTGCGCGGCATCCAGCCCCTGGCCAGCTTGCGACAGACCCTGGCGCAGGCCATGGCTCACACTCGGGCGCATGCGTGGGTGCCAGATGCCATCGTGGTCACCGGCGATGTGGTGCATGACGACCCGCGCGGTTATGAGTTGTTCCGCCGGGAGTTCGCGACTCTCGGCGTCCCGGTGTGCTGCATTCCCGGCAACCACGACGACGCCGGGGCCTTGTCGCGGGTCCTGGCCCAGCCGCCCTTCATCACTCACGGCACCGTGGACCTGCGCGGCTGGCGTCTGGTGCTGCTCGATACGAGCGTGCCGGGGGAGGACGGCGGGCAGCTGGCCCCAGCACAGCTGCAGCTCCTGGATCGAGCCTTGGCCACGGCCACCACCCCGGTGCTGGTGTGCCTGCACCACCATCCGGTACCCATGTCGAGCGACTGGCTGGACCGGATCGGCTTGGGCAATGCCCAAGCGTTCTGGTCCATCATCGACGCGCACCGCTGCGTGCGCGGCGTTCTGTGGGGCCATGTCCATCAGTCATTCGATGGTTTGCGGCGCGGCGTACGGCTGCTCGCGACGCCCTCCACCTGCGCGCAGTTCCTGCCGCATGCACACGACTTTGCCATCGATTCACAGCCGCCGGCTTTTCGCACGCTGGAATTGCAAGCTGACGGCAGTCTGGTTACCGATCTTTACTGGGTGGACGCATGCGGCACTGGTTCCTTGCATTCTGCCTCCTCGGCAGCCTGACCGCGCGGGCGCAGAGCCCCGTGTGGGCGCTGCACGGCGCGCACAACACGGTGTACCTGGCCGAGTCGGTGCATCTACTCAAGCCGGGCGACAGCGCGCTGCCGCCCGCGCTCACGCGCGCCTACGCGGACTCAACCCAATTGGTCATGGAGATGGACCTGGCAAAGCTCGACACCGACAGCGTGTCGGCCTGGATGCTGGAACACGGCCGCTATCCGGACGGGCAGTCGATGACGCAGGCGCTCGGCCCGCAGCGCTATGCGCGCGTGGCCGCGCAGGCCGCCGCGCTCGGCCTGCCGCTCGAGCAGCTGGCGGTACTGCGCCCGTGGGTGGTGGCGCTGACGCTCACTGATCTCATGTACCTGAAGATGGGCTATGACTCGCAGTCCGGCGTCGAGGAGCAGCTGATCGCCCGTACTCAACAGGACGGGCGTGCCACGGCGGGGCTTGAGACGCTGGATGAGGAGCTCGGCCAGCTGGATCGGATGTCAGAGGAGGACCAGGCGCGCTTTCTGGAGCTGACCCTGGACGATCTGAAGGACACCGAAAGCGATACCGACCAGATGCTGAAGGCCTGGCGCGCCGGGGATAGCGCGCAGCTGGCGGGGCAGCTGTCGGACGCCTACCAGCAGTTCCCGGAGCTGTACCGAGTATTGGTGAGCGAGCGCAATCAGCGCTGGCTGCCGCAGATCAAGGCCTACCTGGGTGCCGATCACAATGTGCTGATCGTCGTCGGCGCCCTGCATGTGGTTGGCAAGGGCGGCCTGCTTGATCTGCTACGCGGCGCGGGCATCACGGCGACACCGGTGATGGCGAGCGGCACAGCGGGCGCCGCTCAGGCACCGAGCAGCTCGCGCCACTGAGCCGTTACGGCGTCCAGGGCAAAGCGCGGGTCCGGCCCGACCACGGGGCGCGCGCCACTGCGCCATGCGCGCACCCGCTCGACATAGGCATCGAACAGTCCGAGCCTCCCGGCCAGCTGCGCCGGCAGCCCGCGCCAGCGCGACGGCAGGACGCCGGCGATCCCGTCATAACAGCGGTAGGCGGTCCGGACCGGCAGCAGCTCGCGCCGATCGCCCACCACTTCAGCGGCCGCGCCGAAATCATGGGTGAGTACCGGCGTACCGAGCGCGTGCGACTCGGCATACACCAGGCCAAAGGTTTCCGGTATCCGGAAGTTGGGATGGAAGGTGCACAGCGACCGGCGCACCTGAGCGTGCATGAGGGCCTGCGGTTGCGGTCCCAGGAATTGCACGCCGCCCGGGGCGGCAAGCGCCTCGGCCTTGTAACCGGGATTGCCCACCACCAGGCGCAGGTCCGGCATCGCTCGCCGCAGCGCCCCAAACGCATCCAGCGCATAAGCCAGGCCCTTGTTGGGCGATGAAAAGAACACCAGTTGGCCATCATCGATCGGACTGCCATCGGGCTTTAGCGTCGCATCCAGCGGGTTGTAGCGCGTGCACACCGGCAGCCCGCCGATGCCCGCCCAGTGCAGGGTATTCAGTACGTCCCGACGATGCGTCTCCGACACACAAATGATGGAGACCTGGGCGCTGCGCAGGAGCTCGGCGTGGTGTCGCAAGCGGCGCCCGCGCTTGGAACCGGGTCGCAGCTTGTCGTGCAGCCACAGGTGCAACCGCGCGTTCGGAAACAGGTCCTTGGCCTGCGCCAGCGCGCGCGGCTCGCGGATCACGACGACGTGTTCAACCGCCGCCATGCTCTGCAGCGGCAGATAGCGCTCCCAGGCGCTGCTGCGATTGTGCTGCATTACCCAGGCAGCGAGGCCGTCGGCGATGCGCATCACGCTGGCTTCGGTGCCCTGCACCGCCCGTTCGCGGAACGAACGGGTGTCGTAGGGCAGCGGACTTACGGTATCCAGAAAAACGATGCGGCTCATCGCGGGCCGCCGGCGCCAAGCGCTGCGATCCACTCGAGCGCCTGCGGCATGGCATCGCTGATGCCCACGGCATGCGCGCGCGCAATCAGCTTCGCCCGCTCGGTATCGTCGGCGTGCAGCTTCGCCACCGCATCGACAATGGCGGCGCTCGCGAGCGGCGCGGCATGGATCAACTCAAGTTCACGACAGCGCGCGATGCGCGCCGCCTGATCATGGGCAATGGGCACGGCGACGCAGGCGCAACCGCAGGCAAGCGCCTGCAGCAACGTATCGCCGCCGTTGCTCACGACCACCCGCGCGCGCCGCAGCAGGTCAACCAGCTGGGGTTGCGGCAGCAGCGGCAGTCGCGTCAGCGCGGTGCTCTGGCCGCCATCAGCCGCTCCCACCAGCACCGTGCGCAGTCCGCGTGCCGCCAATGCTTCGGCCGCAGCGCCGATGATGCCCGGTGCGGCGCGCGCGCCTGGATGTGCCGTGCCCCCGCCTGGCACGACCAAAACAAAGTCACGCAGCTCCAGGGTCGGGCCATGGGCTCCGCCACCGGCAATGGGCAGCAGCGTATCGAGAAACCGCACCTGCGGTCGGCCCAGCATCCGCAGCTTCAGGCGCTCCCAGCCGCCCAAGTCCCCGGCAATGAATCGCGGATACGCGATCCAGTGTTCACTCAACCTGCGCATCCATGCCGAGGCGAAAGCCCTTGCCGCGCTGGCGGCGCCGCGAACTGATGTAGATCACACGGGCGCCCATGGCGTGCGCCGCGCGGATTTGCGCCGTTCTGCCGGCATTGTCGAAGATCACGATGTCGGGCTTGAAGAGCCGCAGCAGCGCCAATACCTGGGGCGTGTGCAGGGTCGCGGACCCGGGCAGCAGCGTGGACGGAAATGGGCATTGCGCGGCATACGGCGCCTGCGCGCTCAACACGAAGTGCAGCTGCGCCTGCGGCCAGCGGCGCTGAATGCCGTGCGCGAGTTCCCGCGCGCGTGCGTATTCGCCAAAGCCGCGTGCCGCCGAGACCGGTACGAAAAGGACTTTCATGTCGGTCCGCAGGATACCAGCCGGCACACGAGGCGCTAGCTGAGCGGACGACGACCCTCCGCCGTCACATACCGGTTGCGCGTGAGGCGCTGCTCCGGCGCCAGAGCCCCCAGCCGCTCCAGGCGCGATTCCACACTGGCAAGACTGCGGTGGTGGCCAGCGGCGATCTGCTGCAGCGGGTCACCGCGGCGAAACGCCGCCAGCACCTGCGCCTCCTCCGCCGGACGCCAGGGTCGCCCGGTGTTGCGGGGCAGTCGGGCCCGGCGCCGCATGCGGGCCTCATCCGCCGCCAGCACCGCCACCGCACACAGCAGCGCTCGGATCACGGTGGCGTGATGCAGCACCATCGATTTCGGAATCGGATAGCCCGTGACCGGATCGATGCCCTCGATCAGGGACTTCAAGGTGACTTTGGCGGCGGCAAGTTCCATTGGAACCACTGAGCAGTGGATGGGCGACAATACTCGGCGCAATTGCCGCGGCAGGGCAGCCGCAAATCTGTTGGAATTGCCCACAAATGCGTGCACTCGCCTGGTTCCTGGGATTGATCCTGCTGGCGCTCGCCGTGATGGCGACGCTCACTTACCCGGTGTGGCAGCTGCTGCACCCGGCATTCGGTTTTCCATTCCACCGCGTGGCCGACCGCCTCGGCATGATCACCCTTGCCGTGGGTTTCTTCCTGGTCGCCAGGCGCCTGCGACTGGCAGACCGCGAGAGCCTCGGGTTCGGGCTGCCGCCGCGGCAGTTCCTGCGCGAAGCCGGGCTCGCCTTCGGCATCGGCGTCGTGCTCATGGGCATCGTGGTCGCGATCATGCTGGCGCTGCATCTGCGCCTGTTACGCCCGGGAGTGGCTTTGAGCGCGGCGGCGTTCGGCAAGATCGCCGCCGAGGGCCTGCTGCGTGGCATCGCGGTCGCGCTGATTGAGGAAATCTTTCTGCGCGGCGCCATGTGGAGCGGCATCGCCCGCGAGTCGGGCGCGTTCGCGGCGACGGTAGTGACGTCCCTGATCTATGCCTTGACGCATTTCGTCAGCTAGTACCACATTCCGCCGGATCAGGCCGGCTGGCACAGCGGCCTCGACATGCTGGCCGGCTCCTTCGGCGCCTTTGCGCACCCCTGGACGTGGCGGACGCCTACATCTGCCTGTTCGTCGTCGGCGTCGTGCTGGCGACGGTGCGGATGCGTACCGGCAATATCGCAGCAAGCCTGGGGCTGCACGCCGGGTGGGTGTGGGTGATCACTTTCGTGCGCGAAACATCGGTGGCCGATCCGGCCAACCCGCTGCATGGCCTGCTCAGTCACTTCGACGGCGTGGTCGGATGGCTGGTGTGCGGGTGGACCGTGCTGGTGGGATTGGTGCTGAACCGCTTCTACCGTTCGCGCGTCAGTCGGCCGTAGGGATCAGCGGCGCGAGCCACTCCAGCCGCTGCTGGGTGTCGTGGTGTTCCAGGCTGTGCTGACGCTGCTCGGCGGCCAGTGGCAGCAATTCCAGCAACCGGTAGCTCACCCACTCGGCGTCCTCGAAGGCGCGCGGAATATGGGCATAGGCCGCCGGCAACTTCGGCAGCACCTCGCGCAGCACGGTCACGAGGCGCGCGTACTGCGGCGTGACCGGCACGCTCGGGCGCTGCGACAACCAGTTCGCCATCCCGATGATCAGGCCGTCGCTTTGCCCGTGGTGCGACGCAAGGCGGAACACCCGCTCGCCCAGGCACAAGAGCCCGAGCAGGCCATTCGACAGCGTGTGAAAGTCGATGATGCGGGCGCTGGTCCCGATCACCGCGATGTCGCGCGCCGCGCCCGCTTCAGACCCTGCCAGGATGCGCACCACGCCGAAAGGCGCGCCGGCGCGCATGCAGCGGCCCACCATGTCGAGGTAACGCGGTTCAAACACCTGCAGTTGCAGCGGTCCGCCGGGCAGCAGCACCGTGTGCAGCGGGAACAGCGGCAGCTCAACCGCCGCGCACTCAGGTGGCGCTTCAGTCTGGGGCATCGGCAAAACGCTGGCGCAGCGCCGCCAACAGTTTCTCGTGCAGGCCACCAAAGCCACCATTGCTCATGACGAGCACACTGTCCTCAGTGCCAGCCCGATCGCTCAGGAGCGTCGTCAGGCCATCGATGGTGGCCACGGCGTGTCCGCGCCGACCCAGTTCCCGGATCAGCGGCGCGGCGTCCCAGCCCAGATCGGGCGGTGTGTACACATACACCTCATCCGCCCCGGCCAGCGCCGGCGCAATGAGGTCAATGTGCACGCCCATGCGCATGGTGTTGGAGCGCAGCTCAAGCACCGCGAGGATCCGCCCCTTGCCAACGCGTCGGCGCAGGCCATCCACGGTGGTGGCGATCGCTGTGGGGTGATGCGCGAAGTCATCGTAGACGCGGATGCCCTGCACCTGGCCGCGCAGTTGCATGCGCCGCGCAATGCCCTTGAAGCTGCGCAGGGCCTCGATGGCCGTGGCAACGGGTACCCCTGCGTGATGGGCGGCGCCGATCGCCGCCAGGGCGTTTTCCATGTTGTGCGCGCCCATCAGGTCCCATTCGACGGTGCCGCGGGGAGTGCCGGACTCGAGCACCTCGAAACGCGAGAAGTCGGCCGCCGCGCCTGGGCCGGCGCGCCACTGCGCCTCAGCTGCCGGCGCGCCCGAGAATCCCTGCAGGGGTGTCCAGCAGCCCATCTTCAAAGTCTGCGCCAGCCGCTCATCAGCCGCATTCCAGATGATGCGGCCGGAACCTGGCACGGTGCGCACCAGATGGTGGAACTGCCGCTGAATGGCCGCCACATCCGGATAGATGTCGGCGTGGTCGAATTCGAGGTTATTGAGCACCAGTGTCCGCGGCCGGTAGTGGACAAACTTTGCGCGCTTGTCGAAAAAAGCGGTGTCGTACTCATCCGCCTCGATGACGAAGAACGGCGCGGCACCCAGGCGCGCGCTGGTGTCGAAGTTGGCGGGGACGCCACCGATCAGGAAACCCGGAGCAAGACCTGCGTATTCGAGGATCCACGCCACGAGCGAGGAGGTCGTGGTCTTGCCATGAGTGCCCGCCACCGCAATCACCCAGCGGTCCTTGAGGACTTCGCGTGCCAGCCATTCAGGACCCGAGGCATAGGCGAGACCGCGATTCAGCATCGCTTCAACCACCGGCACGCCGCGCGTCATGACATTGCCGACAACGACCACATCGGGCGCGGCGTCCAGCTGCTCGGCCCCGAATCCCTCCACCAGTTCGATTCCCAGGGCACGCAGCTGGGTGCTCATCGGTGGATAGACGTTGCGGTCGGACCCCGTCACCTGGTGACCCGCCGCCTTGGCAATGGCGGCGATACCGCCCATGAATGTCCCGCAAATTCCCAGTATATGAACGTGCATAATGCGAAGATTAACAGAGAAAATCCGTATCAATGGCAACGATGATGATCACCAACCGGGAGGGCCTTGAAGGGCTTGCCCAACGCTTGCTGCACGCTCCAGCCATCGCGCTCGACACTGAGTTTCTGCGCGAGCGCACCTATCGGGCCGAGCTGTGCCTGTTGCAGATCGCGGATGCGCAAGGTGCGCTATGCGTTGATCCCCTCGCGGTACCCGACCTGTCGCCGCTGCGCACGGTGTTCGGCGGCGCCGGCGTCAAGGTGCTGCACGCGTCTCGTCAGGACATCGAGGTCCTGCTGCCCACCGCCGGATTCGTCAAACCGGTGTTCGATACCCAGATCGCAGCCGCCCTGGTCGGCATGCCCGCGCAAATCGGCTACGCCGAACTGGTGCGGCGGGTCACGGGGCGTGAGCTGAGCAAAGCACACACAAGAGCGGACTGGTCGCACCGCCCGCTGTCGCCGGAACAGCTCGATTACGCACTCGATGACGTGCGTTACCTGCTTCCCATCCGCGAGCATCTGATTGAGGAACTGACGCGCCTGGGCCGCATGCCCTGGCTGGAACAGGAACTGGCGCAGCTGCAGGACCCGAGCGACTATGCAGTCGACCCGGAAGAGGCCTGGCTGCGGATCCGTTCCTTCAAGGGACTCGACCCCGACCGCGCGCGACTGGCGCAGACGCTTGCGGCGTGGCGCGAGCGGCGTGCCGATGAACGCAATCGGCCACGCGGCTGGATACTGGATGACGCCGTGCTGCGGGATATCGTGGTGCGGGTGCCGCGCAGCCTCGAGGAGCTGGCCGGACTCACCGACATGCAGCCCGGCTTCATCAAGCACAACGGCGCGGAGCTCATGGCACTTATCGACTCCGCCGAGATGCCGCTGGCGCTGCCACGGGTAAATTCCCGTGGGGCACCCGATCCGCAGAAGTCGGCACTGGTCAAGAAGTTATCAGCGGTGCACCAGAGCGTCGCCACCGAATATAATTTGCCGCCGGAGATCCTGGCCACCCGACGCGACCTGGAGCAGCTGGCGGACGGTCGCCAGGGTGGCGCCCTGATGTCCGGGTGGCGACGCGAAGTGATCGGTGAGCGGCTGCTGGCAGCGCTATGATTGCTCCTCATGGAAAGTAATGGCGGCCAGGAACCCGAAGACCTTCGCCAGCGTCTCGCCGAAGAGCGGGCGCTGCGCAGCGAAGCGGAGCGCGTCAGCCGCCTCAAGGATGAGTTTCTGTCGACGCTGGGACACGAGCTTCGCGCCCCGCTGCATGCCGTGCTCGGTTGGTCGCGTCTGCTTGAGTCCGGTCGCCTTGCGCCCGAGGATGTGCAGCGCGGCGGCCAGACCATCGACCGCAACGTACGCATACTGGCGCAGTTGGTCGATGATCTGATCGACATGAGTGGCCTACTGAGTGGCCGGCTGCGACTGGATCCGGAAGAAACCGATCTGGCGCAAATCGTGGAAGCGGCGCTGGAAACAATGCAGGCCACGGCCGATGCCAAGGGCGTGAAGCTGGTGAAGAAGCTGCCGACCCAGGCGTGCCTGGTCTTCGGCGATCGACAGCGACTGCAGCAGGTCATCTGGAACCTGCTCAACAATTCGGTGAAGTTCACCTCGCGCGGCGGAGTCATTGCCACCACGCTGACGCGCGCCCAGGGCAACTGGGAAGTGAATGTCACTGACAGCGGCATCGGACTGAGCGCCAATGCGCTGAACCTGGTGTTTGATCGTTTCGGCCGCAATGAAAGCCCGCGGCGTGGGCCGCCCGGGCTCGGCCTGGGATTGGTCATCGTCAAACAGGTGATCGAGCTGCACGGTGGCCGGGTCTGGGCCCGCAGCGCCGGGGAGGGTCACGGCGCGACCTTCTGCGCTCTGCTGCCGCGGCTTGCGCCGCACGAGCCGGTAGCCGATGTGGTGGCACTGGAGAGCGTCGACCTGCACGGTCTGCGAGTACTGCTGGTTGATGATGACAATGAGACGCTCGAGCGTTCGCGTCAGCACCTGAGCAGCGCCCGGGCGCTGGTGGCGACGGCGACCAGCGCGGACTCGGCGCTCGAGGCGCTGCGCACGTTTCATGCCGATGTGCTGGTAGCAGACCTGACCATGCCGGGACGCAGTGGCTATGACCTGATCCGCGCCTTGCGCGCCAAGTTGAGTGCGCAGGAATTGCCCGCCATCGCCCTCACCGAATTCGCGCGTCCCGAGGATGCGGTGCGGGCTCACGATGCGGGATTCCAGATGCACCTGACCACACCCGCCGATGCCGAGGAGCTGGTCAGCGCGGTCGCTCAGTTGACGCGTCGCAGCTGACTTCGGCGCAAAGATCTGGATGGTTGAATATCTGACTTAGCGGTGCCGGCGCGCCTTGCGAACCGGCGACTTCTTGGTCTTCTTTACCGATTTTTTCGCCGATTTCTTTGCCGGCTTCCCTACCGCCTTCTTTGCCGCTTTGCGGGCGGCGCTCTTCGGCGCGCGCTTGGCAGGCGCACGTTGCGCTGCCGGCTTCGCAGCTCGCTGCACCGCCGTCTTCTTGGCAGGCTGCTTTTTCACCGCGCGCTTCACCGCCGGCTTGCCGGCAGCCGCTGGCTTCACGGCGGCGGCCAGTACGGCCTCCAGGCGCGCGGTCACCTCCTCCAATGCGCCTTCCGCATCGATGCGGCGGAGCAGGCCGCGCTCATCATAGAACTGCGCCAGGGGGCTGGTTTTCTCGTCATAGACCTTGAGGCGATCGGCGACCGTGGCCTCATTGTCATCGGGACGCTGGAACAGCGCATGGGGGCCACCGGTCTTCGGGCAGGTCTCACCCGGCGCCGGGGGCGAGGTGAACACATTGAACACGCGGCCACAATTGCGACAGGTTCGGCGGCCGCCGATCCGGCGCACCAGTTCAGCATTGTCGACCTGCATCAACACCACCACATCAAGCGGCTGCTTGAGCTGTCGCAACAAATCCTCGAGCGCGGCGGCCTGGGAAAGGTTGCGCGGAAAGCCATCGAGAATGAACCCCTTGGCCACATCGGGCAGCGCCAGGCGTTCCTTGATCATTCCCAGCACGATCTGGTCATCGACGAGCTTGCCGGCATCCATCACCGATTTCGCCGCAATCCCCAGCTTGCTTTGCGCGGTCACCGCCGCGCGCAACAGGTCGCCGGTGGAGATCTGGGGAATGCCGTGGCTTTGGACGAGGCGCTGCGATTGCGTGCCTTTGCCCGATCCCGGCGGTCCCAACAGTACGATTCGCATAAGAATTCGGCCCCCGTCGGCCTTTGTGCCGACTTCTTCGGAATTGAAGTGGTGGGCAACGTTACCGGCCACGCGCTGCCCGGTCAATGAAGCCCCGGAAAGACACGCTGGATGACAGACTGGAGCAAGGTTTTTGGCTATTCTGCACAGCCACAATTCCAGCGCCAGCGGCGACGCAAAATGACCAGAAAAACCACCACAACAAGCGCCCAACGCAATGCCTTCTATGCTCAGTCGGGCGGCGTGACGGCGGTCATCAACGCCTCCGCCTGCGGTGTCATCGAAACCGCGTTGAAATATCCGCGCCTGATCGGCAAGGTTTACGCAGGGCGTCACGGCATCATCGGCGCGCTCACCGAGGATCTCATCGATACCAGCAAGGAAACCCGCCAGACCATCCGCGGACTCAAACACACGCCCGCCGGGTGCCTTCGGTTCAGCCCGTTTCAAACTCAAGAGCCTGGAGCAGAACCGCGCCGAATACGAACGCCTCATCGAAGTGTTCCGCGCCCACGACATCGGCTACTTCTTCTATAACGGCGGCAACGACTCAATGGACACCGCGCTGAAGGTGTCGCAGCTGTCGCAGCTGCTGGGCTACCCGATCACCTGCATCGGGGTGCCCAAGACCGTCGACAACGACCTGCCGCACACCGATTGCTGCCCCGGTTTTGGTTCGGTCGCCAAATACATTGCGGTCTCCACGCGCGAGGCGGCGCTGGATGTGGCCTCGATGGCGCGCACCTCCACCAAAGTGTTCGTGCTGGAGGTAATGGGTCGCCATGCCGGTTGGATTGCCGCGGCCGCGGGTTTGGCGGGACGCAAGGCGGGTGAGCCCCCTCACATCATCGTGTTCCCGGAAATCCCATTCGACCAGGCGGCCTTCCTCGCCAAGGTCAAATACAGCGTCGATAACTACGGCTATTGCGTCGTCGTG
Organism: uncultured Gammaproteobacteria bacterium; assembly: GCA_963708865.1. Classification (GTDB taxonomy): domain Bacteria; phylum Pseudomonadota; class Gammaproteobacteria; order Steroidobacterales; family Steroidobacteraceae; genus DAIDKA01. Next base: position 856,250 of record CAVPUC010000004.1, read on the forward strand.
GTTTCGGAGGGCGCCGCCTATGCGGATGGTCGCTTCCTGGCGGAGGCCGGCACGCGCGACTCTTTCGGACATTCGCAGCTCGGTGGCGTAGCGCCCGTGATAGCCAACATGGTGCGAGAGGCCCACGGCTACAAGTTTCACTGGGCCGTGGCTGACTATCTGCAGCGCGCCGCCCGCCACATTGCTTCCCGCGTCGATGTCGAACAGGCCTACGCCTGCGGCAAGGCCGCGGTAGAGCTCGCCGTCACCGGACACAATGCCGTGATGCCCACCATTGTGCGCAAATCCTCCAAGCCCTACCGATGGGTGATCGGCCATGTGCCGCTGGCGCAGGTCGCGAACCAGGAAAAGAAGCTCCCTGGCAATTTTCTGAGCGCCGACGGTTTCGGCATCACAGCGGCCTGCCGCAGGTATCTCGAACCGCTCGTGGCCGGGGAAGCGTATCCGCCCTATAAGGACGGTCTGCCGGATTATGTGCGCATCAAAGGCGCCCCGGTGCGGCGCAAGCTCAAAACGGCTTTCAAAGTCTGACCGTCGAGCCTGCTAGCATGGCTGTGTGATATAAGTTTTCGGCTGCCCGGGCCGGGCCACCGGGCGTTAACAAGAAGTCGTGTGGACATGAAGATTTGGGGGATTTGCTGATGGATGCCGCGAGTTGGTTGTGGGTTGCGATTGCAGCCGGAGTGCTGGCTGTGTTGTACGGCCTGGTTTCGGTTATGGCGATCCTGAAATTGCCGGCCGGCAACGAGCGGATGCAGGAGATCGCCGCGGCGATCCAGCTTGGCGCACGCGCCTACCTCAATCGCCAGTATTCAATGATTCTGCTGGTCGGCGTGGTGCTGCTGCTGGTGCTCGGCCTCGCGTTGGACTGGTGGACGGCGGGCGGCTTCGCGATCGGCGCACTGCTCTCCGGTGCCACCGGTTATATCGGCATGAACATCTCCGTGCGGGCCAACGTGCGCACCGCACAAGCGGCCACTCAGGGGCTGAATGCGGCGCTGTCCGTGGCGTTCCGCGGCGGTGCGATCACCGGCATGCTGGTGGTGGGTCTCGCGCTGCTGGGTGTCGCCGGCTACTACGCGCTGCTCTTGCCGCGCGTCGGTCAGGCGCTCGCGCTGCACTCGCTGGTGGGCCTGGCGTTTGGCGGCTCGCTGATCTCGATTTTCGCGCGTCTCGGCGGCGGCATCTTCACCAAGGGCGCTGATGTGGGCGCGGATCTGGTGGGCAAGGTCGAAGCCGGCATTCCCGAGGATGATCCGCGCAACCCCGCCGTCATCGCCGACAACGTCGGCGACAATGTGGGCGACTGCGCCGGCATGGCCGCCGACCTGTTCGAGACCTATGCGGTCACCATCGTTGCGACCATGCTGCTGGGCGGACTGACCATGCCGGCGGCGGGCGCCAACGGTCCGGTCTACCCGCTCGCGCTGGGCGCGGCGTCCATCGTCGCCTCTATCATCGGCACGTTCTTTGTACGCGTCACCGGCGGCAAGATCATGAACGCGCTGTACAAGGGCGTAGTGGTATCCGCGCTGCTTTCCGCCGTGGCGTTCTACTTCATCACCAAAAGTCTGATGCCCCAGCAGGCCAGCGCGCTGTTCCTGTGTACCATCGTCGGTCTGGCACTGACGGCCGCCCTGATCGTGATCACCGAGTACTACACCTCGACGGAGTACGGTCCGGTGCGCAAGGTCGCCGCCGCCTCGCAGACCGGTCATGCCACGAACATCATCGCGGGCCTGGGTGTCTCGATGAAGTCCACCGCGCTGCCGGTGCTCGCGGTGTGCGTGGCGATCTGGGCCGCCTACTCGTTTGCGGGACTCTACGGCATCGCCATCGCGGCGACCGCCATGCTCTCGATGACCGGCATGATCGTGGCGCTGGATGCGTATGGCCCCATCACCGACAACGCCGGCGGCATCGCCGAGATGGCCGGCCTGCCAAAGTCGGTCCGCGACATCACCGATCCGCTCGACGCCGTCGGCAATACCACCAAGGCGGTGACCAAGGGCTATGCCATCGGTTCGGCGGGACTCGCCGCACTGGTGCTGTTCGCCGATTACACCCACAATCTGGAAGCGGCGGGCAAACTGGCTGAGTTCTCCTTGTCGGACCCCGCGGTCATCATCGGCCTGTTCATCGGCGGCATGGTGCCGTTCCTGTTTGCCGCCATGGCCATGGAGGCCGTGGGTCGCGCAGCAGGCTCAGTGGTCGAGGAGGTGCGGCGCCAGTTCCGCACCATCAGCGGAATCATGGAGGGCACGGCGAAGCCGGACTACTCCCGTGCCGTGGATCTGCTGACGCGCGCGGCAATCAAGGAAATGATCATTCCGTCGCTGCTGCCCATCGTGGTACCGGTGGTACTCGTGGTGCTGATGAACCTCGCGATGGGACATGGCGCCGGAATCCGCGCGTTGGGCGGACTGCTCATCGGTACCATCGTCACGGGCCTGTTCGTGGCCATCTCCATGTGTACCGGCGGTGGCGCATGGGACAACGCCAAGAAGTACATCGAGGAAGGCAACTTCGGCGGCAAAGGCTCCGAGGCACACAAGGCCGCGGTCACCGGTGACACGGTGGGTGATCCCTACAAGGACACCGCCGGGCCCGCCATCAATCCGTTGATCAAGATCATCAACATCGTGGCACTGCTGCTGGTGCCGCTGCTGTAAAGGATGGGAGCAGCGCTACGAGTGCCCGATCTTGTCGCGGGTCAGCACGGCGCTCACCATCTCATTGAGACGCGCGCAGTACTGGGCGACCGTTGGCTCGGCCTTCATCTGTCTGCGCGTCAGATCGGCGCGCACCTCGACCAGGCGACGCTCGATGCGCTCATCGACGATGAGGGTGTGACTCAACAAGGCGCTCACGCACGAGGTGATCTCCTCATCGAGCGCGCGCGCCTCGGTACCGGCAATCTCCACGCCAACCAGCTCGGACGGACAACCGGCATCCTTGTGCTGACGCCATAGTCGGGCGAGCTGCATACGCGTTTCGACCCCTTGTTCTCGAGGACCGGCATTGAACACCGTCAGGTGCCGGTTTTTTATACTCCCCCCGGCAGGTAGCCGCAACGGGTTGGCGGACGCCAACTGTAACCAATCGTCGTGTCGGCGCGTGATCGATGAAGCAGCGCAGCAAAGCGCGCGGTAAGCCAGGGGACCCAGGCGCCCGGATCGGGGCGCCTGGGGCGTCTCAGGCCGCAATCAGCAAGGGCTTGGGCCTGCCGATGGCATAGCCTTGCAGGAAGTCGACGCCAATGCGCCGCACGAAATCCGCGGCGGAGGCTTCCTCGACTTGCTCGGCGATGACCTTGAAATTCAAAGAACGCGCGAGTTTGATCATCGCCGTGACCATCGCCTGGTTGACCGTGTCGCGCGCCAGGTTCTGGGTGAGCGAGCCGTCGATCTTCAGATAATCAAACGGCAGGTTCTTCAGATTGGAGAAGGAGGCGACGCCTGCGCCGAAATCGTCGATCGCAAACTGGCACCCCATGCCATGCAGGACGCCGACGAAGCGGCGCGCGTGCTCGAGGTTAGCGATGACCGCGGCCTCGCTGATCTCAAAGCAGATTTGGGTCGGCAGCGCACCGGTTCGATCCAGACACTCCACGACGAACTCGAGAAACTGCGGATCCCCGAGCGTCTGCGCGGAAATGTTGATCGCAATGGTGTGGCTGTCGGGCAGCGCGACGATACCGCGCCCGACGGCGGTGAAGGTCGTCTGCACCACCCAGCGATCCACCAGTCGCATCAGCTTGTGGCGCTCCGCCGCGCGGATGAACTCCGCCGGCATCACCTCATTGCCGAATTCATCCGTCATGCGCACCAGGACTTCCATGCGCGGACCGGTTCCGTCATCGGCGTAGGCCGGCACGATGGTCTGCTGATACAGCTGGAAGCGGTTCTCCTTGAGCGCGGACTGCAGGCGCTGCAGCCACTGGATCTCGCCGGTCTGGCGCGCGCGCGCTTCATCGCGCGCCGAGTACACCGCAACGCGGCCGGCGCCCTCCTTCTTGGCGACGTAGCAGGCCGCATCGGCGGCCGCCAGCAGCTCCTCCATCGTGCCGCTCTCGCGCGAAATCTCGACCAGTCCAACCGAGACGCCGATGTTGAACAGCTTGTCCTTCCAGATGAAGCGGTAGTCACCGACGGCGCGGCAGACATCATCGGCGATCTGCCGTGCCTTCTCCAGCGGGCAGCCCACCAGCAGCATGCCGAACTCGTCACCGCCCAGACGACCGACGAAGTCGCTGTCGCGCACCGCATCGCGCAGCAGCTTCGCGACTTCGCGCAGCATGCTGTCGCCGGCCAGATGGCCACTGGTGTCGTTGACGATCTTGAAGCGGTCCAGGTCCAGGTAGCACAGCACGTGATGCGCCTCGCCGCGATGACCGCTGTCGTTGGCCTCGGTCACACGCCGCTCGAACTCACCGCGATTGATCAGACCGGTCAGTGCATCGTGCGTCGCCTGGTAGGACATCTGGCGCGTGATACCGCGCTGCTCGGTAACATCGCGCAGCAGCAGCACGGTGCCGGTCACATCAAGCTGCGCGGATCTGATCGGCGTCGAGGAGACTTCGACCGCGCTTTCGGCGCCGCCGCGATGAGACAGCAGCACGGCGCGGCGACTGGCAGTGCTTTGCTCGCCGCTCGGAAGTGCCAGGTAAGTGCGGTTGGCGCGCGCCGCCGTGGTGTCATCGTCGTCCACCAGTTCGACGATTTCCGCCAGCGACTTACCCACCGCAAGATCGGCGTTGGTGCCGGTCAGCGTCGCCGCGGCGGCATTCATGAACTCGATGATGCCGCTCTCATCGGTGGTGACGATCGCGTCGCTCAAAGACTCGAGCGCGCGTGCCCGACGCGAGTCCCGGCGCGCCTGCGCCTCCTCTTCGGCCGTCATGGCGCGCAGCGTCTGCACGGTCTGCGTCGGAATGATCTCCACCCCCGTCACCAGCAGCGCCGGGCCGCCCTCGTAATCAATGACGGCGGAAGTGATTTCCAGCCGCGTCACCTGTCCGGTGAGGCCGGCCATTTCAATCTCGTAGCGCTCGGCAGCCGGCTCGCCCGCCAGGCGATGCGCGATGTTCTCGTTGACGAGCTCACTGTATCCGGGTGGCACCAGGTCCCCGAGGCGCCGGCCGATGAGCGCCTCGCGCTCAACGCCCATCAGGCTCGCGAACTGCCGGTTGGCGTGCAGGATGGTGTCGCGGTGAACCAGCACCGCCTCATGAATCCGGTCGCCGAGCTCGGCGAACAACCGCGGCGTGCCGCGATCGCGTTCCGGACCTGATGCGGCGCGGGTCAGCAGGTGATTGATTGCCGTGGCCAGCAGGGAAACTTCGGCCCCGTCGCCCGGAATCTCGACGCGCCCGCTCAAGCGTCCGCCAATGGCGATCCGCTGCACCTGCTGTGATACCTCATCAACGGCCGCCAGCGCCCGGCGCTGCAGCAGACATATCACCGCCAACAGGGCCGCGATCAAGGCCAGTAGCACGCACGAAAGACCGACGATGGTCATGATTCCCTTAATCTTTTCGGACGGGGCGCGGTGAGTTGGTTTTCTCGCGCCCGCATTCCTTTATTCCCTGCACTCAGCATAACGCAGGATTACCCCGGCGCCGCAGGCATTAACCATATGCATCGGCTTTGCCGGACGCTTGGCAGGGCTGGTGAAAAGCCGTAACTTGCAGCGGCACATGCCGGGTCGGATAACATAATGGGCCGCAGACGGAGTTGATGGACAATGCAGACCGAACTTGCCCGCGAACAAATGGTTGAACAGCAGGTGCGGGCCGTGGAAGTGCTCGATGAGCGCGTCCTCACGACGCTGCGCAAAGTACCGCGGGAGCTGTTTGTCCCCGACACTGTCAAATACCTGGCCTTTGCGGACACCGAAATTCCATTGCCGCATGGCCAGCACATGCTGCGTCCGAGTCTCGTCGGCAAGATTCTGCAGGCGCTGGATCTTACGGGCACCGAACGGGTGCTGGAAGTGGGCACCGGCAGCGGCTTCGTGACGGCCTGCCTCGCGTTCAATGCCGCCAGCGTGCGCAGCGTCGAGCTGTTTGCGGATCTGGCGGACATGGCGCGCGCCAATCTGCGCGCCGCGGGGATCCGCAACGCCGAAGTGATCAGCGCCGATGCCGCATCGGATGATGTCGCCTCACCCGCGGCGCGCGCCGCCGGCAGTGCCTTTGGGGGTCTTTATGAAGTCGTGGTGCTGACCTGCGCGATGCCGCTGCCCGATGAGCGCTTCCGCACCCTGCTGACCCAGGGCGGGCGCATGTTCGTGGTCGTCGGGGAGCCGCCGGTCCAGGAAGCGCGGTTGCTGCGCCGGATCGGGGAAAACGAGTGGCAGCGCACCGTCCTGTTCGAGACCTGCATCGACCAGCTGATCCATGCGCGCCGTGCTCCCGCCTTCATCTTTTAGAGACTTAGCGTATGGCGACACCGGATGGCATTGTGGAGATCGGACCGGCGGCCCTGAAAGTGCTGCTCGACTCCGCTCAGCCGCCGGTCGTGCTGGATGTGCGGGAGGACTGGGAACGGGACGCCGCCCGGCTTTCCGGTACCCTCGACATCCCGATGATGGAAATTCCGCAGCGGCTCGCGGAACTGCCGCGCGACCGCGCAATCGTAGTCATGTGTCATGGCGGTGTGCGCAGCATGAAGGTCGCGCACTTCCTGGCGCAGAAGGGCTTCGGGCAGCTGGCCAATCTCACCGGCGGCATTCACGCGTGGGCCTGCGATATCGACCCGAGCGTCGGCACGTACTAGGGGCGCGCGGTTGCGCTTGTTCAACCGGCGTGGCACCTGATATAGTGAAGTACAACACCAAATACGTTCGGCGTAACACGCTGAAAATACAAGGATAGTTATGAAGCACGCAGCGGTCGTCGTCGGGGTCGCTCTGGCCTTGGCGGGAGTGGCGCAGGCCCGGGACCTGGTCCAGGTCTACGACGATGCGGTGCAGTTTGATCCAACCATTGCCGGCGCCAACGCCACCCGGCTGGCCCAGCGCGAAAGCTTTCCTCAGGCATTGTCGGCGCTGCTGCCCCAGGTGAGCGGCAACTATATTGTTTCGCGCACCAAATCCGACGGCAGCGAGGCGGAGTCCTATCCGGACCCCCTCACCGGACAGTCGGTGATATTGCCGATCTCCTCCAATGGCTACACCGATGAGCGCGGCTACAACCTGCAGCTGACGCAAACGGTGTTCTCCTGGGCCCAGTGGAAATCCTTGAGCCGTGCGCACAAGCAGGTCGCGCAGGCCGAAGCGGATTACAAGGTGGCCCAGCAAAGCCTCATCACGCGCGTCGCGACCGCGTACTTCAATGTGCTCTCGGCCCAGGACGCCGTGGATGCCGACCAGTCGGCGCTGACCGCGGTTACGCAGCAGCTGGAGCAGGCGAACAAGCGCTACGATGTCGGCCTGATCCCGATCACCGATGTGAAGGAAGCGCAGGCACAGCATGATGCCGATGCGGCCGCCGTGATCGAAGCGAAGCGCCAGCTCGCCAGCGTCCAGCAGGCGCTGCGCGAGATCACTGACCAGGACTATCCGTCGCTCGCCAAGCCCGGGGCGGACATGGCGCTCAACCCGCCGCAGCCGGCGGATCCGGAGCACTGGGTACAGGTCAGCATGGACCAGAACCTGTCGCTGCTCTCGAGCCGTCTGGCCGCTGATGTCGCGCGCGAGGCCGTGGAGGTGAGTCGCGGCGGACATTTTCCGACCATCGGCATCACCGCGACACGCAGCGACGACAATGAGACCGTTAATCAGGTTTCAGCGTTTGGCGGCCCACCGGTGAGTGCACGTTATCCGGCCTCCGCGAACAGCAGCGGCATCCAGCTGCAGGTCACGGTGCCGATATTCAGTGGCGGCCTGGTCAGCTCCCAGGTCCGCCAGGCGCAGTACAACTGGATCGCCGCCAAGGACAATGTGCAGGTGGTGTCACGCCAGACGGAACACCTGGCGCGCGACTCCTACACCGGCTTGGTCAGCAAGATTGCGCAGGTGAATGCGCTGCGCCAGGGATTGGAATCCGCCCAGGTCGCGCTGCAGGCGACGACTGCCGGATATGACGTGGGGACGCGCACCGAGGTGGAGGTGCTGCAATCCCAGCAGAGTCTGGTGGCGGCGCAGACCAGTTATGCGCAGTCGCGTTACGACTATCTGATCGACATCATCAACCTGCGACTCGCCGCCGGAACGCTCGATCGCTCGACGCTGGTCGAGATCGACAAATGGCTGACCGCGCCCCAGGACAGCCCGATCACACCCGGGCCGCCTCCGGCCCAGCGCTAGCCCGCAAGCTTTGTTACGCCGCTCTTGGCGGCCGCCAGCAGCGGCGCCAGCAATGCCATGATGCGTGCGCAGGCGCCACGATTTTCGACGACAACTCTGAGCGCCTGCGCGCCCAACCGCTCGCGCTCCTTTGGATCGGCCAGCAGCGCCGCCACCGTACGCCCCAGCTGCGCTCCATCGCTGACGAGGCGCACCGCGTCCGCGGCGTTAAGCGCCGCCACAACGTCACGGCCATTGTCGTTGTGCGGCCCCGTCAGTACTGGGCGCGACAGGGCCGCGGGTTCCAGCAGATTGTGACCGCCCGCCGGCACCAAACTGCCGCCGACGAAGGCCACGTCACCGGCCGCATAAAAGTCCAACAGCTGCCCCATCGCATCCACCAGCAGCACCTGAACACCATCGCTTACGGCCTGGCCGCCGGAGTGGCGCACGAAGCGCACCTGTTCGCGCTCGAGCCACTCGCCGACGGCCGCGAAGCGGCGCGGGTGACGCGGCGCGAGCACCAGCAGGGCTGCGGGGTGCGTCCGGCAGACCTGTCGATGGGCCTCGAGCACCTGCTGCTCCTCGAACTCATGCGTACTGCCCGCGACCCATACCGCTCGCTGCGGCGCGAGCGCCTGGCGCAGCCGCCGCCCGTTCTCGACGACACTGTCGGGCACCGTGAGATCCGCCTTGAGATTGCCCGTGACCACAATCCGCGCGGCCGGCACGCCTAAGTCCGCGAATCGCTGGCCATCGGCCGCCGTCTGTGCGGCCACCCGCACCACGCTCGTCAGCACCGCGCGCCAGGCGCCGGCGAGCCGGCGGTAACGCCGCGCAGAGCGCTCCGACAGGCGGGCACTCGCCAGCACCAGCGGCACCCCGGCGGCGGCGCACGCACGGAACAGGTTCGGCCAGATCTCCGTTTCCAGCACGATGGCCAGCCGTGGCCGCACGCGGCGCAGGAATCGCCGCACCGAACCGGGCAGGTCCACCGGCACGTAGCGCACGGCGATTCCCGATGGTGCAAACAATGCCTGCGCCCGGGCCAGGCCCGCTGCGGTGGTGGCGGTTACCAGGAGCGGCAGTTGCGCATCGTGTGCGCGCAACGCCGCCACCAGGATCGCGGCCGCCTGCACCTCACCGACTGAGGCCGCATGCAGCCACACCGGTGAGGGCAGCGGGCCGCCCAGTCCGAAGCGCTGGTCAAGGGCGCCGCCGATCCCGGGCTCGCGACGGCCGCGCCACATCAGGGCCGCCAGATAGAAAGGCGCGAGCAGATAGGCAGTGAGTTTGAAGAACACGAAGTTTTCGCGCACTACCCGCTCGTGAGAACCGGTTGCGGCACCGGCTCCTGCTGATAGCCGTCCAGCAATCCGTGCCAGTCATCCTCGGTGAAGCGCTCGGCGGGCAGCCCCCAGGTAACTTTTTCCAGCGAGCGGCGCAGCCGCACCAGATTCGCGTCCTGCCACAAGCCCGGTTTGCGCAACGTGCCGCGGTCGAAGTCGATCAGATAGATGCGGTCGTGCTGAAAGTCGAGTTCGCGCTGATGCTGTTCGCGCTGATTGCCCGCAGCGGGCGCGGCTTTCCCGATCAGCACGTTGTGCGCATTCAGATCTGCGTGGCAGACGCGCATATCATGGAAGCGCCGCAGGCAACGTCCGATGGCGATCCAGGTCGTCACCGACTGGGCCGCGACCTCCAGCGCCTCGGCCAGCGACCACACATCCGCCAATCGCTCGGTGATGATGTCACCGCGGTAACCGAAGCCCTGCTTGCGATAACGCGCCGCGATCGGCGCCGGCACCGGCAAGCCGGCGCGATGCAGGTGGTAGGTGAGCTGCCATTCCGCGAATGGCCGGGTGCGATCCTCCCCCTGCCACCAGTATCGGTCCGGCGAGAGGCTGCGCATGAGACCGCCGCGGCGGTAGTGGCGCAGCACCCAGAAGTGATCCTGCACGGCAAGAAACCAGGCCGTGCCGCGACCGCGGGCCTCGCCCACGATCTGGCCGCGGCGCGCGAGCAGGACGGGATCAAAGGTCTCGGCGGACAAATTGCCGGCACGGGAAGCGTCATATAGCATGGCGCCGCCGGCAACGACCTTGCGCCGGACCTCGGATCCCAGCGGCCACTTTCCAGTCACACGCGCTCCATGCCGAGTCTCATCTCGACGCCGCAGAACATCTGCATACTTAGACTCTCGGCCATTGGTGATACCTGCCATGTCGTGCCCGTGCTGCGCACCCTGCAGCAGGCGTGGCCGCACGCACGCTTCACCTGGGTGATCGGGTCTCTCGAATCCGCGCTGATGCGGGCGCTGCCCGGCGTGGAGTTTATCACCGTCGAGAAGCGCGCCCGTCGCGCCGCGCGCCGGGCGCTGGCAGCAACGCTTCGGGGCCGCCATTTCGATGTGCTGCTGCACATGCAGCTGGCGCTGCGCGCGAGCCTCATCGCCCGGCAGATCCGGGCCACCGTCAAACTTGGATTTGATCGACCCCGCGCCCGTGAATTGCAGTGGTTGTTCACCAACCAGCGCATCGCCGCGCAGCGCCGTGAACACGTCCTTGACAGCTTTTTTGGGTTTGCCGCCGCGCTGGGCGTGCACCAGCGCGTGTTGCGCTGGGAGGTGCCGATACCGGACGACGCGCTGGCCCAGGCCGCCAAGCTCATCCCGCAGGGCGCCCGGACGCTCATCATCAGCCCCTGTTCGAGCCACGCGCTACGCAATTGGAGCGCCGCGGGCTATGCCGCGGTGGCGGATCACGCCAGCCGCGTGCACGGCATGCAGGTGCTGCTGTGCGGCGCCCCCAGCAGCGCCGAGCAGGAGATGGGTGCGGCGATCATGCGCTGTGTCGGCGCCCCGATAGCCAACCGCATTGGCGAGGATACCCTGCCGCAGCTGCTGGCCCTGCTGGCGCGGGCGACGGTGCTGGTGAGCCCGGATTCAGGCCCGGTGCACATGGCCACCATGGTCGGCACGCCGGTCATCGGCCTGTATGCGGCCACCAATCCCGCCCGCACCGGTCCGTACCTGTCGCGCAACTGGTGCGTGAACGCCTACCCGCTGGCCGCCGAGCGGTTTAGCGGTCGGCCCGCGCAGGAGCTGCCGTGGACGACCAAGATCGAGCTGCCCGGCGTCATGGACCTGATCAAGGTGGCCCAGGTCACCGCGAAACTCGATGCCTTGCTAGGATCCCTGTCATGACCGATCTGCAAGTGCCTGCCTCCCCCGGGGAACTGCTCGACAAAATCACGATCCTGAGGATCAAGCGTCAGCGCATCCACGATGTCGCCAAGGCGGCCAACGTGCGGTTGGAACTGGACCTGCTGGAGCGGATCTGGGCAACCCTGGGTACCGCCACAGCGCAGGTGGCCGGCGATGAGCAGGCCCTGCAGGCGGTCAATGAGCAGCTGTGGGACATCGAGGACCGTATCCGCGACAAGGAGGCGGCCCAAAGCTTCGATCAGGATTTCATCGAGCTCGCGCGCGCGGTCTACCACCGCAACGACGAACGCGCGGCGATCAAGAAGCGCATCAATGTCGCGCTCGGATCACGCATTGTCGAGGAAAAATCCTACCAGCCCTACCGCTAGCTTTTGAGCGTGTACTCGGCGCCGCAGTACGGGCACTTGGCCCAACCGGTATCCTCGATGGACAGGTACACCCGCGGATGTGAATTCCACAGGTACATCTCCGGCATCGGACAGGCGAGCGGCAGATCCGCCGCGGAGATCGTGTATTGGTTCTGCGCGTTCGGCTGGATGAGCGGTTTGGTCGTGGCTGGCATGACCAGGTGATTATACGCGATCCGTCGCGCCTTCAGTCCACCATGGCGGACTGCCAGATGGCGCGCACCGCAGCCCGCTCGATGACAAATTCCGTCGCCGGCACCACATTCGCACCGCCTTCGAGCGACATCCGGTGGGTACGCTCCCGATAGGCGCGGTACGCGGCCGTGAGCGTATCGACCACGGACTGCGGCACCAGGTCTGCCGAGGCTACCGACTCCAGCTGGCGGATGGTGTCCGAAAACATGACCAGCGGCGGATAGCGCAGCGCCCAGGCCAACGCCCAGTACTGCGCCAGGAATTCGATATCGGCCACACCGCCCGCGTCCTGTTTGATGTCAAACTGTCCAGGAGCGCTGCGCGACAGCTCGCGGCGCATGCGTTCACGCATGCGCCGCACCTCGGCGCGCAGTCCTTCGCGTTTGACATTCTGGCGCAGCACCTGCGTGCGCACCTGCTCAAAGCGCGCGCGCAGTCCGACATCGCCCGCCACGGCGCGCGCATGCAGCAGTGCCTGGTGTTCCCAGGTCCACGCTTCACGCTGCTGGTATTCGGTGAATGCGGTAAGGCTGGTCACGAGCAGGCCGCCCTTGCCGCTCGGACGCAGCCGCACGTCCACCTCATAGAGCCTGCCGGCCGCCGAGTGCATGGTGAGCAGATGCAGGATGCGCTGGGCCAGGCGCACGAAGAACAGCTGATTGTCGATGCTTTTCTCGGTGTTGCGCGCCGGTGCGGTTTCCTGGGCTTCGCCTGCGGAGTCGTGCAGGAAGACCAGGTCCAGGTCAGAACCGTAGCCAAGTTCGCGCCCCCCGAGCTTGCCATAGCCGATGACGCAGATAGCCACGGGGCGCCGCTGCGCGCCGCTGCCGCACATCGGCACGCCCCACTGCGCGCAGATCTGGCGCAGCGACAGGTCAATGACCCGCTCGATTATGAGCTCGGCGATCTCGGTGAGCCGATCGCTGACCCGCATCAGCGGCAGGCGCCCGGACAGATCCGCCACGGCCACCCGGAACACCGCGGCTTGCTGGAAGTGCCGCAGCGCCTCGACCTGGCGTTCGGGATCCTGCTCCTGCAGCGGATCCACTTCCAGATCCAGTTCCTGAAGCAACTCTTCACGCCCGGGCAGCGCCTCAAACAGCCGCTCATCGATGAGTTCGTCCAGCAGCAGCGGATTGGCCGCGATCTGACGTACCAGAAAATCCCCGTAACCGCAGATCGCCACCAGCCGCGCCCGCGCCTCCGGCCGCTCATTCAACAAGGCGTAATACGCCGAGCGCGTGCCGATGGCCTCCATGATCTTGAGCACCCGTTCGAGCGTCGCATCCGGCTCGGCCACCGGTGCGATGAGACTCAGCATCTGCGGCAGCAGCGCCTGCAGCCGACGACGCCCCGCAATATCCAAACGCCGCACGAAGCCGGCACTGTGCAGCTGCGCGAGCCGCTGCGCGGCGGCCTGCGGCGCGACGCGCCAACCGAGCTTCACCAAGGCGGCGATCAGTATGACTTCATCGGCTGCGTCGGCGGACTCCAGGTCCACCGCAACGCTACCGCCCAAAGCGGGCGCGGCCGCGCCGAACACGACCGACTGGAAGTGACGCCTGACGCGCTCGCGATGCACCTCCAGATCGGCGCGCAGTGCCTGCCAGTCGGCAAGCCCCATGGCTTGGGCGAGCGAGGCTTGCAGCAGCGGCAGCTGCGGCAGCGTGTGCGTCTGCTCATCGGCGCGTTCCTGCAGCCGGTTCTCAATCATCCGCAGGAACTCATAGGCGCCACGCAGCTCCGCCGCCGCTCCCGGCGGCAGCAGTCGGCTGCGGTCCAGCAACGGCAGCACCTTCAGCAGCGACGGCGTGCGCAGCCACGGTTCGCGCCCGCCACGAATCAACTGCAGCGACTGCGCCAGGAACTCAATCTCGCGAATGCCGCCGGGTCCGAGCTTGACGTTGTCCGCCATGTCGCGGCGTTCCATCTCACGCTCGATCATCGCCTTCATCTCGCGCAGGCTTTCAAACACGCCGTAGTCCAGGTACCGCCGGTAGACGAACGGCCGCACGGCACTGTCGAAGATGCGGACATATTCGGCGTGTCCGGTCATGGGCCGTGCCTTGACCCACGCGTAGCGCTCCCAGTCCCGGCCCTGTCCTTGCAGGTAATCCTCGAAGGCGCCGAAACTCGCCACCAGTGCGCCACTCTCGCCGAACGGCCGCAGCCGCATGTCCACTCGGAACAGATACCCCTCGGCGGTGCGCACCTCGAGCAGTCGAATCAGCAACTGCCCCAGGCGCGTGAAAAAATCCTCGTTGGCGAGGGCCCGCGGGCCATCCGTCTCGCCGTGTTCCGGAAACAGGAACACCAGGTCGATGTCCGAGGAGAAGTTGAGCTCCCCGCCGCCGAGCTTGCCCATCCCCACCACGATGAGCTCCTGCTCGACCCCGGCGGCCGAACGCGGCACACCATGGCGCTGGATGAGCATCCGTCGGGCATGGCGGTACGCCACGCCGATGGCGGCTTGCGCAAAAGCCGACTGTTCGAGCAGCGTTTCGCCGATCGGGGCGAAGCCGGCGAGATCGCGCCACGCGATGCGTACCATTTCCCGGGTACGCCAGCGGCGCAGCGCCGCCATCAAGCCCGCCTCATCCGGTTCCGCCCCGCTCGGCCAGGCCGGCGCGCGTGCCGCAAGGAAACCGACCGCATCGGTGGGGAACGCCGTTTCCAGATCGCCGCACTGCACCAGCGCCGGCAGCAGCGCGGGGTCGCGATCGCAAGCGTCGCTCACGAAATCGCTGGCGGCCGCCACGGCTGGCGCGGACCGCTGCACCCGTGGCGATGCCGCCTCGGGCACCCTGATCTGCGTAGTCATGCGCGGCGCACCATAAGCCTTGATCGAATGACAGGTCAAAAAAAACCCCGCCGAGGCGGGGTTTGAATATTGCGCGGAAATGGGGGGTCTTGATCCGCGTCTTTTACGGATGGGCCACCGCTTGCGCCGCAGCCCGTCCATTCGGTCAGCATATGGTCCGTATATTACAGATTCCCGATGCCGATTCGATTAAGACATTTACATGTCCATGCCGCCCATGCCGCCGCCCGGTGGCATGCCGTGGCCATGCTCTTCGTCCTTCGGCGCCTCGGCGATCATCACTTCGGTGGTCAGTAGCAGACCCGACACGGAGGCGGAGTTCTGCAGTGCCAGACGGGTGACCTTGGTCGGATCCAGAATGCCGGCTTCAATCATGTCGCCGAACTCACCGCTGGCTGCGTTGTAGCCGAAGCTGCCCTTGCCTTCGCGCACGCGATTGAGGATCACGGCGGCATCTTCACCGGCGTTCTCCACGATCTGCCGCAGTGGCTCCTCGATGGCGCGGGACAGAATCTTGATGCCGATCGTCTGATCCTCATTGGCGCCCTGCAGATTCAGCAGTGCCTTCTGCACACGGATCAGGGCGACACCGCCGCCGGGCACCACGCCTTCTTCGACGGCCGCACGGGTTGCGTGCAGGGCGTCTTCAACGCGTGCCTTCTTCTCTTTCATCTCCATCTCGGTGGCGGCACCGACCTTGATGACGGCGACACCGCCGGAGAGCTTGGCAACACGCTCCTGCAGTTTCTCCTTGTCGTAGTCGGAGGTCGCCTCCTCGATCTGCTGCCGGATCGACTCAACGCGGCCCTTGATCTCGCTGGCCTTGCCGGCGCCGTCGATGATCGTGGTGTTTTCCTTTTCCACGACGATGCGCTTGGCTTCGCCAAGATCGTTGATGGTGGCCTTCTCGAGCGCCAGACCCACCTCGTCGGAGATCACGGTGCCACCGGTGAGGACGGCGATGTCCTGCAGCATGGCCTTGCGACGATCACCGAAGCCCGGGGCTTTGACGCCGACGACCTTGAGGATGCCGCGGATGTTGTTGACGACCAGCGTCGCGAGGGCTTCGCCTTCGATGTCTTCGGCGACCACCAGCAGCGGACGGCCGGCCTTGGCCACGCCTTCCAGCAGCGGTAGCATCTCGCGGATATTCGAGATTTTCTTGTCGACCAGCAGGACGAACGGCTTTTCGAGTTCGGCCGTCTGATTCTGCTGCGTGTTGATGAAGTACGGCGAGAGATAGCCGCGATCGAACTGCATGCCTTCGACCACTTCGAGCTCGTTGTCGAGGCCCGAGCCTTCTTCAACGGTGATGACGCCTTCCTTGCCGACCTTCTCCATTGCATCCGCAATGGTCTTGCCGATCGACTCATCGGAGTTCGCCGAGATCGTGCCGACCTGTGCGATCGCCTTGGGGTCCTTGCAGGGCTTGGAGAGCTTGCGCAGCTCCTCGACGGCCACGATGACGGCCTTGTCGATACCGCGCTTGATGTCCATCGGGTTGCGACCCGAGGAAACCGCCTTCAGACCCTCACGGATGATGGCCTGGGCCAGCACGGTCGCGGTGGTGGTGCCGTCGCCGGCTTCATCGGAAGTGTTGGACGCCACTTCCTTCACCATCTGCGCGCCCATGTTCTCGAACTTGTCCTTCAGTTCGATCTCTTTGGCGACCGAGACACCGTCTTTGGTGATGGTCGGGGCGCCAAAGCTCTTCTCGAGCACGGCGTTGCGGCCCTTCGGGCCGAGGGTCGCCTTGACGGCGTTGGCAAGGATGTTGACACCCCTGAACATGCGTTGACGTGAGTCATCGCTGAAGCGAACTTCTTTAGCTGCCATGGTTTTTAATCCTTACTTGGATTCGAAAATGGCCATGACGTCTTCTTCACGCATGACCACCAGTTCATCGCCGTCGATCTTGACCTCTGTTCCGCTGTACTTGCCGAACAGGATCCTGTCGCCGACCTTGACGTCGAGGGGACGGACGGTACCGTCTTCAAGAATCTTGCCTTTGCCGACCGCCATAATCTTTCCCTGAACCGGCTTTTCGGCCGCAGAATCGGGGATCACGATGCCGCCCGGAGAAGTACGTTCTTCTTCGAGGCGTTTCACGATGACGCGGTCATGAAGAGGACGGATCTTCATGGATATCGCTCCTTAGGAAGCTTTTAACTTAAATGGTTGGAAAATGAGCCGGGCAGCTGTTAGCACTCTACCCTGACGGCTGCTAATCATAGGGGCGAGCGGCCAGAATTCAAGGCTTCAACGAGGTTTTTTGGTCGCCGCGCACCCCTGGGGGTATTCTTATGGGCTTGCAGCCCGGTGCAGATCCTGCCGCCATTCTGGTGCTCTGTAGCTGCTCTGATGAGGCGCAAGCAGTTGATATTGCAAGGATTTTAGTCAACGAGAGCTTGGCAGCCTGCGTGAACCGAATGGCCGCAGTCACCTCCATCTATCGATGGGAAGGCCAGATTTGCGAGACGCCGGAGCAGCTGCTGTTGATCAAGACCACGCCGGCCCGATATGAGGCTCTGGAAATGAGGCTCAAGGCACTTCATCCGTATGAAATACCAGAGATTATCGCCGTCCCGATCGTTACAGGGTCCGGTTCCTACCTAGCTTGGCTTGCAACCGCCGTAGAAGGCCCCACTGCGATTCCCACTCCACCGAGCGTGTACTCCAAATGACCGTCCCAGCGTTCGCCGCCCGCCGCATCGTCACCTTCGCCGCCTGGCTGTTGCTGCCGGCGCTCGCCCTAACACCGCGCCCCGATCAGGCACAGCAGTCGGCCGCCGCGGCCATCACGCATTCGGCCAACAGCGCAACCCTCTCCCCGGCTGCCATGAGTGCCGTACTGAATGCAACGAGTGACTGTAGCCATCAGCCCTTCAGCCCCGATAAGGCCTTCCAGGTCAGCGCCGCGGCTGCCGGCGCGGCAGCGATCCGCATCGACTGGAAGATCGCCGACGGCTGCTATCTGTACCGCAGCCGCATCAAAGTGAAACCGCAAGGTGCGGTACAGCTGGGCGCCCTTGCCCTGCCCGAGGGCGAGAACCACCATGATGAGTACTTCGGCACGCAGCAGATCTACCACCATTCGCTGAGCGCCACGCTGCCGGTCTCACGACCCAGCGGCGGCGATGTCGCCGTCGATGTGACCTACCAGGGCTGCGCCGAAATCGGCTTGTGCTACCCGCCCATCACCAAGACCGTGAGCGTGTCGCTGCCCCCGGCGGCCGCCGCGGGGCGCCACGGCTGGCGCAGCCGCTGCCGATCAGCCCAAATTTCTGAACCCCGATGAGGCCTTCCAGGCCAGCGCCACCGCGGCCGGGCCCGACAGCGTCCGACTCGACTGGAAGATCGCCGATGGGTACTACCTCTATCGCAGCCGCATCAAGGTCAAAACGGAAAGCGCCGTGCAGTTGGGCGCGCTGGCGTTACCAGAGGGCAAGAGCCAGACCGACGAGTACTTTGGCACGCAGCAGATTTATGAGCACACGCTCAGCGCCACCTTGCCGGTGGCACGTCCGGGTGGCGCCGGTGCGTTGAATGTTGCGGTCGACGTCACCTACCAGGGCTGCGCGCATGCCGGTCTGTGCTATCCGCCGATCACCAAGACCCTCGCGGTTGCGCTGCCGGCTGCAGGCTCGGCAGGCGGTGGCGGTGCTGCGGCTGCGCCGGATAGGGCGGCGAGGTCCACGCCCTCGGCCACTGCGGCCGGTACATTCGTCTCGGAACAGGATCGCCTCGCAGCTTTGATCCGCAGCGGCAATCTGCTGCTGGTGCTGGGCACCTTCTTCGTGCTCGGGCTGCTCCTCGCGTTCACACCGTGTGTGCTGCCGATGGTGCCGATCCTCTCCGGAATCATCGCGGGTCACGGCGCCAACGTCACCACGACACGCGCCTTCATGCTGTCGCTGACGTACGTGCTCGGCATGGCGTGCACCTACACCGCCGCCGGCATCGCCGTGGCCGCCGCGGGCAGTCACGTGCAGGCGCTGTTCCAGCAGACCTGGATCATCGTGTTGTTCGCCGGGATGTTTGTGGTGCTGGCGTTGTCGATGATGGGCCTGTTCACGATCCAGATGCCCGCAGCGATCCAGACCCGCCTGAGCGAGGCCAGCAACCGGCAGACCGCCGGCAGTTTCGGGGGCGTGGCCGTCATGGGCGCGCTCTCCGCGCTGATCGTGACGACCTGCGTCGCGCCGCCGCTGGTGGCGACACTTGCCGTGATCGGTCAGAGCGGCAACATGGCGCGCGGCGCGGCGGCGCTGTTCGCCATGAGCCTGGGAATGGGCGCGCCGCTGCTCGTCGTCGGCGCCTCGGCGGGCAAGCTGTTGCCCAAGGCCGGCCCGTGGATGGACACGGTCAAACAACTGTTCGGCGTGATGATGCTCGGCGTTGCGGCCTGGATGCTCACGCGCGTGGTCGCGCCGGCAGCCACCCTGCTGCTGTGGGCCGCACCGGCCGCGGTGGCCGCGTGGCTGCTGTGGCGCGGCGCCCGCGGCATCCGGCACCTGCCGATCCTGGTGCGCGGCGCGGCGGCCATCGCCGGCGCCTATACGCTGCTGTTGGTGGTCGGCGCGGGCTTGGGCGGCACCGACCCGCTCGCCCCGATCCCCGCATGGTCCGGTCAGCACCGCGAGCTTACCTTCCAGACCATCAAGTCGACGGGCGACCTGGATCGTGAGGTCGCGCAGGCCCAGGGCAAGGGTCAGGCCGTGATGCTCGATTTCTATGCGGACTGGTGCGTGTCGTGCAAGGAGATGGAAAAGTACACCTTCACGGACCCGGCCGTTCAGGCGACACTCAAGGATGTGGTGCTGCTGCGCGCCAACGTCACGGCCAACGATACGGATGACCAAGCCTTGTTGAAACGATTCGGCATCTATGGACCCCCGACCATTGCGTTTTACGGTAACGACGGCCACGAACGCACGCCCTATCGGGTGGTCGGCTTCATGAAGGCGCCGGAGTTCGCGGCACTCAGCGCCAAGGCCGTCGGCAGCGCCACAACCACCACCGGCGCGCGCGCCGCAAGCCTGGGCCGCGCGGCGGCCGCCTCATGACCCCGGTTGCGCGCGCGGTAGTCGCCTTCGTCCTGGTGGCCGGCGCCGGGCCCGCCGGCTTCCTGATCTATCACACAGTGTTCGACAAACATCCGCTGCCGGGCCGGGAGTCCAGTGCACCGGCGAGTTCGCCGTTAAGCTCGGCGCCGGCCGCCAGCACCGGGGTCGGCACCGATTTCCGCGCCCAGCCCAGCGATGACGCCCGCCCAGACCACCAGCACCGGGGGGCCGCCGCTGACCCTGCCGAAGACCGTGGCGTTGCCGGACAGCAACGGCACCCTGCACCATCTCGCCGACTATCGCGGCCACCCGCTGGTACTGAACTTCTGGGCGACGTGGTGTGAGCCGTGCCAGCGCGAGATCCCGCTGCTTGAGGCATTGCACAAGGAACGCGGTGGCAGCGTCCAGATCATCGGCGTCGCGGTGGACTTCCAGAAGGACGTGCTGCGCTACGCGCAGGCGCGGGGCATCACCTACCCGCTACTGATGGGCGAGAAGGACGGGCTCGCCGCCGTGAACGCCTTCGGCATGCAGACGGTGTTTCCCTTTACGATTTTTGCCGACGCCCACGGCGACATTGTCGCGGTCAAAATCGGCGAATTGCATGCCGATGAGGCGCAGCTGATCCTCGCCGAAGTGACCGCGGTCGATGCCGGCAAGCGCGCTCTCACCGACGCCCGCGAGGCGGTGACCGACGGTCTGCGCAGCCTCGCCATTGCGCGCGCGCAACAGCCCGCCGGCCGCGCTCTTGGCGCAGGCGGAAAGTCGTGATCTCACGCAATTTTACCGCTAAAGGTACCCAAACGCCTGCAACTTAGGGTAAATTCGCCGCGCTTTGCTTGAGTGGACTATGGTCCTATCCCTATGGCGCGAATCCTCCTGGTCAACGGCCCGAACCTGAACCTCCTGGGCACCCGGGAGCCGGAAATCTATGGCGCCGACACCCTCGCTGACATCGAGTCGCGCGCGAGCGCCGTGGCCCGGGAATGCGGCCACGAGCTGACGGCCTTCCAGAGCAACGCCGAACATGAGCTGATCGGGCGCGTGCATCAGGCGGGTCGTGAATCCACGGACTTCCTGATTCTCAACCCCGGGGCCTTCACCCATACCAGTGTTGCACTGCGGGATGCCATTGCTGCGGTGCGTTTGCCGTTCCTGGAAGTGCACCTGAGCAACGTCCACGCCCGTGAGGCGTTCCGCCGCCAGTCCTTTTTTTCGGACATCGCGGTCGGCTCCATCGTCGGGCTGGGTGCCTACGGCTATGAACTCGCGGTACGGGCCGTCGCGCGGCTCTTGGCGCGCACGTCGGTCAGCCATCCGTAAAACGCGGACAACCAGAACACCAATATTTTCAGGGGAGCAGTGTCGGCATGGATATTCGCAAGGTCAAAAAGCTGATCGAGCTTCTGGAAGAATCCGGAATCGCGGAAATTGAAATCAAGGAAGGCGAAGAAGCCGTCCGGATCAGCCGTATGCCCACCGGCGCGTTTGCCACCCATGCGCCCATGCCGATGGCGGCGGCCCCGCCCGCGCCCGCGGCCATCGCCGCACCGGTCGAAGCGCCGCCCAAGCCGCGCGCCAACGAACACGTCGTGACCGCGCCCATGGTGGGGACCTTCTATGCGGCGGCGACCCCGGGCGCCAAGGCTTTCGTCGATATCGGCGATGAGGTGAAGATCGGCCAGCCGCTATGCATCATCGAGGCCATGAAGATGATGAATCAGATCGAGGCCGACAAGAGCGGCAAGATCACCTCCATCATGGCGCAGAACGGCGACCCGGTTGAGTTCGGCCAGCCCCTCTTTGTCATCGAATAACCCATGCTCGAAAAACTCGTCATCGCCAATCGCGGCGAAATAGCGCTGCGCATCCTGCGCGCCTGCAAAGAACTGGGCATCAAGACCGTCGCCGTGCATTCCACGGCCGACTACAGCCTCAAGCACGTCCTGCTCGCCGATGAAAGCGTGTGCATCGGGCCGCCGGCCTCGCAGCTGAGCTACCTGAACATGCCGGCGATCATCAGCGCGGCCGAAGTGACCGACGCCGGCGCCATCCACCCGGGCTATGGGTTCTTGTCCGAGAACGCGGACTTCGCCGAACGCGTCGAGAACAGCGGCTTCATCTTCGTCGGCCCCAAGGCCGAGACCATCCGC
Source organism: uncultured Gammaproteobacteria bacterium (assembly GCA_963708865.1). GTDB lineage: Bacteria > Pseudomonadota > Gammaproteobacteria > Steroidobacterales > Steroidobacteraceae > DAIDKA01. Next base: position 878,407 of record CAVPUC010000004.1, read on the forward strand.
CTGATGGGGGACAAGGTTTCCGCCATTCGCGTGATGAAGGGCTACGGGGTGCCCTGTGTACCCGGTTCGGACGGCCCGCTGGGACCCGAGGCGGAAGAGAACCTGCGCATCGCCCGGGATATCGGCTATCCGGTGATCATCAAAGCCTCCGGCGGCGGCGGCGGCCGTGGCATGCGCGTGGTGCACACCGAAGCGTCGCTGCTCAACGCCATCAATATCACCAAGGCCGAGGCGCTCGCCGCGTTCAACAACGACCAGGTCTACATGGAGAAATTCCTGGAGCGGCCGCGGCATATCGAATTCCAGGTGCTGGCGGACGGTCAGGGCAATGTCATTCATCTGGGCGAGCGCGACTGCTCCATGCAGCGCCGCCACCAGAAGGTCATCGAGGAGGCACCCGCCCCGGGCATCACCGCCCGGCAGCGCAAGATCATGGGCGAGCGCTGCATCGACGCCGTGCGCTCGGTCGGCTACCGCAGCGCCGGTACGCTCGAATTCCTCTACCAGGATGGCGAGTTTTACTTCATCGAGATGAACACTCGCATCCAGGTGGAGCACCCGGTGACGGAGGCGATCACGGGAATCGATCTGGTGAAGGCGCAACTGCTGATTGCCGCCGGCGAGAAGCTGCCCTACACCCAGGGGGATGTGCAGATCCGCGGCCACGCGATCGAATGCCGCATCAATGCCGAAGATGCCAAGACCTTCATGCCCTCCCCGGGGCCGATCCGTCTGTGGCACCCGCCTGGCGGCCCCGGCGTGCGCATCGACAGCCACGTCTACTCCGGCTACAACGTGCCGCCCAACTACGACTCGCTGATCGGCAAGGTGATCACCCACGCCGAGACGCGCGAGGCGGCGATCGCGCGCATGAAGAACGCGCTGGGCGAGATGGTCATCGAAGGCATCAAGACCAACATCGCGCTGCACCAGGAAATCTTCAATCACCAGGCGTTCGGCGCCGGCGGCCAGGACATCCATTACCTGGAGAGGCGCCTGGGGCTGCGCTGAAGGCCATGCCGTTTCTGGAACTGACCCTGGAGCTGCAGGGACTGGCCCCGCAGACGGCCGAAGAGGCGATATTTGATTTGGGCGCGCTGTCGGTCACGTTGACGGACAGTCGCGATGATGCCGTCCTTGAGCCCGCGCCGGGCGAGATACGCCTGTGGCCCGCCACCCGCCTGCAGGCGCTGTTCCTCGACGGCACCGACGCCGGTGCCGTGAGCGGCGCGCTCGCCCAGCGGCTGGGCGTGGATCGCAGCCGTATCCAACCGCGCATCATCGAAGATCGGCGCTGGGAGCGCGAATGGCTCAAGGACTTCCACGCCATGCGTTTCGGCGCGCGCCTGTGGGTGTGTCCGGGTCACGAAGTGGTGACGGATCCGGCCGCGGTCGTGGTGCTGCTGGATCCGGGCCTGGCCTTCGGCACGGGGACCCACGCCACCACCGCGATGTGCCTGGAATGGCTCGATGCGCATTGTCCGCGCGGCGCTCGGGTCATCGATTTTGGCTGTGGCTCCGGCATTCTTGCGATCGCGGCCCTGAAGCTGGGTGCCGAGCGGGCCTGGTGTCACGACATCGATCCGCAGGCGCTGCTCGCCACGGCCCAGAATGCGCAGGCGAACCGTGTGGCGGACGCCACGGTGATCTGCGCGACCGCGGCCGAACTGCCCGCCGCGGTGGACGTGCTGTTGGCCAACATTCTGTCCGGTCCACTCTGCGCGCTTGCCGAATCATTCGCCTCGCTGGTGCGCCCCGGCGGTCACGTCATTCTTTCGGGTCTCATGGCGCACCAGGCAGCGGAGGTGACAGCGGCCTACGACGCATGGTTTGATACCAGCCCGATTGCGGTGCGCGAAGATTGGGTTGCATTGCATGCCGTGCGCCGCGTTTAGCGGCCCGGCACGGAGCGCCTAGGACCGAACGCCGGTATGTTCACCGTCTGCTTCAAGTGCAACCTGCGGCTCACCGTCACCGCGACCGACCTGCGCGCGGCGCAGGGCTACGTGCGATGCGGCCGCTGCCACAACGTCTTCAATGCGCTCGCGGCACTGGCGGATGATCCCGCACGGGCGCAGGCCGAGGCCCCCGCTGCGGCGCAGCCAAACGGCCCGGCGCTGACGCCGCCCGAGCCTCCGGCCCCGGAACCTGCCGCGCCGCGGGTGGCGGAAGACTTCAGCTCGACAGACCCCTCTCTGGAATTCAATCCGGCATCGACCAACATCAACGAGGTGTTCATCGAGGCAACCCGCGGGGATCGCACCGGCACTTTTGAGTCCATCATTCTGGTCGGTGACGACGCCCCGGGCGCCGCCGAACCTTTCGATGAGGAGCCGGTCCGGGCGCCACCGGCACCCTCGGCGCCCGCCTTCGAGCCCGTTGCGCGCATCTCAGAGCCTCCGCCTCCTCCGCCGCTGCCGCCGCAGGAGGAGGAGGAAATTCCGTTCATGAGCACCTGGTCCAGCGCGCCCGTGAGCCGCCTCGCGCAGGGGTCGGCCGTCAGCGCGGCCGCGGGCCGCGATCTGGCAGCTGCCGTCCGCGCCCCTGAGCCCGTCGCGACCGCCGCTGAACCGCAAGACCCAGCGCCCGAGCTGGTCCTGCTCGATGCGAGTCGTGCAACGGCTCGCGCTCCGCGATGGGCGCAGCAAGGCGCCGTGGCGCTCTTGATCCTGTGCCTGATCGCGCAGCTAGTGCATCACTATCGCGGCCCGCTGGCGCAGATCGCTGTGCTGCACCGCCCGCTCACGACGATGTATCAGGCCCTGAATCATCCGCTGGACCCGCACTGGGACGTGAGCCGCTATGAGATCCGGCAACTGGGCGCCTCAACGGACGGCACCGCCGCGGGTAACCTGATGGTGCGGGCCAGTATCAGCAATCGCGCGACCCGCGATCAGCCGCTGCCGCTGTTGCGAGTGGTCATGCAGGACCGCTTCGGCAACCGCGTGGCCGCACGCGATCTGAAGCCCGCCGAGTACCTGGGCCGCGGCGCACCACAGGTGAGCCTCATGGCCCCGGGACAGCGCGTGGACGTACAGGTGGTGTTCCGGGATCCGGGACAGGCCGCCACCGGCTTCGAGATCGACGCCTGCATCGCCGGGCATGCGCGCACCGTCACCTGCGCCAACGATCCCGCCGCCCACTGATGCGCCCGCCGGTGCAGATTGGTCCGTGGCAACTGCCGACACGCGCGGTGCTGGCGCCCATGGCCGGGGTCACGGATCGCCCGTTCCGCATCCTCGCCCGCAAATTCGGCGCGGGATTGGCTGCCTCCGAAATGCTCACCAGCGATACGAGCCTGTGGCACACGCCCAAGTCAAGGCATCGGCTGGATCACACCGGTGAGCCGGAGCCACGGGTGGTGCAGCTGGCCGGCGCCGAGCCTGCGATCATCGCCCAAGCCGCGCGACTCAACGTGGAGATGGGCGCGCAGATCATCGACATCAACATGGGCTGCCCCGCCAAGAAGGTTTGCGGTCGCTCCTGCGGGTCGGCGCTGCTGCGCGATGAGCCGCTGGTCGCGGCGATCCTGGATGCGGTGGTGCGGGCGGTCAGCGTGCCAGTAACGCTCAAGATTCGCACCGGCTGGGACCGCGACAGCATCAATGGCGTGCGAATTGCACAGCTGGCAGAAAGTCACGGCATTCAGTCGCTTGCCGTGCACGGACGCACGCGCGCCGACCGTTATGCAGGTGAGGCCGAGTACGACACCATCCGCAATATCAAATCCCAGGTACGAATTCCAGTGTTCGCCAATGGTGATATTGATTCACCGCAGAAGGCGCACGCAGTACTTGCAAACACCGGCGCTGACGGAGTAATGATCGGGCGCGCGAGCCACGGTGCACCGTGGATTTTTCGCGATGTCAACGCCTTGCTAAATGGTGAGAAGCCGCCCGATGCACTGGCGCCGCACGAGCTGCGTGATATTATTCTCGAGCATCTGGCTTCTCTGTATGGCTTCTACGGTGAAGCATCGGGAGTCCGGATCGCACGCAAACATATAAGCTGGTATTGCGACCGACTTTCCGTCCCGGAAAGTATCCGGCGAGCATTGCTGGCTGCAGGGAACACGGTCGAACAGTTCGGGCTGGCTGAGAATCACTTTGATGGGTGGGCCGAAGCGGATCGGGCCGCCGTCAGCTGTGGAACGCGGTCGGGGAGCGCACATGGTAGTCAGGAAGAATGGTCGGACCCGCATCGCCAGTACTGCGAGGTCCAATAGCAAGGATCTGCCCCTGCGCACCCACACTGAACGGGCCCTCATTGATTACTTCGCCAGCCTCAACGGCCATCGTCCGGCGCACCTGTATGACCTGGTGCTGCGTGAAGTCGAGGAGCCGCTGCTGAAGGCGGTGCTCGACTACACCGAGGGCAACCAGGTCCGGGCTGCCGATATTCTCGGCATCAACCGCGGGACCTTGCGCAAGAAGCTGCGGCTGCACGGCATCGCCGGCTGATATACCTGCCACGCTGCCCGTTGGGGCCGCGGGAGACCGACCTTCCATGCTGCAACCTGTGCGACGGGCGCTGATTTCCGTGTCCGACAAGACCGGCATCACGGAGCTGGCCCGTGCGCTCGCGGCGCTCGGCGTGGAAATCCTCTCGACCGGGGGCACGGCGCGCCTGCTGCGCGATGCGGGGCTGCCGGTGCGCGAGGTTGCCGACTACACCGGCTTCCCGGAAATGATGGACGGGCGCATCAAGACACTGCATCCGAAGATCCACGGCGGATTGCTGGGCCGTCGCGGCATCGATGATGCGGCCATGGCCGAGCATCAGATCGCGCCCATCGATCTACTCATCGTCAATCTCTATCCGTTTGCCAGCGCCGTCGCCCGGCCCGACTGCAGCTACGCGGAAGGCATCGAGAACATCGACATCGGCGGACCGGCGATGTTGCGCGGCGCCGCCAAGAACCACGAATTCGTCACCGTCGTGGTCGATCCGCTCGACTACCCGCGACTGCTCGGCGAACTGACCGCTCACCAGGGGCACACCACATTCGAACTGCGCGCGGCGCTCGCCGCCAGCGCCTACGCGCACACGGCGCAGCTACGACAGCATGATCGCGCAATGGCTCATGCGGCAGCAGCGCATGATGCCGCTGAGCTTTCCGCCGACACTGCCGCTGGTGTTTGAGAAGGTCCAGGATCTGCGCTACGGCGAGAATCCGCATCAGCAGGCCGCTTTCTACCGGCCGGCCGGCAGTGCCGCCTTGGGTCTTGCGGCGGCGCGCACGCTGCAGGGCAAGGAGCTGTCCTTCAACAACATTGCGGATGCCGATACCGCCATCGAGTGCGTGCGGCAATTCGCCCAGGCGGCCTGCGTCATCGTCAAACACGCCAATCCCTGCGGCGTTGCCGAGGCCGGCACGCTCGCGGCGGCGTATGAGGCGGCATATCGGACCGATCCGGTTTCGGCCTACGGCGGCATCATCGCCTTCAACCAGGAACTGGACGCCGCGACCGCGCGCAGCATCATCGGGCGGCAATTCGCCGAAGTGATTGCGGCGCCGGCCGTCAGCGCGGCGGCGCGCGAGGTGTTCGCGCAGAAGCCGGACATCCGGGTACTGGTGGTGGCGCGGGCGGCCCAGGTGGACTAGCCGCGGCCGGCAGCGGCGATGTCGAGATGCGCAGCATCGCCGGTGGGCTGCTGGTGCAGACCAGCGATACCGCGCTCATCGACGATGCCGGCCTCAAGATCGTCACCCGCCGCGCGCCGACGGCGCAGGAACTGGCGGACCTCAGCTTCGCGTGGCGCGTGTGCAAGTTCGTAAAATCCAACGCCATCGTGGTGGCGCGCGATGGCGCGACTCTCGGTGTCGGCGCCGGCCAGATGAGCCGCGTGTATTCGACGCGAGTCGCGGCACTGAAGGCCGCAGATGAAAAGCTCGATATCGCAGGTTCGGTGCTGGCGTCGGATGCCTTCTTCCCGTTTCGCGACGGGCTCGAAGCCGCCGCCGGCCTGGGCGTGCGGGCCGTGATCCAGCCAGGCGGCTCCAAGCGCGATGCCGAGGTGATCGCGGCCGCCGATGAACACGACCTGGCCATGGTCTTCACCGGCATGCGTCATTTCCGGCATTGAGAGAGCGCCGCCATGAAGGTTCTGATCATCGGTGGCGGCGGCCGGGAGCATGCCCTGGCCTGGAAGTGCGCCGCCGAGGCCGGGGTCGATGAAGTCCTGGTCGCACCGGGCAACGCCGGCACCGCGGCCGAACCGCGCGTGCGCAATGTCGCGGTGGGCGCCGAGGATGTGGCGGGGCTGGTGGCGCTGGCGGTGGCGGAGCAAGTCGATCTGACGATCGTCGGACCCGAAGCGCCGCTGGTTGCGGGGGTCGTGGACGCCTTTGCCGCCCAAGGCCTGCAATGCTTCGGGCCCACCCGGCTGGGCGCGCGACTCGAAGGCTCCAAGGCTTTCTGCAAGGAATTCCTGCAGCGCCACCGCATCCCCACCGCCGCCTCCCGCACCTTCACCCACACCACGTTCGATCCGGCCTATGTGCGCTCACGACCGGTACCGCTGGTCGTGAAGGCGAGTGGCCTCGCCGCGGGCAAGGGCGTCATGATCGCGGCCAGTCATGATGAGGCGATCCGCGCCGCGCAGCAGATGTTCGGCGGCCAGTTCGGCGCCGCCGGCAACGTGGTGGTCATCGAAGACTTCCTCGAGGGCGAGGAAGTGAGCTTCATCGTCATGGCCGACGGCACTCATGCGCTGGCGCTCGCGACCTCGCAGGACCACAAGCGGCTGCTGGATGGGGACCTGGGTCCGAATACCGGTGGCATGGGCGCCTACTCGCCCGCGCCGATCGTCACGCCGGCGCTGCACGAGCGCATCATGTGCGAGGTCATCGAACCCACCCTGCGCGGCCTCAGCGCCGATGGCACGCCCTACACCGGGTTCCTGTACGCGGGCCTGATGATCGCTGCCGATGGCACCCCCAACGTGCTCGAGTACAACTGCCGCTTCGGCGATCCGGAGACTCAACCGGTGCTGTCGCGACTGCGCTCGGATCTGACCGGACTGTGCACGGCCGCACTGGCCGGCCGCCTCGATCGCGTGCGCGCCGCTTGGGATCCGCGTGCCGCCCTGGGCGTCGTGCTTGCCGCGGCCGGCTACCCGGAAACGGTTCGCAAGGGTGATGTGATCTGCGGGCTTGATGCCGCCGCTGCTTTGCCCGGCAAGGTGTTCCACGCTGCCACGCGCCTGACCGGCGCCGGCGAGTCGCGCACCGTGACCACCGACGGCGGCCGCGTGCTGTGCGCGGTGGGCCTCGGGGATTCGGTCCGCGCCGCGCAGGCCGAAGCCTACGCCCTCGCGCAGCGCATCAGTTGGCCGGGAATGCAGTATCGGCGCGACATCGGCTATCGGGCGGTGGCACGGGAGTCCTAGAAGCTCGCCCGCACGAAAAATTCAGGGCCGCGCAGGCTGATGCCCACCAGGCCCGGATCGGCGTCCGTCACCGATTCGAGTTTCAGCCGTACCATCGAGTAGCCTGCACCGATCGCGACATTCTGCGCCCAACGAAACTGTGCGTCGGCGTGAAAATCACTGAACTCCCCGGAGGTGCCGTTGCGCGCGGCGTGCAGATACTGGGCCAGTGCCGTCACCGAAAACCGGCGCGTGATCCGCCAGGCCGATTGCAGCGCGGGGGTCGGCAGCGCACCGGCAACCGAGGTCTCGTAACTGGCAAAGCGCGACGGCACATTGCCGCGCACGTCCAGATCCATGGCATGCACGCCTAAGCCTGCTGCCAATTCGAAACGATCGTTCTGGATGATGGCGTAGGTCCAGGTCAGACCCATGACGCGCCATAGGAGCGAGGTGCCCACCGAATCCCCGGCACTGAAGGTCTGGCTGCCGAACACCACCGGAGCGGTGAGCGTGGTCGTGCCGGACTGATCCAGTTCCAGATAGTCGACGGTGATGCGATTGCGATCACGCAACCGGAACATGAGTTCTACCGTGCCATCATTCTCCGCGGGTCGAAAGCCCAGATCCTTGGTCCCATTCAGCGGCGTGCCGCCCGCGGACTGGCCCGGCGGGTCGAGGCGCAGGTCGGTGTGGACCGTGTCATGAATGAAGCTCGCCCGCAGCGCGAAGCGATCGGTGATCGGACTGGGTGTCTGCGCATCGCCGGTGAAAAAATCATCCGCCGCGCGGGCGGGTGGCGCCGTGGCGATCGCCAAGCAGGTTAGCAGGCACAGGGCGAGCGGGGACCAGTCACGCTGCGAGTGGCTCATGATTTGCGACAACGCTCCGCCGGATGAAGGCTCGCCGCATCATCCAACATGCGATCGGCCCGCGCCACAGTCGCAGCGTGGCGACGGTGGCACGGGTGCCTGTACATAACATCCAGGCTCCGCGCAGCCACTTCAGTTCAACGCTTCATGGCCTCGAAGAACTCGGCGTTGGACTTGGTGTCCTTCATCTTGTCGAGCAGGAACTCCACCGATGCGAGCTCGTCCATCGGGTGCAGGAGCTTGCGCAGAATCCAGATCTTGGCAAGCTCGCCGTGATCGGTGATGAGTTCTTCCTTGCGCGTACCGGAGCGGTTGATGTTCACCGCCGGGAAGACGCGTTTTTCGGCGATGCGCCGGTCGAGGTGGATTTCGCTGTTGCCGGTACCCTTGAATTCCTCGTAGATCACATCATCCATCTTGGAGCCGGTATCGATGAGTGCGGTGGCCAGAATGGTCAGACTGCCGCCCTCTTCGATATTGCGGGCCGCGCCGAAGAAGCGCTTGGGACGCTGCAGGGCATTGGCGTCCACGCCGCCCGTAAGCACCTTGCCGGATGAGGGCACCACGGTGTTGTAGGCGCGCGCCAGACGCGTGATCGAATCGAGCAGGATGACCACATCCTTCTTGTGCTCGACCAGGCGCTTGGCCTTCTCGATGACCATCTCGGCGACCTGCACGTGACGGGCCGCCGGCTCATCGAAGGTGCTGGAGACCACTTCGCCCTTCACGGTGCGCTGCATCTCGGTGACCTCCTCCGGGCGCTCATCGATGAGCAGCACGATCAGGTACACCTCAGGCTGGTTGTTGGTGATGGCGGTGGCGATGTTCTGCAGCAGCATGGTCTTGCCCGCTTTGGGCGGGGAGACGATCAGGCCGCGCTGGCCGCGGCCGATGGGCGACATCAGATCGATCATGCGGGCGGTCAGGTCCTCGGTGGACCCGTTGCCGCGCTCCAGCCGCAGGCGGCGCGTCGGATGCAGCGGTGTGAGATTCTCGAACAGCACCTTGTTGCGCGAGCTGTCCGGGGAGTCAAAGTTGATTTCACCGACCTTCAGCAGCGCAAAATACCGCTCGCCATCCTTGGGCGGACGGATGAGACCGGAGAGGGTGTCGCCGGTGCGCAGGTTGAAGCGGCGGATCTGGCTCGGGCTCACGTAGATGTCGTCAGGACCTGCCAGATAGGAGCTGTCGGAGGAGCGCAGGAAGCCGAAGCCATCCTGCAGGATCTCCAGCACGCCATCGCCGTAGATGTTCTCGCCGTTACGGGCGTGGGCCTTCAGGATCGAGAAGATGATGTCCTGCTTGCGCGAGCGGGCCATGCTCTCCAGGCCCATCGACTCGGCAAGCTTCACCAGATCGGTGATCGGCCGGGACTTCAGCTCCGTCAGGTTCATGGAGCTGCGCGACTGGGTCAGCTCGGCGGCACTGATGACCTCGCCGTCCTCGCCCCCGTCAAACGCTTCGGGCTCCAGATCATCCGGACGCCCGTTCGCGCGGTTGCCGTCGCGATTGCCGTCACGGTTGTTGTTGCCGCCGCCGTTGTCGCGGTTGCCATCACGATTGCCGTTGCCATGGCGCGGGCCCTTGTTTGGCCGATTGCGCCCCTGATTGCCCAGATACCCTCTCACAGATTCGATCCTGCTTGACCGGCGACCCGCTCGGACAGATGCGATTCCAGGAAGGCGGACAACTGTGACTTGGACACGGCGCCCACCTTTTGGGCCTCGACGGACCCGTTCTTGAACAGAATAAGTGTTGGTATGCCGCGAATGCCGAACGTACGCGGCGTCTGCGGATTGGCATCGATATCGATCTTGGCGATTTTAAGGCGGTCCTTATATTCACCGGCGATCTCATCGAGAATCGGGGCGATCATCTTGCAGGGGCCACACCATTCAGCCCAGAAATCCAGCAAGACGGGCTTGTCGGACTTCAGAACGTCCTGGCTAAAGGTGGCATCGGTGGTATGCACAATGTGCGAACTACTCACGCGGTTCATCCTCCATGGGAGAACTAAAAAAGTTCGGGTTGAGGGAAGGAAATTTGAGGCTTGGGCCTGTGATTTACAGGGGGTGTCTCCAGGGGGGCGACGGCGAAAGCCGTGCCAGAAACACCCGTTAAACGGTTACACTGTGATCTATAGTCTATGGATAGAGGGAATGAAAAACTTGATGGCAGGTGGGGCTCCGTTTGGCCGCGACCTAAGGCTGCTTTTCGCCCAGTCGCAATAGAACCCCTGTCTTGAGTACCTTTTTAGCGCTTCCCATCGCCATTTTCAAGGCCCAATTCCGCAACCCCATGGTTCCCCACACACAATGAGTGACCTGCCTCCCACTTCTACGCGATTTGACACCCTGGGGCTGGACGCCTCGCTGCTCGCCGGCATCCACGGCGCCGGCTTCACCCACGGCACGCCGATCCAGTCCCAGACGCTTCCGGTAGCCCTCACCGGCCGGGATGTGGCCGGCCAGGCCCAGACCGGCACCGGCAAGACCGCCGCGTTCCTGATCGCGCTGTACAACCTGCTGCTCACCAGACCGGCGCCGCCCGGGCGGACCCCGACCTCCGTCCGCGCACTGGTCGTCGCGCCGACGCGGGAGCTGGCGGTGCAGATCCATCATGATGCCGAAATACTCGGCAAGCATACCGGCCTGCGCACCGCCGTCGTCTACGGTGGCACCGACTACGAGAAGCAGCGCCGCCAGCTCGAGGGCGGCATCGATGTACTGATCGGCACGCCGGGACGGCTCATCGACTACTTCAAGCAGCATGTGTTTGACCTGCGCCATGCCCAGGTTCTGGTGCTGGATGAAGCCGATCGGATGTTCGACCTCGGGATTCATCGCCGACATCCGCTTCCTGATGCGCCGGCTGCCGCCGCCGGAGCGGCGCCTGTCGATGCTGTTCTCCGCGACGCTCTCGCAGCGGGTGCTGGAACTCGCCTACGAGCACATGAACAACCCGGAACTGGTGCGCATCGAGCCGGACAAGATGACGGTCGATCGGGTCCGGCAGATCATGTACTACCCCTCGATGGAGGAGAAGCTGCCGCTGCTGATCGCGCTCTTGCGCCAGGCCGACGCCCGGCGGACCATGATATTCGTCAATACCAAGCGCATGGCCGAGCGGCTCGAAACGGTGCTCAACGCCAACGGCTTCAATGCCCAGGCGATCTCCGGGGACGTGCCGCAGCCCAAGCGGTTGCGTTTCCTGCGTGATTTCCACAATGGCGATCTGGCGGTGCTGATCGCCACCGATGTGGCGTCCCGCGGCCTGCACATCCCCGATGTCAGCCATGTCTTTAATTTCGACCTGCCGCAGGATGCGCCGGACTATGTGCATCGCATCGGTCGCACGGCCCGTGCCGGCGCCGAGGGGGATGCCATCAGCTTCGCCTGCGAGGAGTTCGCGGTGTCACTGCCGGAGATCGAGGCCTACATCGGTCACAAGGTGCCCTACTCGCCCATTGATCCGGAGCTGCTCGCCACCGTGCAGCTGGCGCCGGGCACGCAGCGCGAAGCCCATTCGGGCGGCCATGGCGGCCGCCGCGGCGGCGGCGGGCGCCCGCCTGCACGCCGGCGGCCCACTGGAGCGGGCGGCCCGCGGCGCCGCCCGGGTGGCCACTAGCGCAAGCCCGAATCCGGACCGGCGAGGTCCGTGAGTCGATTCACTGCGGGCCAGGGATCATGGTCGCGCACCGTCCCTTCGGAGTCCGGGTGGCGCAGGCCGATCACCCAGCGGATGCCGGCGGCGCGCGCCGCCGCCAGCACCGCGGGACTGTCATCCACGAACAGGGTGCGTTGCGGGTCGAACGGCTCGATGCGGCGCACGCTCTCCCAGAACCGCGCATCCTCCTTCGGCCAGGCGAAACTGTGCGAGCTGAACACCGCATCGAGGTAGGCCGATAGGCCGGTGCGCTCCTCCTTGATCGCCAGCGACTGCGGATGGGCGTTGGTGAACAGCACCAGGCGCTTGCCGTTGCGGCGCAGGGTTTCCAGGAACTGCGGCACCCCGGCGAGCCATTGCACCTCGTGCATCGAGGCGCGTTTGAGCGCCGCGACATCCAGCTCAAGCTCCCGACTCCAGAAGGCCACGCTGTACCAGTCCAAAGTGCCTTCGCGCTCACGGAAGCGCGGCACGAGCTGCGCGCGCGCCTCCTCGAGGCTGATACCCCGCGCGTGCGCCCAGGCGAGCGGAATGGTGTGCCGCCAGAAGCGCGTATCAAACGCCAGATCGAGCAGCGTGCCGTCAAGATCGAGCAGCACCGTGTCGATGGCGGACCAGTCGGGAAGGTCGGGTCGAGTCATTGCGTTGCGCAGCATATCGCGCCAATGGCGTCCGTCCAGCGCCTCCGTTAAGCTAGCTGGATTGAATATCGCGCAATCGGCGGCGAGTCCGCACAATTCGACCGGCTATGGCGGATAACGAAGACAACGTCGATCGCGAACTGTTCCGCAATATCGAGAAACTGCGCGCCCTGCGGATCGCGCATCGTGATCTCGATGATGTCATTCACCGCCTCTCCTTGGACATGCACATCGATGAGTTGCAGTTGAAGCGTCTCAAGAAACGCAAACTGATGCTCAAGGATCAGATCACGATTCTCGAAAGCCAGCTCATCCCGGACCTGAACGCTTAGCTCGCGCGCACCAGCCACGCAATGGACAGCGCCAGCAGCGGAATCCGGGTCTTCTTCGCGCAGCTGGCTTCGCCCCAGGTGCTGACGGAGATCCTATCGATCGTCGTGGCCGCGGCGCTCGCCGTGGCCGGCGGGCGCTATGCCCGCATCTGGATCCAGCGCTCGCGCCGCACTGACGACCATACCTGGCTGGGCGCAAGCCTCGAGGCCACGGTGCTCGCGGCGCCGATGTTCATCGGCATCCTCGCGCTGTTCCTGCTGCACCTGTTGCTGTCGCGCTATGGCGCGCGCGCCGACCTTCTGTACGTCGCGCTCGAGCTCACCCTGGCGCTGGCCGTGGTGCGGCTGGGCACCTACGCCATGCGCCTGATGCTGGGGCGGGAAACCTGGTTTGACGCCTGGGAGGGCCGCATCGCGGTCGCGGTCTGGCTGGTCATCGCCCTGGAGCTGCTCGGCTGGTTGGAGAAGATCCAGGGCACGCTTGAGCGCGTCCACCTGATTCCGGGGCGCAACATGTTCACGCTCTGGGAGCTGGTCAAGGGCATCGTGGTGGTCACGGTGTTCGTGTTCGTGACCACCTTCGTGGCCCGGACCGTGGAACGGCGCCTGATGCGCCTCAATTCCATCGCGCTCTCCACCCGCATCGGCATATCAAAGTTCACCTACTTTGTGCTGCTCGGCATCGGCGTGCTGCTGGGAATCAATGCCGCGGGCGTCGATGTCACCACCTTGAACGTGCTCACCGGCGGCATCGGCATCGGTCTGGGCTTCGGCCTGCAGACGATCGCCGGCAATTTCGTCAGCGGCTTTGTGCTGCTGATCGACAAGTCCATCAAGCCCGGGGATGTGATCAGCTTCACCGGTCACACCGGCACCAGCACCGAGAACTTCGGCTGGGTGCAGGAACTGCGCGGCCGCTATGTCGTCGTGCGCGACCGCGACGGGGTCGAGACGCTGGTCCCCAATCAGAATCTGATCACCAATTCGGTCATCAACTGGAGCTATTCGGACAAGCGGGTGCGGCTGCGGCTGCCGGTGATGATCAGCTATGACGATGACCCGGAGGTCGCGCTCGAGGCGCTGCTCGAGGCCGTCCGGGACCACCCCCGGATCCTGCGCGAGCCCGCCCCGGTGTCGCGGCTGATGGCGTTCGAGGACTACGGCATGCGCCTGGAGGTGCGGTTCTGGATTGCCGACCCGATGAACGGCGTCAACAACGTGCGCTCGGACGTGAACCGCGCGATCTGGCGCGTGTTCCGCAGCCGCCACATCAAGATGCCGGTGGCGCAGCGCGAGCTGCGGATACTGCCGCCCGCTGAGCGTCAGGGTACGCCGACAGATGAGGGGCGGCCCGGCCCCCTGTAGACTCAGCGCCTATGCCGCTTATCGTTTCTGAATGGCTGGTCGTGCCGGATGCGGATCTGAGCTTCAGCGCCATCCGCTCGCCGGGACCTGGCGGCCAGAATGTCAACAAGGTGGCGACCGCGGTGCAGATGCGGTTCGACCTCGCGAACACCCAGGCTTTGAACGCCGGGGTCAAACAGCGGATCCGCGCGCGCGCCGGGCACCGGCTGAATGACGATGGCACGCTCTTGTTCGTGGCGCGCGCCCACCGCTCGCAGGAGCGCAACCGGGCCGATGCCCTGGAGCGGCTGCGGCAGCTGATCCTCGCCGCACTCGAGCCCCCGCGCCCCCGCAAGGCCACCCGTCCGACCAAGGCCTCGAAGGAACGGCGCCTGGTGGGGAAAGCGCACCAGCAACGGCGCAAGGTGCTACGCGGCCGGGTCCGCGGCGAGGATTGATCTAAGGCGCGGCGGGCTCGTCCCAGCCGGGGTCCATGTGATAGGGCACCCCCAGCGTCAGCATCTGGATGCGGCGCACGGTCCCCGCTTCGATCCGCAACACCATCAGCGCCTCGATACTCGCCGGCTGCGCGAGCGCCCGCGAGGAGAGCGTATGGCCCTGCGTCAGCCGCAGCGCGCGGGTGCCCGCCTGATCAAGGTTCGCCCACAGCACCACCGTGCCGTACTCCGGATCGATGGCCACCACACGACGATGATGAATGCGGGAAATGGAGGAAAAATAGCCGCTCTGCAGCTGCTGGCGACACCCCAGGGCGGCGAGATTGAAGTGACTGTCGCCGATCAGCACCTTGGGGTTGCCGCTGACTCGCGCACCGTTTTCATACCGGACGCAGTCCTCGGCGACGGGCAGCGTCGCTTTGGGATCAAAGTGCGCCAGGGCGTTCAGCCACTCCAGGGCGACGCCGCTCAGTTGCTCACGGGTCGCCCGCTGCGGCGCGGGCAGCGGCACCAGCCAGGCGGAGTCGGCGGCGGCGCGCGAGTTGGTGGCGTCAACGCCGGCGTCGCTCCATTCGGGACCGGCGCCCTTGCGGTAGAAGAGGGTCTCCACTTCGCTGATGCGGCGGTCACGCACCTTCAGGCGCACGGCCATCAGCACCAGGTTGTCGAACTCCCGCATGGTGCCCACAAAGGTAATCTGCTGCGTCTGCGGGTCAGGATAGAACTGCTGGGCGGCGCCGACGCCGCTCGCGGTGTTCCAGAAGCCGTCCCCGAGCTGCAGCTCCTGCCCGTCCTCCGTGAAGCGGACGTGCTCATCCAGGTTCAGCAGCTTCGGATCATGCGCGACCACCGCCTTCAGGTAGCTGTCCGCCGCGGCCTGCAGGCAGGCGCGGTCACACAGCAGCAGCGGGTCCTGCACGGGCGCCGAGGAGCCTTCGGTGCTGGCGGTTGCGATGCGGCTGCGCCCCGCCCGCTCCCGGGTATGGCCAGCCACAGGCCGGTCGCGATCATCGGCGGCCGGATCGGCCTGCGCCTGCCGTGCCGGGGCAAACGTCAGCAACGCGGCAGCGAGCGCGATCACGGTCGTGCATCGAAGATCCAGCATGCTCCTTCCTCTAAGAATGCGTCACCTGCAGGATACTGTGGCGCAGTTCCTCGTTGAGCACCACCTGCGCATCGGCCGCCACATGCATCAGGACCTCGTCGAACTCGAGCTTGCCGGCGCCCGTGGCGCGGACCACGCGACGCTTGCGCAACAGGTCGATGAAGTTCTCGAACAGCGCCCGGTCGAAGAACTCCGGGGAATTGAAGCCGTACAGCAGCGACATGCGCTGGGCCATCAGATGACAGCGCTCCTCCAGCTGTGACTGGCTGATCTGGCCGCTGCCCGCCTGCAGCAAAAGCGAGATGGCCAGATAGTAACGTTCAATGGTCTGGATGGTGGACTGCTGCAGCAAGGATAGCTGCATCGCCTGCGGGGAGGTCGGCGCCGAGCGGCACCAGTCGCCCGCGGCGTTGTGCTCCAGCAGCCCCTGCGCCTCAAGCGTCACCAGCATCGCATCGAGCGCGGCGGGGACCTCCTCCTCCGGCCAGATCAGGAAAAGTTCCGCCGCAATGTACGGATAGATGCGGCCGGTGAGCCGCAGGATGTCCGCGTGGTTCATCGAGGCGTTGCCGGCAAAGGCGCATGCGATCAGCGAGGGCAGCGCGAACAGGTGCACGATGTTGTTGCGGTAATAGGCGGCGAGCACCGCGGCCTCATCGCTCATCTGCACCAGATCCCCAAGCGGGTGCGCACGGCGCGTGATGACCTTCATTTCCTCGCCGTAGGCGACGATCTGCTGCGCCGACAGGTCGGTCACGGTCACATGAGCGCTGTAGGGACAGTCGGCAAGCAGGGCCTTGAGCAGGTTCAACTGGCGCAGCAGGTCGGCGGCGACCAGGGTGCGGCGCGGCGAGGCGAGCAGCGCCACGCCCAAAAGGCCAATGGGGGTCACCGCAGCCGCCGCATTGATGTTGCGCATCACCTGCGTCGCCAGCTCCGCCACCGCCGCGTTCAGCCATGGCAGTCGGCCCTCCTCGGCCGTCAGGCGGGTGCGCCACTCGCCGTCATGGCGGTCGAGCAGCGCATCCAGATGAATGGGCTCGCCAATGTTGACGTGCACCTTGCCGAACTTTTCCTTCAGCCGCGGCAGCGTACGCAGCAGACCGAAGAAACTCTCCTTCTCCTTGGCCTTGCCGGAGAGCTCCCCGATGTAGGTGTCAGCCTCCATGATGCGCTCGTAGCCGAAGTACACCGGCAGGAACACGATGGGCCGCACCGGCGCGCGCAGAAACCCCCGCAGCGTCATGGTCAGCATGCCGGTCTTGGGCTGCAGCAGCCGCCCGGTACGGCTGCGCCCCCCCTCGATGAAGTACTCGATGGAGTGGCCGCGGGCCATGATCGCCGCGAGGTAGCTCATGAACACGATCATGTACAGGGCATTGCCGCGCAGACTTCTGCGGATGAAGAACGCCCCGCCCTTGCGCAGGTAGCGACCGACCAGCGGCATGTTGAGATTCAAGCCGGCGGCGATGTGCGGAATGGCGTAGCCATTGCGATAGATGACATATGACAGCAGCAGATAGTCCATGTGGCTGCGATGGCAGGGCACGTAGATGATCTCATGGCCATCGGCGACCTTCGCCAGCGCCTCGGCATTGCCAAAATCCACGCCATCGTAGATTCGCGTCCACAGCCAGCTGAACACCCGCTCGAGGAAGCGCACGAAGGCCGGAGAATAATTGGCGGCGATCTCATAGGCGAGCTTGCGCGCCCGGATCAGGCCCGCGCGCCGGGTGATCCTCTTCTCTCGCACCTCGAGTGCCACGGCCGCGCGCACCGCCCGCGTGCGCAGGATCCGTCCGACGATGGTGCGACGGTGCGACAGATCAGGACCGATGCGCGCCGCGCGCTGGCGCGCGTAACGCACCCGCAATGCCCGGGCGACCCGTCGACATTGCACCACGGTCGGCGCCTCCCCACCCAGGAGGCTGCGCAGTGAAATCGGCTCATCGAGCTCGAGCAGGGTATTGCGCCCGTTGAAGATTACCTGGAAGAAGCGGCGCACCCGTGAGGTGATGACCCAGTCATCCGCCAGCAGCAATCGGAACCAGGAGGCCTCGCGCTGCGGCGCGCGTCCCCAGAAGACGGCCGCCGGCACCAGGTCCACATCCACGGTCGGAATCTGTCCGCAGCACATCCACCAGCTTGGCCAGCAGCGGCGGCGGCCGTCGATCCAGCGGTTCGGCGCCGCGCGGATCAAGATAAAAAAACGAGCGCAGCTCTGGGCTTTGCGCCAGCAGCCGCTTGCGCGGCCGCGGCAGCTTCAGTTTCACGCAGGCGGCGTGCAGGACCGCAAAATCGGTGAGGCTGCGGTGCTCCATCACATAGCAGACCGGCCTGCCGCGCCCGAGCAGCCGCGCCGCCGCATCCGCGGGCAGCGTGGTGAAGCGCACCCACAGCGTCAGGATCCGTCGCAGCAGCCACGCCATCGCCTATTCGCCCGAAGCCGGCATGTCCAATGAGATCAGAAAGTACTCGAACAGATAGCGGACCAGTCGCATCTGGCCATGCAGGCGATGGTCATCGTGGAGCAGATGCAGGGAGGCCCCGTGCTCGCCCGCGAAGCGGACGCTGTCCGCGTAGGGCACCACCTCGTCCTGCCAGCCGTGCACCACCATGGTCGGGCAATCGAGCAAGCCCTTGCGCAGCGGCGGCAACCCTTCCGCATAGATCGCCGGCGCCATCAGGAAAACGCCGCGGGCATGCAGGTGCGAGGCGGCGGCCACCGACACGTAGGCGCCGAGACTGGATCCCACCAGCACCAGCTCGCCCTGCAGGTCCTTGCAGAAGTCCATCAGGTGCGCGAGGCGTCCCGACGCCGAATCGATGCCCCGATAATCCACCGATTCGGGCTCGTAGCCCTCGGCACGGGCGGTATCGGCGAGCACGGTGATCTTGCGACCCCAGGGGCCGCTTTCCTGGCCATGCGAAAAGACTACATAGCGGGTGGTCACGGGTTCATATCTTAGCTCAGGCGTTGAGGATCGCGGTCTCGATCTCCCAGTTCACGCGACGCGGCGATGTCGCCTGCCGGTTGATGCTCACCGGACGGACCCGACTGCCCGCCGGATGATGTGTCACCAGCCAGCACTGCAGGATGCCCGCCTGTTGCAGCGCATAGCCGAACAACAGGTTGATGGCGCCGGTGGCGAGCGTACTCTCGCGATTGACGCGCTCGTCCCACACGACCAGACAGCAATCCACGTATTCGCCGGCCGCAAAGGCGCCCTGCAAGCGCAGTGCCTCGAGGAACTGCTCGACCTGGTGGCCGGCACGATCCCGGGTCTGTGGCGAGTTCGGTGCCGTGAGAACCCAGCGCGTGCCGCGTTCGATGCTGTTGGCCAGTTGCAGTGCGAGGCGGTGCGCCGCCAGGTAATGCCCGTCAGCGGAGGCCGATACCCCGCACGCCAGCGTGCAGCTGCGCGGGCGGCGCGTCGGCCCCGGGCGCAGCGGCTCCAGGGTGTTGATGCCCGCCTGCGCAAGCCGCTCGCCCTGCTCGGCGTCGAGGGCAATGGCCGGGCGCAGCATCGGCCGCAGCGCAGGCTCCGCCGCGTAGTGGCTGCGCGCCAGCATCCCCGCCGCCGCAGCCCCAGGCGCGAAGTCCGCCATGCGGTTGCGCAGCCGATCGAACGCCAGGATGCGCGGAAAGAACATGGCCGCGTTGTCGCTGCGGAATGGCCATGCGGCAAGCCCCGCGAGCGCCTGCTGCGGCTGCGCCCACCCGTGCGGCGGATCCACGATCTGCAGGGCGCGTCGTTCGCGGCAGAAGCGCTGCGCCACCAAGAGCGTGCTCATGCCCAGATCCTGATCGCGGGCCAGTGGCGGGATGTACAGCAGATCGAAGTACGAATCCGGCCCGAGCGCAAAGATGCCGGTGCGACGCGGCAGCGAGCCGATGATGTCGTAGTCGCACAGCGGGCCGCCGTCATCGCCATCGGCGTTGGCGCCGATGTATCCGACCACCGGCCCGACCGGTCCGACGCCGGTCGGATCCGGCCGCGTCGTCGGCACCGCCTCGACCACTCGCGCCAGCGCGGATGACTGCAGGATGTCGGCGACGAAACGCGCGCTGCCCGGCTCGACCGACAGATTACGCAGGATCTCCTGTTCCTGAACCTGCTCGGAAGCGGCCACGGCCACACGCTGCACGATGAGATTGAAGCGATCCGCCGCGCTGACGCCGTCATAGTCCACCGCAGCACGCAGGAATTCGCGCGAGCCCGGATTGACGGCCATGAGCCGCAGGGCACCGGCGCCGGCGCGGAGCGTGAGAGTGGCCGAGCGCGCGCCGTTCACCGCGCGCACGATCAGCGCCTCACGGCCACCGTTGGCGAAGAACTGCTCGACCGCATAGGAGAGGACGGAGGGTTGCCACAGGCCGCCGAAGATCTGCTGGAATGCGCCGAAGCTGCGGATCGGTATCGGTCGGGCAACGGGGCCTTTGAGAGTGCGGCCGACAAAGGCGGTGACGCCAGCGGGAACGCGCTCGATCGCACTCCCGGGCCCCAGAAGGATCTTCGAATCTGCCTCGGAAACTCCGTGCACAGCCACCCGCACCTTCAAGTGACCGGCGGCACTCTAACAGGTTTTGCTAGTACGAAATGCGGCGGCTCAACCGCCCGACTTGTGCGCACCCGGCGCCGGCACCTGATGATCCTGCGGATCCGAGTCGCCCATCATCTGGTTGAAGGTCTTCTCGTCCATCGGCAGATCGGTTTTGCCGTCCCAGGAGGCGCCGGCGGGCAACTCGTTCTCCACCTTGGTGGCGCTGGCGAGGACCTTGTCGACGCTGCCATCGGGCAGGGTCACCGGCACGATGAGTCCGCGTGGGTCATGGGCCAGCTGCATCACCAAGTCCCAGTCCACGGTCTCACCGCGATCCTTGAGCTGCTTTTGCACCGGCTTGCCCAGCGATTTCGACAACAGCGCGGCCTGCGCCTTCTTCCAGTCGCGGCGGTCATCTTCCAAAGAGCCGAAGGACTGCATGACGAGCTGGCCGTTGTCCCAGCCGAACACGTAGGGCTGGTTCACCACGTGCACCTGCGTGCCGATGGGTATCTTGTCGAACA
Source organism: uncultured Gammaproteobacteria bacterium (assembly GCA_963708865.1). GTDB lineage: Bacteria > Pseudomonadota > Gammaproteobacteria > Steroidobacterales > Steroidobacteraceae > DAIDKA01. The sequence continues at coordinate 899,265 of CAVPUC010000004.1, forward strand.
GCTCCAGGATGTCTTCCGGGAAGAGCCGGATGCAGCCATGGCTGGAGCGCAGGCCGACGCCGGCCGGCTTGTTGGTGCCGTGAATCAGATAGCCGGGCCAGGTCAGGTAGAACGCCCGGTTGCCGAGCGGATTGTCTGGTCCGGGACCGACCACCGCCGGCAGCACATCGCCATTTTCCTTGTGCTCCTTGATGACCGAGATCGGCGGATGCCAGGTCGGATCCTTCTGGCGGCGCACGATTTTCGTGGTGCCCTCGGGCGTCGACCAGCCCACCTTGCCGATGCCGATCGGATGCGTGAACACGACCTGGGTCTCCCCGGCCTTGTGCGGCGGAAAGTAGAACAGGCGCATGGCCGCGATGTTGATCACGACGCCGTCGTGCGGCGCATCCGGCAGCACGAAGCGGGTCGGCAGCACGATCGTCCGGCCGACTCCGGGCAGCCACGGATCGACACCCGGATTGGCACGCAGCAGTTCCTCGTAACCCAGGTTGAAGCGGCGCGCGAGGTCGGTGAGCGTGTCGTCCTTGCCGACCGTGGTCTGCTGCAGGTCCCCGATGACGTTCTGCTCGGCATCGGCCAGCTCGAAGCGCGAGGTCTCCTGCGGCGCGGCCAGCGGAGGCGGAGGCGGGGGCGCGAGGGCGACGGGGGCCGCCGGCGCCTTGTGCGTGGACCAGGGCGCGCCGACCAGCGAACAGGCGGCCAGCGGGCAAAGCGCAAGCGTCGCGAGCGTGACGCGAAATGGAGACAGTGTGCGTGTCATGATCCGACGATTATGACACTACTGGCGGCTACACCAAAAAAAAGCCCCGGGCAAAAGCCCGGGGCCGAGAATGCGGACTTTCGATGAAGGGAAGGAAGTCCGCTAGGGGATCAGGAGGTCAGTGCAGACGGGCCCAATGCAGAATGCGGATGTCATCGCTCGTGAGGGCAAAACTCTGCGCGAGCAGCGAGCGCAATTCGCGGGTTCCCGCGCTCTGCTCGAGCGGATGCCGCAACTCGACCACACCACTCCACTCGCTCGATTCCGTGGCGGACTCAACCGCCGCCAGCGTCGGCTGGTCTGCCGTGACGAAGTGTGTGTAGTACTTTGCGGCCATGGTTCAAAGAGTAGGTTCAACCCGGGCTGTGGCGCCGTGAAACGCTCCACAGATCCTTCGCGCCGGATACGGTTCGAAATCGGACATAACGCGGAGAACGTGCGCTGATGGGTCGCTACCGAGCTCCGCAGGTACCGGGTTCACAATTCATCACACCGGAAGGCCACGCGCGCTTGCGCGCGGAGCTGGATGAGCTGTGGCGCACGGAACGGCCGCGCGTCACGCAGGCCGTGCAAGAAGCTGCGGCCCAGGGCGATCGCTCGGAAAATGCCGAATACATCTACGGCAAACGGCGGCTGCGTGAAATCGACAGTCGCGTGCGCTTCCTGCGTCAGCGCCTGGATGGCATGACCGTCGTGGATCAGCCACCGGCGGATGTCACGCGGGTATTCTTCGGCGCCTCGGTGACGCTCGAGCGCGATGACGGAGCGGAGCTGCGCTACCGCATCGTCGGCCCGGATGAAGCCGACGCGGCGGGCGGTTACATCAGCATGGATTCGCCGCTGGGGCGGGCGCTGCTCGGCAAGGGACTCGACGCGCAGGTGTCGGTGGTACTGCCTACCGGCAGCACCACGTTCACCGTTGTTGCGGTGGACTATAAGGCTACCAGATGACCCGCACGTTCTTGAATTGCCACGGATCGCTCTTGTCGATGTCCTCGGGGAAGAGCCGTTCGCGATCGGTGAGCGGGGTCCAGTCGGTGTAGGCGCCGACCATCTTGCCCCAGTACGGCTGGCTGATCTGGATGTTGCGCCGGAAATCGATCTCCTCCGGCTCGACCAGGCCGCAATTCGGATTCTCCATGGCCCATACCATGCCCGCAAGGCACGCCGAGGTGACCTGCAGGCTGGTCGCATTGTTGAACGGCGCCAGGGTGCGCGCCTCCTCGATGGTCAGCTGCGAGCCGTACCAGTAGGCATTCTTCTTGTGCCCGGCCAACAGCACGCCCAGCTCGTCGCGGCCGCTCACCACATCCTCGCTCATGATCCGTTTTTTCTCCTGGACCATGAAATTGCGACCCGCGAACTCGTGCATCGAGGCGATGGCGGCATCACACGGGTGATACGCGTAGTGCGCGGTGGGCCGATAGACGACGTTGGCGCCTTCGCGAACCGTCAGGTAATCGGAGATCGAGATCGCCTCGGAGTGGGTGATGCAAAAGCCATGGAAATGGCCCGCGAGCGGCGTCCAGGTGCGCACGCGCGTGGCGGCGCCGGGCTGCGTCAGATAGATCGCGGCGCCATTGCCGAAATCGTGGCGCTTGCCGTCACGGGGGAAATTGCGCTCATGGGTGCCCCAGCCCAGCTCGGCGGGCTGCGCACCCTCGCTGACGAAACCGTCCACCGACCAGGTATTCACGAACTCCCCCAGCAGCTTCGCGCGCGAGGAGGCCTGGGTGTCGCGCTCGGCGATATGGATGACGCGGATGCCGAGCGTGCTGGCGAGCGCCGCCCAGTCCTCCTTCGAGGTGGGATTGCCGGCATCGACACCGGTGTCGGCCGCGATGTTCAACATGCCCTGCTTGACCAGGTGCGACACCATGCCCGGATTGGCACCATGCGTCACGACCGCGGTCGGCGCGCGCTGATTGCCGGCACGCAGGCCGAGCGCCTCCTCGCGCAAGGCATAGTTGGTCCGGCGCGCCGCGCTCAGCGTCGGGTCGGTGTAGCCGCCCGCCCAGGGTTCAACGCAGGTGTCCAGGTACATGGCGCCCTTCTCCCAGCAAAAGCGGATCAGGGCGACGCTCGAGACGTCGACCGAAACGTTCAGCAGGAAATCCCCGCGACCGACCAACGGCGCAAGGATGCGGCGGAAGTTATCGCGGGTCAGCGCCTCGTTGATGCGCTTCACCCCGAAATGCTCAGCCTCCGCGCTGCCTGAATCATCGGCGGTCACGATGGTGATGCGATCCGGCGAGATACCGATGTGCCGCAAGATCAGCGGCAAGACTCCCTGACCGATGCTGCCGAAGCCCACGAGGACGATGCGGCCAGGAAAATCGATATGTACCGGGTGTTTTGTCATGATTACCGCCAGTGTGGGGGAAAAGTACGCTCATACCCCGGCAGAGCCGCAACGCGGCCGATCCAGCGCTCCAATGCCGGATAATTGGCAGCCAGGGGTAAAAAGCGGGTGGACAGCGCGCGCGCCGCCGGTTTGTCCAGGGCGCGCAGCAGCAGCTGCAGTGCCGGGAATATCACAATATCGGCGGCGGAGAAGCGCTCGCCCACCACCCATGCCGATCGCGACAGGCGCGCCTCGATGGAGCGTGCCTCGCGAGCCACCACGTGCATGGAGTCCGCCAACGCATCGATGTGCTCCTGCGCCTGCCCGTCAAAGACGGCGCGCACGATCTTCATGAGGTGCTCCTCGACGTACGCCTGGTATTCGCAGATCACGCGCATGATCACGCCGGCTTCTTCCGGGGACTGGCCGAAAATGGGCGGCTGCGGATATTTGAGATCGAGGTAGTACAGGACGGCGAGGGACTCGAACACCACATAGTCGCCGTCTTTGAGGATCGGCACGCGGCCGCGGAAATTCAGGCCGAGGATCTGCGGCGACTTGTGCTCCTGCCGCGAGAACTGCAGCAGATGACTGGTATAGGCCAGCCCCTTGTGCTCGAGCGCGAGCAATACGCGCCAGGAATACGGGCTGCCGCTGCCCCAATAGACTTCAATCGCCATATACTTGATTCACAAGGCCGTCGGGACGATTGTACCGACAACTCAGGCCCGCCACACTGCATCGGAAAATGAGTTTGGATCTGCCATTGCACCTGATCGAGGCGGCGGAATTGGCCGCGGCACTCGCGGCGTCCGGAACCGCGCCACCGGTGGTTGTCGACTGCCGCCACGATTTGTCACGCCCCGACTGGGGACGTGGGGAATTTGCCGCCGGGCATATCCCGGGCGCCGTGTTTGCCGACCTCGATCGCGACCTGTCCGCTGCCGTGACGGCGCACTCCGGACGGCATCCGCTGCCCGATTCACTGCGGCTCGCCGAGTTCCTGGGCGCCGCCGGCGTCGCCGACGATACCCACGTCGTGGCCTACGACCAGGACAAGTCGATGTTTGCGGCGCGGCTGTGGTGGCTGCTGCGCTGGCTCGGGCACGCGCGGGTTTCAGTTTTGAACGGCGGCATTGCCGCCTGGCGGGCGGCGGGGCTGCCCCTGGAAAGCGTGGCGGCGGCGCGCGTCGCGCGTCGTTTCAGCGTGCGTCCGGCACTGGTTGAGCCCGTCACCACCGCCGAGGTGCAGCAGGGTCTCACCGACGGTGAGATCCTGTTGCTGGATGCGCGCGCCGCGGACCGCTTCGCCGGCCGCAACGAGACCATCGATCCCATCGCGGGCCATGTGCCGGGTGCGCGCAATCACCCGTTCGCGCTGAACCTTGCGGCGGACGGCCGGCTGCAGCCGCCCGCCGCCCTCAAATCGCTGTGGCGGGCGGCGCTCGGCGCCACGCCGCCCGCCCAGGTGGTGGCGATGTGCGGCTCAGGCGTCACCGCGTGCCACAACCTGCTCGCCATGGAACTCGCGGGCCTGCCCGGTGCACGCTTGTATGCGGGCTCCTATAGCGAGTGGATCCGCGACCCCGCCCGCAACGTCGCCACCGGGCCGGCCTGACGTGAGTGTCATCCGGCTGTCCCGGATTTTTGGTATCGTCCGCGATTCGTGAACGGTACAAACTCAAAAGGTCCTGGCCAGGCGTGGACGACGGAAGACTCGCTGGACCTTTACCATGTGAATGCGTGGGGCAAGGGCTACTTCTCCATCAATGATGCCGGCCACGTCATCGTGCGCCCCGACACGCTGCCCGGGGGCCAGAGCATCGACCTGTTCGAGGTCGTCGAAGGTCTGAAGGCCCGCGATCTCACCGCGCCGGTGGTGGTGCGTCTGTCGGATATTCTGGCCAACCGGCTGCGCAGCCTGCACGCCGCCTTCGCGCAGGCCATCGCCGAGAACGAGTACGCCAACAAATACGCCGCGGTGTATCCGATCAAGGTGAACCAGCAGCGGCTGGTGGTGGAAGAGGTCTACAAGTACGGGCGCGAATTCGGCTTTGGCCTGGAGGTGGGTTCCAAGCCCGAACTGCTGGCCGTGATGGCCATGACTGAGAGCGCGCCGGACCGCCTCATCATCTGCAACGGCTTCAAGGATCACAGCTATCTTGAGGCTGTCGTGCTCGCGACCAAGCTTGGCCGCAGCATCATCCCGGTCATCGAGAACTTCGAGGAGCTCGGGGTACTGCTGACGCTCGCCGACACCTACCAGGTGCGGCCGCGACTCGGCGTACGCGTCAAGCTCTCGAGCGAAGGCTCGGGGCGCTGGCGCGACAGCAACGGCGCCAAATCCAAGTTCGGCCTGTTCATCACCGAGATCCTCGATCTGTTCAAGGTGCTGAAGGACCGCGACATGCTCGACTGCCTGCAGCTCGTGCACTGTCATCCGGGCAGCCAGCTGCAGGACATCCGGCGCGTCAAGGAATCCATCACCGAACTGGCGCACGTGTATGCCGAGCTGCACCTCATGGGCGCGGGACTGAAGTACATCGATGTCGGCGGCGGCCTGGGCGTCGACTATGACGGCAGCGGCACCAACTTCGCCTCCTCCATGAACTACACGCTCAATGAATATGCGAGCGATGTGGTCTACCGGATCGCGAGCGTCTGCAACGGCCGCGATATTCCGCATCCGATGATCATCAGCGAATCCGGGCGCGCCATCGCCGCCTACCACAGCGTACTGATCTTCAATACCCTGGGCTCCTCGGCGCTCGACCGCTTCCGGGTGACGGGGCGTGAGTCCGACGACTACCCGGGCGTGGATGAGCTGCCGCAGCCCGTGCAGGATCTGTTCGTGGCCTACCGCGCCATCAACGAACGGCGCCTGGTGGAGTGCTATCACGATGCCCAGACGGCGCGTGAGCAGGTCCTGCAGATGTTCAACCTCGGGCTCTTGTCACTGGAGTTCCGGGCGCTGGCCGAACGGCTGTACTGGGCCACCTGCGCCCGGATCCGCGACGTGTGCCGGCGCCTGGATGAGAGTCCGGAGGAACTGGCGGATCTGGAGTCGATCCTCTCGGACATCTACTTCTGCAACTTCTCGGTGTTCCAGTCGCTGCCCGACAGCTGGGCCATCGACCAGCTGTTTCCGATCATGCCCATTCACCGGCTCAACGAGCAGCCGACCCGCACCGGTGTGCTCGCCGACATCACCTGCGACTCCGACGGCAAGATCGATCGCTTCGTCAGTCACCGGGAAATCAAGCGCACCCTGGAGCTGCACGAACTGTTGCCGGGTGAGGATTACTACCTGGCCGCGTTCCTGGTCGGGGCCTACCAGGAAACACTCGGCGATCTGCACAACCTGTTCGGCGATACCCATGTGGTGCACATCCGCCTGCTCGAGGAGGGCGGCTGGTGGATCGAGGAAGTCGTCAAGGGCGACACCGCCAACCGGGTGCTCGAGTACATGGAGTACGACGTGGCGGAGCTCTACCCCGCGCTGTCGCGCGACTGCGAGCGCGCCGTGCGCGATGGACGCATGACGATCGCGGAGAGCCAGCAGGTGAAGCGTTTCTACGAAGGCGAGCTCAATGGCTACGCCTACCTCGAGCCGCCGGGCAGCTGATTGCTTCCCCTAAAGGGCGGGAGTAGCATATTTTTCGTTGGATCGGTGTGTGAGAGAACCGGATGACGACGATCTATGTGGGCAATCTGCCCTTCAACGCCACGGAACAGGACCTTCGAGCCCTGTTCGAAAGTCACGGCACCGTGGAATCAGTCAAGCTCATCAATGATCGCGAGACCGGCAAGCCCCGCGGCTTCGGTTTCGTGGACATGGCGCCGGCCGATGCGCAAGCCGCGATTCAAGCACTGAATGGCCAGCAGCTGGGCGGTCGCCCGCTGCGGATCAACGAAGCCCAGGAGCGACCGCAGCGGCCGCGCCAGGGCGGCGGTCCATTCCGCCGCTGAGTCGGATCGGGTTGGATCGGGTGAAGGACTGATGCCAAGGGGCGCTGTGATCGCGCGAGCCCTTGCAGCCGGCTTTCACCACATTTCCTTGAGACGGGCGCCCACATCCAGCGCGGAGTGGGTGCTGGCATCGTCCAACGCCGCCTCATCGCTGCTGCCATGTACCACGGTGGCATCAAATGCCTTCAACACCTTCTCGGTCATGAAACGGCTGCGGCCACCGTAGACGTGTCCGTCCGAGGATTTCGGCTGACTGGTGATCTGGAACTTCAGCGGACAGTACAGCACGAGTTCATTGCGTGCCCGGGTCATGGCGACATACAGCAGCCGCCGTTCTTCTTCGATCAGCTCGGGCTTGCGGGTCGCGAACTCAGAAGGGAAGCTGCCGTCCACGACATTCAGCAAATACACCGTATCCCATTCCATGCCCTTGGCCGAATGTATGGTCGAGAGCACGAGGTAGTCTTCATCCTGGCTCGGCTTGCCGGCCAGGTCGCTGGTCGCGTCCGGCGGATCGAGCGTGAGCTCCGTGATGAAGCGTTCGCGCGACTTGAACCCTCCGGACAAGAGCTCCAGCTGGTCGAGGTCGCCGATGCGCGTGTGGACATTTTCATAGATACGCTCGAGGTGCGGCTTGTACCACTCGCGCACCAGGCGCACCTGCCCCGGCCACTCGCGATGCGGATCCATCAGGATCTGCATCAGCTGCGCGAGCTTCTCGAGATCAACCGGCGCCACATGCGGTGCGGCGAAGCCCGCCAGCGCGCCGGCGGCGTGCTGCTGGGCCTCCAGGTGGGCGATCGCGCGCTGTGCATTCGCCGGCCCCATGCCCGGCAACAGTTGCAACGCACGAAACGCCGCCATGTGATTGCGCGGATTGTCGGCCCAGCGCAGCACTGCCAAGAGGTCCTTCACATGCGCCGCCTCGAGGAAGCGCAGACCGCCGTACTTGACGAACGGTATCTGACGCCGCGTCAGTTCCACTTCCAATAGATCGCTGTGGCTGCCGCTGCGAAACAGCACCGCCTGGCGTCGCAGCGGCACATGGGCTTCGCGGCGCCGCAGCACTTCACTGCAGACCGACTCGGCCTGCGTCGCCAGATCATCCACCGTGACCAGCTTGGGCCGCTGTCCCGCCCCGCGCGCGGCCAGCAGATGCTTGCGGAACTGGCGCGGCGCATCGGCCATCAGCGCATTGGCGCCGTCCAGGACCTGCTGGGTCGAGCGGTAGTTCTGCGCGAGGGTGATCACTTCGGCCTGCGGCTCGAACTGCTCAGGGAAATTCAGGATGTTGTCGATGGTCGCGGCGCGGAACGAATAGATCGCCTGCGCATCATCGCCCACCACGGTGAGTCCCGCGGCCATCCGGCCGCAGCGCGCGCAGGATCTGGGCCTGCAGCGCATTCGTATCCTGGTATTCATCCACCAGCACGTGATCGAAATGCCCGCTGACATGCTGGGCCAGCTTCGGCTCGCCCATCATGATGTGCCAGTAGAGCAGCAGATCGTCATAGTCGAGGATGCCGTAGCTTTGCTTGCGCTGCACGTAGCCGCGAAACAGCCGGGTGAGTTCTTCTTCCCACTGCGCGCACCAGGGATATTGCTCGTCCAGCGATTCGCGCAGGCTCTTCTGGGTATTGACCCGATGCGAATAGATGGCAAGACAGGTATCGCGCCGCGGGAAGCGCTGGTCCTTGCCATCGAACCCCAGCTCCTGGCGGATGGCGTCGATGAGATCCGCGCTGTCGCCGCGGTCGATCACGGTGAACTGCGGATCAAGGCGCAGGTGCCGCGCATAGTGACGCAGCAGCCGGTTTGCCATCGAATGAAAAGTGCCGGCCCACGACAGGCGCTGCGAGAGGACCTGATTGAGGCCCCCCAAGGGTTCATTCATGGCCTGTTTGACGATGTCGCGCGCGCGACGGCGCATTTCCTGGGCGGCGCGGCGCGTGAAGGTCAGCATCAGGATGCGGGCCGGGTCGACGCCATTCATGGCCAGGTGCGCCACGCGATGCGCCAGGGTATTGGTCTTGCCGGTGCCCGCGCCGGCGATGATCAGCAGCGGTCCCGCCTCGACGCCCTTGTCGGCCTTTTCGCCCGCGTTATCGCTGTGCTCCGCGCCACGGGTTTCCCCGAAGGTCGCCGCCTTGCGTTGGGCGCTATTCAATGTGGCCAGGTATGCGGGTGTCGCCATCCCTAAGGACTATACGAGCTGGCGGTTTGCCAGGCTATGGATCAGTGCACAAGCCGGCGCCGGATCAGCCGCACCGCCGTCATGGATAAACCGTGGGCCCGGTATGTCCAGAAAAGCATCCGCGCCGCGCGGCGACTGCGCCACCCAGGTGGCATCCCGGTGTCCGGGATGCCGGGCGCAGTCGGCGGCGCGGGCCCGCAGACGTTCCTGCCGCAGCGGCTCCGGGACGCGGCACAGCAGCTGCGTGCACGACAGCGGCATATGGCGCGCCAACAGCGCCTGCACGGCGGACTCATGCTCGCCGGGCCGGAAGTTTCCCTCCAGCACCACCGCGTGGGTGAGTCCCAGCTGCTCGTCCGCCAACGCAAACAGCACCGCAAAACTGGCATCACTGAGACATCTGGAGAGGCCGCGGTCGCCGGCGCCGAGCACATCCAGCAGCGGCTCCTTGACGGCATCCTTTGACAGCAGCGGCGCCGGCAGCGCGCGCGCCAGGGCACGCGCCAGCGTTGTCTTGCCGGTGGCCGGCAGACCCGTGACCAGAAACACCCTGCGCGCAGTCATCGGATATCCTAGCGGCAATGTAGCACACCCAAGAGCACGCCGCAGTATAAGGGTCGCGTCATCAGCGTGACGGTGGATGAGGTGGTGCTGCCCAATGGGCGGCAGGCGGCGCTCGAAGTCGTGCACCATCCCGGCGGCGCGGCCATCGTCGCCTTGAACGACCAGAAGCAGCTGTGTCTCTTGCGCCAGTACCGCTACGTCGCCGGCGGCTGGATCTGGGAGTTGCCGGCCGGAAAGCTCGAACCGGCCGAAGCCCCGGAGGCCACCGCCCGTCGCGAACTCACCGAGGAGGCTGGCGTGGTCGCCAGCGATTGGGTGAGCCTGGGGTCGCTGTTGAGTTCACCCGGGGTGTTCTCGGAGGTCATCCACCTGTACCTGGCGCAGGGCCTCTCCTTCGCCCGCGCGGCGCTCGAGGACAGCGAGGTGCTCGAGGTGCATTGGGTGGACTTCGGGCGGGCCTGCGATATGGCCCTGTCGGGGCAGCTGCGCGACGCCAAGAGCATCATCGGGGTGCTGCGCGCCGCCCACCACCTGGGCCTGGCGCTTACACAGCGCTGACGACCCCCCGCAAAGCCCCCTGTCCCCTGTCGCTAAAATTCCACTATTCCGTGACATGTTGCGCAGCCGTGGCGCGGGCGCAACCCTAGACTCCCCCGTGAAGGAATCTGCCTTGGGTGTGACTTAATCACCGTGAATCGCAAAAAGGACAGTCGCAAACCCGTCCCTGCGCCAAGCGCTGACGCCGCGAGCGCGGAGCGCCGGCGCGTCGCCAAGATCGTGCGCGACGACCGGGACAGCGCGACTGTGGAGTGGGTGGGCGCGCCGCCGGACTTCGAGCGGATACCGCTGACGGTCGAGGGCAGCCTGCCGCGGGGCCTGCGGCGTGCGCCGACCGGCTACAACCCGTATGAGACGGTGGCGCCGAGCAAGCCTGCCGCGCCGGACAGCCGTCCCGCGAAACGCGACCTGCGCAAGCTCTCGGCGTGGATCAAGCAGATGCGCGAAATCGAAGAGCGCAAAAGGCGCGCCGACGATGAGGACGAAGACGAGGAGTGATTCTGGTCAGTGCGCCCGCTGACCGGCCGGGACCGGCAACACGCCCAGTTCCCGCAGCAGCCGCCAGGACCTGCGGCTGCCGGTACGAATCCAAAGTTCATACAAGCGCAGCGCATCGGCGTTGGACTTGACGCATGAGCCGTCGCTGATCTCATTCAACGCATCCACCAGCGGCTGGAACTTGCCGGCGAGCTCCGCGAACACACGGCCCAGGGCGTTGCCGCGCCGGCTGCGATCCGTGTCCGCCAGGGTCGAGTAGGCCTGTGCGCCCATCGCGATGTGGTAGTCGATGTCCACGAGCTTTCTTGCGAAGCTGCGGGCGAAAAACCCGGCGATGAACAGCGACACATCGCCAAGACGCTGCAGACCGCGCTGGCGCTCGGCCAGCGTCGGGGCGGCGAGTGCTTCGGACAGCATCGCCACCAGGGGTTTGAGCCGCAGCCCCTCGGCCGTCGGCTCGAACAAGGCCTCGGAGCGGGCAAACAGGGTCAGGACATTGACCACGTAGTGCTGGGTGTGATCGCCCACGGCGAGCTGCTGCTTGCCGAGCGCCGCCTGCAGGCTGTCGCGGAAGTACTCAGTCAGGCTCGCGACGGGCAGGACCTGACGTGCTGCGCTTGGATCCGACATGGCAGTCCTCGCATGAGAGCCCCCTCATTCCGAATACTATCGGCACGACTTTGAATGAGAACCGTGAGGCGTGTCGCAATCCCACCATGCCGTGCTACAACTTGCTATTGCTGCGCTTGCGCAGCCGGATGTAGGCGTCCTCCGCCGTGCCATAGACCAGGTCGCCGTCGCTGTCGTAGGCCTGCTCGCTGATCCCCAGCTGGTCGGCGGTCAGCTCCAGGCGCCAATGCGCATTCACCGCCGCCGGTGCCGATAACGGCACCGAGTGGCACAGTTTCTGGTCGTTGCTCGCGGCGAAGCCGTCATCGGTCTTCTTCCATTCCAGCGAGCAACCCGTGAGCAGCTTGAGGTCTGGGGGCTGCAGCGAGGAGAACAATTCCGGCATCTCCGCACCATTGTGCCAGCGCTTAGGTTCCGCGAGCGCCCACACCGCTTCCACGATCCGATCCTTCACGACCTCGAAGGACAGAATGTATTGCGCCGTGACGCGCTGCGGATCATCCGTGTCGGTTTCCTCCATGTAGAAGACGTTCTCGCCCACCGTGAGCGAATCCACCCGCACGATCACCGCACTCACCGCTGGATGCACGGGCCCGCCATGCTTGCGGTCCGTGGCGACCTGCGCGCGGTTGTCGTAGTGGCCCGGCAGCCAGCCCTCCACCTGCAGCATCAGGGCGTCGGACTTGCTCGACGGGGCCGTTGCGCAGCCGCCAAGCACCCCCGCCGCAGCCAGGCTCGCGAGCAGCGGCAGGGTCAATCGGTACTTGAACATCGTGTTTGCGACTCCGTGAAAGGGACTTCAGCCGTAGGTGGCGCGCCATTGTGCGCGATAGGTGAGCCCGAGGGTCATCACTCGCTCGAGCAACTCGTCATAGTCCTGGCCTGCGGCGCGCGCGCTTTCCGCGAAGTCCTCGGTGGCCGTCAGATTCGGATTGGCATTGGCCTCGAGGACGTACACCTCGCCCGCGGCGGTCACGCGAAAATCCATGCGCGCGTAACCCGACAGACCGAGCGCCCGATAGATCCGGCGCGACAGCCGGTCCAGGCGCGCCTCGAGCGCGGCCGGCAGATCCTCGGCGGCATGAGTGGTGATGCCGTAGCGTTCCTGGTAATTGCGGTCCCATTTGACCTTGCGGGTGGCGATGGCTGCCAGATTGTCCGGCATGGTGCCGAACACCATCTCCCACACCGGCAGGCGGTGCAGGCGTTCGTTGCCCATGACTCCGACGTACAGTTCGCGGCCGGCGATGTACTCCTCCACCAGGGCATCCGATCCGACCTGGTCGTGGACGAACTGGATGCGCTCCTTGAGCTTCGCGGCATCCTCGACCACGGAGGCCTGCGCGATGCCCAACGAGGCATCCTCGATGGTGGACTTCACGAACAAGGGAAAACGCAGCCGGCGCGGCACATTGACGCGCGCACCGCGATTGAACACCGCGAACTGCGGGGTCGGAATGCGGTGGTAGGACAAAAGCTGCTTGCACAGCGGCTTGTCGCGCGACAACAGCAGGCCGCGCGGATTGCAGCCGGTATAGGGCTGGCGCAACAGCTCCAGGAACGCGACCACATGCTGGTCGTAGGTGCCGATGCCGTCAAACTCCTCGAGCAGGTTGAAGACCAGATCGGGCTTCCAGTCGGCAATCGAGGTACGAAGTTCGGTGAGGCTGTCGAGCACGCCGACGCACAGCACCTCATGGCCGCGCGCCTTGAGGGTCGAGATCACGTCGTACTCGGTGCGCCACTCGGCGATCTCTTTCTGCGTGCTGCCCTCCAGGGTGTCGGGAGGCACCAGACTCGAGTGCAGGACGACGAGCACGCGCTGCTTCTTCATAACGGAAAGTGCGGCGTCTCACCCTGGGCGTACAGCCTCGCGAGTCGGATCAGCATCCAGCGGACATGCCGCCCGGCATCGCGGCGATTGCCGCGCACATGAAGTTTCAAGGCATCGCACCGTTCCGTGATCATTCGCAGCAGCTGATAGATACTATACCGCTCGATCTTCAGTTCCCGCGACACCGAATTCACCAGTTGCAATTTCATGGAGCGGATCAGGGTGCTGGCACGCACCGCGCCGCGCGGCACTGGCTGCGCACGGAACACCTTCTGCACCAGCTCCTCGATCATGCCGCGCCGGTCACTGCCGCGCCGCGCGAGCTTGTCGCGATAGACCTCGGCCAGGGTGCGCGTGTCGGTGGCAATCGATTCAATCCGCCGCCGGTTGCGCACCGGTGCCTTGCGGTCACGCAGGCTGGCCATCAGTTCATCCACACGACACAGCTTCTGGAATGCCGGCCACTGCGCATAGGCGCGCCGCCAGTTCGAATTCGGTTTGAGCCACACCGCGAAGGTCTCGGCAAAATCCTCGGTCGGATGCGCCTGGGCGTACCAGTCGCCCAGGTGATGCACATAGCGGCGGCTGCCGGGGCGCGCGCGGTAACGCTCAGGGTATGGAAGCGAGGCCGGACCGAACGTCTCGCGCCAGCTCGCCCGGCGTCGCAGCCGGTAGGCATTGTCGAGCGCGTGGCCGGCTTCATGACGCAGAATCCGCATCAGCCAGCGCATATTGCCGCCCTCGACCGCGTGCATCATGCGCCGCTCGAGCCGCTCCAGACGCGGATGCGCCAGGTAGAAGGGTACGGCGATGCCGGGTACTCCATCGGGCGAAAACCACTCCTCGGCGAGCCATGCATGCGGCTTGAATTCGATGCCGCGGCCGGCGAGTTCCGCGTACAGACGGCGCATCGGGCGTGCCAGTTGCGAGTCCTCGACGGTGAGGTTCAGATCACACAGCCGCACTTTGAGCAGCTCCTCATCGGCCAACCGCACCCACGCGCGTGCGCGGCGCGGAGTGGCCGACTTGCGGGGGGACGCCGCGGCTGCGGCGCGTGCCGGCAGCTTCTGGTGGGTCGCTCTCGAGGGCATGGCGCAAGCCTAACATCGGGCCCGGCGCAGCTGTCAGCCCAAGCGTGCGGCATCCGCCTCTTCGCCCCGGTCCGGGACCCAGGCGGCGACAAACTGCCGCTGTTCAAGGGTCTCCGGTATCGACGGCCAGCTGCGGGCACGGCCACACTGCTGCCAGACCCGGTTCAGTTCCTCGAGCGCCGCCTGCCCGGTCAGCCCCTGCTCCGCCAGATAGCAACCGAGGACCGTGCCGGTACGGCCGATCCCCATCCGGCAGTGCACATAAACGCAGCGGCCCGCGGCCAGCGCCCCGCCGAGGGCGAACTGGATCTGGCGCATGTAGGACCGGTCCACCGGCAGGCCGTGATCCAGAATCGGCAGGTGGAAGTACACCGTGCCGTCGGGCAGCCAGGTGCTGTAGGCCGGCAATTCTCCCGGCCGCGTCAGGTTGACGAAGCAGTCCACGCCCGCATCCATGAGCGCACGCAGCCGCCGCTGGGTGTCCTGGTCGCTCTCGCCGGCCGGATATTCACCCCCCAGGAGCTTTCCCGGCAGCACCCAATAGCTGTTCGGCAGCGGCGGGCGTGCCGTCACACTGATCAGGCTCATGGCAGCGCCGCCGCAAGCTCGGGGCCGGCCGCGGCCAGCACGTCCTCCTCCTCGAGGGTCATCGGCACGATCCGGTCCAGTGACAGGAGGTCCGGCGCTGATTCCGGCAGCGGCCCTTCGCTGCGCCGCAAGGCGTCCAGGCCGACGAAGTCATGCAGCCGGGTGTCCGCCAGGTGAGTGGGGGCCACATTTCGCAGTGCCGCAAAAATAGTCTGCACCCGATTCGGAAACTCACGCTCCCAGCCGGCCAGCATCCGCTTCACCTGCAGGCGCTGCAGGTTCTGCTGCGAGCCGCACAGGGTGCACGGGATGATCGGAAACTCGCGCGCGCTCGCATAGCGCGCGATCTGCGCCTCGCTGACATAGGCCAACGGCCGGATCACGATATGCCGGGCGTCATCCGACAGCAGCTTCGGCGCCATGGCCTTCAGGCGCCCGCCAAAGAACAGATTCAGGAAGAAGGTCTCCACAATGTCATCGCGATGGTGGCCCAGGGCGATGCGGGTGATGCCGTTCTCGGCAGCATAGCGATACAGGGCGCCGCGCCGCAGCCGCGAGCAAAGGCCGCACAGCGTGCGGCCTTCGGGCACCACCCGTTTCACGACGCTGTAGGTGTCCTGTTCGATGATGTGATACGGCACACCGAGGCGGCGCAGATACGCCGGCAGTACCTCCTGCGGAAAGCCCGGCTGCTTCTGGTCCAGGTTGACGGCCACCAGGCTGAAATCAACGGGCGCGCCGCGCTGCAGGGACAGGAGGATGTCCAAGAGCGTGTAGGAGTCCTTGCCGCCGGACAGGCACACCATGACCCGATCGCCTGCGCCAATCATGCCGAAGTCGGCAATGGCCTTGCCGACCTCGCTGCGCAGATGAGATTGCAGGCGCTGCGCCGTGCGGGACAGTCCCAGATCGTGCGCCGCTGACGCTCATTGAAGGTTCAGGCTGCCGCGCTGCTGCTGGTGGCCGACTCGAGGTACTTGCCCTCGAGATAGCGCATGAACGGCGCTGCCGACAGGGTCTTGCCGGTGGCCTCGCGCAGCAGATCCTGCAGGGTCAGACGCGCCCCCTGTGAATGCACCCGGCTGCGCAGCCAACCGAACAGTCCACTGAAATCGCCGTTCGCGATCTGTTCGTCCAGGTCATGTACCTCGTTGCGCAGACTCTCGATGAACTGCACGGCGATCACCGCGCCCAGGGCGTAGGAAGGGAAGTAGCCGAACGAGCCCACCGCCCAATGGATATCCTGCAGGCACCCGTCGCGGTCATTGTCCGGACGGAACCCCAGCCGCTGCTCCATCTCGGTGTTCCAGGCCCGCGGCAGATCGCGAACCGCGAGCTCCCCTGACAGCAGGCGTTTCTCGAGTTCGTAGCGCGCCAGGACATGCAGCGGATAGGTCAGCTCATCCGCATCCACGCGAATGGCGCCGCGGCGCACCCGGGTCAAGATGAGCGTAGAGATTTTCCGCATCCCACGCCGGCCCGGATACCCCAAAGTGGCGGATCAGCTGCGGACTCACGTAGCGCGCGAAGGCGCGGCTGCGGCATACCAGCCGCTCCAGCAGCAGCGACTGGCTCTCCTGGGCCACCATGCCGCGGTCGCGACCCACCGGCTGATCGCGCCACGCTTCCGGCAAACCCATGTGATACATGGCATGGCCGGTCTCGTGCATGGCGCTCAAGAGGCCCGTGAAGACATCCGCCTGGTCGTAGCGGGTGGTCAGGCGCATGTCGCCCGGCACCCCTTCGGTGAAGGGGTGTTCGCTTTCATCCAGGCGGCCGCGATCGAAGGCGAAACCCATGGCCTTCATGATCTCCATGACCAGCGCCCGCTGGCGTGCCGGCGCGAATTTGCCTTCCAGCGGCAGCGGCGGATGCGCCTCCTGCAGCAGCATGACTTCGCGGATCAGGGAGGGCAGCCGTCGCGAGATCGTCTTGAAGACCGCATCGATATCGGTGCTGGAGATGCCCGGGCTGTACTCATCGATGAGCGCATCGTAGGGCGAGAGGTTGAGCGCCTGGCCCAAGAGCGCCGCCTTGTCACGCACCAGCATGACAACTTCCTCCAGGAATGGCGCAAAAATCTCGAAGCGGCCCTCGGCACGGGCCTGCAGCCAATGCGCCTCAGCCTGGGCTGTGGCATGGGCCAGGCGCGATACCAGATTCGCGGGTGTGGCGATGGCGTGATCGCGCTGGCGGCGCATTTCGCGCAAGTTGGCGACCTGCCAGGCATCGAGGCTTTGGGTGTTGGCGTGGGCGCGGTCCAGCAGCCGGGTGATCTTCGGTGCCGTGAGCAGGGTGTGGTACTCGGTCTGCAGCGCCGCGAGCTGTTCGCCGCGCAGGGCGGCACTGCCGCGCGGCATCATGACGGAGGCATCCCAGTTCAGGAGCGAGATGGCGCCGCGGAAGGCATGGAGGCGCTTGAACTCTTGTTCGAGCTGCTTGTACGGTGGGGCTGACATGATGGACACCTGCTAAAACGGCCCCGGCTTCTTAATCGCATGCGATCGGAACAGGAGGCGAGGAGTGGTCGCCATTGTACCAGCGCGGGGCGCTACGAAGGGCCCCGCTTAGCATCAAGTCATTGTTTTCACAGGGGTTAATATTCTCCACCCCGGGTTGACAGCCCTGCCGCAACCCCCTTACAGCTGGCAACAATGCGGCCAGCTCGCCACCACGATACCGATGCCGGCCGAGACCGCGAAGATCACCAACAGGATCAGTCCGACCAGCCATTGTCGTCGCAAGAACTTCGGCTCCCATCTCACTAAAGCCTGCGGTGCAACCGGTATCCTAGTCGATATGTCAGATCAGCCGACAATCCCGTCCCGGACCCTGCCGGTTAAAATCTGCGCCATCGCCTCCGAGGTCGCCCCGTTTGCCAAGACCGGGGGCTTGGCCGATGTCGCCGCGGCGCTCACCAAGTACCTGCACGCCAATGGCCATGACATCCGGCTGTTCATGCCGCTGTACTCCGCTATCGATCGCGACCGCTTCCTCCTGACCCCCGCGCCCCGCTTGACCGGACTGGCCCTCAGCATCGGCGCCCACTCCTATCAGTATTCGGTGTTCACGGCGCAACTGCCTGGATCCCAGGCCCAGGTCTACCTCATCGACTGTCCGCCGTTGTACGCGCGCGATGCCCTCTACAGCGATGCGCCCGATGAGCACGTGCGGTTCCTGGCGCTGACGCGCATCGCCCTCGAGTCCTGCCAGCACTTGGGTTTTAGTCCGCAGATTCTGCACTGCCACGACTGGCACGCGGGCTTCGGGCCATTGCTGCTGCGCACGCTGTACAGCTGGGACCAGCTGTTCGCGAATACGCGCTCCGTGCTGACCATCCACAACATCGGCTATCAGGGCGAGTTTTCCGCCGCGGCGGCCGCGGACCTGGGACTCGGCGACAAGGCTTACCTGCTGCACCAGGATGATCTGCGCGCCGGCCGCATCAATGCGCTCAAGCACGGCTGCATGTATGCGGATGCGATCACGACCGTCAGCCCCACCTATGCTGCCGAAATCCGCACCCCCGAATATGGCATGGGCCTGCAGGACATCCTGCGGGGCCGCACCTCGGCCCTGGTCGGCATCCTCAACGGCGTGGATTACGATGAGTGGGATCCGCGCAATGATCCGCACCTGAGCACCCATTACAACGTCACCCAATTGCCGGTCAAGGCTGCGCTCAAACAGAAGTTTGTGACCCGCATGGGCCTGCACGCGGGCCCCGATACGGCACTGGCTGGCGCCGTCACGCGCCTGGCCACTCAGAAAGGCATCGAGCTCATCCTGAGCGCCCTGCCGCAGCTGCTGGCGCGGCGCGACCTGGTATTTGTCGCACTGGGTGCCGGTGAGCCCCGTTATGAGCAGGCGCTGCGGGAGCTCGCGCTCGCCTGGCCGGGACGCGTCATGTTTCATCAAGGCTACAGCGAGGAGCTGGCGCACTGGATCGAGGCTGCGAGCGACATGTTCCTCATGCCCAGCCAGTACGAGCCATGCGGGTTGAACCAGATGTACAGCCTGCGCTATGGCACGGTGCCGGTGGTGCGGCGCACCGGTGGACTCGCCGACTCGGTGCAACGCTACGACCCCGCCACGGGCAGCGGCACCGGCGTGGTCTTTGAGCCCTTCACCGCAGCGGCCCTGGAGTCAGCGCTGGAAACGGCGCTCGATCTGTACGCGCAGCCCAGCCACTGGCAGCGCCTAGTGCGCAACGGCATGGCGCAGGACTTCTCGTGGCAGCGCCAGGGCGGCCATTACATCGCCATGTTCGAGCGCATGATCGCCTAGTGTGCGAAGAGCGCCGTCAGGTACGGGACCCAGTACATCATCGCTCCGACGGCGATTTTTATCACACCGTCCGATGCCCATAAGCTGTTTGGAATGTCGGGTCTGAGCACAGCCCAACACCGGCGCTGGCGCACAGGATCACCCCAGTACGGCACAGGCGGGGCCAAAGGCCAGGGCCATCGGCAAAAAATGCAGGCCGACCGCAAAAAGATTGGCCAGGTGCAAGGAGCGCTCTCCGGCGTGGCGAGGTAACGCTACGGCTATGCGAATGAGAATGAACTCGGCGCCGATGGAGACGAACAGTGCCCAAACCTGAAGCGGAGGCGGCGTGCCGAAGGGAGCCGACAGGCGAGCAGCCAAAAAAACGATGGCAACGGTCGCAACCGCGGCGCCCAAGAGCAGAAGCGATCGGCGTCGGCGTGGCAACAGCGCGCCGAGCAGGACGCTGCCACCCATGATGAGGATGAACAGCCCCCCGGCGCGAATCATCGGAAACGCCCGGGCCCAGGAGGCGGGGTTCAGATACATCGGCATCTGGTACACGATAACCGTGTCTTAAGAACCTAGTGCAGCGGCAACTCGCCGTGCTGGTCGAAGGGCACCGAGCGCAGCAGCCCGGAGGACAATTCAACCTTGCCGCGGATCCGGTACTGCAGCGCCGGGGCGTTGCCGTGGCCGAACATGCGCAGCAGGACGGCCGCGGCGTTCGCGGTGACGCTCATGTCGAACTCGGCATCCCCGCGCGCCGGCACCACGAAGCTTGCGCCGGACTCCCCGTGTGCGCACTCCTCGCCGTTGACATCCAGGGTGTAGCTCAAACCCTGCACCGGCAGTTCCCGATCGTTCGGATTGTGCACGCTCATGCGCACCTGCAGATGCTGCTGCCACAGATCGCTGTGGCCCAGCTGGATGTTCACGACCGTCAGGGTCGGCGCCTGCCAGTGCGTCCACAGCACCGAACAGCCCGCCAGCGCCAGCGCCGCGGCCACCGCTGCCGCGCGGCCCAACCGCTCACGCACGGCCGAATACCCGGTTGAGCAAGGCAAAATGCTGCGCCAGATCCGGCGTCAGGGAATGCTCGGGCAGGCGCCAGGACCAATTGCCGATCACGGTGCCGGGGGTATTCAGCCGCGCCTCCGATCCCAGGCCCAGCACATCCTGCATGGGCACAATCGCCAATTGCGCGACGCTCGCGGTCAGCGCATGGATCATGGCCTGCGGCATCTGCCCGGGTCCGGCGCGCAGGAAATAATCCACCCGTGCGCGGGCCTCCGCATCGAGACTCGCGTACCAGCCCACCGTGGTGTCGTTGTCATGGGTCCCGGTGTACACCACGCTTGAGCGCTCGTACATATGCGGCAGGTGCAGAT
Source organism: uncultured Gammaproteobacteria bacterium (assembly GCA_963708865.1). Classification (GTDB taxonomy): domain Bacteria; phylum Pseudomonadota; class Gammaproteobacteria; order Steroidobacterales; family Steroidobacteraceae; genus DAIDKA01. The sequence continues at coordinate 919,955 of CAVPUC010000004.1, forward strand.
TGTCGCCGGTGCCATCAAACCCAAATTGCATGACGCGCATCCCGGCCAAGCCGAAGTCGCGGCGCAGCGCCTCGACATCCCAGGTGATGAGGCCCAGGTCCTCGGCCACGAGCGGCAGATCGCCCATTTCCGTCTTCAGCAATTGCAGCAGCTCGCGCCCCGGCGTGGGCTGCCAGCTGCCACCGCGCGCGTCCGACGCCCCGGCCGGCACCGCCCAGTGCGCCGCCAGCGCGCGAAAATGATCGATGCGCAGCAGATCCACGCGGCGCAACTGATGACGGATGCGCGAGCGCCAGAAGCGAAAGCCGTCCTTGAGCATCGCCTCCCAGTCATAGAGCGGATTGCCCCATAGCTGCCCGAACTGGGAAAAGTAATCCGGCGGCACCCCCGCGACGGCCGTGGGATGGCCCGCCGCATCCAGCAGGAACTGCTCGCGGTTCGCCCACGCTTCGGCCGAATCCGGCGCCACGTAGAACGGCACGTCACCGAACAGGTAAACGCCCTGCGAGCGGGCGTAGTCATGCAGCCGGCGCCATTGCCACGCAAAAGTGAACTGCTGCTCGCGGATGACGCGCAGGTCCTGGGCCTGCTCGCGTCGCAACCGCTCCATCGCGGGAGCCTCGCGGTCGCGAAGCTCCGCCGACCAGGTCCACCAGGGGGTTCCGTGATTGAGCATGCTCAGGACTTCAAATGCCGCGTAGTCCTCCAGCCAGTCGCGCGACTCTTCGAGGAAGGCCTGGAACTCGTTCGAGTTCACGGGCGCGGGTTCCTCTAAGTCGATGAGCGCGGCATTGCCCGCCGAGTCCGAGCGTACCCAGTATGGGGAGCCGTCTATGCCGGTCGGCCCCAGCGGCAGGATCTGCCAGACCGTGAAGCCTGCGCTTGCCAGCCAATCGATGAACGCGCGACCGCCGCGACCCAGGCCCGCATTGAGGGAGCTGACGTGCAGCAGCACCCCGGCACGGCGCCGGGCGAGCACCGGATTAGAAGACGGACTCGCCGCCGCAGGAAGGTTGGAACTCATTGGCTACCGATACCGGATGTTCTAGCGTGAGTCCAGCAGCTGACGCACACGGGGCCAATCGTAAGGCACCAGATTCAGCGCCTGCGGCCGCCGCTGCGCGATGGAGGAATAGTCCAGCGCCAGGCCCTCCGCAATCAGCTCGGGCAGGAGGCTCCGCAGCACGGTGGACTTGGGGTCAAGACAGCTCACCAGGCCAAGCCCCGTGGGCGGCGTGCCGAGGGTATGGATGGCGAGGTCCGGGCGATATTTCTTAAGGAGCACCAGCAGGCGCCAGATATCGCCGCTCCAGAACCCGCTCACCTGCACGCGCTCGGCGCTGCGCGCGTCGATCGGATAACAGTCGTGGATGAACACCAGGGAACCGGGCCGGCATAGCGGTTCGATATTGATGAAGTCGCGCAGCGCGTACTCGAAGTGGTGCATGCCGTCGATGAAGGCCATGTCGAGCGGTTTGCCGCCGAGCAGCGCCCTAACATCCGAGCGGGCGAAGAACTCATCGCTGGTCTGGGCAAATACCTGCTGCTGGGCGCCCAGTGTGAAGCCGACGCGCGGCTGCGGGTCGATGCCCAGCGCGCGCGTTTCGGGTCGCACCAGTCGCAAGGATTCGCCACGCGACACCCCCACCTCCAGGTAGGTCGCCGGCCGCACATGCTCATGCACGCGCGCTAAGACCTTGAAGTAATGCTCGCCCGGCAGCTCCAGCTGCGACAGCAGCCGGTAGGCCTTGGTGTAATCACAGAAACCGAGCGCGCGCCGGCACAGGCGCTGCGCGGCCGCGGTGCGGCCCAGCAGCTGATTGAGGCGCGCGCCAAAAAAGCTGTAGCGAGCCTTGCGGCGCAGGCCCGCTGGCTGTGGGGTACCGTCGATCCCGGATTGAGTCACTGATGTTAAGCGCGGCGCATGACGCCGCCATTCTCCATGTCGCCTGAACCGTGCGAAATCGGCCGTGAAAGCGCATCCGGCGCAGCACGGCCCAGCAACTGGTAGAGATTCTGCAGCTGGCGGCGGAACAGCTGATCGAACTGGCTCACGGCCTCGGCCGGATTATAATCGCCAAACCACCAGAACCAGTCCGAACTCTCACACAGTGCCAGCTGGCGGCTGATCGCGGCCTGCACGGCGGGGTCCGGGGTCGCCTGCACGAACACCTCATCGACGGCCTGCTTGGCATCGCACAGTAGATCCCAGCCCAGGTTCTTCGCGGCATCGCCCATCCAGGTTGCCAGCGTGCCGTGGACCCAGCTGCCCGCCTTGACCTTCTGCAGCGGCATCGGCGGCAGGCCGCGGGCCAGACACTGCGACAGCGTCATCAATTCAAGCTGCGGATGCGCCGCAAGCGTCGCGTACAGCGCCTGCAGGAAATAGTAGCCATTGAAGGGGTAGTACTCCCAGGCGTTCTCGCCATCCAGGGCGATCAGCACCGCGTGGCTCGAGTCCGCGGTGCTGGCCGCGGTGGCGACCAGTCTTTGCACGAAGTCATTGGCGGCATCATCGCCGCGCCAGCTCGAGTAGGTGAAGCCGATGAGATCGGACAGACTCTCGTCGCGGAAGAAACAGTTCAAGCGGGTGCCCGGCAGCTGGTAGGGCCGGTTATAGGCATCGGTCACATCAGGATTCTGGCCGCTCGCGGCGAGTGACTCATGCAGCAACGTGCCACCCGAGGCCGCCCATTCAAAGCCATGGGCGTCGAGCAGCCGCAGCACAGGCTCGCTGATGGCGCCCTCGGCCGGCCAGCAGCCCCGGGGACGCGCGCCGAAATAGCGTTGATAGACCCGTAGCGACTCGGCCACCTGCCATTGCGAGCGCTCGGCGCCGCCCGGATAGCCGGCGTGCTGCGGCAGAAGCGCATCGGGCAGCGTGTCGCGCGCGGCTTTGAAATCAAACAGCAGCGGCAGAATGGGATGCGAATACGGCGTCACCGACAGTTCGCATTGTCCGGATTCATGCAAGCGCCGGTAACGCGGAATGATGCCGGCCAGCAACTCCCCGATCAGCTCGAGCAGCGCGCGGCGCTGCGCCGCCGTGAAGCCGCTGGACTGAGCCGAGAGGGCCGCAATGCGCGGATCGGTGCGGCGCACGATCTCGCCCATCCAGGCGAGGTGGTACCACACGGCGAGATCGTGCAGCAGCGCATCCGAGGCCCAGGCGATGCGCTCGAGGGTCGCGCACGGCTCCGCGCAGGTCACCAGCGCCAGGAACGGCGCAAAGCGCTCGATGAGATTCTGGCGGTGGGCGCGCAGGCAGGCCTTGAGCAGGGTCAGCCGTGCGCTGGGCTCGGTGGGCACCGCATCCGGGCCGAGCAGGCCCAGCAACGGGTCCGGCAACGGCGCGCCTTCAACCAGATGCTGCCGGATGCGGCGCGACAGCTCATCGAGCTGTTCCAGCAGCACCGGCGTGAAGTTGACCACGGCGCGAGCGGCCGGGTTTTGCTCCAGGTGCCCCGCCATGTCGGTGTAGTCCTTGATGGCGTGCAGATAGGTCCACGGCAGAACGTATTGGCCGCTCAGCGCATCGCGGTACTGCGGCTGGTGCATGTGCCACAGCAACACGACGGGCAGACGGGCGGGCGCATTCATCCTTCGGCTTCCGGCCTTAGCGAAACCCTACGGGTTGCTCAGGCGCCGCAGCATGTCCGCCGTGACCAGCACCACGCCGTTCTCCGTGACGTGGAAGCGCTGGTGATCGAGCGGCAGATCCGTGCCCACGCTCATGCCGTCGGGGACCTGGCAGCCCTCATCGATGATGGCGCGCCGGATGGTACAGCCGCGGCCCACATCCACGTGCGGCAGGATGACAGCGCTGTCGACGAACGAGCGCTCATCGATACGCACATCCGAGAAAATCAGCGAATTGCGCACATGTGACCCGGAGATGATCACGCCGCCCGACACCATGGAGTTGACCGCCATGCCGCGGCGCGCATCATCATCGAGGATGAACTTCGCCGGCGGCTGATGTTCCTGGTAAGTCCAGATCGGCCACTCGCGATCGTAGATATTGAGCTCAGGCTTCACGTGCACGAGCTCGATGTTGGCATCGTAGTAGGCGTCCACCGTACCGACATCGCGCCAATAGCTTTGCGCGCGCGTCTTCACGTCCTGGAACGGGTAAGCGAACACCTGCCGGTTGCCGATGGCCTGGGGAATGATGTTCTTGCCGAAGTCGTGCACCGAGTTGGGATCCTGCGCATTCTCGGTCAGCAGCTTCTCCAACAGGCTCGTGTTGAAGACGTAGATGCCCATGGAGGCGAGGATGGAATCCGGACGCCCGGGGAGCGTGTCGGGAACCGCCGGCTTCTCCGCGAACTTGGTCACGCGGTTCCACTCGGTCGCGGTGAGCACGCCGAAACTCTTCGATTCCTTCGCCGGCAACTGCACCACGCCCACGGTGATGTCGGCGCCCTTCTCAACGTGATAGGCAATCATCGGACCATAATCCATCTTGTAGATGTGGTCGCCGGCGAGCACCAGGACGTGCTTGGGGCGGTGCGCGCGGATCAGATCCAGATTCTGGTAGAGCGCATCGGCCGTACCGCGGTACCACATCTCCCCGATCTGCTGCTGTGCCGGAATGATTTCGACAAACTCGCCAAATTCACCGCGCAGATAACTCCAGCCCTGCTGCACGTGCTGGATCAGCGGCTGCTGCTTGTACTGCGTGAGAATCGAGATCTGGCGGATGCCCGAATTGACGCAGTTGGACAGCACGAAATCGATGATGCGGAACTTGCCGCCAAACGGGGTCGCCGGCTTGCAGCGATTGACGGTGAGCCCCTTGAGCCGTTCACCGCGGCCACCGGCCATGACGATTGCCAGGGTGCCGCTGGTCAGGCGGCTGACAAATCGTCCGTACGAAGCTCGCGCAGGCTGTCTCTGCATGATGGCCGCTCTATTTAGCTGTTGTCATTGCGGTACGACGTTACTTTCCGGCTTCGGGCCGCCGTTGTCCATAGGCGAACTGCTGCGGAATTGTATCCAGGGCAAGGCCTTATAAGCCTCGACTGTGTCACGCTGACGTGAACGGGATAATTCCATCGAGGTAGACTGGCTGGATGAAACCGTTGACGGCAGTGGTAGCAGCGCTGTGGATATCCGCCGTAGTCCTGGCAAAGCCTGCCCAGGCAGCACCGCCGCAGCCGGTCATTCAGTTACCGCAGCATGCCGCGACCCGCGCCGCAAGTTCGGCGCCGGATGCGTCGGATGCCTCCTGGCATACCGGCCATGGCTGCCTGGCCGATGGCACCGGATATTTTCGCGCCCGGATCGGTGGGGCGTTGACAATGGACGTGAACTGGCAGGGCGCCGAGCTCGAATGCAGCGGGGAGGCGCGGCCCGATGGCAGCGGCCTGCGCATGAGCTTTGCCGGGCCGGGCCCGGGCGGCAGGCCGATGCGCGTGGTGTTCGGTGTGGGGTCGGCGCGCGAGGGCCGCGCCGGCCGCGAGCTGCCGACCAATCTCACGGCGCTCCTGGAGGGCGGCCGCATCTTCGCGACGCGTGGCGATGACAAGTGCACCATGGACCAGCTGACGCAGCACGCCTTACCCGGCTCAAGCGATTTGCGGGTCTGGCGCATCGAGGGCCGGGGCTTCTGCGTGGCGCCGGCCACGGCGCTGGCGGGCAAGGCGCGCATCCTGATCAGTCGTTTCGATTTCGCCGGCCGCATCGAGTTTTAGGGAGTCCGTGAGCATGAACGTTTCGACCCGCTGGTGGCTGCTGACGGTGTGCATGGCCGCAGGGGTGCTCGCGCTATATGCCGGCACTGCCCGGACGCAGACGCCCAGTGCGCAGCTCGAAGAGCTGTCGGCCTTTCCAATGACCACGCTCACAGTCACCGGCAGCGGGGGCACTCATCAGTTCAACATCTGGGTGGCCGATACCGAGCCACGCGAGGAACAGGGGTTGATGTTCGTGCGGGAACTACCCGCCGACCGCGGGATGGTTTTCATCGGCGCGCAGCCGAAGGTCTGGAACATGTGGATGAGGAACACTTACGTGCCGCTGGACATGCTGTTCGTGGCGCCCGACGGTCATGTGGTCAAGATCGCCCACGCCATCCCGCATGATGAGACCACCATCAGTTCCGACACCGTGGTGAGGGGCGTGATCGAACTGCAGGGCGGCATTTGCGAGCAGCTGCATATCAAAGTGGGCGACGTCGCCAAATGGCGGCCGGCGCAATGACCCCGTTCTGTTGTCAGCTTATTCCTACAGCTTTGTTGCTGAAAAGATACGACTTTGCTTGTGGTGCGGGAATCGCGGATTTCCCCGCCCGGTGGTGCGCGTATACCCCTGCTATGGCGTGATTATAAGCCGTTGCACCGCGATTGTGCACTTTGCCAACATGTTGCCCCACGACAACACAATATTGTGTTAGTTCGCTTATTGAGTTTATGCTGGTCCCACAGAAGGGAGCAGTGCCGGCCGTCAGGGCCCGTAGCCGCTTGGCAGGACAAGCGCATTACAAGGCCACTGCTTGGTATCAACTTGGGATTATGCAGCGCTATGTCCGTGCCAACGAACAAACTGATAGATCTGTCACGGACGCCTGCATCAGGGAGATCTTTTTCATGTTTGACTCATATAAAGGCGGGTCTGGACCGCGGTCTTTTTCTTTAGGTAACCATCAGCCGCCGCGCAGCGGGGCACTGTCGCTGGCGCGGCGTGCGTGTCAGGTCGTCGTCATCGTTGCCCTGTCCGCCGGCAGCGTGGTGGCACTGGCGCAGGAAGCGCCCGCGCCCACCGCGACTGACCAGACCCCACTACAAGAAGTCGTCGTCACCGGCACCCATATCAAGCAGCCGGGGCTGGTCGCTACAAGCCCGACGCAGGTTGTGACTGCCGAGGACATAAAGGTGGGCGGCAAGATTGACATCAGTGAAGTGCTGGAGGAACTGCCACAGAATTTTGACGACAACCTCGGCCAGGATTTCAGCAACCGCACGAGTGGCCTGACCACCGCCGGTGGCGTTGCGACCGCCGACCTGCGGGGCTTGGGTCCAAACCGCACGCTGGTGCTGGTCGACGGAATTCGCCTGGGTATCGGTTCACCAAATACCTTCATCAATTCCCCCGCCCCGGATCTGGATCAGATTCCGGCTTTTCTCATCGATCGGGTGGATGTGGTGACCGGCGGCGCCTCGGCAGTTTACGGATCCGATGCGATCGCGGGAGTCGTCAATTTCATCATGAAAAAGGATTTTCAGGGCATCCAAGTCGACGGCCAGGTCGGCGTGGATCAACACGACAACAACAATTCAACCATCACGCCGTTGCTGCAGTCGTTCGGTGCGCCCGACCCGCAGGGCAGCAGGCTGGATGGCCAATCTCGCCAGTTCAACGTCGTCATGGGCAGTAACTTTGCTGACGGTCAGGGCAATGTCACCGCCTACTTCGGTTTCTATGATCAGAGTCCCGTGGCCGGCTCTCAACGCGACTGGGATGCCTGCCAAACGGCTGAAGTGAAAGACGCTAGTGGTGCGGTCGTTGGCCGCACATGCACTGGGTCCTCCAACTCGAACTTCGTAGATCCCATCACGGGTCCGAACGCCAATACCGTCTTCAGTGTCTATGGATCCAGTTTTGTTCCGCGCGGCTCGGTGGCGACCTATCCGCCCGCTGCATTCAATTCACAGCCCTACATTTACGCGACCCGCGGTGATACCCGCTACTCCGCAGGTTTTATCGCGCACGATGATCTCAACAGTTACATCAGGCCCTACGCCCAATTCTATTACACCGACGATCGCACCCACACCTCCATTGCGCCGGATGCCGTTTTCGTGGGTGAGAACGAATTCGATCCATTGGGCGGTGGCTACTACTACACAAACTGCAGCAACCCGCTGCTGAGTGCCCAGGAGCGCGGAATCTTGTGTACGCCTGCCCAGGTGGCGGCCGATACCGCGGCTCCCGGGTCGGTGGCCGTACCACTCGACTTGCGCCGCCGCAACGTGGAGGGCGGTGCACGAAACTCATACTTTGACCATGCGAGCTATCGTGCGGTCGTGGGCGTGAAGGGCGACTTTGCAGACGCCTGGAGCTATGACGCGTACGCCCAGTACTACTATGTCGACATGTTCGAATCCAATACGGGATATTACAATCTGCAGAGTCTTAACAATGCCCTGCTGGTGACGGGCACTGCGGCCAACCCCGTTTGTATCAGCGGCGGCTCCTGCATTCCCTACAACATCTGGACCACAGGTGGTGTCACCACGGCGCAGCTCAACTCCCTGTACCTCACGGGCACATCGGAGGGCAACTATACGATGCGAACGCTGCACGCTGAGGTCAGCGGCGATCTGACGCATTACGGCCTCAAATTACCCACCGCCGATCAAGGCCTGGGCGTGGCATTCGGTCTCGAGCACCGCGGCGAACAGCAGGTGTATGCGCCCGACTCAGCCGAAGAAAGCGGCTTGCAGCTGGGCGCGGGTGCAGCCGCGGTGGCCCTCGATGTGAGCGACCACGTCATGGAAGAGTTCGCAGAGCTGCGCGTCCCGCTGGTCCAGGGCTTGCCCTGGGTGAAGGACCTAAACTTTGACACGGGTATCCGGCGCTCGGATTATTCGATCTCCGGCAAGGTTGAAGCGCATAAGTTCGAACTGCAATACGCGCCAAACGACGATGTGCGATTTCGGGCAAGTTTTGAAAAGGCGATCCGGGCACCGAGCTTGATTGAGCTTTTCAATCCTCAGAACCCCGGTATCAACACGATCGGGAGCGATCCATGCGCACCGGACGCGAGCACCGGGGTGGCTCAAGCGACATTAGCCCAGTGTCTTAACACTGTGCCTGCGTCGGAGCGTGCGGCCTTCACCGCGGCATATGGCAACGGTGGATCAACCAACATCATTCCGCAGACCGTGGACGATCAGGGTTATCTGGTAGAGGGCGGCAACCCGACCCTCAAGCCGGAAATCGGCAAGACCTGGACTGTGGGCGCCTCATTCACGCCGACGTTTGTGCCGGGATTGACCGGAAGTATCGACTATTTCCACATTCTGCTGACCAACGAGATTGGCGTTGCCTCAGCGGAAGGGTCCCTATCTGGATGTTTGGCCCAAGGGGATGCCGCAGATTGCAGCCAAGTCGTCCGCAACTACGCCACCTTCAGCTTCAATGGACCAACGTTGGCAACCGGCGGCTACATCCTGGACGTCAATCAGAACATCGGCGCCGCATTATTCAGCGGTATCGATATAGCGCTGAACTACCGGCTGGATCTGCCCGCAGGTCTTGGAGCCTTTACCGTCGCCTTGAACGGCACTTATACCAAGCACGACGGGAGCGGTATCCAGACGGTGGGTCCCACATCAGACTGCGCGGGTGATTACGGTCCGATCTGCGCCGCCATCATTCCCGTCTGGAAACACACAATGCGGCTGTCATGGGTCACACCGTTTGACGTGACGCCTTCGCTGACGTGGCGCTACATCGGCAAAGTCGAGTCGGACAATAACGATCCGAACTTGGGCGACGGAGCGTATCCGGTCTATGGTGCTCCGCTGTATGTGAACTCCACCATTCCGGCTTATAATTACCTGGACTTCGCGGTCACTTATAACCCGATTAAGAACCTTGAGCTACGAGGCGGTATCAACAACTTCCTGGATAAAGATCCGCCGCTAGCCTTCGGCGATGCAGCAGGTGGTTACAACACCTACTCGATCTACGATTTGGTGGGACGGCAGGTGTTCTTGTCGTTCACAGCGAAGTTCTAAGGAAATTCCAATGACCTAACAAAAACGGCCCCTATTGGGGCCGTTTTTTTTGCGTAGCATTTGTGAGCATCAGCTGTTCGACGACTACTGCTACAGCGGCTTCAACTACCTGAACGAGCCACCCGGGGGTACAGCTACTTAAGTGCGGACTTCACGGCTTTTCTGCGCATCTCTCATTGAGCTCTGTTTTGGGTGCTGCCGGCTTTCAGGCCCACGGGATTTGCTCAATGCCCCTACTTCAAGCGCTTTACCCGGATGGAACGATGCCCGCCTTCCGAGCCCGTCAATAAATAGCCGCCCAGCGCTCCAGGTGTCACCGTCACAGAGTCTCCGGCTCTGACCAGAAAACTCGCTGCGTCGGAATCCTCATCTACCCACACCTGCTGGTTCGCCAGCGTCAGCATGATGCCGCCCCGCGAAACGTGGTCTACCGCCACGACTGCCACCGTCATTGCCTTCATAGGCTCAGCCAGTTGTTCCTTCGCCACCACCCGGGCCGGACTGAGCCCGAAGTCCTGATCCGGCGCGGGCCGCTGGCGGCCCGGTGCAGGGCCGCGTCGTAACAGGCCAGACGTAGACGGTTGTCGTCCTGCGCCACGCAGTTCTGCGCCTTGGCCAGATCATCCGCCGTCAGCGGCGCAGGATTGGCGGCAGCGGCCAGATTGCCGCCCGCGCGCCCCACACCAGGATCAGAAACGCTGTCCGCTTGTCCACGCTAATCCATCCTCGTCGCCCAGGACGATCGATGCTACCCGGGCGCGAACCGCCATGCCCCGGAAGTTCCTCAGCCGCCGGGCATCGGCACCACCGGCAGACTGCGATGTCCGCCGGCATCGACCGCGCGTACCGCGAAGATGACGTTATCCTTCGACAGGTCAAGCATGGTTGGTGACGTCGCCCACGTTCAGCGCGTGCTGCCAGTCGGGACTGGACGTGTCGCGCCAGAGGACCTCATAGGAGGTGGCGTTCGCGACCCGCTCCCACCTCAGCGTCGAACCATTACCCAGTCCCCGAATGTCCAGTTTCGCTGCGACCGGCGACTCGGCGCGGCCGCCAGGGAGGCGAGCGTCGCCGCGTTGATGCGCGCCACGCCCGCGACGTAGTCGAAATCGACGAACTTGCTCAAGTCCCCGTATTCGATGCCGTCCGCGACGCGCAGATCTTGATGTTCGCGATCGAAGTCCTCCAGGTACTCGGTAAAACGCACGGCCGGGAAGCCCTGTGGGTAAACGACTGGTGATCGCCGCCACGCAGGTAGCGGTCCGCCCTGAAGATCATCAGTGGCCGCACGCGCAGCCGATAGGTCGTGGCGACCTCCACGATCTGACGGGCGAGTTCTCGCGAGGCCGAATCGCTCTCCCCGCCCACGCGGCGCAGCTGCTGCAGCTGCCGCTCGTCACGGCAGGCAAACCCTCGGAGAAAACCCGCACGACGCCCGGCCGCTGGCGCGTGCTGCGCGATCCACCCACGATGTCATTGTTCAGGGCGGCCACGATGTTCCAGCCCTGAGCGCGCGCCATCTGCGCGAAGTGCGCGCTGCCATAAAGATTCTGCTCCTCACCGGCGACGGTCAGAAAGATGATCGGTCCCGGCAACTTCAGGCGGCTGAGGACGCGTGCGCATTCAGGCTTACCGCCACCCCGCTGGCATCGTCATTGGCGCCGGGCGCATCGTGGCTGGCATCCAGGACATCGGTGACGCGCGAATCGTAGTGGCCGGTCACCAGGACGATGCGCTGCGCCGAGCGGGTCCGTGCCCTTGAGCACGGCATAGACGTTGGTGATGACGGTGGGGGTGGGAATCCGCCCTTCGGGCATTTGCGTGTAGCCATCGGTCTTCACCTCGAGGCAGCCGTGACACGCCTTGGCATACAGTTCGAACTGCGACTTGAGCCATTCGCGCGCCGCGCCGATGCCGCGCCCCGCGGCGATCGCTGCCGGGTCCTGGGCCGAGAGCGTGGAGCGGGTGCCGAAACTCACCAACTTGTCGATATCCGCCCGAATGCGCGCCGGTGAGATCTCCTTGAGCGCGGCCGCGATCTGCGGGTCGGCTGGCAGGGGTGGCAGCTCGCCGGCCAAGAGCGGCTGCGCAGCGCACATCAGCATCGTGACGAGCGCCAGCATGCCCTGTCTGGTTCGGTCGTACATTCGGTTACCCATGTGCGGTTGGCATACGCTGGGTCGCAGTATAGGTTAAGCGGACCAATGACCGTTCTGACCACCACCCGACTGCGGCTCGAGCCCTGCAATGAGCGGCATTTGGATGGCTTGAACGCGATCAACGGCGATCCTGAGGTAATGAGATACCTCGGCGGCCGGGCTGAGACTCGCGAGGAAACGTCGGCGATGATCCAACGAGTCACGAGGCACTGGGCCGAAGTCGGTTACTCCTGGTGGAGCTTCGTGGAACTGGGCAGCGGGGAGATCGTCGGTGCGGGTTGCATCCAGAATCTGCGTAAAGACGGCGCCGATCCCGACCCGACCTGTCCGCTGGAGATCGGCTGGCGCCTGCGTCGAGATCGCTGGCATCAGGGCCTGGCCAGTGAAGCCGCCAGGGCCATGGACCAATTTTGCATTTTCTGTCCTGGCGGCCGAGCGGCTCTACGCCGTGTGCCATCCGCTGAACACGGCATCCGAGTCGGTCATGAAGCGCCTCGGCATGCGTTGTCGCGGTATTGAGCAGTGGTACGCCCGGGACGTTACGACTTACGAAGTGACGCGCCCTGAATGGGAGCCGTTGCAAAGCCAGCGAGCCTCACCGCGTGAGCCGACGTAGGAGCAACGGTGCCAGCGATAGGTGCGTCCTACCTCGACGAGAGCGCCAGCGCCGCGCCGCCCTGATCGACGGTATGCAGGGTCACCGGCCGGCGCCAGACGCGCCGGATGTATTCGAGCACCTTGCGACCGCGGTCCACATCGATGCCGCGGCCGTCGGTCACGTGGTCGTGCTGCAGTTCCAGCGACCCATCGTTGCGCAGCTGTGATACCGAAATATTCGGTGCGCCGAAGTTGTACTTCGGGCGCGAGCAAGCGCCTCGTGCAGAGCCGTGCAGGTCCCGGTCCATGACCTTGATCTGGCCGTCGCTGCGGGCAGTGAAGCGGAACAGCTCCAGCTCCTCGGCGATCTCGCGCGTGAGATGATTGCGCACGAAGCCGAAGTCATCATCCTGCTGCATGATCTGGCGCGCGGCGTCCAAGGCCCTCGTTCTCGATGATCTTCTCCCACAGTGAAAACCCCAGGTGATAGGGGTTCACGGCGAGTGCGATCTGCTGGTCCGCGGCCATCGGGCGCACCACATCGGAGTGGCACTTGATGGCATCCACATAGGTCTGCGGCGGGCACGAAGTCCGCTTCGCGCAGCAGCCGGGCATGCCAGTAGGACGCCCAGCCTTCGTTCATGATCTGCGTGGCGAACACCGGATAGAAGTAAAACGACTCCTCGCGCACCGCCAGGAAGATGTCGCGCTCCCAGCTTTCCATCTCCGGCGCGTAATGGGCGATGAACCACAGCAGGTCGCGCTCCGGATGCGGCGGCACCGGCGCGCGCTTGCGCGTCTCGAAGACACCCTTGGCCGCCACCGGATCGAGCGAGGCGAAGCGGCGCCGGAAATCATCATCCACCAGCGCCTTGGCATCGGGCAGGAATTCCGGGTAGCGCTCACGGCGCAGCCGCTGGTCGATATCGATGTGCTGTTCCAGCGCCAGTGCCGCATCGAGCGCCGCCTCGACGCGTTGCGGGCCGTGGTTCTCGATGGCCTGGCTGATCTGCCGGGCGTGGCTCGCGGCATGCTCGACGATGTGTTCGCTCACCTGCTCCTGGCAACGCCGGAACAGCATGTTGTTGCGTGAGAAGTCGGCGTGCCCGAGCACGTGCGCGGTCACCAGCACGTTTTCCGCCAGGCCGTTGCCGTTCGACAGGTAGGCATGACCGGGATTGCCCGGGAACACCACCTCGAACAGGCGCGAGTGTCCCATGTTGCGCTGGATCAGCTGGTAGATGTAGCGCACGCCGAAGGACCAGTGCGGCATGCGCACCGGCAGGCCATAGACCGCAATCTCCATCATGAAGGCATCGGGGACCGCTTCGAACTCCACCGGATGGAAGGTCAGGCCCAGGCGCGCGGCGAGCTCCTCCATCCGCTGCACGTAGCTGCGCCAGTCGCTCACGCCGAGGCCTGGCTTTCGGCGCTGAAGAAATGCCGCACCGCGCCCCATACCCCATCGAAATCATCGATGACGTAGCTCGCCACGGGCTGACCCGCCGCGGCCGCATCGGCGAACAGGCGGCCGGTTTCGGTGGCGAGCTGCCGCGACAGCCCGGAGGAGACTTCGACGTAGCCCGAAAAGCAGGCCTTGGTCGCGATGTCATCGAGCGCCGCCTGCGCGGGCTCCCGATCACCCATGCTGTTGTCCCCGTCGGAGGCGTAGAACAGGTAGATGTTGTGACGCGCAGGGTTGAAGCGCGTGTCAATGATCTGGCGCACCACGTTCAGGCCCGCCGAGGCCACGGTGCCGCCGGAGCCGGTGACCTGGAAGAAGTCGCTTTCCGCGAATTCCCACGCCTCGGTGGTGTGCGCGACGAAGACGGTTTCCAGCGACCGATATTCGCGCCGCAGCCCCTGCACCACCCAGAAGAAGAAGGTCTTCGCGAGCTTGCGGTCGCGGTCGGACATGCTCCCCGAAACATCCAGCATGAAGAACACCACCGCGTGCACGGCCGGCTGACGGCGGCGCGCCAGCTGTCGGAATCGCAGGTCCTCATCCGTGAAGGTCTTGGGCCCGCCCAGACCCTGGCGCTTCACCAGCTCCTTGATCGAGCGGCGGCGATCCAGTCGCGAGCGCGGCCCGCGGCGATCCCAGCCCTCGCGCACCCAGTCGCTGTCATCGGCGGGGCCGACCCGGGCCTTCAAATTGGGCAGCTGCATCTCCTCCCACAACCAGTCGACGATGTCGTCGATCTTGATCTCCAAGAGCAGCTGGATGCCGCCGTCACCGCGGCCGCCTTCGCCTTTTTCCGCGCCCTGGTCGGGATTGGCCTCCGCCAGCACATCGCCCGTCTTGGTCTCGCCCTGGCCCACGCCCTGGGAGTCGCCGGGATTGCGCAGCCGGAAATGGTAGTGCTCCAGCATCCGCACCGGCACCCGCACCGTGCGCGCCGAGTCATTGATGACATCACCGTTGGCGATGATCTTCGGCAGGTGCTCGCGCACCGCCTCGCGCACCTTCTCATCGTGCCGCAGCCAGTCGCGCGCGCCGCGCGAGAACAGGTCATACCACCTGGCAAGCCCGAGGGAACTGGAATCATCGCTGTCCGCAGTCATGACCGGTCCTGTCCTTTGCTAAGCGTTACTCCTGTGCCAGCAGCGTCGTGACGTAGCTCAGCGCCTCCTTGGCGCTGTGTTCGTCGTAACCATACTCCTTGATGAGCCGCTCCTGGACCACCGAGATCTTCTGTCGCGCCTCATCATCGGGCCGCGCCGTCGAGGTCACCAGGCGCAGCACGTCGCGGCGCTCCTCGAACAGATACTGTTCGATGGCTTCGCGCATGCGCGCGTGGCTCGCCAGATGGAACTTCTCGCCGGTCTTGAAGGCGACCATGGCCTTGCGCACCACCTCCTGGCGGAACGACAGCTTGCCGGAGTCGGAGACCTTGATCTTCTCCTCCACCTGGCGCAGGAATCGCTCATCGGCCGGACGGGTTTCGCCCGTGATCGGATCGGTCACCTGGCGGTGATCGAGCGATGCCTCGACCTCATCCAGATACTTCTCCAAGAGCTGCTGCGCCTCGGCCTCGAAGGAGGCGAACATGGCCCGATGCACGTCCTCCTTCACCCAGCGATTATAAAATTCCTTGCGCGCCGTCACCAGATGGTCGATCCACAGCTTCTTGTGCTTGCTCTCCATGCGCGCATCGCTGTCGATGGAGTCCTTGAGCGCCAGGAGCAGCTCCATGCTGGTGAGACTGTGGGTATTGCCGCGGGTGATCGCGTTGGAGATGGCATTGATCACGAAGCGCGGACTGACCCCGGTCAGGCCCTCATCGGAGTTGTCGGCCCGCAGTCGCGCCGCCTCCGATTCCGGCACCCCCTCGACGGACTCGCCCGAATACAGCCGCAGTTTCTTGGCCAGATCCAGGCCCTCGCGCTCCGGCTTCGTGAGTCGCGTCAGAATCGCGAACACCGCTGCCAGGTCCAGCACGTGCGGATCTAAGTGCACGTCGCGGAACGCCGGCGCGCCGACCACCAGCTTCTTGTAAATGCGCGCCTCATCCTGGTACGACAGCGAGTAGGGCACCTTGATGATGACCATGCGGTCGAGCAGCGCCTCGTTCTCCTTTTCCTGCAGGAACTTGTGGAACTCGGCGAGATTGGTGTGCGCGAGAATCGTTTCATCCAGATGAATGAGCGGGAAGCGCGAAACCTTGACGTTCTTCTCCTGGGTCATAGTCAAGAGCAGGTAGAGGAACTCGCGCTTCACCTTGAGAATCTCGATCATCTCCAGCATGCCGCGACTGGCGGCATACACGGCGCCGGACCAGGACCAGGCGCGCGGATCGCCCTCATCGCCGATCTGCGCGACCTTGGCCAGATCCACCGAGCCCACGAGGTCGGCGATGTCCGCGGTGGTGGGATCATGCGGGGCATAGGTGCCGATGCCGGTGCGCGCGGCTTCCGAGATGAAAATGCGTTCCACCGGTACGCGCACGAAGTCGCCTTCGAACTCGCGCTCCACGTAGTCACGCGCCCAAGGCGACAGCTCCCCTTGGATCTCCACCCCATAGCGCTCGCGAAATTCCGCGCGCAGGCTCGCCGGCACCAGGTTGAGGGGATTCTCGCGCAGCGGCGAACCCTTGATGCCATACAGGGCGCCCGCATCGGTGCGGCTGTATTCCTCCAGGCCGCGCTTCATGAGGATGGCGAGCGTCGATTTGCCCCCCGAAGGCGGACCCAGCAGCAGACAGCAGGCGCCGACCGACATCGGAACCTGCGGCGGCGGCCTTGAAGTAATCGACGACCCGGGACAACGGTTCATCGATGCCGAACAGTTCACGGCGGAACAGCGCGCGCGCCTTCTTGAGACTGTCGCCGCCGGGTTCCTGCCCGTCACCGTGCCAGCGCAGCATGTCCCAGATGTATTGGTGGCTGCTGCGGGCGGCCGCGGCGGGGTTGGCTGCGACCACGCTGCCGAGAAACTCGCCGAAGGTACCTTCCCACTTCTGCGAGCGGTGCAGCTTGCTGAACGAACTCAAGGACTCCAGGAAGTCCTGAGGCTTGATCGGATCCTCTCGCGTACTCATGAGCCTTCCCTCCGCTGAGCGCAAATTGAGCATCTCGACTGCGGCCTGCCACCGCCTCCGTCGTCTTAAGGTAAGTCCACTGCGTTGCCAGTAGCGTGACCGGCCTCAAGGTCTGCGCAGGTCGTCATCATTACTACGTTGCAGGCGAGTGAGCGGTTGACCTCATCGCGTAGCTGCATTCCTGTATGCACCATTCGGGCCTGCACACCTCCTGCGCCTGACAGGGGCCTGACACCTGCGGGAGGCGGTGTTTTCGGCAAGCGCGTGTGAAAATTCTGCATCGCGATCGTGCGGCCAAGGCCCGGCGCGCACCAAAGTGCGCCAGGCGCCTGACTCGAGTGCGCTAGAATCGCCGTGCAAGAGCGGCTCCGCAGCCCAAACCCTTGAAACTTTTGCCTCGACTGACACTCTGAAGTGCGATGAATCAAACCCTGAAGGCCTGCCTCGGCGCCTTTTATAGCGGCCTGTGCCTGGCGAGCCTCAGCGCCTGCACGGGGCCGAGTCTTCACGAGCTGCCGCCGCCCGCCTTCAGCATTGCGGGGGTGTGGGAACTGAACCCGGCACTCAGTTCCGATGCGGACAAGGTTCTGGCTTCGCTGCAGCCCAAGCCACGTGAACGCAAGGGAGCCGGCAAGGGGGCCGAACCCGGCGCCGCCGGCCCGCCGGCTCCGGAAGTCATCAACGACCCCACGACGGACCTGCCGCCGGTGGACACCTCGGCCGGGGGCCGCAACATCGGCTTGTATGGCTACGCGGATGAGCGCGAGAACCCGCGCAATCAGTACCGTCCTCCCCTGGATTTCCAGACCAATGTGCTGCAGGGCGGCCAGTGGCTGAAAATCCGCCAGTCCGACACGGAGGTGAGCATCGTCAATGCCGCCACGTCGCGCAGTTTCACCCCCGGCGAGCGCAGCGTGGTGTCCGTTCCCAGTGGTGTCGCCGACCAGGTGGCGGGCTGGTCCGGGCGGGATTTTCGGATCTATCTGAACCCGCAGGTCGGCCCCAAGGTTCACGAGAGCTATACCCTCTCGGCCGATGGGCGGCAGCTGCTGGTCCACATCGACGTGGCCAGCGAGGGCCGCAACAAGGCCATGTCGGTCGCCCGGACCTATGACCGCAGCACCCGCGACCCCGCCTCGTTGCGGCAGACGCTGGAACAGACCCTGCCGCCCACCGATTGAGCGCAGTTGGTCCCGCTTTGCGGACCATTCATGGGTCGGCCGGTGCCGCTCGAGACGCCGGCTGTTCCCGGGCCGCGCAAGGGCATATTCTTAGGGCGTGAACTCGACCAGCCTCACCTTCCCGGACGTGGCCACCCTCACCGCGCCGGGGCTCGATACCGAGCCCGGATTGCGCGCCCAGTGGCGCGCGGATTCAGCCGACTACCGCTCGTTGAGCAGTACCGAGTTGCTGCTGATCCTGGGGTTCTGGGTGCTGATCGGCACGTTGGAGTGCACCAATTTTCTGATCCAGCAGAACACCGGTCCGTGGCTGCCGCGCGTGCCTTTCGCCCATGAGCTGGTGACCTTTTCCACCTGCTTCATGTGGGCCGCGGTCACGCCGATCATTTTCTGGTTCGCCAGCCGCTTCGCGCTGGAACGCACCGGCTGGCCTACCCGCGTTATGTTCGTCGTGATCGGCCTGGTGCTGGCGATCGTCATCGATCTGGCGACCAGCCGCGTGCGCCAGAGTCTGTTTTTTGCGCCCACGCCCGTCTCGCCGGAAATGCAGGCCATGGCGAGGCTGCGCCGGCTGTGGTTCATGAACGAATTCATCGTGTTCGTGGCCGTGCTGGCGGGTGGTTTCGCGCGCAATTACTTTTGGCGCTACCAGGTGCGTCGCGAAGAGACCGTGCGGCTGCAGGCTCAGGCAGCGCAGTTACAGGCCCAGCTGGCGGATGCGCGGCTGTCGGCGCTGCGCATGCAGCTGAATCCGCATTTCCTGTTCAACACCTTGCATGCCGTCTCGGCGCTGGTGGAACGCGACCCGCGCGGTGTGCGGCGCATGATCGCGCGGTTAAGCGAGCTGTTGCGCACCTCGCTCGATGAAGCCGATGAGCAGGAGGTGCCGCTGCAGCGCGAGTTCACCTTCACGGAGCGCTACCTGGATGTCATCCAGATCCGCTTCCAGGGCCAACTGCATGTCGACATGCACGCTGACGATGACGTGCGCGATGCGCTGGTGCCGAATCTGATTTTGCAGCCGCTGGTGGAGAACGCCATCAAGCACGGCATCAGCAAATTGAGCGGTGGCGGCTACATTGAAGTCACCGCGACCCGCCGGGGCGAGCGGGTGATCATCAGCGTGCGCGACAATGGACCGGAAGTGGCGCTCGACACACCGCCTTCGCCCCACAGCCTGGGGTTGCGCAATACCCGGGCGCGCCTAGCCGCGCTGTACGGCCCGATCCAGAGCCTCACGCTCAAGCACGCCGACG
The DNA here is from genome assembly GCA_963708865.1 of uncultured Gammaproteobacteria bacterium. Taxonomy (GTDB): domain Bacteria; phylum Pseudomonadota; class Gammaproteobacteria; order Steroidobacterales; family Steroidobacteraceae; genus DAIDKA01. The sequence continues at coordinate 939,435 of CAVPUC010000004.1, forward strand.
GCGGCGGCTTGATCGCGGAAGTTTCGCTGCCCTATCACACCGAGAATGACCTGCGGACCTCCGCCGTGGCCGCTTCCGCCTGAAGTCGCACGATGTCGGGGCCAAACCTGCGCGTACTCATCGTCGATGACGAAGCCCTGGGACGTCAGCGCCTCGAGGATCTGCTGCGCCATGAGGATGGCGTGCAGATCGCGGGCTTCGCGGACAATGGGGATTCAGCCATTGAAGCGATCCGCACCCTGAGGCCGGATCTGGTGTTTCTGGATGTGCAGATGCCGCGGCGTACCGGCCTCGAAGTCGTACGGGACATCGGGCCGGAAAACATGCCGCCGACCATATTCGTGACGGCCTATGACCGCTACGCGCTGGATGCGTTCGATGTCGCGGCGGTCGATTACCTCGTCAAACCCTTCGATGATGAGCGCTTCGAACAGGCCTTCCGGCGCGCCCGCAAGATGATCGGGCTGACGGAACTGGGCAAACTGTCCGAGCAGCTGCGCACCGTGCTCAATTCGAGCGGCTCAAATCCCGCTGTCGCCGCCGCGCCCGTTGCGCTGTCGGACTCCGTTGCGACCGGCTACCTCGAGCGCATTGCGGTCGAGATGCGCGGCCAGGTCCGTGTCGTGCCGGTGGGCACCATCGAATACATCGCGGCCAGCGGCCCATACGCGGAAATCCATGTGGGGGACCGTACCTACATCATCCGCGAGCGGATGCAGACCCTCGAGGAGCGCCTCGATCCGGAGAATTTTTTCCGCATTCACCGCTCGGTGATCGTGAAGCTCGACCAGATCGAGACCTTGCTGCGCGAGGCCGGCGGCGACTACGCCGTGCAGCTGCGCTGCGGGGCACGACTGTCGGTCAGCCGCAACCGGGTGGAGCCCCTGGAAAAGTGGATGGGGCTCGCCAAGGCCCGCTGAGTTTCACAGCCGGATCCTCTGCCAGACCCCCGAGCGCCAGCGGCCGAACAATACCGACCCGAGCAGCAGCAGATAAACAATGAAGGCGACCCAGCCGCCGCGGGCGCCGTAGCCCAGCTGCGGCAGAAAGGGCAGGAACCCGCCGCCCGGCGCGAACGTCAGCATGTGCGCCAACGGCACGAACACGAACCATGACAGCACCAGCACCAGCGCTCCGGGAATCAGGGTGTCCCCGGCGCCGCGCAGACAGAAGCTGCTGCCGATGTTCAGGCCGTCGAAGAAGTGGTAGGCGGCGGCGAACCACAGCAGCAGCGCCCCCTCCTTAACAACTAGTGCCGTCGCCGGATCGCCCGCCGTGAGCAGCAGCGGCAGCACCCGGGGGCCCGCCATCGCCAACAGCACCCCGATACCGCCCATGAGGATCGCGGCCATCAGGATCACGTAGGTGCCGACCCGCATCGCCCAGGCCCGGTCCCCGGCCCCGATGGACTGTCCGACGAGGGTGGTGCCCGCCTGCGCCACGCCCACCCCCGGCATGTAGGCGATGGCGGTGCAGACCATGACCAGCTGCGTCGCCGCGCCCGCGACCGACCCCAGGCGCACCTGCATCAGCTGGAACAGCGAAATGCCGATCAGATCCGAGGCACCGGTCAGGCCCATCGGAAACCCGAGACGGAACTGGGCCCACAGGACGGAGCGACGGGGGCGCCACATCAGATGGGTGCGATAGTCGCGCCGGTAGCCGGCCGACAGGAACACCGCCAGGGTGCACAGCAGCCCCACGGCCTGCGCGCAGGTCGAAGCCCAGGCGGATCCGGCTACTCCCAGGCCCAGATCAAAGATGAACACGCGGTTCAAAATGACGTTCACACAGGTGATGATGACCGTCGTGATCACCGTGGTGCGCGGGCGACCGATGCCGTTGAAGAAGCCCAGCACCGCCCAGACCGCAACCCCGAGCGGTGCGCCGGCCACGCGTGGCAGCCAGAAGCGTGAGGCGGTGGCCTCGATGTCATGGCCGATGCCGAACGGCGCCAGCAGGTAGTGACTGGAGAACGCCACGGCGATGAACAGCGGTGCGACGCACAAAATGCCCCACAACCCGGACCAGGCCGCCTGTGCGGCACGGGTATAGCGGCCGGCGCCGTAACACTGTGCGACGCAGGTCTGCACGGCCATGCTGGTGCCCGCCAAGAGCAGCACCACGGCGACCACCAGCCAGTTGACCGCCCCAACGGCCGCGAGGGCGGTCGTGGAGATATGCCCGATGAACCACAGGTCGGTAAGATTCAGCAGCGTCTGCACCGCACTGTTGGCGACCAGCGGCAATGCCAGCGCCAGCACGGCCCGCAGGTCCACGTGGGCGACACCGGCCCCATCCACGCGGCGCGCGGGCAATCCGCTGTGCGGCAGCTGTGATGCAGTCGGGTTACCCATGGCAAGCCGGCAAGTATGCTCGGGTCAGGTTCAAGGTGGTACCCTGCGCATGAATCTTGCACATAGTCTTTGCGGCTAAACGCTTAAGAAACACTCCATGACGATGAATGCACCCGGCTTACCTGTCCGCACCGAATACAGTCCTGTCGATGCGACCTCCACGGTGGATGGCGCCGCGCTCAACAAGGAGTCGCTCAAGCACGCCTTCTATTCGAACCTGTTCTATGTGCAGGGCAAGATTCCGACGCTTGCCACGCGCCATGACTACTACGTGGCGCTCGCGATCACGGTGCGCGACCAGATGCTGCACCGCTGGATCAGCACCGCCGAGGCCTACACCAAGCATGGCTCGCGCACCGTCGCCTACTTCTCCGCCGAATTTCTGATGGGCCCGCATCTGGGCAACAACATCCTGAACTTGGGCCTCGAACAGGTCGCCCGCCAGGCGCTGATGGAGCTGGGGCTCGACTACGATGAGCTGCTCGAGTGCGAGGACGAACCGGGCCTGGGCAACGGGGGTCTCGGGCGCCTGGCCGCCTGCTTCCTCGACTCCCTTGCCACCTTGCAGATTCCGACCATCGGCTACGGCATCCGCTACGAGTTCGGCATCTTCCAGCAGGAAATCGTCGATGGCTGGCAGGTCGAGAAGACCGACAAATGGCTGCGCTTCGGTAACGCCTGGGAAGTGGCGCGGCCGGAATGGGCGGTGGAGGTCAAACTGGGCGGCTACACCGAGCGCTACAGCGACGAGCACGAACGGGTCCGCACGCGCTGGGTTCCGCAACGCACCGTCGTCGGCGTCCCCTACGACACCCCGATCCTCGGCTACCACGTCAATACCGCGAACACACTGCGGCTGTGGCGCGCCGAGGCCACTGAATCCTTTGATTTCTCGACCTTCAACCGCGGCGATTACTACGGCGCCGTCAACCAGAAGGTCTCCTCGGAGAATCTCACCAAGGTTCTATACCCCAACGATGAGGCGGTGCAGGGCAAGGAGCTGCGCCTGGAGCAGCAGTTCTTCTTCGTCTGCTGCTCGCTGCAGGACATGCTGCGGATCTTGAAGACCCAGGGCATTCCGCGCGAGCGCATACACGAGAAGTTCACTGCGCAGTTGAACGACACGCACCCGGCAATCGCGGTCGGGGAACTCATGCGGCTGCTGATCGATGAGAATGCCATGGACTGGGACACGGCCTGGTCGATCACGCGCAAGACCTTCGCCTACACCAATCACACGCTGCTGCCCGAGGCGCTCGAGCGTTGGCCGCTGATGCTGTTCCGCCGCATCCTGCCGCGGCACATGGAAATCATCTTCGAGATCAATGCGCGCTTCCTCGATGAGGTGCGCATCCGCTTCTTCGGCGACGATCATCGGGTCGGGCGCATGTCGCTGATCGATGAGAGCGGCGAGCGCTATGTGCGCATGGCGCACCTGGCGTGCGTCGGCAGCCATGCCATCAATGGCGTGGCCGCGCTGCACTCGGAGCTGCTCAAGACCGAGTTGCTGAAGGACTTCTACGACATGTGGCCGGAGAAGTTTTCCAACAAGACCAATGGCGTCACGCCGCGGCGCTGGATCGCCCTGTCCAATCCGGGCCTCACGCAGCTGGTCAGCGAAGTCATCGGCGATGACTGGGTGCGGGACCTGTCGATTCTGCGCAGGCTCGAGCCCTTCGCCGAGGACGGCGCGTTTCTCGAGCGCTGGCAGAAAATCAAGCACACCAACAAGGCGGCGCTCGCCAAGGCGATCCGCAGCCGCACCGGGGTCTCGGTCGATCCCAATTCGCTGTTCGATGTGCAGGTGAAGCGCATCCATGAGTACAAACGCCAGCACCTGAACATCCTGCACGTCATCGCGCTGTATCACCGGCTGCGCTCCGATCCGCACCATGACATGCAGCCGCGCACTTTCATCTTCGGCGGCAAGGCGGCACCGGGCTACTACATCGCGAAGCTCATCATCAAGCTCATCACCTCGGTCGGTGATGTCATCAACAAGGATCCGGCCGTCAAGGGCCGCATCAAGGTGGTGTACTGGCCGAATTTCAGCGTCAAGACCGGCCAGCACATCTACCCCGCCGCGGATCTGTCCGAACAGATCTCCACCGCCGGCAAGGAAGCCTCCGGCACCGGCAACATGAAGTTCTGCATGAACGGTGCGCTGACCATCGGCACCCAGGACGGCGCCAACATCGAGATCCGCGAGCAGGTCGGCGCGGAGAATTTCTTCAGCTTCGGCATGTCGACCTCCGAGGTCTATGCCATCAAGGCGCAGGGCTATCATCCGGGCCACTATTACGATACCAACGCCGAGCTGCGTCAGGTCATCGACCTGGTGAAGGACGGGTTCTTCTCCCGCGGCGACACCCAGATCTTCAAGCCGCTCATCGACGGGCTGTCTGGGATGGGATCCCTACCTGGTACTGGCCGATTACCAATCGTATGCCGACTGCCAGCGACTGGTCGACCAGGCCTATGCCGATGGCCACCACTGGGCGCAGATGTCGGTGCTCAATGTCGCACGTTCCGACAGCTTCTCCTCGGATCGGACCATCCGTGAATATGCGGATGAGACCTGGAAGGTGCCGCGCGTCCCCATCCGCCTGCTGTCCGAGAAGGATCTGAGCTTCGGCGTCCAGATGCCGGGATAAAATAAGCTGCAGCCGGCCTCCCTTGACGGCCCCGCCGACGGAGCATAGCGTTGCGGCGCCCCGTTTGCCTTCGGGGCGCAAGGAGACTATGCGCGCAGCGGTTTATCACGGACGCCAGGATCTGCGCCTGGAAGATGTTCCCGAGCCCACCGCCAAGGCGGGTGAGGTCAAGCTGCGCGTGCTGTACAACGGGATCTGCGGCAGCGACCTGCACGAATACTACGATGGGCCGATCACCACCCGCACCACCGTGCCGCATCCGCTGACGGGCATGGTGAACCCCGTGATCATGGGTCACGAACTGTCGGGTGATGTGGTCGAGGTTGGCGCGGGCGTCGAGGATATCCGTGTCGGGGATCGGGTCGCCGTGGAACCGGTGCAGACCTGCGGTCATTGCCTCTACTGCGAAAGCGGCCAGTACAACCATTGCGGCCTGCTGGCCTTCCACGGTTACAACCGCGACAGCGGCGGCCTCGCCCAGTACTCGGTGGTCAAGCGCTCGATGGCGCACAGGCTGCCGGCCGGCATGAGCGGCATGCAAGGGGCGCTGGTCGAACCCATGGCGATCGCCTGGCGCACCGCCGAGCGCTGCCAGCTGCAGGCCGGACAGACCGCGGTCATCCATGGCGGCGGCCCCATCGGCATCGGCGTTTATTTCACGCTCAGGCGTCGCGGGGTGAACGTGATCGTCTCGGATCCCTCCCCGGCGCGCCGCGCCGTGCTGCGCGGCCTCGGCGTCACTCAGGTGCTGGACCCGCGTGACACCGACGTGGTGTCGGCCATCAAGGATTTGACCGGTGGCCGCGGCGCGCATGCGTCGGTGGATGCCGCGGGCGTACCGGCCGCCTTCGAGGCCGCCTTTCACGGCACCCGGGTGGACGGCAACGTCGTGGTGGTCGCCATCCACACCCGCCCCCTGACTATGGGCGCCATGGACATCCTGATGTCCGAGGCCCGGGTGACCGGCGTCGCCCTGTCCTGCAATGCCTTTCCGGCCGTCATCGCCGAGATGGCCGCCGGCGCCTATCCGCAGGCGGGGTGGGTTGAGACCATTCCCTTCAACGGCCTTATCGAGCAAGGATTCGAGCGGCTGCATCGGCAGGAAGGCACCAAGATCCTGGTGGACGTGGGAGAGGCTTGATGGCAGTCACTTTCGGCAAGAACCCGATGTTTGGCGGCTTCGCCGCGCCGTTTCGCGGTGAGGTCGATCTGCGCGACTGTGAAGTTGAGGGCGAGATCCCCAGTGAGATCAACGGCGCGTTCTATCGGGTGGGACCGGATTTCCAGTACCCGCCGAAATTCGCCAACAACATTCCGTTTGATGGCGAAGGCCATGTCGCCATGTTCCGCTTCGCCGACGGGCACGTGGATCTGAAGACCCGCTACGTGCGCACCCAGCGCTTCAAGGTGCAAGAAGCGGCGCGTAAGGCGCTGTTCGGCATGTACCGCAATCCGCATACCGACGATGCGGCGGTAAAGGGTGTCAGCCGCGGTACCGCCAACACGCACGTGGTGTTCCACGCGGGCAAGCTTTTGGCGCTGAAAGAAGACAGCCCGCCGGTGACCATGGATCCGCTCACCCTCGCGACGATCGATGACTACCACACCTTCGGCGGCAAGCTGACCAGCCAGACCTTCACCGCGCATCCGAAGTTCGATCCGCAAACCGGGGAGATGATCGCTTACGGCTACGAGGCCCGCGGCGAGGCCAGCGATGATGTCGCCATCTATGCCTTCGACCGCAGCGGGCGTGTCACCTGGGAGGCGTGGATCAAAGTGCCGTATGTCGGCATGCTGCATGACTTCGCCGTGACGCAGACCCATATCGCCTTCCTGGTCATTCCGATGGCCACGGACGTGGAGCAGATGAAGCGCGGCGGCGTGCATTTTGCCTGGAACCCGGCGCTGCCGACCTGGCTCGGCGTCATGCGTCGCGGCGGCGACGGCCGGGATCTGCGCTGGTTCAAGGGACCGGAGCGCTGTGCCACCCACGTGATGGGCGCCTTCTCGGAGGGCGAGCGCATCTTCATCGACATGGACATGGGCCTGAAGAATCAGTTTCCGTTTTTCCCCAATACCGATGGCGCGCCCTGGGACCGCAAAGCCGCCGAGGGCCATGTGACGCGACTGTCGGTGGACCTGTCGAAAAAGCACATCGACTGCTACGACATGGAAGTGCTGTTTCCGCGCGAGATCGGCATCCTGCCGCGCCAGGATGACCGCTTCCACACCCTTCCCTATCGCTATGGCTTCATGCCCACCATCGATGTTTCCAAGCCAGTGGATGAGCGGCTGGCGAATGCGCCCACCCGCCCGGTGAACTGCTATACCAAATTCGACGTGCACACCCGCCGCACCTCCACGTTCTATGTGGGCAATGCCTGCAGTCTGCAGGAATGCTGCTTCGTGCCGCGCTCGGCCGTCGCGCCCGAGGGCGATGGCTACCTGATCGGCCTGGCCAATGTGCTCCTGGAAGGCCGCTCCAACCTGGTGGTGGTCGATACCCAGCATATGGAGGATGGTGCCGTGGCGACCGTGAAGCTGCCCTTCCGGCTCAACCTCGGCATTCACGGCTGGTGGGTGCCCGGCGATCTTATAAATACAAGGGGGACGAGCTGATGACACCGAAGGCTGCGTATGAGGTCCGGATGATCGGCGTGCTCACGCTGATGTTCGGCTTCGTGTTCTTCGACCGCAATGCCATGGGCAACCTCGCGCCGTTCATCACGGCATCGCTGCACTTGAGCAACGGGCAGATTGGCGCCCTGTCCTCGGGCCTGTCCATCTGCTGGGCCATTTCCGGCTTTGCGATCGGGGCGCTGTCGGATGCGCTGAGCCGCCGCAAGTCCATCCTGCTGATCACCGTGGTGATCTTCTCCGTGTGTTCGGTGCTCTCGGGACTTGCGCCCTCATTCGGCGTATTGCTGGCCTCGCGCATGCTGATGGGCCTGGCTGAAGGTCCCATCCTGCCGATCGCGCAGTCGCTGGTGGTGCTGGAGTCCGCCGAAAACCGCCGCGGCTTCAACATGGGCGTGATGCAGAATCTGGGCAGCAATCTGATCGGGTCATTCGCCGGACCGGTCATTCTCACCATGCTGGCGGAATACTTCAGCTGGCGCGGCGCCTTCTTCGTGGCCGCGGTGCCGGGACTGATCTGCGCAGCACTGGTATGGCTGTATGTGCGCGAGCCCGCCCGCAATGCGGTAGTGGCCGTGGCGGATGTGGAACCGGGCGCGCATGTCCCCCAGGCGCCGCCCACCAGCGCCGCGGCGAGTCTCGCCCGCTCACTGCACTATCGCAATATGTGGATCTGCATTCTGCTGAGTGTGGTGATGGTGCCGTGGATGATTCTCGGCTGGACCTTCCTGCCGACCATCTACGGGACCTTGCGGGGCCTCTCGCACTCCGAGACCTCCTGGCTGGTCGGCGCGCTGGGGATCTCCGCCGCGGTATTCGCCTTCATCGTGCCCGGACTCTCCGACCGGCTGGGCCGCAAGCCCGTCATGATCGTGTTCACCTTCATTGGCATCTTCTATCCGCTCGCCGCCCTGTACTACCAGGGCTCCTCGTGGATGCTCGCGCTCTTGGTGTTCCTGGGCTGGTCCGCGAGCGGCACCTTCCCGCTGTTCATGGCGACCATTCCGTCGGAAACCCTGCCGTCGCGCTACGTCGCGACGACGTTGGGGCTGGTGATGGGGCTGGGCGAGTTGATCGGCGGGGGGCTTGTGCCGTGGCTCGCGGGACGCGCCGCGGACCATTACAACAACCTGGCCGTCACCATGTGGATCGCTTCGGGACTGGGCGTCATCGCCACGGTGCTGACGCTGTTCCTGGTGGAGACCGCCCCGGTGAAGGTCGCTGCGAACCGCAAGGCGGCCCTGGCCGGCGCCGCGGGCCGTACGGTAGCCGCGTGATCGATGGATCGCCCGCACGGTTCTGACCTGCTTGATCAGGCCTTCACCCGTGCGGCCGGTGCGTCGCGGGTGGCGGGCAACAGCGTGCGGCTGTTGCGCGACGGGGCGGAAAACTATCCGGAGTGGCTGCGCGCCATCGGCGGCGCGCAGCGGCACATCTGCTTCGAAAATTTCATTTTCTATGAGGATGAAGTCGGCGCGGAATTCTCAGCCGCGCTGATCGAGCGGGCGCGGGCCGGCATCGCCGTGCGCCTCATCTATGACTGGCTGGGATGCCTCGGCAAGGCGTCAAAGCACTTCTGGCGGCCGCTGATCGCGGCGGGCGTGCGGGTGCGTTGCTTCAATCCGCCGCGCGCCGCCCATCCCATCCGCTGGTTGCAGCGTGATCATCGCAAACTGCTCGCCGTGGACGGGGAGATCGGATTCGTCACCGGCCTGTGCGTGGGCCGGCACTGGCGCGGCGAGCCGCAACGCGGCATCGCGCCATGGCGGGATACGGGACTGGAGATCCGCGGTCCGGCCCTCTCAGCGCTGGAATGCGCCTTTGCCGAGGTGTGGGATGTCAGTGAGCCGGTGATTGGCGCAACCGGCACCCTCCCCGCGGATGCCTTCGCAACGTTTGATCCCCCCGGACAGCCCGCTCCGGCGGCCGGGACCGTGGCGCTGCGGGTGGTGGCCACGGCGCCCGGGACCCTGGCCGTGCTGCGCCTGGATCACCTGATCGCCGCCGCAGCCAGCCGCACGCTGTGGATCACGGATGCCTACTTCGCGGGCATACCGCCGTACATCCAGGCGCTGCGCGCCGCCGCACTGGACGGGGTGGATGTGCGGCTGCTGGTGCCGGGCGCCTCGGACATCTCCATCCTGCGTCCCCTGTCGCAGGCGGGTTATCGACCGTTGCTGGAGGCGGGCGTGCGCGTCTTTGAATGGAAGGGTTCCATGCTGCACGCCAAGACCGCCGTCGCGGATGGCCGCTGGGCGCGGGTGGGCTCCAGCAATCTCAACATCGCCAGTTGGGTGGGCAACTACGAACTGGATGTGCTGGTCGAGGATGAGAGCTTCCCCGCGCAGATGGAACGGATGTTCGAGGCCGACATGGCCGGATCCACCGAGATCGTGCTGCGCCGTAACCGGCGGCGCTTGCGGGCCGTGGCGGGCGGTCTGATCGCCCAGGGCACGAAGCGTCGCCGCGAAGACCGGATGCCCGCCGATGCGAAGACCAGCGAACGCAGCGGGGGTGCCGGCCGCGCCGCGGCCGGGGCCCTGCGCTTGGGACGCACGGTGGGCGCGGCGCTGACCGAGCAGCGGGTGCTGGCCACGACCGAAGCCAGGATCGTCGCGTTCGTCGCCATTGCGGCGGCGCTGCTCGCCATCGGTGTCGTGGTGTGGCCCTGGGTGGCCGCCGCGCCCGCGGCGCTGTTCCTCGGCTGGGCATCGCTGGTGCTGTTCACGCGGGCATTTGCGCTGCGCCGCCAGCGCCAGAAGCGGGGTCTGCCGACCGCGCGGCTGGAGCGCACCCCGACACCCCTCGAGGATCACTCGGCCGAATAGCAGTTGGCGTACGCACTGCCCTGCACGCCGGGAATGCTGACCAGACGGATTGCAGATCAAACCGGCCTCCACTACGATGGGTAAGGGTGCTGCGCCGCAGCTGAGCGGCGTAACAGGATTGTGCTGGTCGGGCCGCCAGCCGGAAATCCGCACGTGCCCATGAATAAACCATCCGCTCGCCCTTCCTTGCCACGCTGAGCTGCGCATGGTCTCAGATCTATCCCAGCTCGGCTTTCTGCTCTTCGTATCGGCGTTGGTCGCGATGCTGATGCAGCGCCTGCGGCTGCCTTACACCGTCGGATTGGTGCTTGCCGGCATGGGGCTCTATTTTCTACACCTCTCTATCAAATGGCATTTATCGAAGGACCTGATTTTTTTTGTATTTTTGCCCCCGCTGGTATTCGAGGCGGCATTATTTATCGACTGGCGGGAATTCAAACGAGACTTGCCAGTCCTGTCGCTGCTGGCCACTGCAGGAGTGGTACTGGCGGCTGCGGTGACCGCGACTGGGCATGCATTACGCGTTAGGCTGGGACTGGGCTAGCGCAACACTCTTCGGCGTGCTGATTGCCGCCACCGACCCGGTGTCGGTCATCGCGAGTTTCAAGACATCCGGCGTCAAGGGGCGCGTCCGCTTGCTATTGGAGGCGGAGAGTTTGCTCAACGATGGTACCGCGGCGGTCGCATTTGTTGTGACGCTCGGAATCCTGGCCGGGGCCCATCAGAGTCTTATTTCCATCGCCGGTACTCTGCTGGTAACGATCGCCGGAAGCATTCTCATCGGGGGTGGAGTGGCCGCCGGATTCATGGTCCTGGCCGGCCGTACTCCCGATTACTTAGTCGAAATTACCCTTACCACTTTGGCCGCCTATGGGTCGTTCTTCCTGGGCGAGTATTTTCATTGCTCGGGTGTGCTGGCAGCGCTCAGCGCCGGTTTGGTCGTTGGAAACTTTCGGTCCTCCGCGATGGTCATTGAAGCCAATCGCCAGGCACCACAATCTTTCTTGGAGTACGCCGCTTTCATCGGCGACAGCCTGCTGCTGTTCTTGGCTGGTGCGAAGCGAGCGCAGTACAGCGCGCCGCTATCGGGCCTGATGACTGAGACCGGTCGTCGAGTTCTCGTGCCCTTCTGGGAGTACCTCGCGTTTATCGCCAACTCGCTGATCTTCATTTTGATTGGTGCGCAGGAGGCGCAGCAGCACTTCGGCAATCTCTGGTGGCCCGTGTTGGTCGCCGTCATCACGGTGACGGCGGGTCGCGCGGTAGCCATCTACCCACTCTGTGCGGTGTTCTCCAGGACTTACCTCAAGGTCGATCGTCGGCACCAACACGCCCTGTTTTGGGGTGGCTTGCGTGGGGCGCTGGCTTTGGCCCTGGCCCTGGCGCTGCCACCGCAGCTACCGCAACATGACCTTATTATTACGCTCACATTTGCCGTGGTGGCCTTCTCCATATTCGTGCAAGGTTTGACCATTGCGCCACTGCTGCGATGGATGGGTTTGTTGTCGCCCGCTCACTAGAATCCCAAAGCGGTAGACGTTCCCACACGGTGCGCGCGTACGATCATGCGGGCGGCCCAGCATCGGTGGCGCTGGGTCGATCGTGGCCGGGGTGCAATCGTCAGCTACTGGACGGCTGCGTAGTGAGTGTCGAGATCCTCGCGTAGCGTGCGGGAGGCCAGCACGTAGTGTACGGCCGACCAGGCGCACAACAGCGCCATGACCATCAAGGCCTGGCGCACGCCGGTGGCCGAGGCGTGGTGGCAGGCATCGGCCAGCGACGGCAGGGAGCCGGGTAGCGCGCGACCGCCGGGACAACTGGACAGATAGGCCGCGAACGCGTGGCTGGCAAAGCGATCGCTCAGAAATCCCACCAGCGTGGGCCCGACGCCGATTCCGACCAGACCCAGGACCAGCCCCGACACGACGAAGGCCGAGGAGGCCCGCATGTTGGCACCCACCATGTTCTGCGCGATCGCCAGCGTCGGAGAATAGAAGACGAACATCGAGACATGGGCGCAGATCAGGATGATGACCGTCGACTGCAGGCTGCCGCGCGTAAACCCGAGGATGAACAGCGGGGTCGCCAGCACCAGTCCCAGCGCCGGACCCCACACCGACCAGCGCCGGTCGAAGCGCCCGGCCCAGTCGACGCCAAATCCGCCGAGCAGCAGCCCCAACGCCATGGACAGCCCAGCGATCAGGCCCAGCAGACGCCCCACTTCGGCGGGACCGAGCAGAAAGTTGCGCGCCAGAAACGGATTGAGGAATTGGCCGATGGCATTCATGGAGGCGCCGGCCAGTGCCGCCGCAATCATGGTCTGGCGCATGGCGGGCTTGGCGAGCAGGAAGCGGAACACCTTGAGCACGGGCGGCGGCGCGCCGCGGGACGCCGGCGCGGCATCGAACGCGCCGCGCGGCGGCTCACGCAAGGTGAGCAGCACCAGTACCGACACCAGCACGCCGGCGAGACCGATGACGATGAAGGTGGCGCGCCAGCCGTAGTGCTGGGCGAGCCACCCGCCCAGGACGGAGCCGGTGACCACGCCCAGCGGCGCCCCCAGCCAGATGATGGCCATGGCGGAAGCGCGTCGCGACATCGGGTAGTGATCGCCGATCAGTGAGGCCACCGGCGGCCCGAACCCGCCATCGCCGATGCCCACGCCGATGCGGAACAGCAGCAGGCGCCCGAATCCCTGCGCCGTGCTGCACAGCGTCGCCATCACGCCGAACAGGCCCACACAGGCGGCGATGATGCGGGTGCGGCTGCGATGCTCGGCGAGGCGTGCCAGCGGCAGGCCCATCAGGGTGTAGAAAACCGCGAACGGCAAGCCCTGGAGCAGCCCCATCTGCGAGTCGGTGAACTTCAGATCCAACTTCAGCGCCTGGCTGGAGGCCGCCAGGCCCTGGCGGTCGGCGAGATTCAACGCGCTCACCACCACCAGCGTCGTCAGCAGCCAGGCGCGGTAGCCACGGGAAAAGCGCGGGGCGGCGGACTCTTCGGCTGCAGTCATGGGCATTCCTTGGCGCACTGTGCGGGACGTCACAATTTCCGGGCGCGCCAGTGTAATCCCATCCGCGCCGCCAGCGGCGTTTGACATAGCTCACCGGATGCTTTGTCAACACATCAAACCTGTGCGTCGGTGCGCGGCGCCGCGCCGGATATTGCGGCTAGTCTTTGCCGAATTGAGGAAGGATCATGCCGGCGACAAACATTACCCAGAACATCAATGCCGTTGCCGCGGCGACCCCGGAAGGGACATCGGTTGCCCTGGTGGCGCGCCAGCCCATTTACGGCCCCGCCATGACGGTCGTGGCCTACGAATTGCAGTACGCCGATGCCGGCCCCGAATCCGGCCCCAGCGCCAACGGCGCCGAGGGACGATGCGCTGCGCATGCTGGCCGATGCGGCGCTGGATATCGGCCTGGACCGTCTGGCCGGCGCGCTGCCCGTCTATATCCGTTATCCGCGTGAATTGCTGTCGGCCGCGGAGCCGCTGTCCCTGCATCCCGATCGGGTGATCATCGAGGTGCCCGGCGATCTGGGCGGCGATGAGAAAGTGCTGCGGGGCATCCGCGCTCTGCGCCAGCGCGGGCACCATATCGCGCTGGACGACTTTTCCCCGCAGACCACCAGCCCGGCGCTGCTGGAGCTGGTGGATATCGTCAAAGTGCCGCTGCCGAACTTTACCCCTGAGGCCCTGGCACGGCTGGCGCCCGACCTCATCCGCCGCGGCTTGAAGCTGGTCGCCAAGAGGGTCGCGACCATCGAACAGTTTGAACATGCCAGCCAGCTGGGCTTTGGCGGCTTCCAGGGGGATTTCCTGCAGCGTCCCCAGCGCTTCCACTCGCAGCGCGCACCACGCAATGGCTTCGCGACGCTGCGCCTGGTCGCCACGGTGCAGAATCCGGATTGCACCATGCGCGAGGTGGAGCAGCTGATATCCCAGGACCTGTCTATGTCGTATCGGGTCCTGCGCTGCATCAACTCAAGCTATTACAGCCTGCCGCAAAAGGTTGATTCGATCCGCCAGGCACTGGTGCTGCTCGGCATGGACAACCTGCGCCAGCTGTGTTCACTGGCCGCGCTGCAGCAGCTGGAGAACCGGCCGCCCAGCCTGTTCGTGACCGCCATGGCGCGCGCGCACATGTGCGAGCAGCTGGCGCGCCTTGCCGGCCAGAGTCCCGCCGCGCCGTACTTCATCACCGGGCTGTTCTCGATGCTCGATGTCCTGATCGGCATGCCGATGGCGAAGATCGTCGATGAACTGCCGCTCGCGCCCGCCGTTGAGCGCGCGCTCGTGTCCGGCGAAGGCGATGCGGGGGCGGCGCTCGCCTGCGCCCGGGCCTACGAATCGGCCACCTGGGTCCATGCGCGTTATCGCGACATCGCGCCGCATCTGATCCGCGCCGCCTATCTGGATGCGGTGTACGGCGCCGAGCAGGCGCTGCAGCAGATGCAGATGCCGGGCGGCGGGGCGCTCGCCCCGTCGGTACGCCCCGGCCGGCGCTGACGCGTGCTGCTCAGTACGGATCAATCCGTCCCGTCGAGAAGTTGACGATCTTGCCGTCCGTCGCCGGCGACAGGGCGGCGATCGACTGGATCAGTTTGCTCACCTCCGGGCCGATGGGTGCGGCACCCTGCATCGCCTTGGTGTCATCCTTGGTCGCGACGAACACCGGTTGAAACAGTCCCACCAGCACCCCCTTGGGTTTCAGGGCCACCGTCAACAGCGTCATGTACTTGTTCAAGGCCGCCTTGCTGGCACCGTAGTTCATGCCCATGGCGCCGGCCATCGGCGCACCGAAGGATCCGGCCATGGACGTGACGGTCGCGATACGCTTGCCCTTCGAGGCCAGCACATTGGGCGCGAAAGCCTGCACCACCCGCATGGGGCCCAGCGTATTGACATCGAAATCATGGCGGGCGGCATCAAAATCGATCTGGTCATACGGCTTCATCACCTGGGCCATGTCGGCGGCGAAGGTCGGCTCCACCGCCGCCGCATTGTTGAGCAGCACGTCAATGGGCTGACTTTTGTACTTCGCCGCCAGCTTGCGGATCATCGCCGTATCGGTCACATCGAGCTGCTCGATGACCAGATTCGGGTGGGCCGCGCGAATCGCCTCCAGGTCCTTCAGACCCGGGTCGCCGGCCGGGCGCCGGGCCGTGGCGATGACGTTCCAGCCCATGGCGGCGTATTGGCGGGCAAGCTCCAGTCCCAGGCCGTGATTGGAGCCGGTGATCAGGACGGTCTGGGCACCCGGGTTGAAGGCCGCCGCGGCCAACCCGGGCAGCGCCACGGACAAAAGGCCCAGCAACAGCACGGCGGTGATTCGGTTCAGTGTGGACATGGGGGGCGAACTCCATAAACGGGGTCGCAAAGATAGCATCTCGAAAGACTCTTGTTTTTGCAGCGAATGCAATGCTAGGGTTGCAGGGCATGAATAGCAGTCGCGCCACCTTACGTTCCATCCCCGACGCCCCGGCGTCCGGGTCGCTTGCGCTGCTGCTCCTGCGCCGCTAGGCGCCACATCCAATCGCGCTATCCGTCGGCGCTATCAAGACGGCGACCCACGCATCCCCCGGAACTGCCCCCGGAGCAAGCTCATGCTCAAGACTCCTTCTGAAAAATACACCGCCTTCGCCCCCATCGGTCTAAGCGACCGCAGCTGGCCGAACCGCGCCATTACGCGGGCGCCCACCTGGTGCAGCGTCGACCTGCGCGATGGCAACCAGGCGCTCATCGAACCGATGAACCCGGCCCGCAAGCACCGCATGTTCGAGCAGCTGGTGAAGCTGGGCTTCAAGGAGATCGAAGTCGGCTTCCCCGCCGCCTCGCAGACCGATTTTGACTTTGTCCGCGAACTCATCGAGCGCAACCTGATTCCCGAGGATGTGACCATCCAGGTGCTGACCCAGGCACGCCCGGAAATCATCGCGCGCACCTACCAGTCGCTCGAGGGGGCGCGGCAGGTGATCGTGCACGTCTACAACTCAACCTCGACCACCCAGCGGCGGGTGGTCTTCAATCTGGATCGCGCCGGCATCAAGGACATCGCCGTGCGCGGCGCCGAATGCGTGCGCCGCGAGGCCGAGCGCCGTCGCGGGACCGACTGGATATTCCAGTACAGCCCCGAGAGCTTCACCGGCACTGAGCTCGACTACGCGGTGGAGGTCTGCGATGCCGTCAATGAGGTGTGGGAGCCGACGACGCTGCGCAAGACCATTTTGAATCTGCCGGCGACCGTGGAGATGGCGACGCCGAACGTCTATGCCGACCAGATCGAGTGGTTTGGACGGCACGTCGCGAACCGCGACCGCGTCATCATCAGCGTCCACCCGCACAACGACCGCGGCACCGGTGTCGCCGCCGCGGAACTGGCGGTGATGGCGGGCGCGGACCGCATCGAGGGTACCCTGTTCGGTAATGGCGAACGCACCGGCAATGTCGACATCGTGACGCTGGCGCTGAACCTGTACACCCAGGGCGTCGATCCGGGTCTGGATTTTTCCAATATCAACGAAGTGGCGCGCTGTGCGGAAGCCTGCAACCAGCTGCCGATTCATCCACGACATCCGTATGTGGGTGACCTGGTGTTCACCGCGTTTTCCGGTTCCCACCAGGACGCCATCAAGAAAGGCTTCGCGGCCCTGCAGCCGGGCGCACTGTGGGACGTCCCCTATCTGCCCATCGATCCGCAGGACCTGGGGCGCACCTATGACTCCATCATTCGGGTCAACAGCCAGTCCGGCAAAGGCGGCGTTGCTTATCTCTTGGAGCGCGATCATCAGTACGTCCTGCCACGACGGCTGCAGATCGAGTTCAGCCAGGTGGTGCAGGCCACCGTCGATGCCAGCGGCAAGGAGCTGACGAGCGATGAGATCGCCGCGCTGTTCAGCGCCGAGTACCTGCAAACCACCGCACCCTTCGTGTACCGCTCCCACCAGCTGGTCAGCACTTCCGACGGCACGGGCCGGGAGCGCATCACCTTGCAGGTGGATCGCAACGGCACTCCTGCCACCCTCATCGGTGCCGGCACGGGTCCCATCGATGCGCTGGTGAACGCGCTCGCCTTGCCGCTCGATGTGCTGTCGTACTCGGAGCATTCCCGTGCCGCCGGCAGCGGGGCGCAGGCGGTTGCCTATGTGGAGATCACGACTCGCTCGCGCGTGAGCTTATTCGGCGTCGGCATCCACACCAACATCGTCACGGCATCGCTCCTGGCGGTGTTATCGGCGGTGAACCGGGCCACGGCGCGCGGCGCCATGAGCGTGGCCGCCTAATACCTGGCGAGCAGCGCCTCGACATCGGTGCGCGCGGCCTCAAGCGCTTCGTGCAGCGGCACGTGGGGCCGCTGCGCGCTGCCGTTGACGATGGCGGCGAAGGCGATCCAGCCGCCGTTGCGCTTGCGCAGGTAGCCGGCGATGCCGAGTACGGAGTGCGGCATGTCCATGCTGCCGGTCTTGAGCGCGACCCGGTCGAGCCATGCATCACTGCCTTCGCGCAGGAAGCCGAATGGCGCATCCCGCGGCACCATGAGCCCCGCGTAGTAGGTCGGGAAGCGCCGCGTTTCCCGGTACGCATGCCCAAGCACGGTGACCAGGTCATGCGCCGACAGCAGGTTCTCGGGCGTCAACCCGCTGCCGCTGTGCAGCAGCGGTGGCGGCCCAGACGCCGCGCCGAGCTTGGCCACGAAGTCCGACAGGCCGGCCGCCGCAGCCGACAGCTGCGCCGGTGAACCGCCGGAGATATCCGCCGCCAGATCCAACGTGAGCACATCGGCGATGTAGTTGTTGGAGAAGCGCAGCATGCGACCCAGCTGTTCGCCCAGCGGCAGTCCCGACACCTCCGCCAGCACCTGCGCCGTGGCCGACGGCGGCTCAAGGCCGATGACCACCTCATCCATCCCCTGCACCCCGAACTCGTGCAACATCTCCCGAAGCAGCAGGGCCGATCCGCGCACCGGATCGGACATCGCCCGATAAACCTGTTGCACCGCGCCTGCGGGAATGTCGCCACCGACTCGCAGGTGATCGCCGCTGGCGTCGCTGAGCCGTTCGACCCAGAGGGTCTGCCGACCGGTCGCGGCGATGGTGCGGATCGTGCCCTCGACGGTGATCGGCAACTGATTCACCCCGCAGCCTTGCAGCGCGGCAGCGCTGCCCGGTGCGCCCGGACGCACCTGCACGCACCAGTTGCCGAAGTCGATACCGACCGACCCGAGCGGCGCGTTGTAGGAGCGGTCGCTGCGTTGCATGGCGCCGCAACGGTCTTGGGTTTCACACCCCACCATGCCGAAGGGCGCCGGAATCACGATCAGCCGGCCACGCACGTGCGTCACACCGGCGCCGCGCAGCTGCGCCGCGAGACTCCAGAATGACTGGTCATCCAGTGAGGGATCGCCTGCCCCGAGCAGCACCAGGTCACCGCGAAGCTCGCCCCCCGCCACCGCACCGCTCGACAACAGCCGGGTACGGAACAGTTTGTCCGGCGGCCATTGCGCAAGGGCGGCAGCGGCGGTCACGAGCTTGGTCAATGACGCCGGCGTCAGCGGCGTATCGGCATGCAGCTCATCGATGGCGCGGTTGGCGTCGAGGTCAATGGCTGCGGCACTGACCTGCGCACCTGAACGCGCGAGTTCTTCCAGCGCCGGCCAGGCGGCATGCGCCGGCATGGCCGCCGCGATCACGGCGGCCGCCACGACCCCCCGCAAGAACCCACTGCCGCCCGGTCGTTCCAAGCACCTCTCCATCGCCATGCAACGAATCTAACCGATGCGGCAAGATTTTGCCGAGCAGCGGCACGCCTTTGCCGCTTTCCCGCGCCGCGCCCGCGTTCGCAACAGTTGCTGACAGTTGTTTTTGCGAACGCTGCAAGCAGCTGCGGGAAATGCCAAGCAATGCTCAATAAAAAATTAAAGTTCCGACTAGCTTTGCTTTTCGAAGATTCGCGTCCCTGGAGAGACCAGCATGAACATCGGCAGTATCGCCAGCCAGCTTTATCAGCAATACCCCATTGGCATGCTCGGCAACCCGACGCCCACTGCGGCTGCCGGCGCCGCAGCGAGCCCTGCGCCAGCTGCCTCGGCGGGCGCCGCCCAGGCGCCACCCGCCGGTGGCCTCTTTGATGCGCTGATGCAGGCGCTGACTCAATCCGGCGCGCTGACCTCCACTACCGCAGCCACCTCAGCCGCCGGTACCGCTACCACCACGACGGATGCCACTGCGACGTCCTCAATCGCCGCCGGCTCGACCACTGCCACGGGCGCCTCAAGTAGCTCCGCTGCGGCCGCCACGCAGACCCCGCAGGAAGCGATGAAGGCGTTCATTCAAAACCTGGTGAGTGCCTTGCAGTCGCAGCAAACGGGTACGACGGCCGCGGCCAGCACGGTTGCCAATACGCCGGCCGCCACCGCCAGTGCCAGCGCCAGTTCAACCAGCAGCACCGCTACCGGCGTGTCGGGCGCGCATGGTCATCATGGTCACGGTCACGGCGGTCGCATGGGGGCCGCGCTGCAGGATCTGATCGATGAAGTGGACGGCACCCAGACAGCCAGCACGACCGCGACCAGCACTGCCGCCGCGACCACCGGTACCACCAGCAGTTCCGCCGTCGCCTCGCTGCAACAGAGCTTCCAGAATCTGGTGAGCACGATGGGCGGCAGCAGCAGCGCGTCGCTGTCCGGGTTCCTGACGAATTTCGCGAGCGATCTGTCCGGCATGAACGCCGTCGGCAATCTGGTCGACACACAGGCCTGAGGCTCGCCGGTAAGTTGCCTTTTGCTACAGTACGCGCATGCGCGTACTGCTGGTCGAAGATGACTGGATGATTGCCGAGGCCGTGCGTACGGCGCTCGCCCAGGAAGGCGACGTCACCGACTCGGTCGTGGACGGCGCCGCCGCCTTGAGCGTTCTCAGCCATTCGCGTTTCGATATCGTGCTGCTGGACCTGGGTCTGCCTCGCAAGGATGGCCTGACGGTACTGCGGCAGCTGCGCGAGCGCGGCGATGCGACCCCCGTCATCATCATCACGGCGCGCGACGATGTGCGCAGCCGGGTCGCGGGTCTGGACAGCGGCGCCGACGACTACCTGGTGAAACCCTTTGACTTGGATGAGCTGGCCGCGCGGATGCGCGTCGCGCTGCGGCGCAGTGCCGGGCGCGGCGATCCGTTCATCGAACACGGCGACATCCGCATGAATCCGGTGACCCGCGAGGTGCACAAGGCCGGCGCGCCGGTGGCTCTGTCGGCCAAGGAGTTCGCGGTACTCGAGGCGCTGCTGCTGCGTCCCGGCGCGGTCCTGTCGCGTGCCCAGCTCGAGGATCGTCTCTATGGCTTCGGCGATGCCA
This sequence comes from uncultured Gammaproteobacteria bacterium, assembly GCA_963708865.1. Classification (GTDB taxonomy): domain Bacteria; phylum Pseudomonadota; class Gammaproteobacteria; order Steroidobacterales; family Steroidobacteraceae; genus DAIDKA01. The sequence continues at coordinate 960,263 of CAVPUC010000004.1, forward strand.
TCGAGAGCAACGCGGTCGAAGTCTATGTGCACGCCCTGCGTCGCAAGCTCGGCAGCGAGGTCATCCGGACCCAGCGCGGCGCTGGCTACTTCGTGCCCCGCTAATGCGCTCCATCCGCGCACGACTGCTGGTCGGGCTGCTGTTGCTGGTGACCGTGATGTCGCTGGTCGTCGGCTTCATCACCTATCGTCGCGTGCTCGTCGAGACCTCGACGCTGTTCGACTATCAGCTGCGTCAGATGGCGATCTCGCTGGGCGATCAGGCCTCGTTCATGTCGGGGTATGAACTGCCCGCCCATCCGGAAAATTCGGACTTTGTCATCCAGATCTGGGACGTTTTCGGCACCCGCCTCTACTCCCCGGGCCTGCCGTTCCTGGACAAGGCCATTTTGGGCTACTCGGATCTGACGGTGCAGAACGAACGCTGGCGGGTCTACGCTCTTGCCAACGAGACCAGCGTCATCCAAGTGGCACAGCCCTGGAGGGTGCGCGAGAAGCTGGCGCGTGAAGCGGCGCTGCGCGTGCTGCTGCCGCTGCTGCCGCTGCTGGCACTGATGGCGGCGGCGGCGGCCTGGATCGTCGGCCGCGCCATGCGTCCGCTCAAGGGCCTCACGGCGCAGATCGAACACCGCGACATCCATAGCCTCTCACCACTGGCTGCCGCCGATCTGCCCGCCGAAGTGTCGCCTTTAGTCGAGGAACTGAACCGGCTGCTCGAACGATTGTCGGCCGCTTTTGCGAGCCAGAGAGCCTTCGTGGCCGACGCCGCGCACGAGTTGCGCTCGCCGCTCACGGCCCTTTCACTGCAGCTGCAGCTGCTGGAGCGCGCGCGCGATGAAACCGAGCGTAACCTCGCCACCGCCCGCCTGCGCGCCGCCATCGAACGGGCGACGCACCTGGTGAGTCAGCTGTTGACGCTCGCGCGCAATGAACCGGAGGGCATCGCGGAGGCGCCGATGCGCTGCGCGCTCGATCAGATCGCACGTCATGCCGTCGGGGACGTGCTGCCGCTGGCGCAGCAACGTCGCATCGGCATCGAACTGGATGCGCCCGCCGAAGTCGCCGTGCAGGGCGACGCCGAGGCCTTGCGAATTCTGGTGCGAAATCTCCTCGACAACGCCGTACGGTATTCGCCGGAGGATTCGGCCGTGCGGCTGCGCGTCTACCGCGACCCCGGTGGCCGGCCGGTATTGGAAGTGTCCGACCAAGGCCCGGGCATCGCGCCAGCCGACCGCTCCCGCGCCTTCGCGCGCTTTTACCGCGCGCCGGGCGCCAGCGAGGGTGGCAGTGGCTTGGGCTTGGCTATTGTAAAAGCGATCGCCGACCGCCACGGTGCCCAGATCGAACTGGCCGATGCGGTGCCGCAGGGGCTGCGGGTCCGGTGCGCTTCCCGGCCGTTTAAGGTTGCCTTAAGGCAGGCCGCGCATGCTCTCTTCCCATCCGCGCTGCTGTAGCGCAAGGAGAGCACAGTGAACTCCAAGAATCCCGCATTGCTTGTATCGGTAGGCGCGGCTGCCGCGGTAGCCGCTATCGTAGGGTTGTCGGCGGTCGGTGCCGTGGGCAGCGACGGTTCGACGCCATTTGCCATCGCGGCCCCGACCAAGGCCGCGCCAATTCCGTTCATCGGCGCCCCCAATTATCGCGCCATCGTGGCCGCCAACAAGGCCGCCGTGGTCGGTATCACCACCGAGTCGAAAGCCCGCGACGAGTCCGATGATAACGACGAGGACGATCAGGGCCAGAGCCCGGGACAGGGCAACGGTTTTGGCAATGGCAACGGCAATGGCCGCGCCAACCCCTTCGGCGACAATCCGTTCTTCCGCTTCTTCGGCCAGATGCCCAATATGCCCCAGAACCAGGCTCCGGTGCATGCACTGGGCTCCGGCTTCATCGTCAGCCCGAATGGCGTGATCCTCACCAACGCGCATGTGGTGGACGGCGCCACCGATGTGACCGTCACGCTGATGGATCATCGTGAATACAAGGCCAAGGTGCTCGGCAAGGACAAGGCGACTGATGTGGCCGTCATCAAGATCGATGCCAAGGATCTGCCCACCGTGCACATGACCGCCTCCTCCACTGTTCAGGTGGGTGACTATGTGCTCGCGATCGGCGCCCCCTATGGGTTGGAAGAGACGGCGACGGCCGGCATCGTCAGCGCCAAGGGGCGCTCACTGCCGAATGACCGCTCGGTGCCCTTCATCCAGACGGATGTCGCGGTCAACCCGGGCAACTCCGGTGGCCCGCTGTTTGATGCCTACGGCAATGTCGTGGGCATCAACTCACAGATCTACAGCAACACCGGCGGCTTCCAAGGCGTCGCGTTTGCGATCCCGATCGAAGTGGCGACGCATGTGCAGCAGCAGATTCTGAAGACCGGCAAGGTCGAACACGCCCTGCTGGGTGTGGGCATCCAATCGGTCGATGCGTCCCTCGCCCGGTCGTTCCATCTGGACACGCCGGCGGGTGCGCTGGTGGCCAAGGTAGATGACGATAGCGCCGCCGCGCGCGCCGGCATCAAGGCGGGCGATGTGATCCTGGAATACAACGGCGCAAAGCTGATCGACGAGGGCCAGCTCTCGGCGGCGGTGGCAATGGCAGAACCCGGCGACAAGGCCGATCTGAAGGTCTGGCGCGATGGCAAGACGTTGGACCTGACCGCCAAACTCGGCGCCGTTCCCGGCAAGGGCGAGCTCGTCAAGACCGCGGCCACCACCGGGGCTGGCAAGCTCGGGCTGGGTGTGCGGCCGTTGACCGCCGATGAGAGCAGCCAGAGCGGTATCGCCTCAGGGCTGCTGGTCGAGCGGGTCCAAGGCGCCGCCGCGCGTGCCGGCATCCAGCCGGGCGATGTGGTGCTGGCCGTCGATGGCACCGCCGTGACCAACGTCAACCAGTTGCGTGCCATGGTCGAGAAGCACGACACGACGGTGGCACTGCTGATCCAGCGCGGTGATTCCCGCATCTTCGTGCCGGTGCAGCTGGGGTGAATAGCCCGCCGGTGAGGTAACGTCCAAGTCAACGTTCGGACCTAAGCCCCGCGGATCGCAAGATCGGCGGGGCTTTTTCTTGTCCGCCGTTTGTTTAGACTCAAGGTATGCGCGCGGCTGTCCTTGGCTTGATTGCAGGATGGATCGCTCTGGCAAGCGCCGCTGATGCGCCGCGCTACTTCCCTGGAATAGATGCCTTTCACGGCGAATGGTATGGCAAGCAGCTGCAGGCTTTGCAGGAGTCATCGCTGTGCTGCGACTCGACCGACCGCGGACGCGTGATTCGATTCGTCTGGCTGCGATCGTTTCACCATCCCGTCGTCATCCGCCTGAACGAATCAACGAAAGGGAGCTGGAGCCTCGTCACCAAGGTGGGCAGCGGTGCCGGCGGCTACGACCCCCGGCACGGTATTGTCGGAACGGCAACGGACGCTCAGCGCAGCCCAGGTGACCGCGATACGCTCGTTGTTCAATCCAACGTCCTGGTTCTAAAGCACGGCGAGTTCGACGCGATCGGCTTCAATCACGAATTGCCCGCGCGACCCGGGCAATGAATGCGCCAGCATCGGGGTCGACGGCACACGCTGGATCGTCGAGGTGCGCGACGGTGATCGATATCACTACGTGGATCGCTGGTCGCCGGATTCGGGTCCGATTCGCGACTTAGGCGAGCAGTTCATGGCGCTATCGCGGCAGGACTTCGGCAAGGTCTACTGAGTTTTGTCGAGGCCGAACGCGAGCAGCACGTTGCCGGGCAGTCCCACCAGGCTGCCGTTGCCGGAATTCACAAACAGCATCCCCCCCGCCGCCACGGGGCCTGGGCCGTCCATGCTGCCGCCATTGGCCTTGACGCCATTGACCGTCTCGAAACTGCGGCTGGTGTTGAACAGCCAGATCACCTTGCCGCTCTTGGCCGCATAGGCGCGCAGGCCTCCGTCCATGCCACTGCTGAGAATCGCGCCCGGAATGGCGGTCACGGCAGCGCCCTGCCCGGTGCTGCACCCGAGCTGTCCCGCGCACAACGCCTTGGGGCGCGGCGCGAACCATGCGAGGCTCCCGTCTTTCAGATTCAGTGCGTGGACTCCGCCCGGAGTCTCGGTCAACAGATCAGCGGTACCGATGTAGACCCGGCCCCCTTCGATGGCGCCGCCCCACATTCCACCCAGCCCGCTGCCCTTGCCGACGCGGTACTGCCACACCACTTTGCCGTCCTGATCCGGGTCCATGGCGTAGGCCATGCCCGATTTCTGCGGCAGCACCAGCAGGTCACGACCGTCCAGATGCGCGAGCGCCGGTGAGGCGGAGAAATCGTAGTCCGGTCCCAGCGTCGAGGGGCAGCCGGTATTGGGCTTGTTGGTGGCGGCGCACCCCATGGCCCATACATCGTTGGGCAGCACCTGGCTCACCCATTTGATCTTGCCCGTGTCCATGTCCAGCGCCAATACCGCATCGCTGGTGTGCTGCGGAGGATCCGTGTAGGCATTGCCCGTGGCGACGTAAATGAGCTTGCGCTTCACATCGATGGTCGGCGAGGACCAGATGCCCACACCCGAGGGACCGAACATCGGCATGCCGCTCGCCGACTTGCCGCGGGGCTTCGGCTCCTCCACCGTGTAAGTCTTCCACAGCACCTTGCCCGTGCTGATATCCAGCGCCGTGACACTGCCACGCAAGGTGCAGCAGCCCTTGGTCGCGTGGATGCCCTGGCCCTCTTCGCCGACCCCCTGGATGGGGACGTAGACACGACCGCCATACGGCGCTGGCGCACCTGTGATCGCCGCCGAGGGGTGCGTGTCGAGTTTCGTCTCCCAGGCTTGCTTGCCGCTCTCGGCATCGACCGCGTAGGCATTGGCCTGGCGATCCCCGAACAGGACCGCATAGCCGGGCGTGCCGGCTGCGGTGCGGTAGGGCGCCACGGACAGTGCCGTTGGCACACCGGCCGCGGCTTTGAACATCCAGTACGTGCAACCGGTCGCCGGATCCAGCGCATAGACGGCGCCGTTGTCACTGGCCACGAACAATCGACCGCCGGCGAACGCAGGTTGCGTTCGCGCGGCCGGGACGTTGGCATAGCCGAAGGCCCACTTGAGTTTCAGGTGCGGCAGATCCGCTGCGGTGAGGCCGCCTGAGGACTTGTCCTGAAAGCGGGTGTTTTCCAGGCTATTGCCCCAGCCGCTCCAGACGGGGCCCGAGGCGGGATCGCCCATCGGCGTGTGCTTCTCGCACAGTTTCCCCGCCGTGACCGTGGCCATCTGTACCGGCCCGAAGGGACGCCCCGCGACGAACTGCGCCACAGCCTTGCGTTCATCATCGGTGAGGCTCGAGCCCTGCGCCTGCATCTTGCCGGTGGTCAACGCCGTGAGGATCGCCTCGGGCGGATAACGGTGCAGCAGCTCCACGGGCACCGCGCGTGCATCCGCCGTCGCCGGGGCCTTGCCGGCGGTCGGCACCAGGCTCAAATGACAGGCGGCGCAGAGTCGCTGAAATACCGCCTGCCCTTGCGCCTTCACGGCGGCACTTTGAGCGTCCGCGACGCCCAGCATGGCCATATTCAGCAGCAGCAGTCCTGCAATCCCTACGCGTGATTTGCGCATCATCCGTGTTCCAGCGATTACGGCGAGTTGCCAGCGGGGCGCAAGTATACCCCGGTGGCGCGGACAACGAACCATCGCAGCGATGTCCGCGCTGGCCCGGGCGCTGCGCATGGAGTCGCACGGCCGAAACTGAGATACTCGCTGCCGCGCCGCAGCGGACCCGGCTGGCACCGAACTCGCTTTGACCTCAGGGAGAATTCATGATCAAGGTGCAGAACCTGTCGCGCTCGTTCGGCGACTTCAAGGCCGTCGACGACATTTCGTTTGAGGTGGGTGCGGGTGAGATTTTCGCGTTCCTGGGACCCAACGGCGCGGGCAAGACCACCACCATCCGCATGCTCACGACGCTGCTGTCACCCAGCAGCGGCACCATCCAGATGGACGGCCTCGATCCGGCTCGCCACCAGAATGAGGTACGCCGCAAGTTCGGCATCGTGTTTCAGGACCCCAGTCTGGATCAGGACCTCACGGCCGAGGAAAACATGGAGCTGCATGGCGTGCTGTATCACGTGCCGCGCCGCATCCGCCGCGAGCGGACCGAGGCCCTGATGCGCGCGTTTGAAGTGTGGGAGCGGCGCGCGAGCCCGGTCAAGACTTTTTCCGGTGGCATGAAGCGGCGCCTGGAAATCGCCCGCGGCCTGTTGCATACACCGCGCATCCTGTTTCTGGATGAACCCACGCTGGGTCTGGATCCGCAAAGCCGCAACCAGTTGTGGTCGCATGTTCAGCACCTCAACAAGACCGAAGGCGTGACGGTATTCCTCACCACGCACTACATGGATGAGGCGGATCGGGTCGCCACCCGCATCGCGGTGATCGATCACGGCAAGATTGTCGCGATGGGCTCATCGCAGGAGCTGAAGGCGCAGACCGAAACCGAAACTCTGGAAGCCGCGTTCCTCAAGCTTACGGGCACCGCCATCCGCGATGAAACGGCTGGCTCCGCGGACCGGATGCGCCAGGCAGCAGCCATGTGGAGGCGCCGATGAGCGCCATCTACATTCTGTGGCTGCGCGAAGTGAAGCGTTACTTCCGCTCGCGCGTGCAGATCCTTGCGTCCCTGGCGCAGCCACTGCTGTATCTGCTAGTGCTGGGCTTTGGTCTGGGTAACGTGTTCCGTCTGTCGGGCAACGGCAACTATCTGCAGTTCATGGCACCGGGTGTCATCGCGATGACCGTACTGTTCTCCTCGATGTTCTCCGGCATCGGTCTTTTGTGGGACCGCCAGTTCGGCTTCCTGAAGGAGACGCTGGTGGCGCCGGTGTCGCGCATTCAGATCATGCTCGGCCGCACCTGCGGCTCGGCGACGACGGCCATGCTGCAGGGCACCTTGGTCGCGGTGGTGTGCGTGATCGCAGGATTCCGGCCCGTCAGCCTCGCGCAGATTCCATTGGGTTTTGGCTTTCTGGCCCTCACGGCCATCGTATTTGCCGCGGCCGGTACCGCCATCGGCTCAACCCTGAAGGACATGCAGGGGTTCCAGATGGTGATGAACTTCCTGGTGCTGCCGCTGTTTTTCCTCTCCGGGGCCCTCTACCCGCTGGATAACCTGCCCGGGGCACTGGTCGCCCTCACGCACATCGATCCGATGACTTACGGTGTCGATGGCATGCGCGCCGCGCTCATCAACCGCTCGCATTTTGGCGCATCACTGGACGCGCTGATTCTACTGTGCTTTGGTGCGGCACTGACACTGGTGGGCGCCTGGCGCTTTTCCAAGATCGAAGTCTGAACAAGGCGGAGAGCCCCATGGACATGCAAGACCAGGATGAGAGCCGCAACATCGAAGATGTGCGCGGCTCAGGGGGCGGCGGATTCCAGTTCCGGCCGATTCACGGCATCGGACTCGGCACGCTCGCCATTGCGCTGATTGGCGGGTGGCTGCTCGGCATCAATCCCCTGCAGATGCTCGGGCTGCTCAGCGGCGCCGGCACCCAGAACGCGCCCGTGGAGCAGACTGCGCCGCAGGCGGCGGACCAGACCGCCGGCACTGCCGATTCAAGCAGCGCCGAGGATCCTCAATTCAAATTCGTCTCGCAGATCCTGCGCAGCACCGAAGTGGTGTGGACGGATGTCTTCCAGCAGATGGGCCGCACCTACGAAAACCCTAAGCTGCGCGTGTTCCGCGACAGCTACCCCACGGCTTGCGGCCAGGGGCAGGCGGCGGCGGGACCGTTCTACTGCCCCGATGACCGCATCGTGTACCTGGACCTGGGATTCTTTGACCTGATGACCCAGCAGCTACATGCGCCGGGACAGTTCGCCCACGCTTACGTGATCGGACACGAAGTCGGCCACCACGTGCAGAATCTGCTCGGTATTCTCGGCACAGTCGACGCGGCCCGGGCCCGCAGCAGCGCGGCGGACTCCAACGCACTGAGCGTCAAGATCGAGCTGCAGGCCGATTGTTTTGCGGGGGTCTGGGCGCGGCGCGCACAGCAGGAGCGCGGCTGGCGGCTGCAGCCCGGCGACATCGAGACGGCGCTCAACGCCGCGAGTCAAATCGGCGATGACACGCTGCAAAAACAGGCCCGGGGCACGGTGGTCCCCGAGACCTTCACTCATGGCAGTAGCGCGCAGCGGGTCTCCTGGTTCAAGCGCGGCCTCGACTCCGGTGACATCAACCAATGCAATACCTTTGGCACCGGCAAGGTGACCGGTGGCACTTCTCCCACAACGCCGCGTAGTAACAGTTCATCGGCGGAAAGTGACGGATGACCCGGGGCGGATGCGAGCGCGCGGCCCTGGCGGCGGCGGCGTGGTTATGTTCGGGGTATTGGCCGACGGCCCAGGCGCAGACGCCGGCCGCGGCGGCCCCGACCGGCAGGCGCGAGGGGACCGTCGACTTCGAGATTCCGTCGCAACCCATGGCTTCGGCCCTCAACAGCTGGGCGCTACAGGCCAATGCGCAGGTATTCGTGGATCCAGGCCCGGTGGCACATTTGGTCGCTCCTGCGGTCAGCGGCTTCCTGACGCCCCGGCAGGCGCTGCGGGTGCTGCTTGCCCACAGTAACCTTGAGGTCGCGCTCGGCGCGAATGGGGTATTCGTCATCAAGCCCCGCCCGCCGCCGTTGGCCGCAGGCCCCGCGACCCCGCCCCCCGCAGTAGCGGATGACGCCGTGGCGGCGGCGGCGCGCGAGCCGCTCACGGCGCGCGCCAGCGCCGGGCCGTGGCTGTTCGGCGTCTCCGCCCAATTTGTCCGGGACGGCGCCACTGCCACAAGCGGCGCATCCGGCGCCATCGATGCGGAATATTTCATCACCGACCATGTTGCCGCGGCGCTCGCGCTGACGGCCCCGCGCGGCCACTCCTTTGACATTGCCGGATCCCAGGGCACATCCGCGCATCGCGCCAGCTCACGCCTGCAGTCCTCGGCAGCGACGCTCAAATATTACTTCGCACCCGAGCATCGCCTGCGCCCGTACGTCGGCGCCGGCATTGCGGTGACGGCGCTGTACGATTCAAGCGCTGTCGCGGGGCTCGACCGCGTGACGGTCGGGCCGTCGGCCGTGGCGGGCCTTGATGTCACGCTCAATCCGCACTGGATGCTCAGGACGGAAGTGAGCTGGGAGCAGGTCCATCCCGCCCCCGCCGCGGGCTCCGGCGGGGCTATCCGGCTGGACCCGGTGCAGTTTGGCCTGGGATTCGTCTACCGGTTCGGGGGCAGCCCGTGATCCGGACTTTTTCTTAAGAGGAGGTAACGCGCAACCCGGCGCTTTCTCGTAACATCACGGCCTCTGCCGCAACCTCGCTGCGGCGCGTTGCGCAGGTGCCATGAAGCACGACCCGACCCAAGTGAGTGTCAGTCCGGCTGAAGCCTTGTATCCGCTGGACATAGGTGGCGCGGACGCGGCGGATCCGCTCCCGGCCGACCCGTCGCACAGGGCCTATGTCACGACGCTGTTCAACCGGCATCGCGTCTCCCTGCAGCGCTACCTGATGCGGCTGGTTTCACCTGAGGATGCGGCGGAACTCGTGCAGGAGAGCTACTACCGGTTGTTGCGCCATGGCGAGATGGTCAGGGTCGATGCCATGGCACGGTCGTTTCTGTTTCAGACAGCGACCAATCTCGCGCGCGATCACCATCGCCGGCGCGCGTCGCATCGTGCGTCGCTGCATGTTCCGCTGGAAAATGAGGAGATCGCGCAGGATCATCTCGGACCGGATGAGCAGCTGGCCGGCGAGCAGGCCCGGGCGCGGCTGGAGCGCGCGATCGCCGAGCTGCCGCACGACACCCGCACGGTATTCCTGCTGCACCGGTTCCGCGATCTCACCTATCCGCAGATCGCCGAGGTCATGAGCCTGAGCGCGCGCACCGTCGCCCGCAAAATGGCCGAAGCCATCGAGCGGCTGAGCGCCGCGATGTCGGAGGCCACATGAGCGCATCAGCCGGCGATTTGCAGGCCGCGGACTGGTTTGCGCAGGCGCACTCGCCGGACATCCAGCCCGACAACGAACCGGCCTGGCTTGAGTGGATCGAAGATGACGGCCACCAGAGAGCGTACGAGAACTGCGAACTCGCCTGGGAGCTGGCCGCCGAACTGCGCAATACCGCAACGGTTGCCGCGCTGTTGGCGGCAGCCGATCGGCTGACGGCGGCGGGTCGCGCCGCAAGCGCCTCCGCCGCGAGACCAAAATGGCGTGTGCAGCTGCGACAGATCGGTCTTGCCGCCTCGGTGGTCGCCGCGGGAGCCGTCGCATGGCTGTCCCTCAACCGTCCCGCAACCCTGGAATACAGTACTGCGGTGGGCGAGCAGCACACCGTGCTGCTGGCCGACGGTTCAAGTGTTGCGCTCAATACCGACAGCCTCGTGCGCGTGGAGTTCTCCGCTCATCGGCGGCGCATCGCGCTGCTGCGCGGCGAGGCGTTGTTCAGCGTCAGTCATGACCCCAGTCGACCCTTCGAAGTGCGGGCGCTGCAGGGCGTGACCACCGCGGTCGGCACACAGTTCGACGTGGAGATCACCCGCGCCGGTGCGGCGGTATCGGTACTCGAAGGGACGGTGACCGTGGGCGGTGATGCCAACAGCACATCGCTGCCGGCAGTGGCCGTGGCGGCCGGCAGCGGTGTGGGCTACAGCCAGCAAGGCGGCGTCTCGGCGCTGCGTCCGGCCGAGGTCGATCGCATCCAGGGTTGGCGCACGCAACGCATGGTGTTCAACGACATTCCGCTGAATACGGCCCTCGCCGAGTACAACCGTTATACCCGCACCCCGATCGTGCTCAGTGACCCGGCGCTGGGTTCACGGCATATTAATGGCGTGTTCCACATCGGCGATGAAGCCGCTTTCCTGAGTGCGCTCGATCAGGGTCTGCACTTGAAGGCCACTCGGGGCGATGCACAGACGGTGCTGCAGCCGGAAGTCGGTTACCAACCGTGAAACCGTGTGCGCTGCGTCGTGCGTGGGTCGCGCTCTGCGGAGTGGGCGTGGTGGCATTTGCAATGCCCCAGGCCTTCGCGGATGCAGCCCATGACCTGATCAAATCCCTGCAACTGGTCGCCGCCCCCGCACCGGTGCAGCAGCGCCGCGATTGGCGCGTGCCGCACAAGGTGCTGCTGCTGGAATTCGGCAAGCAGGACTGGGCGTCGCACCAGGCGCAATTTGTCAGCGCCGCGCCGCACACGCAGGTGGTCGTCGTTCACAACATGCCCGAGGCGCTGGCCCAGGCCCCCGGTACCGATGTGCTGGTGGGCTTCAATCCCGAGATCTGCGCGCCGCAACTGCTGGCCGCCGCGCAGGATCTGCGCTGGATCGAGTCCCTCGCCGCGGGTGTGGAGAACTGTCTGGCAGTGCCGGGGCTGCGCGAGCGCGGCCTCCTGCTGACGAATATGCGGGCCGTCGATGCAGCGGTGATCGCCGAACATGCCATCGCCCTGGCGCTGGCACTGGCGCATGGCCTGGACGTGTTTGCGGTCGACACCGCCAGGTCCCAATGGAGCATCGCACATGGCGCCACGACGCCGATGCAGTCGCTGGACGGCAAGACGCTGCTGGTCGTGGGCCTCGGCGGAATCGGTACGGAAGTGGCGCGCCGCGCCCACGCGCTGGGCATGACCGTGACTGCCACCCGTGACGCCGGGCGCAAGGCCCCGGCCTTCGTCAGTCACCTCGGCGCACCGGGCGAGTTGTCCGCGCTGGCGAAGAGCGCCGACGTCATCGTCAGTTGCGTACCCCTGACGCCTGTCACGCAGGGCATGTTCGATGCGAAGTTCTTCGCGCTGCTCAAACCCACCGCGATTTTCATCAATATTTCCCGTGGCGGCACCATGGTGATGGCCGACCTTACCCAAGCGCTCACTAGCAGCCGTCTCGCCGGTGCGGGCCTGGATGTCACGGATCCTGAACCGCTGCCCGCGGACAACCCGCTGTGGCGCGCGCCGCATGTGCTCATCACCCCGCACATCTCCTCGCGCTCGGATCTGCCCGGCGAAGGTCGCTGGATCGTCGCTCGCGAGAACCTGCGCCGTTACGCACTCGGCGCACCCATGCTCAACGTCGTGGACCAGACGCGCGGCTACTAGCGGAAGCGATATGCCTTCACTGTTTGATGCCCTGAAAGTCGGGGACCTGACACTGCCCAACCGCATCTGGATGGCGCCACTGACCCGCAGCCGGGCCGGCGCCAGCCGCGTCCCGAATGAACTCATGGCCCAGTACTACCGGCAGCGCGCCGGCGCCGGGTTGATCGTAACCGAGGCCACCTCCGTGACCGCAATGGGCGTGGGCTATGCCGATACGCCCGGGATCTGGTCGCCGGAACAGGTCGCGGGCTGGAGGCTTGCCACGCGCGCCGTGCACGATGCCGGGGGCCGCATCTTCCTGCAGCTGTGGCATGTGGGCCGGATATCGCACCCGTCCTTCCTGGACGGCAGAACGCCGGTGGCGCCCAGCGCGATAGCACCCTCAGGCAATGTGAGTCTGCTGCGGCCCCCGACCCCTTCGTGGTGCCGCGGGCATTGGCTCTGGAGGAGCTTCCGGGTGTCATCGAGGATTACCGGCAGGGGGCGCGCAACGCCCAGGCCGCCGGGTTCGACGGCGTGGAGATCCACGGCGCCAATGGCTACCTGTTGGACCAGTTCCTGCAGGATTGCGCGAATCATCGCAGCGATGGATACGGCGGCAGCATCGAGAATCGCGCCCGCCTGATGCTCGAGGTCGCCGATGCGGTGATCTCGGTCTGGGGCGCCAATCGGGTCGGCATGCATCTGGCGCCGCGCGGAGACAGCAACAGCATGGGGGACTCCGATCCGGCTGCGCTGTTCACCCATGTGGCGCGCGAACTTGGCCGGCGCCGGCTGGCATTCCTGTGTGTGCGTGAATATGTCGGGCCGGACCGGCTCGGGCCGGCATTGAAGGCGGCCTTCGGGGGGCCGTACGTCGCCAACGAGCGCTTCACGTTCGAATCCGCGACCCAACTGCTCGCGGCCGGCGAGGCCGACGCCGTAGCCTTCGGCAAGCTGTTCATCGCCAATCCGGATTTGCTGCGGCGCTTCCAGCAGGGCGGCCCGTTCAATGAGCCTGACACGGCGGGTTTCTATGCCGGCGGGGCAAAAGGCTACACTGACTATCCGACGCTGTGACCAAAAGGGGGGTTCCCATGTATTTCGAGGACGAGGCCATCACTCGCCGACGCTTCCTGGGCGGCGCGACCACCGCGGGTGCGGTTGCCTTGAGCAGCCTGGCGCTCGCCGAACGCGCTGGTGCCGAGCCGCCAGCGGCTCATGACGGCAGTGAAGCCCTGCCGCCGGCCTGGTTCGAGGGCCCGGACCCGAGCATTCCCAAAGCGGGACTGCGCTGGGCATTCTCAGCGACGGTGTTCTTCGCCGACCGCGTCATGATCAACACCATGGACTCCCCGGCCGGTCGCGGCTACACCTCGGTGGGGGGCGGTGAGATCTGGGGTCCGCGACTGCAGGGGCGCGTGCTGCCGCACAGCGGCGCGGACTACTACAAGACCACCTTCACCACTTACTACATGCTCCAGGCCGCCGATGGCGCGTTGATCTTCATCCACAACCGCGGCACCATGCGCCGCTTCGCCGCAACCTACGAGCGCGGCAAGCCGCTGTTGCCGCCACCAGCGCCGCCTGCAAAACAGGATGCGGTGTGGACCCGCTTTCGCGCGACGCCGGTATTCACCGCGCCAATCGGCCCCCACGACTGGATGAACCGCACCGTGTTTGTCGCCAACTCGCAGCGGCAGGCCAATCCAGACCACACCGTCTTCACCTACTACGAAGTACTCTAAAAGGGGAAGGTCATGCGCGATTTTGTCGTTCCGAAGACCGACACCAAGATTGTGGGGAAGATCGAGCTCGAGTACGCCTTCAAACTGGCGGCTCACTATGACCCGCCGCAGCAGTCACATACTCCGCGCGGCATTTTCCGCTACCAGGACATCGTCAACGGCGAGGTGACCGGAGCGCGCGTGAACGGCACCGTCTATCCGGACAGTGGCGGGCAGTACGATACGGTGCGTGCCGATCGGATCCGGGATGTGGATGCACACTTCATGGTGAAGGCCGACAATGGCGAGTGGCTGTATCTGGAACATGTCGGTTACCGGCGTCCCGATGGTTACTACCGGGCCATCGCCTACATCGAGACGGACCTGAAGGGCGCCTACGAGTGGATGAACAACACCACCTTCGTGGTGACAGCGAAGGAGTCCTCCGACCAGCGTGAGGTCGTCTTTTACTATTACATCGCCAACTGAGGCTGTTATTTGGGCTCGGTCTCAGTGCCGCGCTTACCGGCTTCACGCTTGACGCGATCGATGAACTCCTGCAGGTAGCGACGCGAACCGGTCACCTCCTGCATGGAGCCGTCGGGGTTGTTGAAGCTGCACACCACGCGGTTGCGGCCCGCCGCCTTGGCCTGATACAAGGCCGCGTCGGCCCGCACAATCAGATCATCCGGCGCATCATGTGCGGATTCCATCCAGGCCACACCGATGCTCACGGTCACCTGCAGTTCGGCCTCGCGTACCCGGAACGGCGCCGAGCAGATGTTGGCGCGCAAAGCATCCATGAGCACGCCCCGGTCCTCGCGCGACAGGCCGGGCATCACCACCAGCAGCTCCTCGCCACCGTATCGACCCAGTGAATCGCGCTGTCGCAGCTGCGCCCGCAGCCGGCGCGCCAGCTCCTTGAGCACCTCGTCGCCGCCGGCGTGACCGAAGGTGTCATTGATGCGCTTGAAGAAATCCACATCGATGACGCCGACGGCCAGGGTACCGCCGTTCTTGCGCGCCTGCTCTATCTCACCGGTGAGGAATTCCAGAATGGTCGCGCGATTCCACAGGCCTGTGAGGGCGTCACGCGTCGCGCGCTCCAGCAGTGCCTCGCGCTCACGATGTTCCCACTCCAGGGCACGCTGGCGCTGCTGCATGCGCTCGTTCTGCCAGCGCCAGATGGCCACCAGCACCGCGACGCCCAGCAATACCGCGAAACTTCTGAAAATGAGGGTATTCCACCACGGCGGCTTCACCTCGAAGGTCAGGTTGATGGGCGCAGAGCGGCGCGCGTGCGGTGTATCCACCGACATGGCCTCAAGCCGGTAGTGGCCCGGCGCGAGCGCCGGAATATGGATGGCGAAGGTTCGGGAGGAGTACCACTCGGTGGACAGGCCAAGCAGCCGATAACGCAGCTCGGTTGTGGGTGAGCGATCAAAGCTGTGCGAACCGAAGGCCACGTCCAACGCCGCGTTGTCGCGCCATTTGATTGCCGGCTGAAATCCCGCGAGCAGACTCTGCGTGCCCAGATCCGCCTTGGCAATCTCCAGCTTCAATGGGCGCGAGATCATCTGCACCCACCGCACCGGATCTTTGATATGCGTGATGCCGCGGCCGGTTCCCACCCAGATCGAGCCATCATCATCCGAGTACAGGGCGAACTGCCCGGTGTCCGCCCAGATCAGGCCGTCTTGGATCTCGATGCGGCGCCAGACCTGGCCGTCATAGACGCCCAGGCCCTCGCCGGTGTTGGCCCAGATCCAGCCGCGTGAGTCCGCGCGCAGTGAATACACTGTGGCGCCGTTCATGGTCGGCGGGTCCTGCCAGTCGGCGACCGAGTGCGGCGGTGGCGTCAGGTGCAGGATCTTCTCACCGATTCGGGTACCCCAAAGCGACCCGTCCTTGCTCGCGGCGACGGTCTGAATGCCGATCTGCTCACCGTCGACGGTGGTCGGAATCTTGATGAACCGATCACCGGCGATGCGGTACAGCCCGTTGGTGGTCCCCACCCAGATGGTCCCATCCGGGCCTTGGGTCACATCATCGACGCGCGGATTGCCGGGTACCTGCAGGCGTGTGACCCTAAGCGTCACGCTATCGATCTTCGCCACGCCGAAATCCCACGCCGCGATCCAGCCGGTGCCTGAGCGATCAAACAGCATCGCCGCGGCATCAAACTTATCGGGGACCGTCTTCACGCGCTCGGCCCGGGTCGCGCCCGGCGCTACCCGCCACAGCTGCGAGGTCTGGTATGACAACCACAGCGCGCCGGAGGGATCCACGGCGCTGGCATTGGTTTGCTGGGCCGGAAATCCCTCGTACGGACAGCCCACCACCCGATGCGTCTTCTCATCCAGCATCCGGCAACCCAGATCGGTCCCCAGGATCAGCCGATGCTGCTGGTCACGGACGATGTTCCACACCGGCTCCGGATCCAGGCCCTGGTCTTTGGTCCAAGATTCGACGTTGTCATAGCCATGCCATCGGTACAGACCGATGCCGCTGACCGCCAGCCAGAAATTGCCCTCCGGATCGGCGAGCGCCGCGGTGATCGGATGGTCCGGCAGGCCGTTCTGCGGTCCGAACTCCTGCCAGCGTGTGCCGTCCCAGAACGCAAGGCCGACGCTGGTGCGCGTGGCGATGCGCCCCATCGGGTCGAGCGCCAGGGTCAGACGGCGTACTCGGTTGGCCAGCACCACATGCGGCGGATCGATGATCTCAAAGTGATCGGCATCGCGCGTGAGGCGTACGAGGTGATCGAGACTGCGGGCCCAGATATTGCCCTTGCCGTCCTGCAGGAGCGCGCTGTACTGCGCGGCGGGCACGCCCGCAGTGGCGCCATAGATGGTGAGCGTCCGGCCCGCAAGCTGACAGAGGGCCTGGCCGCAACCGAACCACAGCCGCCCGCCACCGGCATCGATCAGTGTCGAAACCGAGCCCAGTTCTGGATGCTGGGCGAGACGCGCGGCGCTGAACAGCGGCCGCGACTGCCACAGCGAGCGCGGCCCGCCGGTGCGCTGCGCCTGCGTGATCTGGTGATCTTTGAGATATAGCACGCGATTATCGGCGACTACGACCAGCGCCGTGTACTGATCCGCGGTCAGCGGACCTTGCGCGCTCAGCAACGGCTCAAAATGGTCCCTGTTGCCGGAAAACAGGCCGGCATCGACACGGGTGAAGATCCGTCCCGACGGACTCGCGGCGATAGACATGGTGGCATCCGCTGGAATGCCCCGGGACTTGTCGTACGAGGTGAAGGTGCCGCCGTCGTAGCGGTAGATACCGCCGTCGGTCGCGAGCCACAGATCGCCGTTGCGATCCGCGAGCAGCTGCTCGATGCCGAGGTTGCGCAGACCGAAAACCTGCGTATAGCGCGTGAAACTGAATTCCTGCGCGCACGCCGGCGCCGCCTGCAGCAGCCACCACAGCGCCAGCGCGGCGAGCACCGCCAACATGCGCACAGCACTGCGCCCCTCGCCTGCGTGTCGACTGGCGCTGAGCTTTGGAGCAGGTGGCGGATCGGCCTGAAACATCGCCGCAAAAGTCTAGGGCGGCACGCAAAAAAGCGCCGAGACCGGGGTCACTGATGCCGGGAAAACGCCGCCTTGCCCGCCGCTGTTTTCGCGATTCCACGACACTGGCGAGTACCCGCGGGATGGCAGCCCGAGGCCCACCGCCGGGGAGCGTGCACTGGGTCACGGAATTTCCTGGCAATGGCACACGCGGCCTTGCTCAGAGCTTTCAAACATCGCACTGACATTCCGGTCGCATCATGACGGGTGAGCGCTACCAGAATCATGCCTTTCGCATACCTGCCATGCGTGAAACGAATGCCCGCTGCGCTTAAGATGCCTGGCGAATCGGGGCTTGAAAATCGTACTCTACGGGTCATCCCCGTGGCATGCGCAACGCCCGCGCGTGATCACCTGTTGATCTGATGAGAAAGCACCATTGAGCTGTGTGTCATTTGCGTGCACCGCGCGTCGCCTGTCGCGCATTCTTGGCACCGCACTGCTGGGGGTGAGCCTGGCCGGCTGCAGCTACGCCTTGATGGATCCGCATGGTCCCATCGGCCGCCAGGAAAAACTGATTCTCATCGACTCGACGGTGATCATGCTCGCGATTATCATCCCGGTGATCATCGCGACGCTGGGCTTCGCCTGGTGGTTCCGCGCTGGCAACGCCAAGGCCAAGCGCTATCCGGACTGGTCTTATTCCGGCCGGATCGAGTTCATCGTCTGGGCCATTCCGGCGCTGGTGATCATGTTCCTGGGTGGCATCGCCTGGTTGAGTTCCCATGACCTGGACCCCCCCAGGGCCATCGAGTCGAGCGTCGCGCCCGTGGATGTTGATGTGGTGTCGCTGGACTGGAAGTGGCTGTTCATCTATCCGGATGCCGGGGTCGCCAGCGTCAACAAACTGGTGATGCCGGTCGGCACGCCAGTGCGCTTCCATATGACCTCGTCCGGCGTCATGAACAGCTTCTTCATTCCGCAGCTGGGCAGCCAGCTGTACACCATGGCCGGCATGGATACGCGCCTGAACCTGCTCGTGGATACCGCCGGCACTTACCACGGCCTGTCTGCGCAGTTCAGCGGCGAGGGCTTCTCCGACATGACATTCGAGGTCGCCGCGTTGTCGCGCCAGGACTTCGAACTGTGGCTCGATGCCGCACGCACGGGCGGTGGCGCGCTGGATGCCGCGGCGTATGAGTCGCTCATGCATCCGAGCGCGCATGATGCACAACGCACGTTCGGCACCGTGCCGGGCGGCCTCTTCGAGGCGATTCTCGCGCATCCCGGCGCCGCACCGACCGCGGCGCAGATCGAACCCACCGATTCGGCTGACTGAGTTCTTCAAATGCTGGGCAAACTAACCTGGGCCGCCATTCCTTTCGATCAGCCGATTCCGCTGGTGACCTCCATTGTCGTCATCCTGGGAATACTTTCAGTGCTGTCATTGATCACGGTCAAGGGCTGGTGGGCCTACCTGTGGAATGAATGGATCTCCAGCACCGACCACAAGCGCTTGGGCGTGATGTACGTGGCACTGGGTCTGGTGATGCTGATCCGCGGTTTCGCCGACGCACTGATGATGCGCATGCAGCTGGCACTGGCGCAGGGCGGCTCTGCGGGTTTCCTGCCACCGGAGCACTACGACCAGATCTTCTCCGCGCACGGCACCATCATGATCTTCTTCGTCGCCATGCCGTTTGTGATCGGGCTGATGAACTTTGCGGTGCCTCTGCAGCTGGGTGTACGCGATGTGGCCTTCCCGGTGCTGAACTCCGTGAGCTTCTGGCTGACCGCCGCCGGCGTGCTGCTCGTGAACCTGTCGCTGTTTGTCGGTGAGTTCGCGAAAACCGGCTGGCTGGCCTACCCGCCGCTGTCCGAACTCGCGTATTCCCCTGGCGTCGGCGTCGACTACTACTTGTGGAGTCTGCAGATCTCGGGTCTGGGCACCCTGCTCACCGGAATCAACTTTACGACCACCATTCTCAAGATGCGCGCGCCGGGCATGAGCTACTTGCGCATGCCGGTATTCTGCTGGACCGCATTGGCCGCCAACCTGCTCATCGTCGCCGCCTTCCCGATCCTCACGGCGACCTTCGCGATGCTGCTACTGGACCGTTACTGCGGGTTCCACTTCTTCACCCCGGAACTGGGCGGCAACCCGATGATGTACATCAACCTCATCTGGTGCTGGGGGCATCCCGAGGTCTACATCCTGATCCTGCCATGCTTCGGTGTCTTCTCCGAGGTGATCGCGACCTTCTCCAGCAAGCCACTGTTCGGTTACCACTCGATGGTGGTGGCGACCATGGCGATCTGCGTACTGTCATTCATCGTCTGGCTGCACCATTTCTTCACGATGGGCGCCGGTGCGGACGTTAACGGCTTCTTCGGTGTCATGACCATGATCATCGCCGTGCCGACCGGCGTGAAGGTGTTCAACTGGTTGTTCACCATGTATGGCGGATCGGTTCGCTTCACAGTTCCCGTCTATTGGGCCCTGGGGTTCATGGTCACCTTTGTCATTGGCGGAATGACCGGCGTACTGCTGGCCATTCCGCCGGCCGACTTCGTACTGCACAACAGCCTGTTCCTGATCGCGCACTTCCACAACGTGATCATCGGCGGGGTGGTATTCGGTTTCATGGCCGGTTACACCTACTGGTTTCCGAAGGCCTTCGGCTTCATGCTGGATGAGACGTTGGGCAAGGCAGTGTTTTGGTGCTGGTCGATCGGCTTCTACCTGGCGTTCATGCCGCTGTACGCACTCGGCCTGATGGGCGCGACTCGCCGCATGCAGCACTACGCGGATCCGTCCTGGCAGCCGTACATGATCGCGGCCCTGTGCGGCGCGCTACTGATCTTCACCGGCATCGGGCTCACGATCGTGCAGCTCGCATGGAGCATCCGCACCCGGGAGCATCGCCGCGATGTCACCGGCGATCCATGGGACGGCCGCACGCTGGAATGGGGCACCGCCTCACCGCCGCCGTCGTGGAACTACGCCGTGGAACCGCACGTGCATGGCATCGATGCCTTCTGGGACGTCAAGCACAAGAACATCGAGCTGCATAAGATAGCGGAAAGCCGCTACGAGGCGGAGCACAAGCCCCACTACGAAACCATTCACATGCCCAAGCGCAGTGCGACCGGCTTCGTCAGCGCATTCTTTGCCGTGATGCTGGGGTTCAGCCTCATCTGGCACATCTGGTGGCTCGCCATCGTGGGCGGCATGGCCTGTCTCGGCGTGCTGCTTCGGCAGGCCTGGGACACGGACCGCGAGCTGCTCATCAGCGCTGCAGAACTCGAAGACTTCGACCGGCGTCATCCCAGCCTCGGGACCCAGCGATGAGCGGGACGACCACGGCGGTCCCGCTGGATGCGCACGGCAATCCGATACCGCTGTCGCAGCGCGG
Source organism: uncultured Gammaproteobacteria bacterium (assembly GCA_963708865.1). GTDB lineage: Bacteria > Pseudomonadota > Gammaproteobacteria > Steroidobacterales > Steroidobacteraceae > DAIDKA01. The sequence goes on from CAVPUC010000004.1 coordinate 981,006, forward strand.
ACCGGCCTCCACCTGGTCGATGATCAGTTTCGGCTTCTGGCTGTTCCTGCTCAGCGATATCGTGATCTTCGCTTCGCTGTTCGCCACCTACGCCGTGCTTTCCAACGCGACCGCGGGCGGCCCCTCGGGCCATGATATTTTCCAGCTCAGGAATGTCTTCATCGAAACCTGCTGCCTGCTGGCCTCGAGCTTCGCCTGCGGCCTGATGCTGATCGCGGCGCACCGCCGCCAGCTGCGACATTTCTATATCTGGGCCGTCGTGACCTGGCTGCTGGGCGCGGCGTTCATCGCACTGGAAGTCACGGAGTTCTCAGACCTGGTCGCGCGCGGCGCAGGTCCGACACACAGCGCGTTCCTGTCGGCCTTCTTCACGCTGGTGGGCACGCACGGCGGCCATGTCAGTTCGGGTCTGCTGTGGCTGCTGGTCATGATGGCGCAAGTGGCGACGCTCGGGCTGCGGGCCACAGTGGTGCGGCGCCTGTTCTGTTTCAGTCTGTTCTGGCATGCCCTGGATCTGGTCTGGATTGGCGTGTTCACCATCGTTTATCTGGGTAGTAACGTCCATGTCTGACCAAGACACGCTGCACCACGACACGCCCGGTGATTCAAACTTCGACATCGAAGACGCCGGCGACAGCCCTTACGCGAGCTACCTCGTTGGCCTCGCCCTGGCGATCGTGCTGACGCTGGCTTCCTTTGGCGCCGCGCTCACCCACTTGGTGTGGGGGCCCGGCCTGCCGATTCTGCTGGCGGTGCTCGCCATCGCCCAGATGGGCGTGCATCTGGTGTTCTTCATGCACGTGAATGCCACCGAAGAAGGCGAGAACACTGCGCTCGCCCTCGGCTTCGGCATTTTCATCGTGTTCCTGGTGGTGTTCGGCTCCATCCTGATCATGAACAACCTGAGCAGCGTCATGCCGAGCATGGATCAGCTGATGAAGATGCAGCGCTAGCGGGGTGGGACAGGACCTCGCACCCCGAAGACGCCAATGTTGTGGCGAAACCGATACAAAACCGCGGTGCCCTGGACGGCGTGCAGGAACTTTGGCCACCCCACAGCGTGTTAAGTCAGTGGAATTGCGCCCCAAGTTGACGCGGGGGTGAAACGAGATTCAAATCATCCCTTGGAGCGATTACCGCCGAGACAGGGATGTCATGAAAGGCCTGGTCTTCTTCGCGATGCTGCTTGGCGTGGCCAGTGCTGCCAGCGCCGATGAGAACCCTGCCACTGGATCCGACCCCAGTCAGTCGCTGCAGATCGAATCTTTCACTGCGCCGGTTCTAAAGCACATCGCGGCACCAGATTGCTATGGTGGGGCACGTGGAGGTCAGACTCCAGCCATATGCGAAAAGATTCAACAGGGCCAGGAAGGATGGGTCGAACTCAACCTCATGGTAGATCCCAGTGGCAAACCCTTTGAAGTGACGGTGATACGATCCTCAGGAAACAAGGACTTCGAGGAGAGCGCCGTGACGGCCGTGGCAGCCTCGAATTTCGCTCCAGGGACCGTCGACGGAAAGGCAGCGGAATCCGACTACGCGTTCAAATTCGTATTCGCCGGCGCGGATCCAGCCATCGGTGCGAGATCAGACTTTACGGCCAATTACAAAGTATTGCTGCAGGCCATCAACGCTCACGACAAAGAAAAAGCTGACGCTGCAATGAAACGCATGCAGGTCCAAAATCTCTACGAGAATGCATATGCCGGCATGGCCAGTTATCTGTACGAGAAGCAGTGGGGCAATGAGCATCAGCAACTCGCCGGGCTGTTGAGGGCAATTGCGGAAGAAAACAGGGCGCGCTATCTGCCCAAGGATATGTTTCGCGGCGCCTTGCTTGAATGTTTTCGTTTGCAGGTAAACCAGAAGCTTTACGCGGAGGCGCTGGCTACTTTTGACACATTGGGAAAATCGGTCTCGACGATGCAACGGCCGCACGCCTTAAGCCTGTCGTAGAGCAACTCGGGAAGTTAAGAGATGACGCCACCCGCTACGAGTTGAACGCCGACTTGCCGGACGGAAGTTGGGGCATTGCCCTGTTCAAGCGCAACTTCACAGCAACCGTCAGTACTGGACTCATCGAGCAGATAAAACTGCGCTGCCAGAAAAAGTTCGTCTCGTTTGCATTCGATCCAGATCTGGAATATATGCAACTTATCGGAGCGCCCGGAACACGCTTCAGGCTGGCTCAGTTCTAGCGCACCTTGGCGATAGTAGGGCTACGGCCGGGTCGACCCTGCCGCGACCGCCGCCTTCGCCTGATTGGCACGGTCGATCAGGTAGGCGCGGATACTCTCCAACTCCTCCGGACTGACCTTGTCCTTGAAGGAGGCCATGCCGCCTTCCTGCATCGCGCCGTCGATCACGATGGCGCGCATCACCTCTGCGGTGTTGATGGCGGGGGAATAGCGCAGATCCGGGAACGCGCCGCGGTTGGCGTAGGAGGTGTCGTGGCACATCGCGCAATGGTCCGCGAAGGCTTGCTGGCCGGCCGCGATCACTTCCTTTGAGGCCGTCGAGGGCGGTGGGTTCAGCACCCTCGGCGGCGGCGGGGGCGGCGCCGGCGGCAGGCTCGCGCCGCCATTCAATTTAAACACCAGCAGGCGCGACTGATTGCTCATGCCGAAGGGCACCAGGCCATAGCCTGCTTCCACCGCGACGTACTCCTGGCCACTCACCTCGAAAGCGGATGCGGCAGCCACGACACCGGTCTGGGCTTCGAAGGTCCACAGCGGCAGGCCGTTGTCCGCACGGTAGGCGATGAATAGTCCCTGGTTGGTGCCCTGGAACACGAGGCCGCCGGCTGTCGAGAGCGTACCGCCGCCGATGTTGCCATGCGGCGGCGTGCGCCAGACCTCGTGCTCCCGGACGGGATCCCAGGCGATCAGCTGCGAGGTCGCGGTACGCGGCGCCGTGGAGTGCATGTCATCGTAGGTCGAAGGCGGCAAGCCGGTTGCAAGCCCGGTGATCGAGGACATGGGTTTGCCGTTGAAGGTGTCGGCGGCCTTCATCATCCCGCTGGTCTCGATGACCGAGAAATACACCAGCCCGGTTTGGGGGTTGTAGGAGAACGGATGCCAGGCGTGCGCGCCCTGGCCACCGGGCTCGACGATCGCAATCTTGCGCGTAACGTCGTATCGGTCGATTTCAGTCATGAGCGGTCGGCCCGTGCCCGGGTCGATGCCGTTGTTCCAGGTCACGTGCACGAAATTCTTCGCTGAGATGAGTTTGCCGCTCTTCGCATCGAGCACGTAGTACATGCCGTTCTTGGAGGCCTGCATGACGACGCGCCGCGAGCGGCCGTCGATCGGCAGGTCCGCCAGCATCAGGGGCGAGGTGGCATCGTAATCCCACTCATCGCCCGGTGTTTCCTGGTAGTGCCAGACGTATTTGCCGGTGTCCGGATCGACCGCGATGATCGAGGCGATATACAGGTTGTCACCGCCGCCATCACCGCGGTATTGCCGGTTCCACGGCGAGCCGTTGCCGGTGCCGATGAACAGCAGGTTCAGGCGTGAGTCATAGGTGATGGCGTCCCACACCGTGCCGCCGCCGCCCCACTTCCAGAAATCCCCGTTCCAGGTGGTGGCGGCGGTCTTCAGGTAGGGGGCCTCAGCGCCCTGCGCCGGGTTGCCGGGCACGGTGTAGAAGCGCCACAGTTGCCTGCCGGTGTCGGCGTCGAAGGCGGAAATGTAGCCGCGCACCCCGAACTCAGCGCCGGCGTTGCCGATGATGACCTTGCCGTTCGCGATGCGCGGCGCGCCGGTGCTGGTGACCGGCTTGTCATGATCCAAGGAGAGCACGCTCCAGACCACCGCGCCGCTTTTAGCATCCAGCGCCACGAGCCGACCGTCATACGTGGAGACGTAGATGCGGCCCTTCCAGGCCGCCACGCCTCGATTCACCAGATCGCAGCAGCCACGGCCAGCGAATTCGCCCGGCACTTTCGGGTCATAGGCCCAGAGCAGTTTGCCTGTGCGCGCATCGACTGCCTTGACCTTGCTCCAGGCCGTAGAGAAGTACAGCACGCCATCGATGGCCAGGGGTGTCGCCTCCTGGCCGCGGTTGCTGTCGAAGTCCAGATACCACGCCAATGACAGCTGGTTCACGTTGTCGGTATTGATCTGCTTGAGCGGACTGAATCGTTGCTCGTCCGATGTCCGCCCCACGGTCAACCATTGCCCGGGCTCTGCAGCCGCTTTGCCGAGGCGTGCGCTATCGACGGCGGCCGGGCCCGCGGCAGGCGCAGAAACGCACCGCAGCAGTGCACCGACCAGGAGTAACCCAAGCAGTTTCGAATTCGCCGTCATGAAAGCCCCCTCATCCTGGCGCCGACTGTATGACTTGCGCGGTTGCCAACGCAACGCCAGACTCTCCCCCGGCCTCACCGCGCAGCGACAGGAGAACAAGTATGTGCGATCAAGACGATTTCGATGAAATTGCCAAGTACCAGCGTCGGGCCGCGACCCTGTCGCGACGCCAATTCGGCGCGCTCTCCGTGGGTGCAGGGCTGGTGTCGCTGGTGCCGGCGGGCGCCTATGCCGCGGAGACCTCGGGTGCCGATGTCGAGATCAAGACACCCGATGGCACCTGCGATGCCTATTTCGTGCATCCAGCCAAGGGCAAACACCCGGCCGTGCTGATCTGGCCGGACATCTTCGGCCTGCGCCCCGCGTTCAAGCAGATGGCCGACCGGCTGGCCGGGTCCGGGTATTCGGTGCTCGTGATCAATCCGTTCTATCGGATCCAGAAGGCGCCGACCTCACCCGATCATCCGGATTTCAACGACCCCCCGACGCGCACCAAGCTCATGGGTCAGATGCAGTCCCTATCGCCGAAGACGGCGGCGACGGATGCCGGCACCTTCGTACCGTGGCTCGACAAGCAGCCCTCCGTGGACAAGACGAAGAAAATGGGCACCACCGGTTACTGCATGGGCGGCCCCTACACCTTCCGCATGGCCGCGCAATTCCCCGATCGTGTCGGGGCGATCGCGACCTTCCACGGTGCGGCCCTCGCCACCAACATGCCGGACAGCCCGCACCTGCTGATTCCGAAAATGAAGGCAAGCGCGCTCATCGCCATCGCGGCGAGTGACGATAAGCAGGATCCAAAGGCCAAGGACACGCTGACCGCCGCCTTTGAGTCGGCGGGACTGCCGCACGAGGTCGAGGTCTACACCGGCACGCAACACGGCTGGTGCCCGCCCGACACGGCCGTCTATGACCATGACGCCGCCGAGAAGGCCTGGGGACGGCTGCTCGCCGTGTTCGGCAAAGCACTGGCATGAACTGATGCACCCATCCAGGCGCAAGGTTTGTTTGCCTTGAGCCTGGATGATGCACCCTGAAGACTCACCTGTGCGTGTGCCACCCAGCGCGCCACGACGCGTCAACTTTCGCTTCAGTGATTGATATGGAGAGCCTCACGGCATGAAGACCCGACGATTGGGCCGCACCGGCCCGACGGTGTCGGCAATGGGCCTGGGCTGCATGGGCATGTCCGGCTCGTACGGGCCGAGCGACCGCAGCGAAGGCATCGCGACCATCCATGCGGCGCTCGCCGCCGGCGTCACACTGCTCGACACCGGTGACTTCTATGGCATGGGACACAATGAACTCCTGATCCGCGAGGCGCTGATCGGACAGCGCGCGCGATAAATTGCAGATCAGCGTGAAGTTCGGCGCGCTGCGCGGGCCGGATGGCGCCTGGATCGGGTATGACAGCCGGCCGGCGGCCATCCGCAATTTCGTGGCCTACTCCCTGCAGCGTCTGGGGACGGACTACATCGACATCTATCGTCCGGCGCGCTTGGACCCCGCGGTACCTATCGAGGACACCGTCGGCACCATCGCCGATCTCATCAAGGCCGGTTACGTGCGTCATATCGGGCTGTCCGAAGTCGGCGCGGCCACGTTGCGGCGGGCGGCCGGGGTGCATCCCATCGTCGACCTGCAGATCGAATACTCGCTGATCTCCCGCGGCATCGAGGCGCAGATCCTGCCGACCTGCCGCGAACTGGGCATCGACATCACCGCCTACGGGGTGCTGTCCCGCGGGCTCATCAGCGGCAACTGGGGCGCCGGACCACCGACAACAAGGACTTCCGCGCGCACAGCCCGCGCTTCGTGGGCGAGAACCTCAGCGCCAATCTCGCGCTCGTCGAGAAGTTGCGCGGCATGGCCGAAACGTTGGGCGCGAGCGTCGCGCAGGTTGCCATCGCCTGGGTCGCCGCCCAGGGCGATGACATCATCCCGCTGTTGGGCTCGCGCACGCGCGCCCAGCTTGCGGAGGCGCTGGGGGGCATGGCCCTGAAGCTCACTCCCGAACAGCTGGCCGCGCTTACCCGGGCCGTACCCAAGGATGCGGCCGCCGGTGGCCGCTATCCGGCCTTCGCGCTGGAACACCTGGACAGCGAGAAATAACTGCTATTTGCCGCCGGCCTCTCTCAAAAGGGATAGAGCCACCCCCCTACCCTTGGGACCTGCGCCTCGGGCATGAGGTGAATATTCACCTGGCGTCATAACACCGATGATGTCCCCATCAGCACTGGCTGCGAAAACCGCCAGTGGGTCAATGGATACGGGGAGTTCGGGTATGAGTCGCCAGTCAATTTCAATTTGGTTCGCCGCTGCTGTTTTTGCGCTGGCCATCGTGGTGCAGCTGGCCGGCTGCAGTCGCAGTGCGTCCGCGACCCCGGCCAACGTACGGCGCCGCCCTCCGTCTCGGTGGCCACGGTGCTGTCACGCCAGATTTCGGACTTCGATGAGTTCACCGGCCGCTTCGAGGCGGTCGAGCGGGTCGAAATACGGCCGCGCGTCTCCGGCTACATCGCCACCGTCAACTTTGTCGAGGGCCGCGAAGTCGCCAAGGGCGAGGTGTTGTTCGTCATTGATCCGCGCCCCTACGAGGCCGAGTTCAAGCAGGCCCAGGCGCAGCTCGCGCAGGCCCGCTCGCAACTGACCCTGGCCAGCTCGGAGCAGGATCGCGCCAACAAGCTCTTGGGCGCGCACGCCATTTCGCGCGAGGAGCTCGAGAGCCGCGATGCGGCTTTCAGCCAGGCCAGTGCGAATGTCGCCGGGGCCCAGGCCGCGGTGGACACTGCGGCACTGAATCTGAGCTTCACGCGCGTCACGGCGCCTATTACCGGCGTCGTCAGCCGCGCGGAGATCACCGCCGGCAATCTCGTGACCAGCGGCCAAACCCTGCTCACCACCGTGGTCTCGGTCGATCCCATCTACGTGAGCTTCCAGGGCGATGAACAAGGCTTTCTGAACTTCATGAACTATGCACGCAAGGGCGGTGAGGCCGAGGTCAGCCATCCGGTATTCGTGGGCCTCGCCAATGAAGCGGGCTATCCGCATCAGGGCACCATCGCCTTCGTGGACAACGAAATCGATGGCGCCACGGGCACTGTTCGGGTCCGCGGCCGGCTCATGAACCACAACCGGGAGTTCACGCCCGGCATGTTTGCGCGCGTGAAGATCACGGGCACCGAAGACGTTCACCGCGATGCTCATCAACGAAAGCGCGGTCGGTACCGACCAGGGTCTGAAGTATGTGCTGCGGGTGGGCAAGGACAACACCCTTGAGTACCGTCAGGTGAAGCTCGGTGCCGTGGTCGACGGTCTGCAGGTGGTGCGGGAGGGCCTGAGCCCCGGCGACACCATTGTGGTGAACGGCCTGCAGCACGTGCGCGCCGGCATGGCCATCACACCGCAGCGCGTCGCGATGGGCGAGGAGCATTTGAACGACGCACCGGCCAAATCCGGTCTGGTTGCACGGAACGCTCGCTAACGGGCGGCGGGCACATCATGAAACTGTCAGAGTTCTTTATCGAGCGGCCGATTTTCGCGGCCGTCGTCTCAACGTTCATCACCATTGCCGGGGTCCTGGCGCTGGTGAAGCTGCCGGTCGGCGAGTACCCCGAAGTGGTGCCGCCCTCAATCGTCGTGACCGCAAACTATCCGGGCGCAAATCCCAAGGTCATCGCGGACACGGTTGCCGCGCCGCTGGAACAGGCGATCGTGGGCGTCGATGACATGCTGTACATGTCCTCCACCTCCACCATGAACGGTACGCTGAGCCTGACCGTCACCTTCAAACTCGGCGCCGATGTCGATCGCGCCCAGGTACAGGTGCAGAACCGGGTTGCGCAGGCCCAGCCGCGACTGCCGCAGGAAGTCCGCGATCTCGGCGTCACCACCGTCAAGAGTTCCTCGGACCTGACCATGCTGGTGAACCTGATTTCCCCGGATGGCCGCTACGACTCGCTGTACCTGCGCAACTACGCGACCTTGAACATCCGCGATGTGCTGGCGCGCCTGCCAGGCATGGGCCAGGTCCAGGTGTTCGGCGGTGGCGACTACGCGATGCGCGTGTGGCTGGACCCGGAAAAGCTTGCGGTCCGCAATCTCACCGCCAGTGATGTGGTCACGGCCATCCGCGAGCAGAACGTCGATGTGGCCGCGGGGCAGCTGGGCGCGCCGCCCTCGAAAGGCTCCGAATTCCAGATCGCCTTGAACGCGGCGGGCCGGCTCACGACCGAGGACCAGTTCCGCGCCATTATCGTCAAGACCGGCGCCAACGGCGAGTTGGTGCGCCTGGGCGACCTCGCGCGCATCGAGATGGGCGCCCAGGACTACGGCATGCGCAGCATGCTGGACAACCAGAATGCCATCGCGCTGCCGATCATGCAGGCCCCCGGCGCCAATGCGCTGCAACTGTCGAGCAATGTCCGCAAGACCATGGAGGAGCTCAAGAAGGATTTCCCCGCCGGCGTCGACTACCGCATCGCCTACGATCCGACTCAGTTCGTGCGTCAGTCGATCGAGGCGGTGCTGCATACCCTGCTCGAGGCCATCCTGCTGGTCGTGATCGTGGTCATCGTGTTCCTGCAGACCTGGCGTGCCTCGCTCATTCCGCTGGTTGCCGTGCCAGTGTCGATCATCGGCACCTTCGCGGTACTGCTCGCGTTCGGCTTCTCCATCAATACGCTGTCGCTGTTCGGTCTGGTGCTCGCCATCGGCATCGTGGTCGACGATGCGATCGTGGTCGTTGAAAACGTGGAACGCCATATCGCCGCAGGCGAGTCGCCGAAGCAGGCCGCGCGCATGGCGATGCGCGAGGTCAGCCGACCCATCATCGCCATCACCCTGGTGCTGGTCGCGGTGTTCGGGCCGGTCGCCTTCATCAGTGGCCTGACCGGCGAGTTCTACCGCCAGTTCGCCTTGACGATCGCCATCTCCACGGTGATCTCCGCCTTCAACTCATTGACGTTGTCCCCCGCACTGGCGGCCGTGCTGCTGAAACCCCACGGTGCCAGCCCTGACCTTTTCGCCCGCTGGATGGAGCAGATCCTCGGGCGATTTTTCAGGCGCTTCAATCAGGCGTTCGCCGCAGTGGGCAATGGCTACTCGAAAGCTCTGGTTTCGACCATTCGCCGCAGCGGTATCGCGCTGATCATATATGCCGGCCTGATCGTGCTCGCGTGGGCCGGCTTCAATGCCGTGCCCGGCGGCTTCATCCCCTCGCAGGACAAGCAGTACCTGATCGCCGTGGCGCAGCTGCCGCCCGCGGCAACCATCGACCGCACCGAGGCGGTGGTACGGCGCATGTCCGAGATTGGCCTCAAGACCCCGGGCGTGGAGCACGCGGTGGAATTCGCGGGCATGTCGGTGAACGGCTGGTCACAGAGTTCCAGTTCCGGCATCGCCTTCTTCGCCTTGGATCCGCCCGCCAAACGCAAGGGCGCGAACCTGTCGGGTAACGCCATTGCCGCGCGCCTGAACGCGGAACTCGCCAGTATCCAGGATGCCTATGTGGTGGTGTTCACCCCGCCGCCGGTGCTGGGGCTCGGCTCATTGGGCGGCTTCAAGGCGCAGGTGGAGGACCGCGGCGATGCGGGACCCGAAGCGCTCTACGCGGCGGTGCAGGATGCGCTGGCCAAAGCCGCGAAGAACCCGACGCTGGCGGGGCTGCTTAGCACCTATCAGATCAACGTGCCGCAGCTCGATGTCACGGTTGATCGCGACAAGGTCAAGCAGCAGGGCGTGAAGCTCTCGGATGTGTTCGACACCTTGCAGACCTACATGGGCTCCACCTACGTCAACGATTTCAACCGTTTTGGCCGCACCTTCCAGGTCGTGGCCCAGGCCGACGGGCCGTTCCGCGCGCAGGCCGAGGACATCCGTACGCTCAAGACCCGCAACGGCGATGGCGCGATGGTGCCCCTGGGGTCGCTGCTGAACGTCACGCCGACCTTCGGACCGGATGCCGCCCAGCGTTACAACGCGTATCGGTCCGCGGATATCAACGCAGGTCCCGCCCCTGGCTACAGCACCGACCAGGCCCAGGATGCGCTGGCCTCGATCCTCAAGGCCAACCTGCCCCGCGGCATGAGTTTCGAGTGGACCGACCTTGCCTACCAGCAGCTCATCTCGGGTAACACCGCGACGTTCGTCTTCCCGCTGTGCGTGCTGTTCGTGTTCCTGGTGCTGGCGGCGCAATACGAGAGCCTGACGCTGCCGCTCGCCATCATCCTGATCGTGCCGATGTGCCTGCTCGCGGGTATCACCGGCGTGTATCTCGATCACGGTGACAACAACGTCTTCACGCAGATCGGTCTGCTGGTGCTGGTGGGTCTGGCGTGCAAGAACGCCATCCTCATCATCGAGTTCGCCAAGCACCTGCAGGAGGATCGCGGCATGGACGCCACTTCGGCGGTGCTCGAAGCCGCCCGCATGCGCCTGCGCCCGATCCTGATGACCTCCTTCGCTTTCATCATGGGGGTGATTCCGCTGGTGCTCGCGCAGGGCGCCGGCGCCGAAGTGCGCCACGCCATGGGCGTGACGGTATTCGCCGGCATGATCGGGGTGACCTTTTTCGGACTGCTTCTGACCCCGGTGTTCTTCGTGCTGCTGCGCAAGCTCACCGACCGGCGCCTGACCAGCGAGCAACCCAAACCGTTGTCCCTCGGCCTCAACCCGGAGGTGCACGGTGCGTAAATTCATCTCCCTGACCGTTGCCGCCACAGTCGCGGCGACCCTGGCCGCCTGCGCGGTCGGGCCCGACTACCATCGGCCTGCGGTGCAGACCGCAGCGACTTTCCTCGAAGCGGAGCCGGCGGTCTATTCCACCGATGCCGGCATCGGACCGTTCTGGGGGCAGTTCGACGATGACCTGTTGAACGGCCTCGTGATCGAGGCGCTGGCCGCCAATCACGACTTGCGGATTGCGCTCGCGCATCTGCAGCAGTCGCGGGCGCTGCGCACGCAGGCGAAGCTCGACCTCTTGCCCACCGTCACCAGTGAGGGCGGTTACACGCGCCAGCAATATCCGGCGGCGGAAAGCTTCGGGGCTGGGACTTTGGATGAGCGATATTACAATGCCGGCTTTGATGCCACCTGGGAGCTCGACCTGTTTGGTCGGGTGCGCCGGGAAGTCGAAGCCAGCCGTGCGGTGGTTGAAGGCCAGGAGGCGACACTGCATGACGCGCAGGTCAGTGTGACCGCAGAGGTTGCGCGAACCTATTTTGAACTGCGCGGCGAACAGGCGGAGCTCGCCGTCCTGCAGCGCAACGCTGCCAATCAGCAGCAGACCGTGGATCTCACCAATTCGCTGCTGGATGCGGGACGCGGCACCGAGCTGGACACTTCGCGCGCCAAGGCCCAGCTGGATACCACGCTCGCGACCATTCCGCCGCTGCGCGCCCAAGTGGAGAAATCCATCCATCGTCTGAGTGTCCTCACCGGACGCGAACCGGATGCACTCAGCGCGGTGCTGTCGGCTCCAGGCACCCTGCCCGAGCTGCCGCGGATGGCCGCAGTCGGGGACCCCGCGGGCCTGTTGCGGCGGCGCCCCGACATCCGCATCGCCGAGCGGCGCCTCGCCGCCTCGACGGCCCAGATCGGTGTCGCCGTGGGCGATCTGTTTCCCAAGGTGACCTTCACGGGCAATTTCGGCTTTGCGGCAGGGGACCTGGCGGCGCTGGGTGCGACCGGCACCAAGACCTTCCTCATCGGGCCGTCGATCTCCTGGCCGGCCTTCGATCTGGGACGGGTGCGGGCCCGCATCGCCGGTGCCCGGGCCGGGGCTGATGCCGATCTTGCCGCCTACCAGCAGACCGTGCTCAAGGCGCTGGAGGAGACCGAAAACGCTCTAGTGGCCCATGCGCGCGAGCGGGACCGGCTGGTGCAGCTCACGGCCGCAGCCCGGGAAAGCGACGCCGCGGCGCAGATTGCGCGGGCCCGCTATGAGGGCGGACTGGTCGGTTTCCTGGATGTCCTGGACGCCGAGCGGGCGCAGCTGTCCGCACAGGATCAGCTGGCGCAGAGTCGTACCGACGCGGCCACCAGCCTGATCGCGGTCTATAAGGCCCTCGGCGGCGGCTGGGAGGGGGCGCCCCTGCCGGTGGCTCGCCTCACGACAGCGATGCCGCCACAGCGGTAGACTTGAATGGGTGCCGACTTCACAGGGGGCCAGATGACCGCTGGGCTGACCGCCCGCGCCGCCGACTGCGGCCCGGATTGTGCCGATATCGCCGAGGAGGCTGCGCGCGCCGCAGCCGCCAGCCCCTGTACGGACGTATTCACACAGATCAGTGTGTCTCTGCAGCATCGCGAGGGACTGCTCGCGGCCTCGGCGCGCGCGAGCCGCCTGCTCTTGGAAGCCACCGACGTCATGGACGCGATTCCCGCGGTGCTGCGCGAACTGGGTGCGGCCGCCGGCGCCGATCGCGTCAATCTCATCCGCTCGGAAATGGGTCCCGACGGCGCGCCGTGGATGGTGGTAGCCGGCGAGTGGACCGCACCCGGCATCACCGCCTATCTGGGCAACCCGAACAAGGGCGGCTGTCCCGAGAGCACCATCTTCTCCACCTGCAGTGAGCTGCGTGCAGGACGGAGCGTGCTGATAAATCCCGCGCAGCATGCCGGCGCCGACCGCAATGTGAGTGTGGATGGCACAACGCTGACCAAGGCCGTGGTGCCGATTTTTGTCGACAACGGTTTCTTCGGTGCCCTGACCTTCGACAACACCCGGCAGCGCCGCGCGATCGATCCGGCCGAAGTGGCGGCGCTGGAAACGGCTGCGGGCGTCATTGGCGCCGGGCTGCATCGCGAACGGCTCATCGAAGCCGTACGTCGCGAACGCGAGCAGGCCGCCGAGCAGCGCATGGTGGAACTGGCCAAGGCCAATGCCGTCATCCGCGGCAATCTGGAGCGCCTCGCCACCGAACCTGATGCGCGCAACTTCCTGGGCCACGTGCTGCTTGAGGCCACCCGACAGTTCGATGCCGCCGCCGGCAACGTCATCGTCCGTCATGACACCCCTGCCATCTGGGAGATCGTCGCGCATGTGGATGGCGGGGAGCTGGTGCCGCCCTCGTTCACCGCGAGCATTCCTGCCGACGGCAATGCGCTGGGCGAACAGCTGTCGCGCACCGAGCAGCCGATGTTCTGCAGCCTGGTGGAGGAGGACGACACCACGGAGTGGCCGGGCCTGATGGAATACCACCGCGGCGCCGGCCACACCGGCATGGTGGTGTTTCCGCTGCTCTTCGGCGGCCGCAACGTCGGCTTCATCACCCTGGATTTCAAGACGCCGGAGGCGGCGACGCTGGTCAACAGCGAGCTGCTGGTGGCCCTGGCGCAGCAGGCCACGCTCGCCATCGAGATCATGCGCCTCGCGCACTCGGCCAAGGAGGCCGCGGTGCTCATGGAGCGCAATCGCATCGGCCGTGAAATCCATGACGGCCTGGCGCAGGCGTTCACCGGCATTCTCATGCAGCTGGCCGCCGCCGAGGACTACGAAGGCGCGGAGCCCTGCGCCACCCAGGGCGTCATCGCCGGGCGGATCCGCGATCTGGCGCGGGAGGGTCTGGCCGAAGCGCGCCGTTCGGTCATGGCGCTGCGCCCCGATCAGACCCGCAGCGGCGGGCTGGAGCTGGCGCTGCGGCAGCTGGCCGAACGCTCCTCGGTGCCCGGGCGCACGGTGTGCAGCTTCGAGGGCCGGGCGCCGGCGACCGGGCTTGCCCCGGAACACGAGCATGCGCTGCTGCGCATCGCCCAGGAAGCGGTCAGTAATGCCGTGCGCCACGGCCACCCCCAGCATGTGCGCATCAGCCTGGTCGGCGAGGCGGCGCACTGGCTGCTGACCGTGGCGGATGACGGCCAGGGCATGGAGCACTCACCGGATGACAGCGCCGAACATGGTTTCGGCCTTACCAATATGCGCGAACGCGCCACCGCCATCGGCGGCACCTGGCACATCGAGACGCACCAGGGTGAGGGCACGCGGGTTTGCGTGCGCCTGCCGCGCCGGAATATTCCGTGAACGCAGCGCCGGCGCCGACAGCGACGGCCGGCGCGCTCCACGCCGCGCCGGTTCGCAAGATTCGCGTCATTCTGGCCGACGATCACCCGGTGGTGCGCGATGGTCTCGCCGCCATTGTCAATCGCCAGCCCGACATGGAGGTCGTGGCCGAAGCGGCCGATGGCGAGGAGGCGACCGAACTGTACGAGCGCCACCAGCCCGATGTCATGGTGCTGGACCTGCGCATGCCCAAACGAGATGGCGTCGCAGTGGTGCAGATGGTACTGGCCGCGCACCCGCACGCGCGCCTGCTGATCATGACCACCTACGATGGCGATGAGGACATCTTCAGGTGCCTAAGCCAAGGGGCGAAGGGCTATCTGCTCAAGGACTCCCCGCGCACCGAAATCCTGTTCGCCATTCGCGCGGTGAGCGAAGACCGGCCTTATGCGTCCTCTTCGGTGGCCAGTAAGGCGCTGCAGCGCATGGCCAAGCCCAGCCTCACGCAGCGCGAACTGGGCGTACTGCAACTGCTGGCCGAGGGCCGCAGCAACAAGGACATCGCGCGGCGCCTGAGCATCACCGAAGGAACGGCAAAGACCCACGTGAAGGCCATTCTCACCAAGCTCGATGCCATCAGCCGCACCGAGGCGGTGGCCGTGGCGCACAAACGCGGGCTGGTCCGGCTGTAGCGCCGCCGCATGGTGCAGGGTGCGCGACCGAGCGCGGAAGTGCGGGCCCAGGCCCAACTGGACCTGCTCAACGCGCTCGATCCGGTAGCACCTCGACCTGCGCAGACGCTGGTGCTGAAACAGGCGCTCCTGGACCGCCATTTCCTGGTGGTGAGTCGAGCGGCCACGCTGAGCGGCGAGAGGCTTCTGCACGAACTCATTCCGGATCTGAAAAGCGCATTCGCGCGCCTGATGCAGGACCCGGTCAAGCGTGATCCGCGGTGCAAGGCCAAGAACGCCATCGCCCGCGCCCTGGTGATGCTCGAATGCCGGGACATTGCCTTCTATCAAGCCGGGATCGTCTACCGGCAGCTCGAGCCGGTGTGGGGAGGACGGGCCGACACCGCAACCGACGTGCGCTGCAGTTGCGCGATGGGCCTTGCGGCCTCGGGCCACCCGCGCGCCGTCGCGGAGCTGGCGGGATTACTGAATGATCCTGAAGTCGAGGTCCGATGCGGCGCCGCGCGCGCCATCTCCTGCGGCAACCCGTTCGAGGCAGAAGCCGTGCTGCGTCTGAAAGCTGAGATCGGCGATGCGCAGCCGCAAGTGATCGGCGAATGCTTCGGGGCGCTGCTGGCCATTCAACCGGAGTACTCGCTGCCCTTCGTCGCGCAGTACCTGCGCGTAAAGGATGAGGCCTTGCAGGAATACGCGGCCCTCGCCCTGGGCGAATCGCGCCGGCCCGAGGCGCTCAAGCTGCTGCGCGATGCCTGGGAGGAGCTGGTGAGTGCCGAGGCGCGCGGCGCCCTGATTCGCGCCGCGGCCCTGCACCGATCGGATGAGGCCTTCGAGTGGTTGCTCGGCATCATCGAGACCGGAACTGCGAAGCTGGCCGGCGTTGCGGCAGACGCGCTGGCAGTCTACGAACGCAATACCAGATTGATTGAGCAGGTAAAGTCCGCGAAGGCGCGCCGCAACCAGGAGAGTTGAGCGTGAGTACCATCCCCTATGCGGATTCCGGCCCGCTGAGTGCAAAATTGTTGAAGAACGGCACCTTGAAGACCTATAAAGGCTTTCGCACGGAATGCCGACCACCGAAGCCGCCACCATCAATGCCGATCTGCTGGCATTCATCAAGTCGTAGCTTGCGGAGGACGGCATGATCATCCCATTGAACGAAACCCGGGCGCGCCTGCCACTTCCGGCAACAGCCACTTGGCCGGCGGGCGTGTGGGATATCCAGGCGTTCGCGCACGGCTCAATGTCCGTCATTCTATTTGCACCGCGCGATATCGACCACCAGTCATCGCACGAGCAGGACGAACTTTACATTGTGCTGAAGGGTAATGGAGTGCTGGTTGTCAAAGACAGCCGGCATTCCTTTATGGCGGGCGATGCTTTGTTCGTGCCAGCGAATACTGCCCATCATTTTGTGGAATTCACGAATGACCTCGTCACCTGGGCAGTGTTTTGGGGACCGCAAGGAGGCGAATCGCAAAGTGGCTAGCGACGCACTGCGGGTTGCGGTTGAAATCGGACTGGTATTCGGCTCGCCATGGCGGCATGCATGGTCCTTACGGTGCTGGTCTGCTATGGCTTGAGAATCCCCGACCATGCGCGATTGGCGGCAATCACGGTCAGCGTGATCATGGTGACGGCGAGCCTCAGTCCGACGATGAATCCGATGCTAAACGCCGCCCTGCGATTCAGCGAATCGTATATCGGCACTGCCATGGCAGTACTTGCGGTCCTGATTCGGCCGAGACCAGCAACGCAGCAGGGTTCCTGAGCATGCATTAAGATGCTCGCATGTCAGATCCCACCATCTACCTGGTCCGCCACGGCCAAAGCCAGGCTAACGTGGGCGGCATCACACTGGAAAATCCGGTGGTGCCTCTGACTGAGCTTGGCGAATTGCAGGCGCGGGCACTGGCGCCGCTGCTGCCGGCCTCGAGCGTCACGGTCTGGTCATCACCTTTCAAGCGCGCGCTGGACACTGCCGCGCCGTATTGCGCACGCATGGGCCAGCGGCCGCAGACACTGGATGACCTGCGCGAATTTGAGACCATCGATACCTTGCAGATGCGCGGTACCTCCAGCACCGAGCGCGAAGCCGTCGTCGCGCGCTACTGGCTCACCTCCGATCCCGACCTGCGCAGCGGACCTGCCGCGGAGACCTTCCGCGAATTCCACAGGCGCGTCGCGCGGGTGCGCAGTCAGTTTCTCACTTCGCTGCCGGACGGCACTGTGGTTTTCGGCCACGGCATGTGGATGGCACTGCTGTTCTGGCAAATCTGGGGATTTGCGCAGGTGGATCATGTCGGCATGACACTGTTCCGCCGTTTCCAGCTGGGCTTCCCCACACCCAACACGGTGGTATACGCCCTGACGCATGACAATTGCGGAAACTGGCGAGTGCGAGCGGATGAGGTCGCGATGCGCGCGATCGCGCTCATCGGTCACGACATGGATCGACGCGCCAATCAGGAAGAGACGCTGGATATCCACGAGGATGCCGAGCGCAATATCGAGATTGTCTGAGAGCCAAAATGATACGGATCAGTCCACACCTGACCTTCAATGGCCAATGCCGCGAAGCATTTACGCGCTACCAGGCCGTGCTCGGCGGGACACTGACCACCCTGCTCACCTACGGCGATTCACCCACAGCCAGCCAGTTTGATCGGCGCTGGCATGGCCTCATCATGCATGCGACGCTCGCCCTGGGCGAGATGGAACTCATTGGTGCCGACCAGACGCCCGACAGCTACAGCGCACCGCAGGGGATCTATATCGGCATCACGCTGCCCACAGTGGATCAGGCCGGCAAAGTCTTCGATGGTCTCGCCGAGGATGGCCAGATCACGCTGCCCTTCGAGTCGACGTTCTGGTCACCCGGCTTCGGTATGCTGGTGGATGCCTTCCGCATACCTTGGGAAATCAATACCGCTCCACCATCCGCCTAGGCCCGATTCTTCAATCATCGAGACTCTGATAGGCGAGCGTGCGGAAATCCTCATGGATCTTTCCCGGGCCCATGTTGTAGCGCTGGATCATGAGAATGGAGATCTGATCCTCGATCGGGTCCGACACCCAATCGCTGCCGAAAGCGCCTGACCAGCCGAACTGGCCTGGTCCAATCGGCGGTGTTCAAACGGCCCGTAATGACGGACAGCCCCAGTCCCCAGCCGCGACACTCCCAGAAACCAGGAGAAAACGGTGAATTCGCCTTTTGGGCCGGCGTGATCTGATCGGTCAGCATCAGTTCCACCGTCGGGCGGGCCAGGATGCGCTCGCTTCCCAGCTTGCCTTTGTTGAGCATCATGCGGCCAAAGGCAAAGTAATCATCGATGGTCGACACCAGTCCCGCTCCGCCGGCCGCGAACACCGGTGGACGGCTCCACTTGCTGTCCTGGCTGTCATCGATCAGCTCCAACGCGCCGCTCGCGTTGGGCCCATAGCAGCTGGCGAACCGGCCAAGCTTGGCGGCCGGCACGAAGAAGCCGGTGTCGAGCATCCCCAGGGGATCGAAGATGCGCTCCTTCAGAAACGTTTCAAAGGGCTGTCCCGCAACGCGGGCGATCAACACGCCGAGCGTGTCGGAGCCCGTGTGATACATCCAGCGCTCACCGGGCTGATGCATCAGGGGCAAGGTTCCCAGCCGGCGCAGCCACTCATCAGGCGCGTGCGGCGGTGAAGGAGTCAGGCTCATGAGGGCAAGTTCGTCCAAGGCCTTCTGGATCGGGTACACGCCTGGTGGTCCCATGATCAAGCCAAAACCCATGCGAAAAGTGAGCAAATCGCGCAGCGTCAGCGGACGTGTCGCCGGCTCGGTCTCGTGCAGCGGACCGTCGATGCGCTTGAGCACCCGGCGGTTGGCCAGCTCCGGCAGATACGGATCGAGTGGCGCATCGAGGCTGAGCCGACACTCCTCCACCAGGATCAGCGCCGCGACCGCGGTGATCGGCTTGGTCATGGAGGCAATGCGGAAGATCGTGTCGCGACGCATCGCATCCCGACGCCTCAGATCCTGGTACCCCAGGGTCTCCACCAGCGTCTCGCCGTGCCGGCTGAGCAGCGTGACCGCGCCCGCGATGGTGCCTTGCTCGACATGCGTTGCCATCACCTGACGCAGGCGCGCCAGTCGTGACTTCGAGAATCCCCCCTGTCCCATGGTGCCCCCTTAACTGTCGCGGAAGCGCCGAAAGCGCTCCTTGCTGATCTGAAACAAACCAAACGTTATCAGCCCCACCGCCTCTGCTGCGAGCAGCCACTTTCCGTACGAGCGGTGCCGAATTGTGTCTGAGGGCATTTGAAATGCCGCCCGCATAGCGCGTATCCAGACGCCATGCGGCGCCGATCAGATACAGGCCAACCAGCGTAAACAGGATGCCGCGGCTGATCAATCCGTACACCCCCAACACTTTGATGGGGATGCGAAGCCGCGTTTCGCTCAAGTCGACGTGCTTGGTCTTATGATCAGTGAGTGCCCGGAAAAACTGGAAACCCCCGAAAACCGCGATTCCGGCCCCCACCATCCCGATCACATAGCGCCCCACAGGGAACCGCACCACCCAGGCGGTCCACTGCGCCTGCGTCTGGCCGTCGCCGGCGTCTGTGTCGAGCCCGAACAGACTCCACAAGGCTCCTCCCAGTATCACGCTGTACAGCACGCCACTGAACAGGTGCCCCAGCCGCACGAGGCGTCGGCGCCCGGCGCGACGATCCTTACGGTGCTCAGGATCGACGATCGCCAGCAGCAACTGCCACAAAGCGAAGGCCGCCAGACCCACCGACAACACCGCCAGCAGCACTTTGCCTAGCGGTGTCGCACCCAGCTCCGCCAAGGCGCCCAGCGAACCATTGGGTTGCCGCCGCCGCTCGATGTCCGCAACCAGGGCATACAGGCCCACCAGCAGGTAGATGCCGCCCTCGGCAAGGTAGCCGACATGCCCCAGCCATCGCTCCCAGCGCTTGAGTGAGTCGGATCCGTCCGTCACGAGCGTCTGGCGGGAGCGTCGGCCGTGTCGGGCGCACCGAACAGCTGCTGCAGCAGCAATTCCGGCTGACTGGGTTCGAACGGTTTCGTCAGGTGATGATCGAATCCGGCCTGGTGCGCCTGGCGTTTGTTATGGTCCTGTCCCCAGCCCGACACCGCGATCAATCGCATGTCGGCGCCCCACGCCTGCCGGCGCACCCGGCGAGCGACTTCGTAGCCATTCAGCAACGGCATGCCGATGTCGATGAACGCGGCCTGCGGTTGAAACGATTCGATGAGTGCCAAGGCCTCGGCACCATCATTGGCCAGTCGCACCTCATGTCCGGCGATCTCAAGCAGCATGGCGAGCGAGGTGGCCGCATCCCGATTGTCGTCGGCGATGACGATACGCCAGCCCTTTGCGGATGGCGAAAGCGGATGCATCGGTTTCACCGACGCCGATACCCGCCGGGTGACGCCGGGAAGTTGAAACACGAAGCGACTGCCCCGACCCAGACCCTCACTATGCGCCCACACGGATCCGCCATGCAGCTCCACCAGCCCTCTGACCAACGCGAGCCCGATACCGAGACCGCCTTCGGAGCGGTCAATGACGCTGTCGACTTGGGAGAACATCGCAAAGATCCGCTCAATGCTCGCAGGTTCAAGCCCGATGCCGGTGTCGCTCACGACGATTTCCACTGACTGCTGCAGCGCTCGCGCCTCAACCGTGATTTGGCCGCCCGGCTCGGTGTACTTGGCCGCATTGGTCAGCAGATTGCCGAGCACCTGCGCAATGCGCAGCGGATCGACCTCGAGCAAGACCGGGGACTGCGGCAAAGTCACCGCGAGGCTGTGATTTCGCGACGCGAGCAGCGGGCGCACCATCTCCACAGCCGCCTCGACGATGCTGGCGATCGGCACAGATTCCTTCTTGAGTTGCAGCCGTCCCAGGGTGATCCGCGACACGTCGAGCAAATCGTCCAGCAGCAGGGCCATGTGCTCGGTCTGACGTTGAATGACCTCGCGGCACCACGCCAACTTCTCCGGCGCAAGGTTCGCGGTGCCCAGAATCCGGGCTGCATTGCGAATGGGTCCGAGCGGGTTGCGCAGCTCGTGCGCCAACGTCGCCAGGAACTCGTCTTTGTGCCGATCGGCGTCGAGCAGGGCGTTCTCGGCCAGCTTGCGATCGGTGATATCCAGAAAAATGCCAATGTTGCGCGTGGCGGTTCCCTGCTCGCCAAGCATACGGCCGTACACCGACAGCCAGCGGGTCTCGCCGGTATCGGCGCGTCGGATGCGGTACTCGGAGTGATAGCGTGACAGTGACGCCAAGGCTTGCTGCAACTCTGATTCGATTCGCGGGGCATCCTCCGGGTGCCAGCAGGCGCGCCACATCTGGTAGCTCGCCACGCCGTCGCGGTTGGGTACATAGCCGAGCGTCTCGAAATGACTGACGGACCAATGCACGACATCGCGTTGCAGATCCCAGTCCCACGTTCCCATGCGCGCGCCTTCGATCGCGAGCCGCAAACGCTCCTCGCCCGCTTGCCGCAATTGGGTCAACTCAATCAAGGCGCCGACCCGCGCCAACAGTTCGCGCCCCGAGAAAGGCTTCACCAGGTAATCGTCGGCGCCGGCATCCAGGCCCTCGACGCGTGAGCCTTCTCCCGCACGGGCCGAGAGCAGGATTATCGGTATGTCATGAATGATGGTATCGGCCCGGACCGCGCTGAGCAAACCGAATCCGTCGAGGTTCGGCATCATGATATCCGAGAGAATGAGAGCCGGACGCTGGCGGCGCACCGCGCTCAGCGCCTCGGCGCCGTCGCTGACCGCCTCGACCTCGTAGAGTGGCGCGAGCAGATCGCGTACATACGCACGCATGTCGGCGTTGTCTTCGGCAAGAATGATGCGCGCGCCGAACGTTGCGGCGAAGCGCCGGTCGAGCTTCGAAGACTGTTCCTCGGCAATCTCTTGGGCGGGCAGGCGGTCCGCCGTGTCGGGCAGCCAGCGCAGTGCTTCCTGTACAAACGCCTGCGCCGTGGCGGCCGGTGCCAGTGGCGGCAGCGGTTGGGCGCGGACTCTTTCGGCAGGTACATGCCGCACGCCGTACGGCAATTCGACCGTGAACGTGCTGCCTGCTCCGAGCACGCTCGTTGCCCGGATCTCCCCGCCGTGCAGTTTCACCAGTTCCAGCACCAGCGCCAAGCCGATGCCGGAACCCTCATGAGTGCGGCCCTGCGTGGTTTCGACCCGATGGAATCGTTCGAACAGTCGCGGCACTTCCGTTGCGGGTATCCCCACTCCCGTGTCGGTCACCGCGAGGACAGCGAAATCCGGGGTCGACGTGAGTTCAACGCGAATGGATCCCGCCACCGTGAACTTGAACGCATTCGACAGCAGATTCAGGACGATCTTTTCCCACATTTCGCGATCGACATACACGGACTTTGGCAGCGGATCACAGCTCACTTCGAAACGCAGTCCGGCCCGTTCGATGGTCGAGCGAAACAGGCTCGCCAGATCGCGCGTCAGCGCGGCAAGATCAGTGGACTCGTAAGTCGCCTGGGCGCGCCCCGCCTCGATGCGCGAGAAGTCCAGCAAGGAGTTGACAAGGCGCAGCAGGCGCAATGAATTGCGATGGGCGAGTTCAATGCGATCCTTGGCGAGCGATGGCAGATCGCCCTCGTTCAAGGTATCGGCCAAAGGCCCCAGGATCAGCGTCAGCGGCGTGCGAAATTCATGACTGACGTTCGAGAAAAACGCCGTCTTGGTGCGATCTATCTCCTGCAGCGCTTCGGCGCGCTTGCGTTCGGCCTCATACGCTCTGGCATCCGCGAGCGCCGCGGCCACCTGGGAGGCGATGAGGCCCAGGAAATCCCGGTACTCCTCTTCGAATTTGAGCCGCGGACTCAAACCGACGATCAGAAATCCGATCAGCGGCGCGACCCCGGAGCCGCGCACCGGGAGCACCAGCACCTGTCTGATGGGCTCGGACCATAACGCGGCAGATACCTTTCCGCTCGGCGCCGTGAAATTCTTCAGCAATACTGCGCGACCTTGCTGCTGCAGCTGCGCGATCGGCCACCGGGCGCTGAGATCGGAAAGATTGCTGCGCTCCGGCAGCATGTCCATGGGCGCATTACCAGTGTGCCAGCCGAGTTCGCCGCCTTCCTGCGCATCATCCAACAGGTAAAGGGCCGAGAACTGCAGATCATTGAGATTCTTGCGCAGCACGGCTTCCTGTCGCCGGAACACCTGCCCCACATTCTCCGTCCCCGCGCTGCGCGCGGCGAGATCGCGCAAGGTTCGCAAACGCCGCTCGCCGATGACCCGATCCGTGACTTCGGTCACGACGCAGAGCATGCCGGCAATGGTGCTGTCATCGTTATGGATGGGGCTATAGGAGAACGTGTGATAGGTCTCCTCGAGGAAGCCATTGCGTTCCAGAAACAGCAGCAGCCCTTCGTCCCAGGTTGCCTCCCCTCGCTCAAGCACCTGTTTGATTCGCGGCAGCAGGTCCGGCCAGATCTCCTCCCAAACCTTATCCGAGCGGGCACCCAGGGCCCATTTGCCTTTCATGCCGAGTGTCGGCAGATAGGCATCGTTGCAGAAGAAGGTGAATTCCGGACCCCAGAACATCCACATGGCGTAGCGCGAGTGCAGCACCATCCGAATGATGGTTTTCAACGACTGTGGCCAGGTGGCCGGGCTGCCCAGCGGGGTGCGCGTCCAATCCAAGGCACGCGTGCGCGCTCCCATCTCCCCGCCGCCGGCGAGGAAATCGAACTGCGGGAGAGCGGGCACGAAAGCCATTTGCGGTCTCTTTAAGTACTAAAGAAACAATAGGTTATCCGCGGTGAGGATGGAAGCATGCAGGCGCCGCAAACGCGTCATCGTGGCAGGACTTAACACCTGAGCGCCTAGATCCTGCCCAGGAACACCAGCGCCAGGACGATGATCAGGATGAGCGCCAGACCACCGCTCGGGGCGTAGCCCCAGGATCTGCTATGCGGCCATGCCGGGACCGCGCCGATCACCATCAGCACCAGCACGATCAGCAGCAGTGTGCGAATTCCCATAACGCTCATCCTCGTCGATTGACCGCGCCCTACAGTGGACGGCGAAGCATCCCGCGTCGGTGGCATATCGTACATGCCAATGGCGCCTTTGCTAAGGTAGCAAGCGGGAGACTCCAATGACGAAAGTTGTCCGCATTCATCGAACCGGCGGCCCGGAAGTCCTGCAGATCGAGGATCTCCCCGTCGGCGATCCCGGGCCGGGCGAGATTCGCATCCGCGTACTGAGCATCGGTCTGAATCGATCGGAAATCGTTTATCGCGCGGGCCAGTATCTGGTCGCTCCGAAACTGCCGTCGTTGATGGGCTACGAGGCCTGCGGCGTAATTGAGATGCTGGGCCCGGGCGTGCAGGGGTATACGACGGGCGATCGGGTCTGCGTGATCCCCACCTACCGACTGGGCGAGTACGGGGTATACGCCGAGTCAGCCATCGTACCGGCGCGCAGCGTCATCGCCGCGCCTGCTGGACTGACACCGCTGCAGGCGTGCTCCATCTGGATGGCCTATCTCACCGCGTACGCCATCATCGAAGTGGCCAAGGTGGGCATCGGCGATTATGTGCTGATACCCGCAGCCTCCAGCAGCGTGGGTCTTGCGGCAATGCAGCTGGCAAACTGGGCCGGCGCCGTGCCAATCGCCTTGACCCGCCACAGTACCAAGGCCGCAAGGCTCCGTGAACACGGCGCGCAGCATGTCGTGGCCACGGAGGAGTCCGATTTAGTGGCCGAGGTGATGCGCATCACCGCCGGCAAGGGCGCGCGAACCGCCTTCGATCCTGTCGGCGGCCCCTTCGTGGAGAAGTTGTGCGCTGCGCTCGCCGAGGAGGGCATCCTGTTCATTTACGGCGGCTTGAGCGGGCAGCCCACGCCCTACCCTCACTGGCCGGTCGCCCTGAAGGGACTGAGCATCCGCGGCTGGGTGTTCTCAGCGATTGCCAACAAACCGGAACGTTTCACCCGCGTCCGCGAGGTGATTATCGCCGGCTTGGCCTCGGGACACCTTACGCCGGTCATCGCCAAGACCTTCACGCTGGATCAGATTGCCGACGCGCACGCCTATATGGAATCCAACCAGCAGATCGGCAAGGTCGTGGTCAGCGTTTAGTGATCGCGCTTTGGCAGCTCGAACACCCAGATCGATGAGGCATGCTCCTGCGGATTCTGGATCTCCGGCACGATGGCCGGGAAGGTCTGGGATTCATTGCCGCCATTGCCGACGACCACCGCGATGTATTGCCGGCCCTTGACGCTGTAGGAGATGGGACAGGAACTGGGTACATCATTCATCCGCACCTGCCACAGCTGCGTGCCGGTGGTGTCGTCGTAGGCGCGCAGCACGCGATCCAGGGATCCGGAAAACACGACGCCGCCGGCGGTCGCGAGCATGCAGGTGGTTCCCGGTGCGCGCTGCCGCTCAGTCCACAGCACTTTCCGGGTTGCCAGGTTCAAGGCCTCGATGCGGCCATACTTGCCGTCCGTGTCCGGTCGCGGACGGATGCTCCAGTTATAGCCCGAAGACAGATTGCCGCGTTCTCCGGGTCCAACCGGCAGCAGGTCCATGCAGGACTCCACCACGGTGTTGTACATGACGTTCGTGAGCGGATTGTAAGCGGTCGCATTCCAGTTGCGGCCACCGCCCGGGTGCGGGCAGATGGTGTGCGGTTTCCCATCGCCCACGACGACATCCGGATTGATGCTCTTCTCACCCGTCTTGGGATCGATGGCGCTGATCACATTCTGGATGCCGAGATCCTTCGAGAACTGGTATTGGCCGGTGGCCGCATCCATTGCCTCGATGATGCCCATCTTCCCTGAGGTGACGATGAGCTTGCGGGTCGCGCCCGCGACGGGCAGATCAATGACTTGCTGCTCGAAAGCCCAGTCGAGGTCCCATTGGTCGTTGCGCACATGCTGGAAGTGCCACGCCAGTTTGCCGGTATCCGGATTGATGGCCAGCGTCGAGTCGGTATACAGGCTATCGGTGGTGATGCCGGGCTTATTGATCGAATGCAGCAGCGGTCCGGTATCGTAGGTTTGCCCCACGCCAAAGTAGGCCAGGTTCAATACCGGGTCATAGCTGCCGGCCGTCCAAACCGACGCGCCGCTGCGCTTCTCCACGGGCAGTCCGTTCCAGCTGTCACCGCCGAACTCCCCGGGCCGGGCAATGGTGTGGAACCGCCATGCTTCCTTGCCGGTCTGCGCATCCAGCGCGACGATGGCCCCGCCGCCCGGGGCCTGACCCACAATGCCCTGAAGCACTTTACCCTTGGCGACCAGTGGGCCACCGGTGGTTTGCCAGCCGACATGGTAATCCGCCACCGGCATGTCCCAGACCACCGTACCGTTTCTCACATCCAGCGCGACCAAGTGATCATCCGAGGTCGGCACGAACAGCTTGTCTTCGTAGATCGCAATATTGCGACGCACCGACAGCCGCGCGTCGCTGGGCATCACGCGTTTGTACTGCCACAGCAGATCACCGGTCACGGCATTGATGGCCTGGATGTTGTCGCCCCAGCTGGCGACGAAAAGCACACCGTCATGTTCCAGTGGTGTGGTCTCGTTGCGGCCCGTGGGCAAAGTCCAGGCCCAGGAAACGCGCAGGTCCTCCACATTCTTGCGCGTGATCTGCGTCAGCGGACTGAAGCCCAGGTCGCTGTAAGTGCGGCGCCACAGCAGCCAATCGCCCGGCGCCGGGCTGCGCAGCATGGCCTCGCTCACGGGCGTGAACTGATCCAGCGGATTGGGCAGGAACACTTTCGGCACCGGTGGCGACAGCGGCGACAGCGGCATCATGGGTGGCGGCGGTGCCACGGGGTTGCGCTGAATCTGCAGCGAGGCGAGCACCGTCGCATCGGCCGCGAGCGGAGCCTCACCGGCCTTCGCGCCATTCATCTGCAGCAGATAGGCCACGAGGCTCGCCGTCGCCTCCGGCGACAGCGAGCCGATCGCGGCCGGCGGCATGCGGGTGTGTATGAACGTGAAGAGCGCATCGGTGGGCTTGCCGGCCCAATTGAGACTGAAGGCATTGCCGTTCAACGGGGTCGCAAACTCGCTGCCGCTCAGGTTCTTGCCGTGGCAGTTGCCGCACTGCGCGGCGTAAACCGTCTTGCCCGAAGCCGCCTGCTCGGCGGTGAAGGTGGCGAACGGCCCCTGTTCGACCCTGGCCCGCTGGGCGTTGCTGGGCACATTGACCAGCAACGCGGCCAACGCGCCGCAGGCCGCGAAAATCTGCATAACCCGCGGTTGCCGCACCTTCATCGCATCCCCCCGTTTTTCGGCGGCCATTCAAGCATCTAACGATATGCCAAGGCAACGGTCCTTTGACCTATCAACTGCCGTAGAATCACATCTGGCCGGATTCGGCCATCGCGGGGGGATACGCGTGTCTTATCGTGGCGCCGGCAGGTACTTGAGTGCATTGGCCTGCATGGTGATGGGCACCCTGGTCACACAGGTGGCAGGGTCGGCTGACAGCAGCGCTCCGGAGCGCCGGGGCACGGAGCTCGGCTTTGCGGTGTTCCAACAACATTGCGTTTCCTGTCACGGCAATCCGGCCATGGAGCGGGCGCCGAGCCCGGCAACTTTGCGCACCATGTCGCCCGAACGCATCTATACCGCGCTCACCACCGGGATCATGAAGCAGGTGGGTGACACCCTCAATGAGACGGACCGCCGCCGGGTGGCCGAGTCGCTCGCCGGGCAGTTCCTGGGTTCTGAAAAAGCCGGCGATGCCGCCTCCATGGCGAATCGCTGCGCGGACAATCCGCCGCTGCACGATGTCGCCGAGCATGACTGGAACGGCTGGGGCAACGGCCTGGCGAATCACCGTTTTCAGTCGACCGCGGCCGCGGGATTGACCGCCACAACGGTTCCCAATCTGAAACTGAAATGGGCCTTCGGCTTTCCAGGCGGCACCTCCGCATTCGGGCAACCCACGGTGTTCGCCGGTCGTGTGTTCGTCGGCTCCGACATCGGCTACGTGTATTCTCTGGATGCGGCGACGGGCTGCGTGTACTGGTCGTACCGCACCGATGCCGGGGTCCGCAATGCCATGACCGTCGGACCCATTCGCACGCAGGGCAAGACCCATTACGCCGTGTACTTCGGTGACCTGAAGGCCAATGCCTACGCCATCGATGCGCACACGGGCGACGCGATCTGGAAGACGCATGTCGAGAAGAACTTCACCACGCGCGTGACCGCGGCGCCCGCCCTTTACAAGGGACGACTCTATGTGCCCATTTCCGCGTGGGAAGGGTTCCAGGCCCGGGTGCTCGATTACCCCTGTTGTACCGCCGTAGGCAGTGTCAGCGCGCTCGATGCCAATACGGGTAAGCGGATCTGGAAAACCTATTCGATCGCGCAGCGACCGCGCCCGACCCACAAGAACTCCCAGGGCGTGCAGCAATGGGCGCCGGCCGGTGTACCGATCTGGAATACTCCCACCATCGACCCCGGCCACCACGCCGTCTATGTCGGGACTGGCGATGCCTCGACCTACCCCGCTCCCGTGACCACCGATGCCATCCTGGCACTGGACCTGAACACCGGAAGACGACTGTGGAGTCACCAGATTTACCAAGGTGACTCCTTCATTGTCGGCTGTGCCGGGGCCGGGAGGACCGAGAATTGCCCCAAAGAGCTCGGTCCCGATTGGGACGTACCGATGTCTCCGATGCTCGCTCATCTGACCGATGGCCGAAGCCTGGTGGTCTTCGCCATGAAAACCGGCGATGTCCTGGCCCTGGATGTGGACAAGCAGGGTGCGCTCGCCTGGCGCGACGATCACGACCGGGCGAACACGACGAACCCATCGGCAACCGCAGCGGCCGCGAGAAATCGCGGACCGCAGTGGGGCGCGGCGATGGACGAGCACTTCGCCTATGTCCCCTGCAATACCAGCGGCATAGCCGCCGTGAGCCTTGAGGATGGCCAGCGAAAATGGTGCGTGCCGCTCGACACTGCGGTCGACCCGAAAGTCGGCTACAGCGCGGCCATCACGGCCATGCCCGGCGTGCTGTTTGCGGGCGGCACCGACGGTAGCGTCTGGGCCTTGTCCACGGACGACGGCCACACGCTGTGGAAATATAAAACGGCCATCGAGTTCAAGACCGTCAACGCGGTACCGGCCCATGGTGGCTCCATTGCGTCCGCCGGCCCGACCGTCGCCGCCGGTCTGTTGCTCGTAGGATCCGGGTACGGCGTGGTCGCGGAAACGCCCGGCAATGTGCTGCTGGCATTCGGTGTGCACTAAGCGTTAGCGAACCCATCTCGGGAGGGGGAGACATGTCGCGATTTACAAAGAGTGCCGCAGCGGCGTTTGTGGCGATGAGCCTGGCGGTCGGCTTCGCCGCGCCGGCGGCGCAGGCCGCATGCGCGACGCTGGATGCGCCACCGACCGCCATGGTGCCGCCAAGCGGCGATGTGCTGCGCGCCGGGCATCTAGGGCGTGAGATCGGGGATACTCAGCCCCTCATCCACTTTTATTCGGACCTCATCGGCCTGGAGCTGCAGGGCGCACGCACCGCACCGCGACCGTTTACTGTGGTACGCGGCCTGCAGGTTTTTGCCGAGCTGGGCGAGGACGATGATGTCTACAAATCCAGCAGCCGCGTCGCGCTGATGCCGATCCCGGGCACCGCGGCAACGCCCGGCGCACCGCAGATGACCATTGAGGCCATCGAGATCAAGGGCATCAAATCCCGCCCCTATCATCCCGCGTTGCGCGATCCCGGCGCTTCTTACCTGAAGATCATCGTTCGGGACCTCGATAAAACGCTCGCGCAGTTGAAGGCCGAACACGCGCCGGTCATCACGGCGGGCGATGCGCCGGTGACGCTGAGCGAATGGCCGGGCATTACGGGCGCCATCCGCGCGGTGATGCTGCGCGATACCGACGGTTATCCGGTGCAGCTGATGCAGATCACACCGGCGCCGGCGAGCACCGCCGCGGCTGATTCCAAGGTCCTGGGCGCGCGGGTAGCCATCATCGTGGACAACCTCGAGACCTCGTGCAAGTTCTATCAGGACCTGGCGGGACCTGAGCTGAAGTTCTGGGTGAGCCCGAAGCTGATGGGCGACCAGGCGGATGCGGACCTGACCAATACGCGCGGCCCGTTCCGCATGGCGCAGGCGATGGTTCCGGGATCGCCCGTGGTCCTCGAACTCATCGAATACCGCGATCATAACCATCAGTTCAAGCGCGGCTTCATCCAGGATCCGGGCACCGCGCACTTCCTGTTCATGGTCAAGGACACTGACGCGATCGTCGCGCGCGTCCATGCCATCAAGGCGCATACCCTATCCAAGGCCAACGACGCAACGTTCATCAGCCCCACCGTGCGCTCGATGTTCGTGCCGGATCCGCAGGGATTGTGGCTGGAATTCATGGACCACGATGTGAAGAAAGAGCCGAGCGCCAAATAATCGCCGGGAGCCGACATGAGCAAGAACACAGCTGACGATCCGCAGGGTCGTCGCGCCCTGTTGAAGAATGGCGATGCTGGGCGGCGGTGCGGCCCTCGCCGGCCTGATGCAGACTGCCAGGGCGCTGAGCCTTCGCCCAAGGAGCAGCAGGCCCAAGGCGCCGTCGATCGCGCCACGCGCGGCATGCCCTCGCCGCGCGTCAAAGATGTGCGCGTCATCCAGATCGGTGGCGGCGGTGTCAATGACTCCACCATCGTCAAGGTCGAGACCGACCAGGCCGGCCTCTACGGTTATGGCTGCGCAACCAACACCTTCCCCGGTGGTCGCGCCAAGCTGGTGGCGGCCGCCGTCGAGCGAGTATCTGAAGCCCATCGTCGTCGGACGTACCGTCGATCGCATCGAGCAGATCTGGCAGATCTGCTACATGAGCTCCTACTACAAGAACGACGCGGTCCTCAATTGCGCCATCGGCGGGGTGTGCGATGCGTTGTGGGACATCAAGGGCCGCCAGGCCGGCATGCCGGTGTACCAGCTGGTGGGCGGCAAGTGCCGGGAAGCCGCCGATATCTATCTGCACGTCAACATGGGCGCACAGGATCCAAATCGTCAGCTGATCGAAAACGCGCAGAAAGCGACCCAGAGCGGCTGCCGTTTCCTGCTGGTGGCGATGTTCGGCAGGGATGGTGCGGTCAACACGCTGTACGGCCAGCCCAAATTTGACGATGGCGCCATCGCCTTTGATCGCGACAAGGAGATCCGCAAGATCCTGGACGCCTTCACGGCATTCCGCAAAGAGATGCCGGCGAACATCGGACTCGCGCTCGACGCCCATTCCATCGTCGATCCCATCCGCGGCGTGCAGTTCGCCAAGGACCTCGAACAGTTCCGCCTGTTCTTCTGCGAGGATCTGTTCTCGCCCGAGGAGGCCGGCCACTATCAGCTGGTGCGCGAGCAGTGCGCGACGCCGATGGCCATTGGCGAGCTGTGGAACAATGCGCATGAGTGGCAGCCCCTGGTGCAGGCGCGCCAAATCGATTATATCCGCCACCATGTCTCGCATATCGGCGGCTTTACCGCGGCCCGCAAGATCGCCGAACTTCTGCGAGAATTTCGAAGTGCGCTTCGCCTGGCATGGCGCGCCGAATTCACCAGTGGGTCACATGACGAATCTGACCCTGGATCTCACCCACGAGAACTTCGGCATTCACGAACATTTCGATTACCCGCCGATCGTGCAGGACATTTTCCAGGGGCGCGTGCAGATCAAGGACGGCTACGCCTGGGTCAACGAGAAACCAGGTTGGGGCATCGAGGTCGACGAGGCGCTCGCGGCCAAGCACCCGATCAACGATGAGCATCCGAATGAGTTCCGTACGCCCGACGGGACCGTCATCGAGGGAACCGGCTAGCAGGTCTAAGTGCTGTATGAGCAAACTGAACAAACGCTTTTCTGCAAAACTCCAGCGAAGCCCGAACAAGGGCGGCTGGACATACGTGGTCATGCCGGGCTCGGCAGAATATTTTGGTACCCGTGGCTTGGTGAAAGTGAAGGGCACCATCGACGGCGAGTCCTTCCAGGCATCATTCATGGCGCTCGGCGACGGCACTCACAAGTTGCCCGTCAAAGCGGCGCTGCGCGCGAAGCTCGCCAAACAGGAGGGCGATCGCGTTACCGTGCAGCTACGCGAGCGAATCGAGAGGTAGCGACCGCTCGGTAACGATCACGTCCATGGGGATGTCATGCGGCTGCGGATAAATGGTCGGCAGCTCGGCGTCTGCAAAGGCGATACCGATGGTGTATGGACGCGGCGCCGCAGCCGCCAGGGTCCGATCGTAGAACCCGCCGCCGTAGCCCAAGCGGTAGCGCCCGGAGTCGAAACCGACCAGCGGCACGACCATCACATCCGGGCTGACCACGTCCCGTTCCGGCGGCACCGGGATGTTCCAGCGACCGCGCTTCAGAGCAACCCCGGGGCGCCAGCGCCAGAACTCCACAGGCGCGGCATCCCGCACCACCACCGGCAGAGCGACGCTGCCGCCATCCTCAAAGTGACGACGCGCGAGTTCGCGCAGGTCGATTTCGCCGCGGATCGGCCAGTACACGCCCAGCACCGGGAAGCGGGTGAAGTTGATGGTCGAACGCAGATACTCTACGACCGGTTCGCTCAAGCGTTTGCGATCGGCCGGGTCACGCGCCATGCGATGCGCAATCAGGGCCTGCCGTTTCGTCTTGCGCCACGCCTTGATCTCGTCCCAGCTCGAGGGCGTCAGCTCCGTCATCGCGGGACTATGCGACCGCAAGCCGGCAGTGGCAAGCTGGCGCTTTGGGGAGGATTCGGTCGTTGGATGATGTGATCATCGTGGGCGGTGGTCCAACCGGTTTCATTACCGCACTCGGTCTGGCCCAGGCGGGAGTGCGCCTGACGGTCATCGAGGCCGAACCCAGCATCGTCGACTCACCGCGCGCGGCGGTCTACCACTGGAGCGTCGTCGAAGGGCTGGAAAAGCTTGGGCTGCGTGCAGAGGTGGAGAAGGCCGGCTTTGCCAAGCAGGACTACACCTATCTGGTACACAAGACCGGCGAACGCATCGATTTCAGCCTGGACGTGCTGAATGGCCGGACACCGTATCCTTATAACCTGCATCTGGGGCAGCACCGCCTGGCGCAAATCGCCTTGCGGCGACTTGCCGGCCATTCGCAAACCGCTGTCCGCTTCAATACCCGCCTTACTGAACTGAGCCAGGATCCCGAAGGGGTCACCCTTCAGGTCATGGCTCCCAACGGCGCCGAGGAGCTGCGCGCAAAGTGGGTCATCGGCGCCGACGGCGCCGGCAGTACCGTGCGCCGACTGCTGGGCCTGGACTTTGATGGCATGACCTGGCCCGAGCGCTTCGTTGCCACCAATCTCTATTTTGATTTCGAACGCTACCACTATGCCCGCGCGACCTTTCTCATCGATGACGTCTATGGCGCCGTGATTGCGAAGATCGACAATGAGGGCCTCTGGCGGTGCACCTACATGGAGGACGCCCAGCTGCCCGAGGATCTTCTGATGCAGCGCCTGCAGAAGGTTTACACCGCGATTGTGCCGGGTGCCGACTACGCCATCGAGCGCGCGACGCCATATCGGATGCACCAACGTTCGGCGTCGCGCTACCGCGTGGGCCGCGTCGCCCTGGTTGGGGATGCCGCTCATGTCACTAACCCCACCGGCGGCTTGGGACTCACCTCCGGACTGTTTGACAGCTTTGCACTCTATCCGGCATTGGCGGCCGTTATTTCCGATGGCGCGAACGCCGCGGTCCTGGACCGTTACGCCGATTCGCGCCGGGATATATTCTTGAAACTGATTTCGCCGCAGGCGATCGCCAATAAGCACCTCATCTACCACGCCAACGGCGGCGGCGAGCATCTTGAAGCCGCGTTGCGGTCGCTGCGCCGGCTCAGGACCGACAAGGACTTCGTGTTGCAGAGACTGATGTTTCTCAAGTCGCTGGAGACGCCCCATGGTTGACACTCAGGAAAAGGGCGCGCGGGTGCGAGTCCGTTGGTTGAGAATCATCGCAGGCGCAGTGGCGGTTGAAGCTGCGTTGCTTGCCGTTGCGATCCCTCTCAACATGTCCGAGCATGGCCGCGCCATTCTTCTTGCCCTCGTTATACCGCTATGCGTCATCGCGACGTTTCTGGGCAGTTGGTGGGTGACGCGAGGAGCCGGGGGTCTGTTCCTGCTGCATGGGCTACTGGTCGGTGCGGCTGCAGCGATCATCTATGGCGGCCTCACCTGGAAAGTCACTCTCCCAGGCGCCGTACATCGTGGCGAACGGTTTGAAATTGCTTGCCGGCGCGGGCGGTGGCCTGATGGTCCAAGCGATGCGGCGCAGGCAGCGTGCAATGTTAGACTGAGAATCGGGCCGCAGCTGCCATTTGCCGATCGGCGGTCCTATAAAGGTACGTAAAGGGGGGCTTGGTGATTAACAGGCGGGAATTCCTCGAGGTTGCGGCCCTGTCGACCGTGCCGGCGATCGACGTGGCGTCATCGGATCTGCGTGACGCACGCCCCGCTCCCTCCTCAGGCATCCTCCCCGCCGTCCTCATCGATGCCCGTTTTGCGCAGGCCCGGGCCGTCGGCGCACGCCTCATGCATCTTGGGGCAACCGTGCATGCGATGCCTGACGGGGACATCACGCAGGTGTGGCTGAGCCATATCGGTCCGGCCTGGAAGGCGCAGCCGCTGACGGTCTTCGGCCTCACCGCGCGGCCTGCCCTCTTCTGTCTCGAGCAGTTCGCCTTGGGATGCGGCCTGCGAGTCATCTTTCACGCCGAGCACGTCGTGCACCGCCAGGGGCGAACCGAACACAGGGTGTTGCGCGGCGCTCAGGCCGTTGGTGTTTCCGCGCACGATATGACCCTCGCTGGCTCGCTGTGGCCGTCGCGTATTGCACAGGCCGTCGCCATGCATCGGCATAAACCCGGTGGCGAACGCCAAGGTCCGTCCGATGCTGCCTTGAGCCCCACTCTGGCACCCGGGTTACAGCTGCTGACCTCTTGGATCATCGCTGCCACCTGATGCCTCGCCTTTCTTCTGGAGCCCGCCCATGGCTGCACCCCCCGATGTAAGTCCGACTGCCTTCAACGCTGCGTTGGCCGCCTGGCGAGGGGCGGTGGGCGCCGAATGGGTCTTCACCAGCGCTGAGGATGTGGCGCTGTACCGCGATGCTTACTCTCCCTATTGGGGCGAACCCGAGGAGCGCGTTGCCGCCGCCGCCGTGGCACCCGCGACGCTCGAGCAGGTACAGGCGGTGGTGCGCACCGCCAATCAGCACGGCATTCCACTGTATCCCATCTCCACCGGGCGCAATCTCGCCTATGGCGGCTCGGCTCCGGTGTATTCGGGTAGCGTCGTGCTCGACCTGAAACGGCTGAACCGGGTGCTCGAAGTGAATGAGCGCAATGCCTACGCGCTGGTCGAGCCGGGCGTCAGCTATTTCGATCTCTATGACCACATCACCAAGGCGGGCCTCGACGTCTGGATCGATCCTCCGGATCCGGGCTGGGGCAGCGTCATCGGCAATGCGCTTGACGGTGGCGCAGGTTGGACCGCCTCGCCGTTCCGCGACCATTTCGGCTCTCACTGCGGCATGGAAGTCGTACTCGCCTCGGGCGAGGTGGTCCGCACGGGGATGGGCGCGCTGCCAAACTCGAAATCCTGGCAACACAACCGCTGGGGCTTCGGTCCTTGGGTCGACGGCCTGTTCCGGCAGTCGAACTTTGGCGTGGTCACCAAGATGGGGTTCTATCTCATGCCACGGCCTGAGGCCTTGGTCTCGGCGACCGTGACGTCCTCGCGCGATGAGGACATCGTGCCGATGATGGACGTGATGAACCTGCTCGAAAACCAGCACGTCGTGAACGGCTCAACCTCGATCTTCGGGGGCCTGGCACGCCCGGGTGGCAATGCGCCGGCCTGGACGATCACCCTGCCGATCTATGGTCCCGAAGAGGTGGTACGCGCCCAGCTGCGCTACGCCAAGGCCAAATATGCCGCTATCCCGAATGTGACCTTCGTGGAGGGCGAGCTGTTTCGCACCCCATTGTCAGCGGAGGCCCAGGCACGCGTGCGGCTGGTGAATTTCGGCATTCCGAACCTTTCGACATTCGCGATGCTGGGGCGCAGCCCCGCCAACCCCGAACCCGATGGCGGCCACATCGGCTTTTCACCCATCGTGCCGCGTACCGGTGAAGCACTGCTCGAATTCAAGCGCTTCTACAGTGAGAATCTTCTCAAAGTGAGCGGCGGTGAAAACCTGGGCATCGTGGGACCGGTGTACATGACCTGCTGGGAGCACACGCTGGTGTGCCTGATCATGTTTCCGATCGGCCGCGACAAGACACGAAACGCCAAAATGCGCGCGGCCTTCAAGGGTTGGGTAGCGCTGGCGGCCGAACGCGGCTGGGCGGAGTATCGGGCGCCGGCCGCATTCCAGGACCTGGTTTCCGACACCTACTCCTATAACAACCATGCGCTGCGGCGACTTCGCGAGACCATCAAGGACGCGATGGATCCCAAGGGCATCCTCTCGGCGGGCCGCTACGGCGTGTGGCCCAAGCATCTGAGGAAGACCTGACATGACGCGCATTTCAAATTTCAGCTCGCGATTGGCGCGTGTCGCGGCGCTCGCGGCAACGGTAGCCTGCGGAACTCAGCCCGCGGGTGCCACTGCGCAGGCGCCTGGTGCGTCCGGCAAGGCCGTCTACGAGCACTGGTGTGCGCCGTGCCACGCAGCCGGACCGGGTCATCCGGGTACGCAGTCGCTGCAGATGAAGTATGGCGGCAAGCTGCCGGCGGTACTGCTCGAGCGGACCGACCTCGCGCCGCAGGCGGTCGCGGTATTCGTGCGCCAGGGGGTCTTGTTGATGGCGCCGTTTCGCAAGACCGAGATCACGGATGCGGAACTTGCCGCCCTGACCGCCTACGTTGCCGGAAACTTCAAGAACCCATAGCGGCGAGCGCGGCGAGCGTTGCCATATCGCGCCATGATTGCCGCATCGTCCTGCCACAACCCTTCACCACACTGATCCTCGACGCGGTACCTCAACGCCGCGGGAGGAAGCAACAATGGCTGGGCGGGTGGATGCGGTCCTCGAGGTCCTGCGGCGCGTCATCGTGCAACCCCTGGGGCGGCTGGGCGCACTGCTGGGGTCGCTGCTGGTCGCGCTCGGCGCCGTGACGCTGCGCCTGCGCTGGCGACTCGTCGCGCTGATGGTCGTTGTCGCATGCGGCTACGGCATTTATCGGCACCCGCCATTCGCCACGGCCGAAGGCGGGGAACTCCTGGTGCGGACGAATCAGCTTGACGGGTCGGTGGGCGCTTATACCGCCGGTACCGTCCTGGTGCTGCCCGGCATCCACCAGGTCCGCCGGTATTCCACGCGCGATCAGGTATACCGCCTGACCGAGGGCGCGAGCGCCACCGGTGCTGCGCCCTTCCAATCCAATGAAGGATTATCGATCGGCGTCGACCTCACGGTGCGCTGGGCTGTCGATCGCCGCCGCGTCGCGCAGATGTCGAAGGATTATCCGGACGATCTGAATGCGGACCTGGTGCGCCCCGCCGTCCAGGGCATCGCCTACCCGTTGTTCGCCCGTCATACGGTGCGGGAGATCTTCGCGACGCGGCGGGCCGACATCCAGCGTGAACTCACCAGCGAACTTGCGCCCAAGCTCGCCGCAATGGGACTGCTGCTACGCGGCGTCAGCATGGGCCAGGTCGACTTGCCGCAGGACTACCGCACAGGCATGGAAAAGCTGCTCGCCGAGGAGCTGGAGACCGAGAAGGTTCGCTACACGCTGCAGCTGAAGGAAGCGCAGGTCAAGGAAACGCAACTGGAATCCGAGGCCGACAAGGTCAGGCGTCAGACGGCGGCCGAGGCTGCCGGGCAGGAGCAGGTCATCGCCGCCAAGGCGCAGGAGGAGACCATGCAGCACATCCTGCCGTTCAAGCAAAAACAGATCGAGCAGCGAAAACTCGAGGCCGAGGCGGACAAGGTCTCGCGCATCCGCACGGCCGAAGGCGCCGCGGAGGCGCGCCGTATCGAGGCCCAGGGCGAGGCGGATTCCAGACAGAAGCTGGCCAATGCCGAGGCGTACCGGCTGGATCTGGTCGGCAAGGCGAACGCCGGTCAGATGGAACGCGAGGGGGTGCTGATTACCCACTACCCGCTCTTGATCCAAAAAACGCTGGCCGACAAGCTCTCCGACAAGGTGCAGGTCATCATCGCGCCGACACCCGCCGCCGGTCACTTCATCGGCTCGAATCTCCTCGGTGAGGAGGGGCCGGAGGCGACCGCTGCCGTCCCGCCGGCCAGCCAGCGCGGGACGCGGCCATGATCTTTGCATTGGCCGCAGCCCTGGCGATCGTCGTTCAGGATCACACCTCGCTGCGCTCCGCCGCGCAATCCGGGGCGACGGAACTGACCACGCTGTGGCAAGGGGATGTGCTGGAGGTGCGCGGCGAACGCGCCGGCTACCTGCAGGTCTACAACTACCGACGCGAACGCGGCGGCTACCTACGCAGCGACACCGTTCGCCCGCTGGGCCTGGGCGCCGACGATGCGCCCGAGCTGCTGGCGGTGTTGCGATTTCTGCGCGAAAGCCGCGGATCCGAAGCACTCGGGATCAGCTACGGAGCCGCCTATCTGAAGGCGGTGCCGTCAGCGGCGCTGACGGCCGAGCCGCTCGAAGCCATCGCGCGCATGGCCGAGCGACTCGCCGATGCCGCCTCCGGCACTGCCGACCCGGCCCTGGATATCGGGGCGCATCTGGACGTGGTCAGCCAATTCGGCATCCATATGCGCAGCTTCGAGCGCAATGGTCGCATCCAGGTGTGCTACGACGGGGAGCTGTTTCAGCGGGTCCTTGTCCTGCCGCGTGCCAGCGCGGAGGAGCGTGCGCTCGCGGCGCTCAGTCTCACGCGGCCCGATTGTATCGATCCGGCGCTAGGGCCCTCCGCCGCGTGCGAACCTCGATCGAGAACGCAGCGCCATGTTGGATGCGATCGCGGAGCCCGACCTGACGCCGCTGACGCGCAGCCGTCTGCATGCCAGGCGCGCGGCAGTGTGGGCATCCCTTGGCTTCGAATACGCCCGCAGCGGCGAGCCTGCGGCAGCGGCGGGGCAACGCGCGCTCGGAGAACTCCTGAGCGTGCGCGCAAATGATCTGGGATGGGACCGAAGGGCCGACTATACCGATGCCGCCGTGCGGGTCAGCGCCAGCCGCTGGGCCGCAGCGGCACCGACCAAGCAGTCGGAGCGCTTCACGCTGACGACCGCGCCGGGGGATCCGGGACAGACCTGCGTCACCTTGCACAGTCCGCTCCCCGGTGCCGCGCCGCTGGCACAGCGCTGCACCTACGGTATTGCCTGGATGGCCTCGGCGCAGGTGATCGCCCAGGGTCCGGCTGTGGTCCTGGCGGTGCAGCCGCTGGAGAGCTGGCGGGAACTGTGGATTTTCCACCCGCGCGGCGGCTCCTGGATTGTCGATGTGCTGCCACCGGGCAGCAATGATCCCGAACAAGGCTACATCGAGTATGCGGGCTACGTGCCGACCAGCAGACGCCTGCTCGTCGCCTGTGAGGTAAAGGATCGGGGCCGCTTCCGGCGCAGCTTCGAGGAGCTGCGGCTCGATGATCTCGTGACGGTCCGACAGGCCAGCAGCCCGCAACTGTTGCGTGACTTTGGTCGCTGGCAAGATCCGAGTTGGCAACGCGAGACGCTGGCGCTGCGCTGACGCTCACACTCTCAGACCGATGGCGCGCATCAGCTCCAGGGCGTTGCTTTTCGTGACGACGCCGTCGCGCAGCTTGAAATCAAAGCTCATGCGACCTGACACCAGGGAGTCTTGGAAGTGAACGTTGCGCAGCGCGCCCGCGTGCACTGCGGCAAGGTCAGTCAATGCCAGATCATGCGTGCTGATGAGTCCGATGGCGCCGCGCTCGAGATAGGCCTCCAGCACGCCTTCGGCGCCAATGCGCCGATCCTTCGAGTTCGTTCCCTGCAGCATCTCATCCAGCAAGAAGAGCACGGGCAGCGTGTGGGCCCCCAGCTGATAGATCCCCCGCAGGCGGCGGATTTCCGCGTAGAACTTCGAATACCCCTTCTCGAGGGAGTCGTTGATGTGGATGCTGGCACCGACCTGCAGGGGCGTCAGACGCAGCGCCGCCGCGCGCACCGGGGCGCCGGCCATGGCCAGTACCGTGTTAAGCCCGACGGCGCGCAACAGCGTACTTTTGCCGGACATGTTCGATCCGCTCACCAGCAGCACCCGTACCGGGCTTTGGATGCTCACATCGTTGCGCACGCACGCGGCTGGCGACAACAGCGGATGACCCAGTTCGCGCGCCGCAAAGAGCGCCGGTCCCGCGACCAGTTCGGGGAACCGATCCAGAGGATGCTCGTACGCGTACATCGCCAGCGATGACAGTGCCTCGAGGCGCCCGGTGGCCGCAAGCCAGCCGCGAACGACCGCGCCGTGGCGCGCGCGCCAGGACTCCGCGACCAGTGCCACGTGCACGGAATAAAGCAGCGGTAGCTCAAGGAACGTGCGCACCAGCATGTTGTCGCGCTGGCCAGCGAATTCGCTGATGGTGCCGAGGCGGGCGATGATCCGCGAGGCCGGCTCGGTCTGCGCCAGGAATTGACGCTGCATCGCCTGCAGATGAGGGTCGACGAACCTTTCGCGCTCGATCCGAATCAGCAACCCCGACAGCAAACGCAGCTCTTCAAAGCCTTGTTCAGCGGCGTGCGCGACGCCATCGAGCCGCTCCTTCAGCCTGCGCACGACCACTATTTCCGCGAGGAGGACGATCAGGAACGGCCAGCGCACTGCATACAGTCCCCACAGCGCCGCCGTCGTAACCGCGAGGGCGGGCAAGACGAACGCAGCCACACGAATCCAGTGCCCGCGCAGTTGATTTGCCGATTCCGCCCAGCCCAGGAGCGCTTCGGGTTGCACACCGGTCTCGCTGTCGCCCGCGGCATGCAAGTCTTCCCGAAAATCCAGCCGGTCGCGCAGATCACCGATACAGCCGTGTCGTTCCAGGATCTCATCGGCGCTGGCTGGCGCGAGCAGCCACTGTGCGAGCGTCTGCTCGCCCATTCGGGTGCGCACCGCGCACAGCAGCTCGAACAGACTGCCGCGGCCGAACAGATCCAGATCGGCGGCGTAGACGTGCTCCCTCTGCGCGAAGCGTTCACCCGCCTGGCCGCCACCCATCCAGCGATCGTTAAGGCGATCGAGGCCGCGGCGGTAGAACTGTGCAGACCGCGATGCTTGAGCGCGGGCGCGCCGCACCGAACCGTGCCAGAGGAGCAGGCATGCAAATCCGCCGAGCAGCGGCACCGCCCACCCGAGCGAAAGCGCATGGGCGAGGCGCGCCACCACGACCGCCACGATCAACAGCGCGACAATAAGCCGGGCGTTGGCGATCCGTTCCTCACGCCTGCCCAGCTCGGCAATCCGGGCGTCGTGAACCGCCAGACGCGCAACATAGGTTTCGGTCGGACTCACGTCGGGACCGGCGCTGCTAAGCACTGGGCCGCGAGGCGACTTCCGGCCCGGATCGGGATTTCAGGAACTCCGTCAACCGCAGCTCGACCTGGTCCGGATCGACGGGCTTGGTCAGATGCTGATCGAAGCCGGCGGCGCGGGCGTTTTCCTTGTCATCCGCCTGACCCCACCCTGTTACAGCCAGCAGGAAAACATGTCGGCCCCACGCCTCGCGCCGGATGCGGCGAGCGGCCTCGTAACCCGACATGTCCGGCATGCCGATGTCGAGAATGATAGCGTCCGGGCACTCGCGTGCACCCAGATCAAGCGCCTCCTGACTCGAGTGCCCCACCGATACCGTGTGACCGAACACCCGCAGCACGAGCGCCAGCGAATCGGCCGCATCACGGTTGTCATCCACTACCAGGATTTTGCCGCGCGGGCCGGTGGCGACGGCGGGCGCCGATTTGCCGACCCGCTCGCGCTTCCTTGCCGGGACAATCGACGACGCGGGCAGGTGCAGCACAAATTCACTGCCGGCGTCACTGCCATCGCTCCTTGCCTCCACCGATCCGCCATGCAGGGCCATCAGCCCTTTGACCAGCGCGAGGCCGATGCCCAGGCCACCTTCGGCACGATCAATGGCGGAATCGACCTGGGCGAACATTTCGAACAAATGGGGAATGACGGCCGTACTCAAGCCGATTCCCGTATCTTTCACGCTGATGGCAAGACCCTCTGGCTCCAGCGTTGCCCTCACCGTGATCAAGCCACCCTCATCGGTATATTTCGCCGCATTGGTGAGCAGATTCGACAGTGCCTGCGACATGCGCAGCGGATCGACCTCAAGCTCGATCGGCTGCGGCGGCAGGACAATCTCCAGGGTGTGGTGCTTGGCCTCGATCAGCGGGCGCGCCGGTTCGACGGCTGTCGCGACCAGCACCTGGAGCCCGACATAGTCCTTCTTCAATTCCAGCCGTCCGCGGGTGATGCGCGACACGTCGAGCAGGTCATCCAGCAGCAAGGCCATGCGCTGCACCTGGCGTGCGATCACCTCACGGCTCCACTCGCGTTGCGAATCGTTCGCGTCGCGGATCTCCAGCAGCTTCACGGCGTGCCGGATGGGCGCCAAGGGATTGCGCAACTCGTGGGCGAGGGTCGCGAGGAACTCGTCTTTACGCCGGTCTGCCTCGCGCAGGGCCGCCTCGGCCGCCTGCCGATCGGCCACTTCACTGCTCAAGGTGGTGTTGGCTTCCCGCAGGGCTTTCTCACGCGTCTGGACTTCGTCCAGCATATTGTTGAAGGCCGCGACGACCATGCCGATCTCATCACGGTCGAAAGCCTCGGCACGGTCGAAGGTGCCCACGCGCCGGGAATAGTCCCGGTGGTCAATGACCAGCTGCGCCACTTTCGCCATGGCATCCAGCGGCTCCGTGATCACCCGTTGTACGGCCATCGACGACACCAGCGCGACGATCAATCCCAATACGATGACGAGCCCGAAGATACCAAGGTAGGCCCTTAAGCGGGCGGCAAAGTCGTAGTTCGCCCGCAGGTAGATGGTTCCGAGGGGTTCGCCGTTCTGAACGATCGGCTGGGCGAATTCGATCTGATTTCCGGACACCACCGCGCCCATTCTTGACACCGGTAAACGCGCTGGTGCCGGCGCCTGCGCGCGGCGCGAATAGGACGCATACAGCTTGCCGTCCATGCCGTATAGAGCGGCCACGCGAATGGCCGGACGCGCCTGCATGGCCGTCAGGTTGCGTTGCGCCACCGCGCGATCATCGAAGGCCACGGCCGGAGCGGTTGAGAGCGCCAGGATCGCCGC
This sequence comes from uncultured Gammaproteobacteria bacterium, assembly GCA_963708865.1. Taxonomy (GTDB): domain Bacteria; phylum Pseudomonadota; class Gammaproteobacteria; order Steroidobacterales; family Steroidobacteraceae; genus DAIDKA01. The sequence goes on from CAVPUC010000004.1 coordinate 1,024,356, forward strand.
CTCCGCGGACAGATCGGAGACCAGGGACTCCCGATAGTTCGACAAGCCATAGCTCATCATGGCAACGACCGCCACCACCAATGCGATGGCGGTCGTGCGCAGGACGATGCCGACCAACTTGCCGCGCACGGAATGCCGGTGCGGCAGAAATCGGGCGCGCAAGCTCGATGTGCGGCTCATTCGATAGTCACTTCGGCTGGCCCGCTTCGGGCGCAGCGGTCGCGAATTTCGGCGAGCGATCGATGTCGAGGTCCGAGGCCCCCGAGTGGCTGCTTCGACCCTGTACGCGCACCGCCACGGACAGCAGCTCCGAACTGACCCGCAGACCGACACGATCGGCCGCGCTCAGGGAGACCTCGAAGCGGACACGCCGGTCGACGAATAGAAAATTCACGCAGCTGCCATCGTCCAGCCCATGGTCGCTTGCGGTCACCACCAGCACCGGGTGATTGGCGACGCGCGAAACAATCGACTTCAGCTCGTCGTTGAACTCCGGACCGACGAACAGGATCTGGGCATCGCGCAACTCCTCGATCCCTCTGATCCTGCGCACCTGCGCTGGCCGGTTCTTCAATAAATGATGCGGCAGGATCCGCTGCAGCTGCTGGACGATATTGTCGGACCCGAGCACTGCGATCGTGAAGTCCTGGCCCGCGAGCGCCTCGGGAGGCCACTCCACGTAGCCGCCGATGCGATACAGGAAAGCCGCTTCAACCTCCTCCTCATCATGCAGATCGGCGCAAAAGAGCGGCCCGGAGGCGAGCACAGCGGCACAGAGCGCCCCGATGAGCGTGGCTTTTGCCCACCCGCGATTCACGGTTTTGAGCACCGCCTGCGACACGTCAGTGCGGTGTCCACCGCGCACCGACCATGACACTGCGGCCAAGCTCCTCGCCGTCCGGGGAGGGGTATTCCTGGTGATAGGCATGGCCGAGATTCATGCCGCTCAGGGAAAGCTCCAGTGCTCGGGATATGTGCCAGCCCAGGCGTGCCGTGAAATCGTTGTACGAGGCCAGCGCGGGACTGGGGAGTGAGCCGACATGCCGAAATGACACATCAACGGTGAGCCGGTCGCCAACGTCCATGGAAGAGGTGAGGCCGGCCTGGGAAGCCGGGTCATCGCCCGCCTGCGCAAGACCCAGCAGGCCGCTGGCGCCGGCGTCGAAGCGCAGGTTCTTGCGCAACAGACTGAAGCTCGGCGACAAGCGCCACCAGTCCGTAACCTGCAGATTGCCCCAGGCCGTGACGCCGAAGGTGTCGCCGCTCATCAAATTGCCCCAGTGCAACGGCAGAAACTGCCCGTCCCCCGCAAGCTCGATGGTCCGCAGGTCCGAGTAGACATTGTAAAAGGGCGAGATGGAAAAGGATGCGAAGGAAGCGGGCTGCAGACGGTAGCCGACTTCGTAGGCGGATACCTTCTCGGTCGTGAAGCTCGGATTGCCGGTCAGAAACAGGAGGGTGCCACTCTTTTCCTGCACGTCGCGATCGAAAGGTGTGGGTGAGCGCACGCCCCGGGCCGCCGCGGCCCACAGGACACCGGCGCTGTTCAAGTCCCACGATAGCCGCAAGTCCGGCAGCGCGGTCCACCCCGAGTAGGGATCATCCTCGAGCTTCAGTCCCACCGTCACCTGGATGGTTTTGGCGAACGTCACGGTGTCCTGCGCAAAGGCGTCGCCCAGACTCAAGGTGCGGCTGGCCGGCAGAAAATACAGGGTCGATGTACCGGTGATGTCGTAGCGGGTGGCCCGCTCCCCCGCGCCCCAGATCAGATGCTGGGACGTTCCGACCAGCAGGTTCTGCTGGAATTCCACATCATAGTTCCTGACCAGAAAGCCGCCGCTGTTCGGCGCGCCCGAGCGCTCGGACTGATCAAAGTAGGTCTGCACCTGGATATCGGACCGCTCCCATTGATGCCGCCATCGCGCCACCGCATTGGCCCCCAGTATGGTCGTGTCGAGACTTCCCGCCGCCTTCTCGGTAGCGCGATACGCGTCACCCTGGAAAGTGACCACATCCTCGGGCAGGCTCCAGTCGGCGCGAAAGCCGCCCTGTCCTTTCGACCAACCGTCACCGGCGGTAGCACCATCCGCCAGCTCTTCGGCGCCACGATGAAACGTCATGCCATAGAAGCGGTACGAGCCATCCTCACCGAACTTGTCACCATAGCGCGCGCTCGCCATCTGTTCCTCATTGCCCGCACCCACGCTCACCAATGGTCCGTCGGTCACGTAGGAGGGGCGCGTGATGATATTGATGACACCGTTCATGGCGTTGGCGCCCCAGAGCGTCCCGCCAGGGCCACTGATCACCTCAATACGTTCCACGTCCTCCAACATGACGTCCAGCGTGTCGGCGTACACCCCCCCGTACAGCGGCGAATAGACACTGCGCCCATCGATCAGGATGAGCAATTTGTTGGCAAAGTTCTGACTTTCCTGGTGCCCGCCGAACCCGCCTGCGCCAAGCTGGTAGCTGCTGGAGGTGAGTTGGGTGACCTGTAAGTTCGGTGCAAGCCGCAACACTTCGGTGAGACTGGTGGCCCCGGAGCGCATGATGTCCTCGTGCGTAATCACGTAGACGTTTGCCGGGGCCCGCGCGCAGCGGTTCGGGAGACTTCGATACCGAGGTAACCTCCACGTTTGCCAGCTCTTCCAGTGACATACGGCTCAGATCGTCGGCGACTGTGCCGTCGGCCGCCCAGAGCCTTCGCGGCAGCACCGAGCAGCGCCAGCGCCATGACGCAGCGTTTCGGATAGCGGCCTACGGCGGGGGACCTCTCGGACCAAGAGCGTTGCATCATGTGACCCCTGGAGACGCAAGGAAGACCGCGCGGCTGGTCAGCCGTCTATTGTTCAATTCTTAACGGCAATTTACCTTTCCGACCGATGGCGGCCATTCGCTCAAGTTTTCGCTGGCGTGTAGGAGAGTTCCTACGTCGACGTTCGCCGCCGGGCGATTCGAGTCTGCCCCTCGGTCCTACGGCTTGCGGCCGACGATGAGCGAGTAATAGCCGCCGCCGGTGGTGAAGGCTTCCACCGCGGTGAAACCGGCGGGCTCAAGGAAAGCCCGCAGCTCTGCCAGCGTGTACTGCCGGCCGCGGGTGCCGAGCAGCATCAGGATCGAGAAGGCGGCGGCGGGCAGCGGGCCGCAGCCATCGTCGTTCATCAGCATCTCATGCAGCACAATCCGCCCACCCGCGGGCAGTGCGTCAAAGGACCGCTGCACCAACAGCCGACAGGTCTCATCGGACCAGTCATGCAGGATATTGGACAGGAAGTGGGCGTCATGGCCGGTCGGCCACGCTTGCGTAAACATGTTGACTGCTTCGGTGCGCACGCGCGCCGTCTGCCCTGATGCCACGATATAGCGATCCGCCTCCGCGCAGACCGCGGCGATCTCCATCACCGTCGCGCGCAACGACGGCCGCGCCTTCGCTATCTCGATCGCGAAGATCGCCGAGCCCCCGCCCACATCGAGCAGGCTGCGTATGTCGGCAAAGAACGGCTGGACGCCGACGGCCTTCGCGGCGGCGCGGCTATGAGCATTCATATAGGCGGTGATCATGCGCGCGAACTCCGGCGACATCTCGCCCCGCTCCCATTCAGCCACTGCGGAGGCGTGCGTCTCGGCGCGCACCTGTTGCGGGCGCAGCGTCGCGAGCAGCTGGGCGTGCAGCGGTTGGGTCTGGCGAAAACCATACAGCAACGGCCCTTGATAGCCGTCGGCATCCGGATGCAACCAGGTGCGCGACGCGGCGGTCGCGCGCCAGCGCCCGTCGTGACGATCGACGAAGCCCAGTGCCGCGAGCAGCCCCAGGTGGATCGCCAGTGCCCGCGCCCCGACGGCAAGCCGGGCCGCGAGTTCCTCGGTCGTCAGTGACTGCGCCGACAACGCGACGAACGTGCCGACCTCGTCGGCAACCGTGAGTACCGGCAGACGATAGACCGCCAGCCAGGTGTCCCAGATCAGCCGATCGTCGGTCGTAGCGGGAAGTGTGCTCATCGTGTCCCCTGTTTTTTTGTACTGCCCAACGCGATTCTAAAGGACTGTACGATCTCGGCGGCCGGCAAGATGGAATGAATTGCGCCCACGGACTTGCCGGCCTGCCAATACTCGGAACCGATGTCCGCCGAGGATAGTGACTTCCTGAGCCGCCGCAGGGAATTGAGCGTGTACAGCGTGCGCATCCAGTGCTTGCGCTTGTGCCCGCGCAGCATCCAACGCGCCAAGGGGCCGGCCTTCGTACCCAGCCTCGCCACATACGCATTGCGTATTACCGCGACCGGCACGCCGGTCAGCCGCTCGGTCAGAACGATATCGTCTTCCTCCGCGTCCACGATAGCCTGCTTGTACGCGGCACTCGCCTTGCACTCCGGGGTTGCGATGAAACGCGTACCGAGCTGCACGGCCGCGTAGCCCATGCGCAGATGACGGGCAAACTCGGCAGGCGACCCCACGCCGCCCGCCGCCACCACCGGTAGCCCAAATGGACGCAGCTCCTCGAGCAGCGCCTCGGCACTGCGCGTCCCGGCATGGCCACCGGCACGCGCGTTCACGGCAATCAGGCCATCGACGCCGCCGTCCGCGCCCTTCTTGGCCCATCGGGCCTCGGTCACGTCGTGGTAGACCACACCGCCAACGGCATGCACGCGATCACAGACCCATTTGGGGTCGCCCAGCGAGGTGATGAAGAAACGGATACCCTCCTCCAGCGCACCGTCGATCCACTGTCGCATACGTTCGAGGTAGGCCTTGTTGCTCGCCTCAATGAGTGCGTTGAAACCCACCGGCCGTGTCGTCAGCGACTTGATGTAGCGCAGTCCGGCGCGGTATTCGTAGCCGTAGACGTAAGTGAGTGACAGGGGCTGGATCACCCCCAAACCGCCAGCTTCGCTGACCGCAGCCACCAGCTCCGGGTTTGAACACGGATACATCGGCCCGCAGATCAGCGGCACCTCGACGTGCGCCCGGCGCGTGAATGCGGTGTCCATCAGCGCACCGGACCGACCCGCCAACGCACAGTGGCCCGCGCGACGACGGTACCGCCGCGATCGAGGCACTCGGCTGTCACGTCGATCTCAGTGTCCGTCGTGACGCTCGGCACGACGACGCTGCTCACCGCGCGGATCGGGCCGCGCGCCTTCTTCAAATATTCCATCGAAATCCGGGTGACGATCGCGCGAATGCCCTCCGGCAGCCCCACCAGCATTGCCAGCCCGCTCGCCTGTTCGGCCGCATTGATCAACGCGATGGCATGCACGCTGGCGAGGTGATTGCGGTTGGATCGGCGATCGGGAATCTCAACTTCCGCGCGTCCCGGCTCGAGCAGGCGAATACGCGGGCCCACCGATCCCGAGTACGGCACCAGCCGGCTGAAAACCTGCGCGAAAAGCCACTGTCCCCCTGGAAGCGGGCTCAGCAGGCGCCAGAGTCTGAGGAGTCTTGTGCCCGGCGACTGCATGGGGCCGATGATAGACTCTTGCCTTTACTATTGGACACATTCCGATGGCCGAGCGGCGCCATGAGCATCGCAGCGGCCTTCGTGCCACAATCCCGCGCCTCATGAATCCGACCTGTCACCTGTGCACGCGGCCCCTGCTTGCGGCCGTCGTCACGTTGCTGCTGGCCAGTTGTGCCGTGGGTCCCGACTTCAAGCGACCCGCCGCTCCCAACGTCAGCGGCTATACGCCGGCCCCGCTCTCAAACACGGCGGCGACCCCCGATGTGTCGGGCGGACAGTCCCAGACATTCGCCAATGGCATCGACATCGCGGCGGACTGGTGGACGCTGTTTCATTCACAGCCACTCAATGACCTGATCCATCAAGCGCTCCTCAACAACCCCGATTTGAAGGCGGCTCAGGCGGCGTTGAAAGCGGCCGGCGAAAATGTGCTGGCGCAGCGTGGCGCCTATTTCCCCAGTGTTGGGGCCGGCTTCGCGGCCAGCCGCCAGCGGCAATCGGGGCAGATCGCACCGGTGCTGAACTCCAATGCCTTTCTCTACAATCTATTCACCCCGCAAGTCACGGTCTCGTTTGTGCCGGATGTGTTCGGGCTGAATCGCCGCACGGTGGAGTCGCTGCAGGCGCAGCAACAGGAAGCGCGCTATCAGATGATAGCGACCTTCACGACACTGACGTCCAATGTCGTGGTCACGGCCATCCAGGCAAGTTCGCTGCAGCAGCAGATCGACGTGACCCGGCAGTTGATCGACAGCAACACCAGTGCCGTTCGAATCCTGCGCTATCAATTCAAACAAGGGTATGCGAGCGGCGTCGATGTCGCCGCACAGGAGTCGCAGCTCGCGCAGGTCGCCGCCACACTGCCGCCGCTCGTCAAGCAACTGGCCCAGGCGCGCGACCAGCTCGCCGTGTTGAGCGGCCGGTTTCCGAGTCAAATGCCGACCCAAGCTTTCTTTGACCTTTCACAATTGCAGTTGCCCGAGACGCTGCCGCTCAGTCTGCCTTCCGCACTGGTCGAGCAGCGCCCGGAACGTCCTGCAGGCCGAAGCCAATCTGCATGACAGCAGCGCCAAGATCGGCATCGCCGTTGCGAATCGACTGCCGAACATACAGCTGACCGCCGGTGCGGGCAGCAGCGCCGCGGCGCTGAATCAGCTGTTCACCGCAGGCTCGGGCTTCTGGAGCATCGGCGCTGCTGCGACGGCCCCGATCTTTCAGGGTGGCACGCTGCTGCATCAGGAGCGCGCCGCCAAGGCAGCTTACGAGCAGGCCGCCGAGCAATATCGCAGCACCGTCCTGACCGCTTTTCAGAACGTGGCGGATACCTTATCGGCGCTTGAACAGGACGCCGAGGGACTGAAGGCGGCAGCGCAGGCGGTCGCCGCTGCCAAAACCACGCTGGATCTGGCGCAGCGTCAGTATCAAAGCGGCTATGGGCCGTATCTCACGCTCCTGAGCGCCGAGCAGGCCGATCAGCAAACGCGAATCACCCTCGTGCAGGCCCAGGCCAGTCGTTACGCCGACACCGCGGCATTGTTTCAGGCGCTGGGTGGAGGCTGGTGGCACCGCTCGGAGCTCGCTACGGATCAACATGCGCAATAGGTCGGTCCACGCCGTGGCAGTGATGGTTGCGGTTGCGCTCCTCACCAGCTGCTCCGGCAAGACGGACTCCGACGTGACGGCAACCACCGCCGGCAGCAATGCGACGCTGACACCCGCGCAGCGGCAGCACCTTCAGCTCTACACCGTCCAGTTATCGAAGTATCACCAGACCATCGAGACCACTGGGGTGGTGGATTTCGACAACGATCAGGCGACCGGGGTGCTGGCGCCTCTGTCCGGCCCGGTCACGCGGTTATTGGCCCCACTTGGCGCAAAGGTCAGGAAAGGCGACCCCCTGGCGGCGGTGGATTCGCCCGACTTCGCAGCAGCGGTCAGCGCCTATCACAAGGCGCTCGCGAGCGCCCAGACCAATCGCCGGCTTGCCGATATGGATAAGGATCTGCTGCTACACAATGGCGTGTCGCAACGTGAAGCCGCGCAGGCTGAAACCGATGCCACCAATGCCGAGGCCGACCGCGACGCCGCGCTCCAGGCCGTCATCGCACTGGGCATTCCTGCCGAGACCATTCAGCAGATTCAGGAAGGCCGCCAGGTTTCCCGTGTTGAGGCAACGATCCGCTCACCGATCGCGGGCACCCTGGTGGAAAGACTGATTAGCCCGGGGGAACTGCTGCAGGCCGGAACCACCAACTGTTTCACGGTGGCCGATCTGTCCCGCGTATGGGTGATGGCGCAGATTTTCGGACCCGACCTGGCATCGATAAAGCTAGGGGATGGCGCTGAGGTCGCGACCGGCATCGGCGCCAAGGATTTCTCCGGCAAGGTGGACAACATCGCGGCACAGGTGAATCCCGATACCCGCTCGGTCGGCGTGCGGATCACGGTCGAAAATCCAGGCGATCTGCTGAAAAAGCAGATGTACGTCCGGGTACGCATCACCGCGCGGCAGGAAAGCACCGGTGTGCTGGTGCCGGTATCGGCGGTTTTGCGTGACAGCGAAAACCTGCCGTTCATCTATCAGGTCCAGCCCGACGGCAGCTACGCGCGCAGGCATGTGACCCCGGGGTCCCGCATCGGCGACCAGTACGAGATTGCGGAAGGTCTCAAGGCCGGCGACCAGATCGTGATCGATGGGGGCCTGTTCATTCAGTTCATGCAGAGTCAATGAGCGCAGAGCTGCCACCACCGGATGCCGCGCCGCGCACCGCTTCGATCATGAACCGGATCGTGGCTTCCTCGCTGCGCCAGGGGCTGCTGGTTGTCGTGATGGCGTTGCTGCTGGTTGGCGCAGGCTCACGCTCGCTGCAACGACTGCCGGTAGACGCCTACCCTGATCTCTCCCCGCCCATGGTGGAGATCATCACGCAATGGCCCGGGCGCGCCTCGGAGGAGGTCGAGCGGCTGATCACGGTCCCGATCGAACGGGAAATGAACGGCGTGCCGCGCGTGGCTTCGGCGCGGTCCATCTCGCTGTACGGACTGTCCGATGTGATCCTGACGTTTGAGGACCGCACTGACAACAACTTCGCCCGCCAGGAAGTGTTCAACCGCCTGGGTGACCTGTCCTTGCCGAGCGGCGTCAGCCCGTCGGTTGCGCCGATGTCGGCGCCCTCCGGGCTCATCTATCGCTACGTTCTGCAAAGTGCCGACCGTTCACCGATGGAACTCAAGACGTTCGAGGACTGGACGGTAGAGCCACAGTACAAATCAGTACCCGGGGTGGCAGATGATTCCGGCTTTGGCGGTGGGACCATGCAGTACCAGGTACTGCTGGATCCCGCCCGGATCGCCTCGGTGGGCCTCTCGGTTACGCAGGTCGAAACGGCTCTGGCGGCCAACAACGACAACTCCGGCGGCGGATTTTATTCGCAAGGTGGCCAGTTCTATTACGTGCGCGGCGTCGGGCGCCTCGAGACCACCGAAGATATCGGAAATGTGGTGCTGGCGGTGCACGATGGCACGCCGGTACTGGTCAAAGACGTGGGCCGCGTCGTCATCGGTATCGCGCCGCGTCTGGGCGAGTTCGGCTACGAGAAGCAGGACGATGCTGTCGAGGGGGTCATCCTGCTGCGCACCGGCGAGAAGACCCAGGACGTGCTCAAGCGCGTCGAGGCGAAGACCCGCGAACTCAACGACGGGATCCTGCCCAAGGACGTGAAGGTCGTGCCTTTCTACGATCGCAGCGCGCTGGTTGCACTGACGACGCAGGTGGTCGAGCGCAACCTGCTGCGCGGCATGTTGCTGGTCGTCGTGGTATTGATATTTTTTCTATATGACGTTCGTGCCGGCTTGATCGTAGCCGTCAGCATTCCCCTGGCGCTGCTGTTCGCGTTCATCTGTCTGGATCTTCAGCACGCCTCCGCGAATCTGCTCTCCATTGGTGCCATCGATTTTGGAATACTGGTGGATGGCGCGGTCGTGATGGTCGAGAACATCTTCCGCCAAGTGGTGGCACGCCAAGGTACACCCCTCAATATCAAGGCCGTCATCCTCGAGGCGGCGGCGCACGTGGACCGGCCGCTGTTTTATTCCGTCGCCGTGATCGTGGCCGGGTTCCTGCCGATCTACGTCCTGTCGGGGCCCTCCGGAACGCTGTTCAAACCGATGGCCGACACCATGGTGTTCGCGCTGATCGGTTCCCTGATCGTCACGCTGACACTGCTGCCGGTGCTGTGTGCCTGGTTTATGAGAAATGGCGTGCGCGAGCATCGCAATGCCGCTTTTGAGCGCATCCAGTCCGCGTACAGCCGCGGCCTCGATTTCTGCCTGGAGCGCCCCTGGGCGACGACCCTTGCATCGGCGATCGTGCTGATCGTCGCGCTGTTGCTGATCCCGTTCATCGGCTCCGAATTCATGCCGAAACTGGATGAAGGCGCGTTGTGGGTGCGCGCCACCATGCCCTACACGATTTCCTTCGACGAATCGGCGAAGATCACGCCGAAGATTCGGGACATTCTGCGCTCCTTCCCGGAGGTCACGACGGTCGCATCCGAACTCGCCCGACCCGATGACGGCACCGATCCGACCGGCTTCTTCAATGTCGAATTCTACGTTGACCTCAAACCCTACTCGAGCTGGACCGGCGCCTACCGCACCAAGGCCGGACTGATCGAAGCCATCAACGCTAAGCTTGCGGGCTTCCCGGGAATCACCTTCAACTACACCCAGCCCGCGGAGGACGCGGTGGATGAGGCGGAAACGGGCCTGAAGAGCGCGCTGGCCGTCAAGATCTTCGGTACCGATCTGGCGACGCTCGAAAAGCGCGGCAAGGCGATCAAGCAGATCCTCGGGCAGGTGCGCGGCATCCGCGAAGTCACGCTGGTCCAGGAGCTGGGGCAACCCAGCCTGACCATCAAGATCAACCGCGCCAGAATCGCCCGCTACGGTTTGAACGTTGCCGACATCAACAGCGTGATTCAGACCGGCATCGGTGGCGACGTGGCCACTCAGGTGGTACAGCAGGAAGAGCAGTTCGATCTGGTGGTGCGTCTGGATCAGCAATACCGGGACAATCCCGAGCAGATCGGCAACATCCTGGTGGCGACGCCCGGGGGACAACAGGTTCCGCTCAAGGAATTCGCGGACCTCCAGGTGACCAGCGGCGCCTCGTTCATTTACCGCCAGGACAATTCCCGCTACATCGGGGTTCAATTTTCGGTGGCAGGACGCGATCTGGCGGGCGCGGTCAATGATGCCATCCGGCAGGTCAATGCCAGGATTTCGCTGCCGCGCGGCTATCGCCTGGACTGGGGCGGTGAATACTCAGAATATACGGCCTCGCGAGAGCAGCTACGCGTCATCCTGCCGCTCACCCTGTTCCTGATTTTCCTGCTGCTGTTCGCGCTCTACAGCAATTTCAAATTCCCCTTCATCACGGTGCTGGGCGTGGTGCTGTCGGCGCCGGTGGGCGGCATCGTCGCGCTGTGGCTGACGCATACGCCCTTCTCGGTATCCTCCGGCATCGGGTTTCTCGCGCTGTTTGGCGTCTCGGTGCAGACGGCCGTCGTCTATATCTCGTATGTGAATGAACTGCGCCGCGGCGGTACTGCCCTGCCCGACGCCATCCGCCAGGGCGCTCTGTTGCGGTTGCGTCCCATCATGATGACTGCGCTGGTCGCAGCGTTGGGCCTGCTGCCAGTGGCACTGGCCACCGGGGTCGGAACGGATTCTCAGCGGCCTTTTGCGCTGGTCATCGTCAGCGGCCTGTTCACGCGGCTGCTGATCAGCATCTATCTGATGCCGGTGCTCTACACCTTGGTGGCAAGGCCCGGAGACAGGCTCGAAGTGTGATCGAGCGCATCGCCGGTGCGACGCGACACCTCGGACCACAGTGAACGGTAAATCGCAGCCGCCGCTCCCGCCGGGGAGACGGCCGGGAGCGGCGCGCGGCGCAGCGTCATCCGTTCAATTTCGCTCCAGTAAGGCACTTCGGTCGTGAGTATCAAGGGAAACTCGGCGCGGGTACTGGCGATGATTTCATTGTGGAGCGCTCTGCGGCGATCGACCATCGAGAAGAATGGCAGCAGCAGCAGATCCGTCCAACCCTGTTCGACTACGAAATCGCGCAGCTGCGTCAACATCCGGATCGACAACGGCGACGGCAGCAGGGGCACAACCACCGCATCGGCCGCCCGCAGCACATTCTCCGACAGCAAGGAGATGCCCGGGGGACAATCCAGAAACAGCGTCGCATAACTTGCCCGCAGCGAGCTGCTCATTTTGAGCAGCCGCTCGGTGGGCCGCTTGCGCTCACTCAAGTGCACGTCGAAATTGCGATACGAGAGGTCCGAGGGCAGCAGGTCCAGACCCGGATAGTCCGTCGGCAGAATCGATTCCGGCAGTTCTCGTTTTCCGGACACGAGCTTCTTGGCGGAGATGCGTTCGCGGGGCTCGCCTTTGAGGATATAGGTCGCCGCGCCCTGCGGGTCGAGATCCCACAGCAGCGTGGCCGCGCCGCCGGTGGCGCACAGATAGGCCAGGTTCACCGCAGTGGTCGTCTTCCCCACGCCCCCCTTGATGTTCGTGACCGCGATGATCTTCATGGTGCAACCATGGCGCGCAGGCAATCCCGCGACAGCCGCCCACGGTGTTGCTGCAGGCATTGGCGACGCCCTTCACCTTCCGGTGCCGCCGAGCACAAGCGGCGCGCGTCGGCGACACAGGCTTGCGGCACGTTCTGGGCGGCCACCGGCGCGGCCCCCAGCGACTGCATCACCGGAGCCATCAGATTCGAGGCCGCCAGCCGGTGACCCTCCGGCGTCAGCTGCACGCCATCCGGCTGATGATATTGCGGCGGAATGAACGCCGCGCTGAATGGGATGACCTTGATGTTCCGCGCCGCCAGGCGCGCCTTGATGGCTGCGAGATTCGCCATGCCCAGCGCGCGGCTGATCCCTTTAAGTGTGTCGTTATACAGTCCGCCACTGGTGTCGAGAACGACGATAGTTGTCCCCGCTGGTATATCGCGCTCCAGCCGCGCCCGCATCTGCGCCGTCGTATTGCCGTAAATTCCAGCGTTCAGGACCATGACGCCATAGCCCTTCGCGCGCAGCATGAGCTGCAGTTGGGCTGGAATGGCTGCGGCGGCCGCAACGTTGCCGCCGGCGAAATTGTTGGCGCCCAGGGCGACGATCTGGGCGTGCGCCCGACCCGCGAACGCCAGCAGCGCCATGACGAGCACCGCCAGCGCCTTGCGATATCCTTGCTCACGCCGAGCTGAATCAGGCACCATTCTTCGTTCCGATTCAGGTTGGGAAGCATTGTGATAGGCGAACGTCCTGGCCAGCTGCCGTTTCGAGAGCATGTCGAGCTTCTCCAACTATTTTTGGCCCACCGCGATCCAATCGTCCAGAGAATACAAGAGTTACTGAACGCGCAGCGAAAGCCGCTCCAATACCTCACGGATGCGCCGGTGCTGTCGCATCAGTTTGAAGATTGCTTCTTCACCCTCACTGCCGTCACGCCGGACCAGTATAGCCTCAGAGGTCAGTTGCAGGAATCACACTGGTCAGGGGGATTCAGGCCTCGGGTGATGCCCGGCGTCCACAACGACCTGGTCGATCCGGCGCAGATGATGATACGCGGCTTTCATTTCTGGCAGCAGACCCGCTGGCCGGGGCGCAATGCTCGCCTGCGCTACGCGCACACGTTGTTTAATCTGTACCTGCTGCGGTGCCTTGAGCTGCTGAGCATGCGCCTGTGGGACGCCGGATCGAGCACTCCTGGCGAGCGGCTCGCGCAGCTTCAAGAGGTGCTCGATGAGCTGTGGAAAGGCACACCGGGTGATCAGCCGGTGCTCGTGCGCAACGCCTGCTGGCTGATCCCGCTGGCGCAGAGTCCCACGACGGACGAACTGGCGGCATACTTCGCGGTCGCGAAACTGGTTGCGGAGACCCTCTCGCCTACAGACCAGCTTGAAATCCAGAAAGCCAGCGTGCAGATACGTGGCCATGTTTTTGCCGGCAGGCGAGCCAAACTTTTCGTCTTGCTACCTCCGATGGGCGGAGGGATAGCTAAGATACATTTCCCGTTGAACCTGCATTGTTTAATTGCGCTCTGGTTAGCGTTTTTTTGCGGCTGCTCTTGCAGCAAGAAGTTTTTTGCGATCGGCGATGAGGCGCTTTTGCTGTGTGGGTGACGCAGCGAGGGTGGCGCGAGTTCGCGGTGGGAGACTTTGCGAGGGTGAGGGCGTGCGCTGCGCTTAGCTCTCGCTCCCACTCCGAGGTGCGGAAGACGTCCCAGACGTTCGACGGCAACCCAGAAGATGCGGGCGACGTAGGGGGCGGGAAAGATGCCGTCGACCTCGAGGAGTTCGGTATAGTGCTCCTGGCCGGCGAGGTAGGAGATGACGCGGGTGCGGCTGTTGTTTTGTTCGAGCCTCATCCAGGCGAACATCTTGCCGCCGATGGCTTTGTCGCGGATTACCAGAAGACGACTCCGCCGAACTGTTGGGTCTCGACAACATTGGGGAGCGTGAGGAGATAAGCACGGATGCGTTCGACGTCCATGCGCGAAGTATAAAGCGTTCAGGCCGCTGTTCGTCGAGGGTTGGGCTTACCTTGTTTTTCGAGTTTGCTTGCCGCAGCGGCCTTCTGGTCGGCGTGTTTTACTGCGGAGGACTTTTTGCCCGGTTTTGGCTTGCAACTACCTTTCTCGCGTGGGGATTTGCCTGGGACTGGCTCGAAGCCGGGCCAGCAGCGGGAGGTTCGCTTTGCGTCGGACGGCTTTCTGCTTGAGGGAGTCGACTTCTTTGCGGTGGTCATGTTGGATTAGAGGCGTATTCGGCTGCGAAGTTTATGGCGGGGGGAGACTGTTTTTCAGGTGTTGTATCGGGTGAATTATTTTGTATTGATTTTTATTGCGTAGCTACAAGCACGGGATCGTTATCGGCTGAGCTTGCGATAACAGGTGCGCTTCGGTGAGTTGGGTTCTTTCGTCTCAGCGTAGGCGGAGTCGGATCGGGACCTTTTGCAGTGGAGGGATCGACGATGTGGCCGTGCTGGGTGATAACGATCTTGCCAAGCGGCGACGAGGCGGCGGGCTGCGGCACGGGCTGGCTCCATCAGGCCCTCCCATGCGACTCGTGATTCGCGGGGCCGCCGACGGCTTTGGCGGCTTCGGAGGGGCGGACTTGTCTTGTCGCGGCCACGTTCGGCGAGGAGCGAGAGGATGGCGGCTTCGAGGGCTGCGTCGGCGGCACCGAGTTTCTGACCGCGGCAGGCGTCGCTGCAGTACTTGATGATGTCCCAGTCCTGCGCCCACCGTTTGCGCCACTCGAAGGTGCGGCCGCAGGTCTTGCAGATCTTGTCCTTGTGCGGGGTGGTGCGTTCTCGGGTTTGCGCTTACGGTCGGGCATAGGTCTTTGATGCTGTCGCGTGACTGAATCGGTTTGCGATGCGCTCAATAGGTGGGCAGCAGCTTTCGTCTCTATACTTGAAGCATATGCCTACGTTTCCGCCGCTTGAGGAGCAGCTCGACCTCATCACCAAGGGCGCTGCGGAAATTATTCCGCTCGAAGAGCTGAAGAAGCGCATCGAAGTCGCTTGCGACGGGCAAGCCGATGCGCATCAAGGCGGGGTTCGATCCCACCGCGCCGGATCTGCACCTGGGGCATACGGTGCTGATGCGCAAGCTGCGGCACTTTCAGCAGCTGGGGCATACGGTCATCTTTCTGATTGGCGATTCGACCGCGCTGATCGGCGATCCGACGGGCAAGAATGTGACGCGCAAGCCGCTGACGCGCGGAACAGATCGCGGAGAACGCGAAGACGTACAAGGAGCAGGTCTTCCGGATCCTGGACGGGAGAAGACCGAGGTGCGTTACAACTCGGAGTGGCTGGACAAGCTGGGCTACTACGACATGGTCAAGCTGATGGCGCAGTTCACGGTGTGCCAGATGCTGGAGCGCGAGGACTTTCACAAGCGCTTCCAGGCGGAGCAGCCGATCTGCGCTGCATGAGCTGATGTACCCGATCGCGCAGGGGTATGACTCGGTCGCGCTGGAGTGCGATGTGGAGCTTGGGCGGGACCGATCAGAAGTTCAACCTGATGCGTGGCCGCGACCTGCAGCGCACGCCGGTCAGCCGCCGCAGATTGTGCTGATGATGCCGATCATCGAAGGTCTGGATGGCGTGCAGAAGATGTCGAAGTCGCTGGGCAATGCGATCGGCGTCCAGGAGCCGCCGGTTGAGATGTACGGCAAGCTGATGTGGATCTCCGACGAGCTGATGTGGCGGTACTGGACGCTGCTGACGGATCTGCGCGGAGTCGGAGATCGACGCGATGCGGGACGGATGTCGCGGCCGGCACGCTGCATCCGATGCAGGCGAAGAAGGACCTGGCGCGGACGATTACGCGGGACTTCCATTCGGAGGAGGCGGCGGATGCTGCGGCGGAGGGCTGGGCGCAGATGTTCCAGCAGCGGGGCGCTCCTGAGGACGTTCCGGTGGTGGACATTTCGCTGGCGGCGAGGGGCTGCATTCGCTGCCGATCGACGGGCGGGAATGGAGATGCGTGTGCCGAAGCTGCTGGAGCTGGCGGGGCTGGCGAGGTCGACGGCAGAGGCGACGCGGAAGCTGGGGGAGAATGCGGTGAGCGTGAATGGAGAAAAGTTCCCGACAGGGACTATTGGAAGAGAAGCGATGGGGGAGTCGTCCACGTTACGGCTGGGGAAGAAGAGTGTGCGGGTGGAGTGGGTATGAGGATGTTCTCTATCGGGTTGCAAATACACAGAGACAAAAGCAGATCCCTACGGGATGACAACCAAAAGGACAGACAACAGCCCATCAGCTCGAGAACAAGCAGAGACAAAAGCAGATCGTTGCGGAATAACAACCAAAAGTACAAACAACCGCGAATGCAGAGTCGATGCCTAAGCGCTAACCTTATTGAAGAATCTGCATCTTAGAGGGTGTAGGTCTTATGAAGATTTTGAAGTTCGATGTACGGCTGGTCGTGTTGGCGGGGCTTTTGGGTGTGGGGTGGTTGCCGACGCACGCGCAGGTGGCGAAGGAGCCGAAGGAGATCGTTCGGAGC